>NZ_WMBX01000002.1:0-1193130 GCF_010994165.1 Pseudomonas nitroreducens | reverse complement strand
CAATGACCTGCCTGACGGCTTCGGCCTTGAATTCCGGGGTGAATCTCTGGGTGCTCATAGACTTCCTCCTATGCTCAAAGCGTAGGCCGGGGATGTCTATCGTACCGGGGGTAGTCCAAAGCGTAGGCCGGGGATGTCTATCGTACCGGGGGTAGTCCAGTTGGTTCATATTGATGACCTTATGACCCTGTGCCCTACATGCCACCGGATAGCCCATACGCGGCTGGAGCCACTCTCACTATCTGAGATTAAAAGCGTCCTAGCGCACAATGCTCGTCCGATCACTGCTGAATGAAGCTTGAGCGCCGTGGTCCTTTGCTCCAGGTGATGGAGACATTAGAAAATGTGAGTAGGAAAGTGAGTAGAATTTTGGCTTGTTCTGTCGCGATCCATTTAAACAAAGCCCTCCAGTCTTCTATTTGGTTCCGGCTCCGGGCACCATTTCCCATCTCCCCGAATCATTGCAGTTTGCATGTCTGAATCGAGGCGAGCGCCATACATGAAAAACCCGGCCTAGGCCGGGTTTTTCATTTTCAGCGATTCAGGCGCCGATGTGCGCCATCGAGCGCAGTTTTGCGCCGGCCTTGACGATGCGGCGCTGGCGCAGGGGGCCGCTGGCCTCATAAAAATTCTGCAGCGGTACTTCTTCCTTGAAGTGATCGGCGTCCTGCTCCTGCAGCGGGCCGTATTCGGTTGCCAGATCGCGGCGGATTCGACCTACCAGGCTAGTTAGCAGCTCTTCGTTGCGTTGTTCTTCCAGTCGCACCACCCGACAGGCGATGTGTTCACCCGCTTCCTTGCTCAGCGTCATGATCAGATTGCCGTCCGGTCGAGCGGTGAAACTCACTTCGAAATCGGAAAAGACCTGGCAGAGATATTGGGCGGCAGGCAGGCGGTCGATTGGCATGGCGTCGTCCTCGGCAATGTGTGGGTGGATTCATCCCTTTCATTGCAGGGTGCGTACCAATCTCGGATAAATTAAAAATCCTTTAAAATCAAATATTTAAAAATAATCCGCGTCTCGCTTTCCATGCAGCCTGCAAGGTGTGGCGCAAATACAATGGCATTTTGCACGATGGTGACTCTAGTGCGGGAGGAGGTGACGCCTCGGTGAAGCGGTTTTTGCCTTGTGCTTGAACTTCTGCATGCGGGCGCGGCGCATGGGTACGCGCAGGATGGCCCACAGCGTGACCAGTGCCAGCAGGACCCAGCCGAGAATCATGAGTGTGACGAACGTGCCTGGATTCATCTTGATATCCTCACCCCTCCCTAAGGGTAGTCCACCGCCAACGGCTTACTGTCCTTTCGGTTGAGCGGCAATCTCTGCGTAGGTTCCATTCAATGGCTTGCCGGGCTGGCAGGTATCTGATATCTGTATGTATATACAGTATTCGGAGGAAGGTCATGCAACAAGCCATTCTGGATGTCCAAGATATGATGCAGTCGGGCGCAGGCGTTGCGGCCACCGCAGTGCTTCTGCATACCTACATAGTCCGTGCGTGTGGCGAAGAGATGACGCAGGCGGGCATTCACGACAGCGACCTGTTGCTGGTCGACCGTTACGAATTGGCGGCGCCGGGTGAGATCGTGGTGGCGGCACTGAACGGTGAGGCGCTGATTCGCCGGCTCGCCATCATCGATGGCTGTTTCGCTCTCCAGGCAGCGAGCGATGGCTTTCCCACCTTGAAGGTCGAGGAGGGAGATGAGCTTTCGATCTGGGGCGTGGTGCAGCAGCGGCTTTGCGGGAGCGACGTGGCGCAAGGAGCCAGAGCATAGAAAGGGGGCGGGCAGGACCGGGATGCTGCCCATTTGCCATTAAGTTCGAGAACTAAACTGGCAATCCGGTGGTCAGATGCGCGTGTCATCGGTTTCAAGTGCGCGGAAGTGTCGTGCAGCTTGCAATCCGGGGCATTGTAAGGCGGACGCAGCCTGATTAGACTGCGCGCAACTCGCACCCCTGTCCCTCTCGAAGGACTCCCATGATCAAGAAATGTCTGTTCCCGGCCGCCGGCTACGGTACCCGCTTCCTCCCGGCCACCAAGGCCATGCCCAAGGAAATGCTGCCGGTGGTGAACAAGCCGCTGATCCAGTATGCCGTTGAAGAGGCGCTGGAAGCCGGTCTCGGCGAAATCGGTATCGTCACTGGCCGTGGCAAGCGCTCGCTCGAAGACCACTTCGACATCTCCTATGAGCTGGAGCACCAGATTCGCAACACCGACAAGGAAAAGTACCTGGTCGGTATTCGTCGCCTGATCGACGAGTGCACCTTCTCCTACACCCGCCAGGTTGAAATGAAGGGCCTGGGCCACGCGATCCTGACCGGTCGCCCGCTGATCGGCGACGAGCCCTTCGCTGTCGTGCTGGCGGACGACCTGTGCCTGAACCTGGAAGGCGACAGCGTCCTCAAGCAGATGGTCAAGCTGTACAACCAGTTCCGCTGCTCCATCGTGGCAATCCAGGAAGTGCCGCCGGAAGAGACCAACAAATACGGTGTGATCGCCGGCGAGATGATCCGCGACGACATCTACCGCGTGAATACCATGGTCGAGAAGCCCAAGCCCGAAGATGCCCCGTCGAACCTGGCGATCATCGGCCGTTACATCCTGACTCCGGATATCTTCGACCTGATCGAGCAGACCGAGCCGGGCAAGGGCGGTGAAATCCAGATCACCGACGCTCTGATGAAGCAGGCCCAGGACGGTTGCGTACTGGCCTACAAATTCAAGGGCAAGCGCTTCGACTGCGGTAGCGCCGAGGGTTACATCGAGGCGACCAACTTCTGCTACGAGCACCTCTACAAGACTGGCAAGGCCTGGTAATTCCGGACCTTTCCGCTCTTTGAGAAAGCCACCTTCGGGTGGCTTTTTCGTGTGTGCAGCCGGGCATCACATCGAGCGCGGGATTGGCATGGCCTCCGATCCCGGCCCGAGTGGCTGCCCATAACTGAACTCGACGTAGTTGCCCGCCGGGTCGCGCAGTCCGCAGTAATAACCCACCGGGTAAGGCTCTGCCCGGGGTGCCCAGATCAGGCAGCCGGCCGACTGGGCATCCCTGGCGATACGGTCGACTTCCTCCTGGCTGTCCACCGCGAAGCCGAAGTGGCTGTAATCATCGCTGGCCAGGTGCCGCGCCTGCCCGCCTGGCATGATGACGAAGATGAAACGGTGCTCCTTGCCGGGCTCCGCCATCCAGACAATGCGTGACCCCTTGCCTTCGCGCTGGTGAATGATGCGCATACCGCAGAAGCGCTCGTAGAACGCTATGCAGGCCTCAAGATCAGGTACGTGCAGGGCCAGGTGGGTCAGGGATGGGCGCATGGCGAATACTCCTTTGGCAGCGGCTGATGGCAGGATAGGTCAGGCGTCATGAGGTATGCTGCCTGTCATATCCAAGCGGAGATCCATGATGTCTTTCGATTTCGACCTGTTCGTCATCGGTGCGGGTTCCGGCGGTGTGCGTGCTGCGCGCTTTGCCGCGGGCTTTGGCGCCAAGGTGGCGGTGGCGGAAAGCCGCTACCTGGGCGGTACCTGCGTCAACGTCGGTTGCGTGCCGAAGAAGCTGCTGGTGTACGGGGCGCATTTCCAAGAGGACTTCGAGCAGGCTGCCGGCTTTGGCTGGACCCTGGGTGAAGCGAAGTTCGACTGGCCGACACTGATCGCCAACAAGAATCGCGAGATCCATCGCCTCAATGGCATCTACCGCAATCTGCTGGTGAACAGTGGCGTCACGCTGCTGGAGGGACATGCCAGGCTGCAGGATGCGCACACCGTGGAAGTCGACGGCCAGCGTTTCCATGCCAAGCACATCCTCATTGCCACCGGTGGCTGGCCGCAGGTGCCGGACATTCCCGGCAAGGAGCACGCGATCTCTTCCAATGAGGCCTTCTTCCTCAAGGAACTGCCGCGTCGGGTGCTGGTGGTCGGCGGCGGTTACATTGCCGTGGAATTCGCCGGCATATTCCACGGTTTGGGGGCGCAGACTTCGCTGCTGTACCGCAAGGATTTGTTCCTGCGTGGCTTCGATCGCAGCGTGCGCGAGCACCTGCGCGACGAGCTGACGAAGAAGGGGCTGGACCTGCAGTTCAACAGCGACATCGCACGCATCGATAAGCAGGCCGACGGCAGCCTCGCTGCGACGCTCAAGGATGGTCGCGTGCTGGAGGCGGATTGCGTGTTCTACGCAACCGGCCGCCGTCCGCAACTGGACAACCTGGGCCTGGAGAATGTCTCGGTCGAGCTGGATGATCGTGGTTACATCAAGGTCGATGAGGCCTATTGCACCAGCGAGCCATCGATCCATGCCATCGGTGATGTGATCGGCCGGGTGCAGTTGACCCCCGTGGCACTGGCCGAAGGCATGGCGCTGGCGCGCAAGCTGTTCCGCCCGGAGGAATACCGCCCGGTAGACTACAAGCTGATTCCCACCGCTGTATTCAGCCTGCCCAACATCGGAACGGTGGGCCTGACCGAAGATGAAGCGCGCAGCGCCGGACACCGGGTGAAGCTGTTCGAGAGCCGTTTCCGTCCGATGAAACTGACGCTCACCGAGTGCCAGGAACGGACCCTGATGAAGCTGATCGTCGATGCCGACACCGATAAGGTGCTGGGTTGCCATATGGTCGGCCCGGAAGCCGGAGAAATCCTCCAGGGCATCGCCATTGCGCTCAAGGCTGGAGCAACCAAGCGGGTGTTCGATGAAACCATCGGCATTCACCCGACCGCGGCGGAAGAGTTCGTGACGCTGCGTACCCCGGTCGGTGCCTGACGGCGCTGGCGGAAATGAAAAAGCCGGTGCAGATGCACCGGCTTTTTTGCGGGCGGGGCGCCGTCAGTTGGCGCGCTCCAGCGGTGCGTGGCCGTCTTCCTGGCGCTGGGAGTAGCGCTGGGCGAGCACGGCGCAGACCATCAGCTGGATCTGGTGGAACAGCATCAGTGGCAGCAGGATCACGCCGACGGTGCTGCTGGCGAACAGCACCGAGGCCATGGGCACGCCGGTGGCGAGGCTCTTCTTCGAGCCGCAGAAGATGATGGTAATCCTGTCTTCCAGGGAGAAGCCCAGCCAGCGCCCCAGCAGGTTGGTGGCGACCAGCGCCAGTGCCAGCAGCACGCAGCAGGCCACGACCAGGCCGGCCAGCGCCGGAAGCGGAACCTGGTGCCACAGGCCCTGAATGACGGCGGCGCTGAAGGCGGTGTAGACCACCAGCAGAATCGATCCCTGGTCCACGTAGCGCAGGACCGGCTTGTGCCGCTCCACCCAGGCGCCGATCCACGGGCGCAGCAGCTGGCCGGCAATGAAGGGCACCAGCAGTTGCAGGGTGATCTTGCCGATGGCGTCCAGCGTCGACATTCCGGTATCGCCATGGGCGCCGATCAGCAACTGCACGAGCAGCGGCGTGACGAAGACGCCCAGCAGGCTGGAGGCCGATGCGCTGCAGATAGCCGCCGGGATATTGCCCCGTGCCAGCGACGTGAAGGCGATAGCCGATTGCACGGTGGCGGGCAGGGCGCAGAGATACAGCATGCCCAGGTACAGGTCCGGGGTCACCAGGGGCGACAATGCGGGCTTGAGCGCCAGGCCGAGCAGGGGAAAGAGGATGAAGGTGCAGGAGAATATCAGCAGGTGCAGCCGCCAGTGGGTGGCGCCGGCGATGATCGCCTGGCGCGACAACTTGGCACCGTGAAGGAAGAACAGCAGCGCGATGCCCAGGTTGGTGATCCAGCCGAAAATCACGGCAGCGGTGCCTTCGCAGGGCAGCAGGCTGGCAACGGTCACGGTGGCGATCAGCGCCAGGGTGAAGTTGTCGGGGAGCAGGCGTGGGCGAGCCATGGGCACATCTCTCGTCGTTGTTGTGTGTGAAAGACCACGAAGGTCAGGTTCGCACTCTAAGCCTGCGAGGATGTGCCGGCTAACGCCAGAAAGTCAGCTTATGTCGCTGAAAGGACAGTTTCTGCTCCCTGCACATGCAGGTCCACCGAGCACACGCTGACCATTCCGCGCATGCGCTGGGCGATCACCTCGGCGCGATAGCGCGGCAGCGTGTTCACGCGCAGGGCGATGTCCAGCCAGTCTTCCCGACGGGAGGATTCCACCTCGGCCGGTACGTGGCCCTGCAGTGCAAACTGGTTCAGCAGGCGACAGAGAATGTCGGCATCGATCTCGGCGCGAATCAGGTAGCGCACGTCGGCGGCCACTTCGGTGGGGACGGGGCGGTCTTGTGGGAGCGGGGAGAGTTCGACGAGTTGGAGTGCGGGGAGCGTCATGGCGGCTGGCCGATGCAGGAGAGGTGAGGAATATTCTGCGGGCGCGCCGGGGGAATTATTTGCCTGATTTCTGCAATGGGTGACTTATTTGTGCATTAATAAGTCTTTCTTGCTGATATTTGAGATTTGTATATGCGCATATCGCTGGATGCCCAAGACCGCAGGATCCTCGAGTTACTGCAGGAGGAGGCAACGCTTTCGACGGCCGAGATCGCTGAGCGCATCGGCCTGTCGCAATCGCCGTGCTGGCGCCGAATTCAGCGATTGAAGGACGAGGGTGTGATCCGCAAGCAGGTGACTCTGCTGGATCGCAAGAAGATCGGCCTGAATACCCAGATATTCGCCCAGGTGAAACTCAACGCCCATGGGCGCAATCACCTGACGGATTTTGCGCAGGCCATGCAGGAGTTCCCCGAGGTGCTGGAGTGCCACGTTCTGATGGGCGCGGTCGACTTCATGCTGCGCATCGTGACGGAGGATGTGGAGGCTTACGAGCGCTTCTTCTTCGAGCGACTGTCCCAGGTGCCGGGCGTGCAGGAGATCAACTCCATCGTGGCGCTCTCGGAGATCAAGTCCACCACCACATTGCCTCTGCCGCGCGGCTGAAAAGGCGCCGGGATGCCGGCGCCCAGGGCGGTCAGACGCCGCCCAGATAGTCCATCTTGCCGACTTCCACGCCATTGTGGCGGAGGATGTCGTAGGCCGTGGTGATGTGGAAATAGAAGTTCGGGTTGACGAACCCGAGCAGGAAGTCCGAGCCCTTGAAGCTGACTTCGCGAGTACGCAGCTTCAGCTCGATGGTGCGGTTTTCGGCGCCTTCGAACTGCTCGGGCTTCAGGGACTTGAGGAAGTCGATGGTCTTCGCGATGCGCGCTTGCAGCTCTGCGAAGGTGGTTTCGTCATCGGCGAAGCTCGGCACCTCGACACCGGCCAGGCGCGCGCCGGCGCCTTTGGCGGAGTCGGAGGCTATCTGCACCTGGCGCCCCAGGGCGAACATGTCCGGGGCGAGACGGGCGTTGATCAGGACGGAAGGGTCGATGGACTTGGCTTCGGCATGGGTGGCCGCCTTGGCGAGAATCGCCGAGAGATTGCCGAGCATGCGGATGAAGACGGGAACGGAAGCCTGGTAGATCGAGAGGGACATGCTGCGTACTCCAGACAGATGAAGGTGAGCTCGTCACGGTGGACGGCCGTCGGAGTCTACTGCGGGTATCTGCGGCTGTCGCCAGGCTTCAGCGCCAGGCCACTTTCGGCGCCGGACAGCGATCGTTCTCGATCGGGCCGACGTAGGGATTGCCCCAGCCCATTACGCAGCCGACCATCTGGTTGCGCTGGCGCTCCCAGGCTTCCACCGGGTACTGCTTGCTCCAGGCGGTGAACAGCTGGCGGTCCTGGTTGGAGAGCTTCAGGCCGTAGCGGTCGCTCATATAGAAGTAGGTGCGGGCGATCATGCCGCGAATCTGCGGGCGGGGCATGGCCTTGCGTGCCTTGAAATCCACCACCATCGGGCAGGCGCCGTACTGCGAGGGCTTTTGCTGCAGCCAGCCAAAGCTGTAGTTGGCGCGGTCGCCGTTCACTTCGCCGATGCTCGGCACCAGGTTGTGCAGGTCCGCCTCGGCCTTCTGGTACACCCGGTCATTGCGCGAGCAGTTCTTGCGCCCGCCGCTCTGCCAGCATTGGCGCTGGTGGCCGATCACCCAGGCGGGAACGATGTGCTCCCACTCGATGCGCGAGGCGCGGTTGGCATTCTTGCGCGGGGTGTAGCCGCAGCTCTTCAGGTCGACCTTGGTGCCGTTGTAGCGGCAGCCGCAATAGAACTCCACCGATTGGCGGGCGTACAGCTTGCGCCCGACCTTCTTGGCTTCCTCGAAGGTGCGCGGGGCGGCAGCAGAGGCAACGGTGGGAACAGCGAGGATCAGCAGCAGGGCCAGGCAGCGTCCGAACATGAGGCATTCCTTACGAAAGTCGCTGCATCTTACTGATTGAGAAAGAATTGCCAATCGTGGCAATGGAATGGCAAGGCTGTGGCGTGACGAGAAACGCCCGACGTGGTGCGCAGGGCTTATGGCGACTGGGAACGCTTGGCAATGGAGCTTCCAATATTTTCAACTTGCTTCATAAATGACTCGTAACATCATGATTTTAAAGTAAATTAATTTTTATAAATTACTTTAAGAACAAGCGCTATTACGATGTTTTAATGAGTTTTCCCCTGCTGCGGGTGGCGGCCGCATCTGTCGTGCATCTTGCGGGGCATATATCAGAGATTTGATATCAATATATTCTTGCAAGTCATTGATATAAAAAGATTAAATTTATCTGTTTGCGCGGCCTGCTCGAGGTGCACAAGGCTTGGTAAGCTGAACCTTTCCGTCATCCGGGATGATCATCATGATTGAGCGCAGAACCTTGGCGGCCATCGCCTGCTTCGCACTGGCGATGCCAGCCTTCGCGCAGAAGTTCACCGGGCAGGAGGCGCAATCGCAAAGTACGCCGCGCTATCAGAACCAGACGCAATGGCAGCAGTCGCCGCCGGTGATCCAGCGCATCTATGTCAGCCCGGGGGCAAGCGGTAGCGTAGGCAGCTCGTCCAGCTGGCAACGCAATGACAGCTATGGTGGCGTGCGGGTGCCCAGTGGCTACGGCGAGACGCGTTCGAACTCGGTCATCATCGACCAGGGCAGCGGCGGCATCCGACAGAGCATCGAATACCCCAATGGCGCGGTCTATCCGCGAGGCAACGGCAATTATCAGCAGCAGTGAGCCGGGTCAGTCGACCAGGTCGTCGCGCGTCAGGCGGGATTTACGCAGGCCGCCGTGGCTGTAGAACAGCCCGGTATCGCCGCGCCAATGGAAGAGTGTGGCGAGAAACGCCGAGCTGACCCGGCCCACATCCCAGCTACGGAGTTTGCGGTAGGCCCAGAGCCAGCTGTCGTCGGAAGAGGCGCTCATGGAATCGTCCTTGATTCGGCAAGCGGGAAAAGTGCATGGGACATTAGTGCGCCTGATAGGCCTTCGCAAGTCGCTGCTCCCGCAACCGCAACCTGCGAAAACGCCTGCGCACTCAGGCAGTGCTGAGCGCCTTCGATTCCTCGACGTACTCCTTCAGCCAGCGCAGCACCTCCACGGCATCCCAGCGGCTGGGGTCGAACATGGCGTAGGCCTGGCCCTGGTAACCCACCACATCCAGCGGGCGGTGATAGCCGGCGCGCTGCATCAGGGCCTCGATTTCCGCGAAGCACAGGTTGAAGTGGGTACGGCTGAAAGGCGTCTTGCCCTCTGTGACCAACCCCTCCAACAGCAGTTCCGCCACGGCCTCGCTGACTTCCTCGATGGCCATGTGGTTCACGGTGTACTTCAGCTGATGGATACTCACCATCGCTTGCTCCTCAATGGGTTTCAGGCCCATGCCCTGTGATTCGAGGTGATCGACGTAGCCAATGGACTATGGCCTTTCGTCGAGGTTTAAAAAATTTTCGCAAAATACTGTATGCATGAACAGTATTTTCTCCTAGTATCCCTCTCGCGGTCTGACAGAAACCTTGAAGTGCCCGTCGCCAGTGGCCTGGCGGGCATTGCTCGACGAACAGGAGCGATGGCGATGCTGCAGAAACTGATGCTTTGTGCCGGTCTGGCGATGCTTGCGGGTTGCGCCCAGCCCCAGGCGGATGTCCCGCGCGCCAATGGCGCCTACCTCATCATCGAGGGCAAGGAGGCCTGGGCCGTTCTGGTGGCTGACGGCAAGCGCATCGAGGAGCGCGGCACGGTACGCGATGCCATCCGTCTGCCGAAGGAGCGCTCGGCGATCGCTGCCAGCTACGTGATCGACACGCCCAACTGCGGGCGCCTGCAATGGTTGACCGAAGGCGAGGGCGACTCCACCGTGCGGCTGTCCCCGCAGGGCGAAGCGGACGACCTTTCGGGCTGCCGGATCAGCGATGGGCTCAGCCGCGTCTGGACCGCGCTGGACTATTCGAGCTGAGCATCAGCTTCCAGAAATCCGATCTCCGACAAAATGTTTCGGCTGGCCCTCTCTTCACGTTTTTTTCACACCCAGGGGCAGAGGATGAAAACCAGCTAAGGGATTAGCTCCCCATCGAAAAGCCCGCTTGATTGCGGGCTTTTTATTGCCTGCCGACCAAGGTCGGCTCGCCCGCCAGACGCTCTGCAGCTAAGGTGAAGCTCCACGGAAAGGCGGAGATAGAGATGCAGCGGGTTCTTGCGGAACGACTTTGGACAGCCCTCGGTGGCCAGGCCGAACGCCTGAGCCACCTGGCCCCTCGCAGCGAAGGCTCCCTGCCTTCGGCATTCTTCGTCACCGAGCTGGCCGCCGCCAGCATCGCCAGCGCCGGGCTGGCACTGGGCGAGTGGCTGGAGCCGGAAGGTGGCACGGCGACCTCCATGGTCGTGGACCGCCGTTTGGCCTCCTTCTGGTTCTCCACCTCCTTGCGGCCTCAGGGCTGGACAGTGCCCGACCTCTGGGATGCCATCGCCGGTAACTACCGCACACGCGACGGCTGGATTCGCCTGCACACCAATGCGCCGCACCACCGCGCCGCCGCACTCCGGGTCCTCGGCGTCGAGAATCAGCGCGATCAGGTCGCCAGCGCGGTGGCCGGTTGGGCGGCGGGCGAGCTGGAACTGGCGATCGTCAGGGAGGGCGGCTGCGCGGCCGAGATGCGCTCATGGGATGCCTGGAAACAGCACCCGCAAGGCATCGCCGTGGCTCGCGAGCCTCTCGTGTTGCGCGGTATCCAACTGGTGTCCGGACCCTCCCTGGACATCGAGATCGACCGCGAACGCCCGCTGGCCGGCCTGCGGGTGCTGGATCTGACCCGTGTACTGGCCGGCCCGGTCGCCACCCGATTCCTCGCCGGCTTCGGTGCCGAGGTACTGCGCATCGATCCGCCGGACTGGGATGAGCCCGGCGTGGTGCCGGAAGTCACCCTGGGCAAGCAGTGCGCGCGGCTGGACCTGCGCCAGCCGGCAGGTCGCGAGCGTTTCCAGACGCTGCTCGCCAGCGCCGACGTTCTGGTCCACGGCTATCGGGCCGATGCCCTGGAACGCCTGGGTTTCGGTGCCGACGTGCGCCGCACCATCGCACCGGGGCTGGTGGACGTCAGCCTGAATGCCTATGGCTGGTCCGGCCCATGGTGCGAAAGACGCGGCTTCGACAGCCTGGTGCAGATGAGCAGCGGCATTGCCGAAGCTGGGCGCGTGTGGCGTGGCGAGGAAAAGCCCGTACCCTTGCCCGTTCAGGCGCTCGACCACGCGACCGGCTACCTGATTGCTGCCGCCGCCTTGCGCGGGCTGGCCGAGCGCCGGCGTAGCGGCCGGGGCAGCCGTTGGCGGCTGTCGCTGGCGCGGACAGCGCAGTTCCTGCTGGAGGCGGGTGCCGCGCCGCCGAACCAGGCGGAGCTGGGGGCGGAAACCGCGGCCGATCTGGCGCCGGGCATCGAAGCCACGCCCTGGGGCCATGCGCGCCGCCTGCGCCCGCCGTTGCAGGTCGCCGGTTCGCCGCTCTTCTGGGAGTTGCCGGCCTCCGAGCTGGGCTCGGCGCCGGCCGCCTGGCAGCCGGTCAGCCCCGGCTGACCTGGAACGCCTCGCCAGTGGCGAAGAAGGCGCCGCCGGCCTGGTAATGGATGGTGCGCAACTCGTCGCTGGGGAAATGCCAGCGACCGTTGGAGAAGGCGCGCTCATCGGCGTAGGCGGCGACCACCTCGGCGATGAACAGGTCGTATTTCTCCTGGTTGTGCGGCTCGCTGATCACCTTGCATTCCAGGTAGGCGACACAGCCATCGACCACCGGTGCGTCGACCTGCTTCGCACGCGAAACGCCAATGTCCAGTTGCTCGAACTTGTTGCCCTCGCCGCCGTTGCTCGATCCCACCGCCAGGGTCAGCTCGGCCT
Source organism: Pseudomonas nitroreducens (assembly GCF_010994165.1). Lineage (NCBI taxonomy): Bacteria > Pseudomonadati > Pseudomonadota > Gammaproteobacteria > Pseudomonadales > Pseudomonadaceae > Pseudomonas > Pseudomonas nitroreducens. The sequence goes on along the minus strand of NZ_WMBX01000002.1, from coordinate 1,180,960 downwards.
GCTGGCGCGTTGGCAGCTGGATGACGAAAGCGCCGGAGCCTTCCACCAGATGACGTGACCAGGTGTTGCGGTCGAGCACCAGCATCAGCTTGGGCGGGTCGAAGTCCAGCGGCATGACCCAGGCGGCGGCCATAACGTTGGCCGTGCCCTGGTGCTCGCAGGTGACGATGGTGCTCGGGCCGTGGTTGAGCAGCAGGTAGGCCTTGTTCAGCGGTACGTCTTTCAGATGGCTCATTCTCGGGTCCTCAGGGCTGGCTCAGAGCAGCAGGCCATCCACCGGTTTCAGCGGTTCGGGCAGGTCGGTTTCACCGAGGATTTCCAGCACGGTGATTTCCAGGTTGCGGCTCATGGCGTCCAGCGGCAGATCGTTGGGTTGGGTATCGAACGGGTCGGCAATCTGGTCGCCCAGGGCATCCAGGCCGAAGAAGGTGTAGGCCAGCACGCAGACGGCCAGCGGAGTGAACCAGCCGATGCTGTCCACCAGGCAGAAAGGCAGCAGGAAGCAGTAGACGTGCACGATGCGGTGCAGCATCAGGATGTAGGGGTAGGGAATCGGCGTGTTGCTGATCCGCTCGCAGCCGCCCAGCACGTACGACAGGCGGGTCATCTGCTGGTCGATGGCGGCCAGGGCGATGTCGCTGGCGCCCGCTGCGCGGCCCTGGTCGGCGAAGCGCTGGCCAAGGTCCGCCAGCAGGGCGTTTGCCGGGTTGCGGCGATGAGCGAATGCCGCGGCGTCGTCGCCCAGCACACGTTTCACGTCGTCGCCTTGCTCGGTGCCGCGCAGCTGGTCGCGCAGGGTGTAGCCGAAAGCGATCAGCGGCTTGCACAGCTGGCGGCGGCCATCGGCATCGAGGTCGGGCAGCAGCGAACGGGTCTGCCGCGCCAGGTTGCGCGTCACGATCAGCAGCTCGCCCCAGAGCGTGCGCGCCTCCCAGAAGCGCTGGTAGGCGACGTTGTTGCGAAAGCCGAGGAAGATCGCCAGTGTCAGGCCCCAGAGCGTGAACGGCGTAGAGGTGATGATCACCTTGTAGTGGTAGAGCGTGCCGTGGGTGGCCACCACCAGGGAACTCAGCAGCACGGTGTAGAGCACCTTGCGCCAGATGGCCGGGATGATCGATCCCTTGAGCGAGAACAGCAGGACCCAGAGTGTCGGGGTTTGCGGGCGGAGGATCATGCGGCGGCATCCGGTGGGGCGGAGCGCGCATGATAGCCGAGATGAAGGCTTGGGCGACGTGTCGCGGAGTGGGACCTTTGTAGGGGCGAGCCTGCTCGCGAACCGGCCTCGAAGCGAAGAGGTTCGCGAGCAAGCTCGCTCCTACAGAAAAGCGGAACGCCCTGGCGGACCTAGCCCTGTTGGTACAGCTTCACGATCGCCGAGAAGTCCAGCTGGCCGTTGCCCTGGTTGCTGAAGGTCTGGAACAGCTGCTGGGCCAATGCACCAAGCAGCACCGGCTGGCGGATCTGTCGCGCGGCCTCGCTGGCCAGGCCCAGGTCCTTGAGCATCAGGTCGGTGCCGAAGCCGCCGCTGTAGCCGCGCGCCGCCGGGGCCCCGGTGAGCGGGTTGTTGATCTCCGAGGCCCAGCAGCGGCCGCTGGAGGTGTTGATGATGCCGGCCAGCACTTCGGCGTCCATACCCAGCTTCACGCCCAGGGACATGGCTTCCGCTACGCCGATCATGGAGATACCCAGCAGCAGGTTGTTCGCCACCTTGGCCACCTGGCCGTTGCCGGCGCCACCGCAGTGCACGAGGTTCTTGCCCATGGCGGCCAGCACCGGGCGCGCGCGCTCGAAGTCGGCCTGTTCGCCGCCGACCATGAAGGTCAGGGTGCCCGCTGCGGCGCCAGCCGTCCCGCCGGAAACCGGCGCATCAAGCATGGGGTTGCCGTGGGCGAGGGCGGCGGCGGAGACCTCGCGGGCGTTCAGCGGGTCGATGGTGGACGAATCGATCAGCAACACGCCGGATTGCACGTTGGCCAGCAGGCCATCGTCGCCGAGGAACACCTGCTTCACATGGGCGGCGGCCGGCAGCATGGTGATGATCACCTCGACGTCGTCGCGAGCCACTTCGGCTGGCGAGCCGAGCGCGCGTGCGCCCAAGGCTACGGCGGCCTCCACGGCCTTGGCGGAAAGATCGAAGACGCTCAGGTCGAAGCCGGCCTTGAGCAGGTTGGCGGCCATGGGCCCGCCCATGTTGCCGAGTCCGATGAAACCGATGCGCATGGGGATTTCCTCTTCTTCTTGTACTGGAAGCGCTCCGTGGTCGGAGCGCCGGAAAGGGTGCCCGCCCGCGTGGTGCCGAATCCGGACCAGCATCCCTGCTGAAGTCCGGGCCGGCTCGGGGCAGGCGGGCGGGCAGTCTTACTTCAGATTGATGGTGGTGTTCACCGCACCACCGACCTCATTCTCGTCGAACCAGCGTTCGGTGACGGTCTTGGTCTGGGTATAGAACTGCACCACCTGCTTGCCGTATGGGCCGAGGTCGCCGAGCTTGGAGCCGCGCGAGCCGGTGAAGGAGAACAGCGGTACCGGCACCGGGATCGGCACGTTGATGCCCACCTGGCCGACGTCGATTTCCTCCTTGAAGTGCCGTGCGGCAGCGCCGGAGCGGGTGAACAGCGCGGTGCCGTTGCCGTTGGGGTTGGCGTTGATCAGCTCGATGGCCTCGTCGAAGGTCTTGACCGACACGACGCAAAGCACCGGGCCGAAGATTTCCTCGCGGTAGATGGTCATCTGCGGGGTAACGCCGGAAAACACGGTCGGACCGACGAAGTTGCCCTTGCCGTAGCCGACGACCTGCGGATTGCGGCCGTCCAGTTCCAACGTGGCGCCTTCCTGGGTGCCGCGCTCGATCAGGCCGCTGACGCGGTCCAGCGCCGCGCAGGAAACCAGCGGGCCGACGTCGGTGTTGGCCTCGGTGCCGCCACTCACTTTCAGGGTCCTGGCCTTGGCCACCAGGTCGGGAATCCATTCGTTGGCTTCGCCCACCAGGATCGCCACCGAGACTGCCATGCAGCGTTGCCCGGCGGCGCCGAAAGCGGCGCCGGCAATGGCGTTCAGCGTCTGTTCCTTATTGGCGTCGGGCAGCACCACGGCGTGGTTCTTCGCGCCCATCATGCACTGCACGCGCTTGCCGGCCAGCGAGGCGCGGTTGTAGACGTGGGTGCCGACACGGGTCGAGCCAACGAAGGAGACGGCCTTGATGTCCGGGTGATCGCAGATGGCGTTCACCACGTCCGGGCCGCCATGGATGACGTTCAGTACACCCGGCGGCACGCCGGCCTCATGGGCCAGTTCGACCAGGCGCATGGTCACCATCGGGTCCTGTTCGGAGGGCTTGAGGACGAAGGTGTTGCCGGTGGCGATGGCCATCGGGAACATCCACAGCGGGATCATCGCCGGGAAGTTGAAGGGGGTGATGCCGGCGCACACGCCGATGGGCTGGAGAATGGTGAAGGTATCCACGCCGCCGGCCACGTTATTGGCCAGCTCGCCCAGTTGCAGGTTGCCGATGGCCGAGGCGTGCTCGACCACCTCCAGGCCGCGGAACACGTCGCCTTCGGCGTCGGGCAGGGTCTTGCCCTGTTCGGCGGTGAGGATGGCCGCCAGTTCCTTCATGTTCTCGCGGATCAGTTGCTGGTACTTGAGGAAGATTCGTGCGCGGGCGCCGATGGGGGTCTTCTTCCAGGTCTTGAACGCGGCCTTGGCGCTGGCCACCGCGCGCTCGACTTCTTCGGGCGTGGCGAAGGGCACGCGGGCGAGGACTTCCTGGGTGGCGGGGTTGATCACGTCGCGCCATTCGGCGGTGGTGGACTCGACGGGCTTGCCGTCGAGGAAGAGTTTGACGGTCGGGACGGCAGGTGCAGTCATCGTGGTTCTCCCAGCCTGAAGGCTTTGTTCTTGTGTGGTCCGATCCTAACAGTGCATTTTTGATGTGCTCAATGAGGTGATGTGCAAGTATGGTCTGCATTTTTGCAGATAGAGGTGGCGCACAGGAGCGCACATGGACTGGGACAACCTGCGGTTTTTCCTCGAACTCTCTCGTGCCGGCAAACTCACGGTAGCGGCGCGGCGCCTGGGCGTGGACCACACCACGGTGGCCCGGCGCCTGCAGGCGCTGGAAAAGAGCATCGGCGCGCAATTGCTGGTGCGCGAACCTGCCGGCTATCGGCTGACCGAAGCCGGACATGGTCTGTTGCCCCAGGCCGAGGCGATGGAAAGCGCCTGCAAGGTGATCGAGAAACGCCTGGCCGGCACCGAGGACAACCTCTCCGGCAAGGTGCGCATCGGCGCCACCGAGGGCTACGGTTCGACGCTGCTGACCGCGCAGCTGGTGGAGCTGAACCAGCGCCACCCGCACCTGGGCGTCGATTTGCTGGCGGTGCCGCGTGCGCTACAGCTGTCACGTCACGAGGCGGACATCGTGATCACCCTGGAGCGGCCCGGTCGCGGTCCTTACTTGATCACCCGGTTGACCGACTACGTGCTGCGGCTCTATGCCTCGAAGGACTACCTGGCCGAACGCGGGCCGATCCGCACGCGCGACGACCTGCGCGAGCACGCGCTGGTGGGCTATGTCGACGACCTGCTGTACAGCAAGGAACTGCAATACCTCGACGAGATCGGCCGGCCGTTGCACATGGCGCTGCGCTGCACCAGCATCCTCGCCCAGCAGCGGGCGGTGGCGGAGGGCGCGGGTCTGGCGATCCTGCCGGCGTTCGCGGCGAGCGAAGACCCGTCGCTGCAGCCGGTGCTGGCTGGCGAGATCGAGTTCGTGCGGACGTTCTGGATGCTGATGCCCACGGAGCTCAAGGACATCGCGCGGATGCGCACGACCTGGGACTTCCTGCGCGAGAAGGCCGAGAGCAGCCAGGAAGTGTTGATGGGACGGAAAGCGTAGGGCGCGTGAATCGGTACGATTCATCCGCCGTATGCAGGACGACGGATAACGCTTGGGGCGATATGCGCCCTACGGGATGCGCGGTCTACAAAGAAAACGGGCGGCCAATGGGCCGCCCGTTCTGCGTTACGCCAGACCGACGTAAAGGTTCTGCACGTCGTCGTTGCCGTCCAGGGCGTCGAGGAAGGCTTCGACTTCCTCCAGTTCCGCGCCGGACAGGCTGACCGGGTTCTTCGCCTTGTAGCCGAGTTTGGCCGAGGCAACGGTGAAGCCGTGCTCGGGCAGGGCGCGGCAGACGGCGTCAAGGTCGGTGGAGTCGGTGAGGAACAGGGTGTCGCCGTCTTCCTCGCCCGGCTCGAAGTCCTGGGCGCCGGCCTCGATGGCGGCCAGTTCCGGGTCGGCGTCAGCGCTGGCCGGGGTGGCCTCGACCAGGCCCAGGTAATCGAAGTCCCAGGCTACCGAGCCGGAGGCGCCGAGCTGGCCCTTGCGGAACAGCACGCGGATTTCCGCGATGGTGCGGTTCACGTTGTCGGTCAGGCACTCGACGATCACCGGCACGCGGTGCGGCGCGAAGCCTTCGTAGACCACGCGCTCGAAGGTGGCGGCGCCATCCAGCAGGCCGGCGCCCTTCTTGATCGCGCGCTCCAGGGTATCGCGGGGCATCGAGGCCTTCTTCGCCTGCTCGACGACCAGGCGCAGTTTCGGGTTCATGTCCGGGTCGGCGCCATTGCGCGCGGCGATCATGATTTCCTTCGACAGTTTGCCGAACACGCGGCCCTTGGCGTTGGCGGCGACTTCTTTATGTTTGGCTTTCCACTGGGCGCCCATAGTGATCTCTTGCTGGCGGTTGCTGATGGGCGGCAAGTCTAAGGCCTTGCGCGGACTCTGGCGATATTTGCGGCGATATCCGGCGGCTCAGCGCTGCGCCGGCACCGCGAACACCGCGCTGGCCTGGGCGACCACCTTGTCGTCCACCGACAGTAGCGCATTGGCGAAAGCCATCTGCCTGCCGCGCCGGCTGTGCAGCAGGCGGATGCTCAGCCAGTCGCCGACCTGGGCGCTGGAAACGTAGTCCAGGGTCAGGCTGGCGGTGACCAGCGGCTGTGGTGGTTGGCCGGAGAAGGCCATGGCGTAGCCCATGCCGATGTCCGCCAGGGTAGCGAGAATGCCGCCATGCACGCCGCCGCGGCTATTGGTGTGGCGTTCGTCCAGCAGCAGGCCCAGTTCCAGCGAATCGCCTTCGCCACGCACCAGGAAGGGACCGAGCAGGTCCAGCAGCGGGTTGCGCCGTTGCAGTGGCTGGAAGCCCTCGGGATAGCCCAGATCGGCGAAAGCGTTCATTGCCAGCCTCCGGTGTGCTGCTGCAGCACGGCGCGCACGGTTTCGATCACCCGTTGCGGCACCTGGTAATCCGGGTGCGCGCGGAATACCGCCGCTGCGTCGGCCAGGGGGTGAGGGCAAGCAGTTCGCTTTCGGCCTTGCGGGTGTCGTTCACGCCGGCCGGCAGGGCCAGTGCCTGGCGCTCGCAGGAGCAGGGCGCCTGGGGATTCACCAGAGCGCAATGCTGTTGCATGAAGTCGTCCAGCCGCTGGCGCGCCCGTGACAGGCGCTTGCGGTAGGTCGCCGGTTCGACCTCCAGCACGGCGGCGGCGGTTTCCGAATCCAGGCCGAAGGCGATATCCAGCACGTAGGCCAGGCGCTGTTCACGCTCCAGGCACATCAGCATGCCCTGGGTGCAGGCCAGTGCGATGCGTTCGGCGGCCAGCTTGTCCGCTGGCTCCAGCGGGCGCTCGTTGGCCTGGGCCAGACGCAGGCCGAGGTCGAGCTTGTCGGCCAGGGCGTCCAGCGACACGGTGGGCGTCTCGCGGACCTTGGTGCGCGCGGTGAGCAGCGCATTGCTGGCGATGCGGAAGGCCCAGGTGGAGAACTGGCTGTCGCCACGGAAGCTGGCGAGGTGCGTGGTGATGCGCAGGAGGACTTCCTGGCTGGCGTCCTGGGCGTCTTCGCGGCGGCCGAGCATGCGCAGGGCGAGGTTGTACACCGGCGCCTGCGAGGCCAGCAGCAGTGCGTCGAGGGCAGCGGGTTCGCCCTGCCGGGCGCGTTGCAGTTGCTCGGGTTCGATGGCTGGGAACTTCACGGTGTCCTCCTGACGTGGCCGGGGAAATTCCGGCTCTTCTTCCTTGGACTTGGCTGCCGCGAGTTTTGTGACCGTCTTCAGCCCTGCCGGGAAAGAAAAGCGTACAGCCGCTCATCCAGGGAATGCGCCACGTTGAAGCGCATCCACGGCACGCTGCGGCCATCGGGCATGAACAGCTGGCCGGGGAACAGCAGGATCTTCGCTTCCTTGGCGCGGCTGGCGAGCAGGGTGGCATCGTCCACCGCGCGGTGCCGGGCCCAGAGGAACAACCCGGCGCGGGGTTCGTGGAAGACTTCCAGGCCGGCTGCTTCCAGGCGCCGCGCCACGCTGTCGTGGGCTTCGCCAAGCTGGTCGCGCAACTGCCGTACGTGCTTGCGGTGGCGGCCTTGCAGGAGGATGTCCAGGGCCAGGGTTTCGGTGAGTTCCGAGCTGGTCAGGCCGCTGACCATCTTCAGCGGCACCAGCTCTTCGATCAGCTCCGGGTGGGCGGCGATGAAACCGGTGCGCAGTGCCGGTGCAATGACTTTCGACAGGCTGCCGATGTAGATCACCCGCGCCAGCTGGTCGAGGTTGGCCAGCAGCATCTGACCGGCCGGGTCGAGGTCGGCGTAGATATCGTTCTCGACGATGAGGAAATCGTACCTTTCCGCAAGTTGCAGCAGGCGGTGCGCGGCGGCCAGGGACAGGCTGCCGCCGGTGGGGCTCTGCAGGCGCGCCTGGGTGAAATAGACCTTGGGCCGGTGCTCGCGGGCCAGTTGCTCCAGGCGGTCGAGGTCCAGCCCGTCGGCGCTGCGCGGCACGCCGAGCAGTTGCGCACCTTGCAGGCGCAGGTTGAGGAACAGGTTGTGGTAGCCGGGTTCGTCCACCAGCACCGGATCGCCGCGCTGCACCAGGTAGCGCACGGTGAGGTCCAGCGCCTGGCTGGCGCCGGCGGTCAGCAGGATCTGCTCGGGATTGGCGGCGACGCCGGCGTCGCCCATGCGGTCGGCGAGCTTGCCGCGCAGCTTCAGGTTGCCTTTGCTGTGGCCGTAGTTGCCGAACTGCGTCGGCTCTTCCCGCGCCAGGCTGCGCAGCCCGCGCTGCAGGCCTTCGCCATCCAGCCAGTGTTCCGGCAGCAGGCCGACGCCGGGGCGAATCTCCATGCCCAGCGGCTGGAAGACCTTGTGCAGCAGCAGGTGCGCGTCGAAGTCGAATTCCGTCGGTGCTTCGGCGCTGGCGCTGTCCTCGAGCGCCGGGCCGCGCACGTAGAAGCCGGCATTGGGCACCGCGTTCAGGCAGCCGCGCGCCACCAGCCGGTCGTAGGCTTCGACCACGGTGAAGTGGCTGACGCCGTTGGCCTGGGCGAACTTGCGGATCGAGGGCAGCTTGGCGCCTGCACGCAGGCGCTGCTCGTCGATGGCCTGGGCGATGCCGTCGACGATCTGGGTGACCAGGGGAGTGTCCGAGGTGGGGTCGAGCAACAGCATCCGAGGGTCCGATTCTGGTGAGGAAGGATCTGTACAGGTCGGTGGACCATAACAGCACTGCAAATTCTCCAGGGTGCCTGTGCATGGCGCGGGCGGGGCGCGCCCAGCACACTCGGTCCCAGACGGCGGCAATTCGCCGCACAGCCTGACAGAACAACAAGGACCACCCGTCATGCGTGACACAGCTTACAACATCGATCCGTCGAGTATTTCCGCCGAAGAGTGGCAGGCCCGCTGCGACCTCGCCGCGCTGTATCGCCTGATCGCGCACTTCCGCTGGACCGACCACATCGACACCCACATCTCGGCGCGGGTGCCGGGCGAGCCGGGCCACTACCTGATCAACCGCTACGGCGTGCTGTTCCACGAAATGCGCGCCTCCGATCTGGTGAAGGTCGACCACGCGGGCGACGTCATCGACCCGCGCTTTGGCCCGAAAAGCGTCAATCGTGCCGGCTTCAACATCCATTCCGCGGTACACGCCGCCCGCGAAGACGTGGCCTGCGTGATCCATACCCACACCGCCGCCGGCATCGCGGTGTCCGCCCAAGAAGACGGCCTGCTGCCGATCAGCCAGCACGCGCTGAAGTTCTACAACCGCCTGGGCTACCACGACTACGAAGGCATCGCCCTGGACCCGGACGAGCGCTCGCGCCTGGTCAACGACCTGGGCAGCCACATGGTGATGATCCTGCGCAACCACGGCCTGCTGGCCACCGGGCGCTGCATCGCCGAAGCCTTCAACCAGATCTACTTCCTCGAACGCGCCTGCCAGGCGCAGGTCCAGGCCCTGGCCGGCGGTCGCCAGTTGCGCTACCCGGCGCCCGCGGTATGCGAGCGCGTTGCCGTGCAGGAAGAAGAAGCGCTGGTCGACGGCCTGCACCTGCTGGCCTGGGAATCGGCGCTGCGCCTGATCGAGGACGGCGAGGCGGTCTACCGCACCTGACCCTGTTATCGTGCCCCGGTCCGCAGAGGCCGGGCGCCTGCGTGCTTAAGCAATCTGCCAACAACAAAGCCAAGAGGTGGAAATGAAGAACCCGATTCTGGGAGCCCTGCTCATGGGCGTGGCGTCCGGCGCCATGGCTGCTGACCTGACCGTGATCTCCTTCGGCGGCACCAGCAAGGATGTACAGACCGAAGCCTTCTACAAACCCTTCGAGAAGAAGGAAGGCATGAAGGTGATCGCCGGCGAGTACAACGGCGAAATGGGCAAGATCAAGGCCATGGTCGACACCGGCAGCGTCAACTGGGATGTCGTCCAGGTGGAAGGCCCGGAGCTGCTGCGCGGCTGCGAGGACGGCCTGTTCGAGCAGCTCGACCCGGCGGTACTCGGCAAGGCCGAGGACTACGTGCCCGGCACCCTCTCCGACTGTGGCGCCGGCCTGCTGGTCTGGTCGATGGCCATGGTCTACGACGGCAAGCGCTTCGCCAACGGCCCCACCGGCTGGACGGACTTCTGGGACACCAGGAGATTCCCCGGCAAGCGCTCGCTGCGCAAGGGCGCCAAGTACACCCTGGAGATCGCCCTGCTGGCCGACGGCGTGAAGAAGGAAGACCTGTACAAGGTGCTGGCGACGAAAGAAGGCGTGGACCGCGCGTTCAAGAAGCTCGATGAGATCAAGCCGTCGATCCAGTGGTGGGAGTCCGGCGCGCAGCCGATGCAGTTCATCGCCAGCGGCGACGTGGCCATGAGTACCGCCTACAACGGCCGCGCCTTCGCCGCCCAGGAAGAGGGCGCGCCGATGAAGGTGGTGTGGAATGGCAGCCTGTATGCCATCGACTCCTGGGCGATCCCCAAGGGCAGCCCGAACAAGAAGGCCGCCGAGGACTTCATCGCCTTCTCGCTCCAGCCCGAACAGCAGAAGATCCACACGGTGAAGCTGGGCTACGGCTCGGTCAACCTGGGGACTACCAAGCTGCTCGATCCGAAGCTGGTGGAGCGCCTGAACACCGCACCGGCGAACCTCGAACAGGCTGTCCCGGTGAACTTCGAGTTCTGGGTCGACCACGGCGAGGACCTGGAGCAGCGCTTCAACGCCTGGGCGGCGAAGGGCTGACCGCAGCGGCGCGGGTAATACTGCCCGCGCCGTCCAGAGGAGAGCGTCTGGTCTTCGGCCGGACGTCAGGCGGGTTCGCGAGCAAGCCCACTCCTACACGGTTGCAACGACATTGGCCTGGAGGAGCGAGCTTGCTCGCGAATCACTTCCGGCTGCTGTAAGCCGTCAAACCTTGCGCCACACACTCGCCAGCCAGGGCTGCTGCTCGCGCGGCAGGCCGGTGGGGCGGTAGTAGTGTTCCAGCTCGCGGAATCCCGCGGCTTCCAGCAAGCGCGTCCAGTTCTGCAGATCGTGGTAGGAGCCATAGCGCCCGCCATTCCAGCCCTCCTGATTCTCCCCGCGCGGGTTGGAGCTGAACAGCACGCCACCCGGCTTCAGCGCTGCCTGCAACTGGCCGAGCACCCGTGGCAGTTCACTGCGCGGGACGTGGAACAGGCTGGCATTGGCATAGATGCCGTCGAAGCGCTCGGCGGGCAGGTCGAGAGCGAGGAAGTCCTGCTGCCAGACCTCGCAGCCGCTGGTCTCGCGGGCCATGGCGACGAAGTCGGCGCAGCCGTCCAGGCCGACTGGCTCATGTCCCAGGCGCTTCAGTGCACACAGGTCACGCCCAGGACCACAGCCAAAGTCGAGCAGGGCGAAGGGCGCATCGCCCTGGATATGCCGCAGCAGCGCGGCGATGTTCTGGGTGACATCGTGGTCCCAGGTGCCTTCGCGAAACGCTTCGGCGCGCTCCTGGTAATGCTGCAGGGTCACGCGGGAAATGTCCCGCAGGATCGGGTCTTCGGGGGGCATGGCCGTGTTCGATCGAGAATGAGTGGTTGATTCTACAATGCGTCGCTGCGGGCAGTTTGAAAGTCGGCCTCGGGGCGCGCTGGGGCAGGGGCGAACCTAGACTGGAGCCTGGTTTCCACGGACCTTCAAGATGCCCGTCATCCCCATCCTTGCCCTTCGAATCGCCGCCCTGGACTGGCCGCTGCTGGCTGAGCGCCTCGACGCCGACGGCCATGCATTGATCCCGGGCCTGCTCGACAAGGCGCAATGCGAAGCCCTGCGCGCGCTCTACGACCAGGACGAGCCGTTCCGCAGCCGGGTGATCATGGCCCGGCACAACTTCGGCCTCGGTGAGTACCGTTACTTCGCCTATCCCTTGCCGGTACTGCTGCAGGCGTTGCGCGGAGCCTTCTATCCGCCACTGCGCGCGATCGCCAACTGCTGGCACGAGCGCATGGGGACCGGTATCCATTACCCGCCGGAGCACTCCGGCTTCCTCGCTCACTGCCATGCCGCCGGGCAGCGGCGGCCGACGCCCTTGCTGTTGCGCTACCGCGCCGGCGATTACAACTGCCTGCACCAGGACCTGTATGGGGAGCTGGCTTTCCCGTTGCAGGTGGCGATCCTGCTGTCGCAACCGGGCGAGGAGTTCGAGGGCGGCGAGTTCGTCCTCACCGAGCAGCGTCCACGCATGCAGTCACGGGTGGCCGTGGTGCCGCTCAGGCAGGGCGATGCCGTGGTGTTCGCCGTGGCTCAGCGGCCGGTACGGGGCGTGCGCGGCTACCACCGGGTCAACCTGCGCCATGGCGTCAGCCGCCTGCATACCGGTGAGCGCTTCACCCTCGGGCTGATCTTCCACGATGCGTTGTGAGGAGTAGCATGGATCGGTCGAGGGAGCCGGGAGAGAGACATGCACTACGAAGTGATTCAACGCCACCGTAGCGAGTACCCCACGCCCATCACCTTCGCCAAGGGGGCGCCGTTGTTCGTCGGCGAACGCTACGAAGGCGCCGAGGGCTGGGAAGACTGGTACTTCTGCTCCACGCCAGGGCAGCGCGAAGGCTGGGTGCCGGCGCAGGTGTTCAGCATGACCGCGCCAGGCGCCGGGGTGGCGATGGAGGACTACACCGCCCGCGAACTCGACGTGGAGGTCGGCGAGCGGCTCGAAGGCGGCCGCGAGCTCGGTGGCTGGCTCTGGTGCGTCCGCTCCGGCGGCGAGGCCGGCTGGGTACCGCTGGATTGCCTGCAGGAAGTCAGCGCCTGACCCGGCGACGGGTCAGGCCTTGTAGCGGCGCCCGGCGTGCTGCCTGAGCCAGGCCATCAGCCCGCGCTGCTGCACCACTGTGGGTTGCTCGACCAGCAGCGCGGCGCTGGCCTTCTGGCGGAAGTCCAGCAGGCGGCCCATGGCCTCGGCGATCTCCTGGCGGGCTTCCATGCAGGGCGCCAGGGTTTCCTTGTCGATGTAATAGGCCGCGCCGTCGCTCATGGCGGTGAATTGCGCCTGCCAGCCGGAGCCGGTGAGCACGCCGGCCTCGCCGAAGACTTCGCCCGGCCCCATGCGTCCGGCTTCGATGCTCTGGGCATCCTGGGGCAGGGTGACGCTGACGACGCCCGAGTCGATGATCAGCAGGCGGTCGCTGACATCCCCCGGCGCCAGCAGCACTTCCCCTTGCTTGAAGGGCCGGCGCTGCATGCGGCTGGCCAGTTCGTCACGCTCCTCGTCCCGCAGCGCATCGAACAGCCCCGAGCGCACCAGCAACGCCCGCGCCCGCGAGGCGCTTTCGCGCATCGGTGCGTCGGCCTCGGCCAGCAGGTTGATGCCGGCGGCCTGCAGGTGGCGGTAGGCAAGGTCGAACAACTGGTTGCGCACCTCGCGCTTCTCGCCCATGGCGGCGACGAAGCCGCTCATCTCGTACTCCACGCCATCGGGCGCGGACTTGCGCACGCTGACCGCCGGCGCCGGGTTGGCCAGCAGGGCGCGGCAGCCGCCGAGGGCGTGCTCCAGCGCCTCGATCACCTTGCGCGGGCGGATGTGCGGGCTGACCGTCAGGCTCGCGCTGACGCCATACAGGTTCGCCGGGCGGCTGAGGTTGAGCACCTTGGCCTTGGCGGCGAGGGAGTTGGGCACCACGGCCAGCGTGCCCTGGGAGGTCTGCAGGTAGGTGGAGCGCCAGTCGATCTCGGTGACCTTGCCCTCGATGCCGTCGATGGAGATCCAGTCGTCCAGCTGGTACGGCTTGGTGGTGTTCAGCACGATGCCGGAGAACACGTCGCTCAGGGTGCTCTGCAGCGCGAGGCCGAGGACGATGGCGACCACCCCGGAAGTCGCCAGCAGGCCCTTCACCGGTAGCTCCAGCACATAGCCGGCGGCAGCGATGATGGCGACCAGGAAGATCAGCGCGCCGACCACATCCTGCAGCAACCGCCCGCCATGGCCGATGCGCTGCACCAGCAGGAAGCCCAGCACGACCGTCAGGCAGCGCGCGGCGAACAGCCACCAGATGATCTGCACGGCGGTGGCGACCATGTGGCTGGGCAGGTCGTCCGCCCAGGGTGCGGCGCGCAGCGGGTTCATCCCGGCATTGAACAGCAGCAGGCTGAACAGCAGGAAACCGACCAGCCGCACGGCCAGGCGCCAATGCGGATGGGCCGGGCCGACCAGCCGCCAGAGCAGCAGGTCGATCAGCAGCAGGATGGGGGCGGCGAACAGTGGGTGGCTAGTGAGCAGGGCGGGCATCGAGCCTCTCCTTGGAGCGATCGCAAGAAGATGGCACAGAAAGCGCTTTCTGGCAGCGGCCTCAGCTCGGGTTGTGCGGGTTCACCAGCTTCAGCCATTCATCGGTCTCGACTTCGCCGGCGATGCGCAACCGCGGCTGGGCCTCGTCGAACAGCACCAGGGCGCTGCCGTACTCGGGCGTGTCGGTCTCGCGCACCTTGAGGTTCTCGCGCAGGAGGTCGAAGCATTCGCTGTGGGTGACCAGCACCAGGTTGCGGTGCTCGGCCTTGTGTTCGCGGATCTGCGCGGCGAGGTCGCCGTCCTTGCAGGTGAGCAGCCAGTCCTGGCGCGCCACACTGCGGTCGAACATCAGGTCGGCGGTCTGCATGGTGCGGTTGGCGGGGCTGCTGTAGATGTCGGTGGCGGTCAGGCCCAGGCGGGTGATGCTCGCGCCCATGCTCCGTGCCAGGGCGGCGGCACGCTCGGTGATGCCGTCGGCGGCGCCCAGGCATTCGGCGCTGGAGCGGTCGCAGCGCTCCATGTGACGGACCAGCAGGACGACGCCGCCACGGGCCCAGTTCTGTGCGAACAGGCTGCTGCTGGGCACGTCCTCCAGTGGCGAGGGCAGCGCGCGCCAGGCCACCAGGGCGAGGGTGGTGCAGGTCAGCAGGGAAGCGGCCAGAAGGCGAAGGCGGGGCAAGGGCGATCCTCGGCGGTGGCTGCCGCGCGGGATGCGGGAAGCTGGGCGCATGTTGCACCGGGCGGGTGACAATCACGCGATGGGTTGATGACGAGGCGCTGATGAAAGTTCCGCCTGCCCATCGGAAGATCGAGTCTAACGAGGGCTTTCGACCACGCTGACGGTGGCGGTGGTGCCGGCGCGCAGGCGGTCACGGCCCTTGTAGTCCGGGGCGATGGCGATGCGTACCGGGATGCGCTGGGCCAGTTTGACCCAGGTGTAGCTCGGGTTGATGTTCGCCAGCAGTCGCGCACCGGGGGCGTTCTCGCGGTCGGTGATGGCGAAGGCGATGCTTTCGACGCGGCCGGCGAAGCGCTCGCCGCTCATCAGTTGCACGTTCACCGCGTCGCCCTCGCGGATGCGCGGCAGCTTGGTTTCCTCGAAGTAGCCGCCGACGTAGAAGGAATCGCTGTCCACCAGCGCCACCAGCGAGTGGCCGGCCGTGGCGTAGTCGCCGGCGCGAGTCAGCAGGTTGGTCACGTAGCCGTTCACCGGCGCCACCACCTGGGTGCGTTCCAGATCGAGGCGGGCCTGTTTCTGCGCGGCCTCGGCGAGGCTGACATTGGCTTGCGCCAGCCCCAGGTTGGCTTGCTCGCGCAGCAGTTGCGCCTCGGCCACGGTGACGTCGGTGTGAGCCTTCTCCCACTCCTCGTTGGAGATTGCCGAGCGGGCCTTGAGCGCCTTGCGGCGGACTTCCTCGCTCTGCCTCTGACGCAGCAGCGCCTGGTTGGCAGCGATGGCGGCCTGGGACTGGCCGAGCGCGGCGCGGGCGACTTCCACCGCGCGATCGGCGTGCAATACCGCCAGCTCGTAGCGCGCCGGGTCGATGCTCAGCAACAGGTCGCCCTTGCTGACGTGCTGGTTGTCCTTCACCCGCAATTCGACGATGCGCCCGGTGACGTCGGCCGAGACCGTCACCACGTCGGCACGCACCCGGGCGTCGCGGGTCCAGGGCGCACGGGTGTAGTAGGTCCAGGCGAAGAAGCCGAGGACCAGGGCGAGCGCCACGACGGCCAGGGTGATCAGCGGCGGTAGGGCTTTGCGCAGGCCGGCCATTCAGTGCAGGGCTCCCATGAGCAGGATCAGGCCGGCACAGAGGCAGGCGTAGAGCGCTCCTTCGAACAGCGCCTCGTGCCAGACCAGGCGCAACACGCCGAGTCGGCGCAGGCTCCAGTCCAGCAGCAGGAAGATCGGCACGGCCAGCAGCAGGGCCTGGGCCAGCGGCGGCAGGTAGACCCCGCCCAATTCGATATCAACGGGCATGCAGCGCGGGTTCCCCAGGGTCGTCGTGGAAGGCGGTGGATTCGCCGTAAAGGTCGCGGAAGCGCTCCAGCAGATCGGCGGCCACCAGCAGCGCCACGCCGCTGACGAACACCGGGCGCATGGCGTCGCCACTGGGGTAGCTGCCGAGGCTCTGCAGCTCGTCCAGCTCATTTCCCAGCTCGCGCATGGCCGGCAGCACCCGGTGCAGCGGGGCGGCGGGTGGCTGGTCGAGGCAGGCGGCGAGCTCATCCAGCAGCAGCGACAGTCGGGCGCGCAGGGTTTGCGGCAGGCCGCCGGGGTTGAGGCTCTCGCGGCGCAACTGGTGCAGCACCACGCCCAGGGTCATGCTCGCCAGGCTGCACTGGAAGCGCTCGCCGGACTGGCTGTCGCGCGCCGCCGGCAGCAGCCCGAGCATGATTGCCAGGCGATCCACCATGCGGCTCTCGAACAGGAAGCGGCGCGCCTCGCTGGGTTTGGACAGCAGCACCGAGCGCACCTCGGCGCGGGTCCGCCGCGACTGGCGGCGCAGGCGGGCGTCGGCGTCGAAGGGGAACACCCAGGCGTACACCAGCAGCGCCAGCACGCCGGCGCTGACATAGCCACCGGCGAACTCGAACCATTGCAGCGACGTGTTGATCCACGCGCCCTGGTTCTGCGGGCCCACCAGCAGGAAGGTTGACAGCCCCAGGCCGATGCCGATCCCGGCGGTCTGCGGATTGGCCAGGCCCACCGCGATCACGTACAGCAGCGGCGTGAGGAACAGTGCGAGCATCTCGAAGTCGCCGACGCTGGGTAGCAGCAGGAATTGCAGCAACGCCGCCGCCACCAGCGCCATAGCCAGCCCGCGCATGTACGCCAGGCTGGCCATGAGCGGGCGCGGGAAGGTGGCCAGCAGGGAGCAGAGGATGCCGATCAGGATCATCCCGGCGCGGGCGCCGTCCCAGGCGGTTTCCACCCAGATCCAGCCGGCGCAGCACAGCGCGACGAAGGCGCGGGTGGCGTTCATCGCGGCGAGGTGGAAGTCCAGGTGCAGCGCCTGGGCCTGGCTCTGCCGATAGGTGCTGCTGCCGGGTCGGCCTTCCTGGATGGCTTCGCTGAGCTCGATCATCTCGTCCAGCTGCTGCATCAGCCGCGCCTGTTCGAATCGCAGTGCCCAGGCCAGCGAGCGCAGCGAGGCGGGCAGCCCGTCGGCCAGCTCCTCGGCCTGCCGCGCGGCGGCGTCGAAGCGCTGGCGCAGCTGGGTGATGCGTCGGCGAGTGGTATTGGGCAGGGAGCGACCGAATTCGGCCAGTTCCTCCAGACAGGCCAGTTCGTCTTCGCGCAGCCGTCGCACGGATTCGGGCAGCGGGCCGGTCAGCCGGGCTTCGATCAGCTTGCGCTGGCGCCGCAGAATGGCCAGGCGCGAGGTCATCAGCACCAGCTGGTTGGCCAGTTGCTGCACCAGTTCGTTGGCGCCGCGCAGGCGCGGGGCGTCGAAATACAGGTGGCGGCGCAACATTTCCAGGGCGGCGATCTCGCCCAGCAGTTGCTTCTGTCTTTGCTGGAAGTCCTCTTCCGGCTCCTCGCCGCGGATCACCGCAGCGGCATGCACGGCGATCAAGCGGATCAGTTGGTCGACCTTGGCGAAATACCCCCGAGCTACGCTCTGTGGGCGAGCGAAGAACAGGCTGACCAGAGTGACGCAGGCGACGCCGAGCAAGGTCTCGGTGACGCGGGTGATGGCCAGGGTGTAGGTGGATTCGGGCGCCGGCTGGGCCAGCAGGGCGACTATCACGGCGGTGAAGCCGCTGAGCACGAAGGCATGGGAATGCGTGAAGCGCATCAGCGTGCCGCCGGCCGTGCAGATCGCCAGCCACAGCGCCAGGGTGACGATGAAGGGCAGGGGCGCCTGGGGGAACAGCGCCATGATCGCCACCGCGACCATGGCGCCGATGGTGGTGCCGATCACCTGGGCGAAGCTCTTCTGCAGCGTCATGCCGGCCAGCGGGGTGCTGATGATGACGACCGTCATGGTCGCCCACTTGGGCTGGTCGAGGTCGAGCAGGAACGCCAGGTACAGCGTCAGCAGGCCCGCGACTACGGTGCGCAGGGCAAACAGCAGGGTGTCGCGGCCGGGATGGATGATGGCGCGCAGGTACAGCAGCATGGGTGACATGCCGGGCCCTCGATCTTGGCGGGAGGACGCCCGTCGATGCGGTGCGTCGCGAACCCTGTTCAGTGTGGTCGAGGTTTTCCAGCTGTGGGAAATTTCTTAGGTCAGCCGGTGGCGTGCAGGGACTGCGCCAGGCGCTCCTGGATGAAGTCGAGGAAACACTGGATGCGCAACGCCAGTTGCGAGTTGCGGTAGTACACCGCGTGGATTGGCTGGCGACGCTCACTGGTCAGCTCCGGCAGCACTCGTACCAGCCGCCCGGCACGGATGTCGTCGCAGGTCATGAAGCTGGCGAGGCAGGCGATGCCCTGACCACCGATGGCCAGTTGGCGCAGGGTCTCGCCGCTGGAGGCGGACAGCGACGGATTGATGGTCAGGGTATCGCCACCAGCGTGACGGATCGGCCAGATGTTCAGCGCTTCGGGCTGGGTGAAGCCCAGCAGCGAGTGGCCGAGCAGCTCTTCCAGGTTGCCCGGCGTCCCGTGGCGCTCCAGGTACTGCGGCGCCGCCAGCAGGTTCAGCCGGCTGCTGCCCAGGGGGCGCGCGTGCAGGCTGGAGTCGGCGAGGTGGCCGATGCGGATGGCGATGTCGGTGCTCTGCTCCAGCAGGTCGATGTTGAGGTCGTTGGTATTGAGCTGCAGCTCGATGTCCGGGTAGCGCTCGCGGAAGGCACCGATATGCGGCACCACGGCGTGCAGCATGAAGGGCGAGGCGGCGTTGATCCGCAGTCGCCCGGCCGGGGATTGCTGGCGCAGGGCCAGGCGTTCCTCCAGGGCGTCCATCTGTTCGAGGATGTGCCGGGCGTTCTCCAGGAAGAACTCGCCTTCCTCGGTGAGCTTCATCCGCCGCGTGGTGCGGTTGAGCAGGGTGGTGCCGAGTTTCTCCTCCAGCTTCGACAACGCCCGGCTCACGGCCGAGGGCGTCAGCCCCAGTTGCTCGGCGGCGGCGGTAATGGAGCCGCAGTCGATCACCGTGGCGAAGGTCTTGAGTTCGTCGGAGTGGGCTTTCATCGGGGGGCCTGTTCGGGAGCGGCGGGGTGGATGGTAGCGGCTGGCCTTTGTAGGAGCGAGCAAGCTCGCTCCTACAGGGTGGCGCCGTCAGTAGGTTCCCGGATAGGTGCCGCCATCGAGCAACAGGTTCTGCCCGGTCAGGTAGCCGGCCTGTGCGCTGCACAGGAAGGCGCAGAACTGGCCGAATTCTTCCGCGCTGCCGAAGCGTCCGGCGGGGATTTCCTGCTTGCCGGCCTCCACCAGCTCATCTTCATCGCGCCCGCTCAGCTGGGCGGCGCGGTGGAAGCCGCTGCGCAGGCGATCGGTATCGAAGGAGCCGGGCAGCAGGCCGTTGATGGTCACGTTCCTGCCCGCCACCTGCGGTTGGCGTGCCAGGCCGGCGACGAAGCCGGTCAGGCCGCTGCGCGCTCCGTTGGACAGCCCGAGAGTGGCGATTGGCGCCTTCACCGAGCCGGACGTGATGTTGACGATGCGGCCGAAACCGCGCTCGGCCATGCCGTCCACCGTGGCCTTGATCAGCTCGATGGGCGTGAGCATGTTCAGCTCCAGGGCGCGCAGCCAGTCTTCGCGTTCCCAGTCGCGGAAATCGCCGGGTGGCGGGCCGCCGGCATTGTTCACCAGGATGTCCACCTGCGGGCAGGCGGCGAGCAGCGCGGCACGCACCTCAGGCTGGCTGATGTCGCCGGCCACTTCGCGCACTTCCACGCCCAGTTGGCGCAGCTCGGCGGCGGTAGCGGCGAGGGTATCGACGTCGCGGGCGTTGATCGCCAGGTTCACGCCCTCGCGGGCCAACGCCACGGCGCAACCCTTGCCCAGCCCCTTGCTGGCGGCGCAGACCACGGCCCAGCGGCCCTTGATGCCCAGATCCATGTTGTTCTCCTGTGTGTTTGCCCGGGGAGTGTCTTTGTAGGACGTGTTCGCCCTGCGAAATGGGAGTTCCGCTTTCGCCCGCAGCGCTCTGGTCAGGCAACGACCATCGGCGCCGGCAGCAGACTGATCCATTTACCGCTGCCTTCGCCGGACTTCAAGCGCCGCAGCGCTTCGGGCAGTTCGGCGAAGTCGAACAACTGCTTCGCTGGCGCCTGCAACTGGCCGCTGGCGACGCCCTGCATCAGGCTCGCTGCCGCCTGGTGCAGCTCCTGCCAGTCCAGCGCTTCGCCGTGGGCATGGATGCTGTTGAGCGCCACTTCGTGCAGCGAGATGGCAGTGCTGAAGGCTGGCAGCGGAGCGTTTTCCTGGCGGTCCTGAATGCACACCAGGTGGCCGTTGTAGCCCAGCAGCGGGGCGAGGCTGGCGGCGTGGTTGCCGCTGACGGTATCGAAGATGCCCTGCAGGCGGCGCGGGCCGAGGGCTTCGCGCAGGTGCTGGGACCACTGCCCGTCGCGGTAGTCGAAGACCCCGGCGATACCCAGTTGCAGCAGGTGTTCGCGGTGTTTCGGCGCCGCGGTCACCCACACGCGCAGCCCACGTTGCAGCGCCAGTTGCGCGAGCAGATAGCCGACCGCACCACCGGCGCCGGTCACCAGCACATCGCGATGGTTGCAGGCCGGCAGCTTATTCAGTGCTTGCCAGGCCGTGAGGCCGGGGCAGGGCAGGCTGGCGGCGGTGGCGTCGTCCAGCGAATCGGGCACCGGGTAGACAGCACGGGCGCGCAGCAGGGTGTACTCGGCAAAGCTGCCGCCACGGGTCAGCGCCTGGTGGTAGGCGACGCGGGCGCCGGCGCGCAGGTTCACTTCGCTGCCCACCGCAATGACGATGCCGACACCATCCACGCCAGGTACCTGGCCTTGCTGCCAGTCGTCGCGGCCCCAGTCGATCATCTTCCAGTCCACCGGATTCAGCGCGATAGCGGTGTTGGCCACCAGTACCTCGTCCGGACCGGGCTGCGGAATCGGCAGGCGCACCTGTTTCAGGCCATCGAGGCCGGCGCCGGGCGTCCAGGTCCAGGCGGCATAATCTGCAGTGATAGCGCTCATGAAGACTCCTTGGAAACGGGAAAGCCGCCCTCGGTGGGGCGGCTGTCGGTCAGCGGCGGATCAATCCCAGGCCGGGGCCAGGCTTTCCGGGCTGGTGATGCGTTCGTTGCGGTCCAGTGCGGCGATGGCGGCCATGTCGGCGTCGGTCAGGCGCAGGTCGACAGCGCGCAGGTTGCCTTCGAGGTTCTCGCGCTTGGTGGACGACGGGATCACCGAGTAGCCCAGCTGCATCGCCCAGGCCAGGGTGACCTGCGCCGGCGTGACGCCGTGGCGCTTGGCGATACCGATGATCACCTCGTCGCTGAGCACCTTGCCGTAGCCCAGGGTCATGTAGGAGGTGATGTGGATGCCCTGGCTCTGGGCGAACTCCACCACCTTGCGGTTCTGCAGGTAGGGGTGCAGTTCCACCTGGTTGGTGGCGATCTGGCCGGCGCCGACAGCGGCAATGGCCTCCTGCATCAGGGCGATGGTGAAGTTGGACACGCCGATCTCGCCGGTCAGGCCCTGGGCCTTGGCTTCGGCCAGGGCGCCCATGAACTCGGCGACCGGTACCTGGCCCTTGGGCGACGGCCAGTGGATCAGGGTCAGCTCGACGCGGTCGGTACGCAGCTTGTGCAGGCTGTCCTTGAGGCTGGGGATCAGCTTGTCGGCGGCGTAGTTCTCGGTCCAGATCTTGGTGGTCAGGTACAGATCGTCGCGCTTTACCTTGCTGCCGGCGATGGCTTCGCCGACGTCGGCTTCGTTGCCGTAGATCTGCGCGGTGTCGATGGCGCGGTAACCCAGGTCCAGCGCGGTGCGGATCGAGTCGATGACGGTCTGGCCCTTGAGGCGGAAGGTGCCGAGGCCGAAGGCGGGAACGCTCATGGAAGAACTCCTTGTGGTCGATCAGTGAGTGGGAACCGCGCCAGGGGCGGCCGGTTCCATGGAATTGCGCCGGTCCAGACGACCGCTCAGGGCGGTCAGGCCGAAGGCGGCGAGGGTGACGACAGCGGCGATCCAGGGCGTATGGCCCAGGCCCAGGTGGCTGACCACCAGGCCGCCGGCCCAGGAGCCACCGGCCACGCCGAGGTTGAACGCGGCGATGTTGAAGCCGGCGGCCACGTCCACGGCGTCCGGCGCCACGCGCTCGGCCTGCTGTACCACGTAGACCTGCAGACCCGGTACGTTGCCGAAGGCGACGGCGCCCCAGGCGAGCACGGTCAACACCACCAGCCACGGGTTGCCGGCGGTGAAGGTGAGCACCAGCAGCACCGAAGCCAGCAGGCCGAAGATGATCTTCAGGGCGCTCACCGGACCGCGTTTGTCAGCCAGGCGGCCGCCCCAGATATTGCCGATGGCTACCGAGACACCGTAGGCCAGGAGCACGGCGCCGACCATGTTCGGGCTGAAACCGGCCAGATCCTGGAGGATCGGCGCGAGGAAGGTGAAGGCGATCAGCGAGCCGCCGTAGCCCACCGCGGTCATCGCGTAGACCAGCAGCAGGCGCGGCTGCAGCAGCACGCGGGCCTGGCGCAGCAGCGGCGCCGGCGGCGTGTGCTGGATGTTCTTCGGCACGAACAGCAGGCTGCCGAGCAGGGCGATCACGCCAAAGGCGGCCACCACCAGGAAGGTCACGCGCCAGCCCAGGTGCTGGCCGATGAAGGTACCCAGCGGAATGCCGGTGACGAAGGCGACGGTCATGCCGCTGAACATGGTGGCGATGGCGCTGGCGGCCTTGTCCTTGCTCACCAGGTTGGTGGCGATGATCGAGCCGACCGAGAAGAACACGCCGTGGGCGAGGCCGGTGAGGATGCGCGCGACGATCAGCGATTCGTAGCTGGGCGCCTGCCAGGCCACCAGGTTGCCGACGGTGAACAACGCCATCAACCCGACCAGCAACGCCTTGCGTGGAATGCGCCCGGTCATGGCGGTCAGCAGCGGTGCGCCGATGGCGACGCTCAGGGCGTAGAGGCTCACCAGCAGGCCGGCGGAGGGCAGGGTGACCCCCAGGTCGCTGGCGATGGTGGGAATCAGGCCGACGATGACGAACTCCGTCGTGCCGATGGCGAAGGCACTGAGCGTCAGCGCCAGGAGGGCGAGGGGCATGGTGGGGGCTCCGGACGAATGGGATGCGATGGGAGGCATTGTCCGGAAGTCAGCCCTTGAGAAAAACGCGGTGAAGGGCAAAGGATAGTTGATCCTGAATCACGAATAGGGCGAGGGGCTACGCTTGCAGGCAGTGATCAAGGGCACTTGTGACGAGGGATTAGCCATGCACTACACCGGCACCTGCCACTGCGGCGCGGTGGCTTTCGCCTTCGACGCGGAACTCGACGAACTGGTGCGCTGCGACTGCTCGTTGTGCGGCAAGCGCAATGCGCTGATGGCAACCGTGCCGAAGGGCAACTTCCGTCTGACCCGCGGCGATCAGGCCTTGCGCCTGTATCGCTGGAACAGCGGCGTGGCGCTGCACTATTTCTGCGGAACGTGCGGGATCTACGTCTATCACCAGCGCCGCAGCAACCCGGCGCTGCTCAGCGTGAACGCCTGCTGCATCGACGGGTTCGACCCTGAATCGCTGCCGCTGCGGCGGGTGGATGGCAGGAGCATGACCACCGTGGCGGCGCCCGACCAGTAGGGCCCTGGCAGCGGAGAGGCTCCGCTGGCGCCTGCATGTCGGCAGCGCGCGGGCATGAAAAAACCGGCCCGAAGGCCGGTCGAAGATGGCAGCGGAGTTGAGCGCTCAGCGCATCACGCGCGCTTGAGCACCAGGGTGAGGATGTCGTAGCTGGCCACCAGTTCGCCGAGCTGGTTGGTGACTTCCACGTCCCAGGCGACCACGCCCTGCGGTTCGCCCTTGGGGCTCTTCTTGCCTTGGTCGATCTTGCGCTTGCAGGTCAGGCGCGCCTGGATGGTGTCGCCGATGCCCACCGGGTTGATGAAGCGCAGGCTGTCCAGGCCGTAGTTGGCCAGCACCGGGCCGACGCCGGGCGAGACGAACAGGCCGGCCGCCGCCGAGAGCACGAAGTAGCCATGGGCGATGCGCTTGCCGAACTGCGAGTCCTTGGCCGCCAGTTCGTCGAAGTGCATGTAGAAGTGGTCGCCCGACAGGCAGCCGAAGTTGACCAGGTCCGCCTCGGTGACGGTGCGGCGGTGGGTCAGCAGCGACTCGCCGATCTTCAGGTCGTCGAAGTAGCGGCGGAACGGGTGCACCTCGGTCTCGTAGACCTTGGCGCCGCGCACGTACTCGCCGGTGACGGCCATCAGCATGGTCGGCGAGCCCTGTACGGCGGTGCGCTGCAGGTAGTGCTTCACCGCGCGCACGCCGCCCAGTTCTTCACCACCGCCGGCGCGACCCGGGCCGCCGTGCTTGAGCACCGGCAGGGGCGAGCCGTGGCCGGTGGATTCGGCGGCGGACTCGCGGTCGAGGATGTGCAGGCGGCCGTGCAGGGCGCCCATTACCGGGACGACTTTTGCGGCGACCTGCGGATCACGGGTGATCAGGCTCGCCACCAGGCTGCCCTTGCCGCGAGCGGCGAGGGCGACGGCTTCGTCGATATCGTCGTAGGCCATCAGGGTGGTCACCGGACCGAACGCCTCGATGTCGTGGGCGCCGCCTTCGGCGTGCGGATCGCGGCTGCGCAGCAGGGTCGGGGCGAAGAATGCGCCTTCGGCCACGCCGTCGCCGCGCGGGGCGAAGCCGTCCTTCGCGCCGAACACCAGTTCGCTGGATTTCAGCAGGGCTTCCACGCGCTCGGCGACGTCGGCCTGCTGGGCATGGGAGGCCAGGGCGCCCATTTTCACGCCATCCACTGAGGGATCGCCGACCACGACCTTGGCCAGGCGGTCACGCAGGCGCTCGGCAACGGCGTCGATGTGCTTGGCGGGCACGATGGCGCGGCGGATGGCGGTGCATTTCTGCCCGGCTTTCACGGTCATCTCGCGGGCCACTTCCTTGACGAAGAGGTCGAATTCCTCGTCGTCCGGGGTGACGTCCGGCGCGAGAATGGCGCAGTTCAGCGAGTCGGCCTCGGCGTTGAACGGCACCGAGTTACGGATCAGGTTTGGATTGACGCGCAGCTTGGCGGCGGTGTCGGCGGAGCCGGTGAAGGTGACGATGTCCTGGCCCTGCAGGCGGTCCAGCAGGTCGCCGGTGCCGCCGATGATCAGTTGCAGGCTGCCGGCCGGGAGCAGGCCGGATTCGTGCATCACGCGCACGGCGGCTTCGGTGATGTAGCTGGTGGCGGTGGCCGGTTTGACGATGCACGGCATGCCGGCGAGGAAGCTCGGCGCGAACTTCTCCAGCATCCCCCAGATGGGGAAGTTGAAGGCGTTGATGTGCACCGCGATGCCGCCGCGCGGCACTAGGATGTGGCTGCCGGCGAACTTGCCGGTCTTGCCCAGCGGCATGGCCGGGCCTTCGTGGACCACGTTGCCCGAGGGCAGCTCGCGGCCGCCGACGCCGGCGTAGGCGAACAGGGTGCCGGCGCCGCCTTCGATGTCGATCCAGCTGTCGGCGCGGGTGGCGCCGCTGTGGCGGGAAATCTCGTAGAGCTCTTCCTTGCGCTCGGTGAGGTACAGCGCCAGGGCTTTCAGGCGCTGGGCGCGCTGCTGGAAGTCCATGGACATCAGTTCCTTGAGGCCCTGCTCACGGGCGTGGGCGACGGCTTCGGCGAAGTCCAGCGCCTCCTCGTGGGTGCGCGCCACGCTCTGGCCATTGAGCGCGCTACGTAGCGCCTGGGCGCCATGCTGGCCGACCCAGCGGCCGCCGATGAAACTTTGCAGGATAGGCTCTTGGGCCATGGTTGTTGTCCTCCGGATCGCTACGCAAGGGTGCCGGCTGCTGCCGGTGACCGCCGCGCCGGGTGGGCGTCGGCGGCGCATTCTTCATTGGCGGGACGATGCCGCCGGATTAGGTTCGCCAGCGGCCTTGTGGGCGCTGGCGGTGGAGCTGAATTCTTTCTGCAGGAGCGCAGGGCCAGATCAGAGCTGGTCGAAATCGAGCACGACGTTGTCGCTGATCGGGTACGCCTGGCAGCTCAGTACGTAGCCCGCTGCCACTTCGTAGTCCTCCAGCGCGAAGTTGCTGTCCATTTCCACCTCGCCGGAAACCACCTTGCACTTGCAGGTCGAGCACACGCCGGCCTTGCACGAGTACGGCAGTTCGGCGCCCTGGGCGTTGCCGGCGTCGAGCACGCTGACGCTGTTGCGGGCCAGCTCGAAGGACAGCTCGCGGCCGTCGCTGATCACGGTAATCTGGCTCTTCGCGCTGTCGACGGCAGCGGCAGCCTGGCGGGCTTCGCGCTTGCTCTCGCTGCCGGCGGCGGCGAACAGCTCGAAATGGATGCGCTCGGCCGGCATGCCGTTGCCCTTGAGCTGGTCGCGCACGGTCTCGGTCATCGCCTGCGGGCCGCAGATGAAGGCAGCGTCCAGGCTCTTCACGTCGAGCCAGCGGCTGAACAGTTGGCCACACTTGTCGGCGTCGATGCGGCCGTTGTACAGGTCGACGTCCTGCTGCTCGCGGCTGAACACGAAAATCAGGTTGAGGCGCTGAAGGTAGCGGTTCTTCAGGTCTTCGAGCTGCTCGCGGAACATCGCGGCGTTGCTGGAGCGGTTGCCATAGAGCAGGGTGACGCGGCTGTGCGGCTCGGTTTCCAGGGTGGTCTTGACGATCGACAGGATCGGCGTGATGCCGCTGCCGGCGGCGACCGCCAGGTAGTTGCCGTGGCGCGCCGGGTCCAGTTCGACATTGAAGTGGCCGGCTGGCGGCATGACTTCCAGGCTGGCGCCGACCTTCAGCGTCTCGTTGGCGTAGGCGGAGAAAAGCCCGCCCGGCACGCGCTTGATCGCCACGCGCAGCTCGCCGTCATTCACGCCGCTGCAGATGGAGTAGGAGCGGCGCACTTCCTCACCGTCGAGTTGGGTGCGCATCACCAGGTGCTGGCCATGCTGGAAGCGGAAGCTGTCGGCCAGGTCCGCCGGGACGTCGAAGGCGATGGACACCGCATCGCGGGTTTCGGCGCGCACTTCCTTGATTTTCAGGCTGTGGAATTTGCTCATTGTTGTTCTCCTGCGGTTCTACCGCGCGGAGGGCGACTACAAACGTCGCGAGCGAAGGTCAGGCGAGGCGGAAGCGGCTTCGGAAGCGGGGTTCACATCTGTGAATGAGCAATTCGAAGTCGTTTTCAGCGACGCGTGGCTTAGCGCAGCGGTTTGTCTTCGTCCTCCTAGATGCACTTGAAGTAATCGAAGGGTTCGCGGCAGTCGATGCAGCGGTACAGCGCCTTGCAGGCGGTGGAGCCGAACTGGCTGAGCTGCTCGGTGTGCAGGCTGCCGCACTGCGGGCAGCGCACTTCCGGGGTCTCGCCAAGCAGGCTGCGCTTGCTGGTGCTGCCGGCCGGCGGGGCGATGCCGTAGTCGCGCAGCGCCTGGCGGCCGCTGTCGCTGATCCAGTCGGTGGTCCAGGCCGGGCTCAGGCGGCGCTCCAGTTGCGGCGCGGCGAAGCCGGCGTGCTCCAGGGCGTGCTGGATGTCCTGCTCGATGACTTCGGTGGCCGGGCAGCCGGAGTAGGTCGGGGTGACCACCACATGCAGGTGGCCATCCAGCCAGTGGAGCCCGCGCACGATGCCCAGATCGACCACGCTGACCACTGGGACCTCCGGGTCCATCACCGCGCCGAGTACGTGCCAGGCGCGGCTGAGGTCATCAGCCGTGCCGGCGCGCGCGCCGCGATCGCTGGTAATCAGCTCACCAGGTTGCATCGGGGTAGGCCCGCTGGAGGAACTGCATCTCGGCCAGGAGAATGCCCAGGTGCTCGGTGTGCAGGCCACGGCGGCCGCTGAGGTAGAAGTTCACCGCAGGCTCCGGCAACGGCAGGGTCGCGGCGGCGAAGATGTCGGCGACCTTGGACTTCCAGGCATTGGCCAGCTCAGTCGGGTTCGGTGCGATCCCGGCTTCGAACAGGCGCTGCTCTAATTCGTCCGCGTTGCACAGCTCGACGGTGAAGCGCCATACCTGCGGGATCGCCGCGAGCATGCGCGCATGGCTTTCCTCGGTGCCGTCGCCCAGACGCTGCATCCACTCGGAGGAACGGCGCAGGTGGTAGGTGACTTCCTTCAGGCCCTTGGCGGCGATGGCGGCGATACGCTCGTCGCTGGAGCTGCTCAGGGCGTGCAGCACATGGAAGTGCCAGGCGTCATAGAGGAACTGCTTGGCGATGGTCACGGCGAAGTCGCCGTTGGGCTGCTCGACCAGCAGGAGGTTGCGGAAGGCGCGCTCGTCGCGGCGGAAGGCCAGGTGGTCGGCGTCGCGGCCGTCGTCCAGCAGTTCCACGGCGTACTCGTACCAGTTGCGCGCCTGGCCCACCAGGTCGAGGCCGACGTTCATCAGCGCCAGCTCTTCTTCCAGGGCCGGGGCGTGGCCGCACCATTCGCACAGGCGCTGGCCCTGGATCAGGGCGCTGTCGGCGAGGCGCAGCAGGTATTCGATCTTGTCAGAATTCGGGTTCATCGCACGCGATCTCACATGTGGCCGACTTCGGGCGGCAGCTCGTAGAAGCTGGCATGGCGGTAGACCTTGTCCTGCGCCGGGTCGAACAGCGGGTCCTTCTCGTCGGGGGAGGAGGCGGTGATCAGCGCGGAGGGCACGACCCACAGGCTCACGCCTTCGTTGCGGCGGGTGTACAGCTCGCGGGCGTTCTCGATGGCCATGGCGGCGTCGGCGGCATGGACGCTGCCAACGTGCTTGTGGTTCAGGCCGTGTTTGCTACGCACGAATACTTCGAACAAAGTCCACTCGGACATGACTTTTCTCTCCTCGCGGCTCAGGCGGCGTCTTTCTTCTGTTGTTGTTTGCGGGCGTAGGCGACCGCGGCTTCGCGGACCCAGGCGCCGTCTTCGATGGCTTTGCGGCGGGTGGCGACGCGCTCGGTGTTGCACGGGCCGTTGCCCTTGAGCACTTCGTAGAATTCTTCCCACTGGATGTCGCCGAAGTCGTAGTGGCCGCGCTCCTCGTTCCACTTCAGGTCCGGGTCCGGGGCGGTGCAGCCGAGCAGTTCGAGTTGCGGCACGGTCTGGTCGACGAAGCGCTGGCGCAGCTCGTCGTTGCTCTGCCGCTTGATCTTCCAGGCCATGGACTGGGCGCTGTTGGGGGAGTCGGCGTCGCTGGGGCCGAACATCATCAGCGCCGGCCACCAGAGGCGGTTGATGGCGTCCTGAACCATGTCCTTCTGTGCCTGGTTGCCGTGGCGCATCATGGTCAGGAGGATTTCGTAACCCTGGCGCTGGTGGAAGCTCTCTTCCTTGCAGATGCGGATCATCGCGCGCGAGTAGGGGCCGTAGGAGGTGCGCTGCAGCACCACCTGGTTGACGATCGCCGCACCATCCACCAGCCAACCCACCGCGCCCATGTCGGCCCAGTTCAGCGTCGGGTAGTTGAAGATGCTCGAATACTTTGCCTTGCCCGAATGCAGCTTGGCGATCTCGGTATCACGGTCGGCGCCCAGGGTTTCCATGGCGCTGTAGAGGTACAGGCCGTGGCCGGCTTCGTCCTGGATCTTCGCCATCAGTTGCAGCTTGCGCTTCAAGGTCGGTGCGCGGGTCACCCAGTTGCCCTCGGGCAGCATGCCGACGATCTCGGAGTGGGCGTGCTGGGAAATCTGCCGGATCAGCGTCTGGCGGTAGGCGTCGGGCATCCAGTTCTTTGCCTCGATCTTGATCTCGGCATCGATCTTTTCCTGGAAGGCGCGTTCTTCCGGCGACATCTCGTCCAGCGCCTTGATGCGCTTCACGCCGGTCTCAACCAGTTGTGCGTACATGCTGTGTCTCCAGCCTTTTGTCTTGTTCGTGGGACGGCCTTGGCCATGGCTGTAGTTTTAAATGATACAGAAATGAATGTCTAACACTAAATGATGTGTTGTAAATGGATTGTGTATCGCTTTGGCGGTCTTTTGGGAGCAGGCGGGCGCGCAAAGGAGCGCAATTCACCGAGATAATTCGGTAAAAAGTGAGAATTGTGCAGGAATTTATCGGAATTCTGCGGCGTATTTGCCTGGGCGTGAAAAGCGCCTGCCATTCACCGGAAAGATGACAAAGTGATACGCAAATGTATTTTTATGAATGAATCATATGCGGTGGTTAGGAGGGATTGTAGGAGCGAGCTTGCTCGCGAACCATGCTTGCCGATGACCAGGCGTCGAGCGGTTCGCGAGCAAGAACTAGGCGTCCCCCTCGGTCCTACAATGAGCAGCGCGTGTGGGGAGAGGCAGGCGTCAGGCCTGGACGATCACCTGGAAGCCGCCAAAGATCATGCGTTGCCCGTCGAAGGGCATGTCGTTCAAGTCGGTTTTCATGCGGGCGTCCTCCATGAACTTCTTCATGCCTTCGTCCCGTGCCTGCTTGCTCGGCCAGGTGATCCAGGAGAACACCACGGTTTCGTCGTCCTTGCGTTTCACGGCCATGGGGAAGGAGGTCACCTTGCCCTCGGGCACGTCGTCGCCCCAGCACTCGATGACGCTCAGTGCGCCATGCTCCTTGAACAGCGCCGCCGCCTTGCGTGCCACTTCGATGTAGCGCTCACGGCTGGCGGTGGGCACCGGTACGAGGAAACCATCGACATAGGTCATCGCTCTTCTCCTGCGATTGGGCAGACGGCCGGATGCCGCCTGCCTTTGAGGAATAGTCGAAGGGCAGTGTGAAGGATCGACAGGCAGGGAGGGCGGGGCGACGGATGGTTGTCGTGTTGCGGGAGCGATGGGCGCTGGGCGTTCCCTCACCCTAACCCTCTCCCAGAGGGAGAGGGGACCGTTCGGCGTGAAGAGGAATGCCGAGCCAACCGGCAGTTGCGAACTGCTCCCTCTCCCCTTGGGAGAGGGCTGGGGTGAGGGGTGATTGCGCGGGCCGAGGTTCTAAATCACTCCTTCGGAAGATAAAAAGCCCCGCCGAAGCGGGGCCTTCAGTCACGCCGGCGAATCAGCCCTTGGGCCGATTGTCATACACGTGGCAAGCCTTGCCTTCCGAACGCTTGAGGCTGTGGCTCGGCTGCACCAGCACGCGGGCGCTGACGCCGATGTGGGTCTTGATCTGCTTGCCCAGTTCGCTGCCGATGGCCTTCTGTTCGTCCGCCGACAGGTTCTGCTGGTCGTGGCGCAGTTCGACGTGGACGTCAATGCAGTCGAGGTTGCCATTGCGGTGCAGGTGGATCTCGTAGCACTCGGCGAGCTGCTTGATCTTCAGCACCTGTTCCTCGACCTGGGTCGGGAAGACATTGACGCCACGGATGATCAGCATGTCGTCGCTGCGCCCGGTGATCTTGTCGATGCGCCGCATCGGCCGCGCGGTGCCCGGCAGCAGGCGGGTCAGGTCGCGGGTGCGGTAGCGGATCATCGGCAGCGCTTCCTTCGACAGCGAGGTGAACACCAGCTCGCCGTACTGGCCGTCCGGCAGCACGGCGCCGGTCGCCGGGTCGATGATCTCGGGGTAGAAGTGGTCTTCCCAGACGGTCGGGCCGTCCTTGGTCTCGGCACACTCCATGGCCACGCCCGGGCCCATGATTTCCGAAAGGCCGTAGATGTCCAGGGCGGTGATGCCCATGCGTTCTTCCACGGCGCGGCGCAGTTCGGCGGTCCACGGCTCGGCGCCGAAGATGCCCAGGCGCAGCTTGAGGCTGTGCGGGTCGACGCCCTGGCGCTCGATCTCGTCGGCGATGTTGAGCATGTAGGACGGGGTGACCATGATGATGTCCGGCTGGAAATCGCGGATCAGCTGGACCTGCTTCTCGGTCTGGCCGCCGGACATCGGGATCACGGTGCAGCCCAGGCGCTCGGCGCCGTAGTGCGCACCCAGGCCGCCGGTGAACAGGCCGTAGCCGTAGGACACATGCACCTTGTCACCCTTGCGGCCGCCGGCGGCGCGGATGGAACGCGCGACCACGTTGGCCCAGGTGTCGATGTCGTTCTGCGTGTAGCCGACCACCGTGGGTTTGCCGGTGGTGCCGCTGGAGGCGTGCAGGCGCACGATCTCGTTCTGCGGCACGGCGAACATGCCGTAGGGGTAGTTGTCGCGCAGGTCGTTCTTGCCGGTGAAGGGGAACCTGGCGAGATCGTCCAGGGAGGTCAGGTCGTCCGGGTGTACGCCGGCCTCATTGAAACGCTTCTGGTACAGCGGGACGTTGTCGTGGGCGTGCTTGAGGCTCCAGCGCAGGCGCTCCAGCTGGTGCTGGCGCAGCTCGTCGACACTGGCGGTCTCCATCGGGTCAAGCAGGGCACGTTCGGCATCATGGTACATGTTCATGGGTTCACTCGATTTGTTCTTGTACGCCAGCCCGTAAGCGGGCTGCGAGTGTCATGGGAGCAGCATAACGCCCCCGTTCGCGGAAGGATTCGAACCCCTGCCAGAGACGTTGCTCTGTCTGCCAGCCGGCGCACTTGGCGACTGGCGGTGCGGGGGGCGAAGCTCCCTGTGGATCAGATTCTTTCGATGATCAGGGCGATGCCCTGGCCGACGCCGATGCACATGGTGCACAGGGCGTAGCGGCCGCCGCGTTCCTCCAGCTCATACAGGGCGGTGGTGACCAGGCGCGCACCGCTCATGCCCAGCGGGTGGCCGAGAGCGATGGCGCCGCCGTTGGGGTTCACCCGCGCGTCGTCGTCTGCCAGGCCCAGCTCGCGCAGCACGGCTAGGCCCTGGGCGGCGAAGGCTTCGTTGAGTTCGATCACGTCCATGTCGTTCAGCGCCAGGCCGGCCAGCTCCAGCACCTTGCGGGTCGCCGGCACCGGGCCGATACCCATGATCCGCGGCTCGACGCCGGCGGTGGCCATGGCGACCACGCGGGCGCGGGCCCTCAGGCCGTGACGCGCAGCGGCGGCCGGGGAGGCCATCAGCAACGCACAGGCACCGTCGTTGACGCCCGAGGCGTTGCCGGCAGTGACGCTGCCGTCTTCGCGGAACGGTGTGCCGAGCTTGGCCAGTTGCTCCAGGGTGGTATCGCCGCGCGGGTGTTCGTCCTGCTCGACCACCTTGGCCGGGCCTTTGCGCTGGGGAATCTCCACCGGGACGATTTCCTTCGCCAGACGGCCATTGGCCTGGGCGGCGGCGGCCTTGTGCTGGCTGCGCAGGGCGAAGGCATCCTGGTCTTCGCGGCTGATGTTGAACTGCTCGGCGACGTTCTCCGCCGTCTCGGGCATGGAGTCGATGCCGAACTGCTGTTTCATCAGTTTGTTGACGAAGCGCCAGCCGATGGTGGTATCGAAGATTTCCGCACTGCGGCCAAAGGCCTGCTCGGACTTGCCCATCACGAACGGCGCGCGGGACATGGATTCCACGCCGCCAGCCAGCATCAGTCCGGCCTCGCCGCAGCGCAGGGCGCGTGCGGCACTGCCCACGGCGTCCAGGCCCGAGCCGCACAGGCGGTTGAGTGTGGTGCCGGGCACGGTGACCGGCAGGCCGGCCAGCAGCGAGGCCATATGCGCGACATTGCGGTTGTCCTCGCCGGCCTGGTTGGCGCAGCCGAAGATCACGTCGTCGATGGCGCTCCAGTCCAGCTCCGGGTGGCGCTGCATCAGGGCCTTCATCGGGATCGCCGCGAGGTCGTCGGCGCGCACGCCGGACAGGGCGCCGGCGTAGCGGCCAATCGGCGTGCGCACCGCGTCGATGATCAGGGCGTCAGTGAGGTCTGTCATTCGGAGGTCTCCTGCGCCAACACGGTGCCGCGCACTTTGTAGGATTTGCCGTGGAACAGGGCGATCAGTTGGCCCTGGGAATTCTCGATGCGCACGTCGTAGTTGCCGGTGCGGCCGCTGCGGCTCTGCTCGAAAGCGCTGGCGATCAGCTCGTCGCCTTCGCGTGCCGGCGCCACGTAATCGATGCTGCAGCCAATGGCGACGGTGGCGTCGTTGTAACTGTTGCAGGCGAAGGCGAAGGCCGAGTCGGCCAGGGCGAACAGGTAGCCGCCGTGGCAGGTGCCGTGGCCCTGGATCATGTCCTCGCGCACGCGCATCGACAGCTTGGCGCTGCCGGGGCCGGCATCCAGCAACTGGATGCCCATGCGTCGGGTGGCCTGGTCGCGCTCGTACATCGCCTCGGCGCAGTCGCGGGCGAGTTGGCTGGTGTCAGTCATGGAAAGCTCTCCCCTCGGCATGCAGGCGGCGCAGCAGCAGGGACGGGCGATAGCGCTCCTCGCCGTAGGCGGTTTGCAGGTTGTCGAGTACGCGCAGCACGTTGCCGATGCCGATCTGCCCGGCCCAGGCCAGCGGGCCCTGCGGGTAGTTCACGCCGGCGCGCATGGCGAGGTCGATATCAGCGGCGCTGCCGACGCCTTGCAGCACGGCATCCGCGCCTTCGTTGGCGAGCATGGCGACGGTGCGCAGCACGGCAAGGCCGGGGGTGTCGCTCAGGCGGCTAGTGGCGATGCCTGCCTTGGCCAGCAGAGCGACGGCCTGGTCGAGGGCTGCGGGCGTGGTGTCCGCCGAGCAGGCAATGCCCAGGCGCGAAGCCTTGGTGTAATCCAGCGCGAGGTCGATCAGCATGAGATTGCGCAGGCCGTCTTGCTTGGCGCGCTGGCTGGCGAGGCGACCATCGGACAGCGCGATCACTGCATCACCGACGCGCAGCAGGCCATTGCCGGCGCGCTGGACGATCTCGATGCCAGCGTCCTTCAGGCGCTGTACCAGCGGCTGGGCGACGCCCAGGTCGCCCTCCAGCACGCAGGCGCTGACAGGCGGGGCACTGCTCAGGCTGGCCGGCTGCGGGCGCTCGGCACCTTCGGCGTAGTCATAGAAGCCGCGACCGCTCTTGCGGCCGAGGCGGCCGGCGTCCACCAGTTCCTTCTGGATCAGCGAGGGCTGGAAGCGGAAGTCGCCGTAGTAGGCGGCGAATACCGAGCAGGTGACGGCGTAGTTGACGTCGTGGCCGATCAGGTCGGTCAGCTCGAAGGCGCCCATGCGGAAGCCGCCGGCATCGCGCATCAGCGCATCCAGCGTCGCGCAGTCGGCGGCGCCTTCCTGCAGCAGGCGCAGGCTTTCGGCGTAGAAGGGGCGCGCCACGCGGTTGACGATGAAGCCGGGCGTGGATTTGGTGTGAACCGGTTTCTTGCCCCAGGCCAGCGAGGTGGCATACAGGCTGTCGGCCAGCGCAGGATCGGTGGCGAGGCCGGAGACGACTTCCACCAGCGCCATCAGCGGCGCCGGGTTGAAGAAGTGCATGCCGACCACCTGCTGCGGGCGTTTGAGGCCGGCGGCGAGGCTGGTGATGGACAGCGAGGAGGTGTTGCTGGCGAGGATGCAGTCTTCTGCGCACAGGGCTTCCAGCTGCTGGAACAGGCTGCGCTTGATCTCCAGGTTCTCGACGATGGCCTCGATCACCAGCTTCGAATCGGCCAGCGCCTCGATGGCTTCCACCGGTTGCAGGCGGGCGATGATGGCGTTGCGAGCTTCGGCGTCAAGCTTGCCTTTTTCCACCAGCCGGCCGAGCTGGCGGTCGATGCCGTCGATGGCCTGGGCGGCGGCGCCGGGGCGGTTGTCGTAGAGCTTCACCGGGTGCCCGGCCTGGGCGGCGACCTGGGCGATACCCGCGCCCATGGCGCCGGCGCCAATGACCGCGACTTTCGCGTCTTGCTGAAGTGCGCTCATCGATCAGCGGCCCTTGAAGCTGGGGGTGCGTTTTTCCATGAAGGCGGCCACGCCCTCGCGGTAGTCCTCGCTGCGCCCGGCCAGGCGCTGCAGATCGCGCTCCAGCTCCAACTGTTCGTCGAAGCTGTTGTTCAGGCTGGCGTTGAGGCTGCGCTTGATCAGTGCCAGGCCGTAGGTCGGCTGGGTGGCCAGATGACGGGCGAGCTTGAGGGCTTCCTCACGCAGGTTGGCGTCATCCACCACCTGGTAGATCAGGCCCCATTGCTCGGCCTGCTCGGCGGTCAGGCGATTGCCCAGCAGCGCGAGGGCCTTGGCGCGGGCCATGCCGACCAGGCGCGGCAGGGTCCAGGTGCCGCCGGAATCGGGGATCAGTCCAATCTTGCAGAAGGCCTGGATGAAGCTGGCCGAGCGCGCCGCCAGCACCAGGTCGCAGGCCAGCGGGATGTTCGCGCCGGCGCCGGCGGCCACGCCGTTCACCGCGCAGATGACCGGCAGCGGCAAGTCGCGCAGGGTGCGGATCAGCGGGTTGTAGAACTGCTCGATGGACTGGCCGAGGTCAGGCGCTTCCGCGCCGGGTGCGACGTTGCGGTCGGACAGGTCCTGGCCCGCGCAGAAGCCGCGGCCTTCACCGGTCAGCAGCAGCACGCGGGCTTCCGGGTTCTGTCGGATCTGCTTGAGTGCTTCGCGCACTTCGCCGTGCATGGCGGTGTTGAAGCTGTTCAGCTGTTCGGGGCGGTTCAGGCTGAGGAGGGCGACGCCGTCCTCGATGGAAAACAGGATGTGCTCGAAGTTCATGGGCGGGCTCGCTCCATCAAAGACAAAAAAGGGGAGATCAGCGGCCTTCGTAGGCCGGCTTGCGCTTTTCCTGGAAGGCGCGGATGCCCTCAATGCGGTCGGCGGTGCCGGCCAGCAGGGTGAAGGCGTGGCGTTCGAAGCGCAGGCCGGTCGCAAGATCGGTGTCTTGCGCCTTGAGCAGCGCTTCCTTGGCCAGGCGCACGGCCAGTGGCGCCTTGGCGGCGATGCTGCAGGCGATCTGCAGGGCACGTTCGACGGTGAATTCGGGTTGGGTGACTTCGCTGACCAGGCCGGCGCGCTGAGCATGGCGGGCGTCGATGGCTTCACCGGTGAGGACCATCTGCATGGCCAGCGGCTTGCCCACGGCGCGCAGCAGGCGTTGGGTGCCGCCAGCGCCCGGCATGATGCCGAGGTTGATTTCCGGCTGGCCGAAGCGGGCGTCTTCCCCGGCAATCAGGATGTCGGCGTGCATGGCCAGCTCGCAGCCGCCGCCCAGGGCAAAGCCGTTGACGGCGGCGATCAGCGGCTTGGAGAAGCCGGCTATGCGCTGCCAGTAACCGACACGCGGATCGTTGAGGATGCCGACCAGGTCGCGCTCGGCCATTTCCTTGATATCGGCGCCAGCGGCAAAGGCCTTGCGGCCACCGGTGAGCACCACGGCGCGGGTTTCGCTGTCCTGCTCGGCGGCGTCGAGTTCGGCGGCCAGTTCGCCGAGCAGTTCGGTGTTCAGGGCGTTCAGCGCTTCGGGGCGCTGCAGGGTGATCAGGCGGACGCCCGCTTCAGGCATCTGAACGGCAAGGGTGCGAGGCATGACATCGTCCTCAGGCTGCACGCACGGCTGCATGGCCGGCTGGTATTGGAATTATGGGAGGCAGGCGTTGCCCGACTCCGGCCTTTCCGCAGTATAGGCCTAAAGCGATACAATAAAACAACTATGAAAGTTAAATTGCGTGTCTAAAATGTTTCTGCCGATGCCATCGAATGAATCGGCTCGGTTCTCATGCAAGGTAATGGTTCCAGCGTATTTGCTGGTTTCACAAGGATTTTTAAAGGCCTTCAGCTGGTCGCTGGAAGCGATACGGCAGATTTAGATTGGTTGGTTTGATTTGATGTGATACAAGAATTGCAAAAGAACAAATCGCTTTGCGCAGCGATGCCGTAAAGCTGGAGAGCCCGATGCCTTGCTACAGCCTCGAGGGCGTGCGCCCCGTCGTACACCCGACCGCCTATGTCCATCCCACCGCCGTGCTGATCGGCGACGTCATCGTCGGCCCCGGCTGTTACGTCGGCCCTCTGGCGGCACTGCGCGGTGATTTCGGGCGGATCGTCCTCGAAGAGGGCGCGAACCTTCAGGACACCTGCGTCATGCACGGGTTCCCGGACAGCGACACCGTCGTCGAACGCAACGGCCACATCGGCCATGGCGCTGTGCTGCACGGCTGCCGCATCGGCGAGGACGCCCTGGTGGGCATGAACGCCGTGGTGATGGATTACGCGCAGATCGGTGCTCGCTCCATCGTTTCAGCCGCCGCCTTCGTCAAAGCGAAGTTCGAGTGCGCTGCGCAAAGCCTGGTGATGGGCGCGCCGGCCAGCGTCAAGCGCAGCCTCAGCGACGAAGAGATCGCCTGGAAGCGCCGTGGCACCGAGGAATACCAGGCCCTGGCCAGGCGCTGTATCGAAAGCCTGGTGGAGTGCCAGCCGCTGGCAGAGATAGAAGAAGAGCGCCCGCGCCTGGGTGATTCCGGTTTCCGGCCCAAGACAGGGAAGGGCGCATGAGTACTGGGGTTCGCTCCAATGGCCAGGCGGTGCGGCGGGCAGGTATAGTCGCCGCTCCTTCGCCTGCGCAACGTGCCATGACCGCTCTAGCACCGCTGAATCAGCTGATCAATCGCTTCCAGGAACAGACGCCGATCCGCGCCAGTTCGCTGATCATCACCCTGTATGGCGATGCCATCGAACCCCATGGCGGCACCGTCTGGTTGGGTAGCCTGATCAATCTGCTGGAACCGTTCGGCATCAACGAGCGGCTGATCCGCACCTCGATCTTCCGCCTGACCAAGGAAGACTGGCTGACCGCCGAAAAGGTCGGCCGGCGCAGTTACTACAGCCTGACCGGCACTGGCCGGCGGCGGTTCGAAAAGGCTTTCAAACGCGTCTACAGCTCCAGCCTGCCGGCCTGGGACGGTTCCTGGACCCTGGTGATGCTCTCGCAGATCGCTGCCGACAAGCGCAAGCAGGTCCGCGAGGAACTGGAATGGCAGGGCTTTGGCGCGATTTCGCCGACCGTCATGGCCTGCCCGCGCGCCGACCGCAGCGACGTCATGGCGACTCTGCAGGATCTCGAAGTCGCCGACGATTGCATTGTCTTCGAAACCCGCGCCCAGGACGTGCTGGCGTCCCGTGCCATGCGCCTGCAGGTGCGCGAGAGCTGGAAGATCGACGAGCTCGGTGAGCACTACAGCGAATTCATCCAGCTGTTCCGCCCGCTCTGGCAGGCACTGCGCGAGCAGGACCAGTTGCGCCCGGAAGACTGCTTCCTGGCGCGCACCCTTTTGATCCACGAATACCGCCGGCTGCTACTGCGCGACCCACAACTGCCCGACGAGCTGCTGCCGGGTGATTGGGAAGGCCGCGCCGCGCGACAGCTGTGCCGCAACATCTACCGACTGATCCACGCCAAGGCCGAGGACTGGCTGAACCGCAACCTGGAGACCGCCGACGGCCCGCTGCCGGACGTCGGGGAAAGCTTCTACAAGCGTTTCGGCGGATTGAACTGACAGGAGTTGGCGTGAAAAATGCTTCCCGCTCTGCAACGCTGCGGTTGCAGCGCGGGGACACCGCCGCGAATCCTTCCTGAGAAGGCGAGCGGCGGACGATGACGACAGGCCCATGAGGCTGTCGCTGAATAACAACAAACAATGCGTGTGAGGCTTTGCAGGTCATGAATTCTTCATCGACATTGAGGGATGACGCTTTCGAGGCGTGGCTGGGACAGGTCAACCGGGCGTGCGGTCGTTTCGATGCGCGTACCCTCGGCCCCCAGTTCCATGGACGGTTGCGCGAGTACCAGGGCGGTGCGATCAAGCTTTCCGTGGTCGACATGGCCCAGGTGCACCTGTACCGGACCAGCAAGGAGGTCGGCTCCAGCGCCGGCGGCCACTACTACGCGGTGTTCCAGCTCGAAGGGCGCTCGCGCCTGGAGCAGGGCGACAACCGTGTGGAGCTGTCGCGAGGCGACATCAGCCTGATCGACGCCAGCCGCCCCAGCGACATGACCTACCTGGAGGAATCCCGGCAGCTCTCGCTGATCCTTCCGCGCCAGGTGATCGAGCGCGGCCTGCGCATGTCGGAAGTGACCTGCGCCTCGAAGATCCCCGCCAGCTCGCCGATTGCCGTGCTCGCCAATCGACTGATCGTCGAGACCAGCCAGCAGGAAAGCCTCGGCATGCTGGAAAGCGAAGCGACCCTCGACGCCCTGGTGACGCTGCTGCGCCCGGCGCTGGCCAGCCACGACGCCGAGCAGGACAACCACGAACGCATGTTCCGCAAGGCCACCGTCTTCATCGACCAGCACATCGGCGCCGAAGAGCTCTGCCCCGAGCTGATCGCCCGTGAAGTGGGCATTTCGGTGCGCGGCCTGTACCGCATGTTCGCCAAGAAGGGCCTGGTGGTGGCGCAGTACATCAAGAACCGTCGCCTGGACTTCTGCGCCGAAACCCTGCGCAACGCCCAGTTCGAGCAGAAGCTGTCGGCGCTGGGCTATGCCTGGGGCTTCTCCGATTCGAGCTACTTCTCCACGGCGTTCAAGGGGCGCTTCGGGGTTTCTCCGGGCGAGTATCGCAAGCGTTACGCGAATTGAGTTGCACCGAGCAGCTCTACTAGCCCCTGTCTCTGCTTTCCCCTCACCCTAGCCCTCTCCCATAGGGAGGGGGGCAGTCTGTGCCGGCTGGCGCCGAGCTGTCAGCCTGCACCATAGGGTCCCCTCTAGCGCGTGCGGGAGAGGGTTAGGGTGAGGAGCTTTGGTCTTGCATGGGCACGCACCTTTCCCGCCATCCTGGCACTCCCGCCAACACGTCTGGCACAGAGGAAAAGACTCTCCCGAGCGCCGCTGGCAACAATCAGCTTCGATGACGCGCGCCCTCTCGGCCGCACGCTGTTCTCGAAGGTGATATCCCGATGTCCCGTAACAAGCTCCGATTCGGTGCCCTCGGCCTGCTGCTGGCCGGCGCGCTGCTGCAACCGGTCCTGGCGTTCGCCGGGGACTGCCCGGCGAATGATGCGCAGAAAGGCGAGACCGTCTTCGCCCGCGACTGCTCGATCTGCCACACCGCCAAGGCCGACGGCCCCGGCATGATGGGCCCCAACCTGCATGGCGTGGTCGGCCGCATGGCCGGTTCGCTCGCCGGCTTCAGCTATTCCCAGGCGATGAAGGGCAAGGGCGCGGCCTGGTCGCGCGACAATCTCGACGCCTTCGTCAGCCAGCCCCAGGCCGCCGTGCCCGGAACCTACATGCCCTTTGCAGGCTTGGCCGACGCGGCCGAGCGGCGGGCGCTCACCTGCTGGCTGAGCCAGCAGCACTGATATTCCAGGAGAGACCATGAACGTCACACAGACTCTGCCCAAGGTCACGGCCTTCCTGCAGCGCAAGCATGGCTGCTTCATCGACGGCGCCTGGGTGGTGCCCGAAGGCGCCCGCACCGACGTGCTGAACCCGGCCACCGGCGAGGCGATCTCCAGCGTTGCCGACATCGACACCGACCTGCTCGACCGCGCGGTGAAGTCCGCCCACGCCTCCTACAAGTCGCGCGTCTGGGCCGATTTGCGCCCGGCCGACCGCGAGCGCATTCTGCTGCGCTTCGCTGACCTGGTGGAAGCCAACGGCGAAGAACTGGCCCAACTGGAAACCCTCAGCCAGGGCAAGTCGATCAATATCGCGCGTATGCTGGATGTGGGCGCCACCGTCGAGTTCATGCGCTACATGGCTGGCTGGGCGACCAAGATCGAAGGCCAGTCGCTGAACGTCTCCATCCCGCTGCCGCCGGGCGCCAAGTTCACCGCCTACACCCGCCGCGAGCCGGTAGGCGTGGTCGCCGGCATCGTGCCGTGGAACTTCCCGCTGATGATCGCTATGTGGAAGTTGATCCCGGCACTGGCTACCGGTAACAGCGTAGTGATCAAGCCCGCCTCGGAAACTCCTCTGACCGCCTTGCGCCTGGCTGAACTGGCCTTCGAAGCCGGCGTACCGGCCGGCGTGTTCAACCTGGTGACTGGCGATGGCCCGCGTATCGGTGGTGGCCTGGCCAGCCACAAGTTGGTCAATAAGGTGTCCTTCACCGGTTCCACTGCGGTGGGTCGCAGCGTCGGCCTGGCCGCCGTGCAGAACATGACCCGCTTTGCCCTGGAACTGGGCGGCAAGAACCCGATGATCGTGCTGGCCGACGCCAACATCGACAACGCGGTGCAGGGCGCGCTGCTGGGCGGCTTGCTGAACAACGGCCAGGTCTGCGCTGCGGCTTCGCGCTTCTATGTACATCGCTCGCGCTACGACGAGTTCGTCGAGAAGCTGGCTGCCGCCGTCGCCGGCATGAGCCTGGGCGAGGGCATGGATCCATCCGCGCAGATCAACCCGCTGGTATCGGCCAAGCAGCAGCGCAGCGTGCTGGAGCACATTGCCCGCGCCGGTGAGCAGGGCGCGCGCATCGTCTGTGGCGGTGAGCGGATCGCTGGCAACGGTTTCTACGTGCAGCCCACCGTGCTGGCGGACGTGACCATGCAGATGGCCGTGGCCCGTGACGAAGTCTTCGGCCCGGTGCTGGCGGTGCTGCCGTTCGATGATGAAGACCAGGCCATCGAGATGGCCAACGACAGCGAATACGGCCTGGGCGCGAGCCTGTGGACGAACGACCTGAGCAAGGCGATGAACCTGGTGCCGCGCATCGAGTCCGGCACCGTGTGGGTCAACGCCCACGTGCTGCTCGACCCGAGCATGCCCTTCGGGGGCGTCAAGCAGTCGGGCATGGGCCGCGAGTTCGGCCGTGCCGTGGTCGAGGCCTATACCGAGATCAAGTCGGTGTGCATCGCGCACTGATTGATAGAGAGAGCAACACCCTCGTTTAGCAGCGGGCCTTCGGGCCCGTTTTTTTTGCGCGGGATTTGTATCGGACCGGACTTGTAGGAGCGAGCTTGCTCGCGAACCGCCCAGCCGCGGTGACACCGGCTGTTCGCGAGCAAGGACTAGGCGTCCCCCTCGGCCCTACGAAAAGCCTCGCGCGGTGGCGAGTCGTAGGATGGGTGGAGCGCAGAGCGGTATGAGGCGTAGGGCGAATAACGCTGACGCGTTATGCGCCCTACGGTCCGCGGGAATCGCATCAGTGCGCTGGCAGAATCCGTCCGCGGCATTCGCCGAAGCCGATGGTCGCATGCCCCTCGCGGCGGCAGCGGGCGCGCAGGATGATCTCGTCGCCGTCTTCGAGGAAGCGCCGTTCTTCGCCATTGGCCAGCACCACCGGCTGCTTTCCACCAAAGGTCATTTCCAGCAGGCTGCCGAAGCTGTCAGGGGTCTCGCCGGAGAGGGTACCGGAGCCGAACAGGTCGCCCGGTTGCAGGCGGCAGCCATTGACGCTGTGGTGCGCGACCATCTGTGCGACCGTCCAGTACATGTTCAACGTGTTGCTCAGGGCAATGCGCTCGGGAGCCTGGTGTTCGCGGCGCATGCGCGCAGTGTGCAGCAGCACTTCCAGCTCGATATCCAGAGCGCCGTGTTGCTGGTCGC
Organism: Pseudomonas nitroreducens; assembly: GCF_010994165.1. Taxonomy (NCBI): domain Bacteria; kingdom Pseudomonadati; phylum Pseudomonadota; class Gammaproteobacteria; order Pseudomonadales; family Pseudomonadaceae; genus Pseudomonas; species Pseudomonas nitroreducens. The sequence goes on along the minus strand of NZ_WMBX01000002.1, from coordinate 1,137,607 downwards.
CTTCGTCGTACAGGTACGGCAGCGGCTGCGGGTCGCCTTCCGGGCGGGCCGGCTGGGCCACGCGGAAAGGCTCCAGCGCCTCGGCGGTGACCACCCAGGGCGACACCGTGGTGGCGAAGCTCTTCGACAGGAACGGTCCCAGCGGTTGGTATTCCCAGGCCTGAACGTCACGCGCGGACCAGTCGTTGAGCAGGCAGAAGCCGGCGATGTGGCCGGAGGCCGCATTGATCGGGATCGCCTTGCCCTGGTCGTTGCCCTGGCCGATCCAGATGCCCAGTTCCAGCTCCAGGTCCATGCGTGCGCAGGGGCCGAAGGTCGGTACGTCGACGCCGGCGGGCAGGGTCTGGCCGTTGGGGCGGCGCACCTCGGTGCCGGAGGGCACGACGGTGGACGCGCGACCGTGGTAGCCGATGGGCACGTACTTGTAGTTGGGCAGCAGCGGGTTGTCCGGGCGGAACAGTTTGCCGACGTTCTTCGCGTGGTGGATGCCGACGTAGAAGTCGGTGTAGTCGCCAACCTTGGCCGGCAGGTGCATGCGGCACGCGGCCTGGGGCTTGAGCAGCGCGGCGCCCAAGTGCTCCATGCGCTTCTGTTCGCCGCTACCTTCGCTGAGCAGGTAGATCAGCGCGTCGCGCAGGGTACGTCGTGCGGTGCCCCCGAGGGCAAAGAAGGCGTTCAGGCTGTCGCCGCTGGCCACCAGCGCGGCCTGGTGCGCGGCGCCGTGGAAGAGGCCGGTTTCGCAAGCGGTCTTCAGGTCGAAGATGTAGTCGCCGATGGCCACGCCGCCACGGGGCGAGTCACCCGGCGGGCTGAACACGCCCAGCGGCAGGTTCTGCAGGGGAAAATCCGGGTGGCCGTTGGCCGATTCGATCCAGCTTTGTGTGCTGTGGGCGGCGCTCATGTTACTGCTCCTGGGAAGGGTCGAAGGTCTTCTGCATGCCGCTCCAGCAGCTGTCGTAGTCAGGCTGCAGCTGCGGGCAGTCGAGGGCGAAGCGGCTGGGGCGCAGCACGCGGCCGGTCTCGAACATGAAGGCCATGGTCTGGTCGATCTTGTGGGGTTTTAGGTCGGCGGTGATGGCCTGCCGCGTGGTGGCGTTGTCCGGGCCGTGGGCGCTCATGCAGTTGTGCAGCGAGGCGCCGCCGGGGACGAAGCCGTCGGCCTTGGCGTCGTACACGCCCTGGATCAGGCCCATGAACTCGTTCATCAGGTTGCGGTGGAACCACGGCGGGCGGAAGGTGCTCTCGGCCACCATCCAGCGCGGCGGGAAGATCACGAAGTCCATGTTGGCCATGCCATGGGTGTCGCTGGGCGAGGTCAGTACGGTGAAGATGGACGGGTCCGGGTGGTCGTAGCTCACCGTGCCGATGGTGTTGAAGCGGCGCAGGTCGTACTTGTAGGGCACGTTGTTGCCGTGCCAGGCGACGACGTCCAGCGGCGAGTGGTCGAGCTGGGTGGCCCAGAGTTCGCCGAGGAATTTCTGCACCAGTTGCACCGGGCCTTCCACGTCTTCGTAATGCGCCACCGGGGCGAGGAAGTCGCGGGCATTGGCCAGGCCGTTGCTGCCGATGGGACCGAGGTCGGGCAGGCGCAGGGCGGCGCCGTGGTTCTCGGCGATATAGCCGGCGGCCTGGCTGTCGAGCAGTTCGACGCGCAAGCGCATGCCGCGCGGGATCACGGCGATTTCCAGCGGTTCGACCTCCAGCATGCCGAGTTCGGTGACCAGGCGCAGGCGGCCGGCCTGGGGCACGATCAGCAGTTCGCCGTCGGCGTTGAAGAATACCCGGCGCATCGAGATATTGGCGCGGTAGGCATACAGGCTGACGCCACTGCAGGCTTCTGCCTCGGCGTTGGCGGCCATGCATAGCAGGCCGTCGACGAAGTCGGTAGGCTCCTGCGGGATTTCAAAGCTGTTCCAGCGCAGGCGATTGGGCGTGACCGGGCCAAGCGCCGTGCCGGTGATCTGCCGCTCCAGGCGCTCGAAGCGCGGGTGCGCGGCGGACGGGCGGATGCGATACAGCCAGGTGCGCCGGGCTTCGCTGCGCGGGACGGTAAAGGCGGTGCCGGAGAACTGCTCGGCGTAGAGCCCGAACGGTACCTGCTGCGGCGAGTTCATGCCTACGGGCAGTGCACCCGGCAGGGCCTCGCTGGCGAATTCGTTGCCGAACCCGGATTGGTAGGCAGGAGAGGCGGTCATGGTGGTTTTACTCTTTTTATCGTAATTGAATTACGATTAACGTAATTTCGTGTCGACGGGCCGTCAAGCCCGTCCGGGAGTTCCTTTAAGTTGAAGACCATGAACGACGCAGAAGACTCCGTCCCGACGAAGGGCGCGAAGGTGCAGTCCGCCGAGGTCGGCACGCAGATCCTCAAGGCCCTGGCGGACCTCGCGCCGAGTACCTCGCTCAAGCGCCTGGGCGAGTACCTGGACATGCCGGCGGCCAAGGTTCATCGCTACCTGCAGGCATTGATCGCCAGTGGCTTCGCCGAGCAGGATCCCCTGACCAACCATTACGGCCTGGGGCGTGAGGCGCTGTACGTCGGCCTGGCCGCAATCCGCCGGCTGGATGTGGTGAAGGTCGCCAGCCCGGCGCTGGCCGATCTGCGCGACGCGCTGGGGCAGACCTGCTTCCTCGCCATCTGGGGCAGTCACGGGCCCACCGTGGTGCAGGTCGAGCCGGCCCAGGGCATGGTCACGCTGGTCACGCAGGTAGGCTCGGTGTTGCCGCTGCATGGTTCATCCACCGGGCTGGTGTTCGCGGCGTTCAAGGCTGGGCTGGAGGAGGGCGCGGACCAATCAGTGCTGGAGAGCATTCGCAGCGAAGGACTGCATGCGGTCCACGGTTTGCTGATGCCTGGAGTGAACGCGCTGTCGGTGCCGCTGTTCAAGACCGGCCGCGAACTGGCCGGGGTGATTACCGTGGTTGGCTCACAAGCGAGCTTTGCCGCCGAAGTTCACGGTGAGGCGGCGGGGGCGCTGCTGGAAGTGGCACGGGAGATCAGTTTGCGGATGGGGGGAAAGATCTGAGATTCCGCAACCATGGATCTCGCTCACTCTAACCCTCCCCTAAAGGGAGAGGGGAACGTTCGGTGCGAGGAGAAATTCTGAGTCAGCCGGCGCTCTCGAAGTGTTCCCTCTGGGAGGGGGAGGGGCTCTTGGGCCCGTGGCGCGATCACTCCCGCTCCATCCCCGCCCAATCTGTCCCGTGCACCAGCACATCGCTCAGCGCCTGCGCGGCGCTGGACAACTGGTGCTCCGCCAGGCAGAACAGGCCAACGCGGCGCTCGATGCGCGGTTCCTCAAGCACCACGCAGCGCGCGCCCAACTCCTCCATCTGCTGCCGGCACAGACGCGGTACGGCGCTGACGCCCAGCCCCTCGGCGACCATCCGGCCCACCGTCACCAACTGGTGGCTTTCGAACGCCACCGGCAGTCGACCGTGCCGTGCCGCCAACTGGTCTTCCAGCAACAAGCGCACGGCTGACGGGCGCTGCAGGGTGATGAAGTGATCTTCCAGCAACTGCTCCCAGGTAATTCGCGCCTCATTCGCCAGCAGTGAATCCGCCGGCAGCACCGCGACGAAACGGTCGGTATAGAAGGGCGTGAAGGTCAGCCCGTCGAGACTGTCCGGTTCCAGTGCGATGCCCAGTTCCACACGGCGGTTGCGGACCATCTCCAGCACCTGCTCGTTGATCACGTCGTGTACCGCCACGTTCACCTTCGGGTGGCGATCACGGAAGGTGCGCAGCACGGCAGGCAGCAGGTTGCCGGCGAAGGAGGGCATGGCGGCGATGGAAACCTTGCCCAGCTGCAAGGTGAAGTGCTGGTGCATCAGTTCTTCGGCGTTGTCCCAGTCCGCCAACAGGCGCCGGGCCACCGGCAGCAACGTCTCGCCTTCGGGTGTCAATGCCACGCTGCGCGTAGTGCGTACCAGCAACTGGCCGCCCAGGGATTCCTCCAGGCTCTTGATCGCCAGGCTCAGCGCCGGTTGCGACAGGTGCAGGCGCTCGCAGGCCTGGGCGAAGCTCAAGCTCTGGGCCACGGCGAGGAAGGCGCGCAGTTGCTTTACGGTCATTTATAAATACGCCAAATCAATCGATTGGAAAAACAAACTTAACAAATCAGTCTTTGCCGGTGAAGCTGCATTCGCTCTCTGACCGATGGGTCGGACATTCCAAATAAGAAAGAGGCAGCAACATGGCAGGACTCGACAAGCGTGTAGGCAGTTACGAGGAAGCCCTCGCCGGGCTCACCGACGACATGACGGTACTGGCCGGCGGTTTTGGCCTGTGCGGCATCCCGGAGAACCTCATCGCGCAGATCCGCAAGCTGGGCGTGAAGGGCCTGACAGTGGTCTCCAACAACTGCGGCATCGACGGTTTCGGTCTCGGCGTGCTGCTGGAGGATCGGCAGATCCGCAAGATGATTGCCTCCTACGTTGGCGAAAATGCGTTGTTCGAGCAGCAACTGCTGTCCGGTGAACTGGAGGTCGAGCTGACCCCGCAGGGCACCCTGGCGGAAAAACTCCGTGCCGGCGGCGCCGGCATCCCGGCCTTCTTCACCGCCACCGGCTACGGCACCCCGGTCGCCGATGGCAAGGAAGTGCGCGAGTTCGAGGGCCGCCACTACGTGATGGAACGCGCCATCACCGGTGACTTCGCCATCGTCAAGGGCTGGAAGGCCGACCACTATGGCAACGTCATCTATCGCCACACTGCGCAGAACTTCAATCCCATCGTCGCCACCGCGGGCCGCATCACCGTCGTCGAAGTGGAAGAAATCGTCGAACCGGGCGAACTGGACCCGACCCAGATCCACACCCCCGGCATCTACGTCGACCGCATCATTCAGGGAACCTTCGAAAAGCGTATCGAAAAACGCACCGTGCGTTCCTGAGCCCACCGGACAAGAGAGACAAGAAGATGGCATTGACCCGCGAACAAATGGCTCAGCGCGTGGCGCGCGAGCTGCAGGATGGCTTCTACGTGAACCTGGGCATCGGCATCCCGACCCTGGTCGCCAACTACGTGCCCGAGGGCATGGAAGTGATGCTGCAATCGGAGAACGGCCTGCTCGGCATGGGTGCGTTCCCCACCGAGGACAGCGTCGACGCCGACATGATCAACGCCGGCAAGCAGACCGTGACCGCGGTGAAGGGCGCGTCGATCTTCGACTCCGCGCAATCCTTCGCGATGATCCGTGGCGGCCACGTCGACCTCACCGTGCTGGGCGCTTTCGAGGTGGACGTACAGGGCAACATCGCCTCCTGGATGATTCCCGGCAAGCTGGTGAAAGGCATGGGCGGCGCCATGGACCTGGTGGCCGGCGCGGACAACATCATCGTCACCATGACCCACGCCTCCAAGGACGGTGAATCCAAGCTGCTGGAACGCTGCTCGCTGCCGCTGACCGGCGCCGGCTGCATCCGCAAGGTGCTCACCGATCTGGCCTACCTGGAGATCGAGGACGGCGCCTTCATCCTGCGCGAGACCGCGCCGGGCGTGAGCGTTGCCGAGATCGCCGAGAAGACCGCCGGCCGCCTGATCGTGCCGGACGATGTGAAGGAAATGACCTTCTGAGTTATCCCGCGCTTCCCGCTCCCCAACCCTGGCTACGCGCCCCGCTCCGAAGGGAGAGGGGGGGAGAGGGCAGCCCAAGCCTTCCGGAGAATGATTCATGCAAGACGTCGTGATAGTCGCCGCCACCCGCACCGCCATCGGCGCCTTCCAGGGCAGCCTGGCGAATATTCCCGCCCATGAACTGGGCAGCCTGGTGATCCGCTCGCTGCTCGAACGCAGCGGCGTGAAGCCGGACCAGATCGATGAAGTGATCCTCGGCCAGGTACTCACCGCCGGCGCCGGACAGAACCCCGCGCGCCAGGCGTCCATCGGTGCTGGTCTGCCGGTTGAAGTACCCGCGATGACCATCAACAAGCTCTGCGGTTCGGGCCTGAAATCGCTGTTCCTCGGCGTCCAGGCGATCCGCTGTGGCGACGCCGACGTGGTGATCGCCGGCGGCCAGGAAAGCATGAGCCTGGCGCCCTATGTACTGCCCAAGGCCCGTACCGGCCTGCGCATGGGTCACGCAGAACTGCAGGACACCTTGCTGCGCGATGGCCTGATCGATGCCTTCAACGACTACCACATGGGCATCACCGCCGAGAACCTGGCGGAGAAGTTCGGCATCAGCCGTGAAGCCCAGGACGCCTTCGCCGCGCAGTCCCAGCTCAAGGCCGCCTCGGCCATTGAAGCCGGGCGCTTCAAGGACGAGATCACCCCGGTGCTGATTCCCCAGCGCAAGGGCGAGCCGCTGTCCTTCGACACCGACGAGCAGCCGCGCGCCGGCACCACTGCCGAGTCCCTGGCCAAGCTCAAGCCGGCCTTCGAGAAGGACGGCACCGTCACCGCCGGCAACGCCTCCACCCTCAACGATGGCGCCGCCGCCGTGCTGCTGATGAGCGCCGAGCGCGCACGCAGTCTGAACCTGCCGGTTCTGGCGCGTATCCAAGCCTATGCCAGCAGCGGCGTCGACCCGTCGATCATGGGTATCGCCCCGGTGACCGCGACCCGCAGCTGCCTGGAAAAGGCCGGCTGGAGCCTCGACGACGTCGAGCTTATCGAGGCCAACGAAGCTTTCGCTGCGCAGGCCCTGTCGGTCGGCAAGGAGCTGGGCTGGAACGCCGAGAAGGTCAACGTCAACGGCGGCGCCGTCGCCCTTGGCCACCCAATCGGTGCTTCCGGCGCTCGCGTGTTGGTGACCCTGCTCCACGAAATGCTCCGCCGCGATGCGAAGAAGGGCCTGGCGACCCTGTGCATCGGCGGTGGCCAGGGTGTCGCCATGGCCCTCGTCCGGGACTGAGGCGCGCGACTAACGACCTATTGGCGAGCGCCGGGCGGCATGTAGCAATGCTGCTCTGGCAGGCGGGATGGGAGGTGGGCACACCGACAGACGACATCCCGCCGCGGTTTTCGGCGTCCCCCCGGTGCCGGCAAACCCTTGCGTCACCGCTCGGCCCCACGCAGGCCGGGCGGTTTTTCTGTTTCTGAACACCGCACCATTGCCACAACGAGCTCATCCGAATTGAGCCATGACAAGAACAATGAGGTAGACCATTATGACTTCCCACGTGCACACCCCCGGCACAGCCTTGCAGGACAGCCGCTCCGCGCGCTTCGCCATGGCCTGTTCCAACTGGGCCGAACGCTGGTTCCCCGACTCCTGGGTCTTCGCCGCACTCGCGGTGCTGATCGTCACCGTCGCCGCGCTGGCCATCGGCGCGCCGGCCACGGAGACCGCCAAGGCCTTTGGTGACGGCTTCTGGAGCCTGATTCCCTTCACCATGCAGATGGCCTTCGTGGTCATCGGCGGTTACGTGGTTGCCAGCTCCGGCCCGGCTTCCAGGCTCATCGACCTGTTCGCCCGCGTGCCGAAGAACGGCCGCTCGGCGGTGGCCTGGGTCGCGCTGATCTCCATGGTCGCTTCGCTGCTCAACTGGGGCCTGTCCCTGGTGTTCGGCGGCCTGCTGGTGCGCGCACTGGCTCGCCGCGAAGACCTGAAGATGGACTACCGCGCCGCTGGTGCAGCCGCCTACCTGGGCCTGGGCGCGGTATGGGCGCTGGGCCTGTCGTCGTCCGCCGCGCAGTTGCAGGCCAACCCGGCCAGCCTGCCGCCGTCGATCCTGGCGATCACCGGCGTCATCCCGTTCACCGAGACCATCTTTCTCTGGCAATCCGGCGTGATGCTGCTGGCCCTGGTGCTGGTGTCGCTGGTGATCGCCTACATGACCGCACCCGGCGCCGGCAGCGCCCGTGATGCCAAGGCCTGCGGCGTGGACGTCAGCGTCACCCCGCCCAGCGCGCCGAAGGCGACCCGCCCGGGCGAGTGGCTGGAGCACAGCCCGCTGCTGATCCTGATGCTGGTGGCCCTGGCCGGTGGCTGGCTGGTCCACGAGTTCAGCACCAAGCCGGCGATCACCGCGATCTCCGGGCTGAATACCTACAACCTGCTGTTCATCATGGCCGGCGCGCTGTTGCACTGGCGCCCGCGCAACTTCCTTGATGCTGTCGCCCGCGCCGTGCCGACCACCACCGGTGTGCTGATCCAGTTCCCGTTGTATGGCTCTATCGCTGCGATCCTGACCACGGTGAAGGGCGGCGACGGTTCGACCATCGCCCACCATATCTCCACCTTCTTCGTGCAGATCGCCTCCCACGACACCTATGCGCTGCTCATGGGCGTGTACTCGGCGGTGCTGGGCTTCTTCATCCCGTCCGGCGGCGGCAAGTGGATCATCGAGGCGCCCTACGTGATGCAGGTGGCCAATGAGCTGCAATACCACCTGGGCTGGGCGGTGCAGATCTACAACGCCGCCGAGGCGCTGCCGAACCTGATCAACCCGTTCTACATGCTGCCGTTGCTGGGTGTGCTGGGCCTGAAGGCCCGCGACCTGATCGGCTTCAGCTTCGTCCAGTTGCTGGTGCACATCCCGCTGGTGCTGTTCCTGCTCTGGGCGCTGGGCACCACCCTGCAGTACCTGCCGCCGGTCCAACCGTAACCACGCATTCGGTTCCGGCAGCAGCAAGCCCGGATGTCGCAAGACATCCGGGCTTCTTCATGGTCAGCCGCGGCTGATTTCCACCGGGCCCAGCACGCGGGCGTCCAGGTGCTCGCCGCTGAGCTGCGCGGCATCCTGGTCGAACACTTCGCGCAGCCAGTCGCTGACGGCCTGGAAGCGGCCGATGCGGCCGGCGTCGCGGTGGCTGAGCAGCCAGATTTCCCGCATGACCACCGGCCCGGACAGCCGCACCAACCCTTCGCGATCACCGAGGATGCACGGCAGCAGGGCCATGCCCAGGCCGCTCTGGCAGGCATGGATCAGCGTGGTCACGCTGCTGGCGCGCAGGGCGAAGCCGGCGCCGGGGGCGAAGCGCCGCACCCAGGCCATCTCCGGCGTATCGTCGAGTTCCTCGCCGTAGCCCAGCCAGGCCTGCTGTGGCCACAGCTCCACCGGCACGCGGGAAAAGGACGTGGCCGCGTACACGGCAAAACCGATGTCGGCGACCTTGCGCATCACCAGTGCGGCGTCTTCCGCCGGGCGTGCCAGGCGTAGCGCGAAGTCGGCCTCGCGACGGGTGAAGGACAACGAACGGTTCGCCGGGATCAGCTGCAACTGCAGGCTCGGGTAGGTGCGCGCCAGATGAGGCATGTGCTGCACCAGCCAGTGGCTGAAGAGGAAGTCCACCGCCGTGATGCGCACGCTGCCGCTGATGGCGCTGGCTTCGTCGCGGGTCTCCAGCAGCATGCTCTGCACATCGCCGAGGATGCGCTCGGCATGGCTGAGAAAGGCCTCGCCGGCGTCGGTGGCCTTGTAGCCGGCGTTGTCGCGAATGAACAGCCGCGTCTGCAGCGCGGCTTCCGCCGCCACCAGGCGCCGGCTCATGGTCGAGGGATCGACGCCCAGGGCGCGGCCGGCGGCGCTCATGCTGCCGTGGCGGGCGAGGGCGAGGAGGATCGGAATGTCGTTCCAGTCGAAGTTCATGGCTATCTCGTGGCGGGCTTCAGAAGTGCACGTCGGCAGTTGCCACGACCTTGGCGCGGGGGCCGAAACTGCTGATGCTGCCCAGCACCGCATTGTGGTGCGCGGTGATCTGCGCGGCGCTGAGCACGGCGTTGTCGACGGTGGAATGGGCATCGCCCACCAGCGTCACCGCATAGCCCTGGGCCAGGGCGCGGCGGGTGGTGGTATCGACGCAGTAGTCGCTCTGCAGGCCGCAGATCACCAGGTGATCGATGCCACGTGAATGCAGGTGTTCGCCCAGGTCGGTGCGCAGGAAGGAGTCCGGGGTGGTCTTGCGCACCTTCAGGTCGGAGTGATGGGTGAGCAGGCGCGGTTCCAGCTGCCAGCCGGCGCTGCCATACTGCAGATCGTCATCCTCGTGCTGCACCAGCACCACCGGCACGCCGGCCTCGCGCGCCGAGTGGCTCAGGCTGTTGATGCGCTGCAGCACGTTGTCTATGTCGAAACAGGCGAAGTCGCCGGTGCACAGGTCGGACTGGACGTCGATGATCAGCAGGGCGGTGCTCATGGCGGGAAAATTCCGAAGGGGCGATGAAGCTGGGAATGGTAGCCGCCCGAGTGCGGCGGGCCAATGCCGGCGGACATTTGCTGCCAAAGCCGTATTTCCCTTTGCCCCGGCTTGGGCGATGGTGTCGGCCATGAACCGGACCGGATGTCGATGAACAATATCCCCGCCAAGACCTTGATTCTCGCCAACGGCCTGCGTGCCACTGTCGTTCATGCTCCCGGCGCCAGCCACGCCGCTGCGCTGCTGCGCATTGCCCGGGGCAGCCACGATGAGCCCGAAGCCTTCCCCGGCCTTGCGCATTTCACCGAACACCTGCTGTTCCTTTGCGGCGAACGCTTCGTCGAGGGTGAGCGACTGATGCCCTGGGTGCAGGCGCGCGGAGGGCGGGTCAACGCCAGTACCCGCGCGCGGCAGACCGACTACTTCTTCGAGGTGCCGGCCGATGCATTGGGGGACGGATTGGCACGCCTGCTGGACATGCTCGCGCGACCGCGCCTGGATGAAGCCGTGCAGGTGGCTGAACGTGAAGTGCTGGAGGCCGAGTTTCTTGCCCGCGGCCGCGATCCCGACACCCTGATCGACGCCGCCCTGGCCTTGGCGGTGGCGCCGGGGCACGCGCTGGGGCGCTTCGTGGCCGGCCGGCGCGACACCTTGAAGGTGGAAAGCGCCGAGTTCCAGCAGGCGCTGCGTGATTTCATCCGCTCCTGCCAGGTCGGCGGTGCGCTGGAACTCTGGTTGCAGGGCCCGCAAACACTGGAAGAGCTGGCGATACTGGCGGAGCGTGAAGGGAGTGTGTTTCCCCTGGGCGCGGCCGTTGCAAGCACTGGCCGGGAATCCCTTCTGCCCCTCAGCGGTGAGGAGCTGAAACTGCGCCTGCCGGGCGCGCCACGGCTGGTCCTGGCATTCGCCCTGGATGGCATGGCGGGCGAGGGCGGCGCGCTGCTGGAGCAACTGCAGGGCTGGCTGGCCGACGAGGCACCCGGCTCGCTGCTGGCCTGCCTGGGGCAGAACGGGCTGGCCGACAGTGCTCGTGCGCGCCTGAGCCGCTTCGCCGACGGCCAGGCGTTGCTGCGTTTCGATTTCGAACTGGCCGAAGCGTCCACGGCCGATCTCGTGGAGTCGGCCTTTCTCTCCTGGCTGGAGGCGCTGCGCAAGTTGCCGGCGGATGTGCTCGCCGCTGCGCCTGCCGATGGGGCAACGGGCTCATTGGCGCAGTTGCAGCGCAGAGCGCGCAGCGACCCGTCGTCGGTCTGGCTCGGCCAATTGGTGGCGTCGCGAATGATCCGCCTGTTGGCCTCGGAGTCGGTGATCGGCGAATCCCTGACCTCGGCCGGCTTCATTCTCGACGTCGTGCGCTGCGCGAAGCGCGCCGCCGAACCGCTGCGTGCCGAGCCCTGGTCCTTTGCACCGATGCAGCTTCCGGCCGACAGCGAGCCCGCAGCCCTGCACCTGCGCTGGCGCTTCCCCCAGGCGCCGGGCCGACAGGCCTTCCTCAGTGCCCGGCAGGTGTTGCGCCCGTTGGCTGGCGCGGCACGGCACGAAGGTGTCACGCTGCGCCTGGAAGCCCTGGAAAGTGACTGGGCGCTGCTGCTGTCCGGCGCCAGAAACCAGCTCGCCGACCTGGCCGAGTGCGCTATCAATGCCCTCCAGCATCCTCCAGCCGCAGTACTGGGGCAGGGCGCGCGCCTGCTGGCGGCCGAACGCCGTCGCCGCGAAGGCGAAATGCCCATCCGTCAATTGATCGACCTGCTGCCGCAGGTGCTGGCGGGGGACAGCGAAGCGCTGCCGGACTGGTCGGCTGCTCACTGGGACGCCCTGGCCCTGGGTATCGAGTTGCCGAATACCCTGGCCGATCACTCGAGCGCCAGCCCGCTGCCACCGCGCAGCGGGCCGCCCGGCCGTCACCGCCAGGTGCTGGAGATGCCGGGCGAAGCAGCGTTGCTGCTGTTCTGCCCACTGGTGTCCCGCTCGGTGGCGGACGAAGCCGCGTGGCGCCTGCTGGCGCGTGTGCTGGAACCGGCTTTCTTCCATTGGCTGCGCGGTGAACGGCAGCTGGCTTATGCGCTGTACTGTGGTTTCCGCCAGATAGGCATGCGGCGCGGCATCCTCTTCGCAGTGCAGTCGCCGCTGCTCTCGGCTGTTGAATTGCAGGCCGAGGTGGACAGCTTCCTCTACCAGCAGGGCGAGGCCCTGCTGCGCATCGACCCGCAGCGTGTCGACAGCCTGCGTGCTTCGCTGGCTGCCGAACTGGTCCGCGCGCCGGGCGATTTCGCCGAGCGTCTGCAGCAGGCCTGGCATGACCAGTTGGCGGGTGTCCTGCCGCCTCACCGGGCACTCATGGCCGAGGCCCTGGAGAGCCTTTGCGGCACCGAGCTACGCGCCGCGCATTCCGCGCTGACCTCTGCCCAGGGCGGCCACTGGCTGCTGCTCAGCCGCGCCTGAGACTCGTACTTTCGACCGAGGGTACCGTCCGCAAGGCGGTCGCCCGGTCGACTTCTGCCTTACGCCCCGCGACCTGCTCCCTGGGTCGGGTCCCAGGTAGTGGCCCGGCGGTCGCGACCCTGCGCGACCATCGCCGCGAGCCTGAGGTAGTGGCGGTCGCAGAGCCTTGCGCAGCGCTCTCGCAGAACGCCCGAAGGGCCCGGTGAAACGGCGCCAAAGCAGCGTATGTCGCGGCTTTCGCCATTTCGATAATCGCCTCCGCCACGACTGAAACCGCAGTCGTTCCATTCACCCGGAGAGCGCCATGAACAAGAACAACATCGCCGTCCGCCGCCAGCTTCTGCCGCTGGCACTGGCCACCCTGGCCCTGTCTTCAGCGTCGAGCGGGGCTCGCGCCGACATCCTGCTGTACGACAAGGATGACACCACCTTTTCCACCGACGGCTACTTCAACGCCTTCTATGTGAACAGCGACGTCGACCGCAACGGCGATACCTACGACCGCCGCCAGTCGCGGGTGAAGATGGGCTTCCTGCCCAACTACATCGGCTTCAATTTCGGCAAGAAGATCGACGGCCTGACCCTCACCGGGCGCTCGTCGTTCTGGGTGACCATCAACGACAGCGAGCAGGACGGCACCGATACCGCCATCGACGTTCGCCAGTTCTACGGCAATGTCGCCGGCGACTGGGGCGAGGTGCTGATCGGCAAGGACTTCGGCCTGTTCTCGCGCTCCAACATCTTCCTCGACGAACTGCTCGCCGGCTTCGGCAACGCCAGCGACACCCTCGGCCTGGTGGATGGCAAGGGCGTGTCCTTCGGCAACATCGGCACCGGCTACCCGTACCCGTTCCCGACCTCGCAGATCACCTACCGCAACAACAACCTGGTGGATGGTCTACGCGTCGCCGTCGGCATCATGGACCCGATCGACACCAACCAGATCGACAAGGACGCCAGCGACGGCCTCGACGACAAGGCCTACCAGGACAACCCGCGCTACGAGAGCGAGATCAGCTACCAGTTCGATGTCGGCGGCGCGCAGATCTACAGCTGGGTCAACGGCGCCTACCAGACCTCGAAGAACACCAACGACGAAGTCGACAGCGTGACCTCCAAGGGCCTGGGCTACGGCATCCAGGCGAAGATGGGTGGCCTCTCGCTGACCGGCTCGGGCTTCACCGCCAAGGGCATCAACCCGTTCTTCACCAACAACGCCGGCGAAGCCGCGCTGCGCGAAGTGGACAGCCGCGGCGTGCTGCTGCAGGGCTCCTACAGCTGGGGCAAGAACCGTGTAGCGCTGTCCACCGGCGAGACCCGCGACGACGGCAACGGCCTGGGCAGCGCAGCAGACTATTCCACCAAGGGCATCGCCTACTTCCGCACCATCAACGACAACCTGAAGCTGGTAGCCGAGTACAACGTCTACGAAATCGACGGCCGCAAGGGCTCCACCGTCAGCGAGGACACCGACACCTTCGCGGTGGGCGCCGTCCTCAACTGGTAATCCCCCAACTCCTTTGGCTGCATTTCGGCGGGTCGGCACAGCGTGTCACCCGCCTTTTTTCTTCACTTCAAGGAAGGCTCGTCATGATCGGATCGTGGAGCGCGCACGCGCAGACTTACCTGCTGGTTCTGTCCATCGCCACCACCCTGGTGTTCGCCCTGCCCATCTTCCTGGTGCCGCTGCTGTGGGCGCGGGTGATGCAGTGGCAGTTGCCGGAACACACCGATCTTGCGGTGTATTTCGGGCGCTGCCTGGGGGCGTTCATCCTCATCGTCGAAGCCTTGATGCTGCGCGCGGCGCTGACAGGCGAGGCGCTGCTGACCACTTTCGAGGTACTGGCGGCGGTGGCGGGATTCATGGTGGTGGTGCACATCTACGGCGCGCTGCGCAGGATTCAGCCCTGGACGGAGACGGTGGAGACGGGATTCTACGCCGGGATGCTGGTACTGACGTTGCTGTTCTGGCCCGCTGCCTGATGCAGCCATTCCGTTGTGACAATCGGCGGATACCCCGTTCCGGGTTATGCGCCCTACGGAATGGCTCTGGCTCTGGACTGTGAGGTCTTCAGTGGAATACCCGCATGCTCTGGAGTGCCCCTTCGCGGCGTGCCCCTGAAACTGCGATTCAACGAGGGTATTTTTCGCCCCAAGCGAAAAACCGGATGCAGGGGCAAGACCTTTTGGTTCCTTTTGTGAGGGCGGCTAGCCGACGTTTGACAAAAGGAACTCGCCCGAGGGGGCGAAACAAAATGTCCGCGAGCACGCCGAAGCGGCGCACAAACACCGATCTCAAAAGCATCGCGGACGGAGTTCGCTCCTACAGCCGACCCCGCTACTTTCGGATAGACCCGCCGCGACACAAGTAGCATGGGGCGCGCCCCGGCCGCTTCGTAGAATGCCAGCGTCGATATCCTGACTGGGCGTACGCCATGCACGAAACACAAGGAGTCGTTCGCGGCATGTCCGATGCCCGCGACGTCGAGGCGGTCGCCCAGGACCTGGCGCGCCAGCTGATCCATCCAAACCTCGGCTTCGTGCTGTTCTTCTGTTCCGCCGAATACGACCTGCCAGCGCTGGCCGCCGCGCTGGAGCAGTACTTCGGCGGTATCGACCTGGCCGGCTGCACCACCGCCGGCGAGATCACCCCGCAGGGTTATGGGCGTGGCTGCGTCACCGCCGTGGGCTTCGACCTGCGCAGCTTCGCCATCTCCTGTGCGCTGGTGGACGAGATGGAGCGCTTCAGCCTGATCGACGCGCAGCAGATGGTCGAGTCGCTGGTGGCGGACTGTCGCAGCGCCGGGCTGGCGCCGATCAAGGACCACAGTTTCGCCCTGACCCTGCTCGACGGTCTCTCCAGCCGTGAGGAAGTGGTGCTCGCCGCGCTCAGTGCTGCGCTCGGTGCCATCCCGCATTTCGGCGGCTCGGCCGGTGACGATAATCACCTGACCCACACCCACGTCTTCTACCAGGGCCAGTTCCACACGGGGGCGGCGGTGGTGGTGCTGTTCAACACCTGGCTCGACTTCGAGGTGTTCACCACCCACCACGTGCTGCCGAGCGAGGAGAAGCTGGTGGTCACCCGCGCCGACAGCGACAGCCGCCGGGTGCTGGAGCTCAACGCCGAACCGGCCGCCCTGGAATTCGCCCGCCTGGTCGGCGTGCCGCTGGAGCAACTGGACTTCTCGCTGTTCCCGGCGCACCCGCTGGCGGTGCGGGTGCGCGACCAGTACTACGTGCGTTCGATCCAGCAGATCAACGATGACCTCAGCCTGACCTTCTACTGCGCAGTGGAGAACGGCATCGTCCTCACCGCCATGAGCACCGGCCCGCTGCTGCCGGGGCTCCAGGCGCAGTTCCAGCGCCTGCACGAGCGCCTCGGCCCGCCACTGCTGACGATCGGCTGCGACTGCTTCCTGCGGCGGCTGGAGCTGGAGGTGGCCGGCGATACCGAGCCCACCGCCGAGTTCCTCCGCAGCCAGCAGGTGATCGGCTTCAACACCTACGGGGAACAATTCAATGGCATGCATATCAACCAGACCTTCACCGGTGTCGCCATTGGCCGTCCTCGGGGCAACGCCGGAGGCTGAGCTGCACGCGCGGATCGACGAGCTGGAGCGCGACAACCACAAGCTGCAGCGGATCAATGCAGCGCTGATCGAGCGTGTCGAGTCGGCCACGTCGCGCGGCGACAACGCGTACGGCGCCTTCCAGCATTCGGTGGTACTGGCCGAGCAGGTGCGCGAGCGCACCGACGCGCTGAGCGAGGCGATGGTCGAGCTGAAGTCCAGCAACCAGTTGCTCAGCGATGCCCGCCTGCGCGCCGAGACCGCGCACCAGCACCTGCTCGACGCCATCGAGAGCATCTCCGACGCCTTCGTGCTGTTCGATCCGCAACAGCGCATCGTCCTCTACAACGAGCGCTTCCGGGCGTTCTGGGCGCAGACCCGCGCCCGTGTCGGTGCAGGGACGCGGCTTGCCGAAGTGCGCCGTCTGGCACAGAGCAGCGGGTTGATCGTCGAGGAACAGCGCAGCAGCGACGACGAACACACCCTCTATCGCCTGCGCAACGACCGCTGGGTGCGCGTCACCGAGCGGCCGACCCGCGACGGTGGCCTGGTCGTGCTCTACAGCGACATCACCGAGATCAAGCAGAATGAGATGGCCCGCCGCGAACAGGCGGTGGCGCAGAAGTCGCACCTGCTGCAGCGCGCCGTGGATAACCTGTCCCAGGGTGTGGCCATGGTCGGCGCCGATGGCGCGCTGGAACTGTGGAACCGGCGCTTCCTGGAGCTTTGTGGGCTGGCGCCGATCGGGGCACACCGACCCTTTGCCGAGGTCATGGCCGACAGCGAGCTGCCGCTGCTGACTCCACGCAGCCGGCCGCGCAAGGGGGAGGCGGAAGGGGTGATCGAGCAGAGACTGTTCGACGGCCGCATGCTCGAGATTCGCACCCACGCGCTGCCTACCGGTGGCTTCGTCAACACCTTCACCGACATCACCGAGCGCTATCGCCACGCTGAAGCGCTGCGTGAGAGCGAGCGCTGGATTCGCCTGATCACCGACCAGGTACCGGCGCTGATCGCCTACCTCACCGCCGACCTCGACTACGACTTCACCAACAAGGTCTACGAGGAGTGGTACCGCTGGCCCAGCGGCTCGATGCTCGGGCGCAACCTGCGCGAGGTGCACAGCGCCGAACACTGCCAGCGGCTGGAGCCGTACTTCGAGCGCGCGCTGTCGGGCGAAAGCGTGACCTTCGAGATTGCCGAGACCAACCTGGCCGGGCAGGAGCGCTACATGCAGCGCTCCTACGTGCCCAACCGACAGGCCGACGGCACGGTGAGCGGGTTGTTCGTGCTGATCCGCGACATCACCGAGCGCCGCCGCACCGCCGAGGCGCTGCACCAGGCCTACCAGAACCTGGAGCAGCGGGTGCGTGAGCGCACCGCCGAGCTGACCAGCCTCAACGACCAGCTCAAGCGCGAGATCGACGAACGCAGCCAGGTCGAGGGCCGGCTGCGCGAGGCCAAGCGCGAGGCGGAGCAGGCCAACCTGTCGAAGACCAAGTTCCTCGCCGCCGTCAGCCATGACCTGTTGCAGCCGCTGAACGCCGCGCGGCTGTTCACCAGCGCGCTGCAGGAGCGCAGCGGTGAGGTGCTGGTACGCAACATCAGCCAGTCGCTGGAGGATGTTGAAACCCTGCTCGGTACTCTGGTGGACATCTCCAAGCTGGATGCCGGGGTGATCAAGCCGGACATCGCCTCGTTCGACGTCAGCGAACTGCTCGGCAACCTCGCAGCCGAGTACCGCCAGGTCGCCGCCAGCGAAGGCCTGGTGCTGGATTTCGTGCCGTGCGGCGCCCAGGTGCGCAGCGATATCCAGCTGCTGGCGCGGATCCTGCGCAACCTGCTGACCAACGCCATCCGCTACACGCCTTCGGGGCGCGTGCTGCTGGGCTGCCGGCGGCGCCGGCACAGCCTGTGGATCGAGGTCTGGGACACCGGCGTGGGCATCGCCGCGGACAAGCTCGGCGAGATATTCCAGGAGTTCAAACGCGGTGACGTGCAGCGCTTTCACCAGGACCGCGGGCTGGGGCTGGGGCTGGCGATCGTCGAGAAGATCGCACGCATGCTCGGCCATCGTATCCAGGTGGAGTCGGCGCTGGGCAAGGGGTCGCGTTTTTCCATCGAAGTCCCCTTGGCTCGCCGCGTGGCGCGCACCGAACCGGAACCGGAGCGTACCGCCGACGACCTGGTGGAGCGCCTGCGCGGGTCGCGCGTCTGGGTGCTGGATAACGATGCCGCGATCTGCGCCGGCATGCGCACGCTGCTGGAAACCTGGGGTTGCCAGGTGGTGACCGCGCTGTCGGAGGAGGACCTGGCGCGGCAGGTCGATAATTTCCATGCCGAGTCGGACCTGTTGATCGTCGATTACCACCTGGACGAGGGGCTGAACGGCGTCGATGCCGTCGCCTCGATCAACGCCCGACGCGGCACGCCGCTACCGGCGCTGATGATCACCGCCAACTACAGCAACGAGCTGAAGCAGCAGATCCGCGAGCTGGGGCACACGCTGATGCACAAGCCGGTGCGGCCGATGAAGCTGAAGACCGCGCTGTGCCATCTGATCGATAGCGCCCACTGATTTGGGCGCCGTAGTGTGCGGGTAGTTTCGGCGCTCGGGCCGGCCCTCACCCCAGCCCTCTCCCAAGGGGAGAGGGGGAGTCCGTACAGGCTGAAGTTGTGGTTATATCCTGCACCATACGCCCCCATCCTCTGGGAGAGGGTAATAGCTTGCACGGACCTTCCCAGGCCCACGAATAGTAGGAGCGAGCTTGCTCGCGAACCGCTCAACGCGGAAACATCGTTCGCGAGCAAGCTCGCTCCTGCAAAAAACAGATTGAATCAGGCCCGCTGGGCGGCCGGAGCGCGCACCTTGGCCAGCAGGATCAGCGCGATCCCGCCGAGCACCGCCAATGACACCAGTGCCAGGCGCAGGCTGATCGCCTCGCCGAGCAGCACGGCGCCGGAAAGGGCGGCGAGAATGGGTACGCTCAACTGCACCGAAGCGCCCTGGATCGCCGACAGACCCGGTAGTGCGCTGTACCAGATCGCGTAGCCGATGCCCGACGCCACCGCGCCGGACAGCACGGCATAGACGACACCCATCGCATCCACCCGCAGATCGGCGTGGAAGCAAGCCGCCAGCAAGGCCGCAAAGGCAATGGCGCGCGCGAAATTGCCGGTGGTGATCGCCAGCGGATCGCTGCCCTGGCGACCCAGCAACGAATACAGCCCCCAGGCCACACCCGACAGCAGCATCAGCAGCGCGCCGGCCAACGGCGGCGCGCTGGCGCTGGGCAGCAGCTGGGCGAGCAGCCCGCCGAGAGCCAGCAGGAAGCCGAGCAGCGCCTGGCCGTGCAGGCGTTCGCCGCGCAGCAGGCCGACCAGGATCATGGTCACCTGCACCGCGCCGAACAGCAGCAGGGCGCCGGTACCCGCATCCAGCTGCACGTAGGCGTAGGAGAAGGCCGCGGCGTAGACGAACAGCGCCGCTGCTGCGCGCCAGTTGCCCCCTTCGCTGGCGGCGCGGCGGCGCAGTCTGAGCAGCACGGCAAGCATCAGCGCGCCGGAGAGGATGCGGATGCCGGTGAAGCTCACCGCGTCGATGCTGGCGGCCTTGAGCGCCAGGCGGCAGAGGATGGAGTTGCCGGCGAAGGCAAGCATCGCCAGGCCGGTGAGGCTCAGGGTGCGGGTGGAGGGCATCGAGTGGTTCCCGGTAGCGGTCTCAGCGGCACGCTGATGAAAGTTTCAGCGACGCAGGTAGGCGGCGAAGTCGATGTCGCCCGCGCAGAGAATCGCCTGCACGCGGTTGTGCACCTTCAGCTTGCGCAGGATGGCGGAGACGTGGGCCTTCACCGTGGTCTCGGCGATCTCCAGGTTGTAGGCGATCTGCTTGTTCGACTCGCCCTTGGTCATCCGCTCCAGCACCAGCAGTTGCTTGCGGGTCAGTGCCTGCAGCAGTTCTGGCGGGATGCTGTGGTCTTCCTGGCGGCTGCGGCGTGGCGAGGACTTCTGGGTGCGGATGATGTCCGACGGCAGGTAGACGTTGCCGTTGAGGATCTGTTCGATGGCCTCGGTCATCTGCACGCGCGGTGAGGACTTGGTGATGAAGCCTACGGCGCCGTAGGTGATGGCCTGCAGGACGACCTGTTTGTCCTGCTCGGCGGAGACGATCACCACGGGAATGGTCGGCGCCTCGTTGCGCAGGCTCATCAGGCCATTCAGGCCATGCATGCCGGGCATGTTCAGGTCGAGCAGGATCAGGTCGAGATCGTCGTGTTCCTGGGTC
Source organism: Pseudomonas nitroreducens (assembly GCF_010994165.1). Taxonomy (NCBI): domain Bacteria; kingdom Pseudomonadati; phylum Pseudomonadota; class Gammaproteobacteria; order Pseudomonadales; family Pseudomonadaceae; genus Pseudomonas; species Pseudomonas nitroreducens. The sequence goes on along the minus strand of NZ_WMBX01000002.1, from coordinate 1,117,224 downwards.
AGGCCCAGGGCGCTGTCGAGGTCGGCGGTCTCCATCACTTCGCTGCCGGGGAAGCCGTCGGCGATGACGTTGTGGATCGCCTCGCGGAACAGCGGGTGATCGTCGGCGATCAGGATCTTGTACATGGCCTGCACCTCGTTGTTGTCGTTATGGGCGGTGATTGCAAGTTACTTCAGGGGTTGCGGCTGGGCGTCCTGCAAGGGCAGTCCCGCCTGCTCCCAGGCGTCGATACCGTCACGGTACCAGTAGAGGCTGGCATAGCCCAGCGCATGCGCGCGGCGGATGGCGTTCCAGCTCATCCAGCAGTCGGAGCGGCAGTAGAACACCAGCGGCCGCTTGGCATCGCCCTCGGTGAGTTGGGCGAGATTGTGTTCGAAGTAGGCCTGCCACTGCGGTTCCAGGATGCCGGTGCCGACGTTGGCCAGCCACAGGCTGCCGGGCAGGTTGCGGTGCTTTTCATCTTCGACGAACTGGCCGTTCAAGAAGGTGCGGCGGTAAACGTCCACCAGCCGGGCCTTCGGCTCGCGCTTGAGCAGCGCCTGCAGGGCGGGGGTGTCGAGGGTGACGGCGTGGTCGGCGGAAGGCGGCGTCGGGCTGCGGTACTGGGCCTGGCGATAGCCGTCTGCGGAGAACAGCGGCGTGTCGTCGGCCTGCGCGGCCGGAAGCGTCAGGCTGAGCAGGCATGCGGCGAGGCAGCCGCTCACGTGGCCGTACAGGGCAGTGGCAAGGCGAGGCATGGCGGTATCTCTGATTAGTTCTTCTTGTAGTGGCCATTAGATGCCGGCGCTGCCGCTTTGGAAATTCGACGTCCGGAGGGGCAAACCCGTACCAAAGTAGGAGATTTCACCCCTTGCGCAGGGCGGCGTGCTGCGGGTTGAAGGTCAGCACGGCAAGGCCGGCGAAGAGCAGCGTCAGGCCCAGGCAGACGCCACTGGCCAGCGGATTGAAGCGCTCGTACAGGGCGAAGCGCAGCAGTTCCACGGCGTGGCTGAACGGGTTCAGCGCGCACAGCCAGTACAACCACTGGCTGGCCTCGCGCATCTTCCACAACGGGTAGAGCGCGGAGGAGAGGAAGAACAGAGGGAAGATGACGAAATTCATCACCCCGGCAAAGTTCTCCAGCTGGCGGATGCCGTTGGACAGCAGCAACCCCAGCGCGCCCAGCAGCAGGGCGGCCAGCAGCAATGCCGGTAGCGCGGCAACCAGCCCCATCGGCGGCGGCTGCACGCCATACAGCCAGGCGATGAGCAGGAAGGCGTAGACCTGCAACAGCGACACCAGCGCGGTGGCCAACAGCTTGCTGGCGAGCAGGAAGGCACGCGGTAGCGGGCTGGTCAGCAGCACGCGCATGCTGCCCATCTCGCGGTCGTAGACCATCGACAGCGAGCCCTGCATGCCGTTGAACAGCAGGATCATGCAGCACAGCCCCGGCACGATGTAGGTCTCGTAGGTGACGTAGGTGTCGTACGGCTCGATGATCGAAATGCCCAGCGCGGCGCGGAAGCCGGCGGCGAACACCAGCAGCCAGAGCAGCGGCCGCACCAGCGCGCTGAGGAAACGCGAGCGTTGCAGGACGAAGCGCAGCCATTCGCGCCTGACGATGCCGCACAGGCATTGCCAGTAGGCGGCAGGGCCGAGCCGCGGGCTCTCCAGGGCACTCATGCGCAGGCCTCCAGGCGGGTCAGGCGGTGGAAGGTGCGCTCCAGGTCGCCGGCGTCCGCCGCGCAGATGTCCCGCGCCTCGCCACGGGCGACCAGGCGGCCGCGATCGAGCACCAGCAGCGCATCCTCGTCGCGCACCTCATCCAGCAGGTGGGTGGTCCAGAGCACCGCCAGGCCATCCTCGCGGCACAGCCGGCGCACATGGTTGTTGAGCGCCTGGCGCGCCGCCGGGTCGAGCCCGACGCTGGCCTCGTCGAGCAGCAGCAGGCGTGGCCGATGCAGCAGCGCGCGGGCGATCTCCACGCGGCGGCGATGGCCGCCATTGAGCGCCCGGACCTTGTCGCGACGGCGCTCCTGCAAGTGCTGGCGGGCCAGTTCGGCGTCGATCCGTTCGTGCGCCACGCTGCGCGGCAGGCCATGCAGGGCGGCGTGGTAGCGCAGGTTCTGCTCCACGCTCAGGTCCAGGTCCAGGGTGCTCTGCTGGAACACCACGCCGAGCTGGCGCAGGGCCAGGCGCGGCTGCTGGCGCAGGCTGTAGCCGAGCACGTCGATCTCGCCCTGCTGCAGGTCGTAGAGCCGGGTGAGCAGGGCAACCAGGGTGGACTTGCCGGCACCGTTGGGCCCCAGCAGGGCGGTGAAGCGCCCGGCGGGGAGCTCGAACTCCAGGCCGTCGAGGGCGCGGCGCGAGCCGTAGGAGAAGCCGAGGTCGCGGACCGTCAGCGCATTCATGGCGTCACCACCACGCCCCACGGATAGCGGCCCACCTTGATCGACTTGGTGACCTTGCGCGAGGCGACATCGATCACCGAGACATCGCCGCTGACGCCGTTGGTGGCCAGCAGGGTCTTCTCGTCCGGGGTGAACGCCAGGTGCCAGACGCGGCGGCCCACCAGCAGGTAGTCGAGCACCTCGAACGTCTTCGCATCCACCACCGCCACATGGTTGGCCGGGCCGAGGGCGACGAAGGCGTACTTGCCATCGCGGGTCAGTTGCACGCCCACCGGCTGCACCTTGTCCGGGTGCACGCCCTGGATGGCGAAGCGCAGGGTCTTGAGGATCTGGCGGCTGGCGGTGTCGACCACGCTGACGGTGCCGCCGATCTCCGCCGAGACCCAGACCTGCGAGCCGTCGTGGGTGAACTCGGCGTGGCGCGGGCGCTGGTCCACCAGGGTGCTGTCCACCAGCTTCTGGGTCGCGGTGTCGATCCAGTGCAGCATGTTGGTGGTCTCGCTGGTGTTCACCGCCCACTTGCCATCCGGGCTCACCGCCATGCCTTCTGGCTCGACGCCGACGTCGATCTGCCCGAGCACCTGGGCGGTCTGGGTATCGACCACCGTGACCAGCGCATCGTCCTCGTTGGAGACATACAGCCAGCGGTCGTTGGGGTGCAGGGCGAATTGCTCGGGGTCGGCGCCGGAGGGCAGTTGCTTGATGATCTTGCGGGTGGCCAGGTCGATCACCTGCACGGTGTCCGAATCGCTGGCGCAGACGTACAGCAGCTTGTTGTCGTGGGACAGCGCCAGGCCGCGCGGGCGCTTGCCGGTGTCGATGGTGCCGGTGACGGCCAGGGTATCCAGGTCGATGACGCTGAGGTTGTTGTCCTTCTCGTTGGACACGTAGGCGGTGGCGGCAAAGGCCGTGGGTACCAGGCCGAGCGCGAGGCTCAGGCAGGAGAGGGCAAGCAGGCGGGGCATGGGCAGGTTCCTCATGGGGCGTTCTTCTTATGGCTGTGTGTCGGCGAGGTGGCACTGGCTTTCCGGTGCGTCCAGGCCGAGGCTGTCGAGTTCGCTGGCGGGGTGCAGGAAGCCTTCCTGCGGGGAGGTGCTGACCAGCGCGCGTGGCTGTACCAGCGGGATCGGCTGGCGCAGCTGGCCATCCCACGGGCGGAAGCCGAGCTTGTAGCCCTTGAAGCCGTCCAGCGGCAGGTCGGGGGAGAGCGACAGCGTGCGGATCGCCATGGGGTCGGCGTCGCGCAGTCGCGTCACCGCGCTGGCGATGCTGCGCACGGCGATCCAGGCGGCAAAGTCGCGGTCGTTCATCCAGCGCCCGGCGCGTTCCTCGAAGCGCTTCTGCAACTGCGCGGCGCCGTAGGTTTCCACCGTCTTGTGCCAGCCGGTGGCGACCAGCCCCTGGGTGCCGGCGACGGGCCGCGGCAACCAGGTGTTGTAGGGCACGTACTCGCCGAAGTCGCCGTGCTCGTCGGCTACCAGCACGGCGTCGTAGTCCTCGCCGGACTGGGTGAACAGCGCCATGTCGGCCTGGGCGCTGCGGCGCTGATCGTTATCGAAGGTGAAGGGTTTTTCTTCGACTATCTTCGCGCCGAAGCGCTTGGCCGAGCGGCGCAGGGCGTTGGCGTACAGGGCGTCTTCCGGGCGCTGGCCGACGATCAGCAGCCAGCGCGTCCACTTGCGCAGCACCAGGAACTGGGTGAGGGCGTCGGTCAGCATCAGCCGGCTGGGCAGCGTATGCAGCACGTTCGCCGCGCACTGGCTGGCGCGCAGTTCGTCATCGGCAGCGCCGGCGTTGAACAGCAGGCTGTCCGGAAGCGCGGCGGCCAGTTGGCGCAGCGTGTCTGCCGGGGCGTTGACCACGAACAGGCGCAGGCCAGCGGCGTGCAGGCGCCCGGCTTCGCCCAGCAGCTTTTCCGGGGTGTCGGAACTGGCGGCTTCCAGGCTGTAGCGGTGCTTGAGGAAGCGCCCGGTGCTGTTGCTGTCGGTGATCGCCAATTCGGCGCCGCGCAGGCCGGCGTCGGTGGGTTCGGGGATGACGTTGGACAGCAGCGGGCCAGGATCGGGCGTGTAGCCCAGGTAGCCGATGCGGATTTCCAGCGCAGGAGCTTCCTCGGCACGAGCCCCGAGGCTGAAGGCAGCGGCGCAGGCAACCGCGAGCAGATAGGCGACGCCATGAAAGGCGAACTGACGCATGGGCGACTCCCTGGGTGGGCCGGCTTGTTGTTGTGCGGCCAGCATAGGAATCGCCCACGGCGCGGCAAATATGCAGAAAGTACCGGTGGGGCAGTACCAAGGTAGTAGGTTGCGCGCCGCGTCCGCGACCTAGGATGGCGCTACAAGAACCAGAAGAGGAGCGTCGCCATGCGTATCGCCGTCACTCTCGTCCTGCCGATCCTGCTGATGCTCAGCCTGTTCGGTTTCGATTTCCTCTACACGCGCAACGGTTACCTGCCGGCGGCGGAGCTGCGTGCGCCCGTGGCGCCGGTGGGCTGCATCACGACCTGTCGCGGCGCGCACTAGATGTCCGCGCTGTGGCGGATCAACCTGCTGGTCGGGTTGTTCTTCGCGCTGCTCGCGGGGGTTTGCCTGGCGGTGCTGGTGCATCAGGGCAACGACGATGTGCGCCGTGAGATGGATGCCGCGCGGGGCGTGCTCGAGTACCTGCGTGAGGCCGCGCAGCGCGACCCGGCCAGCCTGGACCCCGACCTCACCGCCGGCCTGCGCCACGTGCGCGTGCACTGGCTGGACTCGGGGGCGCCCGCACCGCACACCGGCCTGGATGACTGGCTGGTGACTCGCCTGTATCCCGACCTGCCGGCGCCGACCCTGCTCACGCTGGCCGATGGCCGACGCGTGCAATTGAGCCTGGACCCGCGCGACGAGATCGACGAGGTGCGCGATTCGCTGGTGCAACTGCTGGTGCTGTTCGGTGTATCGCTGCTGGCCAGTCTGCTGGCGATCCGCTGGGCCGTGCAGGGAGGCTTGCGGGTGGTGGAGCAACTGCATGGTGCCCTGGAGAATGTCTCCCGTGGCCAGTTCCAGGTACGCCTGCCAGACCATGCCCTGCCCGAGGCGCAGCGCCTGGCCAGTGGCTTCAACGGCATGGTCGGCGAGCTGGAACGTGCCTGTGTGGAAAATGCCGAGCTGACCCGCGCGCTGCTCGCGGTGCAGGAGCGTGAGCGCCAGCAGTTGGCCCAGGCGCTGCACGATGACATCGGCCAGTACCTCGCCGGCATCCGCGCGCAGGTATTCCTGCTGCGCAGCCTGGAAGGCCAGGACGGTATCGGATGCGTCACCCTCGACCGTCTGGAGCAGCATTGCCAGGGCCTCAACGAGAGTTTTCGTGCGCTGGTGCGCGACCTTTACCCGGTGGTGCTGGAGCGGGTCAGCCTGGAAGAGGCGCTGCGGCTGCACGTCGGGCAATGGCAGGCCAGCCAGGGGGTGACGTGCAGCCTGCACCTGGAGCCACTGCCGGCGCTGCCGACAGTGGCCAAGGCGCACCTGTACCGCCTGCTACAGGAGGCGCTGACCAACGTGGCGCGACATGCCGACGCGCGGAGGGTTCGGGTGATCCTGCGACGCCATTGCGGGCGGCTCTACCTGTGGGTGCGTGATGATGGGCGAGGCTGCAACGGGCGGCCACGAACAGGCATCGGCATGCGTTCCATGCACGAGCGGGCCCGTTGCCTGGGCGGCGAACTGCACCTGCGCCGTCGACCGGGTGGCGGCCTGGCCCTGCGCTTGTGGATGCCGTTGGCAACCGGTGTGATGGAAGGAGAGAGGGCGTGAAGATCCTGCTGGTGGACGATCATTTCGTGGTCCGCGACGGCGTCGCCGCACTGCTGCGCGGGCTGATCCCCGAGGTCGAGGTGAGCGAGGCCATCGATGGCGAGTCCGCCCTGGAGGCGGTGCAGCGCAGCGTGCCGAGCCTGGTGATCCTGGATATCGGCCTGCCCGGCATCAGTGGCCTGGAAGTCACCCGGCGGTTGCGCCAGCGCCTGCCACAACTGCGCGTGCTGTTCTTCAGCATGCACGACGAGCTGCCGCTGGTACGCCAGGCGCTGGACGCCGGCGCGGCGGGCTATATCACCAAGGGCGCCTCGCCGGCGGTGCTGGTGGAGGCGGTCAGGCGAATATTGGCGGGGCATGCGTACATCGAGCAGCCGCTGGCCACCCAGCTGGCGCGCCAGCCCCGGGGCGCCGACGGCCAGGACCCGCGCCTGCAGGGCATGACCCAGCGCGAGTTCGAGATCTTCGTGATGCTCGCCCGCGGCCTGCCGGTGCGGCAGGTGGCGGAACACCTGTGCATCAGCGCCAAGACGGTGTCGAACCACGTCACCCTGCTCAAGCAGAAGCTGCAGGTGGTGTCCCACGCTGAACTGGTGCACCTGGCGATCGATACCGGCGTGCTGCGGGTCGGTGGCGAAGCCATCGCCGGCTAGCGTCAGCGCTGGTAGAGGATCACCGCCGCGCGCAGCTTGCTGCGGCCGAAGCGGCTCATCTGCTCGAACTCCGCGTGGCTCACCGGGATGTGCTGGCAGTCCAGCGGCTCGCGGTGCTGGCTGTGGTCGACGTCGGGGTCGTGCAGGTAGACGAAGTCCTCGTCGCAGTCGGTGACCGTCACCCAGTGCGGCGCCTTGGAGCGGGTCAGGCGGTAGCTGCTGATCAGCACCATCGGCTGACCGCCTGCCTCCAGCGCGCTGTCGATATCCAACTGGTTGAGCAGCAGTTGCTCCACGTCGCTGCGAGCCAGTTCGGCGGCAAAGTCCTCGTGGACCAGGCGCATCACCTCGCGCTTTTCCTCGCTGCGCACGCCGTCGAGGAACAACGGGCCATCTTCTGATAGCTGCAATTGCACCCGGAATCCCCGTCGGTGCGCCGCCAGCGCCAGACCCTGCGGGCTGCAGCCGCCGTGGCCGGCGGTCATGTAGATGGTGGTCGCCTCGCGCCACAGGCGCAGTTCCTCGCTGCGCTCCAGACGGCGCTGGGGTTCCAGCGCACCCATGGCCATCAGCAGCGCCGAGGGGCCGCAGGTGAACTCGGTGGTTTGCCGGTAGTAAGGCACGTGACGGTGCGTGCGTTCGTTGATCTGGCGGATACGCTTTTCGAAGCGCAGCGCTTCGCTGTGGTCTTCGTAGTAGTCGCGCACCGTGGCAAACGGACGGTAGCCGTTACGCTCATAGAGAGCGATGGCACCGCGGTTGTCCGGCCGTACTTCCAGGCGCAGGTAGGCGCAGTCGTTCTCCAGCGCCTCGGCCTCGGCGTGGTCCAGCAGCTTCTGGCCCAGGCCGATACCGCGCGCACGCTCGTCCACGGCAATGGAGTACAGGCGCGCCAGTGACGTGCCCTGGTGGAACAGCACCAGCGCGTAGCCGAGCAGAACGCCGTCGGATTCGGCGACGGTGAGGCTGGCGTGGGCGCGGGTGATCATCCACTGGAAGTTGCGGCGGGACAGGCGGTCGTGTTCGAAACAGCGGTTTTCCATCTCGACCAGGGCGTGCAGGTCGTCGGCGGAGGCGGCGCGGAACTGGAGTTTCATAGGGTAAGCATTCGTTAATCTGCGGGGCGCACCGTGTCGGTGCTGGCTGCGAACGGGCGCGGTTCAGTGCGGTCGAAGCAGCAACCAGTATTGTCCTGGCCTATCGGCGCGGCAAGCGCGGGGCAACTTCGGAGGTGTCGTGAGCAAGCTGTTCATCATCGTGGAGCGCAAGGAAGACTGGGCCTCCTACTATCCCAGTGAAGATGTGGTCAGCGCCCAGGAATACCTGGAGATGCCCATCGACGACGACAACGGCAAGCGTGTGCAGGTGATCAACCTGTGCCGCAACTACAAGTACCTGGGCCATGGCTATTACTGCTCGCTGCTGGCCGAGGCGCGCGGGCACAAGGTGATTCCGTCGGTGCGCAGCATCAGCGAGCTGGCGAAGAAGTCGCTCTACAGCCTGGCCCTGGAGGACCTGGAGAAAACCCTCGACAAGGCGCTGGCCGATCATCCCTACGGCAGCACCGACGGTTTCACCCTGACGCTGTACTTCGGCCGCACCGACATCGAGCCGCTGCAGGACCTGGCGCGCCAGCTGTTCGAGGCGCTGCCCTGCCCGATGCTGCTGGTGGAGTTCCGCAAGAACCGGGGCTGGCATATCGAAGGCGTGAAACCGGGGAACATCCACAAGCTGCGCGAGGATCAGGAGGAGCAATTCGCCAATGCCCTGGATGGCTTCAGCCGGCAGATATGGCGCAAGCCGCGCTCGCGCAAGCAGTACCGCTATGACCTGGCGATCCTGCACGATCCGGAGGAGGCTTTCCCGCCGTCCGATCGCAAGGCGCTGAAGAATTTCATCCGCGTCGGAAAGACCCTGGGCATCGACGTCGAACTGATCGAGAAGAAGGACTACTCGCGCCTGGCCGAATACGACGCGCTGCTGATCCGCGAGACCACCAGCGTCAGCGACCATACCTATCGCTTCGCCAAGAAGGCCGAGAGCGAGGGCATGGTGGTGATGGACGACCCGGTATCGATCCTGCGCTGCACCAACAAGGTCTATCTGGCCGACCTGCTGCGCAGCCACAAGCTGGGCATGCCGGCCACCGAAATCCTCTACAAGGACAACCCGCAGGAGCTGGAAAAGGTCGGCGAGCGCCTGGGTTTCCCGCTGGTGCTGAAGATCCCCGACGGCAGCTTCTCGCGCGGGGTGATCAAGGTGGGCAACCAGGAGGAGCTGCTCAAGGCCAGCGCCGAATTGTTCGAGCGCTCGGTGCTGCTGCTGGCGCAGGAGTTCTTTTATACCGAATACGACTGGCGGATCGGCGTCCTCAACCAGAAGCCCATATTCGCCTGCCAGTACTTCATGTCCAAGGGGCACTGGCAGATCTACGACCACAGCCCTGGCGCGCAGGAAGTGAGCGGCGATTTCCGCACCATGGCCGTCCACGAGGCACCGCGCAAAGTGGTGGAACTGGCGGTGAAAACCGCGAACCTGATTGGCGACGGGCTCTACGGCGTGGACCTGAAACAGTCGGGGGAGCGGGTGGTGGTGATCGAGGTGAACGACAACCCGAACATCGACTGCGGCGTGGAGGATGTGTACCTGGGCGACGATCTCTACAAGCTGGTGCTGGAGGAGTTCGTCCGTCGGCTGGAAGTCAAGCGGCGAGGGCTGGGATGGTGAGATCGATTCGGCATTGACCTTATAGGAAAACGGTCGATGTGCGGCGTCAAGATATTGCTAGCTTTACAAACTGGAGCGCCAACCAACTGTTTTTTAAAGTTTTTCAAAATAATGGCGCCAAGGAAGGGAGCATGCTCGAGGCAGCCGCGAATCTTCGTCGCCTGCTGGTGGTTGATCCATGCGACGACTGCCGCAGGTTATTACCCGGACTACGGGCAGCAGGGTGGGAGGTAGACAGTTGCGAGCTGGATAACGCCAGCAATCGCGGCTGTGACGTCGGCCTGCTGCGTTTGCAACCCCGGCATCTCGAACGCCGGGAGTCCGTCAAGGAACTCATCAGCCGCAGTGGCACGGAGTGGATAGCCGTGCTCAGCCCTGACGTTTTGCCCCTGAACGAAGTGGGCGATTTCGTCAGCGAATGGTTCTTCGATTTTCATACCTTGCCGTTTGATGTGGCGCGGGTGCAGGTCACTCTCGGCCGCGCCTTTGGCATGGCGCGCCTGCGCGGGCGCGGTAGTGTGCACAGCGATGAGCGCGAACATGAGCTGTTGGGCGAAAGCCGGGACGTGCGCGAACTGCGCAAACTGCTGGCGAAGTTCGCTCCCACCGAGTCCCCCGTGCTGATTCGCGGCGAAAGTGGCACCGGCAAGGAGCTGGTGGCGCGCACGCTGCACCGCCAGTCGCGAAGGGCAATCCGCCCCTTCGTGGCGATCAACTGCGGTGCAATGCCCGAAGCGCTGATCCAGTCGGAGCTGTTCGGCCACGAGAAGGGTTCCTTTACCGGGGCGCATCAGCGCAAGATTGGTCGCTTCGAACAGGCCAATGGCGGCACGCTGTTCCTCGACGAGGTGGGCGATCTGCCGATGGAGCTGCAGGCCAACCTGTTGCGTGTGCTGCAGGAGAAGCAGATCGAGCGCGTTGGCGGCAGCCAGCCCATCGATGTCGATGTGCGGGTGCTGGCGGCGACCCATGTCGACCTGGAGCAGGCCATCCGCGCCGGGCGGTTCCGCGAAGACCTGTACTACCGGCTCAATGTCCTCCAGGTATCCACGTCGCCGCTGCGCGAGCGCAACGGCGACCTCGCGTTGCTCGCCAATCACTTCGCTCACCTTTACAGCGTCGAGACCGGCCGCCGGCCGCGGCGTTTCTCGGACGACGCGCTGGCCGCAATGGCCGAGCATGGCTGGCCCGGCAATGTGCGCGAGCTGGCCAACCGGGTAAGGCGCGGGCTGGTGCTGGCCGAAGGGCGACAGATCGAGGCCCGTGATCTGGGGCTGGAGCGGGAGAAGGGACGCTCGGTCCATCTGCCGCTGGTGACGCTCGAGGAATACAAGCTGGGTGCCGAACGACAGGCCATGTGCGATGCGCTGGCCCGGCACGGCGATAACCTCAGCGTGGCGGCGCGGATGCTGGGTATTTCGCGGCCAACCTTCTATCGCTTGTTGCACAAGCATCAGTTGCGCTGAAAGGTTAGAGCTTTAAAAAAGGAAGGCCCCGAAAGGGGCCTTCCGTGTTTCCGCGGTCAGAAGTAGTAGGGGAATTTTACGCTGAAGGTGAAGTCGGGAGCGTCCGGGGTGATGCCGATGGAGAGGTTCGGCACGATGGTCAGCTTCGGGCTGACCGCGTAGGTCAGGCCCCAGTTGAAGTAGCCGGCGTTGGCATCGCTGCCCTGGATGGTCTGCCAGCTGTCGCCGTCGGGCTTGATCTTGCTCTTCTGGCTGACCAGGTCGGAGAAGGAGAACGACATGCTCATTTTCTCGTTGAGCGCGAAGGCGACGCCCGCGCCGATCTGGAACCAGTTGCCGAGGTCGACCTTGCCGCCGGTCTTCACGCCTTGGGAGGGGTCGATGTCGTCGAATGACTCTTCGAAGTTGTAGGTATAGGAGAGGCTGCCGAACAGTACCGCCGGGTCGACGGTCTTGACGATCGAGATGCCCGGGGTGATCGACCAGACGCCGTTGCCGGTGGGCAGGTCGTCGGGGACGTTGAGGTTATTGTTGCCCGGCACCTGGTGGATCTTGATGCCATACGGGTCCTTGCCGGTGGGCGCCTTGACCCGGAAGCTGGCGACCATGTCCGGACGGCTGTCGCTCTCGTCCATGAACTTGTAGGAGATGCCGACGTTGACGTCGCCGATGCGCGGGTCGCCGGTGACCGATTCCGAGGAAATCTGGTTGGTGCTGCCGCCAGCGCCGGCCGACTCGTAGGTGGACTCGCGATACACCACTGGCACGTTCACGTCGAACTGCCAGCGATTGCGCCAGTTGTAGCGGGCGGTGAGGTCCAGGGTCCAGATATCGGCCTCGATCTGGTCAACGCCGATGTTGCCGAGGAAGATCGAGTCGAGCGCCAAGAAGCCGTTGAGGAACAGCTGGCGGGTATCGTAGCGGCTGTAGGTCAGGCCGGTCTCGACGCTGAATGCCCCATTGCCGAAGAAGCCGCTGGCGTCCTGGTAGATGTTCTCCACGCTTTGCGCGGGTTGCGAGTTGTCCTTGAGGGACTCGCCGTAGGTACTGCCGGAGCTGTTGCGCGGGGCGCCCTGAGCGGCAGCCACCTGCTGTTGCTGGGCGGCGGCCTTGGCCTGGTAAGGTGCCTGAATGGGTTTGACGATACCCTGAGCCTGGGCGGGCTGGCTCTCGACCTGGCGTACCCGCTGTTCGAGCACCGATAGGGCGTTCTGTTGCTCCTGATAACGCTGGCGAAGCTCCAGAAGCTCCTTCTTCAGGGCCTCCACCTCGGCTTCGCTGGCTGCCTGTGCGGTCAGCGAAGTCACGATGGACGTTGCACACACCACTGCCTGCAAACAGCTGGATTTACGCATTTCCGGCGTCCCTGGTCGTTATTGGTTTGGTTGAGAAATACGCGTGGTGATCTCAGCCTAGTTCAACTTTCAATAAACTGTAGGACGTGTCCTAGTACCCTGTGGGACGTAACGCGCGGAGCTGGTCGAGGGCGCAGTTGATGTTGTTCAGTGCCGTTGGATTGTTCTTCATCACCACGCTCAAGTTGGCCAGGTTCTGTACCAGATTGGCGTTGCCGCTGAGCGCGATGGCCTGAGCGACGCCACTGGCGCCGATGGTCTGCAGGGCGGTGCCCTGTCCGTTGGCCTGGACCGACAGTTGCAGACCGTTGTTGGCGGCCGCCACGGCGACGGTGCCGGCGTCGGTAGTGACGCTCTGGTTCAGGTTGCTGGTGCCGCTGGGCAGCGGCCCGGCGGTGTCGGCCTGCTTGACGTCGATGGTCATGTCGTTGCCGGCCTGGTTGTAGTCACCCGCGGTGCGTACGCTTTGGGCAATGCCCTGTACCTGATTCAAGCCGGCGCCGCCATTGACCTGGCCAGTGCCGGCGGGGGGCGTGGCGATCTGGTTGTTCTGCTGGCCGTTGAGCAGGGTGACGTTGAAGACGGGAGTTGCCACCGGCATTTTCGTCTGCAGGTTCATGGTGTTCTGCACCTGCATGTTGACCTGGGCTCCCAGGCTCTGTCCGTTGGCGTTCTGCCAGATGCTGGACATGGTCACCCCGAAGCTGATGATACGGTCCGGAAGGACAAACCGGCCGCGCAGTTGGGATAGTTCGAGATCGCTCAGTTCCACGGGCTGCAACAGGGTGGCCGCCGGTAACTGGAAACTTGCGGCAAGGCAGCTCGCGGCAAGCAGGAGTTGTCGTTTCATGGCGTTCTCCAGGAGCTGTCCTGCTCCGCTCATTCTCAGAAGAAGTCGCTGTGAATGAAGCCAAAGTCCATCAGATCGGCATCCCTGACGGGGCGAAAGTGGTCCAGTCGGTCTCTCGCGGTCAGGGGTTCGGGCGGGCTCAGCAAAGGGTTGTTTCGGTCATAGCCATGACCGATCACCGCGAACACGATGCCGTTCCAGCCTTTGTTGAAATCGTCGCGGGTGTACCTCTTGTGGCCCAATGCGGGGTCGCCGACGTAGACCCAGTTGTCCTGCGTCCGCTGCAGCACCACGAAGTGCTTGTAGCCACGGATTTCCATCAGGACGATCACCGGAATCTTCAATTGCTCGAGCTGATCGGCCTGGATGCGATAACCGCGGGCGCGCATGCCCATGCTCTCGACGTAGCGCTTCATATCCAGCATGGAGAAGCCTTGTTTGCGCACCTGGTCGGCGTCGGCATAGGTCAGCATGCCCTGGATCACGGTCTGCTCATCCAGCGGGGCGTTGTAGGCCTTCTCGAGGATGGTTGCCAGGGCGGCAGCGCCGCAGCTGAAGTCGGTTTTCTGTTCCACCAGATCGGCGAAGCGGCGCTCACGAATGCTCTGGACCTCCTTATAAGCGAGGTTGCCGCCAGGCAACGCAGCGAACGGCAGGTAGGCCGCGTCGGCGATTCCGGTCAGCAATAGCAACGTCAGGGCAAAGAGAGAGCGCATGGCGGCAGGTCCCGTCATTGGAAGGGGCCCCGGCCGAAGCCGGGACCCGATACGGCCACTCAGAAGGTCGACTTGCCGGCACAGGCAGAGCAACCGGCGCCGATGGACAGCGAGTTGGTCTGCTGGTTGCCGCCACCGGCTGCCACGTTGACGCCGACGTTGCCGGAGACGCCAATGATCGAGCCGTTCAACGAGGCGTTGTTCACGACGGCCTTGTTGAAGCCGGATACCACCGGAATGTAGCCGGTAGCGAAGCCGGCCAGGCCGATGGTGCCCACTTCGTCGAAGGACAGCGCGCCGCCGTTGTTCAGGCGGTCTGAAGCCCCTTGAGCCTGGCTATCCACGTCGATGTGGCCCGTATTGGAACCACCCGGGTGGGTTTCGCCCGACCAGGTATCCAGGTAGGTATCGCCGTGCTGGTCGGAGATCCCCTTGTAGCCGCCGCCTGCGACGAAGCCCATGCCGACCTGTACGTACTCGGTCTTGACAGTGGAGTTGTTGGTGGTGACGTTGCCATTGCTGGTTTGCGTTGCGCTGCCAGCTGCACTGGTGTACTGGCCGTTGGAAACGGCAGCCGCCATGTCGTTTTTCTGTTGGTTATAGTTGCCCGCGGCCACGTTGACGCCGAAGTTGCCCGAAATGCCTTGCAACGAGTTGTTTAGGCTGGCGTTGTTGGCGGTCGAGTAGTTGTCCAGCTTGTTGTTGTATGCCTGTTGGGTTACAGACGTCGAAGCGTTGGCATAGCCGAAGACGAAGCTCTCGTCGGCGGTTGCCAGTGCCACGGCGTTGGCCTGCTGGTTGTTGTCGCCCGCCGCCACGTTGGCCCCTACGTTGCCCGATACGCCGCCGATGGAGCCGTTGGCGCTGGCATTGTTCTGGGTACCTTTGTTGGTGACCTGGTTGCCGTGGTTGTACTGGGCATCGGTCACGGTGGCAGTTGCGCCACCTTTGAGCCAGTCAGGAATGCTGGGCTGCTGGTGGTGCTGTTGATGGTGGTGATCGTCCTTGCCTTTGCCTTCTCCGCCCTGGTCGGCGTAAGCCGCGACGGAGAGCACTGCTGCCATTGCCATTGCTAACGGGGTCAGTACCAGTTTTGCTTTCATGGCCTTACTCCTTGCTTATTGTGCATCTAGTGTTGGGCTAGGTTGGTTGTTCAGAGTCCTCCCGCGACTCTGATGCTGAGGTTGTTGTACGACTGGTTTCCAACCCCAGCGCTCTGGTTCACCTGCACCACACCCACGCTGCCGGCGAATGCCTGATCGTCGGTATTGACGATCCGCTGGCCGGGCATGGCTACGGGGGAACCCGAGTTTCTGGTCACCGCTACGCTTTGCGCGAGGGTGCTGTCATCGAGGCTTTCCGGATGGTTCGCGGTGTTTGCCGCGCTGATCCGCAAGGCGTTGATCTGTTGGTTGCCAAGGCCTGCGCCCTGGTTGACGCCGACGACACCGCTGCCCTGGAACGAGTTGCCCCTGATGCTGGCGCTGGCATCCAACGAGGCATCGGGGTCGATCAGTTGCAGCTGTTGGTTCTGATGGGTTGAGGCGTGGGCGTTGGTGCCGTTGGCGAGTGCGCGAGCGTTGCTCTGCTGTTGCTGGTTGCCCGCAGCCTGGTTGATCGAGAGGTTGCCCACGTAGTCGCGGCCGCTGCCGTCGATTACCGCATTGTCCTGCTCGGTCTGGCTGGCGGCATGGGCCAGCAGCGGCAGCAGGACACTGGCGCAGAACACGATGGTGCGCATGTCAGCGTCCTCCACCGAGCATCTGCAACGGAGCCAGGCCACGGCCGATGGCGCCATTGATCTGGTTGGACAATCCGGCACCCGCACCACCGCCGCCCGAAGAGTGGCCGGCGTTGACATTGCCGACGGTGTTGCTGATGTTGGCCTGGGTGGTCGTCATGGCAGGCAGGTTGCCGCCCGGCAGGATCATCGCGTTGATGCCCGAGCCGCTGGTGACCGAGGCGAATTCCGCGTCGCCCACTTCACTCGAGCCGAGCGTGCCGCCAACGGTGGCGTTGACCTGGGAAGAGATGTTGGTGTTGACGGTGATCGGATTCGGATCGGGCGTCATGGTCGGCCGCGTGGCGACCCTGGGTTGTACCGTGCGTTGCAGCACGATGACGCCGTTGTCTGCCTGCGCCTGATCGAATGGCTGCATGGCGATTGAGGCGACGAAACCTGCGGCCAGCAGCGAGCAGGATGCGACTCTCCTTGCGATGCTCCCCAACATGATGGCGGTTCCTTCTTGGTGCGCTGAGCCCTAACCAGCGGTACCAAGGTGGAGCAGGGGGCGTGCCGCTTTTGAACACCCATTGCTAATCAATGAGATAGCGTTCACCCCTGCGGGCCATCGAGAGGCACGTGTCACGCGGGTGATACAGAACGGCCGTACGAAACTCCTGCGCGGGCCCTAGCACGGGGCGCGGATCACCAATGAAGCGGATTCTGTTGCATCCCTGATACACAACTTTGGGCGGGGAGGGTCAAGCTGCAGCGGGCCTGCGTTTGCGGCGACCCGAGTGTTTCGTCGGACTAACACATCAGGGTATTTCCTAGGCTTTCTGGTACGAATGTGCTGAGAATTTTCAACGAATTAGGCATTTTGCATGATGGCGCGAACCGGCCCGGATCGTGGTTGTCTGCATCTTCCTGGCGACGGTGGGAAGAGATTCCTTGCGAAATTGCCAACGCTTCCTCTGCCGGCGCTGTGCAAGAGAAATTTTTGTGAATTTCATGGCGCCCGACGGCCGATGCATTAGCATGCGACGCCGTTGCGGCGCTTGCGCGCCCGGAGCAGGCAGCGGAAAAAACCATTAGAAACGTGCGAGCCAGCGTGCCTCGCGGGGGAAGTAGTATGGATCTGTGGAGCGCCTTTCAGGCCTTCATTCTTGGCGTGGTCGAGGGGCTTACCGAGTTCCTGCCGATCTCCAGCACCGGCCACCAGATCATCGTGGCGGATATCATCGGCTTTGGCGGCGAACGTGCCGACGCCTTCAACATCATCATCCAGCTCGCCGCCATCCTTGCGGTGGTCTGGGAGTTCCGCCGCAAGATCCTCGACATCATCTTTGGCCTGCCCAGCCAGCCCAGGGCGCAACGCTTCACCCTCAACCTGCTGATCGCCTTCTTCCCCGCCGTAGTGCTGGGTATGGCTTTCGCCGACTACATCCACCATTACCTGTTCAACCCGATCACCGTGGCCGTGGCCCTGGTAGTGGGCGGCGTGATCATGCTCTGGGCGGAGAAGCGCCAGCACGTGATCCACGCCGAAACCGTCGACGACATGACCTGGAAGGAAGCCCTGAAGGTCGGTTTCTGCCAGTGCCTGGCGCTGATCCCTGGCACCTCGCGCTCCGGCGCCACCATCATCGGCGGCCTGCTGTTCGGCCTGTCGCGCAAGGCCGCCACCGAGTTCTCCTTCTTCCTCGCCATGCCCACCATGGTCGGCGCCGCGGTCTATTCCGGCTACAAGTATCGCGATGTCTTCCAGCCGGCGGATCTACCGGTGTTCGCGGTGGGCTTCGTCACCTCGTTCATCTTCGCGATGATCGCCGTGCGCGGCCTGCTCAAGTTCATCGCCAACCACAGCTATGCGGCTTTCGCCTGGTACCGTATCGTGTTCGGCCTGCTGATCCTGGCAACCTGGCAGTTCGCCCTGATCGACTGGAGCAGCGTCAAACCCTGATCCGATAGCGAGTGAACGTGGAAAAGAACGGCATCATCAGCCGCTGGGACGATGACAAGGGCTTCGGCTTCATCCGTCCCCAGGCCGGCGGCAGGGAAGTCTTCCTGCACATTTCCGACTTCCGCGGCGACCGCCGTCCGGAAGCGGGCGACCAGGTGTGTTACATCGAAGGCGCAGGCAAGGACGGCCGCCCCCGCGCCGATCACGCCAGGCTGGCCGGGTTGGCCATCGATACCCCGGCCATACGCCGCAATCCTGCTCCCGCCGCCACCCGCGAGCGCGTCCGCAGCGGTCGCGAAGTGGCTTTCCCGAGTGCGCCGAAGCGCTCGCTGGGGCGGGCGCTGGCGGTTCTCGCGGTGCTGCTGGCGCTACCCGTCATCGGCTCGCTGCTCTGGCTGAAGGACGGCTACTTCATCTGGTTCCTGCTGCTCTATCCCGCCTTCAGCGCGCTGGCTTTCCTTGCCTACTGGCGCGACAAACGCAGCGCCGAACGCAACGGCTGGCGCACCCCCGAACAGAGCCTGCACCTGCTGGAGCTGCTCGGCGGCTGGCCCGGCGCCTTCCTCGCCCAGCAGGTATTCCGTCACAAGACCCGTAAGCTGTCGTTCCAGCTGGTGTTCTGGGCCATCGTGCTGCTGCACCAGTTGTTCTGGATTGACTGGCTCAGCGGCGGCCGTCTGCTGGGTTGGGTCGGCGCATTGATGGGGCTGGGCGCGAATCCCGCCTAAGCGCAGTCGTCAGACCGGCCAATCGTCCTTGGAGAAGCCTTCCTCCAGGTAATCGAGCAGCGCCCGAACCGCCGGGAGAATGCCGCGCCGGTGCGGATAAACCGCCTGCAGGTAGGCCTCCGGCTCGCTCCAGGCGGGCAGCACGCGCACCAGGCGACCGTCCTCCAGTTCCTCGGTGCAGTAGTGCAATGGCAGCAGGGTCACCCCCAGCCCCGCCAGCGCGACGTTCTTGCGCAGGTTGAAGTCCTCCACCGCCAGACGCGCTTCCAGCGCCACTTCCTTCACTTCTCCCTCGGGGCCGGTCAGTTTCATGTGCACGCGGCGGTCATTGTCGATGGCGCCAAGGACGGGCAGGGTGGCCAGGTCTTCCGGCGTGCGCAACTTGACGCCCTTGAGCAGTGACGGCGCCGCCACCAGCGCGGTCTTCGCCAGGCGCAGGCGCCGCGAGATCAGCGACAGGTCCTCGTCTCCCGGCGCCCGCACCCGCAGGGCGACATCGATGCTTTCGTTGAGCAGGTCGACGCGGCGGTTGGTCAGCATCAGCTCCAGGTTCACCTGCGGATAGGCGGCGAGAAAGCCCGGCAGCATCTCGTTCAGCGAGGTTTCCGCCAGCGCCACCGGGCACGACAGCCTCACCCGTCCGCGCGGTTCCGCACTGAGTTGTGCGGCCACCTCGTCCGCCATCTCGGCTTCCACCAGCATCGCCTGGCAGTGCCGGTAATAGCGCTCGCCCAGGTCGGTGAGTGCCAGTTTGCGGGTAGTGCGTTGCAGCAGGCGCACATTCAAGCGCGCTTCCAGCTCTGCTACTCGCCGCGAGAGGCGCGACTTCGGCAAGCCCAACAGGCGTCCGGCGGCGGCGAATCCACCAGCCTCCACCACCTTGGCGAAATAGAAGAGGTCATTGAGGTCCTGCATGGGATTGTCCTGCTGGTGAGACGAATCATTGCATTTTTGCCGACTTATCGAAGATTGGCTACATGCGTAGTCTTGCCTTCAACGACGAATTCCTCCGCCAATTCCCCTGGCACCTTCCCTGGAGAACACACATGAAACTGCTGCACATCGATTCGAGCATCCTCGGCGACAACTCCGCTTCCCGCCAACTGAGCGCCGAACTGGTCGCTGCCTGGGCCGCCGCCGAGCAGGGCGTCGACGTCACCTATCGCGATCTCGCTGCTGACGCCATCAGCCACCTGTCCGCCGCCAGCCTGGTTGCCGCCGGCACTCCGGCAGAACTGCGCGACGCCGCGCAGAAGCACGAAGCCGCCCTGGGCGAGCAAAGCATCGAAGAATTCCTGGCTGCCGACGCCATCGTCATTGGCGCGCCGATGTACAACTTCTCGATCCCCAGCCAGCTGAAGGCCTGGATCGATCGCATCGCCGTTGCCGGCAAGACCTTCCGCTACACCGAGAGCGGCCCCGAAGGCCTGGCTGGCGGCAAGAAAGTCATCATCGTCTCCACCGCCGGCGGCATCCATGCCGGCCAACCCAGCGGTGTCGCCCACGAGAACTACCTCGAGTTGGTGCTGAACTTCCTCGGTATCACTGACATCGAGGTCGTGCGTGCCGAAGGTCTGGCCTACGGTGACGAGCCGCGCCGCAACGCCATTGCCGGCGCCCAGGCGAGCATTGCCAGCCAGTTCGCCGCTGCCTGAGTAACGCCGCTGAAAAAAGCCCCGCATTGCGGGGCTTTTTCTTTTGCCGTCCGTCTGCCGTTTCAGGGCGCTGAAAACTGGCGCGTACTATGCAGATATTTCCGTTTGGCGGTGCCCGGCGGCTTTTTTTCCTGCGACATGCCCCGTGGCGCCTGATCTGGAGTCGTTACGGGACGGTGTGCACCATGGCGAGGCGCCTGCTCTGGGTTCTTCTGCTCGTTACTTTCGGTACCGCGGTCAGTACCTCCAGCTGGGCCTCTTCCGGTTGGGGCGTCGGATTCCATCGCCTTCAGGTGAGCGACCCGCTGGATCAGCAGCCGATGAAGGCCATCGCCTTCTACCCGACGCGAGCCGCCGAACAACCCCTGCACCTGGGCAATTTCATCCTCGACGTCGCCTATGAAGGCAAGACCGCCAACGGGCGCTTCCCGCTGCTGGTGATGTCCCACGGCAACTACGGCACGCCGCTGGCCCATCGCGACCTGATCGAGGCGCTGGTGCGCAAGGGCTTCGTGGTGGTGACGCTGCTGCATCCCGGCGACAACCTGCATGACCACAGCCGCCTGGGCGCGCTGAGCAATCTCTACGGGCGGCCGCTGCAGGTTTCCGAAACCATCAGCGCCGCGCTGCTCGATCCGCAGATCGCGGCCATTGTCGACCCGCGCAAGGTCGGTGTGATCGGCTATTCCGCCGGCGGTGAGACCGCCCTGATCCTGGCCGGCGCTCAGCCGCGCCTGGAGCGGCTGATCAAGTACTGCCAGCAGCGCCCGGACGACCGTGACGCCTGTAGCGAGAAAGGCGAGGTGCGCGCCGACCGCAGCGACCTGGTGCCCATGGCCGACCCGCGCGTTGGCGCCTTGCTCCTGCTCGCGCCGCTGAGCTTGATGTATGGCGCCCATGAGCTGGAAGACGTGCAGGTGCCGGTACTGCTCTACACCGGCAATGACGACCATATCCTCGACTGGAAGAAGAATGCCGCCGCACTGGCTCGCAAGCTGCCACAGCAGGCGGACCTGCGGGTGCTGGATGGGGCAGGGCACTTCGTGTTCATGTCGCCCTGTTCGGAAGAAGAAAAAGAAGCCACGCCGGACCTGTGCACTGACACCCAGGGACTCGATCGCCAGGCCATCCACCGTGACCTGGCCGCTTCGGCGGCGGAGTTCTTCGACGTCAGCCTGGGTAGCGCAACGATGCAGACGTCGGGACGCTGATGCAAGGAATCCTGACTAGAATGCGCCCAAGAAAAAGCCCCGCACAGAGCGGGGCTTTTTCATCCGGGCAGGGGAGTGATCAGACGATCACGCCCTGGCTGCGCAGGTAGTCGTCGTAGGTACCGCTGAAGTCGGTCACGCCATTTTCCGACAGTTCGATGATGCGGGTCGCCAGGGAGGAGACGAACTCACGGTCATGGCTGACGAAGATCAGGGTGCCCGGATAGTTTTCCAGCGCCAGGTTGAGCGACTCGATCGACTCCATGTCCAGGTGGTTGGTCGGTTCGTCCATCACCAGCACGTTGGGGCGCTTGAGGATCAGCTTGCCGAACAGCATGCGGCCCTGTTCGCCACCGGAGATGACCTTCACCGACTTCTTGATGTCGTCGTTGGAGAACAGCATGCGGCCGAGGGTGCCGCGCACCAGTTGCTCGCCGCCCTGGGTCCACTGGGCCATCCAGTCGAACAGGTTGTAATCGTCCTCGAAGTCCTCGGCGTGGTCCTGGGCGAAGTAGCCCACGTCCGCGCTGTCGGTCCACTTCACTTCGCCGGCAGTCGGCGCCATTTCGCCGACCAGGGTGCGCAGCAGGGTGGTCTTGCCGATACCGTTGGGGCCGATGATGGCGATGCGCTCGCCGGCTTCCACCTGCATGCTCAGGTTCTTGAACAGCGCGGTGCCGTCGAAGCCCTGGCTGACCTTTTCCAGCGTGACCGCCTGGCGGTGCAGCTTCTTGTGCTGCTCGAAGCGGATGAACGGGCTGACGCGGCTGGACGGCTTGACCTCTTCCAGCTGGATCTTGTCGATCTGGCGCGCACGGCTGGTGGCCTGCTTGGCCTTGGAGGCGTTGGCCGAGAAGCGGCTGACGAAGGTCTGCAGCTCGGCGATCTGCGCCTTCTTCTTGGCGTTGTCCGACAGCAGGCGCTCGCGGGCCTGTTCGGCCGCGGTCATGTACTCGTCGTAGTTGCCCGGGAACAGGCGCAGCTCGCCGTAGTCCAGGTCCGCCATGTGGGTGCAGACACTGTTCAGGAAGTGGCGATCGTGGGAAATGATGATCATGGTGCTGTTACGCGCCGTGATGATGTTTTCCAGCCAGCGGATGGTGTTGATGTCCAGGTGGTTGGTCGGCTCGTCGAGCAGCAGCAGGTCCGGATCGGAGAACAGCGCCTGGGCCAGCAGCACGCGCAGCTTCCAGCCCGGAGCGACGGCGCTCATCGGGCCGAAGTGCTGGTCCAGCGGAATGCCCAGGCCCAGCAGCAGCTCGCCGGCGCGGGATTCGGCGGTGTAGCCGTCGAACTCGGCGAACTGGACTTCCAGCTCGGCCACGGCCATGCCGTCTTCCTCGCTCATCTCCGGCAGGGAGTAGATGCGATCACGCTCGGCCTTGACCTTCCACAGTTCCTCGTGGCCCATGATCACGGTGTCGATCACGCTGAAGTCTTCATAGGCGAACTGGTCCTGGCGCAGTTTGCCCAGGCGCACGCCGTTTTCCAGCATGACCTGGCCACTCGAGGGCTCCAGTTCGCCGCCAAGGATCTTCATGAAGGTGGACTTGCCGCAACCGTTGGCGCCGATCAGGCCGTAGCGGTTGCCGTTGCCGAACTTGACGGAAACGTTTTCGAACAGCGGCTTGGCGCCAAACTGCATGGTGATATTGGCGGTGGAAATCAACTGACTGACCCTTGGCTGGACATGGTGCGCGCCGGGCGCTGACGGCGCGGGCGGGCAGGGAAGGCGCGGTCGTCGAACGAGACCGACAGGCGCCTGGCAAAGCCGCTCATTATGCCATGACCAGGCACGGGCTGCATGCTTTGCCGCTGCAGCGCCCGATTTGCGGGCGTAGGTCGGCATCCGACAGTTGAAACCCCCCATTGTCCTGCATCAGAATTCGGTGTTCAGAATTCTGGTGGGGGCTGTATGAAAATCCTAAACGCTCAACATTCGCTCAAGCAGTACCTGGAGCAGGTCAGCGGCAAGCTGATCACGGTCGTCTCGGCCTCCGCCAGTGAAACCGAGGCACTGATCGAAACCCTGGTGGAGAAGGGCAATCGCCTGGACCTGCTGGTGGGCACCATCAATTCCTTCACCTCGCCGGACTTCATCGACTTCTGCGTCCGCGACGCCGGCAAGAGCGTGACCCTGCACGTGGATTTTCGTGCACAGAACAGCGTGCACTGGAAGCTGGTGCTCATCGAGCCGGACGTGGTGATCCTCGGCAGTGCCAACTTCACCGAGATCGGCCTGAGCCTGACCCGCGATACCTGCACCGTGATCCAGGATGCGGCGCTGTATGCCGATTACCTGGCGCGCGTGGCCGAGATCAAGGGCATGGACGGCGTGGTGCTGGGCGAGGACATTCCTGCGTTCGACGAGCAACTGGAAGAGTACCGCCAGAGCCACCGCCGCGTGCAGGCGAGCCTCGCACGCAGCGCGCAGTACCTGGACGGCGAGAGCTGGCTGGGTGACGAGACCAACCAGAGTATCCCGCTGTTCATCTGGTACAGCGACCACTCCGACGAATCCGAGGAGCAGGCCGAAGCCTTCCTGCACGCCAGCAGCGATGGTGTGGACTGGGACGACGTGCGCGAGTTCTTCACCTACGAATGTGCCGAGGGTGTGCTGCCGTACGAAGAGGGCGACATGGTGTTGACTGCGCGCTGCAATGGCACGCATATCGGTTTCTACACCTTCGACCGCATCCTTTACCGCAACGGCACCTACTTCATCTATTCCTATCGCAAGAAGCGCTATACCCAGCCGTTCAAGCTGGAGGACGCCAAGGAGCGCCTGAAGGACGTGATTCCGGAGTGGTACGAGGAAATGCGCACCTCCCTCAATCGCCACGACATCAACAGCGTGGTGCGCTGACGCCCGGCCATTCATCGGCGCGCAGCCGGCCTGTCGATGGGTCGCACCCTGCGCGCCTTGGCATTTCCCGCCGTGCGGACTAGCATCCTGCCAGTATCTCGACGTCGCATGCTGCTGTTGCGTGAGCCCGTCAGAAACCTGTCAGGAGGCAAAGGATCGTGCCGCAACTTCCCCCCGATGAAGTCCCCGTTCGCCGCCGCATGCGCTGGCACTGGCGGCTGTTGACGCTGAAGATCTACATCCTTGCGGTATTCCTGCTCGCCTGCATGCTGGGGGGCAGTGCGATGCTGCTGCTCAATGTGCTCAACGACACGCTCGAACCGGCGCAGCGCCTGGGCTCCTTCGTGGCCGGTGGGTTGATCCTCTTGCTGTGCTTCCACATCCTGCGCATGGCGCTGCCGCCGATGCCGTGGCTACCCAGGCGGCGCACTCTGGAGTAGAAGAGGCCGGAATGAAAAACGCCCCGTGGCATCGCTGCCACGGGGCGTTTTCCTTGGAGCCTGATCAGATCATCAGAAGATGTTGACCGGGTACTCGACGAAGACGCGCACTTCGTTGCCGTCGTCGTTGTAGGAGCGGGCGTCGTTGGACACGCGCAGCCAGGAACCGCGCAGCTTGACCGACAGGTCCTTGGCCGGGCCGCTCGGTACGACGTACTTCAACTGGTTGAAGATTTCACGCTCTTTGCCGTTGCTGGTCTCGGCGGTCTTGATGTTGTCGCCGTAGACGTAGGCCACGGTGTAGCTCAGGCCGGGAACGCCGTACTCGGCGAAGTCCAGGCTGTAGCTGCCCTGCCAGGAACGCTCGTCCTCGCCGTTGAAGTCCGACCAGTAGGAGTTGGCCAGCCAGATGGTGGTGCCGCCATCACCCAGGCCACCTTCGTTCTGGTACCAGCCGTACTGGTAGCCGGAGTCGCCGTTGTTGCGCTGGTGCGCGACCATGAAGGTGTGGGCGCCGATGTTGTAGGCGGCCGACAGGCTCCAGATGGTGTTCTTGGTGCCGTCGTAGCCGTGGTCGGCAGCGAAGTCTTCGTTCACGCGAGTGCGATAGCCGTTGAAGTCCAGGGTCAGGGACTGCTTGTCGGCTACCGGGATGACGTAGTTCAGGTTCATGTACTGCTTGCGGGCGACGTCTTCGCTCTCATAGCCGTACAGGGAGCCGCTGAAGTTGTCGGTGAACTTGTAGCTGCCGCCGAACACGTCGATGCGCTTCAGGCCGCCGCTGTCACGCCCTTCGGCGCTCTTGCGGGTTTCCGAGGTGAAGCGCCCGACGTTCAGCTCCAGGCCTTCGATCTCCTTGGAGGTGATCAGGGTACCGGTGAAGCTTTCCGGCAGCAGGCGGGAGTTGTCGTAGCTCAGCACCGGCAGGGCCGGCATCTGGTCGCCGTACTTGATCACGGTGTTGGAGAAGCGGGCTTTTACTGCACCGCCGGCGCGGGCCAGGTCGTTGGCGGCTTCGCCGCTGTCGCCCTGCTTGAAGAAGTCGATGCCGGCAGCGCCGCTCTTACCTTGGCCGCCATCCAGACGCAGGGCGTACATGCCGAAGGCGTCAACGCCGAAGCCCACGGTGCCCTGGGTGAAGCCGGAGGTGAAGGTCGCGGTAGCGGCCTGGCCCCACTCGGCCTTGTCGTCGCGACCGTGCTTGTAGTCACGATTCATGTAGGCATTGCGGAAGAACAGGTCCAGGTGGCTGTCTTCGACGAAGCCCTTGGCAGTGGACTGGTCTTCGGCCATCGCGGCGGTCGACGCGAGGATCCCCAGTGCGAGCAGACTGATCCGGTGGTTCAGCATCTTGATTTCCTTAATGGTGCAGCGCCAGCGAACAGAAAGAAAAAAGCTCTCCGCCCCGAAGTGCGTGAACGGGGTAGGTGGAGTTCTGTGCTGGCATGTTCTTTTGGTTGTATTCGGGGCGTGGTCGCCCCGGCGCCGCCGGATAATAGCAGAGGATCGAACTTTTTCGTCCAGCCTCTGTCATGCGGATGTCATGATGACCTGATCAACGGCGATGGCTCCCGGATCAGGGGCGCTCGAAGGCAATCAACGCTGTTGCGGTTCTAAAGCTGCGCCGTGTCAATCAGGGCTGCTGATAGGAATGTTGATAGAGCCACAAACTGAGCATCAGCCCGCTGAATGCTGCGAGCGCGGCGCAGAGGAAGATCGAACCAAAGCCGAAGCCGTTGGCGACGGCGCCCATCAGCGGCCCGGTAACCCCCAGCGACACGTCGATGAACAGCGAATAGGCGCCCAGCGCGGCGCCGCGATTGGAGGCAGGCACCAGGCCGACGGCTTCCACGCCCAGCGCGGGGAACACCAGGGAGAAGCCGAAGCCGGTCAGCGCCGCGCCGGCGAGGGCGATCCATGGCGTCGGGGCGCTCCACAGCAGGAGCAGGCCGAGGCTTTCCACCGACAGGCAGGCGATGGCTACGCGGAAACCGCCGTGGCGGTTGATGGCGTTGGCGAACAGCAGTCGCGCGCCGATGAAGCAGCCACCGAAAGCGGTCAGGCAGTAGACGGCGTCTTTCCAGCCGAGGCTGGCGTAATAAAGCGTGACGAACGTGGCGATGGTGCCGAATCCGATACCGCCCAGTGCCAGGCCCATGCCGTGGGGGAATACCCGGCCGAGTACGTGGTGGAAGGGCATACGCTCGCCATGCACCAATGCCGCGGCGCGCTTGGGCCAGGCCAGGGCGAAGCCGAGCGCCGCCAACAGGACTACGCTGCTTCCCAGGCTGGCCAGCCCGAGTTGGCCGACCATCAGCACGCCCAACGGCGCGCCAATGGCCAGGGCGCCGTAGCTGGCGATGCCATTCCAGGAAATCACCTTGGCGGTGTTCGCCGCACCGACGCGGTCGATGCCCCAGGCGATCGAGGCACTGCCGACCAGGCTTTCCGAGGTGCCCAGTACCAGGCGTGCAGCCATCAGCAGGCCGAGGCTGAGCCACGGCAGGCCCTGCATCGCCCAGGAACCGAGCATCAGCGCGCCACTGCCGGCGCAGCCGAGCATGCCGTAGAGCACGGCGCGCTTGGGGCCGAGAGTATCGATGACCTTGCCGGCGTAGGGACGAGTCAGCAGGGTGGCCAGGTACTGGATGCTGATGACCAGGCCCGCCATGACCGAGCCGAAACCCAGGTCGGTGTGCACATAGCCGGGGAGCACGGCCAGCGGGATACCGATGGTCAGGTAGGCGATGAAGGTGAACAGGACGACGGACACCACTTGCAGGGTGGACGCGGTGGAGCGGTTCTGGGCAGGCATGTGCAGCAGTTCGGTACGGCAGGTGGGTGCTACATGATGGACCGCAGTGGCCATGTAGGAAAGCTAGCTAACGAACTACCTGGATATGGTTTTGCGTAGGCGCCAGCCAGGGGTGTCATCCGCAGGGGCGAGCCTGTCACACCCGGCGGAAGAGTGTCGGGTAATCGATCACCAGGCCTTCGGCATCCACTGACAGCAACGCCTGAAAGTCCGTGCCCTCCAGGTTTTCGTACAGGTAGTGAGTGGCGTCGATGCGTGTATAGCCCTGGCGCATCCGCACCGGCATGAGCTTCGGCGCTTCCAGATACACCACCGCCAGTTCGCGGCGATCGCCGTCGGCCAGTTGCAGGCGGCGGATCGGGAAGGTGTTGGTGAAGGGCGACGGCCAGAGGTCGATGTCCAGGCATCCTTCCAGCTCGCTCAGCAACTCGCCGCTGCCGCTTCGCCAATGGCCTTCGCCATCGGTCAGCAGGTGAAGCTGATGCGCACCGCGCTCGCTCTCGACGGAGAAATGCGCCTCGCGCAGGCGCCATTGGCTGTCCCACTCCAGTTGATACTCCAACTGATAGGGCGGCCCGCCCGCCTCGTCGATGGCGCGCAGTTGGCTTTCCGCGCGGCCGTCGCCCAATTGCAGGGACTCCCAGCTGGAGGTCGGCGCGTGCCACAGGCCTTCCCAATTCAGCGTGCGCATCAGGGCGCCTCCAGCACGAGGCCCAGGCGCTGCCGCTTGGGCAGGCGGGCGACCACCAGTTGGTGCGAACGGGTCAGGGCTTCGCGCAGTTCGGCATCGCCCATGGGGTAGGGGCGCTGCATGGAAATCCAGAAGGCCCGCGCCAGGTAGGGCGCAGGGCGGATGCCGGGGCGGTCGACATAGCCCAGGAACAGCTCCGGGCCGACCTTGAACGCCAGGCCGCCATTGCCGCTGTCGAGGAAATCGAGGATGGCGAACATCTTGTTGCCCGCCACCGAAAACACTCGGTTGCTGCCCCACTTGATGTCTTCGCGGGCGCCGGGCAGTTCCAGGCAGAAGCGGGCGATCTGTTGCGGCGTCATGACTCGGTTCCCTCAGTCCCGGAAATAGACCTCGACCAGATGGTAGCCGAACTGGCTTTTCACCGGGCCGTGGACCACGCCGACCGGCTTCTTGAAGATTACCTGGTCGATGGACTTCACCATCTGGCCGGGGCGTACCTCGCCCAGATCACCGCCGCGCTTGCCGGAAGCGCAGGTGGAGTGCTTGCGCGCCAGGGCGGCGAAATCCTCGCCCTTGGCCAGGCGCTGCTTGATCTGCTCGGCTTCGGCGGCGGTCTTGACCAGGATGTGGCGGGCCATGGCAACGGGCATTGTTTCGTGTCCTTAGATGAAAGCGTCTGGGCGCGATTGTACGGCAGCAGTGATGCAGGTCGCATTTCGCGATGGGTTGCATTGTCTGGCCTGGGGGCGCTCCATAGAGTCAATAAGCAAATTCTTATTTATGGGGCGCCGCTTACAGACGGCGTCCGCCGCCACCTTGCGTACGGATGCAGTTCAATGGATATCCAAGCGATGCTCAAGATCCTGGCCACCCAGGATGGTTCGGATCTTTACCTCTCCACCGGCGCGCCGCCCTGCGCCAAGTTCAACGGGGTGCTCAAACCCCTGTCCAACGAGCCGATGAAGGCAGGCGATGTCGCCCGCATCGGCTATGGGCTGATGGACGAGGAGCAGCGTGCGGAGTTCGACCGCGAGCTGGAGATGAACCTGGCGATTTCAGTTCCCGGTGTAGGGCGTTTCCGGATCAACCTGTTCAAACAGCGCAATGAAGTGTCCATCGTGGCGCGCAACATCAAGCTGGACATTCCGCTGTTCGACGACTTGAAGCTGCCCGACGTGCTGCTCAAGGTGGTCATGGAGAAGCGCGGCCTGGTGCTCTTCGTCGGCGGCACCGGCTCGGGCAAGTCCACTTCCCTGGCGGCGCTGATCGACCACCGCAACCGCAACAGCGGCGGCCACATCATCACCATCGAAGACCCCATCGAATACGTGCACCGGCACCGCAAGTCGATCATCAACCAGCGCGAAGTGGGCGTGGACACCCGCAGCTTCCATGCCGCACTGAAAAACACCCTGCGCCAGGCGCCGGACGTGATCCTGATCGGCGAGATCCGTGACCGCGAGACCATGGAGCACGCCCTGGCCTTCGCCGACACCGGCCACCTGGCGATCTCCACGCTGCACGCGAACAACGCCAACCAGGCGCTGGACCGCATCATCAACTTCTTCCCCGAGGAGCGCCGGCCGCAGCTGCTCAACGACCTGGGCAACAACCTCAAGGCCTTCGTTTCCCAGCGCCTGGTACGCACCCAGGACGGCAAGCGCCGTGCAGCAGTGGAAGTGCTGCTGGGCACGGCGACCATCAGCGACATCATCAAGCGTGGCGACTTCAGTTCGATCAAGGAGATCATGGACAAGTCCCGTGCCCTGGGCATGCAGACCTTCGACCAGGCGCTGTTCGACCTGGCGGTGGAAGGGGCGATCACCGAGGAAGAGGCGGTGAAGAACGCCGACTCGGCGAACAACCTGCGGCTGAAGCTCAAGCTGTACAAGGACAACCCGGGCAGCGTCGGCAGCACCGCCACACCTGCGGCTGCCAAGCCAGCTGCCCCGGCGCCGGTTGCACCGCCGCCGGCCACCCAGCCTGTCGAGGCTTCGAGTTGGGGGCTGGAACTGGCACTGGAAGAGATCGAGGCGGAAGACGCCGAGAAGCCGGCCGGGCAGTAAACCGCCAGTTGAACGAAGGAAAAGCCCCGGCACGCCGGGGCTTTTTCATGGGAGCGGAATCAGCGCGTTCCTTCGCGCGTCGGTGAGTTCGGCGCCCAAAGCGCATCAGAGTAATGACAGCGGATAGCTGATGATCAGCCGATTCTCGTCGAAGCTGTTGGTGCTGCCCCAGTCCCGGCGCATGGTCGAGTTGCGCCACTTCACGGTCAGCGTCCTGAAGGTGCCGCTCTGCACTGTGTACGCCAGTTCACTCTCGCGGCCCCATTCGCTGCCGTCGGTGGTGCTGGCGTTGTGCACGTTTTCGCCGTGGATGTAGCGGTTCATCAGGGTCAGGCCGGGAAAGCCGGAGGCGGCGAAGTCGTAGTCATGACGCAGTTGCCAGGAGCGCTCCTTCGCGCTCTCGTAGCTGGCGTTGTAGCTGTCGTTGGCGAGGGTGCCACCACTGGTGCCATTGACGCGGAACCATTCGTCATCGCCCATGACCTTCTGCAGGCCGAGGTAGAAGGTGCTTGCACCGTACTTGGCCGAAAACATTCCTGAAAATGTCCGGTTGTCGAGGTCTCCGGCCTTGGCACTGCCATCCTCCTTGCCCCAGAAGTAGCCGATATTCGCACCGAGTACCCAATTGCCCAGCGGCTGGCTGTGCTGCAGCTGCAGGTATTGCTGCTGGTAGATGTCCTTCAGCTGCGCGTTCCACAGGCCGACCAGCGTGCGGTCGCCGTTGAAGCGGTATTCGCCACCGGCGAAGTTGAAGCGGTCCGAGGTGTAGGCGGGGCGGTTGAACAGTGACATGTCTTGCATGCTGGCGTCGTTGCGCGGGCTGTTCTGGCGGAACTGGCCGCCGTAGAGCGTCAGGTCGTCGATTTCCTTCGAGGTGACCTGGGCGCCCTGGAAGGTCTGCGGCAGCGAGCGGCCGTCGTCCGAGCGCAGGATCGGCAACACCACCATCCATTCACCGGCCTTGAATTCGGTGTTCGACACCTTGGCCTTGCCGGCCACCGCCAGGCGGCCGAAATCGTCGGCTGGGCGACCGTCGTCGTGGGTCGGCAGCAACTGGGTGCCGGCCGTGCCCTTGCCGCCATCGAGCTTCAGGCTGTACAGCCCGAGTAGGTCCAGGCCGAGCCCGACGGTGCCCTGGGTGTAGCCGGAGCGGGCGTCGAGAATGAAGCTCTGGGTCCATTCCTCCGCCTTGTCCTGGCGGGCTTCGCCGACGTAATTGCGGTTCATGTAGAAGTTGCGCAGCAGCAGGCTGGCCTTGGCGTCATCGAGAAAGCCGCCTTCGTCGGCACTGGCCAGGACGGGCAGGGTGGGTAACAGGCAGACGCTGATGGTGAGATGCGGCAGGTGGCGGAGCATGGGGTATTCCCTCGGCATTCTTGTCATTGTTGAGGCGAGCGGGGACCTCCGCGCGGCCCTTTCGGAGGGCGGCGGATGGAGGACTAAGGCGGTCAGGACGCGGATCAGCCAGGCGCGACAGGAATGTGCGGAGGGGCGGTACGAGCGATGCACGCGCGCAGGCGTGCCAGGGTGAGCATGAGCATGTGAACGGACCTTTCTTATAGTTGTTGGCGCCGCATCGAGGCGGCGGCTGGGTCCATAGTGGTGCTCCGCGCCGGCGGGCCGCAATTCGCCAGAGGCGTAAGCGTTCGCTGTTCGAACATGAATTAACCAAATGGAACATTCTTCCGCCGGCATTGCGCGTAGGATGCCTGGCACAACGCCGAGCAGGACTCGTATCGCCCGGCCTTTCAGCGGACCCGCGAGGTGCTCGGGTAGCGGCGCGGCGGATTCTTTCTGCAGAGCCTCCTGCTAGGCTGTCCCGCTCTCCATGTTGGCCCCCGTGCCGGCCGCATCTGCCTATTGAATCCGTGAGTCGATGAGTACCAGCCAATCGCCGTTGTCCGGCGTCCACCAGCCCTTCAAGGGCATCCTGCTCATCGTCCTGGCGACCTTCCTGTTCTCCAGCCACGACGCGCTGTCCAAGTACCTGGCGAGCATCTATCCCATCGTCATGGTGGTGTGGGCGCGCTATGTGGTGCACACGCTGCTGATGGCGGGCATCTTCCTGCCGCGCGCCGGCCTCGCCGTGCTGCGGACCCGCCATCCGTTCCTGCAGACGCTACGGGCACTGTGCCTGCTGGGTACCAGCTTCCTGTTCACCACGGGGCTGCAGTACATACCGCTGGCCGAGGCGACCTCGGTGAACTTCCTCGCGCCGCTGCTGGTGACGGCATTGTCGGTACCGCTGCTGGGCGAGCGGGTCAGTTTCGGCCAGTGGGCCGCAGTGCTGGTGGGATTCGCCGGCGTGCTGGTCATCGTCCACCCCGGCGGTGACCTGTTTACCCCGGCAGTCCTGCTGCCCTTCGGTTCGGCGCTGTGTTTCAGCTTCTACCAGTTGCTGACCCGCAAGCTCAGCCAGGTGGACAGTCCGACCACCAGCAACTTCTTCGCCGGGTTGTGCAACACCCTGATCGTCAGCGCGCTGGTGCCGTTCTTCTGGCAATGGCCGGGACTGGTCCATGGGCTGATGATGCTGGCCCTGGGCACCTGCGGGATGACCGCGCACCTGTTCCTGACCCAGGCTTTCAAGCATGCCGCGCCGGCTCTGCTGGCACCGTTCAGCTATTGCCAGATCGTCTTCGCCGGGCTGCTGGGGTTCGTGATCTTCGGCCATACGCCGGAGCCGTCGGCGCTGCTGGGGATCGCGGTGATCTGCGGCAGCGGGCTGGCGGCGGCCTGGCTGCAGAGTCGCAAGGGGTAGGGCGACACCGTTGCTGTTGGAGCGAGCTTGCTCGCGAACAGCCCAGCGTCGGAGCAACCGGTGAATCCGTTCGCGAGCAAGCTCGCTCCTACAGAAAGCAATAGCGCCGAGCAGGCTTACTCGATCTCGAACAACCCGTGGCGGATCGGCCCGACCTGCAGGCGCTGGCGCACGTCGTCGTCGATGCGCGGGTCGTCCGGCTGGTACAGCTTCACCTGGCGATAGGCGCTGATGCGGTTGATCTCCGGCCCCAGGTACTCCCAGACCACGCGAGTGCAGGCCGGGGTGCGCCGGTCGCCGCTGGAGACGCCGGTCTTCAGGCCGTTCAGGCGTGTGATGCGGCTCTTGAAGCTGGGGATGAGGATGGTCTGGCTCATCTCGTTGACCGTGAGCGACTCGTAGTCCATCAGGAACACCCGGTCCTGCAACTGGAACGCTGCGCCCAGGTAGCGGCAACGCACCCAGTCCTCGGCCTGCACGTCGGTGCTGCTGGAACGCTCCTGGCGCTCCTGGCGCTCGAAGAGGAAATTGCCGTCCTCTTCGTACAGGTGCACCAGCGAGAGCAGGATCGAGCCGGGGACCGACATGCAGTTGGAATACTCGAAGTAGTAGCCGCAGTAACGCGACAGGTTGCCTGCGTGGTCGCGCAGCGGGCGGAGCATTTCCAGCAATGGATCGTCGCGTTGCACGTTGGCCTGCGAGGTGCCGCGCGCACCAATCAGCCGGGCGAATTGCTCGGGCGGCAATTGCAGCTCGTAGTCCTCGACGCCGAAGAAGTCGCCAATCCGCTTGAGGTTGTACGCGGTGGGCTGGCTCTGCCCGCCGAGATACTTGTTGAACTGTGCGCGGTTGATCGAAAGCTTGCGGCAAACCTCCGAAATAGAGCGGTAGTGCGCGCAGAGCAGCTTGAGATTGGGGCCGAGGTTTTCGGACATTCGTGCCAGGTCCAGGTGATGCGACTGGCGCAATTATAGCGTCAGGTAGCATCAATTCGTAGCAAGCCGCGAAATTGTTTCGGAAGGCTTCGGGCGCAACCATGCGCCCCCAGTGAGCGGACCAGCCCCAGGTCCGTGCTCCCACAATAACAATCGAGGCCCCAGCACATGCTCGACGCGATCAACGATTTCCTCTCCGGGAAAGTCCTCATCGTCCTCATCGTAGGACTCGGCGCGTACTTCACCATCCGCTCCCGTTTCGTCCAGTTCCGCCACTTCGGCCACATGTTCGGCGTGTTCAAGGAGTCGATCCGTGGCCAATCCGGCCAGCTGAGCTCGTTCCAGGCACTGATGCTGAGCCTCGCCGGCCGCGTGGGTGCCGGCAATATCGCGGGTGTCGGCATCGCCGTGACCCTCGGTGGCCCCGGCGCTGTGTTCTGGATGTGGGTCACCGCGCTGGTGGGCATGTCCAGCAGCTTCTTCGAGTGCACCCTGGCCCAGGTCTACAAGCGTAGCGACGGCAACGGCCTGTACCGCGGCGGCCCGGCCTACTACATCCAGCACGGCTTGAAGCTGCGCTGGATGGCCATGACCTTCGCGGTCCTGCTGCTGGTGACCTACGGTTTCGCCTTCAACGGCCTGCAAGCCTTCACCGTGACCCACTCGCTGCAGAATGCCTTCGACATCCCGGTCCTGTACTCGGGCATCGCCCTGGCCGTGCTGCTGGCCATCGTGTTCTTCGGTGGCATCCAGCGCATCGCCGCGGTCTCCGACCTGCTGGTGCCGGTCAAGACCCTGGCCTACATCGCCGTGACCCTGTACGTGATCGTCACCCAGATCGAGCTGGTGCCGGGCATGCTGACCACCATCGTGAAGAGCGCCTTCGGCCTGGAACCGGCCTTCGCCGGCCTGCTGGGCAGCGCCATCGTGATGGGCGTGAAGCGTGGCGTGTTCGCCAACGAAGCGGGCCTGGGCAGCGCGCCGAACGTGGCCGCAGTCGCCGCCGTGCGCCATCCGGCGTCCCAGGGCGTGGTCCAGGCGTTCAGCGTGTTCCTCGACACCTTCGTCATCTGCACCTGCACCGCGCTGCTGATCCTGCTCTCAGGCTTCTACACCCCGGGCTTCGAAGGCGACGGCATCACCCTGACCCAGAACTCGCTGGCCGCCGTGGTCGGTGACTGGGGTCGGATCTTCGTCAGCGTCGCGCTGTCGCTGTTCGTGTTCACCTGCATCACCTACAACTACTACCTCGGCGAGAACGCCCTGCAGTTCATCGTCGGCCGCAGCCGCACCGCGCTGATCGCCTTCCGCGTACTGGTGCTGGGCCTGATCCTCTGGGGCTCGATGCAGAACCTGGGCACCGTGTTCGCCTTCGCCGACATCACCATGACCTGCCTGGCCTTCGTCAACCTGGTGGCCCTGGCGATGCTGATCAAGACCGGCCTGCGCGTGATGCGCGACTACGACGAGCAGCGCCGCTCCGGTATCGAGCGCCCGGTGTTCGACGCCAGCAAGTTCGCCGACCTGGACATCGACCACGACGCCTGGCGCGACGCGCACAAGATCAATTCGACCGCTCCGGCCCACGGCAGCCTGCCCGCCCAGGGCTGATCCGCTGACTTTGGTCTGATACGCAAGGCCGGGACTTCTCCCGGCCTTGCGGTTTATCCTGTGACTTTCCTACAAGAGCACTGGCATGCGTCGCGTGAAGAACCTCTTCGTCCTCTATACCGGCGGCACCATCGGCATGCTGCAGACTGCCGAAGGCCTGGCGCCGGCTGGCGGTTTCGAAGCGCGCATGCGCGAACAACTGCAAGGACACGGCGAGATTCACCTCGACTGGTCCTTCAGCGAACTGCAACCGCTGCTCGACAGTGCCAACATGACCCAGGCCAACTGGCTGGCCATGCGCGACGCCATCGTCGGTGCGGTGGAGCAGGGCGACCATGACGGCGTGCTGGTCCTGCACGGCACCGACACCCTGGCTTACAGCGCTGCGGCGCTGTCCTTCCTGCTCCTGGGGCTGGACGTGCCCGTGGTGTTCACCGGCTCCATGCAGCCGATGGGCGCGCCGGGCAGCGATGCGCCGGCGAACCTGCTGGGCGCGCTGAATGCACTGGATGCCGGTGTCGAGCCGGGTGTCTGGTTGTATTTCAATGGCGAGATGATGCACGGCGCCCGCGTCACCAAGCTGCGCAGCGAGGCGTTCGATGCCTTTGCCGTGTTGCCGCGTGAGCGCAAAGGTGAACGCGCGGAATCGCTTCCTGCCGAACTGAACTACCGCCAGCCGCGC
Source organism: Pseudomonas nitroreducens (assembly GCF_010994165.1). NCBI lineage: Bacteria > Pseudomonadati > Pseudomonadota > Gammaproteobacteria > Pseudomonadales > Pseudomonadaceae > Pseudomonas > Pseudomonas nitroreducens. The sequence goes on along the minus strand of NZ_WMBX01000002.1, from coordinate 1,081,126 downwards.
CAACCGGTGAACCTCGCCGTGCTGCCGCTGTTCCCCGGCCTGCGTGCCGAGCACCTGCGTGCGCTGCTCGGCAGTGGGGTACAGGCGTTGCTGCTGGAGTGCTACGGCAGCGGCACCGGTCCGTCGGATAACGAGGAGCTGCTCGCGGTATTGCGCGAGGCTCATGCTCGCGGCGTGGTGTTGGCTGCGATCAGCCAATGCCCGCAGGGGCACGTGGCGTTCGACGTCTATGCCGCGGGCAGTCGCCTGCGCGATGCGGGGCTGGTTTCCGGCGGAGGCATGACCCGCGAAGCGGCGCTGGGCAAGTTGTTCAGCCTGATCGGCAGCGGCCTGGCGCCGGCCGAGACGGAGCGCCTGTTCGCCCTCGACCTGTGCGGCGAGCGCGTCGAAACGAATTAAGGGAGAGCGCCCCGGTCAGGGGCGCGATTCTTCCAGCGGCACGTTGAGCACTTCGCGTACCAGCATGGCGATGCTGCTCACGCCCATCTTTTCCTTGATCTTGGTGCGGTGCACGTCGACGGTCTTGACGCTGATGTTCAGCTCGCGGGCGATAACCTTGCTGGCCTTGCCGTCCACCACCATCATCAGGATTTCCCGTTCCCGCCCGGTCAGCAGGTCGAGCTTGTGCTGCAGGACCTGCTTCTGCTCCTGCCCGGCGTGTACCTGTACCGCGCTTTTCAGTGCGGCCTGGATGCGATCGAGCATCTGCTGCGGGTTGTAGGGCTTCTCGACGAAATCCAGCGCGCCGTTCTTCATCGCCTTCACCGACATGGGGATGTCGCCGTGGGCGGTGACGAAGATGGTCGGCAGGGCGATGCCCTTGTCGTTGAGCATTTCCTGCAACTGGAACCCACTGGTCTCGGGCATGCGCACGTCGAGCACCAGGCAGGCGGGGAGCTTGGGGGCGTATTCGCGCAGGAACTCCTCGGCGCCGCCGTAGCACAGCGATTCGATGCTGACCGATTCGAGCAGCCAGGCGAGGGAGGTGCGCAGGTCCTTGTCGTCGTCGACGATGTAGACCACGGGTTTTCTAGCATCCATCAGGCGTTGCCACTTTCTTTTTTTATCGTTGTAGAGCTGCACGTAGGCCGCGTACGCCGGGCTTTGGCCCGGTCGCCGCAATGGCATGTCCCGGAGCATACCCATAGTCGCCGAGGCTGACGATAAAGAAACCACCTAGATGACTAGCGGCCACCACCCTCTGGGGTGGTAATCGTCTGAATGTTTCGCGCCCTGGCGCTGCCCTACGCTGGCCCCATACAAGAAAGGCCGGGCGTGCCGGCCACTCCAGCACAAGGGGCGAAGACATGGCCAACACCCTCAGCCAGACCCAGATCGATTTCCGCAACGCCATGGCGCAATTGCCGGCGGCGGTGAACATCATCACCACCAACGGCCCGGAAGGCCGCTGCGGCATCACCGCCAGCGCGGTCTGCTCGGTCACCGACTCGCCGCCCACGGTGCTGGTCTGCGTCAACCGCGGCAGCGCCACTCATGATGTATTCCGCAGCAACGGCCACCTGTGCGTCAACGTGCTCTGTGGCGAGCAGGAAGAGCTGGCCAAGCACTTCGCCGGGATGACCAAGGTATCGATGGAAGAGCGCTTCGCCTGGGACCTCTGGGACGACGGCTACGCCGGCCTGCCGGTGCTGCGCCAGGCGCTGGTCAGCCTCGAGGGTCGCATCAGCGACTGCAAGGAAGTCGGCTCGCACACCGTGATGTTCGTCGAGCTGGAAAAGGTCGCCGTGCGCGAGCGCCAGGACAGCCTGGTGTACTTCAATCGCGTCTTCCACCGCGTCGACCGCGAGGCCGTGCGCTGCGCCAGCTGACTCCGAAAACAACAAGAACGAGGTGATCAACGTGACCCTGAAGATTTCCCAGACTGCCGACATCCAGAACTTCTTCGAAGAAGCCAGCGGCGCCCTGAACGATGCCGGCAACCCGCGGGTGAAGAACCTCGTCCTGCGCATCCTGCAGGACACCGCCAGGCTCATCGAGGACATGAGCGTCACCCCCGACGAGTTCTGGAAAGCCGTGGACTACCTCAACCGCCTCGGCGCGCGCCAGGAAGCCGGCCTGGTCGTCGCCGGCCTGGGCATCGAGCACTACCTCGACCTGCTGCTGGACGCCCAGGACGCTGCCGCCGGCATCGAAGGCGGCACCCCGCGCACCATCGAAGGGCCGCTGTACGTGGCCGGTGCGCCGCTGTCCGAGGGCGAGGCGCGGATGGATGACGGAAAAGACGCCGGCACCGTGATGTTCCTCTCCGGCCGCGTCTTCGACCTCGACGGCAAGCCGCTGGCTGGCGCCGTGGTCGACCTCTGGCACGCCAACACCAACGGCACCTACTCGTACTTCGACAGTACCCAGTCCGAGTACAACCTGCGCCGGCGCATCGTCACCGACGCCGAAGGCCGCTACCAGGCGCGCAGCATCGTGCCCAGCGGCTACGGCTGCCCGCCGGACGGCCCGACCCAGGAGCTGCTGAACCAACTCGGCCGCCACGGCCAGCGCCCGGCGCACATCCACTTCTTCATCTCCGCGCCGGGCCATCGCCACCTGACCACACAGATCAATCTCGCCGGCGACCAGTACCTGTGGGACGACTTTGCCTATGCCACCCGCGACGGGCTGATCGGCGAGCTGCGTTTCGTCGAGGACGCGGCGGCGGCCAAAGCGCGCGGAGTAGAAGGGCGCTTCGCCGAGATCGAATTCGATTTCCAGCTGCAGCCGGCGGTTTCCGCCGATGCCGAAGACCGCAGCAACCGCCCCCGCGCGCTGCAGGAGACCTGACCGTAAGGCGGACAACGGTTCGCGGTTGCACGCCCTGCATGAACTTGGGCGTGCTGCGTTCAGCCCCGCCGTTCTCGATGCATCAGCCAGAGGAAGTACGGGCAACCGATGAACGCCGCCAGCAGACCCGCAGAGACCGGCCAGGGATAGGCGATGTTCCGCCCCAGCCAGTCCGCCACCACCATGATCACGGCTCCGGCCAGCGCGCTCAGGAGCAATTGCGGCGCGGCGCGACGGACGCCGAGGTGGCGGGCGATGTGCGGGCCGATCAGACCGACGAAGCTCAGTGGGCCGACGATGATGGTAGCGGTGGCGGTCAACACCGCAGCGGTCAGCAGGATTGCCAGGTGACTCCCGCGCAACCGCAAGCCCAGCGCAGTCGCGGTGCCGTTGCCCAGGGTCAGCAGGTCCAGCGGGCGAGCCAGCAACAGGCTGATACCGATCATCAACGCTCCGACGACCAGGCCGGTGCTCGCGGACGTCACATCCACCTGATAGGTCGAGCCGGTCATCCAGCTCATCATCGCGGTCATGCGCGGGTCACCGCTGGCCAGCAGCAACGTGCTCAACGAGTGCAACAAGGTGGTCAGGCACACGCCGGTCAACAGCAGCCGCTCGGCGTTGAACGTCTTGCGCCAGGCGAACCACAGCAGCAGGCCGAGCGTCAGCAGCGCGCCGATGCTGGCGGCTGGCACCATGTAGGCCTGCGGCTGCGGCATCACCAGGAACAGCACCAGCACGGCGATGGCCGCGCCGGACGTGGCACCGAGGACTTCCGGGCTGGCCATGGGGTTGCCGGTCAGGCGCTGCACCAGCAGTCCGGCGACGGCCAGCATGGCGCCGGCGGCGAGCGAGCCGAGTACGCGCGGCAGGCGCCATTGCGCGATGGCGTCGCGCAGACCGGCGTCGCCCCAGTGCCAGCCGTTGGCGTCCACCGCGAAGTAGATCGCCGGCAGCGTCAGCAAGGCGAGCAGGATGGCCATGCCGATGATCAGCCGCCACGGATGCTCCCGCTGCGGCCTGGCTGGCGCCGGGCGCGGGATGATCCCGCCGCTGCGCTGGCGGCTGAGCAGCCACAGCAGCAGCGGAACGCTGAAAATGCCGGTGAGGATGCCGGCGGGAATTTCCCCGGCGAAGCGCGACAGCTCGCGGGCGATCTGGTCCACCACGCAGAGGAGCGCAGCGCCCAGCAGTGGCGCCCAGATCAGCCGTTGCTTCAGCGTGCGGGCACCACACAGCCGGGCAATCGCCGGCGCGGCAAGGCCGACGAAGGCGAGCATGCCTACGGCACTGGTCACGAAGGCACTCAGCGCCACGGCCACGGCCAGACCCAATACGCGGGTACGGCGCAGGTTGACGCCGACCGCCGCCGCGCCTTCATCTTCCAGGCCCAGGGCTGCCAGCGGGCGCACCATCAACAGGGCGATGACCATGGCCACTGCGAGACGCGGGGCGAGGTACAGCACGCCGTCCCAGCCACTCTGGTTCAGCGAGCCGGCCTGCCAGAGCAGCAGGTCGATCAGGTAGTCGTGGTTGAACAGCACCAGCAGCGCGTTGAGCGACACGCAATAGAGGCTGATGACCATGCCGGCGAGGATGAAACGCAGCGGTGACAGCGTGCGGCCCCAGGCAAAGGCGAACAGCAGGGCGGTGGCGAGCGCGGCGCCGGTCAGGGTGACGGCCTCCAGGCCATGCACCAGCAGCGTCGGGGCGAATATGGTGGCGGCCGACAGTGCCAGGTTGGCGCCGGCGGAAACGCCCAGCGTCACCGGCTCGGCCAGCGGGTTACGGAGGATCTGCTGGAACAGCGTGCCGGCCAGGGCCAGCGCGGCGCCAGCCATCAGGCTCACCGCCAGGCGCGGGAAGAAGCTGAAGTGCAGCAGCACCTGGCGCACGTCGTCCAGGTCCGGCGACCACAAGGCCTGCCACCAGAGTTCGCGGGGCAGGGCGCCTTGCAGGCCATGGAATACCAGCAGTGCGGCGAGGAGCGCCAGCAGCAGCGTACAGAGCGCCGGGCCAATCGGCAGGCCGCGGCGTGGTGCGGCGAGTCCGAGGGTCGATTCAGGCATGGGCGACCTCCGTGGCATTGTCCAGGTAAGCGGCGATGCGTTCGGCCAGGTCCAGCACCGAGGCAGCGCCGGCGTAGGGATAGAAGCGCTCCAGCGTCAGCGTGTGCCCCTGGCGCACGGCGGGCAGGTTGGCCCAGAGGTCGTTGGGCTGCCGCAGGCTCTGCAGTCGTGCCGAGGTGGTGGGGATGTCGACGTAGACCAGGTGCGCATCCGGGCGCTCGGCCAGGCGTTCGATGCTGACCATGGCCAGCCCCACCGGGCCGACCGGCCCTTGCCAGGCATTCTCGACGCCGAGGCGGTCGAGCACGTCCTGCACCATGCTGTTCCTGCCGTAGACAGCGGCGTGGCGGCCGTCCTGGTTGAGTACGGCGACGCACACCGGCGGCAGGCTGCGCTTGGCCAGTTCTGCGCGCAGCTCGGCCAGGCGCTGTTCGCCAGCGGCGATGTAGTCGGCAGCCACCTGCTCGACGCCGAGTCGCCGCGCCAGGTCGTTCATGAAGTCGGTAGTGGCTTTCCAGGCACCCTCGGCAGCCGGGTAGATAGCGACCTTTTCGGTCGGCGCAATGCCGTTGAGTCGACGCTGCAAGGTCGGCGTCATCGGGTCGCTGAGGATCAGTTGCGGCTGCAACTGCTGGATCAGTTCGAGGTTCGGTTCCCAGTAGGGGCCCACGTCACGCACGCTTTCCGGCAGAGCCATGGTCGGCATGCGCACCCGGTAATAGCGGTCGTCGGAAATCGCCAGCGGCGGTACGCCCAGGGTCAGCAGCGTCTCGGCGGCGACCCAGTTGAGCGCGACGATCCGCGTCAGGCGCTCGCCGGCGAAAACCGGCAGGCCGCAGGCGCAGGCCAGGCCGCCCAGGGCGAGGCCCTGCAGCAGGTGGCGACGGGTGAGGGACATGCACTACTCCTCGCGTGAAACAACAGGCTTCTGAAACAGCAGGCTCTTGAAACAACAAAGGGCCCCCTGCGAACAGGGAGCCCGGAAGCAGCAGGCGGAACCGGCGCGGGGCCGCTTCCGCCCGTGCCTTACCAGCTGTACTTCACGCTGGTCATGACGGTGCGGCGCAGGCCCGGGTAGCAGGAGATCGGGCTGTCGCAGGTGGCGGCATATTCCTCGTCCAGCAGGTTCTGGGCGTTCACCGAGAGGGTCACGTTCTTGTTCAGCGGGTAGCTCACGCCGGCGTCGAACAGGGTGTAGTTGTCGACGTGATAGGTGTTGGCGTTGTTGCCGTAGAGCGAACCGGTGTAGCGCACGCCGCCGCCGATGGAGAGACCGTCGACCGCGCCTTCGTGGAAGGTGTAGTTCAGCCAGCCGTTGGCCATGTGCTCGGGCACGTTGGCCGGGCGATTGCCCTCGTTGCCGTCGTTGCTGCTGGTGATCTTGGCCTTGGTGTAGGTGTAGGAGGCCAGCAGGTCCCAGTTCTGATCCAGCTTGGCCTTCAACTCGGCCTCGATGCCGCGCGAACGCTGCTCGCCGGTCGGCTCGCTGAAGCCGGTCGGCACACCGTTGGCGTTGAGCTGGGTGGTAAGGATGTTTTCCTTGGTCAGCTCGTAGGCGGCCAGGGTGATCAGCAGGGTTTCGTCCGGCTGGAACTTCACGCCCGCTTCGTACTGGTGGGCTTCGCTGGCCTTGAAGGCGCCACCGTCGGCGGTGATGCCGGTGTTGGGTACGAAGGACTCCGAGTAGCTGACGTAGGGCGCCAGGCCGAAATCGGTCAGGTAGGTCAGGCCGACGCGGCCAGTGAAGGCGTTGTCCTTCTGCATGGTGTGCGCGCTGGTATGGCTGTCGAGGTCGTTGCGCACGTAGTCGTAGCGGCCGCCGGCGGTGAGGATCCAGTGGTCGTCGAACTTGACCTGGTCCTGGATGTAGCCGCCCACCTGCTGGATGGTCTGGTCGTAGTTGATGGCCTGGCCGGGGAGGGTGGTGTCCTTGGTCGGGCGCTGCACGCTCTGGCCGTACTGCGGGTTGTCCAGGTTCAGCGACGGGCCCAGGGTGCGCCAGCGAGCGATGTCGGCGTCCTGCCAGCTGTAGTCGACGCCCATCAGCAGCGTGTGCTTGAACGCGCCGGTGTCGAAGTTGGCCTGGAACTGGTTATCCAGATTGAAGGTGTCCATGTGCTGATCGAAACGGTCAGCGGTACGGATGATGTTGCGGCCGACCTGCAGTTGCGGCAGCAGGTTGGCGAACACCAGGTCGACCTGGCCGTAGCGGGCGTTCTGGCGGAATTCCCAGGTGTCGTTCAGGCGGTGGCGAAACTCGTAGCCCAGGGTGTACTGGTCCTGGCTGAAGTGGTTGTAGCTGTGATCGCCGAGCAGGGTGCCGGTGGGGTGGCCGTTGACGCTGTAGTCGAAGATCGAGCCGGAGTTGCGGTCACGCAGGAAGTCAGTGAGCACGGTCAGGCTGGTGTCTTCGTCCGGCGCCCAGGTGAAGGACGGGGCGATGTAGTAGCGGTCGTCCTCGACCTCGTGGCCGTCGTCGTATTCGGCCTGGGTGTTGGCGTCGCGGGCCAGGCCCACCACGCGGTAGAGGAACTGGTTCTGGTCGTCCAGCGCGCCGCCCAGGTCGAACTGGCCCTGCTTGCGGTCATGGTTGCCGCCGGTCAGTTCCACTTCGTTGATGTGGTTGGCGGTGGGCTTCTTGCTCACGCGGTTGACGATGCCGCCGGCATCACCCATGCCGAACAGGCTGGAAGACGGGCCACGGACCACGTCGATGCGCTCGAAGGCATAGGGCTCGCTGCGAAAGAACGCGTAGCTGTTGTTCTGCTGACGCAGGCCGTTGAGGTAGTCACTGGTGGCCTGGGCATTGAAGCCGCGGATGTACATCCAGTCGAAGCCCTTGGGGTCCAGGCCATAGGCTTCCACCTTGACGCCGGGCACGTAGCGCAACGCCTCGGTCACGGTCTGGGCGCCCTGGGCGTCCATCTGCTTGCGGGTGATCACCGAGATCGACTGGGGGATTTCCAGCAGCGGGGTGTCGGTCTTGCTGCCGCTGTTGGAGGTGCGCGGCACATAGCTGTCTTCACCTTCGATGGCGCCGGTGATGACCTGGGCGGACAGGTTCAGGGTGTCGCCGCTGGCGGCATCGGCGCCCAGCAGGGTCACGCGGCTGCCTTCGACCTGGTACTTGATGCCGGTGCCTTGCAGCAGGCGCTCCAGCGCCGCGGTGGGCTCCATCTCGCCGCGCACACCGGGGGCGCGCAGGTTCTGCACCTGGGTCTGGTTGAAGACGATCTGCAGGTTCGACTGCGTGCCCAGGCTGGTCAGGGCGGAAGCCAGCGACTGGGCCGGGATATCGATGCGGACCGGCGCAGCCTCTACGGCGGTGGCGGTCAGAACCATCCCCAGGGCGGTGGCGCGGACCAGGCGGGCCAGGGGCTTCACCGGGTGCCGGGATTGCAGCGCATTGCGGGTGCGACTCACTTGTTAGCTCCTATGATCTTGTCAGCGTGATCTTGTAATGCAGTTTCTAATAAGAATGATTCAGCTTTATGTGACGCGCCGGTTGGAAAAAACCGGAAAATTCCGTTCGATCTTTTTTGTTGTTCAACGACGACCGGGTGAAAGGGCGGCCATCCGGGCCGCCCGACGGTCAGCGCAGCGCCACGCCGGAAGGGCCGGGCGGGGTCGCAGTGCGGTGGTCCTCGATCTCCACGATCTGCCCGGCGCGCATGCGCAGCAGGCGGTCGGCGACGTCGAAGTAACGGTCATCGTGGGAGATCACGATCAGCGTCTTGCCCTGGGCGCGCAGCTCGGGCAGCAGCTCGGTGTAGAAGATGCGGCGGAATTCCGGGTCCTGGTCCGCGGCCCATTCGTCGAACACCAGCACCGGGCGCTTCTCCAGCCACGCCTGCACCAGCGCCAGGCGCTTGCGTTGGCCGGTGGACAGGTCGGTCGTCGAGAACGCCTGGCCCTGCAGGCTGACCTTGTGGGCGATTTCCAGGCGCTCCAGGTAGCGGCCGGCCTCTGCCGGGATGTCCTGGCTGCCCCTGAGCAGGTCCTCGAAGAGGAAGTAGTCGGCGAAGATGGTGGTGAACAGCTGGCGGTAGTCGTCGCGGCCGCTATCGCCGACCGCTTCGCCATTGAGCAGCAGTTCGCCGTCACGCGGGACGTAGAGGCCGAGCAGCAGCTTGATCATCGTCGTCTTGCCGCAGCCGTTCTCGCCGGCGATGAAGAGGATTTCCCCTCGATTCACCTTCAGGTTCAGCGGGCCGACGCCGAAGCCACGGGTGCCGTCGTCGGTGGGGTAGTGGTAGGACAGGTCGCGCAGCTCGATGGACTGGAACTCCAGCGGCTGGCGGCCATCGTCGGCCAGCAGCAGGTTCGGCTCCGGCGAGGAAAAACGCACTGACAGTTCGGCGATGCGGCGGAAGGCGACCTGCGCGCGGGTCACCACCGGCAGTTGGCCGATCAGCCCTTCCAGCGGGCCTTTCATATACAGCAGCACGAGAATGAAGCCGGACAGCGTCGCCTGGTCGGTACTCGGCCACAGCGACTGGTACGCCAGCGCCACGCCGATGACGATGAAGAACAGCGTGGAACCGAAGCCCTTGGCGACGTTGAACAGGTTGATCGAGCGCAGCTGGATGTCGCAGATCTCGTCGGCGGTGCCCTGCAGGCGTTCGCTGTAATGCTGGAAGCGGCGCGGGCGGCTGATGCGCAGCTCCTTGGCGCCCTCGGCGATGGCGCGGTAGTGCTTCTGCAGCTCGTCTTCCTTGTCGCGGGCCTCGAAGAAGCCCTTGATGCCCTTGGCTCGCGCGACGTACTGCACGGCGCTGCCGACGACGATGGCGATGGCGGTGGCGAGGAACATCGGCGGCGACAGCCAGGCCAGGTAGCCAAGGCAGCCGAGTGTGGTGGTCAGGGCGACGGCCAGCGGCGCGAAGGCGAAGGCGAAATCGCTGATGGTGTCGATGTCGTGGGTCAGCACCGGAATCAGGCGGTGGCTGCGGTAGCGCTCGATCTGCTCGATGGGCGCGGAAATGATCTTGCTGCCCAGGTCCTTGCGCAGCCGAGCGATCACGTGCTGGCCGACGTAGTTGGTGCCCATGTCGGAAATGATCGAACCCAGCAGCGCCAGTACGCACAGCCCGGCGAAACCCAGCAGCAGGCCGGCGGGCATGCCGCCCTGGGAGTGCAGGCTGTAGTTGATGGTGGCGAGCAGCGCGGTGATGGCCAAGCCGCCCAGAATCCCCAGCAGGGTGGCGGCGGTCAGCGGCAGCCAGTGCGGCCGCAGCAGTTTGAGCATTTCGCGCAAGGCGCTTGGAGCGGGTGTTGGCATCGTCTTTTCCTGGCCCCGGCCTGCCACAGGGCAGGCCGCACAACGGGACGAGACGGCGCGCGAATCAGGAGATCATCGGCAAATCCGAATCGTTCCTATCAAGACGAATGAGCCAGGAGAAAACTGAAGAGAATTTGCGAAAGTTTCGCAAGTAGGAAGGGCGCGTATGGGTGGGACGCCTGGTCGCGGCCTCTTTCAGGAGCGGGCACCAGGTGTCGGAGTCTGTTGGCAGCTGCGGATTTCGTCGCATTGGAGTTCGCGAGCAAGCGCGCTCCTGCAGTCTGGCCTGGGACTTGGGTGCTTTTTGTAGGAGCGAGCTTGCTCGCGATCCCGCACGGCACGCCGCTACCCGGCATGCCCGCGTGGCGACTATCAGAGCTGCACGTACCGACTGGCGAGCACCATACGGCCCTGGTTGTCCTTGCGCAGCTCCAGCGGCAGGACCTTGGGCAGCGAATCCACCAGCGCCTGCAGGTCGTCCGTGCGGTAGATGCCGCCGATGCGCATGGCCGCGACCGTGGCGTCGTCGAGGAATACCGGCTGCTTGAGATAGCGATTGATCAGCGGGATGGCGGCCTGAAGCGTCAGATCGTCGATCACCAGCTTGCCTTCGGTCCAGGCGATGGCTCCGGCCGGGGCCACCTGGGCCAGTTCGATGCGCTCGCTGCCCTTCAGGTAGCGGGCCTGCATGCCGGGTGTGAGTTGCGCACTGTTGCCGTCGACGCTGTCGGGAGGGCTGACCACCACCGAGCCTTCGAGCAGGGTGACCAGCATCTGGCGGGAGTCGGTCCAGACGTTGAAGCGGGTGCCGGTGACTCGCACGCTGCCGTTGTCGGTCCACACCGAGAAGGGCTGCAGCGTGTCGTGGGCGACCTGGAAGTAGGCTTCGCCACCGCTTTTCAGCCAGGCGCTGCGGCGGTCGCGGAAGTTGGCGAAGACCAGTTGCGAATTGCTGTTGAGCTCAACGTTCGAGCCGTCGGCCAGTTCGACCATGCGCGGCGCGGGTTGCGCAGCGTAATAGCCGACCCGCGAGGGCAGCAGCCCGGCGGACCAGCCCGCCGACCAGACCGCGCCGATGGCGAGCAGCAGGCCAGCGGCCATGGCAGCAATGCGCCTGCCGTTGCGCGGACGACGCTGGCTGCGTGCGCGATGGGGTGCCGGGCTGACGACAAGGTTCGGCTGGATCTGCGGAGTGGGCGGCAGCAGTTCCGAGAGCTGCCAGATCTCCAGCATTGCCTGGTACTCCTCCTCGTGTCGCGGGTCGACTTCGAGCCACTGCGCAAAATCGGCGCGCTCGGCATCGCTGCACTCGGCATCGTGCAGACGCGCGCACCAGTGCGCGGCTTCGGCGCTGATGCGGTCATCGTCGAACGGGGCGGGGGAGCTGGTCATCAGGGATCTCGGTGAGGCCGTTTGCGGCCGATATCACACTTTCTTTTCGCGTTGATGCGAGTGATTATAAATAAGCCTGACTCGGACTGTCAGCAGGCGCCTGCAGCCTCGACTGTTTTTCATAGGATGCCCGACGGGGTGGAAAGCGCGTTCATCCGGTATTACAAGGAACTGGTCCTGTACCTCAATCGCAGCCTCGGCGACCGCCAGGCGGCTGCCGATGTGACGCAGGAGGCGTTCCTGCGCCTGCTCGACCGCAAGGGTGACGAGCATATCGAACAACCCCGCGCATTTCTCTATCGCACGGCGGTGAACCTCAGTATCGACCTGCACCGGCGCGGACGCGTGCGCCGCACCGAAGAGCTGGAAACCCTCGATCGCGAAGGCTGCCTCGACGAGCGCTGCCCGCAGGAAGAGGCCAGCCGGCAGCAGCAGTTGCAGTTGCTCCAGCGCGCCCTTGGCGAGCTGCCCGAAAACTGTCGCCGCGCGTTCCTGCTGCGCAAGGTCGAGGGCTGCAGCCATGTCGAGATCGCCGAAATCATGGGCATTTCCCGCGACATGGTGGAGAAGCACATCGTCAACGCGATGAAGCATTGCCGGCTGCGGCTCAGGGCCTGGGGCGGGCAGGGCTAGGTGCGGTTCGCCAGCCGCCCTCGCGCAGGAGCGGATTTCGTCCGCGATCGAATCACTGCCACTCCAATCGGTCAGGGAGCGGGGTCAGCACATCGCGGACGGAGTCCGCTCCTACGCTGATGCATTTACATGGAAGGACGAGCCAGCTCCGCCGGGATTTAGTCCCGCGCGGTCCGCGCGTGATTTCCTGCGCGTGATTGGTTGCCCGTCATTCTGAAATTTTCATGACTTAGTGAGAATCATTCTAAATTTCCCGAAGCCTGTCTCGTCTCTCCAGATAACGCGCTATCGACAGCGCAAATCATGGGCGACACGCAGGATCGAGTGCCGGCCGCCAAGCGGCGGGGCGCTCCTGGCAGGGCCGAGCAGTAGGCCACCGGTTCCCGCGCCGTCATGCCCCACGGCCATCGCGACACAGGACATTGGCACCATGACTCAGATGATCACCCCGACCTACGACGTGCTCGGCATCGGTTTCGGCCCCTCCAACCTGGCGCTGGCGATCGCCCTGCAGGAGCAGGCGCGACGCGAGGGCCGCCATTACCATGCTCTGTTCCTCGACAAGCAGGCCGACTACCGCTGGCACGGCAACACCCTGGTGGCGCAGAGCGAGCTGCAGATTTCCTTCCTCAAGGACCTGGTGACCCTGCGTAACCCCACCAGCCCGTACAGTTTCGTCAACTACCTGCATGCGATGGGGCGGCTGATCGACTTCACCAACCTGGGCACCTTCTACCCGTGCCGCATGGAGTACAACGACTACCTGCGCTGGGTCAGCGACCAGTTCGCCGAGCAGCGCGTCTGCGGCGAGACGGTCAGCCGCGTGGAGCCGGTGCAGGGCCCGGACGGCATCGAACTGGTCAAGGTGCTGTCCACCGATGCCCGCGGCCACGAGCGCTTCCGCCTGGCCCGCAGCGTGGTGGTGAGCACCGGCGGCACGCCGCGCTTCCCGTCCGCCTTCAACCACCTGCGTGACGATCCGCGCGTGTTCCACCACGCCCGTTACCTGGAGTGCATGGCCAGGCAGCGCTGCAACCAGAACGAGCCGATGCGCATCGCGGTGATCGGCGGCGGCCAGAGCGCGGCGGAAGCCTTCATCGACCTGAACGACAGCTTCCCCTCGGTGCAGGTCGACATGGTCCTGCGCGCGGCCGTGCTCAAACCGGCCGACGACAGCCCCTTCGTCAACGAAATCTTCGCCCCGCGCTACACCGACCTGGTGTTCAACGAGCCCAAGGCCGAGCGCGAGAAGCTGATCCAGGAATTCCACAACACCAACTACTCGGTGGTCGACCTGGACCTGATCGAGCGCATCTACGGCATCTTCTACCGCCAGAAGGTGGCGGGCGCGGATCGCCACGCCTTCCTTTGCCGCCGCAACGTCGAAGCCGCTAAGGCCGACGCCGATGGTATCGAGCTGACCCTGCGCGACAGCGCCACCGGCGCCGTGGAAACCCATCGCTACGACGCGGTGATCCTCGCCACCGGTTACGAGCGCAAATCGCACCGCGAGTTGCTTGCGCCGCTGCAGGATTACCTGGGCGATTTCGAGGTGGGCCGCGACTACCGCGTGCTGGCCGACGAGCGCCTGCACGCCGGTATCTACCTGCAGGGCTTCACCCAGGACAGCCACGGCCTGAGCGACACCTTGCTGTCGGTGCTGCCGATGCGCGCCGAGGAAATCGCCGCGTCGATGTTCGAGCACCTGCCGCCGCAGGAATCGGCACACAAGCCCTCGCGTCCGCTGGCGGCCGAAAGCGCCTGAAGCCAACGGCCCGGAGATTTCTTCCGGGCTGACTAAATTCCTGCCGACCCTGCTCGTCATACGGGCGGGGTCGTTGCATTCACGAAAGGTTATCCATCATGACGCCCACTTTTTCCCTACCGCTGCCCGATGGCCGCCAACTGTCCGCCGACCGCGGTACCACAGGCCTGACCTTGCTGCTCGGTGGCGAACCGCTGCTGACTGCGCAACGCGAGGGCGAGTGCTGGCAGCTCAACGGTGCCGTCACCCGCGATGCCCTCTGGGCGCTGGCCTATTGGAGCTTTGCCGGCGACGCGCAGTGTGAGCGCGTGCAGTTCGCTGTCGCCAACGTACCCGCCGCGGCCCTGGAGCAGGGCCTGGTGAGCCGCGATGAAGTCGGCGGGCACCTGCAGATCGAGCGTGCGGCCTTCTGGCAGCTGCCTGCTGCCTGGCACAGGGGCATCGCCAGTGCCGATTACCCGCAGGTCTATCGCATCAGCAGCGGCCGCCGTCATCCGCTGCGCGCGCCCAAGCCGCAGGGTGAGGTCTATCGCCGCTTCGATGCAAAGTTGGGGCAATGGATATCCTTGCGCACCCTGGACATCGCGCTGGACCTGGAGCGCTTCAACCGCTGGCAGAACAGCCCGCGCGTGCTGGAGTTCTGGCAGGAGGGCGGCACCCTCGAACAGCACCGTGCCTACCTGGAAAAAGCCGCTGCCGACCCGCACACCACCACCCTGATCGGCTGCATCGACGACGAGCCCTTCGCCTACTACGAAGCCTACTGGGCCAAGGAAGACCGCATCGCGCCGTTCTACGACGTGGGTGACTACGACCGCGGCATCCACATGCTGGTGGGCGAGGAATCCCATCGCGGGCCGCACAAGGTGGAAAGCTGGATGACCGCCCTGGTGCATTACCTGCTGCTGGACGACCCGCGCACCCAGCGCATCGTCGCCGAACCGCGCGCCGACAACGCGAAGATGATCGGCCACATGCAGCGCCTGGGCTTCTGGCGCGAGAAGGAATTCAACTTCCCGCACAAGCGCGCCGCGCTGATGGTGCAGAGCCGGGAAACCTTCTTCGAGCGGTGCGCCCTGTGCTGACAGCGCTGCTCTGCCGGATCGAGGGCCGCGCGACCGAGGGCTGCCGGTGATCGCAGCCTTGGCGCCGCTGTATTTCGGCGAGTTCGCCAGTTACCGCGAGGTGCTGGTGACTCGCGACGATCCTCGCCCTTCGATACCGGCCCGCACGCTGCTCGAACGCGAGAGGCTCGACAGCGTGCTGCGCCGCTTCGACCCGTCCCACGCCGATGGCGATCGCCGCGCCCTGGCCTCGCAGTGGTCGAAGTGGTACCTGGTGCGGATCATCCCGCCGGCCGTTGCCGCCGCGCTGGTGCTCGGCCGCACGCTGCCGCTGGACTTCGACGACGTGGAAGTGGTGCTGGATGCCCAGGGCATTCCCGAGGCTTTCAAATTGCCGGGGGAGGGTGGGCCGTTCGCGGCGCCGCCGGGCGATCCGTTCCAGCGCTTCGCCCATCTGCTGGAAGGTCACCTGCAACCCTTCGTGCAGCGCCTCGCCGCCGAGGTGCGCCTGTCGCCCAGGGTGCTGTGGAGCAATGCCGGGAATTACTTCGAGTGGTTCATCGGCGAGATGGGCAAGCTAGCGCCGCTGACTCCGATGCTGGGGCACGGTCGCGAGCTGCTGGAGACCGAGCGCCGGCCGGATGGCACGCGCAATCCGCTGTTCAAGCCGATCCAGTATGTCGAGGTATCCTGCGCGCAGCGCCCCGACGGGCTCTGGCGGCAGCGGCGGACCTGCTGCATTCGCTATCGGCTGGGGGAGATGGGCAATTGCGATAATTGCCCGTTGATCGACGAGCCGCCGGCGGAAACCAGCGATCTGTAATCGAACATCCCTGTCGCAGCCGCCCATGCCCGCGGCCGGCGTTTCCGCTCACCCGAGAATCACGCTGGCGCACGGACGCAGGATGGCGTGGAGCGTGGCGATACCCATCGATATCCACGCCCCCGCAGCATGGGTATCGCGGCAGATGCGCTCGCCGGGGAGGCTGGCAGGGGGCGGTTCGCCCCCAATAGGGGCTTAACGCAGATAACTGATCGGCGAGCCATCCACCGGATTGCTCAGCACCCCCATGGGAATGCCGTAGATGTCTTCCAGCGTGTCCCCGCGCATCAGTTCGGCGGGCGAGCCTTGTGCCAGCAGGCGGCCGCCATGCAGGGCGATCAGGTGGTCGCAGTAACGCGCCGCCATGTTGATGTCGTGCAGCACCACCAGCACGCCCAGGCCCAGCTCGCGGCTCAGTTCGTGGACGCGGGAGAGCACTTCGACCTGGTGGGCGATATCCAGCGCCGACGTCGGTTCGTCCAGCAGCAGGTAGCGGCTGTTCTGCGCCAGCAGCATGGCCAGCCAGACGCGTTGGCGTTCACCGCCGGAAAGCAGGTCCACCGGGCGGTCGGCGAAGGCCTGGGTGTCGGTCAGCTCCAGCGCGCGGTCGATCTGCTTGCGGTCTTCGCCGGTCACGCGGCCCAGCGCGCCATGCCACGGGTACCGGCCGAAGGCGACCAGTTCGCGCACGGTCAGGCCGTCGGTCTGCGGCAGCTGTTGCGGCAGGTAGGCGACCTGCCGCGCGAAGTCGCGGTTGCCCCAGTCCTGCAGCGGCTTGCCGTCCAGGCGGATGCTGCCGCTGCTGGCCTGCTGCTGGCGGGCCAGCAGCTTGAGCAGCGTGGACTTGCCCGAACCGTTGTGGCCGATCAGGCCGATCATGTTGCCGTCGGCCAGTTGCAGGCTCAGCGGTTGCAGAAGGGTGCGACCGGGGACGCTGAAACTGACATTTTCCAGTTCGAACATGGGGTCATCCATCAGGGCGGCAAGGCCGGAAAAAGCGGGAGCCCGACTCTAATCCAATCGCTAATGGTTATCAATTTTCCAAGACCTTGCGGAACCGCCCGATCACTTGCCTGTCACTGTCCCAAAGCGCTTATGATTCAACGCTGTAATTGATCTGGTAGGACCCATGGAGTCTGCTGTCGAACGCTACAAACGCCTGCTCGCCGAGGCCCTGGCGCGTTATTTCCCCCGCACCACCGAATACCTGCGCGCCGAACGCGAAGCGGCGCAGCCGCAGCCCCGTGGACGTGGCAAGACCAAGGGCAAAGCCAAGGCACCTGCCAAGCGCGCGGCGAAAACCAAGAAGGATGGCGAGGGGCCCGCGCCCAGGCGCCCGCGAACTCCGGCCGCAGCCGGTATCTACGGCACCGCCAAGGTGCCCGATGAACAGCTCGCCCTGGACATGCGCCAGCGAGTGGCCCAGGCCGCCGCCCACGGCGTGATCAGCCAGCCTTCGGACGAACAGTGGGCGATGATCCTCGCGCCCGAACCGCTGACCCGCATCTTCGCCGGCGCCGGTTCCGGCAAGTCGACGACGCTGGTCCTGCGCGTCGTCTACATGCTGTGCCACCTGGGCATCGAGGCCGAGCGAGTGACGGTGATTTCCTTCACCAACGCCTCCTGCGCCCAACTGCGCGAGCAACTGGTGAACGTGCTCGGCTACTGGGGCCATCCCTTCGACGCTGCCCAGGCGCGTCAGTGTGTGCGTACCTTCCATTCGGCCATGGGCACGCTGGCGAAAGTCGCGCTGAAGAATCCTCGCTGGTTCGAGCAACTGGACGAGCGCACTCCAGCAGACGAACTGGACAACCCCTTGCTGGCGGGACGCCTGCGCCCGGCGCAACAGCGGCTGCTCAAGCAGGTCTACCAGCAGTGCTATGCCGACCAGCACGAATTCCGTGTCCTGGCGCATCAGTTGCTGGAACTGCCGCCACCGCCTGAAGCCGGCGAGGACGGCAAGCCGCCGCGCATCGGCAAGGCGCCATTGGATGCCTTCAAGTTATCTGGAGAGTTCACCGCGCTGCCACTGTTCGAAGCCTTCTATGCCCAGGCCGGGTTCATCGAGAGCATCGGCCTGCGCATCGCCCAGCTGCAGCCGAAGAAGCTCGGCTGTCCAGAGCGCGAACGGCAGTTCGTCGAGGCGCTACAACGGTTCTGGGTGGCCTTCGAAAACGCGCTGCAGGAACAGGGCCTGCTGACCTTCAACCTGGCCTTCCAGCGCCTCACCGACCAGCTCGGCGACGGCAAGCTGCCGGCCGCAGCCCTGGCGCCGTTCCAACACCTGCTGATCGACGAGTTCCAGGACGTCTCGCCGCAGATCGTGCAGTGGCTGCAGGCTCTGCATCGCGACCTCGCCAAGCGCGGCGAAGCCGTCAGCCTGATGGCCATCGGTGACGACTGGCAGTCCATCTACGCCTGGCGTGGCAGCTCGCCGGAGCTGTTCATGGACTTCGATCGCCACTTCCCCAGCAAGGGCCGGCGCAAGAGCCGCGTGCTGCTACTGGAAACCAACTACCGCAGCATCGACCCGGTGATCCGCGACGGCGAGCGGGTGCTGGTGGGCGTGGCCAACAAGCAGGCCAAGACCTGCCGCGCGTTCAAGTCGGCGGAGGCGGGTGATCATGGGGTGAAGCTGGTGCAGCGCTTCGATGCGCGCAGCAGCTTGCCAATCCTGCTGGAGGAGATCCGCAAGCAGTGCGAGCACGTTGCCGCACGAGGATCGCGGGAGAAGACCGCCGTGCTGCTGCTCAGCCGGCGCAATGAAACCCTGCAAACGATCCTCGGCGAGCTGGACCGCAAGCTGCCGGTGAAGGGCATGACCATCCACCGTGCCAAGGGCCTGCAGGCGGAAGTGGCGATCATCGTCGACGACTGCGCCCCGCCGGAGAAGCACCCACTGCGCAGCGCGTTGTATGCGGCTTCGGGTTTCTTCGCCAGCAGCTATGACCAGTCCCAGCAGGACGAGCAACTGCGCCTGGCCTACGTGGCGATCACCCGCGGCGTGAGCCGGGTGTTCTGGTTCACCCGCAAGGCGCAGGGACCGACGGCGATCCTGGCCATGCGGCGCAATGTAGAAGCGGCGCCCGCCTGAAGATCAATCGTCGCGGGTAAGGACTTCCAGCAGTTCGATCTCGAACAGCAGGTTGGCGTTGGGCTGGATGTGCGCGCCGACCTGCCGCTCGCCGTAGGCCAGGTGCGCCGGGACGAAGAGCTTGCGCTTGCCGCCGACCTTCATGCCCATCAGGCCCTGGTCCCAGCCCTTGATCACCCGGCCGGTGCCGATCACGCACTGGAAGGGGCGGCCCTTGTCGTAGGACGAATCGAAGACGGTGCCATCTTCCAGGGTGCCCTTGTACTGGGTGGTGATCAGGGCGCCCTTGACCACAGCCTTGCCGTCACCGACGACGATATCTTCGATCTGCAGTTCGTTGCTCATGGCGTTCTCCAGTGATGCGGTGCGGCGTCAGCGCCGCGAGGGCGAGCGTTTTCGCAGGAAAATCCGGCCTTGGCAAGCGGACCGCCAGGATCAGCCGCTGGCCATTTCCCCGAGAATCCATTCGCGGAAGGCTTTGACGCGCGGGTCGTCCGTGCTCGCCTGCGGATACACCAGGTTGTAGGCGTAATCCTCAGCGACGCGCACGCCCAGCTCGAACGGTTGCACCAGCAGGCCCTGCTCCAGTTCGCGGGCAACCATGGCCTGATCGGCCAGCCCGACCGCGCCGCCTTCCAGCACGGCCTGCACCACGTGGCTGGTGTCCTCGAAGGTCACGCAGTTGCCGGCGTCGAAGTCTTCCACGCCGGCTGCCGCCATCCAGCGCGACCAGTCCGGCCAGGCGGCGCCTTCGGTCTCGCACACCACATGGCACAGGGTATGGGCCTGCAGGTCGCGCGGCTCGCGCAAGGGTGGGCCTTCGCTGAGCAGGCTCGGGCAGCACACCGGCACTATCTGGGTATCGAACAGGCGCTCCGCGACCAGGCCGGGGTAGTGTCCGCTGCCGAAGCGGATGGCCAGATCGATGTCGTCGACGGCGAAATCCCGCAACTCGTCGCTGACGTCGAAACTGAGCTTCAACCCCGGATGCAGTGCGCGGAATTTCGGCAGACGCGGCAGCAGCCAGTGCGTGGCGAACCGGGCTGTCAACGAGACCCGTAGTTGTTCCGACGTCCGCACCAGCCGTCGGGCACGCACGGTGGCGCGGTGCAGCAGACCGAGGGACTCGACTGCCGCTTCGAGCAGCAACGCGCCCGCCGGGGTCAGCTGGATGCTGCGACTGGTACGCACGAAGAGGCCGAGGCCGAGCTGGTCTTCCAGCTCCTTGATCTGGTGGCTGACCGCGGCCGGCGTCAGGCCGACTTCTTCCGCCGCGCGGGTGAAGTTGAGGTGACGGCCAGCCGCCTCGAAGGTGCGCAGGCTGCGGATACCGGGAAAGGGGCGACTCATCGATCTTCAAATCCTGCTTGATGATCCGTCGAGAAATACTCGTTTCTCCTGGCTTCGTCAAAGGCCGATAGTGATCTCACCTGATGTTTAATTTGAAGATAACCGAGCAGAGGAAGCCACGCCATGTCAGCCGCCATCCATCCCTACATCACCCAGCGCAATGCCCAGCCGGCCAGCGCCGACGACCTCGCGCCCCTGGCTTTCGCCGGCTATGCGCATTTCACCGCCATGCAGGTTCGTGGCGGCGGCATTCGCGGCCTGGACCTGCACCTGGAGCGCCTGCGCAACGCTTCGCAGCGGCTGTTCGGCCAGAGCCACTCCGATGAGGAGATTCGTGCCGCCTTGCGTACCGCACTGGAGCAGGCGCCAGCAGACGTATCCCTGATGGCGACGGTCTACTCGCCCGCCGGGGAGTTCACCGTTGCCGGCCCTGAGCATCGCCCCGAGCTGCTGGTGCGCACCGCGCCGCCTTCGGATGGCCCGCAGGGACCGCTGGCGCTCGCTATTGCCGGGCACGAACGGGTGCTGCCGGAGATCAAGCACGTTGGCGAGATCGCCAAGACCTGGTATCTGCGCGAAGCGGTGGTCGCCGGCTTCGACGATGCGGTGTTCACCGACCATCGCGGGCGCTTCAGCGAAGCGACCATCTGGAATCTGGCGTTCTGGGACGGTGAAACCGTGGTCTGGCCGCGGGCGAAAATGCTTACCGGCACCACCATGGGCATTCTCCAGCGGCAACTGGAACGGCAGGGCGTGCGCCAGGTCACCCGCGCCATCGACCAGCAGGACCTGCCGCGCCTGACCGGTGCCGTGGTGATGAACTCCTGGACGCCGGCGGTACCGGTGAGCCGCATCGGTGATGTTGAGATCCCGCCGGCGCCGGAGTTCGTCGAGTTGCTGCGCAGCGCCTTCGAGGCCGAGCCGCGTGTTCAGCCATGAGGACTGGGCGGTTCGCGAACCGGGACTCAATCCAGATGCGCTGCGAAACCGGTTGCGCCTGGGTTGAGCTCTTCCCTCAGGGTCAGTGCGGGAATCGCGTAATCGCCGCCATTCTGCCGGCGGAAGGGGATGGGAGTGGTGGTCTGGAGCGTGTCCAGGCGCTCGCCGAGCTCCTGTTCGATCTGTCTGTAGCGCTCGCCATCCACCCGGCTGGTGCGGTAGACCAGGTACGGCGGCAGCACGTCGAAGCCGGGGTAGTACAGCATGCCGTGGTGGATCGGGAAGAGCAGGTCGTCGATCGGGCCGTTGATGCCGCGCGGGCTGTAGTGCGACTCCCAGCCACCGGTAGTGACCACCAGCATGGCGCGTTTGCCGGCGAGGTTGCCTTCGCCATAGCGGTCGCCCCAGCGGGCGTCGGAGTGCTCGCCGACGCCGTAGGCGAAGCCATAGGCGTATACCCGCTCGAACCAGCCCTTGAGGATTGCCGGCATGCTGAACCACCAGAGCGGGAACTGCAGGATCACGGTGTCGGCCCAGCGCAGCTTTTCCTGTTCGGCGGCGATATCGATGCTCTGCCGGCCAGCGGCGTAGGCGCGCTTGGAGTCCAGCGAGGGGTCGAAACGCGCTTCGGGATCGCGGTCGAGGTTGTCGCAAGCGTCGAGCGGGGCCTTCCAGTTCATCGCATACAGGTCCGAGACCTGCACGGCATGGCCGGCCGCCTGCAGGTGGCGCACGGCGAAGTCCTTCAGTGAGCCATTGAGCGAACGTGGTTCGGGGTGGGCGTAGACGATCAGTACGTTCATGAATGCCTTCCTGTGAGTCATCCGGTGAGAGGGGATGGGCGCAGGATGCGGATTGCCGGGGTATAGTTGAAATGAATATCCGAAATCCCAGGTATATCAATGAATAATCTGCGCAGGCTCGATCTGAATCTGCTGGTGACCCTCGACGTGCTGCTGCGCGAGCACAACGTCACACGCGCCGCCGAGCAGCTGAATTTTTCCCAGCCCTCGGTCAGCGTGCACCTGGCCAAGCTACGCGACATCTTCGACGACCCGCTGCTCCTGCCCGGCCCCCGCGGCATGCGCCCGACAGCGCGGGCAGAATCCCTGCGCGAGCCCCTGCGCATTGCCCTGGAGGCCCTGGAGCAGGCGGTGGCGCCATCAGCACCCTTTGATCCGGCCCTGGCGGACAACACCTGGCGCATCGCCGCGACGGACTACGGCGAATCCACCATCCTGTTGCCGGCCCTGAGCGCCATTCGCGGCAGCGCACCAGGCACTCGCCTGGCCCTGCTGGAGCTGTCGCCACCGCGCATCGCCCGGCAGGCAGAGCAGGGCGAGATCGACCTGGCGTTCCACACTACCGAGGGTAGCCCGCCGAACATGCGCCGGCGCACGTTGTTCAGCGAGCGCTACGTGCTGGCCGGGCGTGCCGGGCACCCGAGGTTGAAGCGCAAACCGAGCCTGGCGCAGTTCTGCCAGCTGGAGCATGTGATGGTGTCGCCCGATGGCGGCGGCTTCAGCGGCGTGACCGACGAAGTGCTGGCGGCGGTCGGCCTGAGCCGGCGCGTGGCCTTGTCGGTGCCGCATTTCCTCTTCGTCATCTCTGCGCTGGCCAGCAGCGACCTGGTGGCCATGGTGCCGGCGCGGCTGGTGCGCAATAACCCGGCGCTGCGCGTGGTGGAAGCGCCGGTGGAGGTGCCAGGATACGAGATGTCGATGCTCTGGGACGAACGCTCGCACCGCGACCCGGCACACCGGTGGTTGCGGGAGCAGATTGCGGCAGCGCTGTAGCATGCCATGGCCATGGCACGCTCCTGTTGAATTATGGCACGGCTTGGCCTCCTTGTGCAGTTGGTTGAAGAGGAAGTCCGACCTGAACGGCAGCGCTGTCACAAGGAATGACGTTGAAATCGACGACATGGTTGAAAACACGCCAATCGCCGTCATTGAGCGAGCGAACGGATACTGCCTCCTGATGACAGCCTCCCGAGAATCTCGTTCTGTATGTCACAACGCGATAGGCCCCTTCTGGGAAACCGGGTGGGTTGAAGTAGGCGTTGGTTCCCATCGGGGGTGATCTCGAAATGAGGCTTCCCAAAGAGGCCCGGCCATTCTGATAGGCGCTCCGGTAAAGCTGTTTATCGGACGCTACGGTTTCCTTCGCGCCGTCATCCAGGCTATCCCAGGCGGCATCCAACTGGTTGTCGTCAATTTTTTTCAGATATTCGGCAATAGCAAGAGTCGAATCTTTGGAGGAAATGATCTTCTTAGCCTGATCGATGATGTTCGGTTGGTTAGCCATGATCAGTACAAATACGGCTAATGCCCCGCCGGATTTTATATAGGGCGTCGTTATGTTGAGTATTCCTGGGATGACAGCGGCAAATCCCGCGCCAGCAAGCGCCATCAGAATCACGATAACCCAACGTGCCGTTCCATTGAGGTCTTTAACAAATACCACGAGGCCTAGAATGACGAGCAGAAAAATGACGCCAAAAATAAATGCCAGAAGCTTTTCAATGCTGATGTTTCCGACAATCCTTGATCTGGCCATTTGACATAGTCCTTTGCGCTGCTTTTCTGTTGAAAGGTCTTGAAGTCAATTCCTCATCAACATAGTTTTCGGAGGCCAAGGATGCAAACAACAGCGCGGTTGCTTGCCGGAGCGTGGCTCAGCGCAGCCTTGTTATCGACTTCAGCGCAAGCTTGTCAGGCGATGCATGGATTCAGCGGAGCTGTGGTTCCTGTACAACAAATGCCTGGACCCAGTGCGTTTTGGGCGCATGCGGCCTGGATGCCCAATGGCTGGCCGACCATCACCTATGGGCCGACATATTACAGTCTCCCGCCGATAATGCAGCGCTTTACCTACTTCCATGAGTGTGCACATCTGGTACTGCAGACTTCTAACGAATTCGTTGCCAACTGCCGCGCGCTACAACTGATGCAGGCTCAAGGGCTGACTTCGCAGGAAGAGAATTTCATAGCCAATTTTCACGCGAATGTCGGCCCTCTGTCTCCGCAGTACGGAGGTTCTGGGGCTGCATTCTGGGCCAATACACTAAATGTCTGCGCTAATGGAATAAACGGGACAGAAGTCGGAAACTATTAATCAGAGAAAACTTGATGATGTAATAACGAGAAGAACGGCGCTATTTCGATGAAAACAGCAGCCCACCCCTGTTTTTCCCGAAATACCCCGATGCTTGTCTCGGGATCGGGGTACCATCATTGAAGTCGCTGCAAATTCAGTCAATGAATCTCAACTTCAATAAATATTTCAGCGATGCCCCCAAGGTTTCACCATGACTCAGGCCATAAAAGGCATGGAACTGCGCCTGTACGCCCGGTACCTTGCCCAGTTCCTCCACCAGGCCCTGCGCTGCGCGGGGCGGGCTGGGCTTGACGTTGTCACGCGGGCGGGAGGGTTCTCCGGTGCCGCGCATCAGCAGCAGCTGCGCAGAATGCCCGGCCATGCGTTGGGCAAAGCCTTCCTGCTCCTGGAGGATGGCGCGATCACCCCACCACAGCGAAGGACTGGCCGGTGCGTAGAAGCTGAACTGCTGCGGGCGCGTGAGCAGCGCGTGGAGTGTCAGCAGGCCGCCGTAGGAGTGGCCCCAGAGCGTCTGCTGCGAACGGTCGATGGGCGCCTGGGCGGCCACCGACGGGAGCATGCGGTCGCGCATCAGGTCGAGAAAGGCATCGGCGCCGCCGCTGGGGTCGCCGGTGAGCGGGTCCTTCTGCTCGGCCAGTTGCGGGCGCGGCGGGGTGTAGTCGCGGGTGCGGCCGGCGCGGTCAATGCGCAGGGGCGTCTGGTAACCCACGGCAACCAGCAATGGCGCCTTGCCGTTGTTCAGGTCGTTGAGCAGCTTTTCGTCCAGTGCGCCGACGGCGGCGTTGCCATCGAGCATCCACACCACTGGATAACCAGCGGCCGGAGCAGGGTGGTTCGGCCGGGCAATCCACAGCTGGTAGTGACGCTGGCCATCGGCGGAATCGAGCTTCAGCTCGCTGAAGCGGTAGGCCAGGTCGCTGCGTTGCAGCAGGGTCGTGTCCATTTTCTGGTCGGGGGCAGGCGCGGCGTGCGCTGCCAGCCCCGGCACGGCGAATGCCAGTGCCAGGGCCAGGAGGCGAAATCTCATCAGGCTTTTCTCTAATCAAAACGACGCGGTGAGGCTGGTGTACAGCGTGCGGCCCGGTTCGTTGTAGGTGGCCGCGCCGGCGCCCTCGATGCCATTCACGCCCTGGGCGTTGCCCTCGCGGAACAGGCGCTTGTCGAACACGTTGTCCACCCCGGCGGTGAAGCTCAGGTTCTTGGTGAACACGTAGGTGCCGCTCAGCCCGGCGATGGCGTAGGGCGAGAGCTGGTTGTTGGCGCTGCCGGTGACGCGGTCGCCGTGGTAGTCGTACTTCTTCGGCTTCTGCTTGCCGTACCAGGCGACGCTGGCTTGCAGCGACAGGGCGTCGGTGGCTTGCCAGTCGAGCATGGAGTTCAGGGTGTACTTCGGCGTCACCGAGAGCACGTCACCGGTTTCCTTGTTCTTCGATTGCAGCATGTAGGTGAAGTTGTTGCTCCACTTCAGCTGCTCCATCAGCGGGATGGTCAGGGTGCCTTCCAGGCCCTCGATCAGCGCCTTGGGCACGTTTTCCCACTGGTAGATCGCCGCGTTGGCGTAGCTGCCGGTGCCGCCGCTGGCCTGATCGATGGGCGACAGGCCCGACTCGATCTTGTTCTTGTAGTCGTTGCGGAAGTAGGTCAGGCCGGCGATCAGGCCGTCCTGGTTGAACTCGATGCCCAGCTCCTTGTTGACGCTGGTTTCCGCCTTGAGGTCCTCGTTGCCCTGCAGGTAGCAGCTGGTGCTCTGGCCGTAGCAGCCCTGGCCGCGGCTGTAGAGCAGGTAGTCGGAGTTGAGCTGGTACAGGTTCGGCGCCTTGTAGGCGCGGGCGATACCGGCCTTCAGGGTGACGCTGTCGGTGAGCGCGTGGGACAGGTTCAGCGACGGGCTGAAGTTGTCGCCGACGATGTTGTGGTGGTCCCAGCGCAGGCCCGGAGTCAGCATGGTGCCGGGCAACAGTTCGATGTTGTCCTCGGCGAACAGCGAGAAGATCTGTGCCTGCGAGGTGGTGTCACGGTTGCTGCTGGCCAGGCCCGGCACCGAGCCGCCTTCGCTGGTGGTCTGGGTGTTGGCGCTGGGGTCGTCGAGCTTCTGCTGCACCCATTCGCTGCCCAGGGTCAGGGTCTGGTCGCGCCAGGCGTGCAGCGGCAGGTTCACTTCGCCGTGAGCGGTGAGGTCGCGCAGGGTGGCGGTGTAGAAATCGGTGTTGCTGAAGATACCCTCGGTGCCGCCGGCCAGGCCTTCGTTGATGCGGCTGTTGCGGGTCTTCTCGTACTGCAGGTAGGCCATGGAGCTGCCGAAGTCCCACTCGCCGCGATGGGTGATCGAGTAGTTCTCGCGGTACATGCGGTTGGTCTCGTGACCGAGCATGGACTTCACGTTGGCGTTGCTGTTGGTGTTCTGGGTATCGCCGGTGTAGATGTTGCCCTGGCGGCTGAAGCCGGCCTCGAAGTCGAGGGTCTGCTCGGGCGTCAGGTGCCAGCTGAGCAGGCCGTTGACGTCCTTGTTGCGCACGCCTTCGCGGCCGGCCGGCAGGGTGCCGGCCTGGTTGCCGGTGCGGTTGGATTCGTGGCCGGCATTGATGTCCCAGTCGTCCGAGTCGGTCTTGGCGACGTTGCCGTAGACGCGGTAGCTCAGGGTGTCGGTCAGCGGGCCGTTGAGGCCGAAGGTCATGCGCTGGGTGGCGCCTTCGTCCTTGTGCTGCGGGAAATTGCTGTAGACGGTGACGTCGCCGTGGGTTTCCTTGCCGGCCTGCTTGGTGATGATGTTCACCACGCCGCCCGCCGCGCCATTGCCGTAGCGCGCTGCCGCCGGGCCGCGCAGCACTTCGATGCGCTCCACCTGGTCGGCCGGCACCCAGTTGGTGTCACCGCGAGAGTCGCGCTCGCCGCGCCAGCCGTAGCGCACGGCATTGCGGCTGGCGACTGGCTTGCCGTCTACCAGGATCAGGGTGTTCTCCGGGCCCATGCCGCGGATGTCGATCTGGCGGTTGTTGCCGCGCTGGCCGCTGGTGGAGTTGCCGGTCAGGTTGACGCCCGGCATGGTGCGGATGATCTGCGACAGGTCGCTGGCCGGCGGGCGCTTCTTGATGTCCTCGGCGGTGATGATCGACACGCCCGGCATCTGCTTGGCTTCCTCCGCGGCGGTGGCGACGATGGTTTCGCTGTCGAACTCGACGACATCGGAATCGGCGCTGGCGGCCTGTACGGCGAAGGACAGCAGGCAGCTGGAAAGCAGCAGGAAGGGCGGAAGGAACTGCATCGGACGAGACGACATCGGTGATCTCCAGAGGAGGACGATTACTGAGAGATCACAAATGATAATGACTGCTATTTGCCAGTAAAGCGCATTAACTTTCTAAACACTTGCGATGGACTGTTGGCTCGGCGCTGCGGGCAGCAGCAGGTGCAGGCAGAGCCCGGCCTGGCCATTCTTCGCGCCGTTTTCGGCCCACAGGCGGCCGTCCGCTAGCTCGATACCGCGCCGGGCGATGGCCAGGCCAAGGCCGAAACCGCTGGACTCGGACGGCTGTAGCCGCTGGTAGGGCTGGAAGATGCGCTCAAGGTCAGGTTCGGCGACGCCGGGGCCATCGTCGCTGACACATAGATGCCAGAAACCGCCTTCGCGCCAGCCGTCCAGACGCACCTTGCCGTTGCGCGGGGAGTGGCGGATACCGTTGCGCAGCAGGTTCTCGATGGCCTGGGCGAAGCTGTCCAGGTGCACCTGCACCCTGCAGTCGGTGCCCAGCGAGCAGGGCAGGCGTTCGACTTCCCAGCCACTTTCGAAGCAGGCGTCTTCGCGCAGCGCCTCCCACACCGACAGCACCAGCACCGGCTCTCGTTCGAGCTGCGGGCGCTCGGTATCCATCCACGCCAGGTCGAGTGTGTCTTCCAGCAGGCGCTGCATATCGTTGATCTCACGGTCCAGCCGCTCGCGCAGATGCTCCGCCGGCAGGTCACTGTCGTGGGCGATGCGCAGGCGCGCCAGCGGAGTGCGCAGCTCGTGGGACAGGGTGCGCAGCAGCAGTCGCTGCTGGGCAAGGCTGTGACGTAGCCGCTCGGCCATGTGATCGAAGGCCAGTGCCAGCTCGCCCAGTTCATCGCGGCGATTGGCCAGTGGCGTGCCGGGCATGTCGCTGTCCAGATCGTCGGCGCGCAGGGCGTCGGCACGAGCGCGCAGGCGATTGAGCGGCTGTACCAGGTGGCGGTAGATCAGCAGGCCGAGGAGGGCGGCCAGCAGGGTCGGCACCACGCCGTGGCTGAACAGGTGCGTCCAGGGCGTCAGGCCGCCAGGTAGCAGCCGCTCGGGCAGTTGCATGACCAGCCGGCCGCGTTCGGGATGCTTGGGAAACTCGATGCTGACGTAGGGCAGTTCATCCTGCAGACGTCGGCTCATCGGCCAGTCGAGCTTGCGCATGAACGTCAGGTGGCTGGATTCCGCCGCCGTCAGCGGCGTGGTGCCCAGGCTCTGCAGGTGGTCGCCGATCACCGCCACCCAGGTGTCTTCGGCGGCGGACAGCTCCCGGCGGAAGTGCTCGACACCGTCGGTGCCGTGCTGCTCGAGGACCATTTCCGCCTGCTCGGCATAGCGCGCGAGGTAGTCGCGATCGGCTTCGCCCAGGAAGTAGGTGCTGCGCTCCAGCGACAGGCCCCAGGTCCAGATCAGCCAGGTCAGCAGCAGGCAGAAGCCGACCTGCAGCGCGGCGATCTTCCATAGCAGGGGATGACGGCGCATCAATGGCGCTCCGCGTCCACCAGGATGTAGCCCTGGCCGCGCACCGCCTGGATCTGCACCTGCTGCGCGCCGATGGCGGCCAGCTTGCGGCGCAGGTTGCAGACGTGCACGTCCAGCCCGCGGTCGAGGCGCGTGTACGCGCGGTGCAGCACGCTCTGGTAGAGGAAACTCTTGCTCAGTGCCTCGCCGGCGTGGGCGTTCAGCGTGGCCAGCAGGCGATACTCGGAATGCGTCAGCCCTGCGTGCTCACCGTTGCGGGAAACGTCCTGCAGCTCATCGTCGAACTCCAGCGAACCCTGCGGGCGAGGCACCTCGCGGGCACGGTCCAGACTGACTCGGCGCAGCAGCGCATCGATGCGCGCGTCCAGTTCCGCCAGGCTGAACGGCTTGGGCAGGTAATCGTCGGCGCCGCGGGTGAAGCCGGTGATGCGATCCTGCTCCGCGCCCAGGGCGGACATCAGCATGACCGGTGTAGCGCGTTGGCTGCGCAGGGTGTCGAGCAAAGAAAGCCCATCGACGCCGGGCAGCATGATGTCCAGCACGACCAGGTCGAAGTCGTTCTGGTGAACGGCGACGAGGCCCTGGTCACCGTTGGCGCAGGTGGTGACGGCAAAACCGCGCTGACAGAAATGGCGTTCGAGGTCCAGGCGAAGACGGGAATCGTCCTCCACCAGCAGAAGCGAAGGGGACACGATAAACCTTGATGAGAGTTTCTTTGATGAGAATGTTTAGCATTTGCAAATATCTCATCTCTCCCGGTCACAAGGCAATGGCAATCTGCCGCGAGGCCCTCAGACCCAGCGTCGCACCCGACCGCAGAAAGCCTCGAACTCCGCGCCGAACAGCTCGCGCAACGCCCTTTCCTCGGGGCGGATCTGGAATCGGCCGATGTACAGCACGAAGGCTGCGACACCGAGCACCGCCAGTGCGGACCCAAGGAACACGCACCAGCCCAGCAGGATGATGGCGAAGCCCAGGTACATTGGGTTGCGGGTGTGCCGGTAGATGCCGGCGACCACCAGGGACGAGGCGCTCTCCGGTTTCAGCGGATTGACCGTGGTGCGTGCACGACGGAAAGACGCCACGCCAGCCAGACATACCGCCGCCCCGGCCAGCACCACCAGCAGCGCCAGCCACAGGCGGCCACCCAGGGGCGCAATCGGGCGTACCGCCAGCCACATCAGCAGGCCGCTGATGATCGCCACCAGGGGCGGGGGAATGCGGTGTTCCAGCCAATCCATGCTCGGTCTCCGGGCCAGTGCGGCCAAATCCAGTGAGCTGCCAACACTAGCCCAGATTGCGTCCACTGGCGCGCCTCAGCGCGGCCGACGCACCGCGCGGACCTTGCCGCTGTTGCCGCCGCCACAGTAGAAACGCTCGGCGCCGTCGGCTTCCAGGCCAGAAACGTGCACGCCCTCGGGCATGTCCAGCTGCTCCAGAACCTCGCCGGACTGCGGGTCGATGCGGCGTAGCTCGCTGTAGGTCGACTCCGGCTCCCAGGTGCCATGCCAGAGTTGTCCTTCGACCCAGGTCACGCCGGTGACGAAACGATTTGAATCAATCGTACGCAGGACTTCACCGGTTTCCGGGTCGATCTGATGAATCTTCCGTGCGCGGTACTCGCCGACCCAGAGCGAACCCTCCGCCCAGGCCATGCCGGAGTCGCCGCCCTTGCCGGGTGCCGGAATGCTCGCCAGCACCTTGCCGCTGGCCGGGTCGATCTTCTGGATGATGCATTCGCCGATCTGGTACAGGTAGGTGCCATCGAACGCAGTACCGGCATGGGCGGAGACTTCGATGGAGCGCTCCAGATGACCGCTCTTCGGGTCGAGGCACTGCAGGCGCTCGCCAACGGCGAACCAGACGTGCTGGCCGTCGAAGGTCAGTCCGTGGACGGTGCTGATGCCGGGGAAGGGACCGTATTCCTGTAGCACCTGCGCCGGAGATTGCTTGTAGTGGGTGGTCATGGTGTCGCCCTGCACATTGTGGGTTGGAGCCTTCAGCCTATTCAGGCACCGAAGGGCGCGGGGAGTAACAAGGTCGTCGCGAATCCCGGCGCAGGCGGCAGCGTCCAGCGCCGCGCCCGCCCTTGCCCCAGTGCCTGCACCCGGCCAGCGTCGGCCAGTACTTCGAGGGCGCGCTGCACGCTGCGCTGGCTGGTATCCAGCGCCAGGGCCAGAGCCGAACTGGACCAGGCCTGGCCATCGCTGAGCAGCGCCAGCACTTCAGCGTTGGCGTCATCCAGCGGCGGTGCAAGGACGACCGGATTGGCGGCGGTCAGCAGATAACCGCGCGGCGTCGACTCGATGCCTGCCAGCGGCGGCAACAGGCGGCGCAAACGACCGATTTCCACCCGCAGGCGCGCCCGGTGGGTATCGTCTGGATGGCGGGTGCGGAACACCCGCCCGATCAGCTCGCTGCGCGATACATCGCCCGGCCAGGCTTCGGCCAGCACTCGAGCGAGGGCGAAGAGCACCGGGCGACTGCCCAGCGACAGGCCGCCGACGCGGTTGCGACAGGCGTCCACCACCAGGGCATCGGAGTGCAGCAGCCTTTCCACTTCATCCAGTGACAGCAGGCGCGAGATTTGCCGGTCGATGCGCCGGCCAGCCGGCGCATCGAGCAGGCCGGCTGCCCGCTCGACTTCCGCTCGCAGGGCGGGAATACCCGATGCCGCAGCAGCTTCGCCGGCCCTGCCCAACGCGGCCCGCGCCACACCCGCCTGCAGCCGGCGGACGGCGATGCCGGAAGCGATCAGCCAATGCACCGCGCGCAGGGGCGCCGGTAATGAATTCGGTTCCAGCGAGCCCAGCGATGCGCTGGCTTCATCAAGCTTGCCGATCAGTAGCGCACGCCGGATCAACAGGTAACGGGCGTGGGCTGCATTGATCCGATCGCCATGGCGCTGCAGGACCTGCGTTGCCTGTTCCAGCGGCTCGGTCGGCCAGTTCAGCTCGCGGCTGGCCAGGGCCACTTCGGCTTCGGCCACCTGACAGCGGGCGCGCTCCAGCGGCTCGTGGACGCTGAAGGCTCGGGCAGCCTGGCGCAGCAACGCGCGTGCGCGGGAAAAATCACCCAGCTGCGCCACGGCGATGCCGCGCAAAGCCAGTGCTGGCGGGTCCTCGCGCAGTGCCACGCGGTTCAGCGCTGCCAATGGGTCGCCCGCCGCCAGGGCACAAGCCGCGGCCGTGATCAGCGAATCCATGGTAGTCCCGCCACCTTTGTCACCCCCGCTGCCCTTGGTCCGCTGCCTAGTCTACGCCATGGCCAGTGAGCCGCCGGCGTTGCAGGAAAACGGCCATGGTCGTCCCGCGAGAACGACGGAGGCGGGCGCCGGTCTGCGCCTCAGTTGGCGGCGCGGCGGAAGGCGCCAGGCTGCTGTCCGGTAGCCTTGTGGAAGGCGCGGGTGAACGCGGCGATGGACTGGTAGCCGACGGCGGCGGCGACTTCCGCCACGCTCTGGTCGGCCCTCAGCAGCCGGCACGCCTGGCCCATGCGCAGGGCCAGCAGCACCTGGCCGGGCGACTGCCCGCAGGTCTCGTTGAAACGCTTGAAGAAAGCCGAGCGCGACAGCCCGGCGTTGGCCGCCATGTCCGCCAGCGTCCAGGGCAGTTGTGGTTGCTGGATCATCCGCTCCAGCAGGCTGGCGAACTGCGGTTGGCGGGCGAGGGCGACCAACCCGCCTAGGGCCTCGTTGGCGCCCACCTGGTGACGCAGTACGTAGAGGAACAGCAGGTGACTCAGGCGTTCGAGCATCTGCTGCGAGGGTGCCGGCTGCCGCTGGCACTCTTCGAGGATCAGTTCGAACAGGCTGCGCGCGGCGCGTTGGGACGGTTCCTCGGCGCGCAGGACGAGGAAGGCGGGCAGGGCGTCGATGATCAGCGCCGACAGCCCCGAATCGAACTGGAAGAACCCGCAGACCAATCCCACACCATCCTCGGCCTGCAGCTCCAGCGTGGCCATGCTCTGGCGCGGCTGGCACGCCGCATCCTCGGCACTGGCTTCGTTGGACAGCCGATACGGCACATCGCGCAGGATGAACACCGCGTCGCCGCTGTCCAGCCGGCAGGGCGGCTCCTTCTCCAGGTGCAGCCAGCAATGCCCCTGTACCACCAGGTGGAAACTGGCCCGCGCCATTCCGTGGGTCGAGGCGTGCCAGCCGCCGCAATAGCGCCCCACATGGAACAGGCTCGCGCTCAGTTCAAGGCTGTCTAATAACCAATCAACCAGGGGGCTGGACGAAATCATCTAATGGAAAGACTCATGAGCAAGTGATAGCGACTTTAGAATATTGAATGGATTTCTTATTACCAACAGACTTTTTCGACACCCCATTTCAACGGAGTCGAACCATGTCCCGCCTGCCCATCCTGACCCTCGACAGCGCCCCGGAAGCCGCCAAGCCCTTCCTCGAGAATGCGCTCAAGGGCTCCGGCTTCATCCCCAACCTGCTGGGCGTACTGGCCAACGCGCCAGCCGCACTGGAAACCTACGTGACCGTTTCCGGCCTCAACGGCAAGTCCGACCTTGGCCTGCCGGAGCGCGAGGTGGTCCAGCTGATCGCCGCCACCACCCACGGCTGTGACTTCTGTGTGGCTGGGCACACGGCGGTGGCCTTCAACAAGGCCAAGCTGCCCGAGGAAGTGATAGCCGCCCTGCGCGAACAGCGCGAGCTGCCCGATGCCCGCCTGGAGGCCCTGGCCGCGTTTGCCCGTGAGTCCATCGCCACCCGCGGCGCGGTCAGCGATGCGGGGCTGCAAGCCTTCCGCGCCGCCGGTTTCACCGACGGCAATGCACTGGAAGTGCTGCTGGGCATCAGCCTGGCCACCCTGTGCAACTTCGCCAACGTGCTGGCCCAGACGCCGCTGAACCCGGAGTTGGGCAAATACCGCTGGGAAAAGGCTTCCGCCTGATTCGTGTGACCGGGCGGCCGCGGCCGCCCCTGCAAGGAGAGCGATGATGCTCGACCCGACCCTGAGCCGCTGGCTCGACGAGCACGCCGAGGGCCTCGACCTCGGCCATACCGACCCGCAGAGCGTGCTGCCGCAGCTTGCCGCTGCCGGGCTGTTTGCCATCGGCGTGCCCAAGGAGCGCGGCGGCAGCGGCGGCAACGTGCTCGATGCCATCGATGCAATTGCCGATGTTGCCGGCCACTCCCTGACCGCCGCCTTCGTCTTCTGGGGCCAGCGCGCCTTCATCGAGTACCTGCTGCAAAGCCCCAATCGCGCGCTGGGCGACCGCCTCCTGGGCGAACTGCTGGATGGCACCCTGGCTGGCGCCACCGGCCTGTCCAACGCGATGAAATTCCTCTCTGGCATCGAGAGCCTGCAGGTGACGGCGACACCGGCAGGCGACGGCTGGAACCTCGATGGCCGCCTGCACTGGGTGACCAACCTGCGCAAGGGCCGATTCGTGGTGGCCGCCGCCATCGAACGGGCGAGCGAAGCGCCGCTGGTGGCGGCAATCCCTTCCGACAGTCCCGGCCTGGCCCGCTCGGATGACCTGCAATTGCTCGGCCTGCAATCAAGCAATACCGCTGCACTGGACTTCTCTTCGGTCGAGCTGCCCCGCGACTGGCTGCTGCACGACGATGCGCGCCAATACCTGCCCCGCGTGCGCCCGGCGTTCCTCGGCCTGCAATGCGCCATGACCCTCGGCCTGACGCGCAAGGCGCTGGAAACCGTGCGTAGCCATCTCAGTGACCG
The DNA here is from genome assembly GCF_010994165.1 of Pseudomonas nitroreducens. Lineage (NCBI taxonomy): Bacteria > Pseudomonadati > Pseudomonadota > Gammaproteobacteria > Pseudomonadales > Pseudomonadaceae > Pseudomonas > Pseudomonas nitroreducens. The sequence continues at coordinate 1,046,363 of NZ_WMBX01000002.1, read as the reverse complement.
CCGTTCGGTGTTGCGCGAGGAGGAACAGCGTCTGAGCGCAGAGCTCGACGAACGCGCTGCGCAGCTGCGCGAGGGGCTGCTGAACGGTGTGTTCCTGACGGAGCCAGCCAAGCTGTTCCGTATCCGCATCGGCCTGGCCGAAGGCGCGGCCGCGGCAGTGCAGTTGGAACTGCAAGCCAGCGGCGGCAAGGCCTACCTCAGCGAACATGGCGCAGCATTCGCCCGGCGCTGGCGCGAATCGGCCTTCGTACCCATCGTCACGCCGAGCCTGGTGCAACTGCGCACCGAACTGCAAAAGCAGGCCCAGGCATGAGTGACACGATCCTGCAGGCCAGCGAAGTTGCGCTCGGTTATCCGGGTGAAAATGGCTGGCGCAGTGTGCTCGAAGGTTTTGCGCTGGACCTGGCGCCGGGGGAAGTGGTGTCTATCCTCGGCTCCAGCGGCGTAGGCAAGTCGAGCCTGCTGCGCGTACTGGCCGGCCTGCAGAAACCGGCGGCCGGCAGTGTGAAACTGCTCGGCCAGGCCATCGACGGACCGCACCCGCGTGTCGCCGTGGCCTTCCAGGACCCGAGCCTGCTGCCCTGGCTGAACCTTGTGAAGAACGTCGCCTTCGGCCTCGACTTTGCCCGCCAGCCGAAGGTGGACAAGGCCACGCTGCAAGCGCGCGTCGATGACGCCATTGCTTCGGTCGGCCTGAGCCACGCCCGCGATTTCATGCCGGCGCAGCTCTCAGGCGGCATGGCCCAGCGCACCGCGCTGGCCCGCTGCCTGGCGCGGCAGCCACAGGTGCTGCTGCTTGACGAACCCTTCGGCGCGCTGGACGAAGTGACTCGCGCCGACATGCAGCAACTGCTGCTCACTGTCATCCACGAGCGGCGCACCGCCGCCGTGCTGATCACCCACGATATCGACGAAGCGCTGCTGCTTTCCGACCGCATCCTGCTACTGGGCGACACCCCGGCGCGGACGTTGGGCGAGTGGCACATCGACCTGCCGCAACCCCGTGCGGAGCTGGTCGAAGAAATGGGCGCGCGGCGAGTCGAGATTCTCAAAACCCTACGGCGGGCAAGCCGCACCCACGCAAACCCTACTTCTGCGCAGGAGCCTGCCCATGTGCCTGGACGACCCCACACACTCCCGACGTGACATCCTCAAACTCGGCGCGCTGCTTACCGCCGCCGGCGCGCTGCCGCTGCTGACCAGCCTGCAGGCGCGGGCCGCCAGCGAACCGGATGCACCAGTGCGCATCGGCTACCTGCCGATCACCGACGCCACGCCCTTGCTGGTGGCTCACGCCAACGGCCTGTTCGACGCCGAGGGCATCAAGGCCGAGCGCCCGGTATTGCTGCGTAGCTGGGCGCAGGTGATCGAGGCGTTCATCTCCGGTCAGGTCAACGTCATCCATCTGCTGTCGCCTATGACGGTCTGGGCGCGCTATGGCAGCAAGGTGCCGGCCAAGGTGGTGGCCTGGAACCACGTTGGCGGCTCCGGCCTGACCGTGGCGCCGGACATCAGCGATATGAAGCAGCTCGGCGGCAAGAGCCTGGCGATCCCCTTCTGGTACTCGATCCACAACGTGGTGCTGCAACAACTGCTGCGCGATAACGGCCTGCAAGCAGTTAGCAAGCCGGCCGATGCCGCGTTGGCTGCCAACGAGGTCAACCTGGTGGTACTGCCGCCGTCGGACATGCCACCGGCCCTGGCCGCCAGGCGCATTGCCGGCTACATCGTCGCCGAGCCGTTCAACGCCCTGGCGGAAAACCTCAAGGTCGGGCGCATCCAGCGTTTCACCGGTGACGTGTGGCGCAACCACGCCTGCTGCGTGGTGTTCATGCACGAGCATGATCTGAACAATCGCCCGGAGTGGTCGCAGAAGGTGGTCAACGCCATCGTCAAGGCGCAGCTGTGGACCCGCGACAACCGCGCCGAGGCAGCCAAGTTGCTGTCCAAGGACGGCGAGAATCGCTACACGCCGCATGCGCCGGAAGTGCTCGGCCGCGTGCTGGCCCCGGCCGCCAGCGAGCGCCAGCAGTACCTGGCTGACGGTGCCATCCGGCATGCCGACTGGCACGAGGAGCGCATCGACTTCCAGCCGTATCCGTTCCCCAGCTACACCGAGGAGCTGGTGCGCCGCCTGAAGGACACGCTGATCCAGGGCGACAAGGGCTTCCTCGCCGCCTTGGAACCGACCCAGGTGGCCAAGGACCTGGTGGACGACCGCTTTGTCCGCAATGCCATCGCCAGTGTCGGCGGTCTGAGTGCCTTCGGCTTCCCCGACAGCTTCGAGCGCCGCGAGGAGATCACCACGTGACGCCCGTGGTTCCTTCCGCGCGCCGCCATTGGGCGCTCGGCCTGGCCGGGCTGCTCGTGCTGCTCGGCTTGTGGTGGCTTGGCGTGCGCTTGTTTGGCGGCGCGGGCCTGGGGCAGTTGTTCTCGCCCCAGGCGACCTTCACCAGCCTGGGCGAGCTGCTGGCCCGCCCGGAGCTGTACGAGCATGTGCTGGTGAGCCTGAAACGGGTGCTGCTGGGTCTGCTGCTGGCCCTGGCTGTCGGCGTGCCGCTGGGCTTGCTGGTGGGCGCGTCGCGCCAACTTGAGGCGGCGACCACGCCGGCTTTCCAGTTCCTGCGGATGATCTCGCCGCTGTCGTGGATGCCCATCGCGGTCATGCTGATGGGCGTGGGTGACTCGCCGATCTACTTCCTGCTGGCGTTCGCCGCGGTCTGGCCGATCCTGCTCAACACCGCCGCCGGCGTGCGCCAGCTCGATCCGCGCTGGCTGCAATTGTCGAGGAGCCTCAGCGCCACGCCGTTCGAGACGCTGCGCAAGGTCATCCTGCCTGGCGTGCTCGGCCATGTGCTGACCGGCGTGCGCCTGGCCATCGGGATTCTCTGGATCGTGCTGGTGCCTTGCGAGATGCTCGGCGTCAGCGCGGGACTGGGTTACTACATCCTCGACACGCGGGATCGCCTGGCCTACTCGGAGCTGATGGCCATGGTGTTGCTGATCGGCGTGCTGGGCTTCGCCCTGGATGCCCTGGCGCGCAGCCTCTATCGCCGTCGAAGCTGAACTCGCCGCAAGGAAAAAGCCGGATCTCGCGATCCGGCTTTTTCATCTCAGGCCGTCCGGCGGTAATCCGGCCTCAGCTTTGCGAGCAGCGCCGCAGCCAGGTCAGCGCCGAGCACAGCAGGAAGTAGAGCAGGGCGACGAACAGGAAGACTTCCGTGGGGTGGACCATCACCCGGTTGCTCACCTGGGTGGCGACGAAGGACAGCTCGCCCACGCCGATCACGTAGGCCAGCGAAGTGTCCTTGATCAGCGAGACCCACTGGTTGAGGAACGACGGCAGCATGATCGGCAGCGCCTGCGGCAGGATCACCAGGGTGAGCACCTGCCATGGGCGCAGGCCCAGCGCGCGGGCGGCGTCCCACTGGCCCTTGGGCAGGCTTTCGATACCCGCGTGCACCGAGTGCGCCAGATAGGCCCCGCCGATCAGCGACAGTGCGCAGACCACCGTGCCCAGTGCAGGCACGTCGATGTGCAGAACGATGGGCAGCAGGAAGTAGACCCAGAAGATCAGCATCAGCACCGGGATGGCGCGGAAGAAACCGAGGAACGCCACCAGCAGCAGGCGCGGTTTGCCACTCAATACCGACAACGCGATGCCCAGTGCCAGGCCGATCACCGCTGAGGCAAGGCCGGAGGCCAGGGCAAGGATCACCGTGAGTGCCGCGCCGCCGAGCGGGCCGTCCGGGTAGGCGCCGATGAGGAAATAGGACAGGTTGTCCGAGATCACCGAGAAATCCATGTCAGGCCCCCTGGCGATAGCGGCGGGTCTGCTGGATCGCCTGGCCCAGCGCCTCGATCAGCGCGATGGCGCCGATGTACAGCAGGGTGGCGATGCCGAACGCCTGGAAGGTCTTGAAGGTCTGCGTCTCCACCTGGCGCGAGGCATAGGACAGTTCCGCGAGGCCGATTGCCATGGCCAGCGAGGAATTCTTCAGCGCATTCATGTATTGCCCCATCAATGGCGGCAGCGCGGTGCGCAGTGCCTGCGGCAGGATCACCCAGCGCCACACCTGCAGCGGGCGCAGGCCCAGCGCCATGCCCGCCTCGCGCTGCTGCGCACTGACCGAGGCGATGCCGGCACGAAACTCCTCGGCGATGAACGCCGTGGTGTACAGCGTCAGCCCCCAGGCCGCGGCGAGAAACTCGAAGGACGGCCACGCCAGCCAACCCAGCTCATGGGGCGTATTCAGCCAGAAGACGAAGTCCTCTGGCAGCAGCGCCGGCACGCCGAAGTACCAGAAGAACAACTGCACCAGTAGCGGCGTGTTGCGAAACAGCGCGAGATACGCCCGCGCCGGCCACGACAGCCAGCGCGACTTCGCCTGCCGGGCGATGGCCAGCGGCGCGCCGAGCAGGGTGGCGAGCACGCAGCAGAACAGGGAAATACCGAGGGTCAGCAGGAAGCCGTCGAGCAACCAGCGCAGGTAGGTCGGGGCGAGCAGTTCGCCGAACATGTCACGAATCCATCAGTGGAAGAAACGGACACGCCCCGGCGAGCCGGGGCGTGGGGTGGTGCGGAGTGGAAGCTGAATCAGCTCTTGTCGCCGATCTTGTACAGGCGGGCCAGCGGGGTCTTGGTGTCCGGGCCGAACCAGGTGTCGTAGATCTTCTGTGCCTGGCCCTGGGCCTCCAGCTCCGTGAGGCTCTGGTTGACGAACTCGGCCAGGGCCTTCTCGCCCTTGGGAATGCCAACGCCGATCAGGTCGTTGGAAATGGTGAAGGGTGGAACTTCGTATTTGTCCTTGTCCGGCACGTTGGCCAGCAGGCCGATCAGTTTCGGGCCGTCCTGGGTGATGGCCTGGACCTGGCCGTTGCGCAGGGCGGTGAAGGCAAACGGTGTGTCGTCGTAGGCGATGACCTTGGCGCCGGGGAATTTCTCGCGCAGCACGCCTTCGTTGACGGTGCCCTTGTCGACGCCGACGCGCCATTTGTTCAGCTCGTCGGGGCTGTTCAGGGTGCCTTTCTTGACGATGAACTGCTGGCCCGAGGAGAAGTAGGGAATGCTGAAATCGACCTGCTCGGCGCGCTCGGGGGTGATGGTGAAGTTGGCCAGCACCAGGTCGACCTTGTTGGCGGTCAGCAGCGTAATACGGTTGGCCGGGTTGGTCGGCAGAACCTGCAGCTTGACGCCGAGCTTGTCGGCCAGCGCCTTGGCGTAATCCACGTCGAGGCCTTCGATCTGCTTGCTCTTGGCATCGACGAAGCCGAATGGCGGATTGCTGTCGAAGGCGGCGACGCGCAGGACGCCGGCCTTCTTGATGTCTTCCAGGCGGTCGGCGTGGGCCAGCCCGGAAAGGACGGCCAGGGCGAGGGCGGTAACGGCAGTGAGTTTCTTCATGAACATCCAGCTCCTTGTCGGGCCACGCTCGTATGACGGGGTCCCGGAATGATCGAGAGCGGGCGCTCGAGGGTGGGAGAAGCCCGCTTTAGAGCGGCGGGGGTCGCCCGCCGGCGAGGCCGAGTGTGGCAGCGCGACGGGGCGGCGGAGAAGGAATGAATTCGTCTATCTAATAACCGGAAGAAATATAAAATAACCGGTTAGATAACTATTTCCATGGGATGTCCATGTACGCAGGAGCCACGCCGTTTTACCTGTAGGAGCGAGCTTGCTCGCGAACGGCCCAGCGCTTGAGTCACCGGGAAGTTTGTTCGCGAGCAAGCTCGCCCCTACAGAGAGCAGGGACTGTCAGGGCTTCCAGCGCGCCGCGCTGATGTCGACGGCGCGAGGCAGGATGCGCTCGGCAAGGAACAGGTCGGCGGTACGCTGCTGTGCGGCGATGTCGAGATCTTCCAGCGAACGGATCGGCGACGCAGGGCGGTGCTTGAAGGTCTCCGCGATCACCTCCGGAGAGAGCCCCGTGACGCGCGCCATGATCGCCACGCTGCCGGATTCGTCGCTACGGGTCAGGGCTTCGGCCTGGTTGAGACTATCCAACACCTGATGGATGAAGTCGGGATTGGCTCCGGCGTACTCACGGCTGGACAGGTAGAACGGCCCGCTCAGCCCCACCTCGGAACCATCCGCCAATAGCCGCGCATTACCACTCAGCAGCAGCGCCGAATACCATGGGTCCCAGATCGCCCATGCGTCCACCTTGCCACTCTCGAAGGCGGCGCGGGCATCGGCCGGCGTCAGGTACAGCGGCTGGATATCGCGCAGATTCAGACCGGCCTGCTGCAGCAAGCGCAGCAGCAGATTGTGGGAGCTGGAGCCTTTCTGGAACGCCACGCGCTTGCCCTTCAGCTCGGCGACGCTGCGGATTGGGCTGTCCTTGGGCACCACCAAGGTCTCGGCCTGCGGCTTGGGCGGCTCCACGCCGACGTAGAGCAGGTCGGCGCCGGCGGCCTGGGCGAAGATCGGCGGAATGTCGCCGGTGGAACCCAGGTCCAGGCTGCCGACGTTCAGTGCTTCGAGCATCTGCGGCCCGGCGGGGAATTCGATCCACTGGATCTGCGTCTGCGGGAAACGCTGTTCCAGCAGGCCATGCTCCTTGGCCAGCACCAGGCTGACCGAGGCTTTCTGGTAGCCGATGCGCAGTTGCGCCGGGTCCTGCGCCTGGGCGGTGCCGGCCACAAGCAGCAGCAACCCGGCGAGCAGTCGATGAAGCCGCTTCACAGGCTCATTCCTTCCAGTCGTGGGAAGGCTTTTCCCAGAGGTTGATCCCGCCTTCCACTGCGTAGTGATCGATCTCCGCCAGTTCTTCAGCGCTGAAGGCGAGATTGTCCAGGGCGGCGACGTTCTCGACGATCTGTTCGGGGCGGCTCGCGCCGATCAGCGCGGAGGTCACGCGGGCATCACGCAGTACCCAGGCCAGTGCCAGTTGCGCCAGGCTCTGCCCGCGGCGCTGGGCGATTTCATTCAGCGCGCGGGCGCGGCGCAGGTTGTCCTCGGACAGATGCTCCGGCCGCAGCGACGCGCCGCCCGGTTGATTGACCCGCGCATCGGCCGGCACGCCATTCAGGTAGCGCTCGGTCAGCAGTCCCTGGGCCAGCGGGGTGAAGGCGATGACGCCGGCGCCCAGTTCGTCGGTGGTGGCCAGCAGGTCCTTCTCCACCCAGCGGTTGAACAGGTTGTAGGCCGGCTGGTGGATGAGCAGCGGCACCTTCCATTCCTTCAGTAGCGCGGCCAGTTCGGAGGTCTTGCCCGCGGAATAGGACGAAATACCGACGTACAGCGCCTTGCCCTGCTGCACGGCGCTGGCCAGTGCGCCGGCGGTTTCCTCCAATGGCGTGTCCGGGTCGAAGCGGTGGGAATAGAAGATGTCCACGTAGTCCACGCCCAGGCGTTGCAGGCTCTGGTCCAGGCTGGACAGCAGGTACTTGCGCGAGTTGCCGCCCTGGCCGTAGGGGCCGGGCCACATGTCCCAGCCGGCCTTGGTGGAGATGATCAGCTCATCGCGGTAGGCGGCGAAGTCCTCGCGCAGCAGACGGCCGAAGTTGATCTCGGCGCTGCCGTAGGGCGGGCCGTAGTTGTTGGCCAGGTCGAAGTGGTTGATGCCCAGGTCGAAGGCGGTGCGCAGCAGGGCGCGCTGGCGGTCCAGCGGCATGCTGTCGCCGAAGTTGTGCCACAGACCAAGGGAGAGGGCGGGCAGCACCAGGCCGCTGCGGCCGACGCGGCGGTAGGGGACGCGCTGGTAGCGGTCGGGGTGGGCGATATAGGTCATGGAAGCTCCGTGGAAACGAGCCGCCGTGGGGCGGCCCGTGAATCGTCAGATCGTGTAGCGATTGGCCGGGCGCTTGAGCCCGAGGTGATCGCGCAGGGTGCTGCCGCTGTAGTCACGACGGAACAGCCCGCGCCGCTGTAGCTCAGGCACGACGTGATGGGCCACGTCTTCCAGCCCGCCGGGCAGGTGTGGCACCAGCACATTGAATCCATCGGCGGCGCCGCCTTCGAACCAGGCCTGCAGCTCATCGGCGATCTGCGCCGGCGTGCCGATCAGGCTGTAATGCCCCCGTCCGCCAGCGATACGCCGGCCGAGCTGGGCGAGGCTCAGGTTCTCGCGCCCGGCCAGTTCGGTGAGCAGCAACTGGCGGCTACGCTGGCCGCTGTCGGTCAGCGGCAGCTCGGGCAACGGGCCGTCCAGCGGGTAAGCAGAGAGATCGAAGTTGCCGAGCATGCGCGAGAGCAGTGCGACGCCGACATGAGGCTCCACCAGCTCCTGGAATTCCTCGAACTTCTCCTGCGCTTCGCTCTGGCTCTGGCCGACTACCACGAACACGCCCGGCATGATCTTCAGCTCATCCGGCGTACGGCCGAACTTGCCCAGGCGGCCCTTCAGGTCGCTGTAGAAGTCGCGGGCGGCGGCGAGCGAGGTCTGCGCGGTGAACACCACTTCGGCGGTCTGCGCGGCCAGCTCTCGGCCGGTCTCGGAACTGCCGGCCTGGACGATCACCGGGCGGCCCTGGGGCGAGCGCGCGACGTTCAGCGGGCCTTGCACGCGGAAGTGTTCGCCTTCGTGGTTCAGCACGTGCAGCTTGGCCGGGTCGTAGTACTGCCCGCTGGCCTTGTCGCGGGTGAAGGCGTCGTCTTCCCAGCTGTCCCACAGTCCCGTCACCACGTCATGGAATTCCCGCGCGCGGGCATAGCGCTCGGCGTGGCCGAAGTGTTCCTGGCGGTTGAAGTTCAGCGCCTCGGCGGCCGCGTCGGAGGTCACCAGGTTCCAGCCGGCGCGGCCGCCGGAAATATGGTCGAGGGAAGCGAACTTGCGCGCCACGTGGTAGGGCTCGTTGTAGCTGGTGGTGACGGTGCCGATCACGCCAATGCGCTCGGTCACCGCCGCCAGCGCCGAGAGCAGGGTCAGCGGCTCGAAGTGGTCGGAGCGGGCCATCCGGCTGGCAATCTGCGCCGTGGGTGCGGCGACGCTGTCGGCCACGAAGACGGCGTCGAACTTCGCCGCTTCGGCCACCTGCGCCAGGCGTTTGTAAAGTGGAAAGTCGAGGCCGCCGTTGGCCGGCACGTCCGGGTGGCGCCACGCCGAGACGTGGTGACCGGTGGCCATGAGGAAGGCGCCAAGGGAAAGGGTTCGTGTCATGTCGGTATTCCTGTGTGTCCGTCGGGGTGGACGCAAGGCGGCGTGGGGTTCTTGTCGAAGGCGCCGGGGCAAGCCGGCGCCTTGTGCTTAAAAGTCCTTGCGCAGTTCCACACCGAAGTAGCGCCCGTCGTCGCGCGGCACCATGCGGTAGATGTAGCTGCCGCCCGTTGCCAGCAACGGCGAGTAGGACTTGTCGGTGAGGTTCTTGCCCAGCAGGGCGACGCGCCAGCCGTCGTTGTAGTCGGCCAGGGCAATGCTGGCGTTCCACAGGCCGTAGGCGCCCTGGATGGTGTCGGGGTTCTGGCTGAGGTCGTACTGCACCTTGTCCTGCCAGCTGTAGTCGGTGCCCAACTCCAGATCCAGGCCGTTGTCCAGCGGGATGCTGTAGTCGGCGCGCACGTAGCTCTTCCAGTCCGGGGTGAAGGGCAGCGGCTTGCCGTCGACATTGCAGCTGGACGCCGCACCCGGCGGGCAGGCGAAGCTGTCGACACGGGCCTTGGTGTAGGCGAGGGCGCCGGAGAGTTTCAACTGGCGGGTGGCCTGGTAGCTGAAGTCCAGTTCGGCGCCTTCGGTCTTGACCTTGCCGGCGTTGATTAGGCGGGTCACCACCTGGCCGGCGACGGTGTCGTAGAAGTTCGCCTGGTAGTTGTCGTAGATGGTGTGGAACACCGCCAGGTTGGCGGTCAGGCGGTTGTCCAGAGCGGTGGCCTTCAGGCCGGCTTCCCAGGAATTGGAAGTCTCCGGCTTGAGCGCGTCGGTATCGCGCGGCTGCATGTTGAAGAACACGTTGTAGGCCGGGCCCTTGTAGCCTCGCGAGTAGGTCACGTAGCTGGTGAGCTGCTCGCTGAGGTCGTACTGCAGGCCCAGGCGGCCGGACCAGCCGTCTTCGTCGGTGGAGCCGGAACTGGAGGTGGACGGCTGGATACCGGTCACCGCCGTGGCCGAGGTGGAGCGCCGGCGATGATCGTATTCCAGGTCGTCGTGGGTGTAGCGCAGGCCGGCGATGCCACGGAAGTCGTCGGTAAAGTTCAGCGTGCTTTCGCCAAACACCGCGTAGGTGTCGCTGCGCGTGCCATAGTCGGCCACGCCGGTGTTCTGCGCGCTCGTGGAGGTCACCACGCGGCGGTAGGTTTCATCGTCCACGGCATGCATGTAGTAGAGGCCGCCGACGTACTCGAGGAATTCGCCCTTGGGCGAGGCCAGGCGCAGTTCCTGGGAGTACTGGTCGTAGTTCAGCTCACCCTTGTCGTGGGAGCTGGGGATGGTCGCGGTGATGTGGGAAAGGCGATCGCCATCCTGCCACTGGGTGTTGTCCCAGCCCCGCCAGGCGCTGATGGAGGTCAGGGTGTAGTCGCCCAGGTTCCAGTCCAGCTGCGCGGACAAGCCCTGATTGGTGTCGTCGACGTGGGTGCGGTAATCGCTGTTGATCTTGCGGTTGTCGCTGTCCGGTGTCACCGGTCGCAGGGCGTTGGCGAACGCCGGGCTGGTGGTGCTGGTGATCACTCCGCTGGGGCCATCGTCGCTGGCCTTCATGTAGTCGGCGATCAGCGTTACCTTGAGGTCGTCGTTCGGCGTAAGTTCGAACCTGGTGCGGGCGCCGGCGCGGTTGTAGCCGTTCACTTCGTGACCGTTGTAGACGTTGTCGACGTTGCCGTCGTAGCTGCCCACCAGGGTGGTGACGCTGGCCTTGAGCTTGCCGGGGATCAACGTGCCGCCGATGCCGAAGCGGGTGCGATTCTCGTTGCCGCCACCGAAGTGCGAATAGTCGATGTAGCCGGTGGTTTCGTCCGGCACTTCGCGGGTCACCACGTTGAGCACGCCGGCCGAGGCGTTCTTGCCGAACAGCGTGCCCTGTGGGCCGCGCAGCACTTCGATGCGCTCGACGTCAAGCAGGTCCAGGGTCGCCTGGCCGGGCCGGCCGAGCACTACGCCGTCGATCACCGTCGACACGCTCGGCTCGACGCCGGGGGAGGTGGAAATGGTGCCCACGCCACGCACGAACAGCGAGGTGTCCTTGTTCGAGGCGCCGGTGCGGAAATTCAGGGTCGGCACCTGTTGGACGATGCTCGACACGTTGTTGCGGTTGTCGCGCTCCAGCTGTTCGCCGTCGATCACCGAGACCGCGACGGGGACCTTCTGTAGCGACTCTTCGCGACGGGTCGCGGTGACGGTCACTGCCTTGAGCGTCGGCGCCGAGTCGGCGGACTGGGTGTCGCTGCCCGTGGTTTCGGCTGCCTGCACGCTGCAGGCCAGCGCGCCGATCACACTGGCGATGCCCAGGGCCAGCGCGCTGCGTCGGCCGGTGAATTGCGGACGGCCGAGCGTCCCCCATTGTTGCGATTGCATAGCCACTCCTTCGTGCCCTGGTCCGCCCTCGTTTCTCATTTCGGGGCGCTTTTCTCTACGGGACTGTCACGAGCGCTCGCTCGTGCGAGTGGCTGGAATCGTTGCGGACAGTTTGTGTTGTTAGCGCTAACATTGGCGAGTATCCTGAATCACTAGATAGATCGTCAAATAATTAAAAATTACGTTTATATTCCTGACTTAAAGAAACAGGAGCGCCGAATTGGCCAACCAGATACCGCGCAAACGCCGTGGGGCAGGGCGCGTGACGCTCACCGCCGTGGCGGAGCTGGCGAGGGTTTCCGCCATCAGCGTGTCGCGCTACTTCAACCAGCCGGCGCAGCTGTCGGATGACCTGCGCGAGCGCATCGCCGCGGCAGTGGAGGAGCTGGGTTACGTGCCCAACCAGGTTGCCGGCGGGCTGGCCTCGGCGCGGGGCAGGGTAGTGGGGATGGTGGTGCCGAACATTTCCGGGCCGATCTTCGCCGACACCATCCAGGCCTTCAGCGACACCCTGGCCGCGCACGGTTACCAACTGCTGCTGGCATCCAGCTACTTCTCCGAAGACAGGGAGGAAAACGCCGTACGCGCCTTTCTCGGCTGGAACCCGGCGGCGCTGGTGCTGACCAGCCATTTCCATACGCCGGCCACCGAAAAGCTCATTGCAGGGGCGGACATGCCAGTGGTGGAGGTGTGGGATTACCAGCCTGGGCGCGCGCCGATCCAGGTCGGTTTTTCCCATTACCAGGTCGGCGTGGATGCCGTGCACTACCTGCACGGCAAGGGCTACCGGCGAATCGCCTTCGTGCAGAACAGCGCGCCAGGAGACTTCAGCGCCCTGGACCGCCGCGACGGCTATGCCGATTCCTTGCGCGAACTGGGTGGCGAGCCCTGGATGTTCGTACCCACCGAGAGCGCGCCTTTCGAGGCTGGGCGGCAGGCCATGGAAGCATTGATGGCACGAGGGTCGCAACGTCCCGAGGCGATCGTCTTCGCCAACGACAACCTCGCTGCCGGTGGCCTGCTCGCGGGGCAGCGCGCAGGGCTGAAGATTCCTGATGAGTGCGCGGTGCTGGGGTTCGGTGACTATCCCTTCGCGCCGATGCTGCTGCCCAACCTGTCCACCATCAAGCCGCCAGCCCGCGAGATCGGCGAGATTGCAGCGCTGCGCGTGCTGCAGTCCATCGGTGTGGTGCCACTGGATGGCGAGGTGGAACGCCTGAACCTGCTCGGCTGCCGGGTGCTGGAGCGCGAAAGCGCTTGAGCCCTTCAGCCTGTCCATCCACTGCAGGAGCGAGCCGGCTCGTGAACGAGTATCCCGGCGGCTCCGCGCTTGAACGGTTCGCGAGCAAGCTCTAACGCGCCTACTTGGCCAACAGGTCGATCACTTCCTGGTCACTGAGCGGGTGGAAGTCCCGGTAGTGATCACCCACTGCGCGGAACGGTGACGGCGTGTCCAGGCAGATCAGGGTATCCACCTCGTCACGCAGCTTCTGCACGGTTTCCGCCGGGCCCACCGGAACGGCGAGCACCACCTTGTGCGGGTGCTGCGCACGCAGGCACTTGAGCGCGGCGCGCACACTGCTGCCAGTCGCCAGGCCGTCATCGACGACGATCAGGTCGCGATCCTCGAGTTGCGCTGGCGCCTTCGCGCCGCGGTACAGCAAACGGCGCCGCTCCAGTTCGCGGATCTGCTCCAGCACCTGCTGTTCAAACCATTCCGGCGGCGGATCAAGCTGCTCGAGCATCTGTTCGTCCACCACCCAGTTTGGCTCGGGGCCGTCGACAATGGCGCCCAGGGCGTACTCCTCGTTGCCGGGTGCGCCGATCTTGCGCACCAGCAGTACATCCAGCGGCGCGCCCAGCGCTCGGGCGACCTCCTTGGCCACGGGCACGCCACCGCGGGGCAGAGCGAGGATCAGCGGGTTTTCCAGCGGCATGTCGCGCAGGACCATCGCCAGCGCCACGCCGGCATGGCGACGATTGGTGTATCGCACTGAGGGCATCTGAACCTCCTTTCGCGAATCACAGCAGCCTGGCCCGTGCCCGGCGCCATTTGCGGGTGCGTTTGCCGGTCCGGGCCAGACGGACCTCGCTGCGACTGCGAGCCGCCGGAAATCGATGGCGCCTGGCAGATTCGTACCGACTGAGCCTGCATGGGGCTGCCGTGAATTGTGAGCGGCAGCCCCATCGAAGGTTCAGGAATTGCGCACGGACGGCCCTATCGGGAGCGTCTGCCACACACCTTGAACGACTGCCGGTCTTGCGACTCCCAGTATCAGGTCCATGCCGAAACGGTACCGATCCCGCTCTTTGCCGGAGCTGTGCCTATAGTTGCTCCTGCGAGTTCCGTCCGCCACCAGCCAACCGAGGAGAGATTGCCATGCACGCGTACCTGATCCGCTACCGCCGCAACGGCCAACCCATGAGCACTGTGCTGGTGCAGGAGAGCCTGAGCCGCCAGCAGGCGCAACAATTCGTCCGCGCATTGCATGGGCCGATCGGGCGCGATTCGCGCTCCGATATCCAGGTCAGCGAGGTGCTCTGCACTCAGTGACCGGGGTTCCGCCGCACCGATGGCGGCCAGCGAAAACGGCGCCCGTCCCTGGGCGCCGTTTTCGTTGAAGAGAGCAGAGTGGATTCATCGTGCCGGCGAGCGCCGGAGACCACCCTCTGCCGGTCAGTGATCAGCGCGGCTGCGCTGGCCTCCCTTGCGACCCGCCTCGGATGCTCGCGCCGGGTCATTCTTGAAATTGCCGCCGCTATGCTGGCCGCCTTTCCTGCCGGCCTCGGATGCCCGCTGGGGGTCTTCCGCAAAGTTGCCTTTACCACCTCTGTGTTCGGCCATGGGGAACTACTCCGTGGGAAGTGAATGGGCGAATGCGGTGCATTCACTTCATCCGAAACAAATCGATCAGCGGTGTTCGACTGATTTTAAGAACGATCAGGCATGAATCGGGCGGCCGCTCGTTATATGGGGGAGCACGGCCGAGCGGAGTTCGCCTGCTGGCACACCCGTCACACCACGCGTTTGCGAAGCCGGGCGATGAGCTTCTGCCGCTGCTCGGCGTCCGCCTCCCAGACCTTGCCATCGAGGGCGTGGCAGATCAGCCAGATTTCTTCGTTGTTGAGCATGACCGCGCCGCCGCCGGATTCCGCGCGGCGCTTGCGGTAGGCGGCCTGCTTTTCGGCGTTGGTCATGGCGCCTTCCTTGCGGGGGCGGCCTTTGCTCGGGGCTTCGAAAGCGTCGCGAGTGGCTCTGTCCTTGGCGTCTTTCATGCGGGCCTCGTCAGGGGGTTGGTAACGCGTTACCGTATTGATCCGCTTTTCATGGTAACGCGTTACCAATAATAGCCGAGCTCGCAAGCCGCGCCAATCGTCGGCCGAGGCGACGCACTAGGTCAAATGGAGCTATTCCTCACAGGCGCACAGGGCCAAGGGAGGCTGACGTGGAACGACTGCGGAAGGTGCTAATGGCCTCGGCTTTCAACGAGACCTGCGTTGTCCAGGTGCTGCGCGAGGCCGCGCTCAAGGCTGGCACTGCCGACACGGCATCGGCGCTGATGGCCGCGGCGCAGTTGCTGGAGCACGACGCGGAAACCCTGCTTCACGCCGCCCACCGGATCGATCTCGTGCTGCACCATGCGTCCGGCGAGGGAGGCACCATTTCATGGGTGGTCATGGACTGATCCAGCTCGAACGATCGATTTGAACCGCCGCTACGGTCGCCCGGTCAGTGCTTGGGAGAGAGCCAGAATCCGGAGGCACCATGCAGGACGAATCCCTGACCAGGCGTTATCACGTCTGCTTTGTGCGAGACGGGCGGGAATTCGAGTTCGAAGCCGAGGACGAGTCCATGAGCGAAGCGCGGGCATGGAGCCACGTGGCGCGCCATCTGCACATCCCGATCCACGATCTGCGCGGCTACCAGAAGCGCTACCACACCATCCGCCGCAATGTGGAAGCCCACAACGTGCAGGACGTAACCTACCGTGTTGCCAGGGCGGGAGACTAGGCCGCCGCCTCAGGTCTGCGCCGAGACCAGGCGGACGTCGCAGATGGTAATGCCGCGGGCGCCCAGCCAGGACTCGACCTCGGCGGAGGAGTGCAGCGGGCGGGGCTGCTCGGGGAATTCACGAACATAGATGGAGAAGGCGATCGCCTTGATATGGGGAATGCTCCGCGCGCGCATGAGCAGGTGGCGGTCCTTGCCGTTGAGTTGATACTCGATCAGCCATTGCATGGTCGTGCGACTTCCCTGGCAGGGTCGATCTGTGGAATGGCTGACAAGAGTAGCCCCTGATCGCTCAGGGGCAATACTGGTCATCGGACCGACACTTGAGCTGACCGATCAGGCGGCAGCGTCCTTGGCCTCCTCGCGCCCGGCGCGTACGTCGAAGGCGCCCCCGGTGAGCACGCCATCCACCGTGACACGCCCCTTGCCAGGCAGCAGCGGGAATACCAGCTCGGCAAATCGGTAGGCTTCCTCCAGGTGCGGGTAGCCCGACAGCACGAAGCTGTCGACTCCCAGCGCGGCATATTCCAGCAGGCGTGCCGCGACGGTTTGCGGGTCGCCTACCAGTGCGGTGCCGGCACCGCCACGGACCAGGCCGACGCCGGCCCAGAGGTTTGGCGCAACCTCCAGCTTGTTGCGGTCGCCACCATGCAGCGCGGCCATGCGCTGCTGGCCGACCGAATCCATCTTCGCGTAGTTCGACTGCGCGGCCGCGATGGTGGCGTCATCCAGGTGGCTGATCAGCTCGTCGGCGGCGGCCCAGGCCTTCTCGTTGGTTTCCCGCACGATCACATGCAAGCGCACGCCGAATCTCACCGTGCGCCCCAGGCGTGCTGCCCGTTCGCGCACGTCGGCAATCTTCTCGGCCACGGCGGCGGGTGGCTCGCCCCAGGTCAGGTAGGCATCCACATGCCTGGCGGCCAGTTCATGGGCGGCAGGGGAGGAGCCACCGAAGTACAGGGGCGGGTAGGGCTTCTGCACGGGAGGGAAGAAGTTCTGCGCACCCTTTACCTTCAGGTGCCGGCCTTCGAAGTCCACCGTCTCGCCCGACAGCAGGCGACGCCAGATGGTGAGGAATTCATCCGAGGCGGCGTAGCGTTCGTCGTGGCCGAGGAAAACGCCATCCGCCTCCAACTCAGTGCTGTCTCCGCCAGGGACGACGTTGAGCAGCAGCCGACCGCCACTGGCCTGGTCCAGGGAGGCGGCCTGGCGCGCGGAGGCTGTCGGGTTGCCCAGCGAGGTGCGCAGTGCCACCAGCAGCTTGATCCGCTGCGTGACCGGCACCAGGCTGGCCGCAGTGACCCAGGGGTCCAGGCAACTGCTGCCCGTGGGAATCAACAGGCCGTCGTAACCGAGTTGGTCGGCGACGACCGCGATCTGCCGCATGTACTCGTTGATCGCCGGGCGGCCGCTGCCGGAATGGCCCAGGTAGCGGGTGTCGCCGGAAGTCGGCAGGAACCAGAAAATATCCAGACTCATAGGGGTGTCCTCGTTGCCATCATCGAAGTAGGGCGTCGCCCTGTCGGTGCACGCGTGGCAAGTCTTCATTGGAATGCGACCCGGCAGCCGGCACGGTTGGTGCGCTCGATTCAGGCAGGAAGGTACGAGGGCGGCTGCGCTGCGGTCCTGCGGGGCAGCAAGGCTTGTGCCAGCGCTGCGCCCCGCGGATTCCGGGGGGGTCGCCGCTGGGCAGGTGTTGCTGCGGCAGCAGTGCTGTTGATCGACTGTTGCTGTGCCAGCACTTGGTGCTGCGAAAAAGGCATTAGGTTATGCCTTCCGGCGATTTGTCCTCGGAGGCGCGACCGATCAGGATAGGCATTCGTGATCGAAGCCTCTGAATACCAAGGAACACAGCACGCGATGAACGACGCCAATCGACTGAACGAGAATGGCCCGGTGAACTGGCAACTGGCGCAGATCGTCGAGGACCTGCGCGGAGCCCGTAACGAGTGGCGATCCCGCACTGGGCGACATCCGGAACAGGGCGGTCGTGAACTGCCTTCGCGGCACTCCATCGAGGAAGTGGTCGAACGCCTGGCGAGCGCATTGTTTCCCATGCGCCTCGGCCCGAACGACCTGCGCGAGGAAAGCGAAGACTTCTTTGTCGGCCATACGCTGGACGCGGCCCTCAATGCACTGTTGGTGCAGGCCCGCCTGGAACTGCGCTACAGCGCGCGGCAGCGCGGTGACGTAGTAGATGGTCGGATCGACGAGCATGCCGTGCTGCTGGTACGCGACTTCGCCCGTGCGCTCCCGGAAATGCGCAAATTGCTGGATGCCGACGTGCTCGCCGCCTATCAGGGCGACCCTGCCGCGCGCAGCGTCGACGAGGTTCTGCTGTGCTACCCGGGCGTCGTCGCGATTATCCACCACCGCCTTGCGCATCACCTGTACAACGCCGGCTTGCCATTGCTGGCACGGATCATCTCGGAGCTGGCTCACTCGGCCACCGGCATCGACATCCATCCCGGCGCGCAGATCGGCAGCAGTTTCTTCATCGACCATGGCACCGGCGTGGTCATCGGAGAAACCGCGATCATCGGCAAACAGGTGCGCATCTACCAGGCGGTAACCCTGGGTGCGAAGCGCTTCACCGCTGACGAAAGCGGCCAGTTGCACAAGGGCGAACCACGCCACCCGATCGTCGAAGACGAAGTGGTCATCTACGCCGGCGCCACCATCCTGGGGCGCGTCACCATCGGCAAGGGCTCGACCATCGGCGGCAACGTCTGGCTGACTCGCAGCGTGCCGCCAGGCAGCCAGGTGAGCCAAGCCAGCCTGCAGCACGACGAGAGTCGCTGCGGCAAGGATTGATGCGATGGAAACGGGGCGGGGGAGTTGACAGCTCCCTCGCTCCTTCAGCAGTATCCGTCAGACATTTAGCGCAACGGCATTTCCATGCTTCCCACTCACGATCATTCGCTTTCCGCTTCGGGCTTCCTTGCCCAGGCTGGCGCGTGCGTCGTCGTCGTTGCGAAGAAATCGAAGAAACAGTCGCTCATTTGACCGGGGCGCTGTCCCGTCAGATGGGCTGACAGGACACAAGGCGCAAGGTCGAACCTCCCTCCCGCTTGATTTCCACACCCTCCCTGACGGCGACCCGACGGTCAGCCAACAGGAGTTTTTTGCATGTCGAGTTTTCGTGGAATCTGGGTGGCACTGGCCACGCCTTTTCGTGGCGGCGCCGTCGATTTTCCGGCCCTGCAGCGTCTGGTAGCGAAGCTGCTGGAGGAGGGCGTCAGCGGTTTCGTCGTCTGCGGCACCACCGGCGAGGCGGCCGCCTTGAGCCACTCGGAGCAGCTGGAAATCCTCGATGCGGTACTGCAATGGGTGCCGTCGCGGCAGGTGATCATGGGGTTGGCAGGCAACAATCAGCCTGAGCTCCTGGCCTGCCTGGAGGACATCCAGCGCCGCCCGGTGGCTGCTGTACTGGTGCCGGCGCCGTACTACATTCGTCCGTCGCAGGCCGGCCTGGAATCCTTCTTCCACACCATCGCCGACGCAGCCAGCGTGCCCGTTGTGCTCTACGACATTCCGTACCGCACCGGTGTGCGCATCGAGCGCGAAACGCTGCGCCGCATCGTCCGCCATCCCAACATTGCCGCGATCAAGGACTGCGGCGGTGACCCGGAAACTACCATGGCGCTGATCGCCGACGGACACGTCGACGTGCTCACAGGCGAGGACCTGCAGATATTCTCCAACCTGTGCCTGGGCGGTGCCGGCGCGATCTCGGCGTCGGCCCATGTGGGTGCCGAGCTCTACATGCAGATGTTCCGGCAGATGGAGGAAGGAAATGTCATCGCTGCCCGAGCCATTTTCTACCGCTTGCTGCCCTGGATGCAGGCCGCTTTCGCTGAGCCCAATCCGTCAGCCGTCAAGGGCGCGCTGGCACTGCAAGGATTGATTGCCAACGAGGTGCGCGAGCCGATGCAGGCGTGCACGCCGGCGACGCTGGGAAGGCTGCGCGGGGTTTTGGCGGCGCTGGCTGGATAGGCTCTGCAAAAGGACAGGTAACGCGTTACCAGAATGAGCAGGGATATTTGGTAACGCGTTACTGGCGACTGGCAAGACGAAGTCGGCTGCAGTGGAATGGGTGGCGCCTGACTCGTGCGGCATGATCCTGAGGCGGCTTTAATACTCGCATCAGACCTTTCGCTGCCTGAGCGTCTGCTCGAATGATTTGCAAACCCTGAACGGATACCTGTGCATTGAAATCAGATGCGGCTTGGCAAGAGGCAGCATGAGCATCGACATCAGTGATACGCGAAGCGCAGGAACAAGAGAATCGAGTCGCATCGGCGTGAACCGACGTGGATTGAGCCGGAATCGAAAGAAAGGCAGCAGAACTGTCCAGGCGGGGGATTTTGCGGATTGAAATTCGTGACACTCGAGCCCGGTAGCGCCATAGGTAACTTCGCATAATGTATATTATGTTAAACCAGGTGCTATGTCATAGATGTTCATGAGAAGCCTAAGCCTCTGATTCGACTGATCCCACTCCGGCGTCCACTCTTACAAACGGGCTATGCTCATTTGTTCATGGAGGGTTCGGCCTATGAGGCTGATTCAGTGCCATCTGTCTACAGGCCAGCGAATGCCTCTGCTTGTGCAGGATGGTGTCGCTGCACCGTTACCAGTGCTCGTTCCGTTTCTCTATGTCCAACTCAAACTCAAGTACCGTGCCTATAACACCGCTGCAGCGCACCTGCGTGCTATTCAGGCGTTCTATATCTATGCGGAGAGCCGCAGCCTCAATGTCGATGAGGCCATCCTGGCGTGCCGCTTTGAGTCGATCCTGGCCGTGCTGGACGGATACGTCGTTTGGCTTTTGAGCGGCCGGCGAGCTGACAATATTTCCGCCAGAATTGGTGCTGCGGATTCGTCCCTATTCCCCCAAATCGATCTGCGAACCCGCGACCAGTACCTGCGTTTGCTGAAGCGCTACCTGGCCTGGGCTGCAACCCGCTACCTACCGCGTACCTCAGCCAGTACTGGAACTCATCATTTAATCAACGCAGCCTTCGTTGACGTCGCGGAAGCAATCGAGCGTCGATTCGAAAGCCACATCGTTCAGGTCCGCCCTCAACAGGCTCGCTACCGCAGTCTGACGGAGGCGCAGCTCGAGATCATCCATGCCCTGATCTGCCCAGGTGGTGCGGATAATCCTTTCCCTGAGCGAGTCCAGCTGCGCAATTGGCTGATGATCGAACTGCTGCTCGAAACGGGTATGCGTCGTGGTGAGCTCCTGAAGCTCTACACCACCGATATCAACCACGGCTCCCAGCACGCCTATGTCAGCATCAATGACCGCGAGCATGATCCAAATGACCCGCGAGCCGAAGAGCCAGCCCTGAAAACACAGAGCCGCACCGTAGGTATCTCTTCACAGTTGTATGAGGTCTACGAACGATATATCCAGAGCGGCCGGCGCCCCATCCGTAACGGCAAACCGATGAAGCTGCCGTCCCGCTACCTATTCATTTCCGACCGGGGCCGCCCGCTGTCAATCCGCGCCTTAGCCAACGTACTTGATCGGCTGTTTCTGACCATTGAACTGGCCTACCCCGGAGTACTGCCTACACTATCGGCACACGACTTTCGCCATACCTTCGCGGATCGATTCCTGGCCTACCTAATTGAGGCGCGCGGTTACGAACTGGAACGAGCGATGGATGAGCTCCGGCGGGTCTGCGGTTGGTCCGACACCTCGGTGATGCCACGTCGCTATGCAAGCCGTTATCTCGCGGAGTCGGCCAATTTGCACAACGCTCAGCGGACTTCAGCAGCATGGACAAGGCTTGACGGCTAAGGAGGTGCCTGTGACTGCGCCCGCAAACCAGGACCAAGTGTCCCCGCCCTCTCCTTCGATTCCGTACGTATTTCAAGGGCCTCCCAAGATAGCCATTCGGACTCGTACCGACGATCAGCCGCGATATGTGGATACACGATCAAGTATTTGGACTTGGCATGACGGCGGCAAAGCAATGTCAGTCAACTGGTCCGAGCTTAATCTGAATCCGGAGTTTCTGGAAATTGCCAAATCCTTTCTAGCTCATGCGCTGGAGAAATATGCTCCAGTTACAGCATTTAAAATTACCGGCGTTCTTCATCGCCTAGCAGAGAGCCCTATTGCATTAAAATTTCCGTGGGCACGACAAGAGGTGGTGGAGACTCTGTACTCATGGAGGCAATATAGAGAAAGCCTGATATTCTTTCGAACGCTCTATCGCTGGGCGATAAATAGAGGGATTTCCGGATTTAGCAGAGAAACATATCTAGCAATAAAAGAAATTAAGAGCAGCCACGTAGACCCTTATGCGCGAATATTTCTCTCTCAATCCGGCCTAGAACTGGATGAGGAAGTGCGCTTACTCAAAAGAATTGAGCGAAAAGCTTTAGCGTCAGGATGGGAGGATTTTCAGCTCAACATAATTCTTCATCTGGGCTTTGAATTGGCGCCACGTAATATTCAGTTTCACTCACTGAATATTGCCGATTTTGAGGTCGTCGAAACCTCTAGCCACGATAAGTACTACACCCTCTGGCTACCGATGGCCAAAAAAATCGGCCAACGTCGTCCAGAGCGACGCCCTCGTAAGATCACCAGCCCGCTGGGGGCAAAGATTGAAAGTCAAATCGCCGAACTTAGGCGTCGCTTTGGCAGCACCTGTGAAGCGTTGTTTGTCAGCTCTACAGGTAAGCGCCTATCGGCAATGGATATCGGCAAAAGCCTCAAATGTGAGTTGCGTGAAGCAGACATAGAACGGCCGAATCAAGTGTCTATGTTGCTGCGCCATCACCTAGGTCAAGGCTTGGCGGATCAGGGAACACCAGCAGAGTTGATCGCCGAGCTGCTCGGCCACAACAGCACGGTCGCGGCGCGCGCCTATGTCACGGCGACTCCTAATATTGCCCGCATCAAGGAGAAGGCGCTCGGCAAAAGCCCTGCCTATCAACGAATCATGCGGAGTCTCTTGACTGGTGAGATCGTACATCGCCGCGATACTTCGGCCGAAAGGGAGGTTCGCGGTGTTGTCGATATGCAGTATATCGGCGACATAGGTGCCTGTGCCCTCCCAGCTCACACGCACTGCCCCTACAATCCAGTCTATGCCTGTTACACCTGCAAAAAATTTCATCCTTTCGCGGACGGCCGCCATGAACAGGTGAAAGAAGCTTTGCAACGAGAAGCGCAACGCTTCATCGATATGGCGGAGCAAGCTGGCGAACTCCGCCACAATCGTCCCCTGGCGCAACACCAGGCCACCATTCTGGCTGTAACGGCCACCATTGAGCGCTGCAAAGGGCATATGGGGGTATCTGAAGATGACTCCGTCTAGAGCGCAGCAGAACCTGGACGCATTCGTAAGCCAGGAGCGAGTCATTTTTCAGGACTTGTCTATTGAAACACCGTGGGAGTCAACTCAATGGTCAGTAGAAAGTTGGCTTCCCCAACGAAATAATGCACAAACGATTACTTTTGAAACACACCGGCAGTCGCTCGAGAAGACCGGATATTCCGCTCCACCCAAGGCCCCTCTCCCCCCAGCCTTTCAGGACTTCTGCAAGGCCATCATTGTGCACCTGCAGCGCACCCGGGGATTAAAGTTCTCGATGGTCGCGGCCTACAACATCGCCACTAGGCGACTGTACAACTCGCTATACGAGCGCGGGGAAGCAGCCCCTATCCGATTGACACGCTCTGACTTTGATCGCGTAGTAGGCTTTCTTCGCGCGAGCAGTTACAAGAATTTGTACGATGCGATTTCGCACCTCAAGGTGATTGCTGACACAATTGACAAGTTGCAAATAACTGAGATCGCCATTCATTTTGAGCATGATGTTCGCCCCGAGAAAGCTCGCCATGATTACATTTCCTTGCATGATCCTGATCGCGCAGTAAAGCAACGTAAGTCTGACGAGAAGTTACCCTCTCGCGAAGCCATGGAAGCTTATGCGCAATGCACAAACCAGCCCTTAAGCTCAGGCGAGGAAATTTTGCTCCGAGTGATAGATTTGTTGATTGCGACCGGCCAGCGGGGTAACGAGGTTGCGGTCATTCCCTCGCTGCCCACCAAGAGTTTCTGGCGTTCAACAGCTACCAAGAACGCATCGACTTTCTACATGCGGGCATTAGAAAGGGCCAAATCCAGGGCTCGTTCACCGATAGCTACCACGCGCTGTTACAAGACAAAGGTACGACCACGGCTGAGGCCTTTCTAACCGTGCACGCCACAGCCCTGCATGTCACACCCTTTGGCGGCTGCGTCCATGATTTCTCCCAGGCGCCCTGCCCTAAACATCTGCAATGTTGGAACGATTGTTCGCACCTGCATCTGATGGGCACGCCATCCGAAAGGAAGAACTTGCAGGAGCAAGCCGAGCGGCTAGCTTCTGCCATCCTTATCATGCGCGAAGGTGGCGATGGCGAGGCCGGCAGTGACGTGTGGCTGGCGGATCAAGAGCACAAACTCAACAATCTGCAGACTGCCCTTTCACGGCATAGTGCTGGTGTTCAGCAGGTATTTCCTGCGGGGCGGCCGATGACGATTTCTGATGCCAACAGGCGCCACAGCTCAGTTTCAGATGAGTAGAGACAGCATAGTGCAACGACAGTCCTTGAGAGGCGCCGCCTTAGATGAGGCGATTGATGCCCTCCTCGTCCAAATGATCAGCCTTGGCTTGGAGCGTGCCCCCATTTCACGCACGGAGGTGCAACGGCGGCTGGGGCTGACGAGTAGAGCGACCTTGGTAGGTGAGCGTGGCAGGCGAATAGAGTCCGCCCGCCTCGTACAACTGAGGGAGAGCGGAAAATACCCTGATAGCGAGCGCGGTCGTAGAAGCTTCGAAGAGAGAGTTGCCCATTTGCAGGCAGAGAATGCTGACTTGATCAAGCAGCGAGATCGACTTTACGAGGCCCTGACGGTGATTTCGCAAAACTGCCTAATAAGAGGGCTGGATGTAGAGGAGATTTTTGCTCCACTACGCAAGCGTTAGCAATTTACTGCGCAGTCGGCTTTGGGGCGGAAGCTGCTGTCTAGAGATAGCTAGCTTTTAGTGCACTTGGAAGGCGTAGCGGGATCCGCTCCATGTGCTTCATGCTCGATGTCGAATGGCACAAGTCGACCATCGGGATACTGCCACATCCACCCCCCGTCCACCTCGATGGCGTGTGGCAGGCCTAGCTCGTCAGCTCGCTTAGCTGATTCGGCGGTTGCCTTGGCCATGATCTCTGCCACTTTATCGAGGCCTATCTCTTCAAATAGCGACTTACCCATAGCGAAACCTCTGTGTACGGGCGCTCTGACTGGCTCCACTCATTCGCACCTACTGCTGAATTGTGCCCTGATTGAAATAAATCGGCGTTCGCCCCAATCCCTACGTGCCAAGTTTAGGTCTTACGCCCCAACCGCAGATGACCTCTTACAAAACGACCCGCTCAGTCACGCAACTGGCCTGACTGAGCGGGTGGCTAAGCTCCAAAACTACGCTTTGAAGAGTGCCTGAACCTTCAACTGAGCGCTCGCAAGATCTGAGCGTAGTAGGTACTCGTTGAGCCCGATTACCGCGTGAACGCCTGCCGTGCCGGCGCTGGGTTGCTGGCGCTCAAGGCTATCGATCAGTCCCGGGTAGCAGCCCACCGCCACCGTTTTACCCTGTTGCTCAACCA
The DNA here is from genome assembly GCF_010994165.1 of Pseudomonas nitroreducens. Lineage (NCBI taxonomy): Bacteria > Pseudomonadati > Pseudomonadota > Gammaproteobacteria > Pseudomonadales > Pseudomonadaceae > Pseudomonas > Pseudomonas nitroreducens. The sequence continues at coordinate 1,021,234 of NZ_WMBX01000002.1, read as the reverse complement.
GCAAAGGCGCAGATTGAGTGGGGCCAACCCTACAGGCATATCCCGCTAACTCAAGGCTGGCTCGAAGCTGAGCAAGTTTTACCAGCTGGCCGGTGGCCGATGAACAGGCTGGAACCTCTCCTCGTACCGCGTAACGCAAGAGCATTGCACCCAAATGCCGATCAAGGCGGTGCTGAAGATGTTGGTTATGGAAGTGGTTGAGGCATTCTGTGCATGAGATCTCGCATGTGCAGTTTTCCAAGAGCTCAAGCGTCGCTTCTAGTACCTCATCCATGTGCCGCGCTACGATCTCTGCGTACCCTGCCCCCCCTGACAACGTGTCATACAAAAATATATCCAGGATACGGGCGTCATCCTGCAACGCAGGCTCAATCCTAAAGCCAGAGCCGAACTCGGCAGGGTCCAGATCTAGTTGCCGATGCCGGCTGGCCGCCAGTCGGAGCGCCTCTGCAAGTGAATGCAAAGCATCTTCGAGAATATGCAGTACTACCCCGTTTACCGTATCGGTCACGATCGGTTCTGCGATTTTGATTCGTAACAGCAGAAGATCCGTGTTGAAGTGATGGCCCAGCAACACACGTGCGAACTGGCCAGAGCACTTCGGCGGTGTTCCTTTTGGACCGAGTTGCCTGTAGGGGCGGTCATGTGCTCCCGCCTTCGCTTCTTGATCAAAGACCGAGGCATGGCCGCATTCCATGCAGACTGAAAACCCCCCTTCCCCTGTACCTTCCTTGCCTCGGTTGACGGTGACAAGCGTACGGTCGACAGCATGGGTGAAGCTTGCATACGGACCGCAGGCCGAAAAGCTGAAAATCTCCGGATCGACGGGTTGCGGCAATTGGGCCATCGTCGCGTAGGTGATTTCCTGCTCGCGGTCATTTTCCGGCAAATCGGCAGCGCCCTCCGGCCCGAATACCTGTGGCACGATCATTTGTTCAGTCACCAACTGTTGGCCGCAGACGGGACAGATCATCTGATCTTTAGCAGAACGATTAGGGTCACGCACGAAAGAACAGGCTTTGCAGTGGGTGTGCGGCTTTTTGTTCTCGAAGAGAGGGCCTGCACGATTTACGACACCCGCTGGTAGATCTGCAAAGACACCGCCTGAGCGATAGGTCTTCTTGTCAATGACGATCAGGCGCCCCGGAGCGTACTCGCTCAGGGCTTTGATGATGGACTGCTGCGGGCGTTGCAACGTACGCACCTCCCATCGATCCCGAGCGTTTTTGCTGAACTTTTCCACGAGAAAGCTGCAAAGACTGGTCGGAAACGCGTAGCTGGGGAGCAAGCCGTGGAAGAACAAGAATTCCAGTAGTTCCGCCTGTTCGATACTTGATGGGGGATTGTCGCCATCCTGTATCTCTTGGTCAGCGAGAACTTCATGCGTCGTAGTCGCTTCGACGGTTGCGCCAAGCTTTTTGAGTTCGACCAGCAAGCCCTTACTGGTGTCAGCCAGCCATTCCATCAATGAAAGCCCGCGAGTATCCAACCCCGGCGGCAGCCAGGCGACAATGGACTCGCGCAGATCGCCGTCACTGGCCAGCACCCGACGAGCTACCCAAGCTTCGAAGCTGTTCAAGGTGGGCCCGGTTTGCTCGGTGCTGCAGAAGAAATCCTCAGTCGGCCCCAGCGCTTTGAGCAGTGACGAGTTTTTCTCAGTCAACGCACCGGTGCATTGCGCCATGATTTCATGGAAAAAAGTCTGGATCAGGTACGCGTGAATATGCCGGCGGGCGATTTTCGCATTATCGATCTTGACCTCCGGTGTACGAGGCGGACCGGCCACGATACGTGCCGGGTTCAAGAAGTAGTGGCTGTCATGCGGACCATTCTGTGAGTAGGTGACTACAGTTGAAACCGACGAACCGCGCCGCCCTGCCCGACCGGCGCGCTGCTGGTAGTTTTCCCGCTGCGGAGGGACGTTCCGCAGCGCTACGGCGACCAGCGAACCGATGTCGACGCCTACCTCCATGGTCGTAGTGCAACTGAGGACATCGATCGGGCGATCTCGATCTTCAATCAGCACGTCTTGGAACCGCATCTCATAGAGTTCTGTGGTCGCGTGCACCCGGCTACGGTCACGGTTCGACAATTGTGCGGTATGTTCTTCGACGCTCATGTTGGACAGCTCTGCGCCTGGCGTTAGGGCCCTAGCCACTGGAAGCCGCCAGAAGTTTTTACGCGCTGTGACATAGTCGCTGTTCTTCGGATCAAGGGGCGAGGCTGCGTCGCTGCCACACGCCATACAAACCTTGCCGGCTAAGGCGAAGGGCGTCAGCGCAGTACAGTCAGCGCATTGCGCCCAGCAGTGGGCCAAGTCGACGACCACCGCTAAGGAGTCAGGCACCAGGAACCAGAAACCTTCGAACTCTTCCGCCAATTGATCTCGGAAGATCGATTCAACACGCTGTAAAGCCTCATTTGACCAACCGAAATGGTTTAACAGACTCTCCTTTAAAGCTTTTCCAAACTGACCGGTGCTACCCCACGCCGAGTTGGCATAACCGGCTGCCTTCCAGCGATAGACCGGCTCAATGGATTTGTCGAAGGCGTACTCCTGTAACATCGAGTCAATCCACCCTACCGCCAATTCACGGAGGTTTGCATCGCTGATCGCTAGCCCAGCCGTCGACAAGTGCTGGCTGAGTTTTCGTAATTTTTGGGGGGTTGGCTCGACGAAGCCGACCATTGTCCCTGTCAGTGAGTAATAGTTGCCACAAAGAAGTTTGAGGAGGGCAATCTGGTAGCGCGCCGGGATTTCCTGTGGCGTAAAACTTGCCTCTATGGCTTCGATCAGGTCGGAATCATAATTGTCATCAAGTAATTTGCGTGCATTCTCGACTCGTCTCGAATCACCGCCGTCGAACATTGGCAGGTCGTGGTCATTCAAGACGCAAAGGAAGGCTAGATAGAGTAAGGCCGTGGGCTTGGCGGGCTTTTGTAGCCCCCTGAGCTTGTGACAAGCCAATGCAACAGCCTGTCGAAACACGTCGAGTTCAATATCACGTGGAATATCACGTGCTAGCCGAGCGGCCTTTTGCCGACCGTCTGAGAAAATCAGCACCTTGCGACCGGCGTTCGGGTGCCGTCTATCTTTGGCTCGACTGGCGGGTTGTTTTGCCATTTGCGTCCGAACGAGCGCAGTGAACGGCGCCTCACCCTTGGTAAGGTGATCCATGATTTTTGATGGAGCGTCTTTGGCGTTTTTTATCTTACGGGTACAAACCGGGCAGTGGTCAAAAGTCAGATTGCCGGCGTCCGCCGCCTTGTCCGGTACACGGACCCTGCGGAACCCGGTTTCGTCGCTAGGCTGTTCATCCGAGAGCTTGCCACTGGCCATATGTAGCCATTTCTCGATATGTCGACTGCGAGGATGGATGGCGTCCTCCACGCACAACTCGATCGGCATCAACGTAGAAACCGCACCATCGGTTAACGGGCCACTGGGCTGGTGCCAAACGAAGTCCTGGTCCTCGTTTACAAAGCCACGTAAAAAAGCAGCTCCGCAGTCACGATGTGTGAGCAGTTCATACACGCGGCCATTGGCCTCGCAGCCACACTGGGTTGACGGTTTCGTGTGCAAACGGCCTAGGATGGTGGGCCCGTCATGATGAGCTAGGCGCTTGGAGCAAGCAGGGTTCACGCAAGCGAACAGGCCTGGCAATCCGCGGTGAAAGAGGTGCAGACGCGTGGGCAGCAGTACCCGGCCATCCGTGCTCCGTTGTGCGTAGCTACCCAGTGCCAAAAGCGCATCGGTGGCTTTTTCCGCATCGACCGATGGGTGATCGCCAAACAGCCGATCACTCAGATCGTCTAGTCGAACCGCACGCCCCGATACCGCGGTAATCAAGTTCTCCAGCGGTTCAAATCCCGTGAGATGCTCGAACAACCAGTTGCGAAACGCGGCATGATCTCCGCGCGGCGGTTGGCTCCAGCCGAGCTGATGGGCGAGGTGCGCCGCCGCTTCAGTAGCCGCGTCGAGGTCCTCGGCTGAGCGTTGAAAATCGGCCAGATTGAAATCTGCCAGCGCCTCAAGCTGTGCTACTGGCGCTGCCTGCGCTACGCAACGTTGCTCCGGTGTCCCCTGAATCACCCTGACGCGTCGTGGCGATGTATCGGCCAAGCCCGTCAGATCCCGCGCAAAACGCTCTCCATCTACCGCGGCGGTGTCTGCGGGCCCCAGGCTCGCACTGGTCATAATGCATCGCATGCGCTCTCGTGGAATGTCGAGTCGCGCGCAGAGGCGCCGGATCAACAAAGCCACCTCTGCTCCACCGGCCCCCCTGTACATATGTGCCTCGTCCAGAACGAGGATAAACTCGTTGCGCGGATCCGCTTTGAGCCAAGTCTTCGTCTGATCGAATACATCGCGCTCGATAGGTCGCATGAGCATGTATTCGAGCATGGAGTAGTTGGTGATCAATAGCTCTGGGCAGCGCGCCTGCATTTCATGGCGCGTCATCATCTCGCGATCAGTGGGCTGGGTCTGAAGCCGGCCAGCCCAATGCTTTTTGGTGAAGTTGTCGCCCTTCTTCTTCCCTGATGAATAAGTCTTGGTCTCAATGGCCGAGGCGCCATAAAAACCCTCCAGATCCTTGCTCGGCCAACGTCCGATCCTGATCAACTCATCTTTCACAGCAGGCTTCACGGCCACTTTGTTATAGAACTCTTCAAACAGCGGCTCTATAAAACGCTCGTCGCGTTCTTTGGAACGTTCTCCCGGATACGGGGTGCGTCCGGTATAGCTACCGAAACGGATCGGCTGGGAACGGCTTTGCGTCAAGATCGACGACGCCCCAGTATTTCCTATGAGGCGCCGGATCCGCGCCAATTGATCATTGACCAAGGCGTTCATGGGGTATAGCAATAGGGCCCGACAACCCGGCAACTGCGCTGACTCGGGCCGCTCCTGCCCCTCGATCGCCAATTGACCAATAATTGGCATAAGGAAACTTTCGGTTTTGCCGGAGCCGGTACCCGTTGCAACGACAAGATCCGCTGCCTCGGCACCTAAAAATGCAGTGAGCGCCTGCGATTGGTGCTCGTAGGGACGAGGGTAAAGGCCGAGTCCCATGTGCGACAACTGAGTGAGCGTATCGGAGGCAATCTTCGGAATGGCGAGATGTTCGAACGGATCGCCTACTTTGTAGACCGCCGTCGCTTCTACATAAGGCGTCTGAACAATAGTTTCAGGGCGCAGCAGCAGAGCATGACGTTCTCTGACAAGCCCTTCATCACGAATATGGTATTGCGCTTCGATGTATTGCCGAAGGCTCTCGGCCAAACTTTTCGCTGTCTCGTGAACACCCGACGCTTCATTCATCGAAATCCCTCCCATTATGGTCTTCCCTCTGCAAACTCACGCTCAGTCAGGTCCACGCTTAGCCCTGTCAGCGCTTGGCGCACGAGCGGAAACATCTCACGCGGTATTACATAGTTGGTCGCGGTTGCGCCGCCACTGCTATGCGGCGGTAATTTCCAGCCCAGCAGCAGCGCTCGAGCCTCTTCCCGCGGCAAATGACGACTCAGGCGCAGTCGAACCTGTGATTGCCAAACATGCGCTTGAACTTTCATGGGAAAACCGGCTTGCGCGTCGAGGTAAAACTGCAAGCGACTCGCCTCATCCCGTCGCAGTCCGGTCATCTGCCGCAGATGGCCTCGCGACACCTGGGCCACACAGTATTCAAACCGTGGACCTGTCCGACATTTGGCTAGGAAGAGACCTTCGGCGGTCGCGCAGGCAGGCAGTGCCGCCCAATTTCCACTGGTGCGGATTGAAACGTCCGCAAGCTCATTCAGCGCAGGTTTCAACTGCGCCTTGGCCTTCGTCAATAATTGGATCGACCACTCCTGCAATCCTTCGAGCGGTGCGCCAATCCATTCCTGTGGCTCCCAGAGGTCGATGCGTCCTGCACAAGCATCGACGTCGATCAGCCTGAGCCTGCCTGCCCCACGCATCGTGATTGACCAAGGAAAGGTTTGTGCAGGCCCTCCGCCGGTGATCACCGCCAGCGGGCCCCCGGTTCTGATCGCCTGTGGTGGAGGGGTTAGCCAACGTCCGCCGTCGAGTCGCACCAGATCCCCTAGCTTACCCAGACTCTCCAAAATCGCTTTGATACCCGGTTCAGCGGCCTGCTCGTCGTCGAGCGTCGGCCACAGGGGGAGCAAACGCCGGCGAACCAGGCTCGTCAAGCTGAGCGTGGACGCAGGCACCCAAGTTTCCCGATCCGTGTTGGGCGCAGAACACAGATAGGATGCGACCCGAAGGCACTCAGCTACCGCCGCGATCCTCAATCCCTCACCGTCACCTCTATAGCCCAAACCGGCTGCCAGGGTTTTCCGAGCGGCATCACGATCGCTTCCTAGCCACTTCACTCAACACGCTCCGCGTGGACCGCCTGCGCGTTGATTTCATTCAGAAGCTCGGTGGTGCTACGCGTAAGTGCGTCGACCGGCCCCCCAAGTGATTGCGCCCACGGCAGTGCCCATTGCTTCAGTACCACATGAAGCGCTCGCTCCGAAGGGCCTGGTGATAGGAGTCGCAGTTGGGCGTATGCCCGGTCAGCGACTCGTAGCCACAGATTCCCAGGAATAAAATCTACCTGTGCAAGGCGCTCCCTCAACGTGCTCGGTAGAGCCAACAGCGTGCTCTCGGCAGGGCCGTGCAGGGCTTTCCAATCCTCCACAGCCAGGTGGCCAAACTGCATCAGCGGCACCTGGGCGGATAACCCCCGCATAGCAAATTCATCCGTATCAAACACAGGTCCGAGTTCAGACAACGTACCGCCGTCTGGAAATGCCGCAGGGCCGTGAGTCCAAGACGCAATCAGAACCAGACGCGTATCGACCGTCAGGGTGAACTGACGACGCGCCACAAGATCGCGGATGGCACTACCATATACTTCAAACGCAGACCGGTTGGCCCCCTTGAGCAGCAGGCATCCAGACGAGTCGCTCACCACTTCGAGGCAGTCGGTCGCGGCATCCTCCGACAGAAGACCAACGGGAACCCGCCACTCATGGAAAATCGTCCCTCCTACAGCTGCTGCCACGGCATCTGCAATTAAGTCAGCCGTTGACCCTTTGAACTGAATCAACTGGCCGGAAATAACTGCTGCCAGGATGTGCCGTGCGCAACGATTGGCATCGTTCTTCACCACACCGCATGCCTGCAGGTTGTTGGCTATGACCTTCCAGGCGGCGTCCACAGAGCTGACTTCAACGAACGGGCCGGTTGCTTCGTTCTCGGTCAAGCGGACGCGTGTCTGGCCACCGGTCTCGTCACGCGGTTTGGCAACCCGAATATCATGCTCGTCGAGGCGTTCGCGCAACGCCGCGATGGTGGCCGCCGTGACTTCCCAGTCGGGAATGCGTGCACCAAGGTTGGTCAGTGCTTCCTCGAAAGCTAGGACCTGTGCGCGCTCAGCCACCAGGTCTGCGACCTGAACAGAGAGGGAGTCCAGCGCAGTCGACATGTGCTCGCCGCGGAGGTCTGCGTGCGCTACCGCATGCGATACCTCTTGCTGCGCCCCGGCCGTTGACTGAGCCAGTTCGCTCAGTTGTTGCAAGCGGTCAGTGACACAGTGCAGCGCAGTACGCAATGCTTCGACATCATGGTCAACACCAGCGAAACTGCCTGTCAGTTGCTTAACCGCTTCAGTCGTTGCAGTGACATTCACTTCCAGTTGGTCGACGCGCTCAGCGGTCTCCTCAGCCGCCGTTTCGGCCAGTTCAAAATAACCCTCAATTTTATCCAAACGCCCCGGCAAGCCATCGATCATGCGATCCCTGGCCAGGGTGGACGCCGGATGAAAGCTGTTCAGGGCTGCCTGCATCGCCGGGTCTTCGGCGAAACCGCTGTACGCGGCCAGTCGCTCGACCGTTTCCCGAGGAGCGTCCGGGCACAACTCGGCTAATCGTTTGAAGAACTCAGCGCCTGTGTCTGCCGATTGGGGTGACTTGTCTGCAGCGGGAAACGCGTTGTCCAAGCGGCTCTTTGCCCACGCCACCCACAGGCTAGCGAAAGCGTTCCAGTCTGCCTCCCCTTTCTGACCCGGCTGGGGATGCACCAGGTGCCCGATCAACCGCCGTTGTTTCTCCTTGACTTCTAGCGGGGATCCGCGCCTAAAACCGGGGATCGAGGCTTGACGGTCGAAGAACGACTTGCGAAAGGCATGGGGTACCTCTTCGATGAACTCGGTAATCATCGTGACTCCGAGCGCCGAGATCCGCTCTCGTGCCTCTTGGCTGTACAGGTAGCTCATCGCGAGACTCCATCTCCTGAAAAACGAATATCAAATCCACAGGCGCGCACAGCAGCCACCAGTTGACGGTAGTGAGGGAGCAATTCCGGCCTAGGCACTGATGCACCAAGCGCGCTGACCAATGCCTGATCACTGCCAGAGATTGCGGTTACCCCACCGACGTGTAGCTGGGATAGAAAGCTCTGCAGACGCAAGCGTAAGGATCGCCCGAGCGTCAGCAAAGCGGGTGTGGCCGGCAGTTGTATAGCCCCGATGGCCAACCGGCCCAACCCGCCAAAATCCAAATAGAGGTGGTATTGCGGGTCAGTGAGATATTGTTTGAGCAAGCTATTCATTGCCGGTGGCAACTGGCATGCCTGTGGTGCGTGGTCAGCCGACACTTCGCTAGACGCCAGTCGGCGGTAGTCCTTATGCCCACTGTGTGAGACAACCTCCAGCCTACCTTGGGCCCCTCTCGGCATTGTGAGGGAGTCAAAATGCAGTTCCCCCGCTCGCGTGGCCATCACATACGATTGGCTTTGCCTACGGTGCAATGAGGCAACAAGACGTTCGCCACACTCGTCAATGAAGACCAGGTCCACCGTAGGGTGTTTAAAGCTTCGTCCCAGCGATGTGCTCTTGAAAAAATACTTGTCGGCATCTGGGTGACCGCTCTTGCCGACCCTGAATTCATCGCTTCCAGCGCGTATCACTGTGAATAGCGCGGGTGATCGATCGGGGGCTGTTGCGGAAATGCAATCATGCTGATTGACGGCTTGTAAGGTTGGTCCGCCGTCGTGGGGGCTACCCGGCATCCTATGGGCGGCCAGGATGACCGCGTCGGACTCGATATATTCAACGGTATTGATGCTCGCGTTGCGGCTCAGGAACGGCCAAATGGTCGTGATCGCAGGCGCCGCCGGCATCACGCTTAGTTGAGTAAAGGCTTCCAGCCAACTGATACAGGCGTCTGAGGGGGCTTCCGGTACGGTGACCAGGGCCAAATTCCAGCCTTGCCGCGACTTGAGTCTGTCCACCAGCAGTTCTTCAGGGAACTCCGGGGTCACCGGTACCGACCATAGCAGGGCGTAGGTTTCGCAGCGATTTAGCCCTTGAGCGCGGGGAAACCCCCTTTCGGCGCCTCGGCCAATAGCGGTGAATGCGGCCGCACCCAATGCAGGTAGACCTGGGCACGTCCGCGCAACTTCCACTACGAACGAAGGGTCCGGCTTGCCTTCGAAGGACATGATCCTGTAATCGTTCGCCGTGGGCTCGGCCATGACCCTGAAGCCTGAGCCCATCCCCCGCATATCGAGCTTTTGTACCCTGCCGCCGACATCGAGTTTGACGAAGGCATGACATGCTCGACAGGGGGGCAGGATTAATTCAATCCACCACGCCCCGGCGTTCTCACCTTTTTTTATCAGCAGGCGCAGGTCCATCTGCCGCGTTGGCAGTGGTTGAACCTTGTCATGACTGACGTGGTTCAATGAGCCCGACATGAAATAGGGGCAGGAACTAGAGGACACGCCACGCCAATGGGCGAAGTAGTTTTTTCGCGATGGCCCCGAACGAAGTCCGACCCGCTTGCGGCAGTAGGAACAAATATAATAGCCGGTGCGTGACGCTATATCGGCGGTAACCGATTTATTCTTGACCGGGTCTATGGCGCAATCCATCGCTCATATCCTTCACATTTAACTGCGTAAACCTACAACGCAACGCGACTCGGTGGCTAAGTGGCTGGGTGCTGAAAAATGGCACGCTTGGCTGCCGTACAGGTGAATGAGATCCGTCGGCTTCCAATCGCGAAACTCGGGCCTGTTCCTTGAGCGTGGAATCATCCAGCGATTCAGCGCTAATTCACCGATTTCACCTACCGACAACAGCGATTGGGTGTCTGGTTTTCCGCTGCCGCAATGCAGGAGCTTCGCGGCGTTGCCGGCCAATTGACAGATGAAGACTTCACGCTGGATGCCGTGGCGCATCAGATCGTCCTTGAAGCCCAGTGCCTTCAGTGCCGCGCGCGTGGTGCGCAACCGCCAATTAGGGCCCTGGCCGAAGGCGTGTTGGTCGGCATAATGATGGTCGAGTTCACGAAGATAGTCTCGAAGCTCAATAAACAACCAATCGGGTATATGGAAATGTCCCCAGCCACCGGTAAAGCCGATGGACTTGAGGTACTCCGTGCCATCCAGCTTCAATCGGTTATAGACCGCGGAACGCCCCATCGACGAGGTCGTCACGACCGCCAACAGACGCGCATTTTTTTCGGCCTGCGAGATGATGCCCGTAGAGCCTCCGTAGACACTGGCAAAATCATCATAAATGTCCCGACTGCGAAGCAGGCAAGCGACTAACTTACCGCCCAATAAGGCGTTGTAAGGTGGGACCGCTCCAAGGACATAGGCATCCATCAAGTTGACCAGCCGGGCAGCCCTGTCCGCAGTATCCCAGCCGATGAATTTGTCTCTAACGCCAAGGTTGAAAACCGGATCACCTATGGCAATCAACCCCATCAGTTTGCCATTTGTCTGATCCCAGACAAGGTAACGCAGGCGTCTGCCAAAACCGTTAGACACAGGGACAGACCAAGACAGTGACGCCAGCCGAAAAAGGTCACTTTGCCACGTGCCGGACGACACGCGTTCAAGCACTGGGGAAATCTTTTCCGGCACCACCTCGCAGCCATTCGCAAAATACGGCATCAGTTTGGAGCTGCTCCGCGCAATAAAGCGCTCGCTGGCGCTGAGCCGTTCTTCGCGTTGGGCGCCGTGTAAAGCACGGATGGCTTCCTTACCATTTCCAGGTGGACACAGGGCCCCCTCCTGTGTCCTCGTGAAACCTAGTTGATGCAAATGCTCTCGCACTTTTCGCTTGAGATTTGCTTCTCTCGGATTGACTCCAATAATAATCGCTCTGCCAGTTGGCATGTTGCTGCATCCTTGCTTGGAGTTCATCTCAACGAGGTGGGCGAATAAAGGTCGAGTTGTTTCGCTTCCGGCGCCCAGAAGTAGTTCGCACAGGCGTCAACACTGCGCGTCGAGGGGAAATGCACGTAGCTGCCGTATTGAGTCCGATCCTACGCCGCCCCCACCAATTTATGAAGAGGTGCGCCACCAAAATGACATCAACGCAGCCAAGCATGCCTGATGGAGCGACTGATGAATTGCCCCGGTTTCCTAAGTAGGCGCAATCGGGGGACTAGGCTGGCCCCTCTCTAGGTACTTCACGGTTGCTGTCGAATGCCACAAGTCGGCCATCGGGATACTGCCACATCACCGCCCGCCCACCTCGATGGCATGTGGCAGGTTAAGCTCGTCTGCTCGCTTAGCTGCTTCGGCGGTTGCGCCTTTGCCATGATTTCTTCCACTTTATCGAGGTCTATCTCTTCAAGTCGCGACTTGCCCATAGCGAACCCCCTGTGGGCATGCGCTCTGAGGTGGTTCAGAACGCTGCAATGTGCTCAGTGATGCCGTTCCTCAGGGGCCTGATGCAAGGCCTACATCAGCGAGATCCCTTCGAATCCTCGCTATCAGGCCTTCTAGGTCCACCTCGCGCTCGAGCTGCAGGTACGTGTACGCCAAAAGCGTCATTGGATGCACATCCAACACCGCCGCCAAGCTTCCTACTTTCTCGAGCGTTGGGCTTTTGAGTCCTCGCTCGAGAGTGCTGAGGTAGGTACGACTGCTGACTTGGGAGAAGTCTTCCTGCGTCAGATGCTTGCTCGTCCTCAACGCCTTGAGAGCTTGGCCAAAGGCCTGCTTCGGTTCCATTTGCGCGCCTCGCAAAGGGAACGATGAAGCCCTTCGGAACACTTTAGGACTACAATCTATAGTGTTCATTTTAGCGGAACAGGCCAGATGTTCAGAACCCACAAGCAGGCGGAAATCTCGTCGGATGAGCTGTATGGCGGGGACGCCCAGCTATGGAGCGTCGTCGAGCAGAGTCTCCACGGCCCCTGGTTCTACGTTTCGGTGCTCGAAGGACACCCGGGTCAGACGCTATGCACCATGCTAATGGTGCAAGAAGTGCCCGTATTAGAGGCCTTGCTTGCCCAGCAAAGCGAGACGATGAAGATTGAGAATGTACAACTCGTCACCCCGAGCTACTTAAACAACACCAACAGTTGGCGCATGGAGGTGCTGTCTGAGCTTGTGCAACTCCGCAGTGCTGACTCGCTTTGCTACCAATTCCTCGTTGAGAGTGGGCATCGATACGTCGATGGCGATGTCGCCATGCAACCGAGCAATCAATGGACTAGCAGACGCGTCATCTTTCAATGCTGACGCCAACCTTGGGCATTTTTATAATGCCCCCCTCGCGGAAACACTTTCCCTGAAAGTCCCGGTATGCCTAGCCTTTAAGCCGAAGAAATTGGTGAAACATCGACTCAGGTGCTAGCCATCTCTCTCGCCGAAGGTGGCCGCTGCTGCCAGGCATAGAAGCCGCTGCGGGATACCGGCACATCGGCGCTACGGGATAGTGACCGGCCAACGCCTCGATGGCGCGGAACTTCACTTCGTGGGCTGCGAGAAGATGGCGAGCGCCTTTTTTAAAACATCGCGCTCCATGGTGACCTGCGCCAGTTGCTGGCGTAGGCGACGCAGCTCCGCGCTCTCGCCCCGCTGCTTGCCGTTGCCCGGAACGGCATCGTCATCTTGCTGCTCGTATTGGCGCTTCCATTTGCCCAACAGGCTTTCAGCGATGCCCAGCGTCTCGGCGACATGACGAAGCGGCGTACCGGCAAGCACCTAGTCTACCGCCTCGCGTTTAAAGGATTCGGGAAAACGTCGTCGGGCCTGGGTCATGAACACTCCTTGCGATGGGCATTATTCACCTTAAGTCAGTGTCCACTCAGCCCAGGACCGACCAACTAAAATCAATCCTTACAAGGCAGCTGTTTTGACAAGTGGTTCAAAAGCAGCCTCATGTCGCCATTCACTGTAAGAGATTCAGCTCTTGCAAGTAACTCTCTTAAGTGTTCGGTATTGATACGGAGGTGACCAAGACACATAGCCATCAGGAACTCAAGCGCCCCCTCACCTTGCGCTTCAGTTGATCCTTCAATTACCGAAATCAGAAAGTCCATCATCTTCAGGCTAAAATCATCACTAACTGAGTAGTTCAACTCCGATGCCGTAGCCGCCCTAAGAAGACATGCTTGAATTACTCCATCATTGTATCTATCGAAGCACGCCGGGCTTATAACCGTTGAATGATAGATACTAGCCAAGCCTGCACCATTAGGCCTTATCCTCATATCATGCAAAATCGCCTGAATCGTCCAATACACATCAGCCTGAGTAGATGCCGTATGATCTATTTCCAAGCCTGACCAGAAGGCAAACGTATCCCTCAACTTAAGAACTTCACCTGAAGGCGACGGCAAGAATAGATCATCTGAATCAAATTCGTTCTGCTCGAATTTTTCAAGGCGCACTTTAAGAGCGCGGGATAATTCAACTGGATCTTCGGATAAATCATCGCTAATTTCCCTAAGAAAATCACACTCCGCGTCCCACGGCGTTCTCGTACTTCCGATTACACGAGGCATATGGCACTCGCTCAGCACGATCAGAGTACGCCCGCCTAACTCTAAGTCTTTACGGAGTTGCTCGTATGCATCCTTGCTGGGAATTTTTGAGAATCCAACCAAGTAAAGGATAGAAGATTGATCACTGATGCAGCGCAGCTTCCTAGAAGCGTCGAGCAACTTTCTACCAGATGTGATAGCCCCAGCAATTACTACCACTGACGAAGAACCTTTAAGCAGATCATCGTCAACTTCAGACATGCTCTGCCAGATAACTCCAGGCTCACCCACAATTTTCTTAACTTCTTCCATCAAAGAAATTGAGCCAGGATCATCAAGCGCAATTATCTTTTCAGCATCTCTAGAGATATATTTTTTAACTGATCGATGGAGCTTTTCCGAAAACCCCTTAGGCATTCCTTTTAAGTAATTCTCAACATCAATAAAAAAGTGCTCCCTTGATTCTGCGCCCAGGTCGGAAGCTACACGCCATTGCAAAAGATTTTTTGCAGCAAACTCCTCAAAGAACTTCCGTCGATCCGCTGTAAAATCTGTCTTCTTGATTATTACTTGACCATGACTTGGAGTCTCGGGCAAAAATTGATCTCCCGCGATCTTGATGACCTTACTTCCCTTCAAGCAATCATGACAGTCTTCGGGAGCAAAAGATTTTATGCTTTCAGAGACCAAGCAAGCCACATCAAAGATGCCGTATTGAGCGGGCTTTAGCTTACTATAGAAAAGTGTGACAACCTGCTCAGCGGTGAAGTTATTTTTCTTAAGGATCTCTGCGGCAAGCCCGCCGCTTGTGGTTGCAGAGATAATCACTAAACTGCTATCTGCCTCCACGAAGTCGAAGCTTTTCTTAAGCGCAGTGTAAGATTCGAAACTCTCAATTAATGGCAGCCGTTTGCTGTAGCGACCGGACATCAATGCGGCAACACTCACCAAATAAGAAATCGACGACGTATCAACATAGATTCGATCAGGAGCCTTAGAAAAGTAAGGAAGTAATGATATAGCAAGGAATGCCACCTCTTCACCAGCCACCAACAAATTCGAGGCTCGTATGAAGCCGCTGCAGTGATCACCTGAAGGTTTCGAGAAGTGGAAGCTTGATGAAGATGTGATAAGCCCTTGTCTGCGCTCGAAAATATCAAGCATACCCTGACGGATCATCGCATCGCGAAGGCCTTTTTCGATTCCCGAACCGTTTTTGGCACATGTTATTACTCCACAACTGTCGTACAATAGAGGAGCAAGTCGTTCATCCACATCCCCTATGAATGATTCAAATTCCTCTTTAAATGAATCATTACTGAAGAGGCTTACAAAATCCTCTCTATGGCCGGCCGGCCCTATTAAATAAACACGATCCGGAAGCAAATTATTTTCGACATCTGCTTTTATTGATTTGACGATCTCATCTGAAGATACAGTCGTATTACAGCAAATTACGAGAGCAGGCCTTACGGACTCATGTTGGAAACGAAACGCAAAGCCGGCACTCATCGCTTAGGCTCCAGAGGAATTAAGAATGTTATTGCTACCCCAGAAACCCACCCTAATTGACTTAGGGATTCATTGGCAGGAAGCCCGGTAACCCAATCGGAAAAGTCACATGAATCGCCTAGAGCATAAGGTTGTGCAATAAAATTCCTATAGAGAGAGAGACGCCCACTTCTAACCTTCATGAAGCCGTTGAGTTTAGTTAAGCGATCCATGACGACGGGAAGGCCAAGACCCTTGTTATCCTTACCGGATGACGTCTGACGCGCGCTGAAACATTTCTTGATGATCGAATACTCGTAACCGAGATCATCCTCAGGGGCTGACTCGTTCTTGTCAGCGCACCAGCGCTCAAAAAAACCAAGCCCAGAATCAATAATGCTTATTTCGATGAATCTAGTTTTTTCAACCTCATCTACTCGATGCGTTTGCAAATAGGTTGAAAGTCCGCGTTCTCGCTGAGTGCGCTTTTCAAGTGCCTTATCAAAAAGACTTATCCCATTGCTATAAATTACGCGCTGCCCAGGCCTCAGCCATACGTCCCGACTATGACTTCTTGAACCATGCTCATGCGTATTCAAAAATAGCTCGAAAAATATACGACCAAGATGCTGCATGTCATTACTTGATAGCTTCTGCGCAGCACCAAGAATACCAATAGATTTCTCCACCATTGATTTTATTATGTTTTCTATCTGAGAAATCTGCCTGGGAATAGCTCCCCCTTCGGAAGATTGTGTGTAAAAATTCTTATCAAAACCTTTCGAGCTATGGTCGACAAAAGAAAACCAACATAGTGCACCTCTTTGCTGGCCATGTTTGTTTCCTGCTTGACTCTCAATAGCACCTCTCGCAGCAATATTCACATCCTTGCGGATGTCAGCCCCTGTACTCGAGAGCACTATCTTCTTCGCCAGCATCGCCGCATTAAACTTGTGAGGGCGATTCACTACTTCATCCGTATACTCTTGAACCTCTTCGGAATTCCCTCCGAGAACTATTTCTCGGGAACTAGACAACCGCCCCCACGTATTAATCGCTTGAATTGCAGCGGCGACCCCACCAAACAGGGCATTATTAAACTCGGAGGGAAGATAGAGCGCCTCACTGGGACTGGCTTCCTCCAAGCCATTTACAAACTCCTCACAACTATCAATCGTAAGATCCGTAGGAAAATTGATCACTATCTAATCCTTTACATTTATTGGATAGCCTTTCGTACAAAAAATATGCAACGCATCATCAAATGTAAAACTTACCGCCTGGAGTTTTTTCATAACCCGGGCTAGCTCCTGTTAGCCTCATCGGGCTGCAAAGGGATCGTAAAAATACACCATTCAAGCTAGTAGAGGCCAAGCAGACCGCGAATAGATGTTGATCCGCTAAACTTCGTAGGGGGGATCGAGGAGGCTCATCAGAGTACTCCAGCAAGCGCAAGCAGACCCGCAAGGAATTGTTCCTGATCGAGATGGATCAGGTGGTGCCGTAGAAGGGTTTGATTGCCTTGATCGATCCGCATTACCCAAAGGGTGAAGGTGGTTGTCCGGCCTATCCCTTGATGACGATGCTGCGGGTTCATGTGATGCAGAACTGGTTCGGCTACAGCGATCCGGCCATGGAAGAAGGGTTGTACGAGACGACCATCCTGCGTCAGTTCGCCGGGCTGATCCTGGAGCGTATTCCTGACGAAACCACCATCCTCAACTTCCGTCGTCTGCTGGAGAAACATGAGCTGGCAGCCGGCATCCTCGGCGTGATCAATGGCTACCTGGGGGATCGCGGTCTGTCGCTGCGCCAGGGCACTATCGTCGATGCCACGCTGATCCACGCGCCCAGTTCTACCAAGAACCAGGACGGCAAGCGCGACCCGGAAATGCTCCAGACCAAGAAGGGGAACCAGTATTACTTTGGCATGAAGGCGCACATTGGCTTTGATGATGAATCGGGGCTGGTACACATCGTGGTGGGCACGGCAGCCAACGTGGCGGATGTCACCCAGGTCGATAAGCAGTTGCATGGCGACGAGAACGTCGTCTGCGCCGATGCCGGCTACAGATGAACCATCACATGGCGACATTCCTAAGGATGGCGGGAAAAACTAGGTCTATGAACATCAACAGATGAACAATCGCGTTAATTTCGAGATCACTGATTCAGTAATCTCAGTCCCATGAGCAGCTTATGAACATCTGACATCGCCCATAAGTTAAATTTGATATGTGGTTACTCGCAGTACTCCAGGCGTTCTCTCTGTCTGCTCTCAGAACGCCAACCCCACTCTTAGGCTGACCACGGTATCGGGTGATCTGCCGAAGCGCCGCTCCGCCATCTATTGACTCACTCAGCAAATGACGACGACAAGGCGACTCACCAGCTTCAAGGAGTGGCCGGCCCACGCTGATCCTCTTCCTCACGCTCGGCCACCCTCTGTGGCGAACCGTCCTGCACATTCTCCTCACCGATCTCCTCGTAGGTCTTGCGCAGCTTCTGCAATTCCTCGCTGCCCATGTCGTCCAGCCCCATCAGCACGCGGTGGGCGTGGTGGGTGGTACGCAGCAACTCGTCGATCTTGATGTGCAGCGCGTCGGTGTCTCGGTTCTGGGTGCTCTGGATAAGGAAGACCATGAGGAAGGTGATGATGGTGGTCGAGGTATTGATGACCAGCTGCCACGTATCGTTGAAGTGAAAGAACGGCCCGCTGAGTGCCCAGGCCACCAGCAGCACGCAGGCCAGGGCGAAGGTCAGTGGGCGGCCGGCCCATTGCGAAAGGGCTTGGGCAAAGCGTGAAAAGCCCGCCCCGCCCTTCTTCCCTGCTGCTGGTTGCGTGGGGTCGTGCGAAGGGGGAATTGCTTTCCGTTGACCCGCCGCTGAGGGGGCGCCCCGCTGGGGCTGAGAGTGGGCAGGCAAATCACCGCGCGATCCTGGTCCGATCATGGCATGCACTCCGCTGAAGTGGGGCCTGACCGGTAGAGACGTGGCAGCCTGGGGAGTTCAGAAATCTGCTCTGAGCCCGCACTGCCAGTGGTGTAGCGATCGGTATTGAAGCTCTGCGTTGCCCTTGTTCCCGGCCGATGCGAAACACCGCGCATCGGCCAGGCGACCAACGTCAGAAACGCGGGGCGTCGGTGGGTTTGGTGCCGTAATAGTCGTGGATCTGCTGGCTCCAGGTCGGGTCCTGCATGTCCGGCCAGTCGTGTTTATCGAACCCTGGCGCACTGGACAGGCGTTCCTTGTCGACGTCCAGGACGAAGCGCTTGTTGACGGTGTCCAGGCGCAGCGCGCTCCAGGGCACCGCAAAGAGTTTCTCGCCCATGCCGAGGAACCCGCCGTAGGACAGCACCGCATAGGCGACACGGCCACTCTGCGTATCCAGCATGATCTCCTTGATGTCGCCCAGGTCTTCGTCGCGGGTGTTGTAGACATCGTTGCCGATCAGGGTGTCGGCGCCCATCAGGCGCGGGCCCGGCCCACGACTGGAGTCGGCCTCGACGGCGACGGGGCGATTCTTGTACATGCCATAGGTATCGCGATCTTCGTAGTTCATGGAGTGCTCCTGGCCATTGGCCACGGAAGGCTGGAGCAGCTTCGCACCGGGGTGGTCGACTCTGCTCCAGGTGCGCACGGAACGATTTGGGCCGTGCGCATCCAGCGCGGGACCGGGGGTGGCCCGGTTCCGGCAGCTTCGGGTGAAGTGCCAGACTGATTCAGCAAGTTCCACGCCCGGTTCGTCCCTGAGCGTAGGAGGACGCGGTAGAGCGGCTGGGCCAGTAATTGATCGCACGGTGCAATCAGCAGAGCGCCCGATCCGCCCTTGCGGTCTGTGCAAAACACCCGAGCGGTACGGATTGCTGGGCGCGTTTTGGCAGCCATCGCTATACCGGCCGCGCGCCGCCGAATTGGCCGCAAGGCACAGGACAAATCGGTTGGAACCGCAAACCGCAACGCGAGGTCGGCATGGCATAGAGGCTCCGAAAGGGGGAATGCCATGAAACACGACCGCTCGCACGCCCTGTCTCGTCTGCTGCGCGACTTCGAACTGCCGCAGGACGCTTCTCAGCAGGTGCCCTTTGTCGGCGCCGCGCTGCGCCAGTTGATCGACGACGGACTTGATCGTTTGCCCTTGCCCGCCAGTGGCGCAACCCTCGAGCGGTGGCAAGCCCTGGCGGCTGTGGCGGGCAGCGATCTATCCCTGCTCAAGCTCTACGAGGGACACACCGACGCCCTGGCCATTCTGGCAGAGCTGGATGGCGAGCCCCAGTGCGGAATCTGGGCCGTCTGGGCGGCAGATCCGCCCAGTCCCTGTGTCGAGGTGGTGGCTCGCGAGGCGGGCCATGTACGCATCAGCGGGAGCAAACCCTGGTGTTCCGGCGCAGCCGTGGCGGAGCACGCATTGGTCACGGTGAAAGATGAGCGGCAGCGTACCCAGCTGGTCGCCGTCCCCCTCGCCCAGCCTGGCGTAAGCGTCGGAAGCAGCGGTTGGAACGCCGTGGGAATGGCAGCCACGGGCAGTGTGGCGGTGACCTTCGACCAGGCGCTGGCCCGTTGCGTCGGCGGCCCGCAGGAGTACCTGGAACGTCCAGGCTTCTGGCATGGCGGCGCAGGCATCGCCGCTTGCTGGTATGGCGCCGCGGGTCGCCTGGCGGATTATCTTCGCCAGGGCCGTAGCGAGGATCCCCATGCCATGGCGCACCTGGGAGCGGTCGATGCAGCCCTGGCCGGGGCCGCCGGGGCACTTCGCGAATGCGCCGGCTGGATCGACGAGAACCCCGCCGCTCCCTCGGAGCTGGCCGCCCGCCGGGTTCGCGCCCAGGTCGAAGGCGCTGTCGAAGCCGTGCAATGGCATGTCGGCCGGGCACTCGGGGCAACGCCGTTCTGCCGCGACCGACGCTTCGCTCGGTTGGCCGCAGACCTGCCGGTCTTCCTCCGGCAGAGCCACGGAGAGCGCGACCTGGCCCACCTGGGCAGGCACCTGAAGCGTCTCGAAATCGAGTCCTGGGCACTATGAGTCAGGCGCAGAACCTCATAGCCGGAACCCAGGGCACGCCACCTTCGCTGTGGCGCTCATGCATCCAGCTCGAACGACTGCCGCGCCTCCGCCGCGAAGAACTGGTGCCGCCGGGGCGCCGGTTGGTCGTCGTCGCCCCGCATCCTGACGATGAAGTACTGGGCTGCGGAGGGCTTCTTGCCAGCCTGGCGGCACAGGACTGCGCGGGCCTGCTGGTTTCCGTGACGGATGGCGAAGCCAGCCATCCCGGTTCCTCACACTGGACAGCAGACACGCTGCGGCAGACACGAATCGTCGAAAGCCGCAGCGCCCTCACCCGCCTCGGCATCGATCTCGGCCAATGGCAGTGGCGACGCTTGCGATTGCCCGATGGCGGCGTCACCGCAGCAGCGCTTCGCGACCCATTGCGCGCCCTGCTGCGCCCGGGCGATCGACTGGTCAGTACCTGGCGAGAGGACGGCCATTGCGATCACGAACAGGTCGGGCTCGCCTGTGCGCAATTGGCGGCAGAGTGCGGCGCCCGGCATTTCGAGACTCCGATCTGGGCGTGGCACTGGGCCTTTCCCGGTGACCCGCGCCTGCCCTGGAGCCGCGCACGGCGCCTGGACCTTGACGACGAAGCGCTGCGACGCAAGCGCCAGGCTCTCGAAGCCCACGCCAGCCAACTGCAAGGCAGCACGCCGATCCTCAGCGCCCGGTTGCTGGAGACCCTGCTGCAGCCCTTCGAGGTGTATTTCCTGTGAACGCCGAGAAACGACCCCTGCCGCCCGAGCATTTCGACCGGCTGTACCGCGATGACCCGGACCCCTGGTCATTCCGAACCTCCTGGTACGAGAAGCGCAAGCGCGACCTGCTGCTCGCCTGTCTCCCCCGCATGCGATTTCGCAGCGGCTACGAACCGGCCTGTGCCAACGGCGAAACCAGTGTCGAGCTGGCCCGGCGGGTCGACCATCTGCTGTGCGCCGATTACAGCGGGGAGGCTGTCGCGCTGGCTCGCCAGCGCCTTGCTGGACTAGGCAATGTGCGCGTGGTGCGGCAGGCACTGCCCGAGCAATGGCCGCAGGCGAGGTTCGAACTCATCGTGCTGGGTGAGCTGGGCTACTACCTGGGAGCGCAAGCCTGGCAGCGGACTTGCCGGAAAGCGGCGGCGAGCCTGGCGCAGGGCGGCGTACTGCTGGCCTGTCACTGGCGGCACCCGATCGAAGGCTGCACGCTGACCGGCGACGAGGTCCATGAGGCGATCACCCTGGCGATGGGGTTTGCGCCCAGCGTGCAGCATCTGGAGGCCGACTTCCGCCTGGAACTCTGGGCCAACGAGGCCCCCGGATGATTGGCATTCTAGTACCGGCGCACAACGAGGCCGCGCTGCTGGGAACCTGCCTGCGCTCCCTGCAGCAGGCAGCCTTGCATCCCGGCCTGGAGGGCGAGCCGGTGTGCATCCTCGCGGTGCTGGACGCCTGTTCCGACGATAGCGAATCCGTCGCCGCCTCGCTGGGCGTCGCCGTGCTGCAAGTCCACGAGCGCAATGTCGGTCATGCGCGCAGGGCCGGCGCCGCGTGGCTGCTCGCCCAGGGAGCACGCTGGCTCGCCTGCACCGATGCCGACACCTGCGTCAGCGATGACTGGCTGGTTCGCCAGCTGGCCTTCGGCGCCGAGGCCGTCTGCGGCACGGTGCAGGTATCGGATTGGTCGGGCCACGACGAACAGGTGCGCCTTCGCCATGAAGAGCATTACCAGTGCCGCGAGGACCATCGCCACATCCACGGAGCCAACCTCGGCATCTGCGCCCGGGCTTATCAGCGGGCCGGGGGATTCCGTCCCCTGCCCTGCAACGAGGATGTCTGCCTGGTTCGTGACCTGGAGCGAAGCGGCGCGCGGATCGTCTGGACCCATCAGACCTGCGTCACTACCAGCGCGCGCGCCGATTATCGGGCCTCCGGCGGCTTCGGCGAGTTCCTCGCGAATCTCTCGGCGCGCTGAACGGACGAGTTCACCCGATGATCCGTCGATCAGAGCCAACACAACCCACCCCGCGAAGCGCAGCGGCAAGGCGTATTGCAACCGGCTGAAAGCCGGGTCGTGCATTCTGCTGGTTGCACATAGCCAGCCGCATTTAATTTTTCTCTTTTCTTTCAGTTACTTGGCTTCAAGCCGGCGACTGGTACGGACCCTGCTTACGGCTTTAAGTGACCATCGGGGGCTTTCCATTGGGCTTCTTGACCGGCGGGGCCTTTTCCCCTGCCTGAGTGACCGCAGCAACAGCAGTTCCGGAGCCACCCCAGACATTTCGGTAGCTGGCGCCTGTCTGTACAGAAGGAGCAACCGGCCGCGGCCGACCACCGGGCCTGCTGGCGGAAAGACGAAACTTCGCCCTCCGCCCCCCTGTCACCCGAAGGACGGCACCCACCCACGGAGACCCGCAGGGCCGGCAGATAAAGCCACGGCCCGGCTGACACAGAGAGGAACGAACGATGCGCAACCAGCTGGCCGATGTGCGTCTGGAAGACGCCACAATCAACCTCAGTGCGGTACCCTCGGCCGATGGTGCGCCGCCGCAGCGACGCAAACGGATTCTCTTCGTCTCTTCGGAGTTTTCAGATTTCGTAAAGGCCGGCGGCCTGGGCGATGTCTCCTCTGCCCTGCCCCGTGCCCTGCTGGGTGACCACGATATCCGCGTGCTGATTCCCGGCTACCCACAGGTACTCAAGGGCGCCGTGGCGTGCAAGATGGTTGGCCGCCTGCCCGGCCTCGCGGCCTTGCCCGCCTGTGATATCGGCGAGCTGCGGCTCGCCGACGGGCTGGTGGTGTACGCGGTGATCTGCCCGGAACTCTACGACCGCCCCGGCACCCCGTATGTAGACCAGAACGGCCATGAATGGGCCGACAACCACATCCGTTTTGCACGGTTGAGCCTCGCCGCCGCAGACCTGGCTGCCGGCATGAGCGAACTCGCCTGGAGCCCGGACCTGCTGCACGTGAACGACTGGCCCACGGCTCTTGCTCCGGCCTATATGGCCTGGCGCGGACAATCGACGCCCAGCGTACTGACCATCCATAACCTCGGTTATCAGGGCGCCTGCCCGCTGGGCTGCTGCGCCGAACTGGGCCTGCCGGAAACGGCCGGCTTGCCGGAAAGCATGGAATTCTACGGCAAGCTGTCCTTCCTCAAGGCCGGTATCAGCCACTCCAGCCACATCACAACGGTGAGCGAAACCTACGCACGCGAGATCACCGGAGAAGAATTCGGTTGCGGCATGCAGGGCATACTCTCCCAGCGCCGCGACCGTGGCCAGCTCAGCGGCATTACCCATGGCATCGATGCGGGCTGGGACCCGTCCTGTGACCCGCATCTGATCGAGGGCTTCGACGTCACCCGGCTGGCCGGCAAGCGACGCAACGCCGAATACGTGGAGAAGCACTTCGGCCTGCTGCCAGGCCGCGGCCCGTTATTCGCCGTGGTGTCGCGACTGGTGCACCAGAAAGGCATCGATCTGACCCTGGCGATTGCCGACGAGATGGTCGCGGCCGGCGGACGACTGGTGTCCATCGGCTGTGGCGAACCGGAGCTGGAACTGGCCATGTGCGAGCTGGCTGAGCGCTATCCCGGTCGGGTCGGAGTGCAGATCGCCTTCGACGAAACCCTCGCCCGGCGCATCTATGCCGCCAGCGATTTCCTGCTCATGCCCTCGCGTTACGAGCCCTGCGGCCTCAGCCAGATGTATGCCCAGCGTTTCGGCTCGTTGCCGATCGCGCGGCACACCGGCGGCCTGGCCGACACCATCGTCGATGGCGTCACCGGCCTGCTGTTCCGCGAAGAGACCCCGGCCAGCTACTACGACGCTGTGCGCCGGGCGCTGAATATCTACCGCTATCCGGAGCTGATGCACGCCATGCGCTGCAAGGCCATGGACTCGCCGCTGACCTGGGGCGACGCCGTTCGCCCCTACAGCGCTCTTTACCAGCGCCTGCTCCAGGCGCCCGCGCAGGCCGCACGATGACGTCACGTCATGGAGCCCAGGTCCTGCCCGGCGGCAAGGTGAGGTTCGCGCTGTGGGCCCCGGATGCCCACTGGGTGGAGGTCGAGTTGGGCGGCGATCGCCGATATCCGCTGGAGGCGACGCGGGACGGCTGGTTCAGCGCCGAACTGGCAGCTGTTGCCGGCCAGACCTATCGGTACCGCATCGATCACCAACTGAGCGTGGCGGACCCGGCCTCCCGCCACCAGGCCGGCGGTGTCGAGGGCGAAAGCCGCGTGGTCGACCCCACCGCATTCCGCTGGAGCTACCCGCAATGGCGTGGCCGGTCCTGGCATGAAACGGTGCTTTACGAGGCCCATGTCGGCCTGTTCGGCGGCTATGCCGCGCTCCAGGGACGGCTGGCGGAGCTGGCAGAACTGGGCGTCACCGCCATCGAGCTGATGCCGCTGAATGCCTTTCCCGGCCGGCGCAACTGGGGTTACGACGGTGTGCTGCCCTACGCCCCCTCCTGTGCCTACGGCGATCCGGACCGTTTGCGCCAGTTCATCGACGAGGCGCACGGCCTTGGGATCATGGTCTTCGTCGATGTGGTCTACAACCACTTCGGCCCGCAGGGTAATTATCTGGGGCGCTACGCCAGCGCCTTCTTCCGCCGCGACCAGCAGACTCCCTGGGGCCCGGCCATCGACTTCCGCCATCCGGCGGTGCGCGAGTTCTTCATCGGCAATGCCGAGATGTGGGTGCGTGAATACCGCGTCGACGGACTGCGCCTGGATGCCGTGCACGCCATTGCCGACAAGGACTTCCTCCGCGATCTCGCCACCCGTGCCCGCCACGCCGCCGAAGGCCGCCAACTGCACCTGGTGCTGGAGAACGAACACAACGAGGCAAGCCTGCTGCGCCGCAGCACTGAGGCAAACAACGACGGCTTCGACGCGCAATGGAACGACGACCTGCATCATTGCCTGCACGTGTTGCTCACCGGCGAGGATGAAGGCTACTACGCCGACTTTGCCCACGACCCCATCGGCCGCCTGTGCCGCTGCCTGAGCCAAGGCTTCGCCTTCCAGGGCGAGACCGACTACCGCGGCATCGCCCGTGGCGAACCCAGCGGTGCGCTGCCGCCGCAGGCGTTCGTGGCCTTCACCCAGAACCACGACCAGGTCGGCAACCGCGCCCTGGGCGAGCGCCTGAGCAGCCTGGCGCACACCGACGCGCTGCGCGCCGCCACCGCGCTGGTGCTGCTCAGCCCGATGATCCCGATGCTGTTCATGGGCGAGGAATGGGGCGAGAGGCAGCCCTTCCTGTTCTTCACCGACTACCAGGGCGACCTCGCCCGCGCCGTCACCGAGGGGCGCCGCGAGGAGTTCAAACGCTTCAGCCGGTTCGCCTCGCCCGGTGCCGCGGCCTGGATTCCCGACCCCAACGACTACCAGACCTTCGTCGCCTCGCGTCCGCGCCCGGACCAGGGCGATGACGCCTGGCGCGAGCATTACCGGCAATTGCTGCAAGTACGCCAGCGCTGGCTGGTGCCACAACTGCCCGGCAGCCGCGCGCTGGAGGCGAAGCCACTGGGCGGGCGCGCCCTGAGCGCGCGCTGGCAACTGGGCGACGGCAGCCAGTGGCGCCTGGACCTCAACCTGGGAACGGACGACGTCGCCGTCGAGCCGCCGGCCGAAAGCGCCCATCTGCTGTTCTGCTGCGGGCAGAGTGCGGCGCATTACCGTCATGGCTGGCTCGGCCCGGCGTCGCTGGTCGCCAGCCTGGAGGCGCGCTGATGAGCGATGCACAGCTGGAGCGCCTGGCGGCTGAAGCCGGGCTGATGATCGATTGGGTCGACGCCGATAATCGTCCCCAGCGACTCAGCGCCGACGTGCAGCGCGGTGTGCTGCAGGCCCTGGGCTTCGCGGCGCAGAGCCCGGAGCAGATCCGCCAGAGCCTGAACGAGCTGGAACAGCGGCGCGCCCAGGTACCGCCGCTGCTGACCGCCGACTGCGGTCGGCCGGTCAGCGTGCCGGTCGCCCCAGGCACCCGTTACAAGCTGTTCAACGAGGACGACAGCGGCCACAGCGAAGGCCATGTCGACGAGCATGGGCAGATTCCAGCCCTCGAACACGTCGGCTACTACCCGCTGCACCTGGGCCCGCATGAACTGATCCTCGCCGTGGCGCCGCCGCGCTGCCCTTCGGTTGCGCAGTTTTGCGGCGGACGGCGGCACGTATGGGGCCTGGCGGCACAGCTGTACTCGTTGCGCAGCGAGGCGGACGGCGGCGTCGGCGACCTCCGCGCACTCGCCCAACTGGTTCGCGCTGCCGCCGGGCAAGGCGCCGACGCCGTGGCGATCAGCCCGGTGCATGCCATGTTCCCTGCGGCGCGGGAAATCTACAGCCCCTACTCGCCCTCCAGCCGACTGCTGTTCAACGAGCTCTATGCCGCTCCCGCCCTGGTGCTGGGCGACGAGCCGGTGCGTCAGGCATTCGTTGCCGCCGGCCTGGAAGCCGAGCGGGAGCGCCTGGAACACTTGCCGCTGATCGACTGGCAGGCCGTCGCCCACCTGCGCGATCGCTTGCTGGCACAGCTCTATGGGCAGTTCCAGCACCACAGCGGCGCCCTGCAGGAGGACTTTCTCGCCTTCCGCAACCAGGGTGGCGCCGAGCTGCTTCAGCACTGCTGCTTCCAGGTCCTGCAGTTGCGTCGCGTCGCGGCCGGCGATGGGCTCGACTGGCGCTCCTGGCCTGAGCCCTATCGCAATGCGGCAAGCGCCGAGGTCGGCCACTTCATGGTGGTGGAGGAACAGGCGATCAGCCAGCAGGCATTCGGCCAATGGCTGGTCGCCCGCGGCCTGCAGCAGGTGCAGCGACAGGCGCGTGAGGCCGGCATGGGCATCGGCCTGATCGCCGACCTCGCGGTAGGCGCCGAACCTTCCGGCAGCCAGGCCTGGATGCGCCAGGACGAGCTGCTCACCGGCGTCAGCGTCGGCTGCCCGCCGGACATCCTCAATCGTAGCGGGCAGAACTGGGGGATCTGCGCCTTTTCCCCGGACGGCCTGCGGCGCAACGGCTACCGCGCCTTCATCGAGATGTTGCGGGCCAACCTGCGCTACGTCGGTGGTCTGCGTATCGACCATATCCTCGGCCTGCGCCGGCTCTGGGTGATCCCGGCGGGAGCCGCGCCGCAGGACGGCGCCTACCTGGACTTCCCCATCCAGGATCTGCTGCGGCTGGTCTGCCTGGAAGCAGAGCGGGCTCGGGTCATCATCATCGGCGAGGACCTCGGTACGGTACCGCCGGGGCTGCGCGAGACGCTGGCCGAACGTGGCATCCTGGGCATGCGTGTCCTGCTGTTCGAGCAGCAGCATGGCCGCTTCATCGCCCCGCGACACTGGCCGGAGGGTGCGCTGGCCACCAGCAGCACCCACGACCTGCCGACCCTGGAGGGATGGCAGAGAGGACGTGACATCGACTGGCGCGAAAAGCTCGGCCAGCGCAGCCGCGAAAGTGCCGCCGAAGAACGCAACACCCGCCAGTACGAAACCTTCGCCCTGCGACAGGCTCTTGCAGAAAGCGCTATTCAGGCCGATGCGATGCTCGACGGCGCCATCGAGTTCCTCGGCGCCACACCCGCGCCCCTGGTGCTGCTGCCGCTGGAAGATGCTCTGGCCTGCGTCGAGCAGCCGAACCTGCCCGGGCCGGGCGACAGGCACCCGAACTGGCGGCGCCGCTTCGAGGAAAACGCGGCCCGGTTGCTTGATTCCCCACCGGTACGTGCCCGCCTGGAGCGCCTGCGTCGTGCCCGCAGCGAGGGCCGCGAGCATGAGTGAAATCCGCGCCACCCTGCGCCTGCAATTCAATCGCGAGTTCACCCTCGACGACGCCCTCCCCTGGCTGGGCTACTTCGCCCGCCTGGGGATCAGCCACCTCTACGCCTCGCCCTTGCTGGCCGCGCAACCGGGCTCGATGCATGGCTACGACGCCGTGGACCCGAGCCGCATCAGCGATGAACTGGGCGGCGAGCCGGCGCTGCGGCGGCTGGTGGACGGGCTGCGGCAGCACGGCATGGGCCTGATCGTGGATACCGTGGCCAACCACATGCGTATCGGCGACGCCAATCCCTGGTGGCAGGACGTGCTCGAATGGGGGCTGGACAGCCCTTACGCGCAGTTCTTCGACATCCGCTGGCACAGCGACGACCCGCTGCTCGACCAGCAGGTGCTGTTGCCCTGCCTTGGCGAGGACTATGTCGATGAAGTCAGCGGCGGGGGCATCCGCCTGGATTACGACGCTGCCAGCGCGCGCTTCCTGCTGCGCTATGGCGAACAGCGTTTCCCGGTCTGCCCCTCCAGCTACGGCATGATCCTCTGCCACACCGACAGCTTCGAGCTGCTGGCCCTGGCACCACGTTTCGTCGAGCTGCACCACCACCCCATGGCCCGCCACCTCGCCCACGACCTATGCCGCCAAGCCGCGGTCGCGCTGGCCGACAGTGGCCGGCTGGAGCGCCTGCTGGACTCCTACCGCGCCGACTGGCACAGCCTGCACCGGCTCATCGAACAACAGCACTATCGCCTGGCCAACTGGCGCGTGGCGGCGGACGACATCAACTGGCGGCGCTTCTTCGACATCAACGAACTGGTCGGCCTGCGCGCCGAACGCCCCGACGTCTTCGAGGCCAGCCACGCCTACCTGCTGAAACTGATGACCGAAGGGCTGATCGATGGCCTGCGCATCGACCACGTGGATGGCCTCGCCGACCCGCGCGGCTATTGCCGGCGCCTTTGGCGCGCCACCCACGGCGCGCCGGTCTTCGTGGAGAAGATCCTCGCCCCCGGCGAGACCCTCCCAGCGGACTGGAAGGTCCGGGGCAGCACCGGCTATGACTTCATGAATCAGCTTTCGCTGCTGCAGCACGAAGCGCGCGGCGAGCCGGTGCTTCGCCATCTGTGGCTGGAATTCAGCGGCCGCCAGGACGGCTTCGCCGAGGAAGTCCGCCAGGCGCGCGAGCGCGTGCTGAACTCGCTGTTCGCCGGCGACGTCGAAGGCCTCGCCCTGCAGCTCTGGCAGATCGCCCGCTTCGAGCTGGCCAGCCGCGACATTCCGCTGGGTTCGATCAGGCGCGCGCTGTTCCAGCTGCTCGTCGCCTTCCCGGTCTACCGCACCTATACCCATGCCCTGGGTCGCTCGACGCAGGACCAGCGCTTCTTCACCCAGGCCCTGGAACAGGCCCGGCAGCAACTTGAACCGATGGACCAGCGCACCCTCGGCTGGCTCGACCGCATCCTGGGCGGCGAGCCCCTGCGCAGCCTGCCGCCGGGGCCATTGCGGCAGCTGCGCAAGCGGGCTCTGGACCGTTTCCAGCAGCTCACCCCGCCCATCGCCGCCAAGTCCCTGGAAGACACCGCCTGTTATCGCTCGGCGGCGGCGCTGGGGCGCAACGACGTCGGCTTCGATCCGCAGCAGATGGGAGGCGATGTCGAGGCTTTCCACCGCGCCTGCCAGGAACGCCTGCGCGACTTCCCCGGCGCCCTGCTCGCCACCGCCACCCACGACCACAAGCGCGGCGAAGACTGCCGCGCCCGCCTGGCGGTGCTCAGCGAGCGCGCCGAATGGTTTGCCGAGCAAGTCTGGAGCTGGTGGAAACTGGCCGCTCCACTGCGCCGGCAGACTGCCCGCGGCCCCGCGCCCAGTGGCGGCGACGAGCTGATTCTGTACCAGTGCCTGCTCGGCAGTTGGCCGCTGGAGCTGGCCGCCGATGACGAAGCAGGCTTGCGCGATTACCACCAGCGCATCGAGCAGTGGCAGCTCAAGGCCATTCGCGAGGCCAAGCTGGACAGCGACTGGAGCTCGCCCAACGAAGCCTACGAGCGGGGCTGCAGCGAATTCCTCGAAGCACTGCTGCTCGGTGCGCCCGCTTTCCCGCTGCGCCAGGCCATCGCCAGGGCGGCGTCCAGCCTCATGCCCGCCGGCGCCCTGAACGCCTTGGCGCAGTGCGTGTTGCGCACTACCGTGCCGGGTGTGCCCGACCTCTACCAGGGCTGCGAATTCTGGGACTTCAGCCTGGTCGACCCGGACAACCGGCGCATCCCCGACTTCCCGGCCCGCGAAGCGGCTCTGGATGGCCCGCCGGACTGGCCCGCGCTGTTGCGCGACTGGCGCAATGGCCAGATCAAGCAGGCCCTGCTGGCCTGCGCCCTCGGTCTGCGCCAACGCTGGCCGACGCTGTTCGCTGCCGGCGACTACCTGCCGCTGGAGGTGCGCGGCGAATTCGCCGCGCAGGTGCTGGCCTTCGTCCGCAGCCATGCCGGCCAGCATCTGCTGGTGGTGGTACCGCGCTGCGCCGCCGCGTTGCTGGGCCAATCTCGCCTGCCCCTGGTCGATCCGCAAGGTTGGCGGGACACCCGCCTGCACCTGCCTTCTTCCCTGGCCGCCATCCGCTGGAGCGGGCTGGCCGGCCCCCTCGAACCGCACGACGGGGAGCCGCTGCTGGCCGAGCTGCTGGCCGAGGTCCCGGTCAACCTGCTGATATCCGGAGGTGAAGGATGAAAATCGACGAGCGAAGAGTCCGGGAGCTGGCCTACCAGATCTGGGAGTCCGAAGGACGCCCCGACGGCCAGCACGAACGCCACTGGCGCATGGCCCTCAGCCTTGCCGCCGCCGAAGCGGGCGAGGCCGTCCCCGAAAACGAAGAGCCCGTGCAGCCGCGCTTCGAGGGCGAGCAGGAGCCGGAAAAGCCGGCAATCCTGCAGGAGCCGCCACGACGCAAGGGCCGACTGCCCAAGGCAACCCCCGAAACCCCCGACGCACCGCAAACCTCCAGTGAAGTCGTGGCACCGCCGCCGCCCGCCGAGCGCAACTCACCGCCCAAAGCCAGGCCGGCCAGGAGCGCGCCGACCGACAAGCAGCGCAAGAGCAAGCCTTCCGCGGCCGCGAAAGCCACGTCCAAACCCTCGGGCGTGCGGCCGCCGACATCGAAGCCATCCCCATCCGACTGATCCCTGGAGCCCGCCATGACACGACGTGCACAGTCCCGCGTTACCGAAGGGCGCCCTTTCCCCCTGGGCGCCACCTGGGACGGCCTGGGCGTCAATTTCGCGCTGTTCTCCGCCCATGCCACCAAGGTCGAGCTGTGCCTGTTCGATGCGCAGGGCAAGCGCGAACTGGAACGCATCGAGCTGCCCGAATACAGCGACGAGATCTGGCACGGTTACCTGCCTGACGCCCATCCCGGGCAGATCTACGGCTATCGCGTGCATGGCCCCTACGAGCCGGACGCCGGCCACCGTTTCAACCCCAACAAGCTGCTGATCGACCCCTACACGCGGCAACTGGTTGGCGAGCTGCACTGGTCCGAAGCGCTGTTCGGCTACACCATCGGCTCGGCGGATGCGGACCTGAGCTTCGACGAGCGCGACAGCGCCGCCTACGTGCCCAAGTGCAAGGTCATCGACCCGGCCTTCACCTGGGGCGAGCAGCAGCCGGTGCGCGTGCCCTGGGATGAAACGGTGATCTACGAGGCCCACCTGCGCGGTCTGAGCATGCGCCACCCTGAGGTGCCCGACCGCCTGCGCGGCACCTGCGCCGGGCTGATGAACAGCAGCCTGCTGGGTCACCTGCGGCAACTGGGCGTCACCAGCCTCGAACTGCTGCCGGTGCATGGCTTTCTCGACGACAAGCACCTGCTGGAAAAGGGCATGAGCAACTACTGGGGCTACAACAGCATCGCCTTCTTCGCGCCCCAGGCCCGCTACCTCGCCAGCGGGCATATCAACGAGTTCAAGGAAATGGTCGCGCACCTGCACGACGCCGGCATCGAGCTGATCCTCGACGTGGTCTACAACCACACCGCCGAGGGCAACGAGCTCGGCCCGACCCTGTGCATGCGAGGCATCGACAACATTTCCTACTACCGTCTGCAGGCCGACAATCGCCGTTACTACGTCAACGATTCCGGCACCGGCAACACCCTCGACCTGAGCCACCCTTGCGTGCTGCAGATGGTCACCGACTCGCTGCGCTACTGGGCCACCGAAATGCGCGTGGACGGCTTCCGCTTCGACCTCGCCTCGATCCTCGGCCGCTACGCCGACGGTTTCGAAGAGCGCCACAGCTTCCTCGTCGCTTGCCGCCAGGACCCGGTACTGAGCCATCGCAAGCTGATCGCCGAACCCTGGGATTGCGGCCCCGGCGGCTATCAGGTCGGCGGGTTCCCGCCGGGCTGGGTGGAATGGAACGACCGTTTCCGCGACACCGTGCGCAGCTTCTGGCGCGGCGACGAGGGCCAATTGCCCGACCTCGCCCGGCGGCTCACCGCCTCCGGCGACCTGTACGACCAGCGCGGGCGGCGTCCCTATGCCTCGGTCAACTTCATCACCGCCCATGACGGCTTCACCCTGCGCGACGTAGTCAGCTACAACCACAAGCACAACCAGGCCAACGGCGAGGACAACCGCGACGGCCACGACGACAACCGCTCCTGGAACCACGGTGTCGAAGGCCCCACCGACGATGCCGGAATTCGCCGCCTGCGCGTGCAGCAGATGAAGAATCTGCTGGCCACCCTGCTGCTCTCCCAGGGCACGCCGATGCTGCTGGCCGGCGATGAGTTCAGCCGCACCCAGCAGGGCAACAACAACGTCTACTGCCAGGACAACGAACTGGGCTGGGTGGACTGGAACCTCGACGACGAAGGCCGCGAACTGCTGGCCTTCACCCACCGCCTGATCCGCCTGCGCCAGGCCTATCCGATCCTGCGGCGCGGGCGCTTCCTGGTCGGCGAATACAACGAGGAGCTGGGTGTACGCGATGTCACCTGGCTTGCGCCCGAAGGCGAGGAAATGACCGAGGACCATTGGCACGACCCGCAGCGCCGCAGCCTGGGCATGCTCATGGATGGCCGCGCCCAGCCCACCGGCATCCGCCGCAGCGGTGGCGACGCCACCTTGCTGCTGCTGGTCAATGCCGGGCACGAAGGCCTGGATTTCATCCTCCCGAAAACCGCACAAGGCCGCGACTGGCAGTTCCTGCTGGACACCGCCGAGCTGCCGCGGGAACACGAGCACAGCTGGGCGTTCGGTGCCGCCTACCCGCTGGGTGCGCGCGCCCTGGCGCTGTTCACCCTGCGTCGCAGCGAGGACTGACCGCTGGGCTATCCCACGGAACGCTGCCCAGCGAACCCCGGTCGGACGTTCAGGAACCGGGCGTCAGCGAGCCGGAAAAACAACCACCGCCGAAGGAGAACCCGATGCCACCAGCCGCCTCCCGCCCAAGCCTCCGCCACCCGGCGGGCTGAGCCGATGAAGGCCCTGCACATCGGCATTTCCGGCTGGCGCTATGCGCCCTGGCGCGGCGACTTCTACCCGCAGGGACTGCGCCAGAAGGACGAGCTGCGCTACGCCTCCCGCGCCTTCAACAGCATCGAGTTGAACGGCTCCTTCTACTCGCTGCAGAAGCCCGAGTATTACCGCCGGTGGGCGCAGGACACGCCCGAAGGTTTCGTCTTCAGCCTCAAGGGCCCGCGCTACATCACCCACATCAGGCGCCTGCGCGATGCCGAGGAAGGACTCGCCAACTTCTTCGCCTCCGGCCCCCTGGAGCTGGGCGAGAAGCTCGGGCCGCTGCTCTGGCAACTGCCGCCCAGCCTGCAGTACGACGAGGACGTGGTGGAAAGCTTTCTGGCGCTGCTGCCGCGCACCAGCGAGGCCGCGCTGGACCTGGCGAAGGCCTCCGCCAGCCGTCGGCCGCCGCACTGGCCCCGGTCGCTGAAGCGGCGCCCGCTGCGTCATGCCATGGAAGTTCGCCATGCCAGCTTCGCCTGCGCACAATTCGCCCGGCAGTTGCGTCAGCACGGCGTCGCCCTGGTCTTCGCCGACGCACCGCGCAAGTGGCCTTACGGCGAGGACCTCACCGCCAGGGACTTCGTCTACCTGCGCCTGCACGGCGACAAGGAACTCTACGCCAGCGGCTATGGCGACGCCGCCCTCCAGCGCTGGAGCGAGCGCGTAGCCCGCTGGCGGCGCGGGCTGCAACCCGCCGACGCGGAGCTGTTCGACGGCGCCACCCGCGGCGATCGCCGGCAGCGCGAGGTGTTCTGCTATTTCGACAACGACATCAAGGTCCGCGCGCCCTACGACGCCAGCAAGCTGATGAGGTTGCTCGATCTGCAGCTCAAGGGGCGACAGGAACCCGGCCAACCGGCGGGAGACTGGGCATGAGCCAGGCCGAACGCGCCCCTCTGGTGCCCGCCGCTGAGCAGGGCAATACGCGGCTGCGGATGCTTACGGTGAACACCCACAAGGGTTTCAACGCCTTCAACCGCCGCTTCATCCTCCACGAACTGCGCGATGCGGTGCGCGCCACCTCGGCGGACCTGGTGTTTCTCCAGGAAGTCCACGGCGAACACCAGTTGCACGCCGAACGCCATCCGAACTGGCCGAGCGGACCACAGTACGAGTTCCTCGCCGACAGCATGTGGCCGGCCTTCGCCTACGGACGCAACGCCGTCTATCCCGAAGGCCACCACGGCAACGCCCTGCTCTCGCGCCTGCCGATCCGCAGCTGGGACAATCGCGACGTCTCCGAGGCCGGCACCGAGGAGCGCGGCCTGCTCCACGCACAGATCGACCTGCCCGGCGAGCGCGCCCTGCACGCGGTGTGCGTGCACCTGGGCCTGCATGAAGCACAGCGGCAACGGCAACTGCAGCTGCTCTGCGCCCTGATAGGCGAACTGCCGGCCAACGACCCGGTCATCGTCGCGGGCGACTTCAATGACTGGCGCTGCCGCGCCACCGGCGTTCTGGCCGGCTGCGGCCTGCAGCCGGCATTCCCGGCCAGTGGCGGCGAGCCGCGCAGCTTTCCGGCGCGCTGGCCCCTGCTGCGGCTGGACCGCATCTATGTGCGGCACCTGCGGGTCACCCTGAGCGAGGTGCTCAACCGCAAGCCCTGGCCGCATCTGTCCGATCACCTGCCGCTGCTCGCCGAGGTTTCGCTATGAACGAGGTATGGCGCGACGGCAACCGGGTCGAACTGCTGATCAATGGCGAGGATTTCTTCCCCAGCGTCTTTCGCGCCATCGAGCAGGCGCGGCACGAGGTGCTGCTGGAAACCTTCATCCTGCGCGACGACAAGGTGGGCCGTGGTCTGCGCCAGGTACTGATCGATGCAGCCGGGCGCGGCGTGCGTGTCGAAGTGATCGCGGACGGTTACGGCACGCCGGACCTGGACGCGAGCTACCTGGGCGGCCTGCTGGACGCCGGCGTACGCCTGCACCTGTTCGACCCGCAGCCGCCGCTGCTGGGCATGCGTACCAACCTGTTCCGCCGCCTGCATCGCAAGCACGTGGTAGTCGATGGCGCGCAGGCCTTCGTCGGCGGGATCAATTTCAGCGCCGACCACCTGGCCGACTTCGGCCCCATGGCCAAGCAGGACTACGCAGTGCGGATCGAGGGCCCCGGCGTGGGAGACGTCCGCCGCGCCTGCCTGGAACTGCTCAGCCAGTATGGTGACATTCCCGCCGCCGACGCCGTGCATCCCGGCGGCGTGGCCGGCCCATGCCGAACCTGCCTGGCAATCCGCGACAACCTCTACCGCCGCACCGAGATCGAGCAGCATTACCTGCGCGCCATCGGCCAGGCGAAGGAGCGGCTGCTGATCGCCAACGCCTACTT
The DNA here is from genome assembly GCF_010994165.1 of Pseudomonas nitroreducens. Lineage (NCBI taxonomy): Bacteria > Pseudomonadati > Pseudomonadota > Gammaproteobacteria > Pseudomonadales > Pseudomonadaceae > Pseudomonas > Pseudomonas nitroreducens. The sequence goes on along the minus strand of NZ_WMBX01000002.1, from coordinate 985,305 downwards.
CTTCCCCGGCTATCGCCTGCTGCGCGCCCTGCGCGATGCAGCCAGGCGCGGGGTCAGGGTGCGGCTGATCCTCCAGGGGCTACCGGACATGCCGCTGGTGCGGCTGTGCAGCAAGCTGCTCTACGACACCCTGCTGCGCGATGGCGTGGAAATCCACGAATACTGCGACCGCCCGCTGCACGGCAAGGTCGCAGTGGCGGACCGGCGCTGGGCGACGGTGGGCTCGAGCAACCTCGACCCGCTGAGCCTGTCGCTGAACCTGGAAGGCAACCTGATGATCGAGGACGGCGACTTCTGCGCCGGGCTGGACGACCACCTGGAGCAACTGGCCAACCAGAGTTGCCGCCGCGTCACCCGCCAGTATGCGCGGCGTGGCTACTGGTGGCGGGCGCCGCTGGTATTCGCCAGCTTCCACTTCCTGCGCCACTTCCCGGCGATCGCCGGGCAATTGCCGGCGCACCGGCAGATTCTCAGCCCCGCCAGTCTCGACGAAGAGCCCGGCCAGTCGCAGGTGCAGCCATGAACCGCAAGCGCTTCTGGAAGCGCGCCAACCGCGTTTTCAACATTGCCCTGCTGATCGCCCTGCCGGTGCTGCTGTTCCTGCTGCTGCGCGCCACCGACTGGGACGAGGTGTTCCGCCTGCTGCGCGAGTACAGACCGAGCACCCTGGCGCTAGGCATGCTGATTGCCCTTTGCAGCTACGCCATCTTCAGCAGCTTCGACGTGCTCAGCCGCTTCTATATCGGCCATCCGCTGCCGGTGCGGCGGGTGTTCACCGTGGCCTTCGTCTGCAATGCGTTCAACCTCAACCTCAGCTCCTGGGTCGGCGCCATCGCCCTGCGCTACCGCCTCTACGGGCGACTGGGCATGAGTACCGGGGACATCACGCGCATCCTCACCTTCAGCCTGATCACCAACTGGTACGGCTATCTGCTGCTGGCCGGCGGGCTGTTCGTCTGCGGCTTCCCCGACCTGCCGCAGAGCTGGTCCCTCGGCCAGGGTGGCTTGCGGGCCATCGGCGTTCTGCTGCTGGTGCTGGGCGCGGCCTACCTGCTGGCCTGTCGCTTTGCCCGCCGCCGCGCCTGGGGCTGGAAACGCTACCGGCTCAAGCTGCCGAGCTGGCGGCTGGCCGCCCTGCAGGGCCTTTTCGGGGCGAGCAACTGGTCGATGATGGCGCTGCTGATCTACAGCCTGCTGCCCGCTTCGGCGAGCTACCCGGAGGTGCTGGCGACCCTGATGATCAGCAGCATCGCCGGCGTCGTCCTGCACGTGCCGGCCGGGCTGGGGGTGATTGAGACCGTGTTCATCACCGTGCTGCGCGACCACTTCTCCCGCGGCGAACTGGTGGCGGCACTGATCGGCTATCGGCTGCTGTATTTTCTCATACCACTGCTGCTGGCCTGCGCGGTCTACCTGTGGCTGGAGCGCCACGCGAAGAAGCTCAAGCGCCGGGATGAGCGACGGGAGGCGGCGCGCGCTTCGTGACGCCGTTGCGATTCGACGATACGCAGCCGCCCCAAGGGAGTTGGAGCAGGCCCCGCCGGCTGTCGCCGAAGAGTCATCCTGCCCCACACGAGCCCCTCTCCCGCTTGCGGGAGAGGGGCTCGTGTGCGAACGCTGTCCGCGATCGTTTTGACGCCGCGCTAGGGCTGACCATGCCCTTCGGGCCGGAGGATCAGGCAGCCCAGCGGCGGCAGGTCCAGCGCCAGGGACTGTGCCTGCCCATGGGATTCCTGCGGATCGCTTTCCACCATCCCGCGACTGCCCGCGCCGGAGCCGCCGAAGGAGTCGGCGTCGCTGTTGAGCAGCACCTCCCAGCGCCCAGGCAGCGGCACGCCAACGAGATAGTGCGGGCGCGGCACCGGCGTGAAGTTGTGCACGACCAGTACCGGCGCGCCGTCGCCGGCCAGGCGCAGCCATGCGTAGACACTGTTGCGCTGGTCGTCGCCGATCAGCCAGTGGAAGCCCTCGGCCCGGTCGTCGAAGGCGTGCAGCGCGGGCTCTTCGCGCAGCAGCCGGTTGAGCTCGCGGATCAGCGCCTGCGCGCCGAAGTGCTCGGCGTAGCGCAGCAGGTACCAGTCCAGTTGGCCGTCGTGGTCCCACTCGCGCCACTGGCCGAACTCGCAGCCCATGAACAGCAACTTCTTGCCCGGATGGGTCCACATCAAGGCCAGGTACAAGCGCAGGTTGGCGAACTGTTGCCAGCGGTCGCCTGGCATCTTGCCCAGCAGCGAACCCTTGCCGTGCACCACCTCGTCATGGGAGATCGGCAGGATGAAGTGCTCGGAGAAGGCGTAGTGCAGGCCGAACGTCAGCTTCTGGTGGTGGTAGCCGCGGTTGATCGGGTCCTCGCGGATGTACGCCAGGCTGTCGTGCATCCAGCCCATGTTCCACTTGTAGGCAAAGCCCAGGCCGCCCTCCTCGGTGGAGCGGCTGACGCCCGGCCAGGCGGTGGATTCCTCGGCGATCACCAGGGCGCCCGGCGCCTCGGCCTGTACCACGCTGTTGAGGTGACGGAGGAATTCGATGGCCTCGAGGTTCTCGCGGCCACCGTGCTGGTTGGGGATCCATTCGCCGTCCTTGCGCGAGTAATCGCGATAGAGCATCGACGCCACGGCATCCACCCGCAGCCCGTCGATGTGGTACTCGCGCAGCCAATGCAGCGCCGAGGCCAGCATGAAGCCGTGCACCTCGTTGCGGCCGAGGTTGTAGATGTAGGTATCCCAGTCCTGGTGGAAGCCCTCGAAGGGATGTGCGTATTCGTACAGCGCGGTGCCGTCGAAGTGCGCCAGGCCGTGGGCGTCGGTGGGGAAATGCGCCGGTACCCAGTCGAGGATCACGCCGACTCCGGCCTGGTGGCAGCGGTCGACGAAGCGCGCGAAGTCCGCCGGGCTGCCGTAGCGTGCGGTGGGCGCGAACAGCGAAAGCGGCTGGTAGCCCCAGGAGCCGCCGAAGGGGTGCTCCATGATCGGCATGAGTTCGATGTGGGTGAAGCCCAGGTCGCTGATGTAGGGGATCAGCCGGTCGGCCAGCTCATCCCAGGTCGGCGCGCGGTTCTCCACCCATTGCCAGGAGCCGGCGTGCAGTTCGTAGATCGACAGCGGCCGGTCCACGCCCTGGCGCTCGCGGCGTTGCTGCATCCACGACTGGTCCTGCCAGGGGAAAGGCGTCGGGTCCGGCACGCGCGAGCCGGTGGCAGGCGGCATTTCGGTGGCCAGCGCCACGGGGTCGGCCTTGAGCGGCAGCAGGCCATCCGGACCGAGCAGTTCGTACTTGTAGACCTCGCCCGGTTGCAGGCGCGGGATGAACAGCTCCCAGACGCCAGCGGGATAGCGCAGGCGCATCAGGTGGCGGCGGCCGTCCCAGCCATTGAAATCGCCGACCACCGACACCCGCCGTGCATTCGGCGCCCAGACGGCGAAGCGCACGCCTGGCACGCCGTCGATCTGCATCGCCTGGGCGCCCAGGCATTTGCCCAGTTGGCGGTGGTTGCCCTCGGCGAACAGGTAGAGATCCAGTTCGCTGATCGATGGCCCGAACGCGTAAGGGTCTTCATTCACCTGCTCGTGCTCCGGCCAGTGGATCCGCAGGCGGTACGGTGCCTTGGCCGGCAGGCGGGCGACGAACAGCCCGCTGGCGTCCACTGCGTCCATGGCGGCGAGGATCTCGTCCTGCGGCGACAGCAATTCCACTGCCAGCGCACCCGGCAGCCAGGCGCGCACCTGCTCGCCGCCTTCGTCGCGGTGCGGGCCGAGGAAGGCAAAGGGATCGGCGTGATCGCCACGCTGCAGGTGGTCCAGGTCGCTGCGCAGGGTCATGTGCGTCCTCCGAGTAAGTGTCGTGCCAGTTCGAACAGCCCTTGCAGGGGGACTTCCAGCCAGTCGGGGCGGTGGCCGGCTTCGTAGAGCACTTCGTAGGTGGCCTTTTCCAGGCTGAACAGTGCCAGGGCGGCGCCCTCCCCCTCACGGCCGTGCCATTCATGGGGCAGGCCGGCGGCGGCCGCCCGGTAGGCTTCGAGGAAGGCGTCGCGGGCGTCGCGACGGTAGCGCAGGGCCAGCTCCGCCCTGGCCGCCTGGACCTCGGCCGGCGCCTCGGTGCCCTGGGCGCTGCGCAGGGCCATGGCGGCGGCGTAGTCGAAGGAGCGCAGTACGCCGGTAACGTCCTTCAACGGGCTGTGGCGCTGGCGGCGTTCGACCAGCGGGCGATTCGGCTCGCCCTCGAAATCGATCAGGAAGGCATCGCCCTGCACCACCAGGACCTGGCCCAGGTGCAGGTCGCCATGGACGCGGATCATCACGCCGCCCTCCGCCAGCCGCGCCAGGTTGCCGATGGCCTGCAGCAGTTCCCCGCGCTGTTCCAGCAGCCAGTCGGCCATCGCGCCGCCCTGCTCGTCCAGGCTCGCGCGGGCGTGGCGCAGGGTCTCCAGCGCCTGTTCGAGCTGCGCGCCGATGCTGTTGCTCCAGGCTCCGCTGTCGACAGCACCGCTGCGGTGCAGGCCGAACTCCGGCTCGTCGGTGGCTTCGGCCAGTAGCTGGTGCATTTCACCCAGGCGCTGGCCAAGCCGTCCGGCGAACAGGCGCAGTTCCTCCATGACATCGAACTCCGGCCCGGGTGTTTCCACTGCCGGCGACAGGCCGTCGCGCATGGCGCGCTCCAGCTGGTTCAGGGTCCAGCTCCAGGCATCGCCCTGGTTGCTCAGGTAACCCTGCAGCAGCAACAAGGTATGCGGCTGGCCCAGGGCGTCGATGCGGCGCACCTCGCCCAGCAGCGGTGCAATGTTGGCAAAGCCGCGGCGGCTCAGGTAACCGCCCATCTCGGCTTCCGGGTGCACGCCGGGGAACACCCGGCGCAGCAGCTTGAGCAGCAGCTTGTTGCCGATCAGCGCAGAGCTGTTGGACTGGTCGACGCCGAGCACGCGGATTTCCGCTTCATCGTCGATGTCGCCGTACTGCAGCAGCCCCGGCTGTGGCAGGAACTGCAGCTCGCCCGCAGGGCCCTGCATCGTCGAGGTCTCGCGCAACAGGCGCAGCACCAGACGGCTGAACGCCGGCAAGGCGAAGGCATCGGTGAGCAGGCCGACCTTGCGCCCACGGCGCAGCCGGGCCAGGGCCAGTTGCTGGGGCAGATCGTTGCCGGCGGCGCCCTTCTCCGACACGGCGGCCAGCGGCAATTGGTAATGCTCGGCGCCGTCCGCGCCATTGACTTCCACTTCCGCCAGCATTGGTGCGGCATCGGCCTCGCCCAGCGGCATGGCGTAGAGCAGACGGGCGCTGCCGGCCTCCAGCCGCCCCCTGGCGAACCAGCGGCGCTTGGGCAGGTAGCGTGGCAGCGAGTCGCTCTCCAGCAGCTCGCGCGGCGCACCGCTGGCGATCTCCGCCAGGCGCTGGGCCAGTACCAGGGTCGGCAGTTCGGGCATGCGCTCCACCGGCTTCACGTGCCACGCCGGCATCTGTTGGCTGTCGGCCAGGTAGAACCAGTAGAAGCCATAGGGCGGCAGGGTCAGCAGGTAGGTCATCCGCCCGATCGGCGGGAAGGACGAGCCACCGAGCATTTCCACCGGGACACGGCCGTCAAAGGCCGACAGGTCCAGCTCGACCGCCTGGGCGGCACTGGACAGGTTGGCGACACAGAGGATGCTCTCCTCGCTGGCACCCTCGCCCTCCGGGCGGTACTGGCGCAGGTACGCAAGAATGCGCCGGTTGGGCGGCGACAGCATGCTGATGCTGCCACGGCCGAAGGCCTTCTGCTGCTTGCGGACACCCAGCATGCGACGCATCCAGTTGAGCAGCGAGTGCGGGTCGCGCGCCTGGGCCTCGACATTGACGCTCTGGTAACCGTAGAGCGAGTCGAGGATCGGCGGCAGCACGAGGCTGGCGGGGTCCGCGCGCGAGAAGCCGCCATTGCGGTCCACCGACCACTGCATCGGTGTGCGCACGCCGTCGCGGTCGCCCAGGTAGATGTTGTCGCCCATGCCGATCTCGTCGCCGTAGTACAGGGTCGGCGTGCCGGGCATCGACAGCAGCAGGCTGTGGAGCAGTTCGATGCGTCGGCGATCGCGCTCCACCAGCGGGGCGAGACGGCGGCGAATACCCAGGTTGATGCGCGCGCGGCGGTCGGCGGCGTAGTAGTTCCAGAGGTAGTCGCGCTCGTCGTCGGTGACCATCTCCAGGGTCAGCTCATCGTGGTTGCGCAGGAAGATCGCCCATTGGCAATTGTCCGGAATCGACGGCGTCTGGCGCAGGATGTCGGTGATCGGGAAGCGGTCTTCCTGGGCGATGGCCATGTACATGCGCGGCATCAGCGGGAAGTGGAAGGCCATGTGGCATTCATCGCCGGTGCTGCCCTCGGTGGCACCGTCCATTGCGCCGAAATACGGCCTCGTATCCTCCGGCCACTGGTTGGCCTCGGCCAGCAGCATGCGGTCCGGGTAGTGCGCATCCAGCTCGGCGCGGATGCGCTTGAGCACCACGTGGGTCTCGGGAAGGTTCTCGTTGTTGGTGCCGTCGCGTTCGATCAGGTACGGGATGGCGTCCAGGCGCAGCCCGTCGACGCCCATGTCCAGCCAGTAGCGCATGACCCCGAGTACCGCGCGCAGCACCTGGGGATTGTCGAAATTGAGGTCCGGCTGGTGCGAGTAGAAGCGGTGCCAGAAGTACTGCTCGGCCACCGGGTCCCAGGTCCAGTTGGACTGCTCGCTGTCGATGAAGATGATCCGCGTCTGCGCGTACTTGCTGTCATCGTCGGACCAGACGTACCAGTTGCGCGCCTGCGAGCCCTTCTTCGCCCGCCGCGCGCGCTGGAACCAGGGGTGCTGGTCGGAGGTGTGGTTGATCACCAGTTCGGTGATCACCCGCAGGCCGCGCTGGTGCGCCGCGTCGATGAAGCGGCGGGCGTCGGCCAGGGTCCCGTAGTCCGGGTGGACGCCCTTGTACATGGCGATGTCGTAGCCATCGTCACGCCGTGGCGAGGGGTAGAACGGCAACAGCCAGAGGGTGTTCACGCCCAGCTCGGCGATATAGTCGAGCTTCTCCATCAGGCCGCGGAAATCGCCGATGCCGTCGTTGTTGGCATCGAAGAAGGACTTTACGTGCAACTGGTAGATGACCGCGTCCTTGTACCAGAGCGGGTCATCGAGAAAGGGGCGGGTCTTGCGCTTGGCCATGGTCGCGCTCCTGGAAGTCATTGCTCGGGATGCAGGCGCCAGATGCCGAACGGCAGGTGCCAGGGCTCGATGCGCATCCACTGGCGCTTGCCGTGCCAGGTCCAGCGGTGACCATTCATCAGGTCTTCGCCGCCCATGGGCGCGTCATCGGGCAGGCCGAATTCCCACAGCGGCAGCTCGAAGTCCGCCTCCTGGGCGTGCTCCGGATCGAGGCTGACCGCCACCAGGATGAAGTTGGACAGGTCGGCGCTGCGCTTGCCGAACAGCAGGATGTTGTCGTTGAAGACGGGGTAGGCCTTGAAGCCCAGGTGGCTGTGCAGCGCCGGGTTCTCGCGGCGGATGCGATTGAGCCGGGTGATCTCGCCGACGATGTTGCCGGGCGCGTGGTAGTCGCGCTGGCGCAGCTGGTACTTCTCGGAGTCGAAGTACTCCTCCTTGCCCGGCACCGGGTCGGCCTCGCACAGCTCGTAGCCCGAATACATCCCCCACAGCCCCGAGCCCATGGTCGCCAGGGCGGCGCGGATGAGGAAACCCGCGCGGCCGGAGCGTTGCAGGAAGTAGGGGTTGATATCCGGCGTGTTGACGAAGAAGTTCGGCCGGTAGCAGTCGCGCAGCGGCGGCTCATTCAGTTCGGTGAGGTACTCCTCCAGCTCCGCCTTGGTGTTGCGCCAGGTGAAGTAGGTGTAGCTCTGGCTGAAGCCGACCTTGCCCAGGCGCGCCATCATCGCCGGCCGGGTGAAGGCCTCGGCGAGGAAGATCACCTGCGGGTGCTCGCGGCGCACTTCGGCGATCAGCCATTCCCAGAACGGCAGCGGCTTGGTGTGCGGGTTGTCGACGCGGAACAGGTTGACGCCCTGCTCCACCCAGCCCTGCACCACACCCAGCAGGCCGAGCCAGAGATCGGGAATGGCGTCGGCGGCGTAGAAATCGACGTTGACGATGTCCTCGTACTTCTTCGGCGGATTCTCCGCGTGGCGGATGCTGCCGTCCGCGCGCCAGCTGAACCAACCGGGGTGCTCGCGCAGCCAGGGGTGGTCCGGCGAGCACTGGATGGCGAAATCCAGGGCGATCTCCAGGCCGTGCCCGCGGGCGGCGTCCACCAGAGCGCGGAAGTCGTCCAGGCTGCCCAGCTCGGGGTGCACGGCGTCATGGCCGCCCTCCTCGCTGCCGATGGCGTAGGGGCTGCCAGGGTCGTCGGGGCCGGCCTGCAGGCTGTTGTTGCGGCCCTTGCGGTGGGTGCGGCCGATGGGGTGGATCGGGGGGAAGTACAGCACGTCGAAGCCCATGGCGGCGATCTCCGGCAGCCGCCGGTGAACGTCGGCAAAGGTGCCGTGCTGGCCGGGTGTCGGGCTTTCCGAGCGCGGGAACAGCTCGTACCAGCTGGCGAACCCGGCCAGCGGGCGCTCCACGTCCAGCTCGAAGGTAAGGCTGCGGGTCAGGTGCGGACGGTGTTCGGCGCGCTGCATCAGCTCCAGGGTCCGCGGGGCCATGAATAGGCCGAAGCGCGCCTCCCGCTCGGTGGTGTCCTGCAGGCTGCGGAGGATTTCGCCCAGCTCCGCCGCGCCCTCCTGTGGCGCGTGGTGCAGTGCCTCCTGGAACAGGTCGAGGCCCTCGCGGAACTCCAGGTCCAGCAGCTGGCCGGCGGCGTATTTCTTCTCCAGTTCGTAGCGGAAGCTGGCGTAGCTGTCGATCCAGGCCAGGACGATGAATTCCGTGCGGCCAATTCGGGTCGGCGTGATATCGGCCTCCCAGTGATCGTTGCCCAGGTGCTGCAGGGGTGTTTTCTGCCAGGGCTGGCCCTTGCCTTCGCGCCAGGCGACCTCGGCGGCCAGCTTGTCGTGGCCATCGGCAAAGATCCGCGCATGGATGCGCGAGGCCCGGTGGGCGATGGCCTTGGCGGCGAAGCGCCCCCCTTCCAGGCGCGGCGCTACCTCTTCGATGACGATGCGCGCCTCGTTGGCGGCAACCTCGGCCCGGTCGGCCGGATTCTCCAGTTCCATCGCGGCGCCCTCCTCGCTGCGGTGCGCGCCGGATGCGCGCTCGTGGGTGGATTGCTCGCTACAGGCATTGGGAACGGCAGGGCTTCGGCAAGTTCAGGCTAATTGCGCCAGTGGTCGTTTCAGGAGCTCTTGCGCCTGGGCGCGGCCTTGCTCGTGGCACTCTTCTTCGCCGGCGTAGCGGTCGTTTTCTTCGCGGCGCTGGCGGCGCTGCGCGGTTTTGCTGCGCCCTTGAGGCTGCGCTTGAGCAATTCGGTGAGGTCGATGATGTCGGCACCTTCGCTGGCTTTCGCTTGGGCCTGCGGCACGTTCTCCAGCTGGCCCCTGGCGGCCTTCTGCTCCACCAGGCGGTGGATTTCGGCGCTGAACTCGTCCTGGTAATCCGCGGGCGACCAGCGGCCGCTCATGTCCTTGACCAGGCGTTCGGCCATTTCGGTTTCACGCTTGTCCAGCTTGACCTTGTCCAGCGCCAGGCCCAGTTCGTCCACCTCGCGCACGTCCGCCGGCCAGCGCAGGGTCATCAGCAGGATGGCATCGCCGTCGTCGCGCAGCATCGCCAGGTGCTGACGGCTGTGCATCACCAATTGGCAGACCGCCGCCTTGCCGGTCTTCCGCAGGGTATCGCGCAGCAGCACGTAGACCTTCTCGCCGCGCTTCTCGGGCGTCAGGTAATACGGGGAGTCGTAGAACGCCACGGGAATCTCGGCGATCTCGATGAAGCCGAGGATGTCGATGGTCTGGGTCGCCTCGGGCCGCGCGGCGCGAATCTCCTCTTCGCTGATCACCACGTAGCGGCCCTTCTCCAGCTCCACGCCCTTGACGATGTGTTCCCTGGGCACCTCCTTGCCGGTGATCTTGTTCACCCGTTTGTAGCCCACCGGTTCCAGGCTGCGCTCGTCCAGCCAGTCGAAGTCGGTGGCGCTGGAACGCGCGGCGCTGTTGAGCGCCACCGGGATGTGCACGAGGCCGAAGCTGATGGCGCCTTTCCAGATCACACGGGCCATGGGTAACTCTCCTGCAGGATGATGCCGTCGTCGAAATGCACGCGGCCGGCGCTGTCGATGTCGCTGATCCGCTCGAGCATGCGCTGCGCCTGCCACTCCGCCTCCGACACGTTGCGGCTGCCGGGTGCATAGACCCAGAGCACCTCGACCGGCGCGCCCTGGCGGGTCACCTGGTACTCGATCAGGCCGGTGTAGCAGCCGTTCTCCAGCATCGCATCGGTCCAGGCACAGGCCTGGGCGAATTCACGGAACATCGCGGTCCTCTCTCGCCGCCTGCTCGGCAGGCGGTCGGTTGCGTTCCAGCCAGCGTGGCAGAACATGCAGCACCAGCAGCGCGAGCAGCGTACCCAGCACTGCCGTGGCGGAGTGCCCGAGCCCGACGCTGATCCCGATGGCCGTGCTCAGCCACAGCCCGGCGGCGGTGGTCAGTCCCTTCACCTCGGACACCTGGCTGCCCTTGAGGATGGTGCCGGCGCAAAGGAAGCCGATACCGGCGGCGATCCCCTGGATCACCCGGCTGACCGCATCGGCCTGCGCACCGCCCTCATGGATCGCCATCACGAACAGCGCAGCGCCCAGGGTGACCAGCATGTGGGTGCGCAAGCCGGCGGCCTTGCCCTGGCTTTCCCGCTCGTAGCCGACCACGCCGCCCAGCACCACGGCGAGCGTCAGGCGCAGCGAGGCGCGGGTGATCTGCTCGACTTCACTCAGGTCGGAGAATTCGGCGACCAGCGTCACCCAGATGCGATCCAACGTGTCCATGACAGGCTCCGCAGTCCCTCTTAAGGGTGCAGACCCGCCGACCGTGCAATTGGTTTGCTGAAAATTCGCCGGCGATTCCACCGCCCGGCGGAAAATCCGTGCACCTCGCCACCGGCGCGGTCCATCGCTCATACCCGGCGCAGCACTGCCGGCCAACGCACCCTCAGCACCGGAGACCGGAATGAGCATCGATCCCAAGCGTTTCGCCAACGAATACCAGAAGGCCCTCGTGGAGGTCGCCCTGCCGGCCTTCGCCCGAGCCGGCGAGTTCGCCCGCGACCACGGCCTGGAGTGCAGCGTCGAGCTGCGAGAGGGTCGGCGCCACCTGCCCGAGCTGGTGTTGTCCGTGCGCGATGCCTGCCAGGCAGCCGACTGCGTCTGTCGCATCAGCGCCGACCCGAGCACGCAGCGGCTGTGCCATGAGAACCGCTGCGGCGAGACCGATGCCGACGTGCAGCGGGTGGTCGGCTCCATCGCTTCGCTCAACGAGAGGGTGCTCGACACCCGCCTGCTGGAATTCTTCCAGGAGGCTTTCGCGCTGCATTTGGACTACGCCTCCCGCCGGCATGCCGGCGGTTTCTGGTGACGGCTCAGTCCTCCGCGGCCTGCACCTTCCAGATATCCCTGGCGTACTCGCGGATGGTCCGGTCCGAGGAGAACCAGCCGACCCTGGCGGTATTGAGCATGGAGGCCTTCCACCAGCGCGCCGGTTTGCGCCAAAGCTCCTCGACCTTTTCCTGGGCGTCCCAGTAGGCGTCGAAATCGGCGCAGACCAGGAAGCGGTCGTCGCTGACCAGCGCATCGACCAGGCCGGTATAGCGCTGCGGATCGTCCGGTGAGAACACCCCGGAGCTGATCGCCCGCAGCGCCTCCTCCAGCCGCGGCGAGGCGGCGATCTCGGCATGCATCGACAAGTCGCCAGCGCGCTTGCGTGCCTCCACCTGCTTGGCCTTGAGGCCGAAGATGAACATGTTTTCCGCGCCGATGCGCTCGCACATCTCGACGTTGGCGCCGTCCAGCGTGCCGATGGTCAGCGCGCCGTTGAGGGCGAACTTCATGTTGCTGGTGCCGGAGGCCTCCAGCCCCGCCGTGGAAATCTGCTCGGACAGGTCCGCCGCCGGGATGATCGATTCCGCCAGGCTGACGTTGTAGTTGGGGATGAATACCACCTTGAGCCGCCCGCGCACCGTGGGGTCGCCGTTGACCATCCGGCTGATGTCGTTGGCCAGCTTGATGATCAGCTTGGCCACGGTGTAGCTGGGCGCCGCCTTGCCGGCGAAGATCTTCACCCGTGGCACGCGGTCGGTGGTCGGGTCGTTGCGGATGTCCTGGTAGAGCGCCACGGTATGCAGCAGATTGAGCAACTGGCGCTTGTATTCGTGGATGCGCTTGACGTGGACGTCGAACAGCGCGTCCGGGTCGATGCGCACGCCAAGGCGCTCCTCGACCAGCGCCGCCAGGCGTTCCTTGGCATTGCGCCGCTGCTGGGCGAAGCGCTGGCGCACCGAGGACTTCTCCACCAGCTCGGCCAGCGCCGGCAGATACTGCTCGGGCTCGTCGAGTACCTCGTCGCCGAGGTTTTCCATCAGCAGCCGGGTCAGTTCCGGGTTGGTCTGGAACAGCCAGCGGCGGAAGGTCACGCCGTTGGTCTTGTTGCTGATGCGCTCCGGGTAGAGCCGGTGCAGGTCGCGGAACACCGTCTCGCGCATCAGGTCGGTGTGCAGCGCCGACACGCCGTTGACGCTGTGCGAGCCGAGGAACGCCAGGTTGCCCATGCGCACGCGGCGGCCGTGGTCCTCCTCGATCAGCGAGACCGAGCGCAGCAGGGCGAAATCGTGGATGTCCTTGGCACGCAGCGCGTCGATATGGAAGGCATTGATCAGGTAGATGATCTGCATGTGCCGCGGCAGCAGGCGCTCCATCAGGCTCACCGGCCAGGATTCCAGGGCCTCGGGCAGCAGCGTGTGGTTGGTATAGGACAGGGTCGCTACCGTCAGCGCCCAGGCGTCGTCCCAGTCCAGGCTGCGCTCGTCCAGCAGCAGGCGCATCAGTTCGGCGACGGCGATGGCCGGGTGGGTGTCGTTGAGCTGGATGGCCACCCGCTCGGGCAGGCCGAAGACGTCCTCGCCCTGCCCCAGGTGCCGTTGCATCAGGTCCTGCAGCGAGGCGCTGACGAAGAAGAATTCCTGGCGCAGGCGCAGTTCCTGGCCCGCCTCGGTGCTGTCCGCCGGGTAGAGCACCCGCGAGATGCTTTCCGCACGCACCGTATCCGCCACCGCCCCCAGGTGGTCGCCGGCATTGAAACGGTCCAGCCGCAGGGTTTCCTCGGCACGGGCGCGCCACAGGCGCAGGGTGTTCACGCTGGCGGTGCGCCAGCCCACCACCGGCATGTCGTAGGCCACCGAGCGCACGCGCTCGGCCGGCTCCCAGCGTTGCCGCTCGACGCCGCGGGCGTCGCGCTCGCTGTGGACGCTGCCGCCGAAGCCGACGCTGAAGCTGCACTCGGGCCGTTCGAATTCCCAGGGGTTGCCGAAGTCGAGCCAGGTTTCGGTGTGCTCCTGCTGCCAGCCGTCGCCGATCACCTGCTTGAACAGGCCGTGCTCGTAGCGGATGCCGTAACCGTGGGCGGGGATGTCCAGCGTCGCCATGCTCTCCATGAAGCAGGCGGCGAGCCGCCCCAGGCCGCCGTTGCCCAGCGCGGCGTCGGGCTCCAGCAGGCGTACGCGGTCGAGGTCCACGCCCAGCTCCGAAAGGGCCTGGCGCGCCACCTCCAGCAACCCCAGGTTGCTCAGGTTGTCGATCAGCAGGCGGCCGATGAGGAACTCCAGCGACAGGTAGTAGACGTGCTTGCGGGCGCTGCGGTCGATGGCGCGGGTGGTTTCCTCCCAGTTGTCGACCTGGTATTTGCGTGCGGCCAGGGCCACCGCCTCGAACCAGTCGTGGTCGAAAGCGTCGGCCGGGTCCTTGCCGACTGCGTAGCGCAGGCGGGTGAGCACCGCATGCTTGAAGGTCTCGACTTCCGACTGATCGGGAATGCTGTCCAGGGCCATTGCCGTCTCCTCTGGTTGCCGGTGGCTGCGGGTACGCGAGGTGCCCAGTGCATCAGTCCCCGGTGAAATCCATGAGTTCAGACCTTTTCGCCGACCGGCACGGCCCGTTCATCAGAAACGCCGAACCATCGGCGACGAGCGGTTTCTCCCCTCATGTGGCCCTTGGCAAAGGGCTGCCAGGTAATCAGAGACAGGAGAACCGCCATGCCCCGCGGCGACAAAGGCAAGTACACCGAGAAGCAGAAGCGCAAGGCCGAGCACATCGAGGAAAGCTACGAAGAGCGCGGCGTGCCCAGGGCGGAAGCCGAGGCGCGAGCCTGGGCGACCGTGAACAAGCAGTCCGGCGGCGGCGAGCGCAAGGGCGGCTCGGGCCAGCAGAAAAGCGCCACCGCCAAGGCCGCTGCGCGCAAGAGCTCGGCCCGTCGCGCCGTTGCCAGCAAACACGGCGTGCCGCGCCCCGACCAGCCGCTGGAATCCATGACCAAGGCCGAGCTGCTCAATCGTGCGCGCACCCGGCACATCGCCGGGCGCTCCAGCATGCGCAAGCAGCAACTGATAGACGCCTTGCGAAAAGCCACCTGAGCCGGGAGGTGTCGTTTTAGCGTCCTCAGCCGTCCAGTTTGCCGCGCATCCTTGCGCTCAACCGTTGCCGGGTCTTCGCCCAGTCGGCCCAGGGGTCGGCGCCTGCCAGACGCTCGTCGACATTCGCGAGGGTCCATTGGTGTGCCGACTTGAGCCTGGCAAGCTCATGGCGACTGATCGGCACCGAGACCGGCAGCCCCTCCCGTGCACGTACCGACCACACGCACACCGTGCTGGCGCCCCGGCTGTTGCGCAGGTAATCGATGAAAATCTTCCCGACGCGATTCTTCGGCCCCGATACGGCGCTGAAGCGGTCCGGCATCAGCCGGGCCATGTGTCGGCTGATCGCATGGGCGAAGTCCTTCACTTCATCCCAGCCATGGTGCCGCTGCAGCGGCACGAGGATGTGCATGCCCTTGCCGCCGCTGGTCTTGAGGAAGGCTGTCAGGCCGAGTTCGTCCAGCAGCGTGAGGGTCAACTGGGTCGCCTCGATCATCCGCTGCCAGGGCAGCGCCGGATCGGGGTCAAGGTCCAGGACGAAGCGGTCGGGTTTCTCCAGGTCATCGAGCGCGGCGTTCCAGGTATGCAGCTCCAGCGCACCCATCTGCGCGGCGCCCACCAGCGCCTTGGCCGAGGCGATGCGCAGCAGCGGTGCGTGACCGGGGTCAAGCTGCGGGTCCAGTTGTTCGGCGCCGGGGATCCCGGTACGCGAGGCATGGCGCTGGAAGAACTGCTCGCCCGCCACACCATCGGGCGCCCGCACCAGGGACACCGGACGGTCGGCCAGCCAGGGCAGCAGGGATTCCGCGGCTTTGTCGTAGTAGCGCACCACATCGATCTTGCGCAGCTTGCTGGTGGGATCGACCACTCGCTCGGGATGGGTGATGGTCACGCCCTCCAGGACATTGCCGCTGTTCGAGCGCGACGGTCTGGCAGCGACGGCGCGGGCAGCCTTCTTCGGTTTTTCCTCGACTATCGCCTCAGCCGGCTTGTCACTGCGCAGACCGTGGAACACCGCCTGGCGCACCCTGCCTTCACGGGTGATCTCGGCGAAGGCAACTTCGCCCAGCAACTCCGGACGCAGCCAGGTCACGCCCTTGGCCTCGGCTCCCTTGGGCGGCTCCCGCAGCGGGCAGGTCTTGCGCTGTAGCGGCTGGAACTGCCGATGCAGTCTCTTCAGGCTGGCCGCGCTGAAACCGGTGCCCACCTTGCCGGCGTAGCGCAGCTCGCCATTCTCGTCGTGCAGCCCGAGCAGCAAGGCGCCGAAAGACGAGCGCGAGCCCTTGGGTGCGCTGTAGCCGACGATCACGAACTCCTGCCGGCGCTTGCATTTGAGCTTGATCCAGTCGGAGGAGCGTTTCCCCGTATAGAGGCTGCCCACACGCTTGCCGATCAGCCCTTCCAGGCCGAGCCGGCAGGCGCTGTCGAGGATGCTGCGCGGGTCGTCGGTGAAGTCCTCGGAATAGCGCAGGCGATCATCGCCATTGCCGCGCAGGACCTGTGCCAGCGCCTGGCGCCGCTGCTCCAGGGGCTTGTTGCGGTAATCCTCGCCATCCAGCCAGAGCAGGTCGAACAAGGTGTAGTGGATGGGCGCCGAGACCGCGGCATCGAAGGCATTCTGCAGGCGCTGGAAGTCCGGTCGGCCCTCCTCGTCCATCACCAGTATCTCGCCGTCCAGCCAGGCGGACGTCACCGGCAGTGCCGCCAGCGCCGCGCACAGTTCGGGCAGCTTCTTCGACCAGTCGTGGCCGTTGCGGGTCAGCAACTTGATCTGGCCGCCGTCGAGCCGGGCAAGCAGGCGGTAGCCATCGAGCTTGATCTCGTAGCGCCAGTCGCCTGCCGGTGGCGCGTCCACCAGAGTGGCGAGTTCGGGAGACATGGCCGCCGGCAGGCTGGCGTTGCCCGCCGCTCTTTTCTTCGCAGGCTGCACCGGCCTGGAGCGCTTTGCCGAAGCCTGCTTGCGCTGCGCAACCTCGCCGGGCAATGCCTTTCCGGTGACGACGCTCAGCGGCTGCTCGGCGAGGATGTCGTAACGCGGGTAGTCCCGTGCCTGGTCATCCCGCCCCTTGATCAGGAACCACTGCGGCTGCCGCCCGGCCATGCGGGTGCGGATCAGGTTCCAGCTGCCGGTCAGCTTGCTGCCCGCCAGGCGGAACTTGAGATGGCCGTTGCCGAGGCCTTCGTGGGGATCGCCAATGGGCATCCAGCGGCCCTCGTCCCAGACGATCACGTCGCCGGCACCGTAATGACCTTCCGGGATATGCCCTTCGAAGCCCGCGTAGTCCAGCGGATGATCCTCCACCTCGATGGCCAGGCGCTTCACGCTGGGATCGAGGCAGGGGCCCTTGGGCACCGCCCAGCTCTTGAGCACGCCATCGAGTTCGAGGCGGAAGTCGTAATGCAGGTGGCTCGCGTCGTGCTTCTGCACGACGAAGGCAGCCTCCCCTTCCCGGTCCGCCGGCGTTTCGCCCCGTGGCTCGGGAGTGCCGCTGAAGTCGCGTTTGCGCGCGTATTCCTTCAGGGTGCTGTCCTTGACGGCTTTGGCCCCGGCCATGGATCACTGTTCCTCGTCGGGGTCGGAGGCGTCCCAGGGTTTGCCGTCCAGCGGGTGCACACGGCCTTCCTCGGCCTCGTCCAGCCCGCCGCCCGCGCCGATCTCGTTGCCGCGGACGATGCGCAGGTCGCGGTCTGCCGGCTTGCCGGACGGCGGATCGAGCGGGGATTCGGACTCGTCCTCGTCGATCAGGGTTTCCGGTGCCAGGTCATCCATGCTGACGCCATCCTCGACGGCGCTGTCGCCCAGCGTCTCGCCGCCGGTCATGCCCATCTCGCGACGGCGCTGCGGCGGGAATTCGCGCTCCACCTCCTGCGGCGAGCGCTCGTCGCCAATGCGGCCTTCCGGCTGTTTCTCGAAGTCGAGTTCGCGCACGCTGCCCATGCGGTCCTCGGTATCGTCGATCTCGATGTGTTGCTGGCGTCGTTCAGTCATGGCGACTCTCCTGCGGTTCTCGGACAAAGGCTGTCGGCCGGTTGAGCCGAACCAGCGGCTGGAGTTCAGGTTGACTGCCCGGTGGGCACGGGGCGGCAGCATCGGCCGCCGCCCCTCCGCTCAGGCAGGGATCTTCCCGGCATGGGCCTCGCGGCCCCAGATGCGGTGCTGCAGCAAGGCCTCCTGCAACTTGCCGAATACTTCCCTGGCGGACTTGCCGTCGATCACCCCTTCATCCGCGGGCAGGCCGAGCTGCGCCGGCAGCTTCCCGGCGTCGCCGGCGAATGCCAGCGGCTTGAGGTGCTTGTACGCCTCCAGCAGGTAGTGCAGCGCGCGGCCATCGCTACCGATGGCCTGCACGGATTTCGCGCCGCCGGGCACGAACACCGCGTCGAAAGCCACCGACGGCAGGCCGTCCCAGCTGGCATCGGGCACCAGCGCCGAACCCGTTTCGGACTTCACCGGGGCGGCACTGGGGCCGATCAGCTTGGCGCTCGCCCCCGCCTTTTTCAGCGCATCCTGCAAGCCCTTGACGTCGCTTTCCTTGACGCCATCGGCGACCAGGATCGCCACCTTGCGGGAGCGGATATCGCCGGCCAGCAGGTTGGCCTGGCTCAAGGCCGGCGATGGCTTGGGCTGCGGAACCTTGGCCTTCCTGTTGGTGAGTTTCACCCCGATACGCTGGGCCACGCGCTCGGCAAGTTTCGGGCAGATATTGGCGAGAATCTGGTTGACCTCGCGCTCGCGAATCGCCATTCGCTCGACCTTCGACAGCTCGAACGCATAGGCCGAAACCACATGGCCCTGCTCCGCCTCGCTGAGGCTGTGGTAGAACAGCGCGGCCTGGGTGAAATGGTCGGCGAAGGAATCGGCCCGTACGCGGACCTTGGTGCCGGTCATGGTTTCCGGATAGCTGGTGAAACCGCCGTGGCGCGCGGCGGGCGGGGTTTCCTTGGGCCAGCCGTTGTCGATGGAATTGGGTTCGTAGGCGGCGCGGCCCTTGTGCAGCATGTGCTGGTGCAGGCCGTCGCGCTGGTTGTTGTGGAACGGGCACAGCGGCTGGTTGATCGGAATCTGGTTGAAGTTCGGCCCGCCAAGGCGCGACAGCTGGGTGTCGGTATAGGAGAACAGCCGCCCCTGCAGCAGCGGGTCATTGCTGAAATCGATGCCCGGCACCACATGGCCGGGGTGGAACGCCGCCTGCTCGGTTTCGGCGAAGAAGTTGTCCGGGTTGCGGTTCAGCACCATGCGGCCCAGCAGCTTCACGGGAACAAGCTCCTCGGGCACCAGTTTGGTGGGATCGAGCAGATCGAAGTCGAACTTGTCCTGGTCGGCTTCGGCGATCACCTGCACGCCCAGCTCCCATTCGGGGTAGTCGCCGCTTTCGATGTCGTCCCATAGGGTGCGGCGATGGAAGTCCGCATCCTTGCCGGCCAGCTTCTGCGCTTCGTCCCAGACCAGCGAGCAGACACCGGACTTCGGCCGCCAGTGGAACTTGACGAACACACTGTCGCCCGCCGCATTGATCAGACGGAAGGTATGCACGCCAAAGCCCTGGATATGCCGCAGGGAAATCGGAATGGCGCGGTCCGACATGGCCCACATGACCATGTGCGCGGACTCGGGCGTCAGCGAGACGAAGTCCCAGAAGGTGTCATGGGCCGAACCGCCGGTAGGAATCTCGTTGTGCGGCTCGGGCTTCACCGCGTGGACGAAGTCGGGAAACTTGATCGCATCCTGGATGAAGAACACCGGCATGTTGTTGCCAACCAGGTCGTAGTTGCCCTCCTCGGTATAGAACTTCACCGCGAAGCCGCGAACGTCGCGCACCGTGTCCGCCGACCCGCGCGGCCCCTGCACGGTGGAGAAGCGCACGAACACCGGCGTACGCAGGCCCGCCTTGCCGAGAAACGCCGCCTTGGTCAGCTGGCTCCAGTCCTCGTAGCATTCGAAATAGCCATGGGCCGCTGCGCCCCGCGCATGCACGATGCGCTCGGGAATCCGCTCATGGTCGAAGTGGGTGATCTTCTCCCGCAGGATGAAGTCTTCCAGCAGCGAAGGTCCGCGCTCCCCTGCGCGCAGGCTGTTCTGGTTATCGGCGATGCGCACGTTGGTATTGGTGGTGAGCGCCTCCCCCGTGGCGTCCTCGCGGTAGGGCTCCAGTTGCTCGATCTTCTCGTTGCGGTTGCTGCGGTCGGTGGTGTCGGTGCCAGCCAGATCGCTTCGCTTGATGGTGGGTTTCTTGGCCACGGTAGGGTCCTCCTCATCAGGATGCAGAATGGCGCCCTGTTGGGATGGACGTCGGCGCCGGGTTCTACCTGTTGGGACAGACCTCTGGCGCAGAGTTCAGATATTTGGCGAAGCAGGCCCGGCGACGCCCTGATCGTTCCGGATGATTTCTTCGCCCTGTGTCGACGCGATACGCAGCTATCCTGAGTCACAAATGCCCGCCGACAGGTCGACGGGCGACAAGGAGACGCTTCTTGAATTGGACTCGGCTATTCATCGCATCCAGCCTGTCGCTGACATCTTTTCCGAGCGTTGCCGAAAATACGCAGGCCTTTCTCCAGGGGCGCGTTTACGAGTTGCGCCGCGATATCCAGCAGCCCTCCTGCGTCGAGTGGCCTGGTGGTCTCCCGGATGGCGTTTGGGGCAAGGGCGGTGAGTACATTCCGGATGGCGACCTGGTGAGTACCGACGGCCAGGTACTGATCGCTTCTGCAATCTACAAACCGTCTGGCGTCAGGGTTTCGCACACCTTCTACAAGAGCCGGCAGGCCTGCCAGGCTGAGCTTGCCGGGCAGGCCGCCGATGTTGCGACGGTTGCCACCGCAACGGGTGGCGACCAGGGTTCCTACGTCGACAGGCTTCAGCGCGATTTTGGCAGCCGGTTGTATTTCAGCTCCGCCGAGGCCGAGGCCCTGGTGAAGAAGATCAACATCGACTGCAAGGCTCCGGACGGTCGCTACCTGCCCCTCTATAACGCACTGCTTGCTCGCCTGGATGAAGCCAGTACGCCCGAGGCCTGGATGGAGACCAGCGTGGTCAATTCCGGCAAGAAGCTGCGGGTGTTCGACAGCGTCCGCCTCAAGAGCGGCAAGGAGCTGACCCCGCAATTGACCCTGGAAATCAACGAATTCGGCGGCTACCAGACTCACGGCGTTCGCAAGCAGGCGCTATCGAACGCGTGTTTTGGCACCTACGGCCCCATCTGGAAGCTCTAGATTCGCCACCGTCATGTTGAGCCTTGCGCCCTGCTCCGCCGTAGCCCTGGGCGCCGTCTGATCGACAGGCGCCTAAGGCTCCCAGTCCACGCCGGAGTCGGCCAGGTAGGCATCCACGGCGGCGCCCACCGTGGGGTGGAATGCCGATTCACCCAGGCCCTCGAACAGCTCGAACTGCTTCATCTTGTCCTTCACCGGGTCCTTCATCTCGGCGAACTGCAACTCCACCCCGCGTTGCTCCAGGATCTTGTCCAGCTCGGCGAGCATGTCGGCGGAGGTGATATCGATGCTGGTCACCGGGCTGGCCGCGATCACCAGGCGCTGCACGGGCGTGGGGGACTGGTTCAGCGCCGCCAGTACCTGGTTCTGGAACTGCTCGGCATTGGCGAAGAACAGCGGCGCATCCCAGCGCAGCAACACCAGGCCGGGAATGCGCCGCGCATTCGGGTAACGCGTTACGTCGTGATAACCACGTACGCCGTCCACCCTGCCCAGCACGGCATGGTGCGGTCGCCAGCCATCCCAGAGGAACTCGATCACCGCGATCACCACGGCGATACAGATGCCTGGAATGGCCCCGAACACCGCCACGCCGGCAAAGCAGCCCATGGACAGCCAGAACTCCCATTGTTGCAGGCGGAAGATGCGCTTGAGGTCGGTGAACTCGAACAACCCCAGTGCCGCGGCGATCACCACCGCAGCCAGGGCACTGGTGGGCAGGTGCTGCATCAGGTTGGGCGCCGCCAGCAGCAACAGGGTCACCGCCAGGGCACCGACGATGCCGGTGAGCTGGGTCTTTGCCCCTGCGGCCTCGGCGACCGGCGTACGCGAGGAGCTGCTGCTGATGGGAATGCCCTGGAACAGCCCGGAAGCGAAGTTCGCCACGCCCAGGCCGAACATTTCCTGGTTGGGGTTCACCGGCGTCTTCAGCCTCGCCGCGTAGGTGCGCGACAGCACACTGGTGTCGGCGAATGACACCAGCGCCACGGCGATACCGCCCAGCAGCACTTCCACCAGATCGATGCCGCTCACCCAGGGAAACGAAAACCCTGGCAGCCCCTGGGGCAACTCGCCGAGCACCTTGACGCCGCGGCTGCCGAGGTCGAACAGGCTGACCGACAGGGTCGCCAGCACCACCGCGATGAGAATGCCCGGAAGGCGCCGGTAGCGCTTGAGTGCGAGGATCAGCACCAGGCAGCCTCCACCCACCGCGAAACTCGGCCAGTTGGCCTGCCCGCCCAGCAGCGCCCGGCCCAATGACCAGAGGTCCTGCAGCGGCCCCCGGCTCTCGACGGAAAGATCGAACAGCTTGGGCAACTGGCTGATCAGCACCGTCAGGGCGATGCCGTTCATGTAGCCGTAGCGGATCGGCTTGGACAGCAGTTCGGTGATGAAGCCCAGGCGCAGCAGCCCGGCGACCATGCAGACCACGCCGGAGACCAGCGCCATCAGGCTGGCGATGGCGATGGCCCGCTGCGGATCGCCAGCCGCCTGCACCAGCACCACCGCAAGAATCGGCGCGGCCAGCGCGGAGTCCGGGCCAAGCATGAGGATACGGCTCGGGCCGAACAGCGCATAGGCCAGCAAGGGAATGATGGTCGCGTACAGCCCGTAGATGCCCGGTACGCCGGAAGCCTCGGCGTAGGCGATGCCCACCGGCACCAGCATGGTGGTCAGCACCAGGCCGGCGGCCAGGTCCCTGGGCAGCCAGCTCGCCTGGTAGTTGCACAGGGTGGCCAGCCCTGGCAGCCAACGCTGCCAGTCGAAGCGGGAGGATTGCCGTGGTGAGGTATCGGGCATGGGGTCGAAAGGCTCCGGGTCGCTGCTGCGAAGGCCCGCGCATGGGAGCCTTGTGTCCCCTAGCCTAGATCAGCCACCTGTCCCTTGACGGTGCTCTCGGTCAAGACCGCAGTTTTGCGTTGCCGAGGCGTTTCGCGAAAACCGGCCGACCATGCAGGAGCGAGCAAGGTCGCTCCTGCAGACAGTCGTTCAACCGCCGGCGCTGGCCAGGAGTCGCCGGGCGCGGGCCAGCACTGGCGCGTCGACCATCTGCCCGTCGACCTGGAAGGCCGCCGCGCCGCCTTGCGAGGCCTCCACCACCCGGCGTGCCCAGTCCAGTTCCTCAGCGCCGGGGGCCAGCGCCGCATGGGCCACAGCGACCTGTCGGGGATGGATGCACAGGGCGCCGAGCAGGCCGAGGTCGCGACCATGCCGGATGGTCGCGGCGAACCCTTCGGCATCGTCGAAGGCGGGGAACACGGTATCCAGCGGCGGCTGCAGGTCGTTCACCCGCGAATGCAGCAGCAGGCTCAGGCGTACCTGGTCGTAGGCCACCGCGGCGGCCTGGGTGCCGCTGCTCATGCCGATATCCAGCGCCAGGTCGAGGCCGCCGAAGGTCAGACGCTCGACGCCCTCGCAGGCGGCGATCTCCCCCAGCGCGAGCAGGCCGCGGGCGCTCTCGATCAGCGGCCACACCGGCTTGCCGGAGGCAGCGGCGATGCGCACCTGCATGGCGCGTTCGGCCTTGGGCAGCAGGATGCCGGTGACGCCCGGCAGGCGCCCGCAAAGTTCGAGGTCGGCCGTCTGCTGCGGATCGCCGGCGGCGTTCACCCGTACTCGCACGCGCGCCTCCGGGTTGGCGTCGAGGAAGCTTTCGAGGTTTTCCCGCGCCCGGGCCTTGAGCGATGCCTCGACGGCGTCCTCGAAGTCGACGATCACTGCGTCGGCGCCGCTGGCCAAGGCCTTGGCGAAGCGCTCCGGGCGGCTGCCGGGAACGAACAGCGCGGTCCGTACGATGGAATCCGCCGGGGTGTCCTGAATCATTGGGCTCTCCTGGGTCATACCGCGCCCTGCTCGTGCAGGCGCTGGATATCACCGGGGGTATACCCCAGTTCCCGGAGCAGGTCATCCGTCTGTTCGCCCAGCGCCGGCACGGCGTCCATGCGCGGGGCATAGGCGTTGCTGTTCACCGGCGGCAACAGCGCCGGCAGGCGGCCGGCCGGGCTGTCGATCTCGCGCCAGCGGTCACGGGCCGCCAGTTGCGGGTGCTGCCAGAGGCCGCGCATGTCGTTGACGTGGGCATTGGCGATCTGCGCCTGTTCCAGGCGTTCGACCACCTGTTCGGCGCCCAGGGCCGAGAAGGCCTCGACTATCGATTCGCGCAGGGCATCGCGGTTGGCCACGCGCAGGCTGGTCGCGGTGAAACGCGGATCGGTTGCCAGCTCCGGGCGCTGCAGGACGATCTCGCAGAACAGTTTCCACTCGCGCTCGTTCTGCACGCCGAGCATCACACTGCCGCCATCGCCGGTGGGGAACGGCCCGTAGGGGTAGATGGTGGCGTGGGCGGCACCGGCACGCGGCGGCTGCGACTGGCCTTCGAAGGCGTAGTACATGGGGAAGCCCATCCACTCGGCCATGCCTTCGAGCATCGACACCTCGACGCGGCTGCCCTCGCCGGTCCTGCCACGCAGCAGCAGGGCCGAAAGGATGCCGCTGTAGGCGTACATGCCGGCGGAGATATCGGCGATCGAGCACCCGGCCTTGGCCATCTCGTCGGCGCCGGGGCCGCCGGTGACCGAGAGGAAGCCACTTTCACTCTGGATCAGCAGGTCATAGGCCTTCTTCTGCTCGTAGGGGCCGCCTTCGCCGTAACCGGAAATATCGCAGACGATCAGCCGCGGGAAGCGCTCGTGCAGCGCTTCGAACGACAAGCCCAGGCGCGCAGCGGCGCCGGGAGCGAGGTTCTGCACCAGCACGTCGGCCTGTTCCAGCAACTGCTCCAGCACGGCCTGCGCCGGCTCCTGCTTGAGGTCCAGCGACAGGCTTTCCTTGGACCGGTTGGTCCAGACGAAATGCGAGGCCAGGCCGCGCACGCGCTCGTCGTAGCCGCGGGCGAAGTCGCCGACGCCGGGGCGCTCGATCTTGATCACGCGGGCGCCGAGGTCGGCCAACTGGCGGGTGCAGAACGGTGCGGCGATGGCGTGTTCCAGGCTGACGACGGTAATCCCGTCGAGGGGACGCGAACTCATGGGCAACTCCAGACGCCGGCCGGGTGGCCGACGCTACGATTCGGTGGGATCGGGCGGCCTAGGCGCCCGCGAGTCTGTTTCAGCGGAAGTCGTCGAGGTTCGACAGCTGGTGCAGCCGCCAGCTGGCCTGCACCAGCCGATCCGCTTCGGCGCTGCCGCGCTGGCCGGCGAAGGCCAGCAGGCGGCGGAACTTGTCTTCCAGTTCGGCACGGCTCAGGCCATTGCCCGGATCGCCCTTGGGCTCGTCGATGGCGCCGTGCAGCTGGCGACCGTCGGTGGTGAGCACGTCGACGCGGCCCAGCCAGCGTTGCGGGTAGGCGCCGTCCACTTCCGCATCGAGCTGCATGGCGACCTTCTCGCGGAAGGCCGCGACGTTTGGATCCTTCAGGGAAAACTCCTCGAACTCCACCAGCCCGGCCTTGCCGTGCACGGCGATCAGGCCCAGCACGGTGCCCATGGAGAACTTCGCCTGGTGCACCGTCTGCGGCACCAGCACACGGCCGAGCACATCGATGGCGCCCTGGTGCACGCGGGTGGTGACCTTGGCGATATCGCCGTGCGCCAGCCCTTCGCGCTGCATCAGGCCGAGCAGCGCGTCGGCGGCCGGATGGGTATGGCGGCAGGAGGCGTGGAACTTGTAGGAGGTCTCGCACAGTGCCCAGCGGGTGCCCAGGCCGTCCACCAGACGGCTCGGGTCGGCGTCGCTGGACATGCCGGCCGCCATGCCCTGCTCGCCTTCGAGGATGTTCTGCGCGCCGGTCAGGCCATCGGCCGTCAGGTAGGCGGCGAGCAGGCCGTCGGCAGCCGCCTTCGCGGTGTGCAGCTGCTTGGAATCGGCAGCGTCGCGCAGGAATTCCCAGAGGCCGGCGGCCTGGGTACCGGCGCTGCCCAGGCAGTTGACGAACTGGCGACTGTCCAGCCCCAGCAGCTTGCCCACCGCCACCGCGGCGGCCAGGGTGCCGACCGTGGCGGTGGTGTGGAAGATGCGGTAGTGCGAGCGGCCGAGGAACTCGCCGATGCGGATGCCCGCCTCGTAGCCGGCGACGCTGGCGAGGATCAGCTCGCGGCCGGACTTGCCCAGTTCCTGCGCGGCCGCCAGGGCCGCCGGGAAGACCACGGTGGCCGGGTGCAGCACGGAGCTGTTGTGCAGGTCGTCCTGTTCCACCAGGTGCGAACTGGCGCCGTTGACCAGCGCGGCGAAGTAGGCGGAAGTCGAGCTGCCGTCCGCCAGTACGCGGCTCTTCCCGCTCGCCGGGCCCATGCGCCGGGCATAGCGCTGGAACAGCGGGATCGGATGGCGGTTCTGGCTGGCCAGGGCCGAGCCGAGCCAGTCGAGGAACAGTTCTTCGGTGTACTCGACCACTGCCGCGGGCAGGTCTTCGTAACGCAGGCCGGCAAGGAATTCGGCCAGGGCGTGGGTATTGTTCATCGCTTGTCGTCCCGGTTCGTCAGAAGGAGCGCGGCAGTTCGAGCAGGTGCTCGGCCACGTAGGACAGGATCAGGTTGGTGGAGATCGGCGCCACCTGGTACAGGCGCGTCTCGCGGAACTTGCGCTCGACGTCGTACTCGTTGGCGAAGCCGAAACCGCCGTGGGTCTGCAGGCAGGCGTTGGCGGCCTCCCAGCTGGCCTTGGCCGCCAGGTACTTGGCCATGTTGGCGGCGGCGCCGGCGTTCTTGCCGTTGTCGTACTCCTCGCAGGCGCGCCAGCGCATCAGGTCGGCGGCCTCGATCTCGATGTGCGCCTCGGCGATGGGGAACTGCACGCCCTGGTTCTGCCCGATCGGGCGGCCGAACACCACGCGGTCACGGGCGTACTGCGCGGACTTCTCGGTGAACCAGCGGCCATCGCCGATGCACTCGGCGGCAATCAGCGTGCGCTCGGCATTGAGGCCGTCGAGGATGTACTTGAAGCCCTTGCCCTCCTCGCCGATCAGGTTGCCGGCGGGGATTTCCAGGTTGTCGAAGAACAGCTCGTTGGTCTCGTGGTTGACCATGTTGGCGATCGGCTGCACGGTCAGACCGTTGCCGATCGCCTCGCGCAGGTCGACGATAAAGATCGACATGCCTTCGGACTTCTTCTTCACCTCGGCCAGCGGCGTGGTGCGGGCCAGCAGGATCATCAGGTCGGAATGCTGGACGCGCGAGATCCATACCTTCTGGCCGTTGATCACGTACTTGTCGCCCTGGCGCACGGCAGTGGTCTTGATCTTGGTGGTGTCGGTGCCGGTGGTGGGTTCGGTGACGCCCATGGATTGCAGGCGCAGCTCGCCGTTGGCGAGCCTGGGCAGGTAGTAGGCCTTCTGCTCGGCGCTGCCGTTCCGCAGCAGGGTGAACATGTTGTACATCTGCCCATGGATGGTGCCGGAGTTGCCGCCGCAGCGGTTCACCTCCTCCAGGATCACCGAAGCCTCGGCCAGGCCCAGGCCCGAGCCGCCGTATTCTTCCGGGATCATCGCGGAGAGCCAGCCGGCTTCGGTCATGGCGCGGACGAACTCCTCGGGGAAGCCTTTCTCTTCATCGATCCGGCGCCAGTACTCGGCGGGGAACTCCGCACACAGGGCGCGCACGCCTTCACGGATGGCCTGGAGTTCTTCGGGGGTGGAAGTCATCGAATCACCTTTGCTCTTTTCTTGTTGGGAGGGCACCGCAGGGGTGCGATCAGTCGAATTCCACTTCGCCGCGCTGGGCGATGCCGGCACCGTTGCCAGCCCAGACTTCGGCCTTGCCGGGGCCGCTCAGGCGGCCGCCGACTGCGAAAGGTTCGGGGCTGATCAGCGGGCGCAAGCCACGGTAGGCGTATCGGCGCAGGCGTGCTTCGGGGTTGGCGCGGCAGAACGCGCGCAGGTTCAGGGTGCCGATCAGCGGGCCGTGCACCACCAGGCCGGGGTAGCCCTCGGCTTCGGTGACGTAGGGCCAGTCGTAATGGATGCGGTGGCCGTTGAAGGTCAGCGCGGAATAGCGGAACAGCAGGATCGGAGTCGGTTCGACGGACTCGCTCCAGTCGCCGGCGGACAGCGCGTCGCCGCTGGAGAGCCGGGGCGGCGTCGGTTCGCGGTAGACGATGTCCTGTTCCTCGCTGAAGGCCAGGCGGCCGTCCTGATGGAATTCATGGCGCAGGGTGACGAACAGCAGCGAGCCGGTGCGGCCGTGCTTTTCCTCGACATTGAGGATGGTCGTGGTGCGCTTCGCCAGCCCGCCGACGCGCAACGGTTCATGGAACTCCAGACGGCCGCCGGCCCACATGCGGTTGCGCCCATCGGCCGGCGGCAGGAAGCCACCGCGCGCCGGATGGCCATCCGCGCCCAGGCCGGGTTCGACCACCTCGTCCTGGAAGAACATCCAGTGCCACAGCGGCGGCAGCGCATCGCCCGCGGCCGGTACGTCTTCCGCGAGGGTCACGGCCAGACGGCGGACCAGCACGGCACTCAATTCTTCCTCGCGTTCCTGGGAACGGCCGATCCAGTCGGCGTACGGCGAATCGCTCATGGGTGACCTCTTGGCAGAGTGGATGAGCCGAGGATGCAACAGGGGCTTGCGTTCAGCGAATCCACATTTTCATAATCCAGCGTTAAGCAGAAACGAACACCACTTCCATCCCCAAGCCTAGCGGGAACCCGTTGCATGCATTTCGATCTCGCCGACCTGCGTCTCTTCATCCATATCGCCGAAGCCCCCAGCCTCACCCAGGGCGCGCGCCGTGCCCATCTTTCCGCCGCGGCCGCCAGCGCGCGGATCAAGGCATTGGAGGGGCAACTCGACTGCCGACTGTTGTATCGGGACAACCGCGGGGTCGAGCTGACTCCCGCCGGGGAACGCCTGCTGCAGCACGCACGGCTGATCCTGCGCCAGGTGGACCACCTGAAAAGCGATTTCAGCGGCCAGGCCGGCGACCAGGTCGGGCACATCCGCATCTTCGCCAACACCACCGCGTGCACCGAGTTTCTCCCCGAGCTGCTGGCGGACTTCCTCGCCGAACGCCCCGGCGTCAGTGTCGACCTGCAGGAGCGGCTGAACCGCGACATTGTCCGCGCCATCCTCGATGGCTCGGCGGACCTGGGCATAGTCGCCGGCCCGGTACGTGCCGAGGGCTTGCAGATCGTCCACTTCAGTACCGACCGGCTGGTGCTGGCCGTGGCCCCGGACCACCCGCTGTGCGCCCTGCCCCGCCTGACCCTGGCCGATACCCTGGACTACCCGCACATCGGCCTGCACGAAGGCAGCACACTGCAGAGCTTCCTGCGCGAGCGGGTGGACCGCATGGGTGGCGAGCTCAACCTGCGCATCCAGGTAGCCAGCTTCGAGGCGATCTGTCGGATGGTCGAGGCCGGTGTCGGCATCGGCGTCATCCCGGAGACGGCCGCCCTGCGCCACAGCCGCACCATGAACCTGCGCATCCTGCCGCTGGACGAACCCTGGGTGGTGCGCGAACGCAGTGTGCTGCTGCGCGACCGCGAGGCCCTGCCCGCTTGCGCGCGCGCACTGGTGGACCTGCTACACGCCATGCAGGACGCCGATACACCGCAGTGAGTGGGCGCGGGAGTTTTGCGTTTCCGTATGCCGGGAAATATGATTCATATATGTATTGTTATGTTTCATATGGAGACTTTTCCCATGGGCATCATCAACCTGGATGACGATCTGCACGACCAACTGCGCCGTGCCAGCGCCGTGGCATGCCGCTCGATCAACGCCCAGGCGGCGTTCTGGATCAAGATCGGCATGCTCTGCGAGCTGGAACCGACCCTGAGCTACAACGACATCGTCACCCGCGAATTGCAGGAAGCCGGGGTGAAATACCCCGTCGCCGGAGGTGCCAAGTGATCAAGACGGCGGCGGAACTGGCGCTGATGAGAGAGTCCGGCCGCCTGCTGGCGCAGGTGTTCGGCTTCGTCGACGCCCTGCCGCTGGAAGGCATGACCACCCTGGAGGTGAACGACAAGGTCGAGCGCTACATCGTCGACGAACTGCAGGCGCGGCCGGCCAGCAAGGGCCAGTACGGCTTCGCCTACGTACTCAATTCCTCACGCAACCAGGTGGTCTGCCACGGTGTTCCCTCCGAGGCGGATCGCCTGCAGGACGGCGACATCGTCAACTTCGACATCACCCTGGAGAAGAACGGCTTTATCGCCGACTCCAGCAAGACCTACCTGATCGGCAAGGTTTCGCCTGCTGCAAAGCGCCTGGTGGACATCACCTACGAAGCCATGTGGAAAGGCATCCGCGCGGTGAAGCCCGGCGCCCGCCTGGGCGATGTGGGCCACGCCATCGAGCGGCACGCCCGGCAGCACGGCTACAGCGTGGTCGAGGACTATTGCGGCCACGGCATCGGTCGCGAGATGCACGAGCCGCCGCAGGTACTGCATGTCGGCCGTCCGCGCACCGGGCAGATCCTCAAGCAGGGCATGGTCTTCACCATCGAGCCCATGCTCAACGAGGGACTTTCGGGCGTGAAAACCCTGAAGGACGAGTGGACCGTGGTGACCCTCGACGGCAAGCTCTCCGCACAGTTCGAACACACCGTGGCGGTAACCACCACGGGTTTCGACGTGCTCACGCTGCGCCCCGAGGAACGCAACCCCACGCGCTGACCTGCGCCTCAGCCGTCGGTGGATCGGCTGAGCTCCTCATCCAGTGCCGAAAGCTTCTGCCGCACCGGGCCCGGCGCATCGCTGCCCAGCACGCAGCGAGCGTTGCCGTCGGCTCGCCGTTCACCCGCGAACTCAAGCGCCTGTGCGGCCGAATGTCCGTGTCTGAAGCCCAGCGCATGCGGCAAAACTTCGCGATTCCACCCGCGCGGGAAGTGTCGGGTTTTGTCTCATCTCACCGAAGAGAGAAAGCCTTACCAATAAATCCAATTAATTTATGATTTATGCCGATTTATTGCGCCTTTTTTATTATCGCGACAATAAAACGCCACATCATGCTGGACATCCTCATTTAGAATGCCGGATCAACCAGGAGTCCCGCATGACGCCGCTCGACACACTCTCTCGCCGCCAAGGTCCGGCAGCATGACCTGCGCCATGTCGCTCGAAGCGCTGGCCTACGACCACCAGGATGGCGAGGAAATCCTGCCGCACTGCCATACCCAGGCGCAACTGATCCACTCGATTTCCGGCGTGATGCTGGTGGGTGCGGCGCAAAAGAGCTGGGTAGTACCGGCGGGACATGCGCTGTGGGTGCCGCCGGGCACCGAGCACCAGCTCCGCATGTTTGGCAGGGTGCGTATGCGCACCCTGTTCATGCCCGCTTCGAACTGGCCCTGGGGTGGCCAGCAGTGCCAGTTGCTCGGGGTGACCCCGCTGCTGCGGGAGTTGCTGGTCGCCGCCAGTGCCGTACAACCCGGCGATGGAAACGAGCGCCGGCGCCGTTGCCTGCACGAGCTGCTGCTGGTAGAGATGGACGCGGCGCAGACCGTTGGCATCCACTTGGCGATGCCGCGCGACCCGCGCCTGCTGCGGCTGTGCAACGCGGTGATCGGCGCGCCGGCCGACGAAACAGGGATGGAGGAATGGGCACAGCAGTTGAACATAAGCAGCCGCACTCTTGCCCGACTGTTCCAGCGCGAACTGGGCATGAATTTCAGCGACTGGCGCACGCGCGTGCGCATGGTGCTCAGCCTGCAACGCCTGCTCTCCGGAGCCCCGGTGCTGGAAGTGGCGCTGGAGCACGGCTACCAAAGCCCGAGCGCCTTCTCGCAGACCTTCAAGCGCGTCCTCGGGCAATCGCCAAGCCACTACCAGGCGGCCCATTCCTGAATCGGGTTGCAGATAGGTTGTCATTTTCGCGAGCCGGGTTGCCGCCTGAGCGAGAGGGCTACACCGGCTCGATCCCGGGCGGGGATGAACAAGCCGGTCCACCGAATCGGCGTACCCACCTTCCTGACGACCTGGGCCGAGCAGCCCTGCGCCACTCGGAAGGCGGCCCCGGCGTCACTCGATGGCGAAGTGGATGCTGTAGTTCACCGTTTCGCCGCGCCGCGCGCTGGCGCGCATCTGGTAGACCTGCACGCTGTAGGTTCCCGAGGCTGGCAGCGCACCGCTCCAGTCCTGGCCGACTGAGCCAGCGCCCAGGGCGGTCGATTCGCCCGGCTTGTCGCCCGGAGCGAAGAGGTTGAAGTTTGCTTTGCTGCTGCCCGTGACGCCGACTTTCATGTGTTGCCCGGCCTTGGCCGAAAGCGTGTAGAGGACTGTGTCGTAGCCCTTGAAGCTGCCTTTGTGGGCGGTGCTGCTTGCGCCCTTGGCGAAGTGCACCGGGACCGTGGTGACGGTGTCGGCAGCCAGCGCGAACGCGGGAGTGGCAGTGGCAAGGCAGAACAGCAGCAGGGAAGCTTTCATGGTGATCATCCTGTGTTCAGGGGGCGGGGAAATCATGACGCAGCCTGCCAGTGGTGGCCGGCTACGAAGGTCAAGAATGCATCCAGCGGCATCGCCTGGCCGAACAGCCAACCCTGACCGTACTGCACGCCACGCTGGCGCAGGTACTGCAGTTGCTCGTCGGACTCGATGCCCTCAGCCACCAGCAGCAGCTTCAGCTGGCGCGCCATGGCGATGGTGTGGTCGGTCACCGGGCAAGGCGTGCCGGCCGAGAGCGGCTGGACGAAGGAGCGGTCGATCTTCAGCAGGTCCAGCGGCAGCCGCCTGAGGTATTGCAGGCTGGAGTACCCGGTGCCGAAGTCGTCCAGGGCAATCGGGTGCCCTGCCGCGCGGCTCTGCGCCAGTGTCCGGTGCGCCGCATCGATGCTCAGCAGGCTGCTTTCGGTCACTTCCAGCCAGATGCACTGGGCGGCGATGCCGGCGTGCTGCCGTTCCTGCGTCAGGTGCGGGAGGAAGGCGCCGCTGGCTACATCGCGCGCCGACAGGTTGATCGACACATGCTGCAACTGCCCCGAAACGAGGCTGGCGCCCAGCTCGCGGCAAACGCCGGAGATCACCTGCGCGGTGATCGGCTCGATCAGGCCGCTGGATTCGGCCAGCGGAAGAAAGCTGTCAGGCATGCCCAGCGAACCGTCCGCGCGGCGCCAGCGCACCAGCGCTTCGGCGCCGATGCAGCGGCCGTCGCGCAGGTCGAGGATGGGCTGGTAGAAGGCGTGGAATTCGCCCTTCGCCACTGCCCGTGACAGTACGGCCAAGGGCGACAGCCATGCCCGCACACGGCGCGCCACCAGCCAGCACCACAGGCCCGAAAGCAGCAGGGCCAGCGGTGCGAGCATCAGCATCTCGCGCCACAGGTCGCCGAGGATTTCCTGGCGGGTGACCGCCGCGACGGTCTGCCAATTGCCGTGCGCAACCCGCGCGTACACGTAGCCGTCCTGCAAGCCGGAGTGCGGCTCACCATGGATGCGCGTCAGCACCTGGGCGAAACCGGCGGCAGGCGTACCCAGCCAGTGCCCCGCGGGCGTGCCCAGCGCCAGGCTGACACCGGGCGCCAGGGATGTCTCGAGGAAGTGTTCCGGCTCGATCAGCAGGTTGAACGCGGCATCGCGCAGGGCCAGCATGGGTTTGGCCGGCACAACGAACGGCTGCACGTTGATCGACACGCCAAGGCCCTCGCGGGTACGGAAGTCTTCCGGCCAGCGCTGTGCCGGGGACGTGACGGCGCCCCAGGAGCTGCAGACGAACACCTCTTCCTCGACATAACCGACTGCCTTCACCGCCAGCGTGTCGATGGCCACCAGGCGCATCTGCTCGATGCCCTCCACCGAGCAGGGCGGCAACGGCGAGCTGTTCAGTTGCCGCAGCGCGGTCGCGGCCTGGGCCAGGGTTCGGTCCGCGCGTTCGGAGGCAAGCCGTGCCAGGCTTTCCAGGCGTTCAGCGGTGTGTTGCATGACCAGGTGCCAGGCGAGGAAGCCGCTGCCGGCCATGACCAGAGCGACACCCAGCGAGCCGGCGAGGATGCCGGCCCTGACGATTCGAGTGCGACTCATGTGGGTCACCTTGAGGGGAATGGGGAGTCTTTGCAGGCATTCTTTCCCAGTGGCCGTGAACTGAGGATGCGAAATCCAGTCACGACTTGTAGGAAAATGACTACACGAAAGCCGCCGCCATGCCCTAGAGTGGAGAGCAGACCAGAGGGATAGAGATGGCGCGGATACTGATCGCGGACGAACACCCGATGACCCGCTACGCCGTGCGCATGCTGCTGCAGGCGGAGCGCCACACGGTAGTCGGTGAGGCCTGCAACGGCCTCGAAGCCCTGAGCCTGGCCACGCGCCTGGCCCCGGACCTGCTGATCATCGATATCGACCTGTCGCAGCTCACCGGCCTGGATGTCATCTCGCGCCTGCGCGCGCGGGGGCTGACGTTGCCGATCCTGGGCTACAGCACCCAGGACTCGGAGCACTACGT
Organism: Pseudomonas nitroreducens; assembly: GCF_010994165.1. NCBI lineage: Bacteria > Pseudomonadati > Pseudomonadota > Gammaproteobacteria > Pseudomonadales > Pseudomonadaceae > Pseudomonas > Pseudomonas nitroreducens. The sequence continues at coordinate 951,160 of NZ_WMBX01000002.1, read as the reverse complement.
CGGCCGCTTCCTGCAGGCGGGCGCCTCGGGGTTCGTCAGCAAGCACCAGGACATCGAGCGCCTCAAGGAAGCACTGGGCGTTGTCCTGCGTGGGCACAGCTACTTCCCGGCCGAAATGCTCGGCAGCGTGCACCGCGGCAGCCTGCACGAGAACGACGCCGAGCGCGTGGCCTCGCTGTCCAACCGTGAATTGAGCGTGCTCAGCCTGCTCGCCAGCGGCTACAGCAACCAGGAGATCGCCCACGAGCTGACCATCAGCGAGAAATCCGTCAGTACCTACCGGGCGCGCATGCGCAGCAAGCTCAACCTTTCCAGCATGCTCGAACTGATCGACTTCGCCCGCCGCAACCACCTCGCGGCGCCAGCCAGCGATGCCCATGGCACCGATGCCGATACCGGCGGAACGCCCCTGTGGCGCTCCATGGTCGAAAGCCTGCCGGCGGCCTTCTACGTTCGCGATACCGAGGCACGTCTTGTCTATGCCAACCCGGCGCACCTGGAGCTGTACCAGGCGGAGCTGGACGACGTGCTCGGCACCCGCACCACCGAGGTGGACTGGTACTCGCCCAGCGACGCCCGCAACATGCTGCGTTTCCTGCAGCGCGCGATCAGTGAGGAGCAGTCATTCAACAAGGACATCGAAATCAACGTCCACGGTGAACGCCGTGTGCTGCATCACTGGGGTACGCCCTACCGGGATGGCGAAGGCAACCTGCTTGGGATGATCTGCTGCAGCACCGACATCACCGAACGCTACGACCAGCTCGAAGAGCTGCGCAGCCGCGCCGAAGCCGGCGAACTGGCGCATCAGCAACTGACCGACCTGTTCACCAGCGCGACCACCCACCTGAACGAACGCCTCCAGGCGCTGGCCGATACCCTGGGGCAGCCTGGCGGCCCGGCCCTCGACCAGGCCCAGGCGATTCTCGACGAGCTGCGAGTCCATGGCGCCTCGCTCAAGCGTGCGCTCATCGCCCAGGATGAAGTCCCGCTGCTGCCCTCGCGGCTTGACGAACTCGCCAGCGAGGTGCTCGAAGCCCTGCACGGCGTGGCCGGGCAGAAGCAACTGGCCCTGAAGCTGGAAACCGACAGTCGCTCGCGCAAGCGGCTGCTGGTCGACGCCACGTCCCTGCGCGAGGCGTTGCGGCACCTGGGCCTGTACGTGATCGACCTGACCGATGACGGCAGTGTCCGGCTATGCATTGCCGCCACCCCGAAGCAGGAACAGATGGCCGTGCGGATTACCGTCGAAGGCCTGCCGGGGAGCAGGCGCCGCGAAATGCGCGCGTACTCACTCTCCGAGCTGACCCGCGACTACCCCGCCCGCAACCCGGCGCGCAGCAGCCTCAGCCTGAGCATCGCCCAGCACCTGATCAACAGCATCGGCGGCGAGCTGCAGGTGTCCCAACTGCCCGGCCAGGCCTGCAGCGCGACCGTGCACCTGTTGCTGCAACCCGCCGGCTGAAACCTGCGGCGGGCGCAACCGCAGGCGCTCATACGATCGTACAGACCCCTACGCGGCGCTTCTTACCTTGGGTGGATTGTCCGCCCTGACCCACCCCTGCAACCTTTGCCTCCCCTTGCCGGCCGCTGAACGCGGGCTCCTGCCGCCCGTTGCCGACTCTCGGCAGCCGCCTGCCCGGCCACTTATAAATTCAACAAAGGTTGTACCCATGAGCGTGTTTGATGTCATTGAACATTCCCCGGTATCGAAATTTCACCGCAAGCTGCTGCTGGCCTGCTGCGGCGGGCCGTTCCTGGACGGCTATATCCTCAGCCTGATCGGCATCGCGCTGATCGGCTTCGGCCAGGACATCGCCGCCACCTCGGTGGAAACCGGCCTGATCGGCGCTGCCTCGCTGCTGGGCATCTTCTTCGGCGCGACGGTGTTCGGCGCCATCACCGACCGCATCGGCCGGGAAACCATGTACGCCCTGGACCTCACCATACTGGTGATCGCCTGCGGCCTGTCTGCCTTCGTCACCGAGGCCTGGCAATTGATCGTGCTGCGCTTCGTCATCGGCCTGGCGGTCGGCGCGGACTACCCCATCGCCACCTCGCTGCTGACCGAGTTCACCCCGTCCAAGCGCCGTGGCTTCATGATCGGCGTGTCCGGCCTGGCCTGGTCCTGCGGCGCCATGACCGCCTTCATCGTCGGCTACCTGATGGTCTCCTGGACGGGCGACCATTCGCTGTGGCGCTGGATGCTGTTCAGCGGCGCGGTGGTCGGCATCATCGTCGTACTGATCCGCCGCGGCATCCCGGAATCGCCGCGCTGGCTGGCCAGCAAGGGCCGCATCGAGGAAGCGCAGAAGGTCATCAAGCTGGTCTACGGCAGGGACGTGGTGATCACCCCGGCCGACGTCGCCGAGCTGAACGACGGCGGCCGCCATCGCTCGTGGAAGAGCGACCTGAAGATGATTTCCTCGGGCGGCTACCTCAAGCGCACCATCATGTGCGGCATGCTCTACTTCGCGCAGATCACCCCGCAGTACGTGCTGTACACCTTCGGCAGCATGATCCTGCTGACCGCCGGCATCAAAGGCGAGAACTCCTCGACCCTGGGCGAGCTGATGATCGCCATTCTCTTCGCCATCGGCGTGATCCCGGCGCTGAAACTGGTGGAAACCTGGGGCCGCCGGCCCATGGTGGTGGTGCCCTTCGCGCTGATGGCGCTGCCGCTGCTGGCCCTGGGCCTGTGGGCGGACGCGCCGGCCTGGTTCATCGTCGGCGCCTTTGCCTTCTATGCCTTCGTCTCCGGCGGGCCGAGCATCCTGGAATGGATCTACCCCAACGAACTGTTCCCCACCTCCGTGCGTGCCACTGCCGTGGGTATGGCCGTGGGCTTCAGCCGCATCGGCGCGGCGACCGGCACCTACCTGATGCCGATCGGCATCGAGTCCATCGGTTTGCAGGCAACCCTGCTGATCGGTGCGGCGATCACCCTGCTGGCGTTCTTCATCTGCCTGGCCTGGGCGCCGGAAACCAAGGGCCGTTCGCTGCAGCAGTCGGCATCGCTGAGCCTGGCGACCTGATCCGTTATCCAGCCTGCTCCCAAGCCCATCGGTGACCCGATGGGCTTTTTTGTGGGCGAGCTACCGGCGTTCCCGCACAAGCGGACCTTGTCCGCAAGCCGTTCCCCGCCGGGCCGGTCCTGGTTCGCGAGCAAGCTCGCTCCTACAAAAAATGCCAGGCCCATCTGTAGGGCCGAGGAGGACGCCTAGTCCTTGCTCGCCAACATCGAAGGCACGTGGCATCCGGCTGCACAGACGGAAATCGAGCACCGAAACAGTCGTCTCATCTCGAAATCCCGCCCCTCCACCCACAAAAAAGGCCACCCGAAGGCGGCCTGAAAGTGCGGGCGGGGCCGCACACTGGGAAGACTTACTGCTTGGCGGCCCAGGCGTTGAAGCGCTGCTCCAGCTGCTCGCCGTGGTCGGCCCAGAAGGCCGCGTTCATCGCCACCTGGCCGGCCAGGTTGGCCTCGTCGGTGGGCATGTTGCTGCGGCGCACGGCGTCCACCAGCGGGACGGCAGTACGGTTCACCGGGCCGTAGGCAATCTGCTGCGCGTAGTTCTTCTGCTGCTCGGTCTGCAATACGTACTGGATGAAACGCAGCCCTTCCTCGGTGTTCTTCGCGCCCTTGGGAATGGCGAAGGCGTCCATGTCGTAGATGCCACCGTTCCACACCACGCGCAGCTGGCTTTCATCCTGCACGGCGGCGATCCGGCCGTTGTAGGCGGAGCTCATCACCACGTCGCCGGACGCGAGGTACTGCGGCGGCTGCGCACCGGCTTCCCACCACTGGATGCTCGGCTTGATCTGGTCGAGCTTGCGGAAGGCGCGGTCCTGGCCTTCCTTGGTGCCGAGCACGGCGTACACATCCTTCGGCGCCACGCCGTCGGCCATCAGAGCGAACTCCAGGGTGTACATGGCGCCCTTGCGCAGGCCGCGCTTGCCGGGGAATTTCTGCGTGTCCCAGAAATCTGCCCAGCCGGTGGGCGCACTCTTCAGCTTGTCGGCATTGTAGGCCAGCACCGTGGACCAGACGAAGAAGCCCACGCCGCAAGGTTGTACGGCGCCTTCCAGCAGTTCAGGGGCGAGCTTGGCAATGCCCGGCTGTTCGCCGATTTCCTGCAGCAGGCCTTCATCGCAGGCGCGCGCCAGTTCCGGCATCTCCATCTCGACGACGTCCCAGGAAACGCTGCCGGTGTCCACCTGCACCTTGACCTTGGCCATCTCGCCGTTGAACTCGTCGGCGATCAGCCGGCTGCCACTCTGCTGCATGTAGGGCTGGTAGAAGGCCTTGACCTGGGCGGCCTTGTTGGCGCCGCCGTGGGAGACCACGGTGAGGTCGGCGAAGGCAGGGAAAGTCGCCGCGCAACCCAGGGCGCAGGCGATGGAGGAACTCAGGATCTTGTTCATTGTTATGGTCTCCGGTGAGTAGACGGCCCGCCTCGCGGCAGGCGGCGCCATCCGGGGCCTCCAAGGGCTCGCATGGCGCACTGCCAGCTAGTCTTGGGGCACGCGGGCAAGCTCCACAATCAGACGGAACTACAATTCGGAAGCCCCCGCTCGTATCCCGGTACGAAGCCCGCTTCCCCCACTCAAGCCAGGCGCGACAAGGCCTCGCGCTTGGTGGCATGCTTGCCGGCCGTTTCTCTTCGCTGCGGACCCGCCATGCCTTTCCATATCCAGGACATCCTCGACAACGCCTCCCTGCGCACCCGCCTGCTCGGCGGCAGCGAAGGCGTCGGCCGGCGCCTGCGCTGGGCGCACGTTTGCGAGCTGGCGGACCCCACCCAATGGCTCGGCGAAGGTGACCTGCTGATGACCACCGGCATCGGCATTCCCGCGCAGGCGCAGGCGCAGCGCGACTACCTGCAACGCCTGGCCGGGGCGCGGATATCGGGGCTGATGATCGGCGAGAACATGCAGGCGCCGGCGGATATCCAGGCCCTGCAGGACGAAGCCTGCCGGCTGGGTTTCCCGCTGCTGATGACCGACTACGCGGTACCCTTCTCCGCCGTCACCCGCGCCATCGTCGACGCCAGCAAGCAGGAAGAGCACGAACGCCGCAGCGCCGTCACCCGCATCTATGAAAGCGCACGCATCGGCCTGCGCGGGCTCGGCCTTGCCGGGCTGCTGCGGCGGCTGTGCAGCGACGTCCGAGCCCAGCTCTACCTGTTCGATACGGCCACCCTGCAGCCCTGGCAGGAGGGCTTGCCGCCGCTGCCGGACAGTTGGCGGGCAACCCTCGCCCAGCGTCGCTCGGTGCCGGACACCGTGACCCGCTGCAGCAATGGCGAGCAGGAAGCGCTGGTGATGCCACTGCCGTCGCTGGCCACCTGCGAGATCCTCGCTACCGGCGGCGAGCTGCTCGACTACGGCCTGCTGCACCATATCGTCGCGGTGCTGGGCATCGAGCTGGAACGCGCCCAGGTCGAACACGAGCGCATGCTGCGCCTGGGCTCGGAGTTGCTGGATGACCTGCTGCAGCAGCGCCTCACCGAGCGCGCCGCGCAGGAGCGCCTGGCGCAGCTGAACTGCCCGGTGGATGCCGCCTGCCTGGTGCTTGCGCGCGCCGCCGGCGAACTGCCGACGCACTGGCAGCAGCGCCTGCAGCGGCTGGGAATGGGGCTGCTGGTGCGCCACCAGGGCAACGAGCTGATCCTGCTGCTGAACGATCCGGCCCAAGCGCAGGCCCTGCAGGCCGAGCTGGACTGCATGCTCGGCCATAGCAACCCGCTGGGCCATGCATTGCGCGCGGTGGAGGCGCTGCGCGAGGCACGCCTGGCGCTGTCCCATGCCAACCGCCAGCGACCGCTGGTGGCTTACGCCGATGCGCAGGGCGAACAGTCCTGGCTGCCGGCGAGCCTGGAGGAAGCCCGCCGCGTACATCGCCGGGTGCTGGGTGCGCTGGCGGATTACGACGCGCAACAGGGTGGCCAGTTGCAGCACACCCTGCGCGTCTTCCTCGAACAGAACCGCTCCTGGCAGAAAGCCGCGCAGCTGCTCAACGTACACAAGCAGACGCTGGTCTACCGCATCCGCCGCATCGAGGAAATCACCGAGCGCTCGCTGGATTCCACCGAGGACGTGGCCGTCCTCTGGATCGCGCTGCGCTCGGCGCAGATTGCCGGGATGGACCTGGGGATCAGGGAATGATCACGAAGCTCTTGCGCACCGTCTCGCGGATATCCCAGGTGCCCTGACAGTTCGCCGGGAACAGCACGGCGTCGCCGGCGCGCAGTTCGATGGGCTCGCCGTCGTCCGGGATGAACAGGCAGTGGCCGCTGATGAAATGGCTGAACTCCCGTGACAGCACCTGGCGCCGCCAGCGGCCGGGCGTGCATTCCCAGACACCGGTGAGCAGCCCACCCTCGCCTTCCTCGGCGTGGGTCGCGGTGCCGGACACGGGGGTGCCCTGGGGTTCCTTCACCGGCTGCGGCGCCGGCAGTTCGAGTCCGGCGGTGCCGGTGAGCAGGATCGGTTGGGGCATGGGGCTGTTCTCCTAGAGGTCCTTGTCTTCGAGGCCCGCCGGAGCGAAGCCGGCCAGGGTGCGGTCGAGCCAGGCGCCCTTGCGGTTCTGCGCCTCGGCCTGTTCCTTGCGTTGCACCGCACCGCGCACCATCAGGCCGCCGATGTAGCGCACCGGTTCGAGCGGGAAGCGCTTGGGCTGGCGGCCGACAAGGCCGCAACGGCTCCATTCGTCATCGATGCCCAGCGCGAGACTGGCGAGGATGCGCCCGCCGAGACGGCTCGGGCCAACGCCGTTGCCGCTCCAGCCGATGCCGTAGACGATGTGCGGCGCGCCGTTCAGGTGGCCGAACACCGGCAGGCTGTCGTAGGTGCGGTCGATGGGCCCGGACCAGCTGTGGGTCACCGGCACGTCGTCCAGTTGCGGGTAGGTGCGGCGCAGGTCCTGTTCGGTGGCGTCGTTGAGCTGCGGGTTGTGGTCGTAGCGCTCGTCGATGCGGCTGGCGTAGCTGATCATCCCGGTGCCCTTGCCAAAGGCGATGCGGCCGTCCCGGGTGGTGCGGTAGTAGTCGACCATCAGCTGCGAATCGGTGACGGCTTCGCCGCCGGTCCAGCCGATCTGCTCCAGGCGCTCGGGAATCGGCGCGGTGGCGACCACCGTGCTGGTCACCGGCAGGATGGTGCGGCGCAGTTCGGGAATCGCCGCCGCCCAGGCATTGGTCGCCATCACGACCTTGGGTGCGCGCAATTCGCCGCCGGGCGTGCGGATCACGGCCGGCCGGCCGCGATCCAGGCTGAGCATCGGGGTGTTCTCGAAGATGCGCACCCCCTTCTCCAGCGCCACCCGGCGCAGGCCGCGCACCAGGCGTGCCGGCTGCACGGTGGCGTTGCTGGCTTCCAGTACGCCTTCCAGGTGCTTCGGCGAGCCGGCGCGGCGGGCCACTTCGCTATTGGAAAGCGATTGGAAGACCGGCTCGCCCAAGCGCTCGCAGGTCTGCTGCACGCCCTTCCAGGCACCGCGCTGCGCGTCGGTGGTGGCGGTCCACAACCAGCCGGCGCGGCGGAAGTGCGCGTCGATATCGTGGGCCTTGCAGAATTCCTCGATCTCGCCGATGGCCGCCGCCGAGGCTCGAGCCAGGCGCAGCGCCTCATCCTTGCCGCACTGCGCGGCCAGCGAGCTGATCTTCGGCCACCAGGACATGACGAAGCCGCCGTTTCGCCCGGAGGCGCCGCCACCGCAGATGTCGCGCTCGATGATGGCGATACGGCAGTCAGGCTTGAGCTCCAGCAGGCGCAGCGCGGTCCAGAGGCCAACGAAGCCGCCGCCGACGATGGCCACGTCGACTTCGAGCGGGCCTTCCAGGGCAGGCAGCGGAGTCAGCTCAGAGGCGATTTCCTCCAGCCACAGGGAACGTTTCATGTGCGGATTCCAGATTGAACGGTAGTGCGCCACTGTCCTGTGTCAGGCCAGTGGCGAACAATCGTCCGTTCCATGCAATCCGGGGGAAGGCCTCATACGAAGATATGAAGCCGTAGAAGCGGACTCCGTCCGCTCCTACGCTCAGTTGCGGGTCTTTTTCGGCGCGAGGCCCGGCTTGGCGAACTTCACGATCAGCCAGTTCTCCGACTTGCCATGCTTCACCGTGACCTCGACCACGCGAATGCTCGCCGGCACCGTCGCCAATACCTGGCGGGCGTCCAGACCCGGCTTGATGTACTTGTCGAGCTGTTCGTAGAGGCGGTAGCTGATCATGCCGCTGCGCAACGCGTGGGTCTCGAAGTCGCCGATGGCCTTGGCGTCGGCCTCGGTGCGGTTCGGGTTCAGGGTATGTGCCAGGACGTCGACCACGTTCTTGTCGTCGGCAATGGCCACCAGCATGAAGCGCTTGGCCACCTCCTGCAGCACGCGCCGGTACGCGGCGTCGTTGTATTCGGTGTACAACACCGCCTCGACCAGCTTCTGCTTGTCGAAGGTCAGCGCCAGGCGATAGCGCGTGCCGGCATAGTCGACGCCGTCCTTGCAGCGCGCGGTGACGCCCATGGGCTGCAGGCATTCGACGAAGCCCTGCTGCTTGCCGAAACCCTTCTGCGCCGCGCCGTAGTTGTACTTGCCGAACAGCGGGTCAGCCGCCGACGCCCAGCCCGCCACGCACATCAACAATGCCCCGATTGCCCATCTACCCATCACACACAAGTCCCGCTCGGTTCAAAACTCGCGAGGATAGAGGATTCGGAACGGTTATGGTGCCCCGCGGGCGATGACCGGCGTTGCCGATAACGGGTTCGCGGGCAAGGAGCAGGCCTCCCCTCGGTCCTACCGATCAGCTCCGCAGCGCATTTCGTAGGAGCGAGCTTGCTCGCGATCCGCACCCCACAGGACCGTAGGGTGCATAACCTGGAACAGGTTATCCGCCCTACGCAAAACCTCGGTCAGGACGCTCAGTCGAAGCGATACTCCAGCCCCGCCCCCGCGTACCACGACCGCCCCGGCGCCGCCTCGTAGTAACGACCATTGCTGTCGCCGACGATCACCGAACCGACGTACTGGCGATCCAGCAGGTTGTCCAACCGTACCAGCTGGTGGAAGGTCCAGGGCCCGACATGCTGCTCGAAGCGGGTGCGCCAGTTGAACACCGCATAGCTGGGCGCCGGCTTGTCCTGGTTGCTGTCTTCGACGTAGACCTTGCTGCGGTACTGGCCTTCGAAGCCCATGCTGATACCGTCCCGGGGCTTCCAAACCAGCTCGCCGAACAGGCTGCTGCCGGGCACGCCGGGCAGGTGGTTGCCCTTTTCGATCACGCTGCCGCTCTCGACGAAGTCCTCGTCGTAGGTGGCATCCAGGCGCGTATAGGCGAGATTGGCCTGCCAGTGTTCGGAGAGGTCGCTCTGCACGCCCAGCTCGAAGCCCCGGCGCAGGGTCTTGCCGGCGTTCTGGTAGCTGGTGCGGCCGTCGGTGGAGCTGGCAACGACGATCTCGTCGTCGGTACGGATTTCGAATATCGCCGCGTTGACCCGCGTATTGCCGGCGACCTTCGCCTTGAGGCCGACTTCGTACTGGGTGCTGGTGGCGGGGTCGAGGCCGAAGTTGAAGCTTTCCGCCAGCCCTGGCGCGTAGGCCATTTCTGCCTGGGTCGGCGTCTCGAAGCCCTTGCCGGCACTGACATAGCCATGCAGGTTCGGGGTAAAGGCATACATCACCGAGAGCGACGGGTTGTTCTGCTGGTACGTCTTCGAGCCACTGGAATCGCCGTTGCTCAGGTAATGGTCGTCCACTTCCATCTTCATGCTGCTGTGGCGCAGGCCGGCGTCGAAAGTCCAGTTGCCCAGTTCCCAGCGTGCCTGCACGTAGGGGTCGAGGCTGGTGGCGATGTCGTTTTCGTTGCGGCGCATCTCGCCCTTCACACCCAACTGGTCGCCGCTGAAATTCTGGAAACCCTTGCGGTCGTCTTCGCTGCGGTCGTAGTCCACCCCGGTGGTGACGGTCAGCTCACCCGGCACTCCGTGCACCGGCTGGATCCAGCGCAGGGTGCCGCCGTGGAATTCGCGATCGAAGTCCACTACCCCGCCACCGCGCTGGGCATTGGAAGCCACGCCCCTGGGGATCGACAGGTACTGCACCACGCTGCGCTGGCCGGCATAGAGGTTGAACTGCAGGGTCGCGTCGCCGAAGTAGCGCTCGTAGTTCATGCCCAGCTGCTGGTGGTCGATGCTCTTGCGCGTGTTGTAGGTCTCGGCCGCCGCTGCCACCGAGCGCGGGTCGTGCCGGTATGCGTCCCAGGTCTGGCCCAGCGGGTCCTGCGTGCCGTTCTGCTCCAGGCTGCTGTAGATCAGCGCCAGGCGGCTGTCTTCGTCGGGCTTGAAGTTGAGCTTGGCGAAGGTCTGGTCGCGGCGCGCGGCGCTATGGTCGCGGTAGCCGTCGGTGTCCATGCTCGAGGCGTCGAGCAGGAAGCCGGCCTGGTCGGTGCCGCCTTCGGCATAGAGGTGGTTCTTGTTGAAGCCGTCGCTGCCGAAGGTGGTCTCCGCACCGACCTTCGGCGGGCCATAGCCGTCGCGGGAGAACATCTGGATCACCCCGCCGCTGTTGCTGCCGTAGAGCGTCGAGGCCGGACCACGGAGTACTTCGATGCGGTCGGCGACATCCAGGTTCAGTGTCGCCGCCTGGCCCTGGCCGTCCGGCGTGCTGGCGGGAATGCCATCGCTGAGCAGCTTCAGCCCGCGAATGCCGAAGGCTGAGCGCGCGCCATAGCCGCGGGAGGAAATCTGCAGGTCCTGCGCGTAGTTCTGGCGGTTCTGCACCACCAGGCCGGGGACCCGCTGCAGCACTTCGGAGGCATTGACGCCGAGCTGGCCATCGCTGAGTTGCGGCTGCTGCACGGTGTCGATGGAGAACGGCAGGTCGAAGCTCGATACCGGCGCATAGGCGCCCGTCACCACCATGGGCGCAAGCTGCACTTCACTCTTCACCTCCGCGGCTTCGGCGCGGGCCAGTTGGCCGTGGACAGCACCGCAGATCAGCAACGGCAGCAGTTTGAGTTGGGTGGGCACGACAGAGCGGTTGGCAGGCACGGTGACTAGGATTCTTCTGTAGGACCGAGCAGCAATGCTGCCAGTCGCGGCAGCCGCTGCACAGGTTTGTTGTGGATTGGCGTCTTGTGGGCAGGGGGCGGACAAGAGGCTATTTCATTCGTCAGGATTTTAATCTTCGACGATTGTACTATCTAGTTAATTAGCATGCTAAGCGTATAATTGGCGAATTCCACAGCGAGAACCTTCTGTATGAAACGAGTAGAGCGCGCATCCCGCGCGAGCACTTTCATCCTCCTCGGCCTGGGCGTGATCATCGCCCTCCTCGGCCTCGCCCTGGCTACCGGCGGCGTCCGCCTGGTCAGCCTCGGCGGCTCCTGGTATTTCCTCATCGGCGGCCTGGCGATGGCGATTTCCGGCCTGCTGATCGCCCTTCGCAAGCCGGCAGGCGCCTGGCTGTTCGCCGTTTTCCTGGTCGCTACCGGGGTCTGGGCCGTGGCCGATACCGGCCTGACATTCTGGCCGCTGTTCTCGCGGCTGTTCATGTTCAGCGCCATCGGCGTGGTGGTCGCGCTGGTCTATCCGCTGCTGGCCCGCTCGGCAGGCCGCAACGCTGGTCGTGGTGCCTATGGCATCGCGGCTGTGCTGGCGGTACTGGTGGCCATCGCCGCCGGCAACATGTTCGTCGCCCATCCCAGCGTCGCGCCCACCGGCAAGGGCCCCGGCCTGACGCCGGTGGACCCGGCCCATGCGCAGAAGGATTGGGCGCACTACGGCAACACCGAGGGTGGCAGCCGCTTCGCCGCGCTGGACCAGATCAACCGCGGCAACGTCGACAAGCTGCAGGTGGCCTGGACCTACCACACCGGCGACGTGGCGATCAGCGACGGCAACGGCGCGGAAGACCAGCTCACCCCGCTGCAGGTCGGCGACAAGGTGTTCATCTGCACCCCGCACAACAACCTGATCGCGCTGGACGCGGACACCGGCAAGGAGCTGTGGAAGAACGAGATCAACGCCCAGTCCAAGGTCTGGCAACGCTGCCGTGGCATGGCCTATTTCGATGCCACCAAGGAAATCGCACAGCCGACCCAGCCGAACAGCACGCCGGTCATCGCCGCCAGCGTTCCGGCCGGCGCCAACTGCCAGCGTCGCCTGCTGACCAACACCATCGATGCGCGCCTGATAGCTGTCGACGCCGACACCGGCGAGTTCTGCCAGGGCTTCGGCACTAACGGCCAGGTCGACCTGAAGGCAGGATTGGGCGACGTACCCGATTCCTACTACCAGCTCTCCTCCGCTCCGCTGATGGCCGGCACCACGGTGGTGGTCGGCGGCCGTGTCGCGGACAACGTCCAGACCGACATGCCCGGCGGCGTGATCCGTGGTTTCGATGTCATCACCGGCGCCATGCGCTGGGCCTTCGACCCGGGCAACCCGCAAGACAAGCAGGCCCCGGCGGACGGCAAGAGCTACGTACGCAGCACGCCCAACAGCTGGGCGCCGATGTCCTACGACCCGGCGATGAACACCGTCTTCCTGCCCATGGGCAGTTCCTCCACCGACATCTATGGCGTGGAGCGGACGAAACTCGACCACACCTACGGCGCTTCGATCCTTGCTCTGGACGCTACGACCGGCACGCAGAAGTGGGTCTACCAGACCGTGCACAACGACCTCTGGGACTTCGACCTGCCGATGCAGCCGAGCCTCGTCGACTTCCCCGTGTCCGACGGCAAGACCGTTCCGGCAGTCGTCATCGGCACCAAGGCCGGGCAGATCTACGTACTCGACCGCGCCACCGGCAAGCCGCTGACCGAGGCCAAGGATGTGCCGGTCAAGCCGGGCAACATCCCCGACGAGCCCTACTCGCCGACCCAGCCGAAGTCCGTTGGCATGCCGCAGATCGGCGCGCAGACCCTCAGCGAGTCGGACATGTGGGGCGCCACGCCCTATGACCAGCTGCTGTGCCGCATCGACTTCAAGAAGATGCGCTACGACGGCCTCTACACCGCACCGGGCACCGACCTGTCGCTGAGCTTCCCCGGCTCCCTGGGCGGCATGAACTGGGGCAGCCTGTCCACCGACCCGGTGCACGGCTTCATCTTCGTCAACGATATGCGCCTGGGCCTGTGGATCCAGATGATCCCTTCGGCCAACAAGGGCGCGGCCGCCGGCGGTGGCGAGGCACTGAACACCGGCATGGGCGCCGTGCCGCTCAAGGGCACGCCCTACGCGGTGAACAAGAACCGCTTCCTCTCGGTGGCCGGCATCCCGTGCCAGGCGCCGCCGTTCGGCACCCTCACCGCCATTGACCTGAAGACCCGCCAGGTGGCCTGGCAGGTACCGGTGGGCACCGTGGAAGACACCGGCCCGCTGGGCATCCGCATGCACCTGCCGATTCCCATCGGCCTGCCGACCCTCGGCGGCACGCTGTCCACCCAGGGCGGCCTGGTATTCATCGCCGGCACCCAGGACTTCTACCTGCGCGCCTACGACAGCAGCAACGGCGAGGAGATCTGGAAGGCCCGCCTGCCCGTCGGCAGCCAGGGCGGCCCGATGACCTACGTGTCGCCGAAGAGCGGCAAGCAATTCATCGTCGTTACCGCCGGCGGTGCACGTCAGTCCACCGACCGTGGCGACTACGTGATGGCCTACGCGCTGCCCGACACTCCGACAGCCAGCCAGTAACCCTCCCATCGCGCCCGCTTCGTGCGGGCGCCTCCTTCCGGCGCGGCACTCCCACCGCGCCTTTTTTATTCGCTTCAAGCTCAGGAAATTCCATGCGCACTTCCCTTCGCCTCACGCCCGGCCTGCTGCTGTGCGTCGCCTCGCTGCCTGCGCTGGCAGCAGAAGGCCTGCTCGAACGATCCACGATGACCGGCGACTGGGGCGGCCTGCGCCACCAGTTGGAAGAAGATGGCGTCAAGTTCACCGGCGACTACAGCGGCGAGACCGCCTACAACGCCCACGGCGGCCTGCACCGTTCCGCGCGCTATTCGCAGAACATCAAGCTGGGCGTGCAGTTCGACCTGTCGAAACTCTACGGCCTGGAGAATGGCGGCAAGGTCCAGCTGACCATCAACGACCGCCGCGGCAACAGCGCCTCGGAAGACCTGGTGGGCAACCGCCTGCCGATCCAGGAAAACTACGGCGGCCTCTATACCCGCCTGACCGAGCTGAGCTACGAGCGCGACCTGGGCCAGGCGGTGAACCTCAAGCTCGGCTACATGGCCATGGGCAATGACGTCGGCGGGCTGGACAGCGGCATCCTCTGCAACTTCATGAACGCCGGCTTCTGCGGCCACCCGCTGAACATGTCCGGCGGCAGCGGCTGGACCAACTACCCCAACGCGCACCTGGGCGCACGGGTGAAGTACAGCTTCGCTCCGGACTGGCAACTGCGCATCGCCGCGTTCAACGTCGACCCGGAAAGCAACGGCAACTCCAGCCGCGCCTGGCACCTCACGCCCAAGCACACCACCGGCACCGTGGTGCCCATCGAACTGATCTACAAGCCTCAGGGTGAATTGCCCGGCGAGTACAAACTGGGCTGGTACTACGACAGCTCCGACGTGCAGCGCATCGGTAGCAACAAGGAAGAGTCCGGGCGCAGCGGCCACTATCTGCTGGTGGACCAGGCGGTGTGGAACGATCCGGCCTCCGAGGGCCGCAGCCTGCACCTGTTCGGCCAGGCCTCGGCCGCCAGCAGCGCCGCCTCGCACTTCACCAAGTGGTACGGCGCAGGTGTAGTGCTCTACAAGCCCTTCGAAGGCCGCCCGAAAGACAGTCTCGCGCTGGGTTACGGCCGCGCCGTACCCAACCCGCGCAGCCGCGAAGTGCAGGAGAACAACGTCCTCGCCAATGGCCAGGACTACCCGAACCTGGACAGCGGCGAACAGCTCATCGAGCTGAGCTACGGCTACCAGGCCACGCCCTGGCTGACCCTGCGCCCTGACCTGCAGTACGTCATCGAACCGGGGGCCTTCTCCGGCCAGGACATCGACAACGCCCTGCTGCTCGGCCTGCAGGTGAAAGCCAGCTTCTGAGAAACGCGATCCTGAGACAAATTGATACAGTAACCCCATGATTCATAGGACTTTTCTTATACAAATAGCACGCCTGTACTCCTAAACTGGCCTGTCACCCTGCGGGAACACCCGCGGGACGTTGACACCGGTTATAGGGAGCTACACATGCCCGGTTGGTATGAAATCAAGGAACTCAGCAGCGGCAACCGTCGCGTTCTGCTCAAGAACACTGCCCACGGTACTCTGCTGGAAACTCCGGCCTACCCGACACAGGAGGCAGCCGAGCAGGCCATCAACAGCCTCCGCAGCTCCTGTGCGGCCGTCGAGCGCTACAAGCGCCAGATGTCCCCCGGCGGCAAGAATTTCTTCGTGATCCGCGATAACACCGGTGCAGAACTGCTGACCAGCAAGCTGTACGACTCCGAGGCCGCACGTGACCAGGCGATCGCAACGATCGCCCAGGCCGGCCTCAGCTCGGAGCTGCGTGCGCACGCCTGAGTGACGAGTGAATGAAAGAGCCCCGCGCAATGCGGGGCTTTTTTGTGGGTGATTGGTTTTCCGAACAGCCATCCCCCGCGATGCCGAATCGGCCCCTAACGCACCGGCAATGCCAACGCCCGCGTCTTTGCGGAATTCTGATATCGCCCCACCCCGCCCCCTTCGTACCTTCTGCCTGCCCGGCGCATCCGACGCCGGGAGCGTGCAACCCACAAAACAACAAGAAGGGCCCGCCCCATGACTCCACGCATTCACCCGTCGGCGCACGCCGATGCCCTCCCTTGCCCGCTGCGCCCAGGCGCTCGTGGCTGACTGCCGTCCACTCTCTCGATCAATTACAGGCAAGGGACAACCACCATGCTCAAACAAGGCGTACTCCGCTGGCCCCAGATCGCCGGGCTCGGCATTTCACTGGTCATCGCCGGGCAGTTCTCCGGCTGGAACTACGGCCTGGCCAGTAGCGGCTGGGCCAACATGCTCGTCGCCACCCTGCTGATGGCCGTACTCTGCGGCGGCCTGGCGCTGTGCGTGTGCGAACTCTCCACTGCTCGGCCCCATGCCGGCGGCGTGTTCGCCTACGCGCAGCTGGCCTTCGGCCCCTTCGTCGGCTACCTGGTCGGCGCCGCCTGCGCGCTGGCGCTGACCATCGGCACGGGCGCGGCGGCCAACTTCCTCGCCGCCTACATGGAGTCGGTATTCGGCTTCGGCGGCTGGCCGGTGCGCATCGGCCTGTTCGCCGTGATCATCGGTATCCACATCATCGGCGTCGGCGAGGCCCTGGGCCTGACCCTGCTGGCCGGCGCCGTGGCCGCCATCGCCCTGCTGGCCTTCGGCGGCGCCATGCTGCCCCACGTGCACTGGGAAAACCTGCTGCCCACGGCTGGCAGCGCACTGCCGGGCATAAGCGTCGCCGGCGTGTTCGCCTGCGTACCGTTCGCCATCTGGATGTTCATCTGCCTGGAGCAGGTCGCCTCCGCTGCCGAGGAAGCTGCAGACCCCGGCCGCAGCATGCCGCGCGGGATCATCGCCGCTGTCGGTACCCTCCTGCTGACGGCCCTGACCGTGGTGATCAGCGCGCCGGGCGCAGCCGGCGTGGAAGTGGTCGGCAACGCCGGCGATCCGCTGTACGCCGCCATGACCCACGGCGGGCTGTACGGCGAGCGCGACTGGCTGCCGCTGCTGGTCGGCTCCGGCGCCGTGTGCGGGCTGCTGGCGACCTTCTTCTCGGTGGTGTTCTCGGCTTCCCGCCAGTTGTTCGCCCTGTCCCGCGACGGTTTCTTCCCTGCAGCGCTGGCCCGCACCAACCGCCGAGGCGCGCCCTACGTCGCCCTGCTGGTGCTGACCGTGATCGGCCTGCCGCTGACCCTGGTGCCGCCGGAAAAACTCCTGCTGTGCATCGTCCTGCTGCTGGGCAGTTGCCACCTGGTGCTGTTCGCCGCGTACCTGCGCCTGCACCGCAGCCAGCCCGGCCTGGCGCGCCCGTTCCGCCTGCGCGGCGGCCCTGTGATCGCCAGCGTCGGCATGCTGCTGACCTTCGTGGTCATCGCCGCCTGCTTCCAGCTGGAAGTGGCCATGCTCAGCGCCCTGGCGCTGGTGGTCGCCGCACTGATCCTCAACTACCTGCTGCGCGCTGCCACCCGCGCCGGCAAGCCCCTGGAGAATGTCGAGAATGTCTGAACCAACCCTGCTGCAACGCCGCCACCAGGTCATGGGCGATGCCTCGCCGCTGTTCTACGACGAGCCGCTGGAGCTGGTGAAAGGCGAAGGCGTCTGGCTCATCGACGCCAACGGCAAGCGTTACCTGGACTGCTACAACAACGTGCCCTGCGTCGGCCATTGCCATCCGAAAGTGGTCGCGGCCATGGCCGAACAGGCGGCGACATTGAACATTCATACCCGCTACCTCAACGAGCGTGTGGTGCGCTACGCCGAGAACCTCACCGCGACCTTCGCCGAGCCACTGGACAGCCTGATGTTCACCTGCACCGGCAGCGAGGCCAACGAGCTGGCCCTGCGCATGGCGCGCTTCGTCACCGGCAACCAGGGCGTGATCGTCAGCGACTACAACTACCACGGCAACACCACCTCGCTGGCGGCGGTAACCACGGCATTGCCCAGCTCCGAACCGTTCTCGGCCCATGCGCGGGCGGTGCCGATTCCCTGCCTGTATCAGGCAGACGGTACGCCCGAGCAAGTCGCCGATCGCTACGTGGCCAAGGTCGCCGAAGCCATCGCCGAGCTGCAGGCCGCCGGCGTCGGTCTGGCCGCCATGCTGATCGACACCCTGTTCGCCAACGAAGGCATCCCGCGCCTGCCGGCCGGCTACCTGGAGCGCGTGGCCAAGCTGGTGCGCGATGCAGGCGGCCTGCTGATCGCCGACGAGGTGCAATCGGGCTTCGCCCGTACCGGCGAGCACCTGTGGGGCCATCAGGCACACCCGTTCGTGCCGGACATCGTCACCCTCGGCAAACCCATGGGCAACGGATTCCCCCTGGCCGGGCTGGTGACCTCGCGCGAGCGCGTCGAGACCTTCGGCCGCGCCAACCTGTACTTCAACACCTTCGGCGGCTCGCCAGTGGCCGCCGCAGTCGGCCAGGCAGTACTCGACGTGATCGCCGAGGAAGACCTGCAAGGCAACGCCCTGCGCCAGGGCGCGAAGCTCAGCGCCGAACTGCATCGCCTGGCCGAGCGCCATTCGATCATCGGCGACGTGCGCGGCAAGGGCCTGTTCTTCGCCGTGGAACTGGTACGCGACCGCACCAGCCGCGAGCCGGCCGGGCTCGAAGCGCGACGTATCGTCAACGCCATGCGCCAGCGCGGCGTGCTGATCAGCAAGATCGGTGGCGCCGACAACATCCTCAAGATCCGCCCGCCGCTGCCCTTCCAGGCCGAACACGGCGAGCTGTTCATCGACACCCTGGACCAGGTCCTGGGCGAGCTTTGAGGGAATCTGACATGACTGACTTCTCTTCACTCGACCACGACCAGCAGATCGCCTGCCTGCGCGACCTGGCGCTGGATGCCCTGCGCCACTGGGACGGCGACTTCGTCGGCCTGGAACTGCTCAAGTACCGCGAGAACGCCGTGTTCTGCGCCACCCGCAGCGACGGCACGCGCAGCGCCCTGCGCGTGCACCGCGACGGCTACCACAGCGAAGCGGCGCTGCGCTCCGAGCTGACCTGGATGGAGCAACTGGCCGCCGGCGGCATTGGCGTGCCGACCATCATCCGCACCCGCGACGGCGAGCACCTGGCCGAAGTGCGCAGCGCCGCGCTCGATGAGCCGCGCTATGTCGACATGCTTGGCTGGCTGTCCGGCAGCACATTGGGTTCGGCGGAACAGGGCCTGAGCGCCGACGGTGACATCGAGGCGCTGTTCCACAAGGCTGGCGCCGTGGCCGCGCGCATCCACCTGAATTCGGCCCAGTGGCGACAGCCCAACGAGTTCACCCGCCACGCCTGGGACGAAGAGGGATTGGTCGGCGCCAATCCGTTCTGGGGCCGCTTCTGGGAACTGGACCTGCTCGCTGACGATGAGCGCGAGCTGCTCCAGCGCGCCCGCCAGGAGGCGCGCATGGATTTGCGCCGCTACGGCCGCAGCCTGGGCAACTTCGGCATGATCCACGCCGACCTGGTGCCCGAGAACCTGCTGCTGGAGGCGGGCGAGTTGCAGCTGATCGACTTCGACGACGCCGGCTTCGGTTGGCACATGTTCGAACTGGCCACGGCGCTGTACTTCTGCCAGGACGACCCACGCCTGGCGCAGATCGAAGCCGCGCTGCTGGCTGGCTACCACTCGGTCAAGCCGCTCTCCGCCGCGGACCGCGCCGCCCTGCCGCTGTTCCTCGCCCTGCGCGGCACGACGTACCTGGGCTGGGTGCACACCCGACGCAACAGCCAGACGGCCAAGGAGCTGGCACCGATGCTGATCGAACGCGCCTGCACCCTGGCCCGCGCCTACCTGGCGAGCCGCTGAATCTGGCAGAGCGCCACAAGCCCCTGGCGCGCAGGCACAATCCTGCACGCCAGCGCTGACCGATACTCGGCGCACAACCGAGGTGAACCGTCATGACCGGCATAGCCCGCCACCAGGCAACCGACTCCGATGAACTGGCCTGCGCCCTCGCGGGCTGGAGCCAGAACTACACCCAGCTCGGCCACGGCCGCTTGCAGGCGGAACTGCTGCACGTGCAGTTGCCCGACGCCTCGCTGATCTACGAACACTCCAATCTGCACCTGCACGAAAACATGGCGCCGCCGGACGACCATCTGGTGATCGGCCTTCCTCTGCGCGCCGGTCGCGATTCCCGCTTCAACGGCCAGGCGCTACACGACGACACCCTGCTGGTGCTCGAAGGCGGGCGCGAGCTGGAAATCTGCGCCGCCGGCGAGATCCACATGCTCGGCCTGACCTTCAGCCAACCGCAGCTGGAACGCCTGCTCGGCGCCGAGGAGCGCGAGCTGTTCGAGCGCGCATTGCCCCAGGGCCGACTGCAACTCTCGTCCATCGGCGCGGGCGCGCTGCGGTCCAGTCTGTGCGACGCCATCGCCTCCTTCGAAGACGAGCCGTGGCGCACCGGCGACCCACAACAGGCCGGCCATGCCGTTGCGCTGGTGCTCAGTCATGTCCTGCAGGCGCTGGAGGAAATCCTCCCGAACACGGCGCGCGAGGGCGCACCGCGCTCCCTGCCGCAGCATCGCCGCCTGGTGCTGGCCGCCATCGAACGGATGCAGACGGATCTCTCGCAACCCTTGTCGCTGCTGGAGCTGAGCCAGAACCTGAACACCAGCCAGCGCACCCTGCAGTACTGCTTCCGGCAGATCTGCCAGAGCACGCCGCAGCAGTTCTTCCTCAGCCTGCGCCTGGCCGAGGCGCGGCGACGGCTCAAGCAGGAGCCGCAGCAAAGCATCACGCACCTGGCGCTGGACCTGGGGTTTGCCAGCTCCAGCCATTTTTCGGCCTTGTATAAGCGCCTGTACGCCGAACAACCCTCCGTAATCTCCCGTACACGCTGATCGGCTTTATCTGTAGGAACGAGCTTGCTCGCGAACGAACTCACCGGCAGCTCCCGAGTCAATCGGGTTCGCGAGCCAGGGCTGGGCGTCCCCTCGGCCCTGCAAAAGACACTCCCAGCCGATCTGGCAACCACACCCAATCACTTGGCAGACACACGCAACGGCACAACGCCAGCCCTTACTTAGCATCGGCAGAAGTCTCATCCCCCAATCGACAATAACGAAACGGATGCCTTCGCCATGACCCACGCCGCCGTGCTGCGCCCCACCCTGCTCGCCCTGCTCATCGCCGGCGCCAGCAGCTCCGTCAGCGCCTACCAGCTGTACGCCACCGACGACACGCACCTGAACGCCGATCTCTCGGCGACCTTCGGGCTGTTCCACAGCCAGGAACGCTACAACATGACTGGCACGCTGGACGAGGGCTCGTCCTCCTGGCAGGAAGGCTTCATCAAGTACGGCCTGAGCGGTGACCAGAAACTCGGCGGCGCTGGCACCGCCTACGGCGCGTTCAACCTGCTCAGCTCCGGCACCTGGGGCGACGGCGACGCCGCCGGCTTCAGCGACGGCTCCGAGCGCACCACCAAGATCGAAGACGCCTACGCCGGCTGGCGCTCGGCCGGGCTGTTCCCGATGCTGGGCGAGGACGGCATCGACCTGTCCTTCGGCCGCCAGAACATCGTGGTCGGCGATGGCTTCCTGATCGATGGCGACGCCCTGAACATGGGCAAGGGCCTGGCCGATGGCGAATACAACCGTGGCGGTGGCTACTACCTGGCAGCGCGCCGTGACTTCGACGAGACCGCCGTGTTGCGCATCGGCGGCAAGGAAGGCTGGCGTGGCGACCTGATGCGTTTGAAATCCGACAACCGCGCCCAGGCCAACTCCGAGCTATACGTCGCCACCCTGGAACACGTCGCCCCGGAAGCGACTTTCGGTTTGACCTACATCGATGTCACCGACATCGACGAACGCTACGCCTCGCCCATCCAACTCGACCGTAAGGACATGAAGACCTACAGCCTGCGCGGCACCGGTAACGCCGGCGTGGAGAACCTGTTCCTTTCCGGCGAATACGCCTGGCAGGACAAGCGCGATGCCCAGTACAGCGACGACACCGCGAACGCCTGGTACCTCGAAGCCGGCTGGACCTTCTCCGACATCGCCTGGAAGCCCTACGTCAGCTACCGCTTCAGCCGCTTCTCGGAAGGCTACGACACGCTCTTCTACGGCTTCAGCCGTGGCTTCGGCACCTGGTTCCAGGGCGAAGTGGCAGGCAACTATTCCGGCCCGTTCAACAACAACACCCGCGTGCACAACATCGGCGCCAAGGTCACCCCGCTGGAAAACCTGTCCATCGGCGCGCAGTTCTTCGACTTCCACACCCTCGACACCGACCTGGGCAACACCGACGGCCGCGAACTGGACCTCTACGCCGAGTGGGCGATCAACGAACACCTGGTGATCATCCCGCTGGTGGGCCTCTACCAGCCGAAGAAGAGCGCGGCCGAAGGCGGCACGCAGATCGGCAACGACGACAGCAACCTCTACAGCCAGCTGCTGTTCTCCACCACCTTCTGATCCAACGAAAGCGAGCCCGCCATGCCCAGCCTCCTGACTTCGATCCAGGGCCGCATCACCTGGCTGGCGGGCCTCTGCCTGCTGCTGGTCTCCAGCGTGCTGATCGGCCTGTCGCTGTACCAGGCGCGACAGGACAGCCAGACCATCGGGCACGACAGCGGCGAACTCTTCGCCGCCTCCGCGCGGCACAACCTGGAAACCCAGGGCCAGGTTCAGGCCCTGCTGATCCGCGAGCGTTTGCAAAACAACCTGCTGCTCGGCGAAGGCCTGTGGCGCACCGTGCAGACCCTTCGCGCACAGCAACGTCAGGGCATTCTCGATCCCGCCGCATTGCGCAACGCACTTAACCAGGCGATGGCAGAAACGCTCGGCGCGCACCCGGAACTGCTCGGCCTGTTCCTGGTATTCCAGCCCGATGCGCTGGACGCCGCAGACGCCCAGTTCGCCGCCCGTGAAGACCTGGGCAGCAACGAAACCGGGCGCTTCGCCCTCTACCTGCTGCAGAACGGCAAGGAAACCCAGCGGGTGATCGGCACCGAGCAAGTCCTCGGCGACGCCACGCCCGGTCCCAGCGGCCAGCCCTACAACGCCTTCTTCACCTGCTCCACCACTCACGCCCGCCCCTGCGTGCTCGACCCGTATTTCGACGAAGCCTCCGGCCAGCGCCGGCTGGTCACCAGCGTCACCCTGCCCGTGCTGGAAAACGGCAAGGCGATTGCCGCCATCGGCTTCGACATCGACCTCGCCACCCTCCAGCAGAGCAGCGTGGAAGGCAGCCGCAGCCTGTTCGACGGCCAGGGCCGCATCCGTATCCTCAGCCCAAACGGGCTGGTCGCCAGCGACAGCGGCGATGCCTCGAAGCTGGGGCAGAAGTTCGGCGACAAGACCGTGCTCGCCGAGATTGCCGCCGGGCGCTCGCAGTCCAGCGACGACGGCGAGTCCATCAACGTGCTGCACAGTCTCGCCCCGGTGCCGGATGCTGCCCCGTGGGGAATCCTGCTCAGCGTGCCGCGCGCGGTGATGCTAGCCCCGGCTGAACGCCTCAAGGGCACGCTGGACGACCTGCGCTGGCGCAGTACTGCACTGGAGATCGGCATCGGTGTCGCCGCCGGCCTGCTCGGCATGCTGCTGGTGGCGCTCACCGCGCTGGGCATCAGCCGGCCGATACTGCGCCTGGCGCGCATGCTCGAAGACATCGCCGATGGCGAAGGCGACCTCACCCGCCGCCTCGACTACCCGCGCCGCGACGAACTGGGCCGCCTCGCCACCGCCTTCAACCGCTTCCTCGACAAGCTGCAACCGAGCATCGCCGCCGTGCAGTCAGCCACCCGCGAAGCCCATGCCACCGCCGACCGCTCCGCGCAGATCGCCCGGCAGACCAGCGACGGCATGCAGCAGCAGTTCCGCGAGATCGACCAGGTCGCCACCGCGCTGCACGAGATGTCCGCCACCGCGCAGGATTCGGCGCGCAGCGCCGCTCGCGCCGCCGAAGCTGCGCGCACCGCGGAGCAGGCCTGCGATGACGGCTTCCGCACCCTCGACGCGACCAACAGCGGCATCGACCTGCTGGCCGCCGGCATGCACCAGGCCATGGCTGAGCTGCAACAACTGGCGACGAGCAACGAGCAGATCGGTTCGATCCTGGAAGTCATCTGCGGCATCGCCGCGCAGACCAACCTGCTGGCCCTCAACGCCGCCATCGAAGCGGCGCGCGCAGGGGACGCAGGGCGTGGCTTTGCCGTGGTCGCGGACGAAGTGCGCGGGCTGGCCCGGCGCACTCAGGAATCGGTAGAGGAAATTCGCCAGGTGATCGAAAACCTGCAAGCCCGGGGTCACTCGGTAACTCAGGCCATGCAGGGCAGTTTCAGCCAGGCCCAGGGCAACGTCGATCAAGCGCGGCAGGCCATCGATGCACTACGCCGGATCGGCGAGGCGGTGAACCTGATCAGCGAAATGAACCTGCAGATCGCCAGCGCGGCGGAGGAACAGAGCAGCGTCGCCGAGGAGATCAACCGCAATATCGCCGGTATCCGCGATGTCACCCAGACCATTTCCGAACACGCACAACAGGCCGCCGGCGCCAGCCGTTCATTGAACGAACTGGCCAGCCGGCAGCAGGGATTGGTGGAGCAGTTCCGCGCCTGATTCAGATGTCGCTGCAGCGCGGGGTCTGGCGCAGATACTTGACGGTGTGCTGCTGGCCCTGGGAATCCAGGTAGACCATGGTGGCCTGGCTGACTTCGCAGCGCTCGTTGGGTTGGCTGATGCTCAGCACCTTGGCGACGTCCAGCGGCATGCCGTAGTGGTAAACGGCAGCATCGTCGGCGAAGGCGCTGAAGGACAACAGCAGGGCGGGGATGGCAAAGAGTGCATGTAGAGCGGATTTCATGGCGGGAACCTCAGGGATCACGCGGGTCGCGTCGATCGTGGCCCACTGCCATAAATCTAGCCGATGAGACCTTTCCTACACAGATCGACTTCGACAATGCATTTCTTCGGTTAGCGCAACAATAATGCCTTGCGGGTGTGCCATGGCCTGTGATTGTGACGCTTCCCGCTGTCAGAATGGCAGCATTCGTTCCCGCCCGCCGATTGCAGCCAGGGCGTTCCGCCGCAAGAATGATCGCCATCGATCGGATCGGGAGGCGCCATGAAACGCGTGGCCATGCTGCTGTTCCCCGGCGTGCAGGCGCTGGACGTTTCCGGGCCGCTGGATGTGTTCGCCGAGGCCAATGCCTTCGTTCCTGCCGGCCAGGGTTATCAGGTAATTACCCTGGCCGCCCCGCCGCTGCCTTTGCGCGCGTCCAACGGTCAACTGCTCAGTGCCGATTTCAGCCTCGACCAGGGCGATTGCGCGGCCGATATCCTGCTGGTGCCGGGCGGGCCGCGATTACCGGACGAGGCGCCCGCGCCGGCGTTGCGCGCTTGGCTGCGTGCAGCCTGTGCGCTGGCGCCGCGCTATGGCTCGATCTGCACCGGCGCCTTTCTGCTTGGTCACGCCGGGCTGCTGGACGGCAAACGCGTGACCACCCACTGGAGCGATGCACGGCGCCTGGCCGACTTGTTCCCGCAGGCGCAGGTGGAACCGGACCGCATTCATGTGCGCGATGGCGCGCTGGTGACCTCGGCGGGCGTCACGGCAGGGATCGACCTCGCGTTGGCGCTGGTGGCGGAAGACCACGGCGCGGCGGTGGCCTTGTCCGTGGCGAAACGCTTGCTGGTGGTCGCCCAGCGCCAGGGCGGACAATCGCAGTTCAGCCCCTTCCTACAGGCGCCGGCCGACGAAACCTCGCCCGTGGCGCGTATCCAGCGCTACGTTCAGGAAAACCTCGACCAACCGCTGGGCGTACCGCAACTGGCCGCCGAAGTGGCGATGAGCCCGCGCAGCTTCGCTCGTGTGTTCGTCCGCGAGGCAGGCGTAACCCCTGCGGAATTCGTCCAGCGCGCCCGCATCGACGCCGCACGCGGGCTGCTCGAAGGCGGTGACCTGGCACTGAAAGTGATCGCCTGGCGCTGCGGCTTCGGCAGCCCGGCGCGCATGCGCCTGGTGTTCGTGCAACGCCTGGGCGTGACCCCGACGCAGTATCGGGAGCAGTTCCGCCGCGAGGGCTGACCTGCTTTTTGTAGGAGAGAGCTTGCTCGCGAACCTGTGGCCTGCGGTGCCCACCCGACCGCGGATAAACCCGCTCCCACAACCGCCCATACCTATTCCGATCGAGCGTGGGAGCGGACTTCGTCAGCGATTGCTGTCCGTCCACACGGAAACCTCGGCAGACAGCAGGCTCGCTCCTGCGATGAGCCTGTCCGGCTCAGATCGGCGGCGCCGAGCGCAGCATCACCGACTTCAAGGCGAAGGCCGATTTGATCCCCGCCACGCCGGGAATCTGCGTCAGGGTATTGGTCAGGAACAGCTGGTAGGCCGACAGGTCCTTCACCACCACCCGCAGCATGTAGTCGGCGTCGCCGGTCATCTGGAAGCAGCTCATCACCTGCGGCGCCTGGACGATGCGTTCTTCGAACCGGGCGAGGTAGTCGCCGGTCTGTTTTTCCAGGGAGACCGAGACGAACACGCTCATGCCGCCGGACAGGCGCTCCTCGTCGAGGCGGGCGAAATAGCCCTGGATGTAGTGCTCCTCTTCCAGGCGGCGGACCCGGCGCAGCGTCGGGGTCAGCGACAGGCCGATGTTCTGCGCCAGATCGCGCCAGGACAGGCGGCCATCGTCGGCCAGGGCGCGGAGGATTTTCAGGTCGGTGCGGTCGAGATCAGCCATTTTTGGTCGTACTACTCAGTGCTGTTTTTATAGTGCAAACACACTAATCCTTAAGCTCTGAGCTAGTCAATTTGGAGCAAAAAACCAATCGGTCACACCTATACTGAAACCACAACTACAACAACCGAGGACCTCACCATGAGTGATGTCACCACCCGCCACGCGACCCCGCGCGGCACCTGCACCGTAGCCCGACCCGGCCGGGTGCGCCCGCCAGGCATGGCTTCTTCCGTTCGCTGATCCACACCCACGATCACAACTGGAGACCGCCATGACCGACTACGCCCCACTCCGCCTGCACGTCCCCGAACCCACCGGACGCCCGGGCTGCAAGACCGACTTCTCCTACCTCCATCTCTCGCCCGCCGGCGAGGTGCGCAAGCCCGCCATCGACGTGGAACCCGCGCAAACGACCGACCTGGCCTTCAGCCTGGTACGCGTGCTCGATGACGACGGCAACGCCGTCGGCCCCTGGGCCCCGGAACTGAGCCACGAGCAACTGCTGCGCGGCATGCGCCTGATGCTCAAGACGCGCATCTTCGACGCGCGCATGCTCACCGCCCAGCGCCAGAAGAAGATGTCCTTCTACATGCAGTGCCTGGGCGAAGAGGCCATCGCCACCGCCCACACCATGGCCCTGCGGGACGGCGACATGACCTTCCCGACCTACCGTCAGCAGGGCATCCTGATCACCCGCGACTACCCGCTCAAAGACATGATCTGCCAGCTGCTCTCCAACGAGCAGGACCCGCTCAAGGGCCGCCAGCTGCCGATCATGTACTCCAGCCGCGAGAAGGGTTTCTTCTCCATCTCCGGCAACCTCGCCACCCAGTTCATCCAGGCTGTCGGCTGGGGCATGGCCTCGGCGATCAAGGGCGACACCAAGATCTCGTCGGCCTGGATCGGCGACGGCGCCACCGCCGAATCCGACTTCCACACCGCCCTCACCTTCGCCCACGTCTACCGCGCGCCGGTGATCCTCAACGTGGTCAACAACCAGTGGGCGATCTCCACCTTCCAGGCCATCGCCGGCGGTGAAGGCACCACCTTCGCCAACCGGGGCGTGGGTTGCGGCATCGCCTCCCTGCGGGTGGACGGCAACGACTTCCTCGCGGTCTACGCCGCCTCGCAATGGGCCGCCGAGCGCGCCCGCCGCGGCCACGGCCCGAGCCTGATCGAGTGGGTCACCTACCGTGCAGGCCCGCACTCCACTTCGGACGACCCGTCCAAGTACCGCCCCGCCGACGACTGGACCAACTTCCCCCTGGGCGACCCCATTGCCCGCCTGAAGCAGCACCTGGTCGGCCTCGGCATCTGGTCCGACGACCAGCACGAAGCGCTGAAGAAGGAACTGGAAGCCGAAGTGATCGCCGCGCAGAAAGAA
The DNA here is from genome assembly GCF_010994165.1 of Pseudomonas nitroreducens. Lineage (NCBI taxonomy): Bacteria > Pseudomonadati > Pseudomonadota > Gammaproteobacteria > Pseudomonadales > Pseudomonadaceae > Pseudomonas > Pseudomonas nitroreducens. Next base: position 923,376 of record NZ_WMBX01000002.1, on the reverse strand, counting down.
GCCGAACGCCACGGCTCGCTGGTCGACGGCCACGTGTTCAGCGCCGCCAATCTGTTCGACGACGTCTACAAGGACCTGCCGGAACACCTGCGCCGGCAGCGCCAGGAGCTTGGGGTATGAATGCCATGAACCCGCAACACGAGAAGGTCCAGGCGGTCACCAGCATGACCATGATCCAGGCGCTGCGCTCAGCGATGGACGTGATGCTGGAGCGCGACGACAACGTCGTGGTGTTCGGCCAGGACGTCGGCTACTTCGGCGGCGTATTCCGCTGCACCGAGGGCCTGCAGAAGAAGTACGGCACCTCCCGGGTGTTCGATGCGCCGATCTCCGAGAGCGGCATCATCGGCGCCGCCGTCGGCATGGGCGCCTACGGCCTGCGCCCGGTGGTGGAAATCCAGTTCGCCGACTACGTCTACCCGGCCACCGACCAGTTGGTGTCGGAAGCCGCGCGCATCCGCTACCGCTCGGTGAACGACTTCACCGTGCCCATGGTGGTGCGCATGCCCTGCGGCGGCGGCATCTACGGCGGGCAGACGCACAGCCAGAGCCCGGAGGCGATGTTCACCCAGGTCTGCGGCCTGCGTACCGTTATGCCGTCCAACCCGTACGACGCCAAGGGCCTGCTGATCGCCTGCATCGAGAACGACGACCCGGTGATCTTCCTCGAACCCAAGCGCCTGTATAACGGCCCGTTCGACGGCCACCACGACCGCCCGGTGACGCCCTGGTCCAAGCACCCGGCCAGCCAGGTGCCCGAGGGTTACTACAGCGTGCCGCTGGACAAGGCCGCCATCGCCCGCCCCGGCTCGGAACTGACCGTGCTGACCTATGGCACCACCGTCTACGTGGCCCAGACCGCCGCCGAGGAAACCGGCATCGACGCCGAGATCATCGACCTGCGCAGCCTCTGGCCGCTGGACCTGGACACCATAGTCCAGTCGGTGAAGAAGACCGGCCGCTGCGTCATCGTCCACGAAGCCACCCGCACTTGCGGCTACGGCGCCGAGCTGATGTCGCTGGTGCAGGAGAACTGCTTCCACCACCTCGAAGCGCCGATTGCCCGCGTCACCGGTTGGGACACGCCCTACCCGCACGCCCAGGAATGGGACTACTTCCCCGGCCCCGCCCGCGTCGGTGCGGCCTTCAAGCGCGCCATGGAGGTCTGAATGGGCACTCACGTCATCAAGATGCCGGACATCGGCGAAGGCATCGCCGAGGTCGAGCTGGTGGAATGGCACGTCCAGGTTGGCGACGAGGTCCATGAGGACCAGTTGCTGGCGGAAGTCATGACCGACAAGGCCACCGTGGAAATTCCCTCGCCGGTCGCCGGCAAGATCCTCGCCCTGGGCGGCGTGCCCGGCCAGGTGATGGCCGTGGGCGGCGAGTTGATCCGCCTGGAAGTGGAAGGCCAGGGCAATCACCGCGAAGCCGCGCAGCAGAAGGCTCATGAAGAAGCTCCAACCCAACCGGCGGAGAAACCTGCGCCGGTAGCCGAAGCAGCGAAGCCGGCTCCACGCGTCGAAAGCAAACCCGTCGCCCCGGCCGTGCGCCCTGCGCCCTCTCCGGCTCCGCGCCGCGCGCCGGGCGAAAAGCCGCTGGCCTCGCCGGCGGTACGCCAGCGGGCTCGCGACCTGGGCGTGGAATTGCAGTTCGTCCAGGGCAGCGGCCCGGCCGGACGCATCCTGCGCGAGGACCTGGAGCACTTCCTCGAACACGGTGGCGCGACCATCGCCTCCGGCTACACCGCGCGCCATGACGAGCACCAGATCCCGGTGATCGGCCTGCGCCGCAAGATCGCGCAGAAGATGGCCGAGGCCAAGCGGCGCATCCCGCACTTCAGCTACGTCGAGGAAATCGACGTCACCGATCTGGAGGCACTGCGCGTCCACCTCAACACCAAACACAGCGCGGCGCGCGGCAAGCTCACCCTGCTGCCCTTCATCGCCCGCGCCATGGTCGTCGCCCTGCGCGACTTCCCCCAGCTCAACGCGCGCTATGACGACGATGCCGACGTGATCACCCGCTACGGCGCGGTGCACCTGGGCGTCGCCACCCAGAGCGACAACGGCCTGATGGTGCCGGTGCTGCGCAACGCCGAATCCCGCGACCTGTGGGGCAACGCCGCGGAAGTCGCACGCCTGGCCGAAGCCGCACGGCATGGCAAGGCCAGCCGCGAGGAGCTGTCCGGCTCGACCATCACCCTGAGCAGCCTCGGCGCGCTCGGCGGGATCGTCAGTACACCGGTGATCAACTATCCGGAAGTCGCCATCGTCGGCGTCAACCGCATGGTCGAACGGCCGATGGTGATCAACGGGCAGATCATCGTGCGCAAGATGATGAACCTGTCCTCCTCCTTCGATCACCGGGTGGTCGACGGCATGGACGCGGCCGCCTTCATCCAGGCCGTGCGCGCCCTGCTCGAACATCCCGCCACCCTGTTCATCGACTGATGAGTGGAGCCAGAGACGTGAAACAGAACCAGACTCTCGAAACCACCCTGCTGGTGATCGGTGGCGGCCCCGGCGGCTATGTCGCGGCGATCCGCGCCGGCCAGTTGGGCATCCGCACCGTGCTGGTGGAAGGCGCTTCGCTGGGCGGCACCTGCCTGAACATCGGCTGCATCCCGTCCAAGGCGCTGATCCACGCCGCCGAGGAATACCTCAAGGCCCGCGAATTCGCCGGCCAGTCGCCGCTGGGCATCAGCGTGCAGGCGCCCAGCATCGACATCCAGCGCACCGTGGAATGGAAGGACGGCATCGTCGACCGCCTGACCACTGGCGTCGCCGCGCTGCTGAAGAAGCACGGCGTCACCGTGGTGAATGGCTGGGCCAGGATCGTCGACGGCAAGACCGTCGAGGTCGACCTCGCCGAAGGCGGCACTCAGCACATCCACACCGATCACCTGCTGCTGGCGGCCGGTTCGAAATCCGTCGAGCTGCCCTTCCTGCCGGTGAGCGGCAACGTCATCTCCTCCACCGAAGCCCTGGCGCCCAAGGCCCTGCCCAAACGCCTGGCGGTGGTGGGCGGCGGCTATATCGGCCTGGAACTGGGCACCGCCTACCGCAAGCTGGGCGTCGAAGTCACGGTGGTGGAAGCGCAGCCGCGCATCCTGCCGACCTACGACGAGGAACTGACCAAGCCGGTGGCCAACGCCCTGCGCAAGCTCGGCATCGAGTTGTACCTGGGCCACAGCGTCATGGGCCTGGAGCCGGACGGCAAAGGCCTGCGCGTGCAGGATGGCGCCGGCTCGCAACGGGTGATCGAGACCGACCAGGTATTGGTTGCCGTTGGCCGCCATCCCAACACCGCCGGCTGGAACCTCGACACCCTGCGCCTGGACATGAACGGCCGCGCCGTGCGCATCGACGAGCAGTGCCGCACCTCGATGCGCGACGTCTGGGCCATCGGCGATATCGCTGGCGAGCCCATGCTGGCCCACCGCGCCATGGCCCAGGGCGAGATGGTCGCCGAGATCATCGCCGGCAAGCGCCGCGCCTTCACGCCCACGGCAATCCCGGCAGTGTGCTTCACCGATCCGGAAGTGGTGGTGGTCGGCCTGTCGCCCGAGCAGGCCCAGGCCGCAGGCTACGAGGTGCTGACGGCGAATTTCCCGTTCGCCGCCAACGGTCGCGCCATGACCCTGGAGTCCAGCGATGGCTTCGTCCGCGTGGTGGCACGCAAGGACAACCACCTGATCCTCGGCTGGCAGGCGGTAGGCAAGGCGGTCTCCGAGCTGTCCACGGCGTTCGTGCAGTCCCTGGAAATGGGCGCCTGCCTGGAAGACATCGCCGGCACCATCCACGCCCACCCAACCCTTGGCGAAGCCGTGCAGGAAGCTGCGCTGCGCGCGCTGGGACATGCCTTGCACGTCTGAAGCCTGCACTCTCCAACTGGCTTCCCCCTCCTGACCCGCCGATTGGCGGGTCTTTTTTTGCAGGGCCGAGGAGGACGTCTGGTCCTTGCTCGCGAATCCGTGGCCCTGCTGCGGGAGTGCTCCTTGGACGTCCTCGGCGGGCTTGAACCCGTCACGGGCGGAGCCCGCCCCCACCGATGGTCGATCACCGCACGGAATGTGATTCTGCACACCTGTGCACAGGGGATTACGTAGCCTGGTGAATCATCGACGTTTCCGGCGTTTTGACGATTTATAGGGAATTTTCCTCACCATATCCGCTTCACCGCCCCGCATTGACCAAATTAACCATTTGGTACATTTTGCTTCTACAGGCCTTTCCTCTACGGCCATACAAGAACAACGGAGCCATTCCCCATGCCTCACATCCTGCTCGTGCTCAACGGGCCGAATCTCAATCTGCTCGGTACCCGGGAGCCCGCCACCTACGGCCACGAAACCCTCGACGACATCGCCGCGCTCTGCCAACGCACCGGCGCCGAGAGTGGCCTGGAAATCGAATTCCGCCAGACCAACCACGAAGGCGAGCTGATCGACTGGATTCACCAGGCGCGCGGCCGCTGCGCCGGTATCCTGATCAATCCCGCTGCCTGGACCCACACCTCGGTGGCGATCCGCGATGCACTGGCCGCCGTGGAATTGCCGGTGATCGAAGTGCACCTGTCCAACGTGCACAAGCGCGAGAAATTCCGGCACCACTCGTTCGTCTCCGCTATCGCCGTGGGCGTGATCGCGGGTCTGGGTAGCGGCGGTTACCGCGCCGGCATCCAGCACTTCGCCAAGCTGCTGCAGGAGTGAGCCCGATGAGTGAGCACCGTACCGTCCTGGCCGGCCTGATCGGCGCCGGCATCCAGGCTTCGCGCACCCCGGCGCTGCACGAGCGGGAAGGCGACGCCCAGGGTTTTCGCTACCTCTACCGCTTGATCGACCTGGACACCCTGGGCGTCGATTCAGCCGCCCTGCCCGACCTGCTGGCTGCCGCCGAGCGCATGGGCTACACCGGGCTGAACATCACCTTTCCGTGCAAGCAGGCGGTGATTCCGCTGTTGCACGAACTCTCCGATGAAGCGCGCGGCATCGGTGCGGTAAACACCGTGGTGCTGCGTGACGGCAGACGGATCGGGCATAACACGGACTGTCTGGGGTTTGCCGAGGGATTCCGCCGCAACCTCAGTGATGCGCCGCGCGAACGTGTGGTGCAACTGGGGCCGGTGGCGCGGGCGCTGCGGTAGCCCATGCCCTGCTCAGCGAAGGCGTGGAGCAACTGACGATCTTTGAAGTGGATTCGGCCCGTGCCCAGGTGCTGGTGGACAACCTCAACGCCCACTTTGGCGGACAGCGCGCGCGGATCGGTCACGACCTGGCCAGCGCACTCGCCGAAGCCGACGGGCTGGTCAACACCACGCCAGTCGGCATGGCCAAGCTACCCGGTGCGCCGCTGCCGCTGGAATTGCTGCACACACGCCTGTGGGTGGCGGAGATCATCTACTTCCCGCTGGAGACCGAACTGCTCAGCCACGCCCGCCGCCTGGGCTGTCGCACCCTGGATGGCGGCAACATGGCGGTGTTCCAGGCGGTGAAGGCGTTCGAGTTGTTCAGTGGCGTGAAGGCGAACGCTGAGCGGATGCTGGCGCATTTCGCGACGGTGTGATTCCGCTCTCGCTCCTGCGCCAGGATCCAGATGGAGCGGTTTCGGCAGGAGCGAGCTCGCTCGCGACCCCTCCCCGCTCCAAATCCTGCCGGCCTAGGGCTGGACGTAGCGCAACACCGCCTCGACGATCATGTCCTTGTGCCGCGCCTTGATCGCCGGGTCCTCCAGCTCGATCTGGAACAGCGATCCGACCGTGTGGCGGTTGGACACGCGATAGAAGCAGAACCCGCTGATCAGCATATGCACGTCAATGGCCTGCAGGCCGCCACGGAACGCGCCGCTGGTGGCGCCACGCTGGAGGATGTCCTCGATGGTACGCAGGATGTTGCTGTTCATCGAACGGATTGCCTCGGAGCCGGAGGCAAACTGGCCGTAGTGGATGTTCTCGATGCTGACGATGCGCACGAAATCCACGTTGCGGTCGTGGTGGTCGAAGGTGAAATCCACCAGCCGGCGCATGGCTTCCAGCGGCTCCAGCTCAGCCAGGTGCAGCGTCTGCTCGGTGCCGCGGATGTCGCCGTAGAGCTTCTCCAGTACGGCCTGGTAGAGCTGTTCCTTGCTGCCGAAGTAGTAGTAGATCATCCGCTTCGAGGTATTCATGCGCTCGGCGATGGCATCCACCCGCGCCCCGGAAAGACCCTGCTGGACGAACTCGACGATGGCCGCCTGGAGAATATCCTCGCGGGTCTTCTCCGGGTTGTTCTTGCGGCCCCGGCGGGCGGTTTCGGCAGGAATAGGCTGGATGGCGCTGTCGGCAGTCATGGGCTCGGGCATCGGTCCGCCGGCGCCAGTGCGCCGGCTGTGCGGTGAAAGAATCCGCGGATTATGCGCGCCCCAGCGCCCTTCAGGCAAAGCGCAGCGGGCTCAGACCTTCGGCCGGCGCGTGGTACCGTTGCGTGCCTGGGCCATGGCCGCCAGGCGCACGGCGACATTGGCCGCACCATAACCGGCATAACCGCCGCGCCGCTGGATGACTTCGAAGAAGAAGCGCCCCTCGAACGGTTCGGTATAGACGTGGAACAGCTCGCCGCCGTTGGCATCGCGGTCGTAGAGCACATTGAAGTAGGCCAGCTCGCTGAGGAATTCGTCGTCGAAGTCGAAGCGAGCGGCGAGATCGTCATAGTAGTTGAGCGGAATTTCCAGCAGAGGCACGCCGGCATCCTTGGCCCGCGCCACCTCGGCGAAGATGTCCTCGCAGGCGAAGGCGATGTGGTGCACGCCGGAGCCGCGATAACTGGACAACGCGTGGGAGATGGCGGTGTTGCGGTTCTCCGAGATGTTCAGCGGCAACCGCACGCTGCCGTTGGCGCTGCGCAGGGCGCGGCTCTTCACCAGGCCGTAGGGGTCGGGCAGCACCACTTCGTCGTCGGCCTCGAAGTCGAACAGCCCCTTGTAGAACAGCACCCAGCTGTCCAACCCATCCGCCGGCAGGGCCAGGGCCATGTGGTCGATACGCTGCAGCCGGCCACTGGGCCGGGCCTCGGGATCGAGACGAAAGTCCACGTCATAGATGGTCTGCCCGCTGGCACGCTCTTCAACCAAGTAGATAAGGCTGCCGTCCGGCGCACGCACAGCGGGAATCTCTCGCTCGTTGGGGCCGACCAACCCGCGATACGGCTGGCCCTTGTAGTCCTGTGCACGCTCCAGAGCGCTGGCGGCGCCACGCACGCGCAATGCGGTGGCGCATAACGACGGGCCATGGGCTTCGAAGAAGCTGTGGCCGAAGGAATAGGGTTCGGCGTTGAGCACGATATTGATGTCGCCCTGGCGCAGCAGGCTGACCGCCTTGGAGCAATGTTCGCCGGCGCGGGCGAAGCCCAGGCGCTCCAGCCAGTTGCCCAGGCGCGCGCCAAGGGCTTCGTCCACGGCGAATTCGAGGAACTCCACACCATCAAGCTGGCTGGCCGGTGGCGGCGCGAACAGGCAGTCCAGTTGTTCCTGCGGCATGCCTTCGCCGAGCAGGCGCTCGCGGGTCTTCTCCTCCAGATACAGCAGCGAACGCAGGCCATCGGCGGCGTTGGCCCGCGGCGGCGCGGCGCGGAAGCCGTCGTTGAAGATTTCCAGCGACAGCGGACCGCGATAGCCACTCTGGAGGATCGGCCCAAGGAAGCCCGGCAGATCGAACTCGCCCTGGCCGGGGAAATTGCGGAAGTGCCGGCTCCACTCGAGCACATCCATGGCCAGGATCGGCGCATCGGCCATCTGCACGAAGAAGATCTTCTCCCCCGGAATCTGGGCGATGCCGGCAGGGTCACCCTTGAGCGATAGCGTGTGGAAGCTGTCGAGGATCACACCCAGCGCCGGGTGGTCCACCGCGCGCACCAGGTCCCAGACCTGCTGCCAGGTGTTCACATGACGCCCCCAGGCCAGGGCTTCGTAGCCCACGCGCAGGCCACGGGCGCCGGCGCGCTCGGCGGCGAGGCCGAGGTCCTCGAGGAGGAATTCGCGCTCGCCCAGGCAGTCCGCCGCAACGTTGCTGCACATCAGCACCAGGTCGGTGCCCAGCTCCTGCATCAGGTCGAACTTGCGTTCCAGGCGGTCGAGGTTACGTGGCAGGCGGTCGCGGCGGCAGCCCTCGAAGTCGCGGAACGGCTGGAACAGGGTGATCGCCAGCCCCAGATCGGCACACAGGCGGCGCACGTCGCGCGGGCTGCCGCCATGGTAGAGAAGATCGTTCTCGAAGATTTCCACGCCGTCGAAACCGGCGGCGGCGATGGCTTCGAGCTTGTCCGGCAGGGTCCCGCTCAGGGAAACGGTGGCGATCGAACGTTGCATCTCTGAACTCCTGCCGGGCGGGGTGAGGGGCTTGTTGGAATCGGTCTCCGGCTGAGTCCGATTATTCTGGCGGTCCGGGCCGGCAGCAATTTAAAGTGTACTAACTGGTTAGTTTTGTGTTCGATTACCGAACCAAAGGCCGTTTATCGAATTGACGCTGTTCCGGCCGCTGCTCAAGATTTGGCCACGTCGACGCAAACCGGCTGCCGGGGACCTGCCTCAATCCCTGGAACAACGACAGCCGCTGCGAGATGACTGCATGTCATCCATAACAATTTCAAGAACGGGTACTTGCTCATGTACATCACTCCCCCCCGCCTCGCTGCCCCCCTTGCGCATCGCCAAACCATCCTGGCCCGCCCGATGCCCGGTTTGTGCACGCCGTCCGGCCACCGCCGCGCGCACTGATTTTCGCCAGCCACCGCACGTCATTCCTGCAACCCTCGCCGATCGGCGGTGGAGTACGCGGAACGCTTGCGGCACGACAATAATTCCCGAGGCTGCGCGTCAGCCCGATAACGGATGGCCCGATCATGATCCATACGCAATCCGCTCCCCTCGCCGCGGTCGCTCCGCACGGTTCTTCCCTCTTCGGCAAGGTGCGTGGCGCCATGGCCGTCGGCAAGGTGCGCTGGGGCATGCTCGCCCTGGTGTTCTTTGCCACTACCCTGAACTACATCGACCGCGCCGCCCTGGGCGTGATGCAGCCGATCCTCGCCGAGAAGATGGCTTGGACGGCCATGGACTACGCCAACATCAACTTCTGGTTCCAGGTCGGCTATGCCATTGGTTTCGTGCTGCAGGGTCGGCTGATCGACCGCATCGGCGTGAAGCGCGCATTCTTCTTCGCCGTGCTGCTGTGGAGCTTCGCCACTGGCGCCCACGGCCTGGCCAGTTCGGCGGCCGGCTTCATGGTCTGCCGCTTCATCCTCGGCCTGACCGAAGCGGCCAACTACCCCGCCTGCGTGAAGACCACGCGTCTCTGGTTCCCCGCCGGCGAACGCGCCATGGCCACCGGTATCTTCAATGCCGGCACCAACGTCGGCGCCATGGTCACGCCTGCCCTGCTGCCGCTGATCCTCGCGGCCTGGGGCTGGCAGGCGGCGTTCCTGTGCATGAGTGCGTTGGGCTTCGTCTGGGTGATCCTGTGGGGCCTGAAGTACTTCAATCCCGACGAACACCCGACGGTGAAGCAGAGCGAGTTGGACTACATCCAGGCAGCCGACGAGCCGCCGGCCGAGCGCGCGCCCTTCTCCGCCATCCTGCGCATGCGCGGCACCTGGGCCTTCGCCGTGGCCCTTTCGCTGACCGCGCCGGTGTTCTGGTTCTACCTCTACTGGCTGCCGCCCTTCCTCAACCAGCAATACGGCCTGGGGATCAGCGTCACCCAGATGGGTATTCCGCTGATGCTGATCTGGTTGACCGCAGACTTCGGCAGCATCGGCGGCGGCATCCTGTCGTCCTGGCTGATCGGTCGCGGCATGAAGCCCATCCATGCGCGCCTGCTGTCGATGTTCATCTGCGCCTGCTGCATCATCGGCGTGGTCTTCGCCGCCAAGGCCAGCGGCCTGTGGATCGCCGTGGCCGCCATCGCCCTGGGGGTGGGTGCGCACCAGGCCTGGACGGCGAACATCTGGAGCCTGGTGATGGACTACACGCCCAAGCACATGATGAGCACGGTGTTCGGCTTCGGCGGCATGTGCGCGGCGATTGGCGGCATGTTCATGACCCAGATCGTCGGCTACATCCTCACCGTCACCCACAACAACTACGCGATCCTCTTCACCCTGATCCCGACCATGTACTTCCTGGCCCTGGCCTGGATGTTCTTCATGGCCCCGCGCCAGGTGCCCGGCGCGCCGGAGTGATCCGCAAGCCACGACGAAGAACCCCGCCAGTTGGCGGGGTTTTGCATTCGGGCATTCACTTCTTCAACGGCGTGAGCACCGGTGCGCCTTCGTCCAGCAGCATCCACACCAGCAACTTGGCCGGCTTCTTGTCGCTGGCGTTGCGCGAGACCAGGTGCGGCGTGTTCGGTGCTTCGTACCAGGACTGGCCGGCCCGGTAGGTCACCGGCTTCTGCCCTTCGAGCTGGGAGATCACCGCGCCCTCGAGTACGTAGGCAAACACCGAGCCGCTGTGCACGTGTGCACCGGACGCCTGGCCCGGCTCGTAGGCAACCGTGATCATCAGGCCCTTCTTGCCGGCGGCATCGGGGAGCTTCTGCTCCTGCTGGACGTCGATTTTCTCCGGGTTGGCCGCATCACCATGGGCGAATACCGGCAGGCTCAGCGCCAGGCCGAGGCCGGCGGACAACAGTTTCAGGGATGCGGATGCGTGCATGGTGGGTACCTCGGGCAGTGGGAACGTGGGGTTCACGCTACGCCTCGGGGTGCATCGGACCAACAGCCAATTCCGCCGAAGATCGGGGTGCCATTGCGGCGCCCTTTCAGTGCAGTGCTGTGCTCGCGAACCAGCGCGTCAGCGCCCACAAAAAGCCCCGCACACTGGCGGGGCTCTCGGGGACGGCGGCGGCTCAGCCGAGCAGCGCGCTCAGGTCCAGCAGCCCGTCCTTGCGCGGCGGGCACCAGTAGTAGCCGCCGGTGAGCGGACGGCTGAAGCGGTACAACGCGTCAGTGATGCCGTCTTCCAGGCCGCTCATGCGGCGCAGTTGCACCTCGAAGGCGTCCAGGGTGCGGCCGAAGGCGAGGAACATCAGCCCCGCGTCCTGGCCCTGGGTCCAGGGCATGGAGCGGCGCACGATGAAGGCTTCGGGCTCGAAGCTCTCCTGCGCGGTGCGCTTGACGTGGGCGGACTCAGGCGCGTCGTCCAGTTCCTCGTTGTCGCTCAGGCGGCGACCCATGATGTCGTCGCGCTCGTGCTGCGGCAGCGCGGCGAAGTCCTGTAGCTGGTGACGCCACTGCTGGATCGCGGCGAAGCTGCCGCCGACCAGACCCGCTGCGTCGCCATCGACGATGGCGGCGGCAATGGCGTCGTCGTCGTGCGGGTTCTCGGTGCCGTCCTCGTAACCGGTCAGGTCGTGGCCAGTACCGTGGCGAAACGCTTCGGTGAGGCAGGTCAGTTCCAGCGCCGGGGCCAGCAGCACCTGGACTTCCTGCGTACGCAGCAGCAGCTCGCCGCGCTCTTCGCCGCGCAGCCAGATCCACAGCGCATGCGGGGTAGACGGGTTGTCCACGCCCACGCCGGAAATGGCCGGGAACTCGCGCAGCCCCTCGATGCGGCGCCCCAGCGCGCGCACCAGCGACTCACCGAAACCGACCACCGCGCCCTCGCCATCGGCGAACTGCAGCAGGCGATCCAGCGCGGCGGGCAGGTCCTGCAGCGATTTCACATCGAAGAACAGATGGCGGGCGTGGGCGGGAACCGGGGTGGCGAGAATGCCGGGCTGGTAAAGGCTCATGACAGCGTCCTTGATCGAAAGAGCGGCGATTCTAATCGCGCCGCGCACGAATCCAAACCGCTCTGTATCAAGGCTTGTGCAAACTTTCCCGGGTTGCCCCGGAATGCGCCTTGCGCCGCTGCCGATGGCGCCGCCACAGCTCCAATCCACCCACCAGCACCAGCACCGCAAGGAAGATCGGCAGCCGATACGGCCGCAGGTTGCCCAGCCAGCGCTCCAGCACCTCCCCCGCCCAGTAGCCGGCGCTGGCGAACAGCAGCGCCCAGCAGAAGGCACCGAGCAGGTTGATCAGCAGGAAGCGCAGCGGCCCTACCCGGCTCGCGCCGATCAGCAACGGCCCGGCCAGGCGCATGCCGTAAAGGAAACGCACGGAGAAGATCGCCAGCAGCGGATGTCGCTCGATCAACCCGGTGACCCGCTCCACGGCCAACCCACGCCGCTGCAGCCAGGGCAGCGCGCGGTCGCCGGCGCGCCGGCCGGTCCAGTAGAGCAACTGGTCACCCAGGGTGCCGGCCAGGGTCGCCCAGAACACCACCGGCACGTAGGCCAGCAGGCCCTGGTGGGCCGCCAGGCCGGCCAGGATGAGGATCGTCTCGCCCTCCAGCAGGCAACCGATGAACAGCGCCAGGTAGCCGTATTGGGAAAGCAATTGCGCCAGGTCGAAATGCTCGAACATGAAAGTCCTTGAAAGCGTGCCGTGCCAAGAGCCTAGCGGCTCCCAAGCTGTTCTGCTTATCGAACATGGACTGTAAAAAATAAAAGACTAAACAGTCACTTTTGATCGTTAGCAACCAATCAAATCAATCCTTTAGCGCAACCATTCGTCCAGCAATGTAATTTTTTTCGCTCATTGGCGATTCAAGTGTTTGACATATTTAACGGATTTGGCAGACTGCGGCCCGTTGTCGCAACTGGTTACGTTTTTCCGGCTCCCCTGCCTGGTGCACCGGATGACCTCGGCCGCGCAACACAACAAAAACAACTTTGTCAGTCGTGGCCCACCTGCCCGAGTTTCGTCTCGGCGGTACGGTTCCCGGCGAGCCAACGGAACGAACAAATGCTGATCTGGTTTGTAGCGGTGTATCTGGTGATCACCGTAGCTGTCGGTTTCTACGCCACCACCCGCGTGCACAACTCCTCGGACTACGCGGCCGCCGGTCGTAGCATGTCCTTCCCCCTCGTCGTGACCATGGTGTTCGCCACCTGGTTCGGCTCCGAAGCCGTGCTGGGCATTCCGGCCACCTTCCTCGAAGAAGGCTTCGCCGGGATCATCGAAGACCCCTTCGGCTCCTTCGGTTGCCTGATGCTGGTCGGCGTGGTCTTCGCCCGCCCGCTGTACCGCCTCAACCTGCTCACCATCGGTGACTTCTTCCGCAAGCGCTTCGGCCAACACGTGGAAATCTTCACCAGCCTGGTGATCATCATTTCCTACATGGGCTGGGTCGCTGCGCAGATCACCGCGCTGGGCGTGGTCTTCAGCGTGCTCTCCGACGGCGGCCTGACCACCACCCAGGGCATGATCATCGGCACCATCATCGTCCTGCTGCACACCCTGTTCGGCGGCATGTGGTCGGTGGCGCTGACTGACTTCCTGCAGATGATCATCATCGTCTGCGGCCTGTTCTACCTCGTCTGGCTGATCGGTGACATGGCCGGCGGCCCGGTCAACGTGATCAGCCACGCCGCCAGCGAAGGCAAGTTCACCTTCCTCCACGGCACCTCGGCGAAGGACATCGTAGCCTTCCTCGGCGCGGCAGTGACCATGATGTTCGGCTCGATCCCGCAGCAGGACGTCTATGCCCGCGTGATGTCGGCCAAGACCGAGAAGATCGCCCAGCGCGCCACCATGACCGGTGCCTGCTGCTACCTGGTCTTCTGCATGCTGCCGATCTTCCTGATCTACGCCGCCTCGATGATCGAACCGGAGATGGTCAAGCACTGGCTGGCCGAAGACTCCCAGCAGATCCTGCCGCACCTGATCCTGGAACGTACCCCGCTGTTCGCCCAGATCATGTTCTTCGGCGCCCTGCTCTCGGCCATCATGTCCTCCGCTTCGGGCGCCCTGCTGGCTCCGTCGGTGACCCTGACCGAGAACATCGTCAAGCACTTCCTGCCCAACATGAATGACCGCCAGGCCCTGCTGGCCATGCGTTGCAGCGTACTGGCGATGACCGTCGCCACCTGCCTGTTCGCCCTGCTGTCCAACGCCAGCATCTACGAGATGGTCGGCAACGCCTACAAGGTGACCCTGGTCGCCGCCGTGGTGCCGCTGTTCTTCGGCCTGTTCTGGAAGCGCGCCACTACCCAGGGCGCCCTGACCGCCATCGCCTGCGGCCTGATCGGCTGGGTCTCGCTGGAACTTGGCCACCAGGAAGGCGACTTCTGGCCGCCGCAGCTGGTGGGTCTGATCTGCAGCGCCGTCGGCATGATCGTCGGCTCGCTGGCCCCGCAGTTCAGCCAGCACCGTGGCGAGAGCGTGTCGGACATGGCCGCTGCCGCCGCCGGCAACTGATCGCGCCGCAGTTGAAGAAGAAGCCCCGCCTGTGCGGGGCTTTTTCATGGGCGGCGAATTTGCTGAGGTGTCCCCTGTGTCAGCACTCCCCCAATCGCGCCGCCAGGAAACCCCGGTACGCAACCTCCGGTTGAGCTCACCCTGCAGCTTCCTGCAGAGTTGCCGTCGAGGGCATGGGAGGCAGGCTTGGAGGCACGCCGCACGCCTGCGCCAACAATCGTGACGCGCTGTCTGCCGGGCGTGCTGCCCTCCCGGGCGGCTGAACCGCCCCGGAACAGGTGACTGGCGGCTCATCCCTGCCTATCCTGAACTTCGACCCGTCGAAGACAGACGAACCAGGCAGCCCGCCCCAGTACAGAGCCCGGCCCCATGGACAGCCACCTGAAATCGCGCCCCGGCGCAGAGAACTGCCCCCTCGTCGAAGCTCCCGGTGCGCCTCGCCCACCTGCGGTGGCCGCATGAAGCGCTGGAGCCGCAAGCCGCTGACCCTGCGGCTGCTGATCCTGCTCTTCGTCCTGCTCGCCGCCCTGGCGACCCTCGGCAACAGCCTGGTCGTGGCCTATACCGTGCAACGTTCGGCGCTGATCCATACCACCCTGGAGGCCAACCGCGCCTACGCCGCCAAGGTCGCCTCCAGCATCAGCGAGTTTATCGATTCGGCGCAGCGCAACCTGGCCTTCAGCGCCAATATCCTCGCAACGCATCAGGGGGATCGCGGGGTGTTGCGCGCCGAAGCGATGCGCCTGCAATCCCAGGACACTTACTTCAACTCCATCGCCATCGTCGATGCTCACGGCAAGGTCCTGGAGGCCTACCCTGACTCGCTGCAGATAGTCGGCACCACGCTGCGCTCGGTGGGTGTGCAGCAGGCCCTGCAACTCAAGCAGCCAGTGGTCAGCCAGGCGTATGTGTCCATCGCCGGCAACCTGGTGGTGTTCATCTCCCAGCCCATCGTCAGCCCTTCCGGCGAATACCTCGGGCTGGTCGGCGGCTCGGTCTACATCCTCAAGCAAAGCGTACTGCACACCATCATCGGCAGCCACTTCCACCACGAGGGCACCTATGCCTTCGTCGCCGACGCCAACCGCCGCCTGCTGCACCATCCCGAGGCCCAGCGCGTCGGCGAGCTGCTCAAGGGCAGCCCGACGGTGGAAGCCGCGTTGCGCGGGGAAACCGGCGCAATGGAGGTGCCCAACACCCAAGGCGTGGAAATGCTCGCCGGCTACGCCCAGGTGCCTGAGGCCAACTGGGCCGTGGTGGCGCAGCAGCCCCGCGACCTGAGCCTTGCGCCGCTGGGCCTGCTGATGAAGGACATGTTCTTCGGACTGATCCCCGCCAGCCTGCTCGGCGTGCTACTGATCTGGGGCGGCGCGCTGTTGATCACCCGACCGCTGCGGCAACTGGCCTACAGCGCCGAGCGCCTGTCGGCACCGGAAACACCGGGCGAGCTGCGCGCCATCAGGACCTGGTACCGCGAGGCCGCGGCCATTCGCCAGGCGCTGTTGACGGGCGTAGGGCTCATGCAGCAGAAGCTCGGCCGACTCAGCCAGGAAGCCCAGAGCGACGCGCTCACCGGTCTGGCCAATCGCCGCGCCCTCGGCGCAGCCCTGGCAGCACTGGAGCAGTCCGGGCTGTCCTACGCGGTGCTGCTGCTGGATATCGACCACTTCAAGCGAGTCAACGACAGTTGGGGCCATGACGCTGGCGACGAGGCTCTGCGGCGGGTCGCCGGCGTACTGCGCGACTCCTCCCGCAGCGAAGACCTGGCGTGTCGCTCCGGAGGCGAGGAATTCGTCCTGCTGTTGCCGGGAACCAACCTGGAAGCGGCCCGCAGCATCGCCGAGCGTATCCGCGAAACGGTCGCCGGCACACTGATCCCCCAGGTCGGCAAGGTCACGGTGTCCATCGGCGTGGCCGTGGGCGGCCGCACGTCGCTTTCCTCCGATGCCGTGCTCAAGCAGGCCGATCAGCGCCTGTATAGCGCCAAGCAGACCGGCCGCAACCGCGTCGTCAGCAACGACGATACCTAAGCTGCCACGACCAGCGCTGCCAGGCGTGACGCCAGTGCCCGCGCCAGGCCGGCGATTCGCCCGCCATCGTCCAGGCCGGGGGCGATGTAGATGGCCACGGGGAATGCCACGGCTCCGTCCAGGGGCAGTGGCTGGCTGCTCAGGCCCAATATGCCGACCATGCGCGCCGGTAAAGTCACTCCCAGCGGATGCCGGTCGAGCATCACGCGCGCGGCCAGCACGCTCTGCACCCGGCAGGCAATGTTCCGGCGCAGCCCGCGCAAGCCTAGCTGCAGGTCCACCGGACACAAGCCCGAGCGCCGGGCGGATACCTGAACCTGCGGCAGGCGCAGGTAGTCGACCAGGGATTGCGGCGGTTGCTCCAGCGCCGCGCCGTGGGCGAAGACGTAGTAGTCCGTCAGCACCGTGATGCGCTCGATGCCGTAGCCGAAGGGCACCACCTGATCGATGTCCAGCAGAATGTCCAGCTGGCCACCACGCAGTTCGTCGAAGGCTGCGCGGCGTTGCGGCTGGTAGAAGGTTACCCGCCAGCTCTCGCCAAGCCGCGCCAGTGCCGTGTCGAGGAACAGCGGCTGCAGGCAGTCGATGCAGCTGACCCGCAGTTCGGGCGTGGAAGGCTCGCGCCCCGGCACCTGACGCCAGCCTTCGCGCAGGCTCTCGAAGGCCAGGCGCACGTGATCGGCCAGCCGGTGCGCCGCCACGGTGGGCGTCACACCCAGATGGCTCTTGAGGAACAGCGGGTCGCCGCAGTGCTTGCGCAGGCGACTCAGGGCGTTGCTCACCGCAGGCTGGCTCAGGCCCATGAGTCGAGCCGCACGGGTGATGCTGCGCTGCTGGTAGATTGCGTCGAAGACCGACAGCAGGTTCAGGTCAAGATCGTACAGGTCGTGCATGGTCAGGTTTCGTCGTGCAGCAGGATCAGGCCGAGCAGCAAGCCGGCGATGAGTATTAGCGCCAGACACAGGCAGGCCACGGCGCAGCCGGTGCCGCCCTGGTGATCTCCGGCGAGCATTCGACAACTGCGCCGGTAGTGGCCGCCCTGCCCGACCAGGCAGACCAGCACGCAGCCCACCAGCAACGCCGCGGGTATCAGCGCCAGCACGGACAGCTCGGCGATGCGCCGCAGCACCATCGCCGCCAGCACCAGCAGAAGCAGCAAGGTTCGCATCCAGGCGAGCGTGGTGCGCTCGGCCTGCAATCCGTTATCGCGGTTCATTGCCGGAAGCCGATCAGCCCGGCAGCCAGTACGACACAGGTCAGTGCCAGCAGCGGCACCAGCAGCGGCACCGGCAAGGGCCGCCCATGGCGCAGTGCGCGCTCCACGCCCAACCAGCGCAATCCGGCGGCCCCGGCGGTCAGTAGGCCGAGACAAGCCAGCAGCAGCGCCAGGAAGGTTCGCGAGGATCCCGTCAGAGCGGGGCCGATGAATGCGTCCACCGCGACGGCGCCCGCCAGCAGCGCCAGGGAGGTGCGAATCCAGGCCAGGAAGGTGCGCTCGTTGGCCAGGCTGAAACGCGGGTCCGGTTCCTGGCCGCCGCCCAGCAGGCGGTCGGCCAGGCGGCTGCGGCCGCCCTTCATGGATGAAGGCTCATTGGTGTTCGCCCATCAGCGGATACCCAGTCCGCGCAAGGCGCCGGGCGAGTAATCCGAGGTGGTGGCGCGGAAACCGAAGTCATAGCCCCGCGGCTGCTCGTTGCTCATGTTCGAAGCGATGTAGCGCCCGGCCTGCAGGTCGTAGAACACCTGCGCGGCGGACAACAGCACCTGCGCGTCCGGGCGGTAGAAGGTGTGGTTCTCGCCGATCCGCCAGAGCTCGCCACGGCTGTCATACTGATCGTTCTCCACCACGGTCCAGCTGTCCTCGTCGAGGTAGAAGCGGCGCTTGGAGTAGATGTGCCGCGCGCCCGGTTTCAGCGTCGCCTCCACTTCCCAGACACGGTGCAGCTCGTAGCGGGTCGGCGCGGAGTCGATCACGCCGGGCTTGAGAAAGTCTGCATACTTCAGGCTCGGCGAGGCCAGGCGGTAGCTGTTGTAGGGAATGAAAAGCTCCTTCTTGCCGATCAGCTTCCAGTCGTAGCGATCCGGCGCGCCGTTGTACATGTCGCGGCTGTCGGCGGTGCGCAGGCCGGCGGTGGTCGGTCCGGCGGCGTCGTAGGCGTTGTCCGGTGCGCGGCGCACGCGGCGCTGGCCGGAGCTGTAGACCCAGGACAGGCGCGGCTGCTTCACTTGGTCCAGAGTCTCGTGGACCAGCACCACCTCGCCCACCTGGCGCGAGGGCGCGGTGATGCGGTGGCTGTAGTAGAACAACATGTTGTCCACCTTGCCCGGCTCGTAGTTGCTGACCTGATCGGCCATGGTGAAGCGCTGCTCGGTGGTGGTGATTACATAGTCGCCGCTCGCCTGGGGCGCTGCGCTGTCGTTGACCGACAACAGGCTTCCGCCGCGATAGCGGGTGATGTGGTTCCAGATCGCTTCCAGGCCGTTCTGCGGGATCGGAAAGGCCACCGCACCGTGGAAACCTTCGATGCCATTGCCGTCGTTCACCAGTCTGGCGCCAGTGGCGTTGTGCGCAGCCCAGCCTTTCACCTGCCCGGAGACGCCCGCGCTGCGGCGGCTGGGGTACACCGGCAGCTTGTACTGGCCGGGATAGCGCTTGAGCAGTGCAATCTGCCCGGCGCTGAGGTTGGCCTGGTACTGCTCGTAGTTGCTCGCATCGATGGTGAACAGCGGCCTGTCCGCGGCATAAGGGTCGGCCGGCGTACCGTTGCCCTGGATCTTCAGGCCGTCGCCGGATAGCCCGCCCTGCCAGGCCGGAATCCTGCCGTCGGTGCTGGCGGCACGCTCGGCGCCGATGGGGGTCAGGGAGACTTGCAGCTTGGCGGCGTCTCCGGCCGAGACGGCGGCACAGGCCTGCTGGAGCACGAGGGCCGAGCCCTGGGCCAGGAGGATGGCGGATAACACACAATGGAAGCGTTTCAAGAGGCAGGCTCCGCTTAGAAGTTGATGCCGACCGACAGCGAGACGAAGTCGCGGTCACCGCGAATGCCGTAGTCGCCATCGATGTAGTTGGTGTAGGAAATGCCGGCGTTGTAGGTGCTGTTGAAGTCCGCATCCAGCGACAGGCCGATGGCTTTGGCGCCCTCGTTGAAGCCCGAGACTTCCGCCGGCGCGTAGCCCTTCACATCGTGGGACCAGGAAATCCCCGGCTTGAGGTCGATGCCGGCGATGGCATTGGCGTAGTTCCAGATCGCGCGGGCGCGGTAGCCCCAGGAGAAGGACGTGACGAAGCCGTCGTTGTTGCAGTTCTCTGGTGTAGCCGAGTTGGCGATGCACACCGCGTTGTTGGCCAGTTCGCCGGAGCCGAAGGTGCTGTTGCGCCCATAGCGCGGGCCGCCGTTGCCTTCCAGGCCGCCGACGAAGGTGGCGCCCACCTCGCCCACCAGCACCAGCTGATCGGCGCCCATGACCTGGCTGACGCTCTGGGTGGCGGTCATCTGCGCCTGGGTCACTTCCTTGCGGCGGTAGCCGTCGGTGGCGTTGCTGTCGGCGTAAGCCACGACACCGCTGTTGTACAACGGCGTGCGCGACGGATCGCCGAGGCCGGACTGGATCAGGTCAGGGCCGTTGAACTGCAGGGGCAGGTTCGGCCGGTAGCTCAACTCGCCCTGCAGTGCAGTCCCACTGGACAACGTGGTGGCGAAGGTCAGGCCGTACAGGCGGATGTCTTCGGGGTACTCGACGAAGTAGCTGGAAGTGCCCATGCGCAGCGCATCGGTCAACGTCTTGCCGGCGCTGCTGTTCATCAGGCCGTTGCAGGCCGCTCCGGACAGACCGAGGTTGCCGCAGAGCTGCGGCACGAAGTCGGTGTTGGTCAGGTACGGGCTGCTGATCGAGCCGGTGTACGGCAGGCGGCTATGATAGTTGGCGGCGTAGGCGCCGAATTCGGTGTCCAGCGCCGGTACGAACCAGTGCAGCGACAGGCCCCACTGCCCGCTGTTGCGCGCGTCCTGGTCGGCGGCACGCTGCAGGCGGATGCCTTCGCTGGTCAGGTCCACGCCGAACGGCGTCAGCGCGCGCATCGCGGCGGCGTTGCCGCTGAGATTCCTGCCCACGTCCAGGCCGGAGCAGCCGTCGGGGATATAGTCATTGTTGGAGAAGAAGGTGCCGCAGTTGTCCAGGTTGGTCTGTTCCCAGTCCAATTGGTAGAAAAAGTCGGCGGAGAGGTTCTCGCTGAGGTTCTGCGTCACGTAGAACAGGTTCACCGGCACCAGTGCGTCCTTCACCTCCGAGCCTGGCCGGCGGATAGCCGACAGGTTGGTCGGGTTGACCACGTTCAGGCCGCCCTGGATGAAAGTGCTTTCACCCCAGTTCACCACCTGCTTGCCCAGGCGCACCGAACCTGGCTCATCGGCGATCTGGAAGTTGTGGTAGACGAAGGCATCGAGCAACTCGAAGCCGGCGGATTTGTTGGCGTTCTTGCGTCCGTTGTCCTCGACGTCCTTGAAGCGCTGGCTCTCGTCACGCAAGGCGTAGTCGTACCAGTAGCTGCCGCGCAGGAACACACCGCTGTCGCCGTATTTCAGCTCCAGGTCATGGCGGCCCTTGAAGATCTTCGAGAACACGTCGCCTGCGCGATAGTTGCGGCGGCCGTCATCGCCCGAGGCGCTGCGCATCAGGCGCTGTTCCGGGTTGTGGGTGGACAGGCTCGCGCCCAGCGACAGCGCGGAGTCGAACTGACCCTGGATTTCCCCGATGTCGAAGGTGAAACCCCAGGCGGGATGGCAGGCGCAAGTTGCGACCAATAGCCATGAACCTCGCACCATGATGCGAACTTTCGGCGTCATCACTCTTATCCTCTTTATTCTTGTTCGAGCGATCTGCAGGCAATACAAACTCATCCTCGAAAGCACATGAGGCAACATGAACTATCGATCTCAGATGATTGAATTATCTGGATATTTTGAAGAGAAGAATTATTCTTCGAATGAACTTCCAGGATACTTCCGAGATTGTTTTCTTATCGTTACCGTCCCTTGATTTGCTCGGATGAGTCGATACTAAATAGCCGCCGGACGACGAACAAATATCGTCTTCAGATGGGCCCCATAACAAACCGGCATGGCCGGAAAGGCACGACGATGACCCTCAAGCAGTTGCGTTACCTGATCGCCATCGCCGAAGCCGGCAGCTTCTCCGCCGCCGCCCGCAAGGCGTATATCGCCCAGCCGGCGCTGAGCCGGCAGATCGGCATGCTGGAGAGTGAGCTGGAAGTGCAGTTGCTGCTGCGCCAGCACGACGGCGTTGATCTCACCGATGCCGGCCGGCGCCTCTATGAGGTGGCCCGCTCGGTGGTGCAGAAGATCGATTCGGTGA
Source organism: Pseudomonas nitroreducens (assembly GCF_010994165.1). Lineage (NCBI taxonomy): Bacteria > Pseudomonadati > Pseudomonadota > Gammaproteobacteria > Pseudomonadales > Pseudomonadaceae > Pseudomonas > Pseudomonas nitroreducens. The sequence continues at coordinate 901,698 of NZ_WMBX01000002.1, read as the reverse complement.
AGGACGAGCTGATGTCCAGCCGCGGCGATCCGCGCGGGCGGGTGTCGGTGGCGATTCCAGTGACCACCTCTGCCCTGCTGCTGCCAACGATCATCCGCCGTGTGCAGGAGAAGTTCGCCGGCATCGAGCTTGTGGTGCGCGACGGCCTGAGCAAGGAAGGTGGTGAAGCCATCGAGCTGGGCAAGGTGGATTTCGGCATCGTGCCCAACGCCGAGGAGCTGGAGGGCGTCATTGCCGAGCCGATCTTCGTCGAGCAGCTCTACTGGGTCGGACGCCTGCCGCTGGCCAGCGAAGGCGACACCGTGACCCTGGCCGAGGCGCTCAGCCAGCCGCTGGTGATGCCGCCGCGCAGCATGCACCTGCGCCGGCGTATCGAGCAGGCGGCGATGTCAGCCGGGGTCGAGCTGAATGTGAAGTACGAGCAGCAGTCCGCCGTGGGAATCACCGGCCTGGTGGTCAGCGGGCTGGCGGCGACCATCAGCAACTGGCCGCCCATCGAGGTGGCTTCGCAGCCGCTGGCTCGGCGCATCGTCGAGCCGCAGATCGAGCGCACCGTTTCCATCGCCCACTCGGCGCACAAGCCGCTGAGCTTCGCGGCGTCCTGCGTGCATGACCTGGTGCGCGAGCTGCTGGTGGAAGCGGTGGCCAGCGGAGCGTGGAAAGGCGAGCTGATCGCGCGCTCGCCTCTGCCGGTGGTCAATCTCCTCGATTGACCGCGATACGCGGGGAAGCTCAGCTGGGGCTGAGCAACGCCATCGACAACTGCGCCCGCGAACGCTGCGGGCGCAGCCAGGCCAGGCCGACCAGTCCCGCCACCACCAGCAGCACGCCGCTGACCGCAAAACCGTGGGCGTAACCTGCTCCATCCAGGCCACCGGAGCGTTGTACCAGGAAGCCGGTGACGATGGGCGCGCTCAGCCCCGCCAGCGAGGCGAAGGCATTGCCGATAGCCAGGATGCTGCCGCGCTGCGCGGTGGGCGTGACTTCGGCAAGCATCGCCGGGCCCACGGAGTACATTACCAGCGCCAGGCCGCCGCTGAGGGTCATGTAGGTCATGCGCAGCGCCACCGGCAGGTCCGCCAGCAGGCTGATGGACAGCACGCCGCTGGCCATCAGGCAAGCCGAGACGAATACGCCCCTGGCCACCCGCGACGACAACCCGGCGCGCAACAGGCGCTGCGACAGCCACGCCATGAACAGGCTCAGCGGCATGGTCACCAGCACGAACAGGCCAAACAGCCGCCCGGCGTTCATCGCGCTCAGGCCCAGGCCGCTCTCCAGGTAGGCCGGCACCCAGGTCAGTGTCAGCGCCAGCGACCAGTTGGCGGCGAAGTGGCAGAAATAGTTGGCCAGCACCGTGCTGTCGCCCAGCAGACGGCGGTAGGGCAAGCGTTCGGCGCCCTGCCCGCTGCGTTTCCCATCGGCCAATTGACCTTCGCTACCGAGCAGGAGCCAGGCCACACACCACGCCAGCCCGAGCACCGCCAGCACGGCGAAGTTGCTGCGCCAGCCGTAATGGCTGCTGACCCACGGGATCATCAGCCCGGCGATCAGCAGGCCCATGGCGCTGCCCGAGTGCAGCAGCGCGACCGGCAGGCTGCGGCGCTCGTCCGGGAACCACTTGTACAGCGCATGGGTGGCGACCGGCGAAGCCGGCCCCTCGCCCACACCGAGCAGCACCCGGCAGGCCACCAGCGTCCATAGCGAAGTGGCATAGAGCATCGGCAACTGCACCAGCGCCCAGAAGGCGCCCATGCCCAGCAACAGCCAGCGGGTGGAGCGGCGGTTGGCGAGGAAGCCACCGACCACCGCGGAGAGGGAGAACAGCCAGTGCAGGCTGCCGCCGACCAGGCCGAACTCCGCTGGCGTCAGGTCCAGCTCCTTCATCATCGGCACCGCCACCAGGCCGGTGACCACCTTGTCGAGAAAGTTCACCAGCATCATTGCCGCCAGCAGGAAGGCGACCGTCCAGGCCCGGCGGGGCTGGTAGGCATGCTCTTTAGCAGAAGAATCTTGCATGTCGCTTATCTCTCTTGTTCTTGTCGGGTGCAGTGCCTGAGTGTCCCGCCGATCAGTCGGGCATCAGGATGCCCTTGGCGATGGTGTTGCGCTGGATTTCACTGGTGCCGGTGAGGATGCGCATCATACGGGTCGCGCGGAACAGCCACTCCACCGGATGGCCATTGATCAACCCGGCTCCGCCATGCACCTGCACTGCGCGGTCGGCAATGCGGAAGGCGGTTTCCGAGCTGAACACCTTGCACATCGACGACTGGGTGCGGATGTCACCGCCCCCGTCGTAGCAGGCCGCCGTGGCGTACATCATGCTGCGCGCGGCATACAGCTCTGTGGCCATGTCAGCGATCATGTGGCTGACCGCCTGGAACATGCCGATCGGTCGGCCGAACTGCACCCGCGAGCGCGCGTAATCCACCGACAGGTTCAGCGCCAGCTCGGCCATGCCGAGCATGGTCGCGCAATGCAGCAGGCGGTTCAGGGTGATGCGCCCCATGGCCAGCTTGAAGCCCTTGCCCTCCGCGCCGATGCGGTGCGCCACCGGCACCTTCACCCCTTCGAGGAGGATGTCACCGTGGGTACCGGGGCCGGACATCGCCTGATAGTCGGAAACCACCTTCGCCCCCGGCGCCGACAGATCGACAAAGAATGCCGAGATGCCTTCCGCGCCTTTGCCCGGCCCGGTCACCGCCAGCAGCACGGCGAAGTCCGCGTAGGGCGCGCCGGAGATGTAGCGCTTGGCGCCATCCAGTACGTAGTGATCACCCTCCAGACGCGCGCTGGTCCTGATCGCCGTGGCGTCGGAGCCAGCCTCAGCCTCGGTCAGGGCGAAACACACGGCCTTCTCGGCACGGCACACCGGGCGCAGGAAGTGCTCGATCTGCTCCTCGCTGGCCACGCGGAACAGGTGGCCGACTCGCGGCGGGCCGCTCAGCTCGCCCAGCACATGGGCGGCCAGCACCGCGCCGCTGCTGGCAGCGGCTTCCTTCACTGCGCACAGGTCGGCGATACCCAGGCCGGCGCCGCCAAGCTCTTCGGGCAGCATGATGTTGTAAAAGCCGCGCTCGCAGGAGCGCTTCCACAGATTGCGCAGCAGCTCGCGGGAGTGCTTTTCGCCAAAGCGGATGCCTTCGCGCTGCTCCAGCGGCTGCAGCTCTTCGCGCAGGAAGCCGCGCAGATCGTCGATGATCGCCTGCGCTTTGGCGCTGGGCTGAATACCCGGATAGCTCGCGTGCACGGAGCTCGTTTGCAGAGAGTCAGCTTGCATGGTCATTTTCCTCAGATCCGCCGATCCTGGTTCTGCCAGTAGGGCTCGCGCACCAGGCGGCGCACGATCTTGCCGTTGGGGTTCTTCGGCAGTTCGCCGACGAAGTCCACGCTGCGCGGCTTCTTGAAGCCGGCCAGCTGCGCGGCGCACAGCTCGATGATCCGTGCCTCGTCCAGCTGCATGCCAGGCTTGAGCACCACCACCGCCTTGATCGCCTCGCCCCATTGCTCATCAGGTACGCCAACCACCGCCGCCTCGAAGATTTCCGGCAGGCTGTAGAGCACCTGCTCCACTTCGGTCGGGTAGATGTTGAAGCCGCCGGAGATGATCATTTCCTTCTTGCGGTCGACGATGAACACGTAGCCGTGCTCATCCACCGTGGCGAGATCGCCGGTGAGGTAGTAGCCGTCGCGCATGACCTCGGCGGTCAGCTCCGGCGCCTGCCAGTAGCCCTGCATGATGTCCGGCCCGCGCACGACGATCTCGCCGATCTCGCCGGCCTTCACGTCCTCGAAGTCCTCGTTGACCACCCGCAGGTCGGTGTCGAAGTAACAGCGTCCGCAGGAAGCCAGACGTTTGGGGTCATCCAGCGCGGCGATGTGGTCCTGTTCGGTGAGCACGGTAACCAGTGAGCAGGTCTCGCCAGCGCCGTAGCCCTGGGCGAGGATCGGCCCGAACACCTGCATGGCACGTCGCACCAACGCCGGCGCCATAGGAGCAGCGCCGTACATCACCAGGCGCAGGCTGCTCAGGTCATAGGTTTCCACAGCAGGGAAGTTCACCAGGCGGTTGATCATTGCCGGCACCAGGAACAGACGGGTAACCCGTTCGCGCTCAATGGTCTCCAGCAGCAGGCGGTCGTCGTAACGCTCCACCAGCAGGTTGCAGGCACCGGCGGCCAGCAGCGGCAGGATCTGCATGCCGCTGGCGTGGGTGATCGGGCCGACGTGGGCCATCACGTCACCAGGGCCGGAGCGACCGGTGGGGCTGGCGATGCTCTTGCGCACCAGCGCCTTGCGGTTGCCGACGCTGAGCATGGCGGCCTTGAGCACGCCGGAGCTGCCGGAGGTGTAGTGCAGCACGGCCAGGGCGTCGTCGGCGGGGTCGCAGCTGATGGGAGCCTCCGAGCCTCGCTCGAGGACCTGCTCGTAGGGCACGTCGCCCCCCTCGTCCGCCAGCGGAACTATCAGTTGCAGGTCCGGCAGCTCGGCGCGTCGCTGGTCGATCAGCCGGGCGAAGGTCGCATCGGCGATCACCGCCTGGCTGCGCGAATCCTTCAGCACGCTGAGGACTTCATCGGCAGCCAGGCGCGCATTGATCGGCACCTTGACCATGGCGGTCTTGTAGAAGGCGATCTCCGCCTCCACCAGTTCGACACGGTTGAGCGCCAGGATCGCCACATGGGCGCCCGACTCCAGCCCCAGCGCCAGCAGGCCCGAGGCCAGTCGGTTGGTGCGGCGTTCGAGGTCGGCGAAGGTGATGCGTTGGCGGGAATCGACCACGGCTTCGCGGTCAGGCCAGTAAAGCGCGCTACGGCGCAGGATTTTACCCAGGTCCACTTGTTGTTCTCGTTGTCGGGGAAGACATCCGAGATGCTAAGAGCCGCGCGCCGCGTCCGGCCAATACCATAGGTCGATGCCGGCCATGCCGGAATGCGATGGCAGTCTGGCGTGCAGGACCGGGACCGTTCGTCCCTCGCCGCGAACGGCCGCGCGCGGCGCCGGTCTTCCGATCAGGCGGCCACAAAGATATCGCCGACTGCCAGTGCTCATACCGAGCCGCACACGCTTAACCACCCGCGCTGGAACCGATCTGGGAGGTGCGAACGATGGGCTGCAACGAACACCGCGATCTTGAGCGCACAGAGCGCCTTCGTCGCCTGCTCGACGAAGGCGCGCTGGTGGCTGACAGCCGTCAGGAAGTTCTCGCCCGCTATATCCTCAACCACGGTTTCGCCGCGCTTTCCGAGACGCAGCAGCAGGAATTCCACGACGATCTGCTGCCGCTGCTCGACCTCCGCGACCGCAGCGAAGGCCTGATGCCCCAGGGCAGCCTGGACTCTGCCATGGCCGAGCCCGGCATCAATGACCCGGGCAATGAAGACCCCGGCTCGCTGATCGAGGTGGAGGTCGCCGAAGGCCTGCGTCCGAAACGCCGGCCGACACGGCACTGACCTCGATTACGCACACAGCTATCGTCCTGAGCACCTGAGCAGAAGAAGCGCGCCATGCGCACAGGTATGGCGCGCTCCCGTAGGGGCGCAGCAGGCGGCTATTGCTCCGGCCGGGGTACCGGCTCCTCCGGAGGCTGCTGCATCGGCACCTCCTCGGGAAAGTCCTCGGGAATCTGGCTCTCACGGTCGGGCGGAGCTTCCTGTGGCTCCGGTCGCTGGGCATACGAGTGGGCGTGCATGACAGAACCTCCTGAGCATTGGCAGTCCCTATTGGGCTGCGCCCGGGACTGGGAGGTTCGCTTTTTCTACCCGCCGCTTTTCACTCGCAACAGCAGTGCCAGCAACTGATCGCGATCGAACGGCTTGGGCAGGCTCAGCAACGAGTCGGCCAGGGTATCCACCCGTCCGGCGTAGCCAGTGGTGAGCACGCAGGTCAGCTCTGGATAGGACTGGCGCACCTGCTGTATCAGCAGCATGCCGTCCATGTCCGGCATGGCGAAGTCGGTGATCATCAAATCGAACGCCGATTGCTCCAGCAACTGCAGGGCCGCTCGCGCCGAGTCGGTTCGCGCCGCCATGCAGCCGAGGTCGGCCAATAACGCGCTGGTGCCGGCCAGGACCAGCGCATCGTCATCCACCACCAGCACTCGCAGCGCCAATGGTTCGTTCGGTTCGGCCCGCACGACCGTTTGCGGGTCCTCCGCCACCTCCAGCCCCGCCGTCGGCTTCACCGCCGGCAACCAGATTTCCGCCGTAGTGCCCTGCCCCGGCGTACTGCGCAGCAGTAGCGCTCCACCCTGCTGCTGCGCCAGGCCGTGGACGATGGACAACCCCAGCCCGGTGCCCTTGCCGGTGGGCTTGGTGGTGAAGAAAGGCTCGGCGGCGCGACGCAGGGTATCCTCGTCCATGCCCTGTCCCGAGTCGGTCACAGCCAGGCACACGTACTCCCCCGGCGCCAGCTTGCCGCTCTGCTGCGGCCCGACCTGGGCGTTGCGTGCCGAAAAGGTGATGCGGCCACCGCCTGGCATGGCGTCCCGAGCGTTGGTGGCCAGGTTGATGATCGCCAGCTCCAGCTGGTTCTGGTCGCTCATCACGCAGTCCAGCTGAAGCGGAAAGCGGGTCTCCAGGCTGATGGTCGGGCCCAGGGAGCTGACCAGCAGTTCGCTCATGTCCTGCAGCAGCGCCGGCAGTTGGATCGGCTGCGGGAACAGCCGCTGCTTGCGGGCGAACGCCAGCATCCGCTGCGTCAGCTGGGCGCCACGGCGAGTCGCCTCCAGGGCATTGCGCCAGATGGTCTGGATCTTCTCATTATCCTTCGGTAACTGCCGTTCGAGCAGTTGAAGACCGCCGAGGATCACCGTCAGCAGGTTATTAAAGTCGTGGGCGACGCCACCGGTAAGCTGGCCCAGGGACTCCATCTTCTGCGACTGGATCAGCTCATCGCGAGCGCGCTCCAGCTCTTCCTGGGCGCGGCGCTTGTCGGTGATGTCGCGGGTGATCTTGGCATACCCCAGCAGCTTGCCGGTGTCGTCGAACACCGGATCAATGACGATATTGGCCCAGAAGCGCGAGCCGTCCTTGCGCATCTGCAAGCGCTCTTCCTCGTAGCGCCCCTCGGCCAGTGCAGTATCCAGGCTGGCCCGCGGGACGCCGGCCTGGCGGTCCTCGTCGCAGTAGAAGCAATCGAAGCGGCGGCCGATGATTTCCTCCGGATGGTAGCCCTTGATTCGTTCGGCTCCGGAGTTCCAGCTGGTGACATTGCCCTCGGCATCGAGCATGTACAGGGCATAGTCGGTCACGCCATTGACCAGCAGGCGGAACTGCTGCTCGCTGCGCCGCAGGGCCAGCTCCGTCTCATGCTGTTCGGTGCGGTCACGGGTGATCTTGGCAAAGCCCAGCAACTCGCCTTCGCTGCTGCGGATGGCGTCGATCACGACGTGGGCCCAGAACGAACTGCCATCGCGATGCAGGCGCCAACCTTCGCTCTCGTAACGACCGACCCGCGCCGCTTCGCCCAGTGCCCGCTCGGGCAGGCCGGCCTCGCGATCGGTGGGCGTATAGAACCGCGAGAAATGCTCGCCGAGGATTTCATCGGCGGCGTAGCCCTTCAGCCGCTGAGCACCGGAGCTCCAGCTACTGACCCGACCATCGGGGTCGAGCATATAGATGGCATAGTCGGTTACCGCCTCGACCAGTAGGCGGTAGCGTGCGTCTTCGACGAGTTGGGCGGTGCTGGCAGTCTTTTCGGGCATGAAATCTGCTCTCTTGGCTCATTGGAGCAAAGCATAGGCTCAGGCACGTCACTTCGAATGCCGCCGGACGGCGCTCAATCCAACGGCAGGTAGACGCAGAACTCCGCCCCCTGCCCCGGCTCGCTGCGCACCTCGATGCGGCCGCCGTGGGCCTGGACGATCTGTTCGGAAATGAAGAGCCCAAGCCCCAATCCGGCGACGCGGGTTGCGCCGGCGCCGCGCTCGAACTGCTGGAAGATGCGACGCTGCTCCTCGGCGCTGATGCCATCGCCGTGGTCGCGTACGCAAAGCTGTGCCTGGCCCCCGTATACCGCAACCGTCACCTCGACCGGCTGGCCGGGGCCATAACGCAGGGCATTGCTGACCAGATTGCTGATCACCTGCTCGATACGGTACGCGTCCCACACACCCTCTACCCGCTCCAGCGCGCTCAGGCTCAAATCGCAGCCGACAGCCTGGGCCTGGATGGCAAAATTGCCCAGCACGCGGCGGGCAATGTCGGCGAGATCAGCCGCTTCCGGGCGGATCGACAGCTTGCCGGTGCGAATGCGCGAGACGTCGAGCATGTCCTCGATCAGCCGGGTCAGGCCGACCAGTTGGCGCTCGTCGCGCTCGAAGAGCACACCCAGGCGATCCTGGGCGAAGTGCTCCAGCTTGCCCTTGGCCAGCTGCAACCGGCGCAGCTGGGTATCCAGCATCAGACCATTGAGCGGCGTGCGCAGCTCGTGGGAGACGATGGACATGAAGTCATCGCGCATCTTCACCGCGCGCTGCAGCTCCACCTGGGTCTCGCGCAGCTCCGCAAGCAGCGCGTCCTGTTCGGCACGTGCCTGCTCCAGTACCTTGCGCTGGCGGTAGAGGTCGACGAAGACGTTCACCTTGCTGCGCACCGCATGGTTGTCCAGCGGCTTGTAGAGGAAGTCCACCGCGCCGCTTTCATAGCCCTTGAAGGCGTAGTTCAGCTCGCGCCCGGCGGCAGTGACGAAGACGATGGGAATGTTCTTGGTGCGCTCGGTGCCCCGCATCAGCTCGGCCAGGGCGAAGCCGTCCATGCCGGGCATCTGCACGTCCAGCAGCGCCAGGGCGAACTCATGTTCCAGCAGCAGCGACAGCGCCTCGTCCGCCGAGGAGGCCTTGAACACCTCACGGCCCTCGCCCTTGATCAACGCTTCCAGTGCCAGCAGATTCTCCGGCAGGTCGTCAACGATCAGCAGTTTGCTTCCCTGGTTACGCAGCATGTCGGGGGCCCATTCGGAGCAGGAGCGCGTGAATCTCGCGCAAAGGGAGAATGTAGTCCGGGGCGTGCAGTGCAATGGCCGCTTCCGGCATGGTGGACACGGCGGCTTCGGCCGGGTCCTGGACGATGCTGAGACCGCCCTCGCGGTGGATGTGCGCAAGGCCTTCGGCGCCATCCTGGTTGGCGCCGGTCAGCAGGATGCCGGCCAGCGCGCCGCGGTAGGCATCCGCCGCCGAGTCGAAGAGGATGTCGATCGAGGGCCGGGAGAAGTTCCGCGGCGCCTCTCGGCTCAGGGCAAAGGTGAAATCCCGCTCGATGGACAGGTGGTAACCCGCCGCGGCGAAGTACAGCGTGCCCGCCTCAATCGGTGCCTTGTCGTGTGCCTCGCGCACCGGAATCTCCAGGCGCCGGGCGAACAGCTCGACCAACTGGCTCTCGTGGCTCTCGGGCAAGTGCAGAACCACCACCATGGGTAGGGCAAAGTCCGCCGGCAACCCGTCAAACAACTGGAACAAGGCATCCACGCCGCCCGCGGAGGCACCGATGACCACGGCCCGCACAGCTCGTTGCCTGTTCATCGCTTGCGGAACACCCGTTCGCGGCGGTTCACCACCTCGAACTCCGAGGCGAAGTCGGTGAAGTCCAGGCTTTCCTTGCTGCCCAGGCCGAGGAAGCCGCGGTGGCACAGCGATTCGTGGAACAGGCCGATGGCGCGGTTCTGCAACTGCCGGTTGAAATAGATCAGCACGTTGCGGCAGGAAATCAGGTGCGTCTCGGAGAACACGCTGTCGGTCGCCAGGCTGTGGTCGGCGAAGGTCACGTTGGCCCGCAGCATCTTGTCGAACAGCGCGCCGTCGTAGGCCGCCGTGTAGTAGTCCGAGAGCGAGCCCTTGCCGCCGGCGGCGCGATAGTTCGCGCTGGCCTGCGCCAGGTCGTCCACTGAGTAGATACCCCGCCGCGCCTGCTCCAGCGAGCGCGGATTGATGTCGGTGGCGTAGATCAGCGTGCGCTCCAGCAGCCCCTCTTCATGCAGGAGGATGGCCAGCGAATGGACCTCCTCACCCGTGCTGCAACCGGCCACCCACAGGCGCAGCGACGGATAGGTGCGCAGCACCGGCACCACCTCCTGGCGCAGCGCGAGGAAGTAGCTGGGGTCGCGGAACATCTCGCTCACCGAGATGGTGAGGTACTGCAGCAGCTCGTGGAACGCATGCGGGTCGTGCAGGATGCGCTCCTGCAACGCCGAGATACTGCGGCACTCGAACAGTTGGGTGGCATGCAGCACCCGGCGCTTGAGCGAGGTGCCGGAGTAGTCCCGGAAGTCGTAGCTGTACTTCAGGTAGATCGCCTCGATGAGGAGGCGCAGCTCGATGTCCTGGCTGCGATCAGGCATGTCAGATGCGCTCCAGCTTCGGTAACCAGACACGGATCAGGGAGAACAGACGGTCGAGGTCGATGGGCTTGGCCAGGTAGTCGTTGGCGCCGGCGCGCAGGCACAGCTCGTGGTCGTCCTTCATCGCCTTGGCGGTCACGGCGAGGATCGGCAGCTTGTTCCAGCGCGCGTCCTGGCGGATCAGGCGCGTCGCTTCGTAGCCGTCCATCTCCGGCATCATCACGTCCATCAGCACCAGGTCGATGTCGCCGACCTCAGCGAGTTTCTCGATGGCCTCGCGGCCGTTGCGCGCCACTTCCACGCGGGCGCCCTTGTGCTCCAGGGCACTGGTGAGGGCGAAGATATTGCGCACGTCGTCGTCCACCAACAGGATGCGCCGCTCCTCGAAGGCCCGGTCGCGATTGCGCGAGGTGCGCAGCATGCGCTGGCGCTCGCTGGAGAGTTGCGACTCGACCTTGTGCAGGAACAGCGTCACCTCGTCCAGCAGGCGCTCTGGCGAGCGCGCGCCCTTGATGATGATCGAGCGCGAGTACTTGAGCAGCTCGGCCTCCTCGTCGCGGGTCAGGTTGCGCCCGGTGTAGACGATCACCGGCGGGAAGGAGCAGATGTCCTCCTCGCCCATGCGCCGCAGCAACTCGTTGCCCTGCATGTCCGGCAGCTTCAGGTCGATGATCATGCAGTCGTAGATATTCCTGCGCAGCAGCTCCAGGGCCTGCTCGCCCTGCTCCACCGCGGTGATCTCGATGTCGTCGTCGCCGATCAGTCGCGAGACGCTGTCGCGCTGCAGCGGGTCGTCCTCCACCAGCAGGATGCGCTTGACCTCCTGGGTCAGCTTCGCCTCCAGCTTGCCGAACACCTCGCGCAGTTGCTCGCGGGTGGTGGGTTTGAGGGCATAGCCGATGGCGCCCAGGTGCAGGGCCGCTTCGCTGCGGTCTTCCACCGAGACGACGTGCACCGGCACATGGCGGGTACGCGGGTTGGCCTTCAGGCGTTGCAGCACGGCGAGGCCGGATTCGTCGGGCAGGTGCATGTCCAGCAGGATGGCGTCGGGACCGTGCTCGTCGGCCAGGCGCAGGCCCTCCTCGGCGCCCATCGCCACCAGGCAGCGATAGCCCAGCTCGTGGGCCAGGTCGTAGAGGATGCGGGCGAATTTCGGTTCGTCCTCCACCACCAGCACGCAGCGCTGACCGATATTGAGCTGCTCGCGGTCATCGGCAAAGGCAGCGGCGACGGGCGCATGGACCACCGGCGGGGTCATCGGGACTGGCGCTGCGGGGACGACCGGCGCGGGTGTGCTGGCCACATCGGTTTCGACCGGCGCCTCGTAGTTCAACGGCAGCAACAGGCTGAACACGCTGCCTTCGCCCGGTTGGCTGCTGACGATGATGCTGCCGCCCAGCAGGTGCGCCAGGTCGCGGGAAATCGACAGGCCCAGGCCGGTGCCGCCGTAACGGCGGGTGGTGGCGCCGTCCGCCTGCTGGAAGGCCTCGAAGATGCGCTGCAGCTGGTCTTCGGCGATGCCAATGCCGCTATCGCGAACATCGAAGCGCAGCCCCTCGGGCGCGGCGCTGACACGCAGCGAGACTTCGCCGGCATCGGTGAACTTGAAGGCGTTGGACAGCAGGTTCTTGAGGATCTGCTCGACCCGCTGACGGTCGCTGAACAGCAGTGCCGGAGTATCTTCGGCGACTTCGGCGACGAAGCGCAGGCCCTTGTCGTCGGCCTGCGGGCGGAACAGCCCCTCCACCGCTTCGACCAGGCGTCGCACGCTGGCATTCTCCGGGCGCACCTCCAGCTTGCCGGCCTCGACCTTGGAGATGTCGAGGATGTCATTGATCAGGTTGAGCAGGTCATTGCCGGCGCCATAGATCGACTCGGCGAACTTCACCTGCTCGTCGTTGAGATTGCCGTCCTCATTGTCCGCCAGCAGGCGCGCCAGGATCAGCGAGCTGTTGAGCGGGGTGCGCAGCTCGTGGGACATGTTGGCGAGGAACTCGGACTTGTAGCGGCTGGCGCGCTGCAATTCGTCGGCACGCCGCTGCAGGTCCAGGCGTGCCTGGTTCAGCTCGGTGTTCTTGCCATCGAGGTCATCGCGCTGCGCGGCCAGCTCCTGGGCCTGCTCGGCGAGGCGCTCGTTGGTCTGCTCCAGCTCGGCCTGTTGCGCCTCGAGGTGCGCCTGGGACTCCTTGAGCACCCGCGACTGTTCTTCCAGCTCCTCGTTAGCCGTCTTCAGCTCTTCCTGCTGGACTTGCAGCTCTTCATTGAGCTGCTGGGTCTCCGCCAGTAGATCCTGCTGGCGCTGGCGGTACTGAGCCGAGGCGATGGCGCTCCCCAGGGGCTCGGCGACGTTCTGCAGGAAGGCCTGGTCGCGCTCCTCCAACTGGCGCAGAAAACCCAGCTCCAATACACCGACAACGCCGCCATCGTTAAGCAGCGGCAGCATCGCCACGCTCACCGGCTGGCCATTGCCCAATGCCGAATTGACCTTCAGGTAATCCGGCGGCAGGCCGTCTACCATACGCAGCTTGCGCTGACGAGCGGTTTGGGCGATCAGGCTTTCGCCCGGGGCGAAATAGTCCTCGCCCAGCGCATGGGCGGCGAACCCGAAGGTGCCGGTCAAGCGCAGCCCGCCGTGATCATCACGCACGTACAGCGCCCCCACCGGGGACGCGACGAATTCACCCAGGAAGTCCATCAGACTGCGTCCCAGATTCGGCAGCGACTGCTGACCGATCAGTTGCTCGCCCAGACGACTCTGACCGTCGCGCAGCCAGGCTTGACGCTGCAGTTGTTCGTTGTGCAGCACCTGGCGACGCAGGGATTCGGCGTAGGAATCGGACAGGCTGACCAACTGCCGGCGCCCGAAGTACGCCAGCAGCGTGCCGACCACGATGCTGAACACCAGGTACAGTACAACCACCCCGGTCGACAGGCTGGTGGCGAACTGGTTGCGGTCGTGGCGCAGTTGCTGCTCGGTGTTGATCAACGAGGCGTACTGGGCGCGGATCGCGTCCATCATGCTCTTGCCGCGCCCGGCCTTGATCGCGTCGGAGGTATCCTCGCCCTGGCGGCGCTGCTCGATCATCTGCTGGGCGAAGGTCATCCACTCGTCCTGCATCGAGGTCAGGCGCGAGACCCGCTCGACCTGTGGCGGGTTGTCGGCGACCAGCTCCGAGAGGCTCTTCAGCCCGGCGTTGATCCGTGGCCGTGCCTGTTCCAGCGGTTCGAGGAAGCGCGGATCGCCCGTGATCAGGAAGCCGCGCAGGCCGCTCTCCTGGTCGACGCTCAGCCGCTGCATCTCGTTGGCGCTGGAGATCACCCGGTCGGTGTGCTCGACCCAACCGAGCACATTCAGCATGTACAGGATCAGCCCGATGAACAGCACCGCGCCCAACAGGCAGATGCCCAACGGCAGGGCCATGTTGCGCGCAAGGATGCGGCGGAAGGCGCTTTCGTCGGCGACGGGTTTCTGGTTCATACAGACGAATTCCCTGTTGGCTGCCCTTCCTGGATGCGGTCCGCCACCGGAGTGGCGCCTGCGACAGAGGCCAGGTAAGTACTTGAAGTTATTGTAAGAACATTCGTAAAACAGCAGAAATAATAACGCGAAGAGTTGTAGGCTACCTACCCAGCTGGCGAATTGACACGCGTTCTTGTGGGACGTTCGATCTATTTTCGACAGGGCTCGCCGCCGGAGCGCAAAAAAGTGGAATTTTCTTCCGCCGGGCGTTTCCAACCCCTGATAGGGAATTGTTGATCAACACTGTACGAAGGATCAGACGCAGGGTCTGCTCGATGCCAAGCTCTCCCGGGGAAACCTCAAGGTCACCCGCGCCGTTCACCGGTGACCTCCTCAACAGCAGCGCCATGGCGCCGCTGATCCGCCAGCACGACTGGGCGGCAACGCCGCTCGGCCCGATGGACCAGTGGCCGGCCACGCTCAAGGGCATCCTCGAGGTAGGCCTCAACTCGCGCCTGCCGGTGTGCATCTACTGGGGCCCGGAATTCGTCCTGCTGTACAACGACGCCTGGAGCGTCATACCCGGCGACAAGCACCCCGCCTGCCTGGGGCAGCCGGCGCGGGTCGCCTGGTCGGACATCTGGTCGATCCTCGACCCCATGTACAACGGCATCCTGCAGACCGGTGTCGCCGCCCATGAGGAAGACCGCCTGCTGCCCATGGTGCGTTTCGGCTATGTCGAAGAAGCCTACTTCACCTACAACGTCAGCCCTATCTTCGGGCCGGACGGCAAGCCCGTCGGCCTGTTCAATACCGCCGTGGAGACCACCGGCAACGTCATCCAGCAACGCCGTCAGCGCCTGTTGACCCGCCTCGCCGAGCGTCTTGGCCAGGCCGATGAGATCACCCAGGTCTGCGCCCAGGCCCTTGCCCTGCTCGCCGAAGCCGCCCATGACGTGCCGTTCTGCCTGCTCTACCACGCCGGCACTCTGCTCGGCGCCTGCGGCACCGATGCCAGCGACCGCTTCGTCCCGGCGCGGCTGACGGCCGACGATGACCCGCTGCACCTGTTCAACGGCCTGCAGCAGCCGCAGCAGTCGCCGCTGGGCAGTCAGTACGCGCGCGCGTTCGCGCCCTGGCCGGAAGTGCTCGACAGCACCTACGCCACCCCCTTGGACGGCCATGCCGACAGCCTTGCGGTGTTCGGCATCAGCCCGCGCCGGCGGCTGGACGAAAGCTACGCCAGCTTCTTCAACGATCTGGCCGCCCTGCTCGGCCATGCCCTGGCCGCTGCCCGCCAGCGCGCCGAGGAGCGGCGGATCAAGGAAGCGGTGCAGGAGGAAGCGCGCCAACGCACCCAGGAGCGCGACCGCGTGTGGGCCATGAGCCAGGACCTGCTCTGCGTGCTCGATCACCGGGGCGTGCTGCGCAGTGTCAACCCGGCGTGGAGCAGCCTGCTGGGCTGGAGTGAAGAGCAGCTCAGCGGCCGCAACAGCGAGGAGCTCGTGCATCCCGACGACCTGGCGCCCAGCATCGGCACCCGCGCCACCCTCGCCCGCGGCGAGCGCCTGCAGCACTTCGAGAACCGCATGCGCCACGCCGATGGCAGCTACCGCTGGATTTCCTGGCATGCCAGCGAAGACAACGGTCTGATCTACGGCTGCGGCCGCGACGTCACCGAACAACGTCGCGCCGCTGAACTGCTCGAACAGGCGCAGTCCGCCCTGGCCAATGCCCAGCGCATGGAGGCGGTCGGCCAGCTCACCGGCGGCATCGCCCACGACTTCAACAACCTGCTGGCGAGCATCCGCTTCAGCCTCGACCTGATCACCCGCCGCGCGCCGGCCAGCGCTCAACCCGAGCTTGACCACATCCTGCATGCCGCCACCCAGGCCACCGAGCGCGCCGCCGAGCTGACCCACAACCTGCTCGCCTTCGCGCGCCGCCAGGCGCTGGCCATGCACCCGGTGGACCTCGGCCAGCAGTTGCGCCAGTGGCAGGACGAACTGAGCGAGCGCGCCGGCCCGGATGTCGCAGTGGAGCTGAGCCTGAAAGAGACGCACAGCGTGCTGACCGACCGCGACCAGTTGCACAAGGCCATGCTCCACCTCGTGGACAATGCCCGCGACGCCATGCCGGGCGGCGGACGCCTGGACATCGTCCTGCAGCGGCACACGTTCAGCAGTGGCGACCATGACCTGCCGGCCGGCGACTACCTCGCCCTCGCCCTGCAGGACAATGGCCTGGGCATGAGCGAAGCGACCCGCACCCACGTTTTCGACCCCTTCTTCACCACCAAGGGCATCGGCCCCAACAGTGGCCTGGGCCTGTCGATGGTCTACGGCTTCATCAAACAGTCCGGCGGGCATATCCGCCTGCGCAGCGAGCCCGGCCAGGGCACCTGCGTCACACTCTATTTCCCGAGAGGCTCCACCGTGGTCGACATCCCCCAGATTCCTGCAACTCCCGCCGCAACCGCCAACCAGCAACTCTGTGTCCTGGTCGTCGAAGACAACGACCTGGTACGCATGCTCACCGTGGAGGTACTGGAGGAAATCGGCTATCAGGTGCTGCAGGCCGAGGATGCCGAAGAGGCGCTGCCGGTCCTGCAGGGCGACACTGCCATCGACCTGCTGCTCACCGATGTCGGCCTGCCGGGCATGAATGGCGAAGAGCTGGCCGCCGCCGCGCGGCAGGCCCGACCGGAGCTACCGATCCTGTTCGCCACCGGCTTCGCCGAGATCGTCCACATCGACGGCAGCGAGCTGGCCACGCGCATGTCGATGATCGCCAAACCCTTCTCCATCGACGCGCTGCGCGACAAGGTCAACGGCATGCTGGGGCGCAAGGACGGTTGAGTTCAGTTGCTGAGCAAAAGGCTCAGCGCCGCGCGGAGCTTGCCCGGCTTTACCGGTTTGTTCAGCAGCGGCATGCCCAGCCTTTGCAGGGCGCGGCGGCAGTCGTCGCTGCGGTCGGCGGTGATCATCACCGCCGGCAGTTCACGCTGGAAATACTCGCGCAACCCGCGTACCGCCTCGCAGCCGGTGCCTCCATGGTCGAGGTGGTAGTCGGCCAGGATCACCTCCGGCGCCTTGCCATCCAGCGCCTTCAGCGCTTCCTCGTAGTTCGTCGCCGACAGCACCTGGCACCCCCACTGCCCAAGCAACGCGGCCATGCTGGCGAGGATTGCCTCTTCGTTGTCGATGACCAGCAGGCGCCGTCCCGGCAGCGGGTCGCCGGTGACCGGACGCGGGCCGCTCTCGACCCGGCCCGGGTGCTGCAGGTCGCGCGCGAGCGGCACTTCGATGGCAAACACCGAACCACGCCCAGGCACCGAGCGTACCTGCACGCGACAACCGAGGATGCCGGCGATGCGATCGACAATGGCCAGCCCCAGCCCGACCCCCCTGCGGTTCGCCGCGCGGCCGGCATCGAGCTGGTTGAATTCGAGGAAGATCGCTTGCAGCTGGCCCGCCGGAATCCCGCGCCCGGTGTCCCAGACTTCCAGACGCAGGTTATCGCCGCGTCGACGCGCCGCCAGCATCACGCTGCCCCGCTCGGTGTAGCGGCAGGCGTTGCTGAGAAGGTTGCGCAGGATACGTGACAGCAGGCGGTGATCAGTGCGCACGGCCACCACGGGAATCCGTGAGCGCAGGCGCAGGCCGGCGGCTCGCGCCACCTCGTCGAATTCGGAAACCAATGGGCCGAGCAGCTCGCCCAGCGGGTAAACGTCCAGGTCCGGGCGGATCGCGCTCTGGTCCAGCCGGGCAATCTCCAGCAGATCAGTGAGCAGATCCTCGGCACCTTCCAGCGCCTGGTGCGTGCGCTCCACCAGCACCTGCTCGGCGTTTGGCAGCTTGCGTTCGCGCAGAGTGGAGACCAGCAGACGCGCGGCATTGAGCGGTTGCAGCAGATCGTGGCTGGCGGCGGCCAGGTACTTGTCCTTGCTGTTGTTGGCCGCCTCGGCGGCGTCGCGCGCCTCGCGCAACTGCTGGTTCAGGCCTTCCAGCTCGCGGGTGCGTGCGGCGACGCGCTGCTCCAGTTCCTCGTTGAGGCTCTGCAGGCGCTGCTGGGCCTGGACGCGTTCGGTGATGTCGGCGACGAAGCCTTCCACCAGTCCTTCTTCATCGGGCTTGATCAGCAGGTTCATCAGCACGATGACGTGGCTACCATCGCGGCGACGCAGGCGCGTCTCATAACCGAACAGGCCATCGCGCTCGCGCAACAGCGTCAGGATGCGGCGCATCTCCGCTTCGCCCTCGACGAACAGTTGGCTGGCCATGTCCGGGAGGCTCCACAAGACCTGCTGCGGATCGTCGTAGCCAAGCATCCGCGCCAGCGCCGGGTTGGCGGCGCGCAGGCCCTGGCTCAGGCTGGCCTGGAAGATGCCATGGACGGCGTGCTCGAACAGCCATTTGTAGCGGTTGCGCTCGGTTTCCAGCTCGTCCAGGCGCGCCACCAGTTCCGGGTAATGGCTCTTGCGTGCGGAATGGCTGCCCAGCCCGAGCAACCCGGCCAGGGCTTGTTGTTGCTGCTCGTCAGAGGGCCTCGCCATATACCACCTCGACATCGCGCAGACTGGATTCGCGAGGATTGGTGAGGATGCACGGGTCCTGCATGGCATGGCGCGAGAGGAACGGAATATCCGAACTGCCAACGCCATGCAGGCCGAGGCTTTCGTGGAAGCCCACGGCGTTCTTCAGGGCGATCAGGTGTTCCACCAGGCGCTGGCGGATCTGTGCGTGGTTCATGCCGCGGCAGTCGATGCCGAAGGTCTCGGCAATCACCTTGAAGCGCTCGGGAGCGGCGCTGTAATTGAAGGCCACCACGTGTTCCACCAGCACGGCATTGCACAGCCCGTGCGGCAGGTCGAGGTAGCCGCCCAGGCTATGGGACATGGCGTGCACCGCGCCGAGGATCGCGTTGGAGAACGCCAGCCCGGCCTGCATGCTGCCCAGCATGATCTTCTCGCGCAGGACGATGTCCGCCGGATTGGCGATCATCTGCACCAGATTACCGTTGATCAGCCGCATCGCCTCCAGCGCGTGGGGGTCGGTGAGGGGGCCATGGCCGGTGGAGACGAAGGCCTCGATGGCATGCACCAGGGCGTCGATGCCGGTGCAGGCAGAGAGGAACGGGTCCATGGTCAGGGTGGTTTCCGGGTCGATCAGCGACACGTCGGGCACCACTGCCTTGCTGACGATGGAGAACTTCATCCGCTCGTCCTGGTTGGAGATGATCACGAACTGCGAGACGTCCGCCGAGGTGCCGGCGGTAGTGGGAATCAGGATCAGCGGCGGGCTGGGCACACGCAGGGTGTCCACGCCCTCGAACTCGAGGATATTGCGGCCGTGGGCGGCGACGATGCCAATGCCCTTGGCGCAGTCCATCGGGCTGCCGCCGCCGACCGCGACTATCACGTTGCAGCCTTCGCTGCGGTAGACCTCGGCGCCGCGCATCACTTCTTCGACACGCGGATTGGGCGAGACCTCGGTGTAGCGGCAGAAGGGAATGTCCTGGGCGGCCAGGCTGGCTTCGATATCGGCGACCCAGCCGGCGGCAACCACGCCCGGGTCTGACACCACCAGCACCTTGCGGGCGCCGAAGGTTTTCACGTAATTGGCGACATTGTGCCGGCATCCGGCACCGAAAATGATCTCTGGCGAGACGAATTTGCGCAGCTGGCTGAGCTCGTGGGACATCGGGGGCTCTGTCGTTATTGTTATGGGATATTTCCGGCAGCCTACTGTATCCGTCAGGTATTGCAATGCGACCTTGGCAGACGATTCAGACGTCCAGTAGCGCCTGGTAAAAGCGCCACTCGGCCTCCAGCGCGTGGGCGAGGTTGGCGGCCTGGCGGAACCCATGACGTTCTCCGGCATAGCGGTGCACCGCCACCGGCAGGCCGCGCCGACGCAGCGACTCGACCATGGCATCGGTCTGCGCCGGCACCACCACCGCGTCCAGTTCACCCTGGAAGAAGATCACCGGTGCCTTGATCTGCCCGGCCAGCAGCACCGGGGTGCGCTCGCGGTAACGCCCGGCGTCCTGCTGCGGATCGCCGATCAGCCAGTCCAGGTAGTCCGCCTCGAACTTGTGGGTCACCCGCGCCAGTGCCTGCGGATCGCTGACGCCATACAGGCTGGCGCCCCCGCGCAGTCCCTCCAGCCGCGCCAGCGCCATCAGTGCGCTATAGCCGCCGGCACTGGCGCCACGCACGAAGACACGCTGGCGATCGATGCGCCCGGCGTTGCCGAGGTAATCCAATGCTGCGCCAATGTCTTCCACTTCCACCCGGCCCCAGCCCAGGTGCAGGCGTTCGCGATAGGCACGGCCGTAGCCGCTGCTGCCGCGATAGTTGATATCCGCGACGGCAAAGCCGCGGCGTGTCCAGAACTGGATGCGCCCGTCGAACACCGGGTAGCTGGCCGAGGTCGGCCCGCCATGCAAGAAGACCACCAGCGGAGGCGTTTCCGGGTTGCCGTGGGCTGGATAGAAGAAACCGTGACCACATTCGTCTTCGCCCACCGGGTAATGGAAGGCCTCGCCACGGGACAGCTCTGCCTCGGGTAGCGGCTTCTCACCACCGGATAACACCTGGGTGGAGCCATCCACCCGGCGGATGGCCAGCAGCGTCGGCAAGCGATCCGGTGCGGCGGCGATGCAATAGAAGTGGAGCTCATCCGCCGCCAGCGCGCGAAAACGGCTGTACTCCGGCGCGAGCCGGCGCTCGCCACCGCGTCCGTCGTAAAGCACCAGCACGCCGCGTCCTTCTTCGTAGCGCGTCGCCAGCAGTTGCCCACGCGACAACGGCAGGAAGGTGTGCCCGCCCAGTTGCCAGGGCGCGCCGGCGTGATCGGCGGCGGCGCACGGCAAGGCACCCAGTACCTCGTGGTACGGCTGCCAGTAGCCGGCACAGTCGCTCAGCCAGTGCAGGCGCCCATCCTCGGCAAAGCGCGGCTGCTGGATGGACTCGTGGCGGGCCTGCCCGGCCAGGCAGCGCTCTTCGCCGGCGAAGGACTCGCACAGGCGGGTGCGCGTCCAGGGCTGGTGCGGGCGATCCCACTCCACCCAGGCGATACGCTCGCCATTGCGCTCCGCCACCGGCGATGCGTAGAAGTCCGCGCCGAAGGCCATCACCCGGCGCCGGCCATCGGCGTCGAGACGAACAATACGATGGCTCACCCCGGCGCTACCGTTCTCCTCTTCCACCGCCAGGAGTGCATTCCATGCTGGAACGAAGTGGAGGTCGCCGTAGCGGCAATCTTCGCGGTGGGTAATCGGCCTTGGCGGGCCGCCCAGGCGCAACCAATACACCTGCTGGTCGCCCTCCTCCACCCAGGCTACGCCGTCGGCAGTTGGGCAGCAGGAGCCGCCGCCGTACTCGTAGACGCGACTGCGTACCGAAGCGCCCGGTGGCGTCAGTTCGCGGCTCTGTCCTTCGCGGCGCAGGAACAGTCGGCAACGCGCACTGACAGGGTCGAACGCGGCCCACAGCAATCCGCCGTGGGCCACGTGCAGCTCGGCAAAGTCCCCCGCGGCGGCTACCGCGCGCTCGGCGCTCCAGTCGCTGTCGTGCATCCTCAGGCCTTGCAGATCAGCTGCGAGGCCCGCTCGTTGCGCAGGGTCAGCGCGCTGAGTGGCATGGCGGCGGTTTCCGCCTCGCGGCGGGCATCGAGGATGATCCCGTGGCGGGCAGACTTGGCGCACACCGGATCGGTGGCTTCGGCATCGCCGGTAAGCAGGAAGGCCTGGCAGCGGCAGCCACCGAAGTCGCGTTCCTTCTCGTCGCAGGACCGGCACGGCTCGGGCATCCACGCATCACCGCGGAAGCGGTTGAAGCCGAATGACTCGTACCAGATGTGCTGCAGGCTGTGCTCGCGCACGTTGGGGAACTTGACCGGCAGTTGTCGCGCGCTGTGGCACGGCAGCGCGGTGCCGTCCGGAGTGACGTCGAGGAACACGCTGCCCCAGCCGCCCATGCAGGCCTTGGGGCGCTCCTCGTAGTAGTCCGGCACCACGAAGATCAGCTTGCACGGGTTGCCGGCGGCGGCCAGGCGCTCGCGGTATTCGGCGGTGACGCGTTCGGCCCGCTGCAGCTGTTCGCGGGTCGGCAGCAGGCCGGCGCGGTTCAGCTCGGCCCAGCCGTAGAACTGGCAGGTGGCGAGCTCGACGAAGTCCGCCTCCAGCTCGATGCACAGCTCGATGATGCGGTCGATGCTGTCGATGTTGTGCCGGTGGGTGACGAAGTTCAGCACCATCGGGTAGCCGTGGGCCTTTACCGCGCGGGCCATGGCGAGCTTCTGGGCGAACGCCTTGCGCGAGCCGGCGAGCAGGTTGTTCACCTCCTCGTCGGCGGCCTGGAAGCTGATCTGGATATGGTCGAGCCCGGCGTCGGCGAACTCCTTCAGGCGCTTCTCGTTGAGGCCGATGCCGGAGGTGATCAGGTTGGTGTAGAAACCCAGCCCACGCGCAGCGGCGATCAGCTCGGCGAGGTCCTGGCGCACC
Organism: Pseudomonas nitroreducens; assembly: GCF_010994165.1. NCBI lineage: Bacteria > Pseudomonadati > Pseudomonadota > Gammaproteobacteria > Pseudomonadales > Pseudomonadaceae > Pseudomonas > Pseudomonas nitroreducens. The sequence goes on along the minus strand of NZ_WMBX01000002.1, from coordinate 879,392 downwards.
AGCGGTTCACCGCCGGAGAAGCCCAGCTGCGCCGCGCCCATCTCGCGGGCCTGGCGGAATACCTCGATCCATTGTTCGGTGGACAGCTCTTCGCCGCCCCTGGCGAAGTCCAGCGGGTTGGAACAGTACGGGCACTGCAGCGGGCAACGGTAGGTCAGCTCGGCCAGCAGCCAGAGCGGCGGGCCTACCGGCGCCTCAGCGCAGTTCGATCCAGAATTGCGCATGGGCCACCTCGAGGAATGCCAGGATGTCTTCGTCGATGCCCGGCACGCCGGGGAAATCGGCACGCAGACCATCGATGATGCCAGCGACGTCGGCCTGCCCGTCGACCCGACCGAGAATCGCCCCGGCGCTGTCGTTGAGCTTCACCATCCCTTCAGGATAGAGCAGCACGTGGCAACCCTGGGCCGGCTCGAACTGCAGGCGGAAACCCCGGCGCAGCGCCGGGATGCTGTCCAGCGAAGGCAGACTCATCACAGCAACCCCCTGTGCCATACGCGCTCGGCCGTTACCGTGTGGTACGGCGGGCGCTGCAGTTCATAGGCCATGCTCATGGCGTCGAGCATGCTCCAGAGCACATCGAGCTTGAATTGCAGGATTTCCAGCATGCGCTCCTGGGCCTCGCGGGTCCGGTAGTGCTCCAGGGTGATGCGCAGGCCGTGCTCGACGTCGCGGCGCGCCTGCGACAGGCGCTTGCGGAAGTAGTCGTAGCCGCAGGCATCGATCCACGGGTAGTGCTGCGGCCAGCTGTCCAGGCGCGACTGGTGGATCTGCGGGGCGAACAGTTCGGTCAGCGAACTGCTGGCCGCTTCCTGCCAGCTGGCGCGGCGGGCGAAGTTGACGTAGGCGTCCACGGCGAAGCGCACGCCGGGCAGCACCAGTTCCTGGGACAGCACCTGCTGGCGGTCCAGCCCCACGGATTCGGCCAGGCGCAGCCAGGCCTCGATGCCACCCTCTTCGCCGGGCGCGCCGTCGTGGTCGAGGATGCGCTGCAGCCATTCGCGGCGTACGTCGCGGTCCGGGCAGTTGGCGAGGATCGCCGCATCCTTGAGCGGGATGTTCACCTGGTAGTAGAAGCGGTTCGCCACCCAGCCCTGGATCTGCTCACGGGTCGCGCGGCCTTCGTACATGGCCACGTGGTACGGGTGGAAGATGTGGTAGCAGGCGCCCCTGGCGCGCAGTGCCAGCTCGAATTCGGCGGGGCTCATGGCTTCGCGGGTCATCGCGAGGTTCCTTCTGGAAAAAGAGCCATCAAAGGAAAATCCCCATCCCGTCGAATGCCACCTCGATGCCGCGCGCGTCCAGTTCGGCGCGTTCGGGCGAGGCGATGTCGAGGATGGGATTGGTGTTGTTGATATGGATGAGCACCTTGCGCGGCCCGTCGATGCCGTCGAGCACCTCTATTATGCCGCCGGGGCCGCTCTGGGCCAGGTGGCCCATCTCGCTGCCGAGCTTGTCGCCCACCTCGCAGACGCGCATTTCGTCGTCGCGCCAGAGCGTGCCGTCCACCAGCAGGCAGTCGGCACGGCGCATCCAGGCCAGCAAGCCGTCGTCCACCTGGCCCAGACCGGGCGCGTAGAACAGCTTGCCGCCGGTAGCGGTGTCTTCGACGAACAGGCCGATGTTGTCGCCCGGATGCGGGTTGCCCCGGTGCGGCGAGTACGGCGGTGCGCTGCTGCGCAGGGCGATGGCGGTGATGCGCAGGCCCGGGCAGGCCGGGATGACGAAGGGCTCGGCATCCAGCTCGATGAGGTTGTGCTTCAGCCCGCCGTTCCAGTGCGACAGCATGGGGAACAGCGGGAAGCCGGTGGACAGGTCCTGGTGGACCATCTCCGTACACCACACCTCGTGCGGGCAGCCTTCGCGCAGGCTGAGCAGGCCGGTGGTGTGGTCGATCTGGCTGTCCAGCAGGACGATGGCGGCAATCGCCGAATCGCGCAGGCGCCGCGCCGGCTGCAGGGCCGGGAAGGACGCCAGCTGGGCGCGGATGTCGGGGGATGCGTTGCAGAGAATCCAGCTCTCGCCGTCGTCGGATAGCGCGATGGAGGATTGCGTGCGTGGTTGCGCGATCACGCTGCCGTCGCGTACACCGCGACAGTTGCGGCAATTGCAGTTCCACTGGGGAAAGCCGCCACCGGCGGCCGACCCGAGAATTCGGATGTGCATGACAGTGCCCCGTGGGCAGGGGCCCCGGCGGACCGGGGCGCAGTGGATCAGCGGTTGGCGAAGTACAGGGTCACTTCGAAGCCAAGGCGCAGGTCGGTGAAGCTAGGCTTGGTCCACATGGGTCTGTCCTCTTTCTTGTTGGAAGGCACCGGAAGAACCGGCAAGGTCGAGTAAAACACCAGGGTCAGGCTCCCCGAATGATACTTTCGAAGGAGATTCCCCCCTGATTTGGTAGCGGGCCGCGGCCAGAGAAAAAAAGAAAACGCGGCCGGAGCCGCGTTCGACGAAGGCCGTCACCCGTGGAATGGGTACGGAAGCGGACGGCCGCCCGATCGGGCGCGTCGACACAAGGGATGCCCGGTGGAGTGCCAGGCGGGGTACAGCGCAAAGGGCCGGCGGACCTGATGGGGGAAGGTCCGCCGGGTTATTGCAAGGGTTAGAAGAAGCCCAGCGGATTGATGTCGTAGCTCACCAGCAGGTTCTTGGTCTGCTGGTAGTGGTCTAGCATCATCTTGTGGGTTTCGCGGCCGACGCCGGACTTCTTGTAGCCGCCGAATGCGGCGTGGGCCGGGTACAGGTGGTAGCAGTTGGTCCACACGCGGCCGGACTGGATGCCACGCCCCATGCGCCAGGCGCGGTTGATGTCGCGGGTCCAGACGCCGGCGCCGAGGCCGAACTCGGTATCGTTGGCGATCGCCAGGGCTTCCGCCTCGTCCTTGAAGGTGGTCACGCCCACCACCGGGCCGAAGATCTCCTCCTGGAACACGCGCATGCCGTTGTGCCCCTTGAGCAGGGTCGGCTGGATGTAGTAACCGCTGGCCAGGTCGCCCTCCAGGCGCTCGCTGGAGCCGCCGGTGAGCAGCTCGGCGCCTTCGCTTTGGGCGATGTCGAGGTAGGAGAGGATCTTCTCGTACTGTTGCTGCGAAGCCTGGGCGCCGACCATGGTGTCGGTGTCCAGCGGGTTACCGCGCTTGATTGCCTTGATCTTCTTCAGCACCTCGGCCATGAACGGCTCGAAGATCGACTCCTGCACCAGCGCCCGTGACGGGCAGGTGCAGACCTCGCCCTGGTTGAAGAACGCCAGCACCAGGCCCTCGGCGGCCTTCTCGATGAACGCCGGCTCGGCGTTCATGATGTCCTCGAAGAAGATGTTCGGGCTCTTGCCGCCCAGTTCCACGGTGGACGGGATGATGTTCTCCGCCGCGCAGTGGAGGATGTGCGAGCCGACCGGGGTCGAGCCGGTGAAGGCGATCTTGGCGATGCGCTTGCTGGTGGCCAGCGCCTGGCCGGCTTCCTTGCCGAAGCCCTGGACGATGTTCAGCACGCCCGGCGGCAGCAGGTCGCCGATGATCTCGGCCAGCAGCATGATCGACAGCGGCGTCTGCTCGGCCGGCTTGATCACCACGCAGTTGCCGGCGGCCAGGGCCGGCGCGAGTTTCCAGGCAGCCATCAGCAACGGGAAGTTCCACGGGATGATCTGCCCGACCACGCCCAGTGGTTCGTGGATGTGGTAGGCGACGGTGTTCTCGTTGATCTCGGCGGCGCCGCCTTCCTGCGCGCGGATGCAGCCGGCGTAGTAGCGGAAGTGGTCGGCGGCCAGCGGTACGTCGGCGTTGAGGGTTTCGCGCACGGCCTTGCCGTTGTCCCAGGTCTCGGCGACGGCCAGTTGTTCCAGGTTCAGTTCGATGCGGTCGGCAATCTTCAGTAGGATCAGCGCGCGGTCCTGCACCGACGTGCGGCCCCAGCTGCCAGCGGCGGCGTGGGCGGCGTCCAGCGCCTTGTCGATGTCTTCGGCGGTGGAGCGTGGGAACTCGGCGATGACCTCGCCGTTCACCGGCGAGGTGTTGCTGAAATACTGGCCCAGCACCGGCGCGACGAACTCGCCACCGATGTAGTTGCCGTAGCGCGGCTTGAGGGTGACGACGGCGCCGGGGGTTCCGGGTGCGGCGTAGATCATGGGGATGCTCTCCTGTCGGGTCCCGGCCTCCATCGGCCAGGTCATGGAGCGATCTTAGGCAGCGCCCTTCCCGGCTCGGAATGCCCCCATGGGAGCGGTGGGTTACTCATTTGGTAGTAGATGCGCCGGGCTGACCTGCGCCCTAGGCCATCGGTAACTCTGCAGGAACGTGCCATGCCCGCGATCGCGCCCGCAGAGTGCTCCTGCTGGCTTACCCTGGCGCTTGAGCTCTCGTAGGAGCGGAGCTTCTCCGCGATGCTCTTGTTCGTGCTTGGGCGTTTCAACGTCGCCTGGGAATGCACAGGCCTGTAGGAGCGAGCTTGCTCGCGAACCGCAAGGCACGGAGCTGAATGTCCTATGCCGCTTTGGCTTTGGAGTTTCTGCGCCGCTTCAGCGTGCGCTGAGATGCTTTGTTTCGCCCCCTCGGGCGAGTCCCTTTTGTCAAACGCCACAAAAGGAACCAAAAGGTCTCGCCCCTCCATCCGGTTTTTCGCTTAGGCGAAAAATTCCCTCGTTGGATCGAAGTTTCAGGGGCACGCCGCGAAGGGCCATCCCTGGCCCATCGCGGCTCTCGCGGCATCCATGCCGCTCAACCCCTGAAACTCCAATCCAACGAGGCCTTCTGAAAGGGGCACATCGGAGCGTGCGGCTGTTTCTCTGGAAGTCCTGGCGAGCCAAAGCCAAAAACAGAACCGGAGCCGGCTGCGGCGCTTGAGTGCAGGAGCAGGCCATGCCCGCAAACGGCGTCGACAGACGACGTCAAAAACAAAAGGCCGGCACAATGGCCAGCCCCCTGTTCGGATCACGCGAACATCATTTCTTCGCCACCAGGTCCTTCGGCAGCTTGAAGGTCCAGATCATCCCGCCCTGGTCCAGGTCCTTGATGCGCTTGGCCACCTCGCCGCCCCACAGCGGCACCGCGCCGCCCCAGCCGGAGAGGACGGTGACGTACTGCTCGCCGTCCATTTCCCAGGTGATCGGCGAGGCGATCACGCCCGAGCCGGTGTTGAACTGGTAGAGCTTCTTGCCGGTCCTGGCGTCGAAGGCCATCAGGTAACCCTCGGGGTTGCCGGTGAACACCAGGTTGCCGTGGGTGGCCAGCACGCCACCCCACAGCGGCGCGTAGTTCTCGTAGCGCCACACCTGCTTGCCGGTCTTCGGATCGATGGCGCGCAGCACGCCGATGTACTTCTCGTTCAGCGGCTTGATGGTGAAGCCCGCGCCGAGGTAGGCCGCGCCCTTCTTGTAGGCGATATTCTCGTTCCACATGTCCATGCCCCATTCGTTGGACGGCACGTAGAACAGACCGGTGTCCTGGCTGTAGGCCATGGGCATCCAGTTCTTGCCGCCGAGGAAGGACGGCGCGACGAACACCGAGCTGCCCTTCTCGCCACCCTCGCCCGGCGCGCCCGGGCGGTGGGCGTCGTCGTAGATCGGCCGGCCGTTCTCGTCCAGGCCCTTGGCCCAGGTCACCTTGTCGACGAAGGGGAAGCCACGGATGAACTTGCCGTTGGTGCGGTCGAGCACATAGAAGAAGCCGTTACGGTCGGCGGTGGCGGCGGCCTGCACGGTCTTGCCGCCGTCCTTGTAGTCGAAGGACACCAGCTCGTTCACGCCGTCGAAGTCCCAGCCGTCGTGCGGGGTGGTCTGGAAGTGCCACTTGATCGAGCCGTCTTCCGGGTTCAGCGCCAGGCGCGAGGAGGAGAACAGGTTGTCGCCAGGGCGCAGGTGCGAGTTCCACGGCGACGGGTTGCCGGTGCCGATGAACAGCGAGTCGGTGCTCGGGTCGTAGTAGCCGCCCAGCCACGGCGCCGCGCCGCCGGTCTTCCACAGGTCGCCCGGCCAGGTCTTGCCCGCTTCGCCGCCGGAGATGCCGTTCTCCACCGGCTTGCCGTCCTTGTAGACGTAGCCCATGTGGCCTTCCACGGTCGGACGGCTCCACAGCAGCTCGCCGTTGGTGGGGTTGTAGGCCTCGATCTTGCCGACCACGCCGAACTCGCCGCCGGCCACGCCGGTGATCAGCTTGCCCTTGGCGATCAGCGGCGCCGCGGAGATGGAGTAGCCGGCCTTGTAGTCGGCCACGGTCTTCTTCCATACCACCTTGCCGGTGTCCTTGTTCAGGGCGACCAGTTTGGCGTCGAGGGTGCCGAAGATCACCAGGTCGCCATACAGGGCCACACCACGGTTGATCACGTCACAGCACGGCATGATGCCGTCGGGCAGGCGTGCGTCGTACTGCCAGAGCTTGCGCCCGGTGCGCGCATCGGCGGCGAACACCCGCGAGTAGGAGGCGGTGACGTACATCACGCCGTCCTTGATCAGCGGCTGCGCCTGCTGGCCGCGTTGTTTCTCGCCGCCGAAAGACAGCGCCCACACCGGCCGCAGCTCCTTCACGTTATCGCTGTTCAGCGTGTTCAACGGACTGAAGCGCTGGCCCTGCTGGTTGATGCCGTTGACCACGATCTGGTCGGTGCGCTTGGCGGCATCACTGATGTCCTGGTCGGTGACGCCGGCGTGGGCGCCCAGGCTGGCCAGGCCGATGGCGGTGAACAGCACGGTGCGGGCGAAAGGTTGAAGCTGTCTCATGGCGGTGCGCCTCTGCGATTGTTGTTGTACCCGGGAAAATTTCCCGGTCTGTCGCAGATTCTTGGTTTGGCACGGCAGGCCAACAATTGAACGCAGTGCCGAATTTCCTAGTTCCTTGGTAGCAATACCGGGCTGCCGAGCCGCGAAATTCGAGGCATTTACGGGCTGGATGGGAGAGCCTTGCCCCTGTAGGAGCGAGCTTGCTCGCGAAGCGGATTCCCCGGCCACTGCGTTGTCTGAACGGGGTTCCGAGCCCCTCACCCCAGCCCTCTCCCAGGGGGAGAGGGAGCCGTTCGGCGCGAGGGGCGAAAACAGGAATGCATCCTGCTGGAAGGTTCGCGAGCAAGCTCGCTCCTACAGGAAGAGCAGATCGGAGCGACGAGCAGCAAAGCCGCTCCAGACAGCCCCCTCTCCCTCCGGGAGAGGGCTGGGGTGAGGGCCTGTCCGCGCACCGAAACCTCCGCAGAAATCGCTATTGCTCATCGACGCGCGGCAGAGCCTTCTGCTCATAGCGCGGATAAAGATGGCTGACGCTGCGGATCAGCTCATAGCGCGTCAGGCTGATGCCGGCGAAACGGTCCGGAATCGGCGTGCGCAGCAGGTCGTTCATGTCCGCGCCCTGGGCGATGCCGTCACGCATCACAGTGTCGAGCCAGCCGAGGTAATCGCGCATCTGCGCAAACGGCGCCGCATCCGTGGCGATGGGGCCATGGCCGGGGACGATCTGTTTCCACGGCAGCTGCTGCAGGGTATCGAGGTCACCGAGCCACACATCCAGGCCGGGGCTGTTCGGCGTGGTCAGTGCGCGCTGATAGAAGACGATATCCCCGGCGAACAGCACGCCGGTGGTTTCGTCGAGAATCGCCAGGTCCGCGCCAGTGTGCCCGCGCAAGCCCAGCAGGCGGAAGCGGTGGCTGCCCATCTGCCATTCACCGGGCTCCACCGTCTCGGTGGGCAACACGACCTCGGTGCCACGCATCCAGTCGCCGACCAGGCGGTACATGTTCTCCGCCATGGCGTTGCCCTGCTCTTTCAGCAACTTGCTGGTGCCGGCCAGCGCGCCGATGGGCACATCAGTGAAGGCCTGGTTGCCCAGCACGTGGTCAGGGTGATGGTGGGTCAGCAGCACGCGTTTCACCGGCTTGCCGGTGGTCTGCTGGATCAGCGCACGCAGGGTTTCGCCGTAGCGCTTTGACGGACCGCTGTCGATCACCAGCACGCCGTCGCCGGTATCGATGAAGGCGACGTTGACGATGGCGCCACCGTTGTCCTTGGCAAAGTTGTCGGTGCTGCCTTCCACCACCCAGGTGCCCTCGGCGATCTGCCGGGGCTGAAGGTGGTACTGCAGGTCGGCCAGTGCCGGCAGGCACAGGCACGCGAGGGCGATCAGGAGGAAACGCATGGGCACCTCGTTGGCGCAGTGCGGCGTCAGCGCAGAGCGGCCTGGAATTCGTTGCCGTTGTTGTCGTGCAGCCAGAGCTCGGTATGCGGGTGGCCACGCACTTCGAAGGTGAAGGTCGGGTTCTCGCTGACCGCGGGGAACAGGTCCAGACGGGCGAAGACCTCGCCTTCCGGCCCACGCAATTCGGCGTGGTCGAGGTAGAACTCGGGGATGCCGCCGATCAGGCCGTTGTCCATCGGGTGCGAGACCGACAGGCGCACGCGGCTGTACTCTCCTTTGGGGTAGGACTCGCCATGGACCTGGCCGAGCCGGTCCTCCCAGCCCGGTTGCGCACGTACCACGCTGGGCGCTGTGCAGCCGCCACCGGCCGCATCGATCCACGCCGAGCCGACATGCCAGACTCCCTGCTCGTCCCGCAGCGCAGCACGGATCGGTGTGGCCTGTTCGATACGGATGCGCACCGCCAGCAGCGGCTCCAGGTGCACGCCGGGGTAAAGCGTCAGCACATGGGGAATCGGGTTCAGCTCGGCCCATAGCAGCAGTCGGTCGAAGCGCCCCGGCAAGGCGCGGGCGTCGACCTCCACCGGGACCTGGCGAGAGTCCTCGGCGAACGGCGGCACACCCAGCCTGACCCGCTCGTCGAAGACGTAGGGCTCACCATTGAGCAGGCGCTTGTGGTGGTACTCCCACATCACCGAGGGCATCGGATCGCCCTCCACCGCCGCGGCCAGCAGCGGCAAGCCGCACAGCCCGAGCAACATCTGGCGCCTGCGCATCATGTCTCCCTCATTGCACGTCCTGGTAGAGCCCCGGCAGCTCGTAACGCACGCCGTAGGCCGCATAGAGCTTCTCCATCTCGCCGCTGCGCACCAGTTCCTCCAGTTCGCCGTCCAGGGCATTGGAGAGCTGGCGATTGCTTTCATGCACCGCCATGCCGATGTCCCACTCGGGCTGGCCGAGGTTGGGGTAGGTGTTCTCGGCGTTCTTCAGGTGCTCGTCGGCGGCTTGCCCGCGCATCCAGTCCAACTCGCCACGCAGGGCCATCACCGCGTCCACCTTGCCCGCGCGCATGCCGTCGAAGGCCGCCTGGGTGCTGGGGAAGTGGATGGTCATGCGGCTGAGCTGGCCGCCCAGCACCGAGGTCAGGTAGAACGACGGCACGCTGTCCAGTTCGACGCCGATGGGGTGTTCGCGGAACGCCGCGATGGTGTCCACTTCCGCCAGCCGACGGTCATCGCTGACCACCTGCCAGCGCTCTCGCTGGTAGGGGCCGAACATCACCACCTGCTCGTTGGCGAACTCGCCGACATCGTTGCGCCGGTTGGCGTACTGGCGGTCGTAGGGCACGCGCAGCATCACGTCGGCAACCACGCCGGGGCGCAGGTAGTGGCCTTTCCAGATGAAGTTGCGCAGGTCGTCGTCCAGGCGTTCGCCGGGGGTTACCCAGAGGAACTCCGCGCGCATGCCCAGGCCGCTGGCCAGGTGCTGCGCGAGATCGATATCGACCCCGCGCGGCTGCCCGTCCTGCATGAAGCTGTAGGGCGGGAAGTTCTCGTACACCGCCACCCGCAGCACGCCGCTGGCGACCATGTCCTCATAGGGGCGTACCCCAGCCTGCGCTTGCCCAAACAGCAGGCAGAGGCCGAACAACCAGGCGAACAGGCGCATGGTAATCACTCGTCCACGTGCACGCTGTCCAGGTAGGTACGGATTGCCCAGAGGCCTTCCTGGCTGATGAAGTCGGCCATCTTCGGCATGTACACCGCACCGTCGCGTACCGCGCCGTTGATCACCCGCTCCTTGAACCACTCGTCACCCTCGGCGCCCACGTCGAGCATGCGCAGGTCGGGGGCGATGCCGCCGGACTTGGCCTCCAGGCCATGGCAGCGCGCGCAGTTCTGGTTGTAGGCCGAGGCGCCGATCTCCACCGCCTTGGCGTGGTTGGCGTAGGGCTCGCGGTAGGGGTTGGTGTCGCGCCATTCCTTGCCCAATGGTTCCAGCCCCGTGGTATCCACTGCCTGGGGCGTCACATTGCCGTGGGACAGGGCCAGGCCCGAGACACCCAGGCCGGCCAGCAACAGCAGGCCGCACAGCACGTTCTTGTTGTTCATCACTTCATCCTCTCATCGAGATGCTTGGCAAGGCACAGCGCCCGGAAAGACGCCAGTGACGACGATGGTAAGAACGCGCGACCGACGGCCGAATCCTGCTTTGGATGCTCCCGTCTACTCCCTTCGTACTAGAACGCCGGTCGGCCACTGCCGGCGCTTTGGCAGCAAGCCCAAGTCATGCCCGGACCGGGAAATAGTCCCGGCATCGCCGGGAGCTTTTCCGTTCCCCGCCACCACGCCCTCCTCCCACCATGGATTCGCCGCGGCACGTGCAGCGGCCTGCCGCCATCCATCACGGGAAACCCACCATGAGAACAACAACAGCCCCCCTGCACCTCGTCCTCAGCAGCCTCGCCTGCGCCATCGCCCTCACCGCCGGCGGTTCCGCCCTGGCCAAGGATGTGACCTGGGACGACATCGCCAACGACCACAAGACCACCGGCGACGTGCTGCAGTACGGCATGGGCACCAATGCCCAGCGCTGGAGCCCGCTCAAGCAGGTCAATGCCGACAACGTGTTCAAGCTGACCCCGGCCTGGTCCTACTCCTTCGGCGACGAGAAGCAGCGCGGCCAGGAGTCCCAGGCCATCGTCAGCGACGGCGTGGTCTACGTGACCGCCTCCTACTCGCGGCTGTTCGCCCTCGACGCGAAGACCGGCAAGCGCCTGTGGACCTACAACCACCGCCTGCCCGACGACATCCGCCCGTGCTGCGACGTGGTCAACCGCGGCGCTGCCATCTATGGCGACAAGATCTACTTCGGCACCCTCGACGCCTCGGTCGTGGCGCTGAACAAGAAGACCGGCAAGGTGGTCTGGAAGAAGAAGTTCGGCGACCACGGCGCCGGCTACACCATGACCGGCGCGCCGACCATCGTGAAGGACGGCAAGACCGGCAAGGTGCTGCTGATCCACGGCAGCTCGGGCGACGAGTTCGGCGTGGTAGGCCGCCTGTTCGCCCGCGACCCGGACACCGGCGAAGAGGTGTGGATGCGGCCCTTCGTCGAGGGCCACATGGGCCGCCTCAATGGCAAGGACAGCACTCCCACGGGCGACGTGAAGGCACCCTCCTGGCCGGAGGACAAGAACTCCCCCACCGGCAAGGTGGAAGCCTGGAGCCATGGCGGCGGCGCCCCGTGGCAGAGCGCGAGTTTCGACGCCGAGACCAACACCATCATCGTCGGCGCCGGCAACCCCGGCCCGTGGAATACCTGGGCGCGCACCGCCAAGGGCGGCAACCCGCACGATTACGACAGCCTCTACACCTCCGGCCAGGTCGGTGTCGACCCGAGCACCGGCGAGGTGAAATGGTTCTACCAGCACACGCCCAACGACGCCTGGGACTTCTCCGGCAACAACGAACTGGTGCTGTTCGACTACAAGGCCCAGGACGGCAAGATCGTCAAGGCCACCGCCCACGCCGACCGCAACGGCTTCTTCTATGTGGTCGACCGGACCAACGGCAAGCTGCAGAACGCCTTCCCCTTCGTCGACAACATCACCTGGGCCAGCCACATCGACCTGAAGACCGGCCGCCCGGTGGAGAACGAAGGCCAGCGCCCGCCGCTGCCGGAGCCTGGGCAGAAGCACGGCAAGGCTGTGGAAGTCTCGCCGCCGTTCCTCGGCGGCAAGAACTGGAACCCCATGGCCTACAGCCAGGACACCGGCCTGTTCTACGTCCCGGCCAACCACTGGAAGGAGGACTACTGGACCGAGGAAGTGAACTACGCCAAGGGCAGCGCCTACCTGGGCATGGGCTTCCGCATCAAGCGCATGTATGACGACCACGTCGGCACGCTGCGCGCGATGAACCCCACCACCGGCAAGGTGGAATGGGAATACAAGGACCACCTGCCGCTCTGGGCCGGTGTGCTGGCCACCGCCGGCAACCTGGTGTTCACCGGCACCGGCGAGGGCTTCCTCAAGGCCTTCGATGCCAAGACCGGCAAGGAGCTGTGGCAGTTCCAGACCGGCAGCGGCATCGTCTCCCCGCCCATCACCTGGGAACAGGACGGCGAGCAGTACATCGGTGTGACCGTCGGCTATGGCGGCGCGGTGCCGCTGTGGGGCGGCGACATGGCCGAGCTGACCAAGCCGGTGGCCCAGGGCGGCTCCTTCTGGGTGTTCAAGCTGCCCAGCTGGGACAACAAGACCGCCAGCCGTTGATGCACTGGCCCGCGCCGAATCCGGTGCGGGCCTTTTTCTTTTTGCCAGGAGATCGCCATGCGCCTGCTCGCCTGCCTGCTCTTCCCCCTCTCCGCCCTCGCCTTCGCCACCAGCCAGCCTGCGCCGGAAGTGGACGACGATGCGGCCACCGTCATCGCCGGCTGCCGCATCGAGCCGGACAGCCAATGTCCCAACGCCGACCTGCGCGGTGCCGACCTCCGTAACCAGGACCTGACGCGGATGAACCTCTCCGGCGCCAACCTTGCCGGAGCCGACCTGCGCCACGCCAAGCTGGACCTGGCGAACCTGCAACAGGCGCAGCTGAACGGTGCAGATCTCACCCGCGCCAGCCTGCAGCAGTCCAACCTGCGTGGTGCCGACCTGAGTGGCGCCAAGCTGGTCGCCATCCAGGCCTGGGGCCTGTTCGCCCAGGGCGCGCAGTGGCAAGGCGCCGACCTCACCGCCGCCTACCTGGAATTCGCCCGTCTGAGCGGCGGCAAGCTGCACCAGGCCAATTTGCGTGCGGCCGACCTGGAAATGACCTGGCTGTCCCGCGCCGACCTCAAGGGCGCCGACCTGCGCAACGCCAACCTGCAGGAAGTGAAGCTGGCCGAAGCGAATCTGGAAGATGCCGACCTGCGTGGCAGCCGCCAGCGCTTCGGCAACTTCCAGGGCAGCAACATGGCGGGCTGCAAGGGGTGCCCGGGGGGGTGGGACTGACTCCCGGCATGGAGCCTCGAATTGGTCCCATTGGTCTGCCGGTATTGCCGGGAATTGGCTATTCGAACGCCGGGGAGTCGGCGTTACCTTAGCTCCATTCCCGCACTACCGCGGGCCCCACTGGAGACCACCATGAGCGCACGACTCGAATGGGCCAAGGCCGCCCCCGACGCCTACAAGGCCATGCTCGGCCTGGAACAGGCACTGGCCAAGTCCGGTCTGGAGACGCCGCTGCTGGAACTGATCCGCCTGCGCGCCTCGCAGATCAACGGCTGCGCCTACTGCGTGAACATGCACGCCAACGACGCCCGCAAGGCCGGCGAGACCGAGGCGCGGCTGCAGACCCTGAGCGTGTGGGAGGAAACCCGCTTCTTCAGCGAGCGCGAACGCGCCGCGCTGGCCTGGGTGGAAAGCCTCACCCGCCTGCCGGAGAAGCACGCCCCGCAGCACCAGTTCGACGCCCTGCGCGAGCACTTCAGCGACGCCGAGATCGCCAACCTGACCCTGGCCATCGCCACCATCAACGCCTGGAACCGCTTCGGCGTGGGCATGGCGATGGTGCCCTGAGCAGAGCGATCTGCTCCACGCCATCCTGCGAATTGCATCTGTGACTCCCGTAGGGCGGATAACCCGGCACGGGTTATCCGCCAAATGGCGCATAACGCCTCCGGCGTTATGCGCCCTACGCCGGTTTCAGCCTTCGATCAGCTCAACCTGCTCCGGCTCGCGCTTCATCAGCACGCGGCCATTGCGGATCGAGTACAGCGCCTTGGTCTGCTGGCGCACCGCCTCGTAATCACTGTCCACGCCCAGTACCAGCAGGTTGGCCGGACGGCCGGCGGCGATGCCGTAGCGCGCCCCCAGGTTCAGCGCGCGGGCGCTGTTGTCGGTGACCAGGTCGAGCGCGCGCTGCAGGTCATCGAAGCCCATCATGTGGCAGATGTGCAGGCCGGCATCCAGCACGCGCAGGATGTTGCCGTTGCCCAGCGGGTACCACGGGTCCTTGATCGAATCCTGGCCGAAGCAGACATTCATGCCGGCGCGGTCGATCTCGGCCACTCGGGTCACGCCGCGACGTTTCGGGAAGGTGTCGAAGCGGCCCTGCAGGTGGATGCTCTCGGTCGGGCAGGAGACGAAGTTGATGCCCGAGCGCTTGAGCAGGCGGAACAGCTTGGAGCAGTAGGCGTTGTCGTAGGAACCCATGGCCGTGGTGTGGCTGGCGGTGACGCGGCCGCCCATGCCGCGCACGCGAGCTTCCTCGGCGAGCACTTCGAGGAAGCGCGAGTTCGGGTCGTCAGTCTCGTCGCAATGCACGTCGACCAGGCAACCGGTGCGCTCGGCCAGGTCCATGAGGAACTTGATCGAGCTGACGCCTTGCTCGCGGGTGTTCTCGAAGTGCGGGATGCCACCGACCACGTCGGCGCCGAGGCGGATCGCCTCTTCCATCAGCTCGCGGCCGCCCTCGTAGGACTCGATGCCTTCCTGCGGGAAAGCGACGATCTGCAGGTCCACCAGGTGCCGCGCCTCTTCGCGGACCTCCACCATGGCCTTGAGCGCGGCCAGGGTCGGATCGGTCACGTCGACGTGGGTGCGCACGTGCTGGATGCCATGGGCGGCCAGCATGCGGAGGGTGGTGTGGGCGCGGGACTTGGTGTCCTCGTGCGTAATGGTTTCCTTGCGCTGGGCCCAGCGCTCGATGCCCTCGAACAGCGTGCCGCTCATGTTCCACTCCGGCTCGCCGGCGGTCAGGGTGGCGTCGAGGTGGATGTGCGGCTCCACCAGCGGGGCGATGGCCAGGTTGCCACGGGCGTCGATGTCGTCGCCGCTGGCGGCCAGGGTGCCGGCTTGCTGGACGACTTCGGCGATCACGTCGCCTTCGCAGCGGATGGTGAACAGGCCGGTCTGCTTGCGCAGGGAGGCGTTGATGATTTTCATGGGATCAAAGGTCCTCTTCAGGCTATTCGTGGCGCGGCGCGCTGGACATGCGCCAGATGAGCAGCGCCACGGAGGTATTCAGGCGGAATTGCGCGTCGTCCAGAGACTGGCCGCTGAGGGCCTCGATGCGCGCGATCCGCTGGTTCAGGGTGTTGCGATGGATGCCCAGGCGCTGTGCCGCCTTGAGCGCGTTGCCGCCTTCCTGGACCAGCGCGTCGAGCGTCTCGATCAGCAGGTGCGGCTGTTTGCGGCCCGCCTCGTTGAGCGGGCCGAGAGTGTCCTTCATGAACTGCTCGATCACCGCACGATCGGGGATCGCCCGCAGCAGGCGCAGCACGCCCAGCTCACGGTAGTCGCAGACGCCGCCCGGCGCCTGCATGCCTTCGGCGACATCCAGCGCCTGGCGCGCTTCGAGCAGCGCGCGGGGATAATCCGCGCAGGAAGCGGCGCAGGCAGAAAGCCCGAGGTAGGCGCGCAGCGGAGCCAGCTCCTGCTGCAGCTCGGCGGCCAGCGCGTGCAGTTCGGCGCGCTCAATGTCGGCCAGCAGCAGGACGAACAGGTCGCCCTGGATCACCACCGGCAGGCGCTCGCGGCGCTCCTGCTGCCAGCTTTCCAGATGGTCGAGCAGGCGCTGGCGGGTGAGCTGCAGTGCGCGCTCGGCCTCTTCCGGTTCGTGCTGCTGGAATAGTCTGTCGACGCCGGACAGCCGCAGCGCCACCAGACGACGCGGGACCTCCAGCGGCAATTCCAGGTATTGCGCACGACGACGGACGATCTCCAGGCTGGGGAAGTCGCCGCTCAGCAGTTGGCCGAGAATGTCGCGGCGCGAAGTCTTCACCTGGGTCATCTGCACCAGCGCCGTGCCGATCAGGTGGGTGACGATGACCATCTTCAGCGCGTAGGGCTGCTCGATCAGCGGCAGGCCCTCGGCTTCGGCCAAATGAATCACGGACTCGGGAATGCGCCGGATGAACTCGTCGCCGGTGAGGATGACAATGCCGGCGATGCCGCTGGCAACGCCTTCGCGCACCAGTTGCAGCAGGTTGGCTTCGTCACGGCTGTGGTTGATGCCGGTAACGAACACCAGCTCACCGCCCATCACCCAGTCGGCAATGCCGACGTTTTCCGCCACGTAGGACCAGCGCACGCTGCGATGCAGGTTGCGCGCGCCGGCCCGCAGCGCGAGGCTTTCCAGCCCCGGCAGACGGAGGATTTCCTCGACGCTCAGGCTCAAGCGCGCGGCTCGGCCACCGGCGCACGGGCGCGGGTGACTTCGGTGAGGACGATGTAGCAGAGGGCCGACGCGGCGATCCCCACCAGCGGTGCGATCCACGGCGAGGCGTAGGCCAGCCCCGCGCCGACCGCGTAGGACACCAGACCCGAGACGTTGAACGCCGGGATGTGGGTGCCCACCAGTGCCGGGTACTCACCGCGGTTGCGGTACCAGTAGTCCGCCATGATCACGCCGCCCAGCGGCGGGATGATCGAGCCCAGCAGCACCAGGAACGGGATCAGCCATTCGTACATGCCGCCGATGGCGAGGATGATGCCGATACCGGCGGCCAGCAGGGTCATGCTGCGGCGGCGCTCGCTGCGCACCAGGTGGCAGGCGGCGGCGGAAACGTTGTAGATGGTCGGGCCCTGGATGGTCCACAGGTTCAGGCAGAGCATGATCACCGCGGCGAAGGACAGGCCCTGCAGCACCATCACTTCGACGATGTCGGCGTTCTGGTAGACGATGGCGCACCAGGCGCCGGCGACGATCATCAAACCGTTGCCGATGAGGAAGGCGACCACGCTGGCGATCACCGCGATGCGCCCGCTGCGGGCCATGCGCGTCCAGTTGGTGGCCTGGGTCGCGCCGCTGGCGAAGGTGCCGAAGACCATGGTCACGGCGGCGGAGAAGGTCAGGGTCTGGCTCGGTTCCACACTCAGCAGGCCACTCCAGCCGCCGGCCTTGTCGGTGGCGATGACCATGGACGCCACCAGCAGGATGAACATCAGCGGCACCGAAACGCGGGACATGATGTCCAGGCCCTTGAAGCCAATGATCGCGGTGATCGAGAACAGCAGACCGAACACCACCATCAGCGGAGTCTGCAGCTCAGGCGGCAGGCCCAGCATCCTCACCAGCACGATGGCCACGGTGGCAGTGCCCCAGGCGTACCAGCCCAGTTCGGCGAAGCCGAGGAGAAAGTCGGACAGCTTGCTGCCACGCTCGCCGAAGCAGAAGCGCCCCATCAGCACGGTGTTCAGGCCGCTGCGCGAGGCGATCAGGCCCAGGGAGGCGGCGTAGATGGCGAGCAGCACGTTACCGATGAAGGCGACCCAGAGCATGTCGACGAAGTCGAAGGCCATGCCGATCTTGCCGCCGGCGAACATGGTGCCGGTGAAGAAGGTAAAGCTGAACAGGACCATGGCGATGGGCAGCAGGCCTTTGCGCCCTTCCCTGGGCGTGGCGCTCAGGGGGAACTCACTGGGGGAACTCATCGAGAGGGGTCTCCGCGAGGATTGGTTGAGGACTCCCGGCACAACGCAAATAGCGGGCCGGAAAAGCCAATCAGGAACGACGCGGAAATTTTGAGCATGTCGAACATTGTGAACTGTTCACAATGCACACTTCCGGTGGGTGTAACGGCGTTTCAAGATAGCTCAAATGTGCATTGTGCGGATTTTCGGGGCACGATGCAGCTTTTTCGCACCAAAACTGACGAAAGCCTTGATCCATGTCTGTGCCGTTCGGCGGATTTTCTCCTTCCAAACGCCACGGCAGTCTGCACTTTCTCCCTGCGACACCCTGTCACCCCCAGACAAGGAAATGGCACGGACAACAAGTCCGGCGCACACCGACACAGGCAGACTCTCCTCAATCCTCCGTCCGTCATCCGCTCCCCGCAGATGGCGGACAAGCCACGAAAAGCCCGCCAACACAAGAATAGGGAGTAACCCAATGAGCGTCGCCAGGTTCCTCGCTCCATCGGTCCTCGCGCTGGCAACTTGCCTCGCGATGAGCGCAGCCCACGCCGAGCTGCCGACCGAGAGCATCGGTGAGACCGTCTTGCCGTTCCCGCCCTCGCCACACCGTGCATACATCGTCGACGTGGAGTTCGAGAACTTCATCGCCGGCCGCGTCACCGTGGTCGACCCCGAGCAGAAGAAGATGCTCGGCATGGTCAGCACCGGCTTCGTCGCTCCGTCCACCCTGAGCCACGACGAGAAGACCCTGTACTCCGCCGACACCTTCTACTCGCGCGGCACCCGCGGCGTGCGCACCGACGTGCTGACCGCCTGGGACACCTCGAACCTGCGTCCGAAGTGGGAAGTGGAAATCCCGGCCAAGCGCGCCTCGATCCTGACCCAGAAGTACGCCCTGGGCGCGAGCTCCGACGACCGCTTCGTCTACATCTACAACTTCACCCCGTCCACCTCGGTCACCGTGGTCGACACGCAAGAGAAAAAGGTCGCCAGCGAAATCGCCATCAGCGGCTGCGTGCTCAACTACCCGGTGGGCAAGCGCAGCTTCGCCTCGCTGTGCGGTGACGGCCAACTGCAGATCACCAGGATCGGTGATGACGGCAAGGAAGTCGGCCGCAGCCAGACCCCCTTCTTCGACCCGAACAAGGAAAAGCTCAACGAACGCGGCCTGGCCGTGGGCGAGACCTACTTCTTCGTGACCACCGACGGCATGGTCAAGCCGGTGGACGTTTCCGGCGACAAGCCGAAGATGCTGCCGAGCTGGTCGCTGACCACCGACGAAGAACGCAAGAAGGGCTGGGGCACCGGCGGCTGGCAGTTGATGGCCGTAGCGCCCAAGCTGAACCGCCTGTACGTGCTGATGCATGAAGAGCACAGCGCCGGCAAATGGGAAGACCCGAGCCCGTTCATCTGGGTCTACGACCTGAAGACGCAGAAGAAGATCGGCACCCTGGAAGCGCCCAAGCCGGTGTGGAGCCTGCACGCCACCACCGACGACAAGCCGCTGCTGCTGGGCACCGACATCGAAGGCGGCCTGCAGATCTTCGACCTGAAGACCGGCAAGTACAACGGCAGCATGGACAAGATCGCCAAGACCCCGATCCTGGTCCTGAGCCATTAAGCCTTTTTAGCAAGTCATCCCCGAGAGGTACGGATATGTTTTCCGATCCGATCCTGATCATCGCCAGTGCGGTGGCCGTTGCGGTGCTGCTCGCCAGCGCCGCCAGCCACAAGCTGCGCGCGCCGATGCGCTTCGCCCGCCAGGTCGAAGACTACGGCCTGCTGCCAGCCTCGCTGGTCGGCCCGGTGGCCCGCGTGCTGCCGCTGGTCGAGGGCGTCATTGCCTTCGCCCTGCTGGTGCCGGCGAGCCGTCATGTGGCGGCCCTGGCCGCCACGGCGCTGATCCTGTTCTATGCCGGCGCCATCGGCATCAACCTCTGGCGCGGTCGTCGTGACATCGACTGCGGCTGCTCCGGCCCCGGCCAGATGCAACCGCTGCGCCCGGTGCTGCTGCTGCGCAACGCGATCATCGCGGCGCTCGCCCTGCTCGCCGCCAGCGCTCCGCAGGCTCGCGAGCTGGGCGTGTTCGACGCCTTCGTGATCCTCGCGGCCAGCGCCGTCACCCTGCTCCTGTACGCCGCGGCCGACAGCCTGCTGGCGAACCATCCCCGTCTGCTCAAACTCATCGGAAGGTGAACAAATGGAAGGCCTGATCGTTTCCAACATTCTTCTCTGGGTGCTGCTCATCGCCCTCGCCTTCACCGTGATGGCGCTGGTGCGCCAGATCGGCGTCCTGCATGGCCGCATCGCTCCGGCCGGCGCGCTGATGGTCGACAAGGGCGTGGCCGTCAACGAGCCCGCGCCGAAAGTCACCGCCGCCGACCGCCACGGTCGCCCGGTCAACTTCGGCTATGAAGGCGAGCGCGGCCAGCTGCTGTTCTTCCTCTCGCCGACCTGCCCGATCTGCAAATCGCTGCTGCCGGCGATCAAATCCATCGCCAAGGACAAGGCCGGCGAGCTGGACGTGATCTACGTCAGCGACGGCGACATGGCCGCCCAGCAGGCGCTGATCGCCGAGCACGGCCTGGAGAAAGCCGCCTACGTGGTCGGCCCGGAAGTCGGCATGACCTACCAGATCGGCAAGCTGCCCTACGCCGCGCTGATCGACAGCAAGGGCGTGCTGCGCGCCAAGGGCCTGGTGAACTCCCGCGAGCACCTGGACAGCCTGTTCGAGGTCGAGCACCTGGGCAGCGCCACCCTGCAGCAGTACATGAATGGCCACAGCCACAACGGCGTGCACACCCACGACGCCAGCCACGGCCACAGCCACTGATCACGGAGAGAACAAGAATGAAATTCCTCGACAACCTGTTCGAGCGCTCCTCCCGCCAGGTGGCCAACGTCACTTCGCGGCGCAAGCTGCTGGGCCGCTTCGGCTCGCTGCTGGTGGCCGGCGCGGCGCTGCCGATCATCCTGCCGATCGACCGCACGTCCAAGGCCCTGGCCGCCGAGGCGCCGAAGGCCGGCGACCCGGGTGATCCTAACAGCTGCGACTACTGGCGCTACTGCTCCATCGACGGCTTCCTCTGCTCCTGCTGCGGCGGTACCACCACCTCCTGCCCGCCCGGCACCGATGCTTCCCAGGTGACCTGGATCGGCACCTGCCGCAACCCGGCGGACGGCAAGGACTACATCATTTCCTACAACGACTGCTGCGGTAAGCACAGCTGCTCCCAGTGCGCCTGTACCCGCAACGAGAGCGAAGAACCGCTGTACCGTCCGTTCAACAACAACGACGTCAACTGGTGCCTGGGCGCGGAATCGCGCATCTACAACTGCACCGTCACCATCATCCGCGGCGTCGCGGTCTGAGTCCGGAGAAGTCCCATGCGTAGTCTCGTTGTCGGCGCCCTGCTCTGCAGCCTGGTCGCTCCCCTCGCCCAGGCCCGTGCGATCCCCGATCCGCACCAGCGCCCGGCGCCCGGCAACGAGGCGGTGCAGAAGCCGATCTCCCAGCTCAGCTATACCCCAGCCACCAACTACCAGTTGCAATGCGCCGGCTGCCATCTCACCGAAGGCAGCGGCAGCAAGGCCAACGACACGCCGCGCCTGCACGGCTTCGTCGGCAACTTCCTGAAGGTGGACGGTGGCCGGCAATTCCTCGTGCGCGTGCCGGGCATGTCGCAGTCCGCGCTCAACGACGCGCAACTGGCCGACCTGCTCAACTGGCTGCTGCGCAAGGACGGCATGGCGGGCGACAGCATGCCCGCCGAGTTCAAGCCCTACACCGCCGAAGAAGTCAAAGCCACGCGCTACCAGGCCCTGATGAACCTGCCCGGCACCCGTGCCGGGCTGATCCAGGAAATGCGCAAGCAGGGCATCACCATCACCGATGGGATGAGCGATGCGTATTGAGTGATTGCTCCGGCGGCTTGCCCGCCGGATTGTTTTGCCTCCGCATTCAGCCCGCCGCTCCAGCGGGCTTTTTTATGCCCGGCATGTTCACGCAGAGACCCGCTTTTTTGCAGGAGCGAGCTTGCTCGCGAACCGATTGACGCCTGTGCTCCAGGGGACCTGTTCGCGAGCAAGCCCGCTCCTACAAAGCACCCGCGCGCCGCCATTTTCCGTAGGGCGAATAACCTGGAACAGGTTATCCGCCGGATGCCTCACGGCGGATAACGCTGGCGCGTTATGCGCCCTACGAAAGCGCTGGAGTCAACTGCTCTCGCGCACCATCAACTCGAACCCCAGGTCCATCACCGGCTCACTCACCGGCTTGTCGTTGATCAAGTCGAGCAACCGTTCCGCCGCATGGGTGCCTATGGCCTTGCGCGGGGTGCGGATGCTGGAGAGGCGCGGCACCATGAACTCCGAGCTGGGCAGGTCGTTGAAGCCCAGCACCGCCACCTGCTCGGGAATGCGGATGCCGTGACGCATGGCTTCCAGCAAGGCGCCGTGGGCCAGGTCGTCGTTGCCGAAGAAGATGCCTTCCACCTGCGGCTGGCTGGCCAGCAACTGCCGGAACAGCTCACCGCCAAGGCCCACCGAAGATGGGCGCGGAGTAAGGAATTCCAGCGCGGGGTCGTAGCAGCCAGCCTGCTGCAGCGCGCGGCGATAGCCCTCGCCGCGCAGCAGCGTGCGCTGGTCCAGCTGCGCGCCGATGTAGGCCAGGCGCTTGCGGCCGCTCTTGAGCAGATGTTTGGCCGCCGCCTCTCCCGCGCGAATCTGCGAGAAGCCCACGCAGTGCAGGCCGGCGCCAGGGTCGAGGTCCATCATGTAGACACTCGGCACGCCGCTCGCCTCGATCATCCGTCGTGCGCTTTCCGTGCGATCGAAGCCGGTCAGCAGGAGGCCGCGCGGCTGATAGGAGAGGTAGTTGCGCAGCAGGTTCTCTTCTTCGTCACGGGAATAGTGGTAGTTGCCGATCAGCACTTCGAGGCCGCGCGGGTGCATCACCGCATGGATGGCTT
This sequence comes from Pseudomonas nitroreducens, assembly GCF_010994165.1. Classification (NCBI taxonomy): domain Bacteria; kingdom Pseudomonadati; phylum Pseudomonadota; class Gammaproteobacteria; order Pseudomonadales; family Pseudomonadaceae; genus Pseudomonas; species Pseudomonas nitroreducens. The sequence continues at coordinate 856,905 of NZ_WMBX01000002.1, read as the reverse complement.
CGAGGGTTTCGATGAACAGCTGGTTCGCCAGCGACGGCACCAGCACCACGATGTTGTGGCTCTGCTTGGAGGCCAGCGCGCGGGCGGCCGGGTTGGCGACGTAGCCCAGTTCGCTGGCCGCCTGTCGGACTTTTTCCGCCAGCTCCTCGGCCACCGTGCTCACCCCTCGCAAGGCCCGCGAAGCGGTGATCGGGCTCACTCCGGCGCGGCGCGCTACTTCATCCAGTGTCGGTCGGCCGGTGGTTCGGGAGCTTTTGTCGTTCTTCTTGTCATTCTTCTTGGCGGTCATCGGGCGTATTGCCAAACAAAAATCGAGGCACTAAGGTAGCGCTGTCTTGCGACCAGGGCAATTGCCTGAGACCAGCTCCCGCTGGCCCCTCGCCCGCCGGCCCCTTGCTCTTCATCAGAGCACCGCTGTCGAAGCCGCCAGGACAGACCGACTAGAATGACAAGAATACGGAGGCAGCCGATGCTTTTCGTTACGCCCAATAAAGACAGCGCTGTCTCAGCAATGAGGCTTTCCATGACCCCTTCCATCGATGCCGTCCTCATCATGGGCGTCTCCGGATGCGGCAAATCCAGCGTCGGTGAGGCGCTTTGCCTGCGCAACGGCGCGTTCGCCATCGAAGGCGATTCCTTCCACCCCGCCGCCAACATCGAGAAGATGAGCGCCGGCATCCCGCTCACCGACGAAGACCGCGCCGGCTGGCTCGATACCCTCGCCGCCGAACTGCAGAAGGCCATCGCCGCCGGCCAGCGCCCGGTACTCACCTGCTCCGCACTCAAGCTGATCTACCGCGAGCGCCTGCGCCGCGCGGTGCCCGGCCTGGGCGTGGTGTTCCTGGAACTGACCCGTGACGCCGCCGCCGAACGCGTCGCCACCCGGCCCGGTCACTTCATGCCGGCCAGCCTGATCGACAGCCAGTTCGCCGCCCTCGAACCGCCGCTGAGCGAACCGCTGACCCTGCACCTGGATGCCACCCGCCCGGTCGACGACCTGGCCGAAGCCGCGCACCTGTGGTGGCGACAGCATTCCAGCGACTGACCTTGATAGTGCCTGCCCGCTAAAGATAGCGCTATCTCAACTCACCAAACTCTCTGCACCCAGAGAAGAGCCGCTCCGGCACACAACGACAACAACAGGAGAGCCCCATGCTCGGCATGTCCCACGAGACCTATCTGCTGCTGGATGCGGTGGTCACCATCATCGGCCTGATCCTGCTGATCACCCGCTTCAAGATCCATCCCTTCGTCGCCCTGATCATCGCCGCCGGCTTCCTCGGCCTGACCTCCGGCATGCCCGTGGCGACCATCGTCAAATCCTTCCAGGACGGTTTTGGCGGCGTGCTCGGCTTCGTCGGCATCATCCTTGCGCTGGGCACCATGCTCGGCAAGATGATGGCCGAGTCCGGCGGTGCCGATCAGATCGCCCGCACGCTGATCCAGGCCTTCGGCAAGCAGCGCGTGCACTGGGCGATGATGTTCGCCGCCTTCCTGGTCGGCATCCCGCTGTTCTTCGAGATCGGCTTCATCCTGCTGGTGCCGCTGGTGTTCATCGTCGCCCGGCGCAGCGGTGTCTCGCTGATCAAGATCGGCATCCCGCTACTCGCCGGCCTCTCCGCCGTGCACGGCCTGGTGCCGCCGCACCCGGGTCCGCTGCTGGCCATCGGCGTGTTCGGCGCGGATATCGGCAAGACCATTTTCTATGGCCTGCTGGTCGCCCTGCCCACCGCCGCCATTGCCGGGCCGATCTTCGGTGCCTGGATCTCGAAAATGATCCCCGGCCAGCCCAATGAAGAGCTGGTGGCGCAGATTGCCCACGAGCCGGACACCAGCAACCTGCCCAGCTTCGGCGTCACCCTGTTCACCGTGCTGCTGCCGGTGTTCCTGATGCTGCTGAAGACCTTCGCCGACGTCATGCTCGCCGACGGCCATGTGGTGCGCGCCTGGCTGGACATGATCGGCCACCCGATCACCGCCCTGCTCCTGGCCCTGCTGCTGTCGCTCTACACCTTCGGCCACGCCCGCGGCTTCGACTCGAAGAAGATCCTCAAGCTGCTCGACCAGAGCCTCGCGCCCACTGCGGCCATCGTGATGATCATCGGCGCCGGCGGCGGCTTCAAACAGATGCTGGTGGCCAGCGGCGTAGGCGACGTGATCGGCCACATGGCGGTGCACGCGCAGATCTCGCCGATCCTCCTCGCCTGGCTGGTCGCCGCGGTGATCCGCATCGCCACCGGCTCCGCCACCGTCGCCACCATCACCGGCGCAGGCATCGTGGTGCCGGTGATCGACCTGATCCCCGGCGTGAATCGCGAACTGCTGGTCCTGGCCACCGGCGCCGGATCGCTGATCCTCTCCCACGTCAACGACGCAGGTTTCTGGCTGGTAAAGCAGTACTTCAACATGAGCGTGATGGAGACCTTCAAGACCTGGACGGCGATGGAAACCATCCTCTCGGTGGTCGGTCTGGGCTTCATCCTGCTGCTGTCACTGTTTGTCTGATGTCCTGATCGATTGATACCTCCTTGCCGGCAGGCAAGATTGTGCCCGCGAATCCCCCTCACCCCAGCCCTCTCCCTCAGGGAGAGGGAGCCCTTCGTGCCGGCTGACGCAAATGTTCCATCCTGCACCGGCCAGTCCCCTCTCCCTCTGGGAGAGGGCAAGGGTGAGGGTGCTCTTGGAAGCGGCACCCTGATCCGTAGGGCGCATAACGCGGCACGCGTTATCCGCCAGCCTCTACACACGCAAACCCAACAGCAGATAACCTCGAACGGTTATTCGCACTACATAGGCGCGCCCTGTACTCTCAAAGCTGAATCGATTTACCTAAATACAGCTACGATCTAAAACAGACCAGTCGCCCACCTTCCTCCGAGGGATGAGTCATGCCCGACCACAACAAACTCGACCATCTGTTCCCCCGCCTCACCGACATCCCCGACGCCTGGCGCCCCGACGCCCCCGTCGAACAGCGCGACTACCTGGTCAACGGCGAACTGCGCCGCTGGGACGGCCCGCTGGCCCCGGTGCGCAGCCCGATCTTCCTCGCCACCGAGCAGGGCGATGAACAGGTCATCCTCGGCAGCACCCCGCTGCTGGATGCCGACGCCGCCCTCGCCGCGCTGGACGCCGCCGTGGCCGCCTATGACAACGGACAGGGCGAATGGCCCAACCTGCGCGTGGCCGAACGGATTGCCCACGTCGAACGCTTCCTTGCCCGCATGCGCGAGCAGCGCACCGCCGTGGTCAAACTGCTGATGTGGGAGATCGGCAAGAACCTCAAGGACTCGGAGAAGGAGTTCGACCGCACCTGCGACTACATCGTCGACACCATCGAGGCGCTCAAGGCGCTGGATCGCCGCTCCAGCCGCTTCGAGCTGGAACAGGGCACCCTCGGGCAGATCCGCCGTGTACCGCTAGGCGTGGCGCTGTGCATGGGCCCGTACAACTATCCGCTGAATGAAACCTTCACCACCCTGATCCCGGCGCTGATCATGGGCAACACCGTGGTCTTCAAGCCCGCCAAGTTCGGTGTGCTGCTGATCCGCCCGCTGCTCGAAGCCTTCCGCGACAGCTTCCCGCCAGGCGTCATCAACGTCATCTACGGGCGCGGCCGCGAGACCGTCAGCGCGCTCATGGCCAGCGGCAAGGTCGACGTCTTCGCCTTCATCGGCACTCACTCGGGCGCCGCCGACCTGAAGAAGCTCCACCCGCGCCCGCACCGCCTGCGCGCCGCCCTCGGGCTGGACGCCAAGAACCCCGGCATCGTCCTGCCCAGCGTCGACCTCGACAACGCCGTCAGCGAAGCCATCACCGGCGCCCTCTCCTTCAACGGCCAGCGCTGCACCGCGCTGAAGATCCTCTTCGTCCACGAAGACGTGCTGGAGACTTTCCTCGACAAGTTCAGCGCCAAGCTCGCCGAACTCAAGCCCGGCATGCCCTGGGAGCCCGGCGTGGCGCTGACGCCGCTGCCCGAGCCGGGCAAGGTCGATTACCTCAACGGCCTGCTGCAGGACGCGCAGGCCAAGGGCGCCAAGATCATCAACGCCGGCGGTGGCGAGAGCCGTGAAAGCTTCTTCTACCCCGCGCTGCTCAGCCCGGTGCGCGCAGACATGCGCCTGTACAACGAGGAACAGTTCGGTCCGCTGGTGCCCGTGGTCCCCTACCGCGAGTTGGACGAAGTGATCGACTACGTCCTGCAATCCGACTATGGCCAGCAGCTCAGCCTGTTCGGCAACGACCCGGCGCAGATCGGCCCGCTGGTGGATGCCTTCGTCAACCAGGTGGGCCGTATCAACATCAACGCCCAGTGCCAGCGCGGCCCGGACAGTTATCCCTTCAACGGCCGCAAGAACTCCGCCGAAGGCACCCTTTCCGTCCATGACGCCCTGCGCACCTTCTCCATCCGCACCCTGGTGGCCACGCGGTTCACCGACGCCAACAAGGAACTGATCAGCCAGATCATCCGTGACCGCGATTCCAGCTTCCTGACAACGGATTACATCTTCTGACACTCGGTTGCGCAGAGCCCCTCTCCCTGACCCTGGTTGGGGAGAGGGAAGCGCCCCGGCACGGCATTCCCATGAAATGCACTGACTCCGCTTCAAGCCCTCCCAGCCCCCTGCAAACCATCCCGACTAACGCTCATCGCCAATTGAAACAACCCGGTAAGAAGACCCCACTACGCTTGCCTTAAGTCAAAGGGGTCCCCCCTGGAGACTCGATAGTCTGCGCGCCTCTCGACGAGTTCGATATCCGTCGTCTGAATGAACAGTGGCAACGACCGATAACGAACCGGACTGAGCCTTTGCCACGAAACCCACGGATTCCCAGCAAACCAGGGAGCACCCTATGAGTGGCTACAACGCAGTACTGGCGAGAAATACCGACAAGGCACCCCAGGGCACCGGCCCTTACTCGCAAACCGTCGCCTTCTCCCACTACAACAACCTGTCGGCGCAACTGCCCATCGACCCTGCCAGCGGCAAGCTGGTCGCCGGCGGCGTGAAAGAGCAGGCCGAGCAGTGCTACAGGAACCTCAAGGCCGTGGTGGAAAGCATCGGCCACAAACTGGACGACAGCGTCCGCATCTCGATCTTCCTGACCAACATCGCGGACGCCGAAGCCGTCGGCAAAGTCCACGCCAGCTTCTTCCCGGACTACGTCCCGACCCTGACCACCGTTGGCGTGGCAGCGCTGCCGCTGGGCGCCCAGGTGCAGGTCGAAGCCCTCATCACCTGCGGTGAAGGCACCATCCCCAACGCCCCGCAGGCCGGCGACCTGATCAAGGTGGAAGGCAGCACCGAAAATGCGCCGCTGAACCCGCTCTCGACCCAGTCGGTTGCCTTCTCCCACTACAACAACCTGTCCGCGCAGCTGCCCATCGACCCGCGCACCGGCAAGCTGGTCTCCGGCGGCATCAAGGAACAGACCGCGCAGTGCCTGCGCAACATCAAGAACATCCTCGAAGGCATCGACGTGCCCTTCGACGACATCGTGCGGATCACCGTCTTCGTGAGGAACCTCGCCGATGCCGAAGCAGTGAACCAGGTCTACACCACCTTCTTCCCCGATTCAGCCATCGCCCGTGCCGTCGGCTACTTCCCCGCGCGCACCGTGGTAGCGGCAAAAGCCCTGCCGCTGGACGCCCTGGTGCAGATCGAAGCCGTGGTCTCCCACGGTGACGGCACCCCGCCGCAAGCGGTGGAAGACCGCCACGGCATCGTCATCAAGGCCCACAACACCGACGCCGCGCCGCGTTGCCCCTACTCCACCCAGACTGTCGCCTTCTCCCACTACAACCACATCTCCGCCCAGCTGCCGCTGGACGTCCGGACCGGCGAACTGGTGGCAGGCGGCGTGAAGGAACAGGCCGCCCAGTGCTTCAAGCACCTCAAGGCCATCGTCGAAAGCATCGACCACGCCCTGGCGGATGTGGTGAAGGTCAACCTCTTCCTGACCAACATCGACGATATCGCCGCAGTGGATGAGGTGTACGCCAGCTACTTCCCTGGCGGCACGCCGGCACGCCGCACCGTGGGTGTCTCGGCCCTGCCCAAAGGCGCCTCGATCCAGATCGACGCCGTGGTCGCCAACGCAGAAGGTACGCCGCCGGCTGCTTGATTGGCGTACAACGAGTCATGCCCTGTCCGGCTAACGCCGAGGCATGACTCACGCCAAACGGTGCCCTCTCCCGCTGGCGGGAGAGGGACAGGGGGCTCTTGATCCTGCCGAAGCAGGCTCGCTCGCGAAAGGCCCCCGCACCGCGCCGACAATCGCTTCCGACTGCAGCACTTCCCACGCCGGTCCTCCCGCATCACCCGCAGCACCTCCCCCATCGGCACTCACAACGTTCCCTGCCAATCCAGCACAGCCAGTGCCCGGCCGTCCCCTTTTGCCTGCATGCGCTAGGGGTATCCCGCCCTGCCAAGCTCCTGGTCCCTCAATACCGGCAACAGATGCCGGTGATCCACCGGCGCAACTCCCGATGCTCCGGGTCGCGAAACTGGTGCAGCACATGGCTGACGTCAACGCCACTAGGTCAGGATTACTCGCAAGGTGTCCCGAAACTATCGAGGGAGGGCAGGCGTCAGGAAACGAATGATTCCTCCAAGAACGGCTATGCCCTCATGAATTTCTTTAGCCGACAGGCCCGCATAGCCCAGGATCAGGGCTGCGGATCTTTCCATTTTCGCCGATGTAAGACCTGCATACAGCGGGGACAAGGGATATACCCCTATGCCGCGCTCAAGTGCCATTGCCTGCACTCTTGTTTCCTCTTCGGCGCGAAGCCTTGGCAATAGCAGTACGCCGTGCAGCCCCGCCGCCATTCCGACCAGTTCCCCGTACCCCGCCAGATGCTGCTCGAAAGCCTCCAGCATCGCCTTTCGCCGTTGCTCATTATCCCGGCGCAGGCGGCGAACGTGCCGCTCGTATGTGCCACTTTCGATCAACGATGCGAGGACGTTCTGCTCCCAGCTTGGCGAGTGGCGATCCGTCAGGCGCTTGGCTTCGCGGAACACGTGGACCAGTTCCTTCGGAAGCACTAGATAACCCAGCCTGAGCTGCGGTGAAAGTGCCTTGGAAAACGTCCCCACATAAATGACCCGCGCCTGGGTATCCATCGATTGCAGCGCATCGATGGGGCGTTGGCCGTAACGAAACTCGCCGCCGTAATCGTCTTCGATGACCCAGGCACGATGACGACGCGCCCATTCCAGCAGTTCCAGGCGACGCGCGACGGGAAGCACCGCGCCCATGGGGAACTGGTGCGAAGGCGTCACGTAGGCCAGGCGCGCACGACCATCTTCGGGCAACGCGCCAGTATCCAATCCCGAACTGTCGACATTGATCGGCAGCGCTGTCGCACCCGTAGCTTCGAAGCTGTATCGGGCCATGCGATAGCCGGGGTCTTCGAAGACGAACCCATCGTTCGGGTTCAGAAGAAGCCGAGCGCACAGGTCCAGCCCCTGCTGCGAACCATGCACCACGAGAATCTGCTCGGCTTCGCAGGTCAGGCCGCGCGCCCGGCGCAGATAGCCCTGCAGCGCCGTGCGCAGGCGCGACTCTCCTTCGGGCTGGCCGTAGGAAAGTGTGGGCTGGCGCCTGACCAGTTCAGCACGATAAGCGCGCTGCCAGCCCAGGGCCGGGAAATCCTTGGTAGCCACCGAACCGTAGCGGAAGTCGATACGCGCATGGGGCGTGGCCATGCTGTAGGGCTTCATCGCCGCAACGCGCTGGCCATAGTCGGAAAGCACCGGCGGCAGCAGTGCCGGGTTCTCCCTGGCGCGTTCCGCTGGGCCATTGATGACGCTGGCTACGGTGGCGACCTTGCCCTTGGCGGTGACTACAAAACCTTCGGCGGCCAGTTGTTCGTAGGCCGCAGTCACGGTGGTTCGCGATACGCCCAGCTCGGCCGCCAGGACCCGCGTCGACACCAATTTCGTGCCGGCAGCCAACGTGCCCTGTTCTATCTGCGCCCGCAGCCTAGCGTAGATCCGGCGTTCGGCCCCGCGCCCGGATGGCTCGGACTGGCTGGAAAACTGGCCCATGAAAAAACCTCGAAACTGGCACTTTTTGTGGTGCAGGTTGTGACCGACATTATGGGTACCCAGCCTTGGGGAATGAAATCCCCCGTCACAGGAAACTGCGTTTTGGACCTGACCCCCACCACGATCCTCGTGACCTTCGCCGGAGTCTTTCTGATCTGCTTCATGAAAGGTGCGTTCGGCGGCGGTTTCGCCATCGTCGGCATTCCGCTGCTGTCGCTGGTGATGGACCCGATCACTGCCGGCGGCCTGCTCGCGCCCCTGTTCATCGCCATGGACCTGTTCGGCCTGCGCTACTGGAAGCCCTCCACCTGGTCGACAGCGGATCTGAAGTTGCTGATTCCCGGACTGCTGGTCGGCATCGGCATCGGCTACCTGTTCTTCCGCGTGGTGGACCATCGCATGGTCGCCATCGTCATGGCAGCGATCACCCTGGTGTTTGTCGGCCTTTGGTTCAAGGCTGGCGGGGAAGTCAAGGTTAGACCGCGCTCATCGCCCAAGGCAGTGGCGGCGGGCTTTACCTCGGGTATCACGACAATGGTTGCGCACTCGGGTGGACCGCCCCTGGCGATTTACCTGCTGCCGCTGGGCTTGAGCAAACAACTCTATGCCGGTACCACCAGCATGTTCTTCACGGTGGGAAATTTGATAAAGGCCGTACCCTGGTTGCTGCTGGCCAAACCGACGGGGAGCGTGCTCGGCCTGATGGGGATTTGTCTGATGGCGGTGCCCAGCGGGGTCTGGCTGGGATGGCGGCTGCATGAGCGGCTGGATCAGCGCCAGATGTACCGCGCTTGTTATGGGCTGCTGGTGGTGACAGCCGGGAAGCTGTTGTGGGATGGGGTTACGGGGTATCTCGCCTGAATGCAAACCACCGTTGGAACAAGCATGCCAGCGAATATCCAGAGGGCAAAGGTCTTCCATTGCACCGCTTTATCCTTCTGAAAGGCTACCGAATCGAGGCGACCGGATTCAGCCAAGCGTCATCAAACGCTCCTGGCCCAGTGGCTGCCAGTGGCCGATTGCATGCGCCTCAACAGGGATCTTCGGCGAGCGCCCGCAGCCTTCCTGTCCAATCAAGCTGCCCTGCCCCTTTTGCAACTGCCACAGCACGAATTATGCTGGTTGCCGAGCTAACGATGCGTAACTCTCCATGCCTGATCTCTCGCATCTCCACCAGCACCTGACCACCCTCCTCATCGAGCCGGTGGCTCACCAGGTCTCCGGCCTCTTCGACCTGAGTGGGCGTGTGGGTGTGTTGTTCCTGCTGCTGTCCTATGCGGTCGCTTACGCCCTGTTTCGTTTCCGCCAGCAGCGCGGACTGACGCAGGCAGCCTCGTTCTGGCAGTTCATCGGTGGGGCGCGGGTGAATTTCCATCGTTCGGCGTTGCTGGATTACCGCTACTACCTGGTACGCGGCATCCTCAATGTGGTGGTGTTGGTACCCATCATTGGGCTGGTCGATCCTTACATCCTGCGCTCGGGCGATTACATCGCCTTCTTTACCAAGCTCTGGGGCGCGCGACCGCAGGTGGGCCAGAATCTTGGTCTGTCGCTGCTCTATGGGCTGGGCGTGTTCCTGGTCAGCGACTTCAAGAACTACTGGGTGCACCGCGCCTTCCACTCGCGCTGGCTGTGGGCATTCCACAAGGTGCACCACTCCGCGGCGGTGCTGACGCCGATCACGGCGAGCCGCGTGCACTTCGTCGAGAAGCTGGCGGCGAACCTGGCTGGGACCGTGCTGCTGGGCGCCTACGCCGGCATCTTCTGGTACGTCTGTGGTGGACAGGTCAGCGCCTATACGCTGTTCGGCGTGACCTGGATGATCCTGCTGTTCAACGTGCTGGCAACCAACCTGCGCCACAGCCATGTGTGGCTATCGTTCGGGCCGGTGATCGAACATGTGGTGAACAGCCCCGCCCAGCACCAGATCCACCACAGCGACGCGCCCCGGCACTTCAACCGGAACTTCGGCATCAACCTGTCGCTATGGGACTGGATGTTCGGCACGCTCTACGTCACCCAGCGCGCGCCGGAGCCGATCCAGTTCGGCGCGGGAGAGCAGGACGATGCCAAGTATTCTTCGCTGTGGAGCCTGATCGTGACGCCGTTCGTCGAGACGGTGCGGCAGGTAACAATGACGAGGAACCAGAGAATAAGGCCCTCCGATCGCCCCGCACGGATTCGTCACGGATGAAGGTCAATTCTGTGGCCAGCCTGGCCTCATTCGTTGAACAGTAGCTGCTGAAGGAATGCTCCGTTTCCGAAACTTTTCGGATAACTGCGGGGATCAATCATTTGTTGGACACGCTGCAGAATGTTTCCTTCCTCGTAAAGAATCTGGCAGGACGCCTGGTCAAATGCACTTCGTAGCAGTGGTTTGACTTGAAGAACTGCATCAGCGGGTGCGCAGACACCAACGGTGACGATGTCGAGTTGATCCGTAAGGTCCCTATACAGATCAAACACCAGCAAACTCTCCGGTTGATGGCTGCTGACGAATGCATACACATCACCCTGCCCCGTCGGCGTTCGATCAAAGTACGGTCGTACAACGTCGCAATACGGCTCTCATCAAGTCGAAGCAGTCCGATTATTTCTCTCCATTCACGCAGTAAAGCGGGATCGGCGCCATCTTCAGACCAGTAGTAAAGGTCAGTCAGGGAAAGCGCTAGACGAAACTACATAGATATAAGTGTTGCGCACATGTCAATTTATTCCTGCACCAATGGCAGATCATGGAGGGAGGTGTACACGCACCGAGAGGCAACTAATGAGGGGCAGCGCTCTGTCTCTATGAGCGGCTTGTCGGAGGCCCATGTTCTGCGCTCTCCGGAATAGCTGTGGACTACTTCGGAGCTATCCCAGATGAGACGCTCGAGCAGGTTTTCGTACTGCAGAAGCCAGTCATCACCGAAACACCAGCACTCTTTGTAATACGCAGCAAAACTAATCAGGTGACCGTAATAACAATGCCCGTGCGAATTCGGAATCAGATTGAACATCGGCCGAACAATCAGCTTCCCGCTATTGGGCAAGTCTTCTATTACCTGCCGATTGAGGCGCTCCACATCATGTTCGTGGAGAAAGCAATGAATGAAACCGGAAATAATGCTGGACACTTTTCAAGCAGCCTGCGAATTGACCAAGCGGGCAAGATAGCCGAATGAACTAGGCATTGTCATTCTAGAAGGCAAGTCCGGCCAACTGCGCCCAGTTCTCTAAATACCTGCCCAATTAATCTTCAGTTCTCATTCCCACACCCCTGCCCCCACACCGGATACCGCAGCATATGCCGTTGCCCGGCGCTGTCCTCGTAGATCATCTCCACCTCGCGAATCCCGCAGAAATCCAGCTCCGGTGCCTGCACCACGCGCTTGATGTCGAGCTTCTGGCCGAAGTGATAGTCCTCGGCGGGTGGTGCGTCCTGCGCGGCGAGAGCCGCGCAGGAGGTGAAGAGGCAAGCCACGGCGAGCAATCGCTTCATGGCCGTTCTCCCGAGGAAGTGGTACGCGGCATGGGGGCGCCAGTCATGCTCGGGAGCACTTCATCGCGACGAATGAGCCCGTGGAACAGCGCGGCGGCCAGGTGCAGGAGGATGGTCGCCAGCAAGGCGTAGGCGATGACGGTGTGCGCGCTGCGCAGGGTGGCGTGGAGCTGCACCGAAGGCGAGACCAGCGCGGGCAGTTCGAAGCCACCCCACAGCAGCACTGGGTAACCACCGGCCGATTGCATGGTCCAGCCCACCAGCGGCTGGGCCAACAGCAGGCCATAGAGCGCGAGGTGCGAGAGGTGTGCGGCGCTGCGTTGCCAGCCGGGCATGTCGCTGGGCAGCGCGGGGATGCGATGGGTCAGGCGCACCAGAATACGCAGCAGCACCAGTACCAGCAGCGCGGCGCCCAGGGGTTTGTGGATGGCGACCAGCACGGCGTGGCGCGGGGAGACGCTGGCGACCATGCCCAGGCCGATCAGCAGCATGGCGAGTACCAGCACCGCCATGAGCCAGTGCAGCACGCGCAGGGAGAGCGGGAAGTAGGTCGGTTTCATCAGTGGGTCTCCTGGGCCTGCTCACGGGTGCGGCGGTTGAAGGATTCCGAGTAGGCGGCCGAGCGCGCGCTGAGCAGCGGGTCGTCGGACGCGCGGATGCCGTCGGGGAGGATCAGCGGGTCGTAGTTGACGTCGCGGCAGTCGCCGCCGATCTCCGGCTGCAGGCGCTCGATCACCAGTTCGCCGGCATCCACCGTGCGACGGCTGGCAGGCCAGGCCTGGGTGGCGTCGCTGGTGCTGTCGCCGGGCTCGCCGAGGGTGAATTGCAGGCGCCAGCGCAACGGGCCGGCGGAAATACGCTGGGCCAGTTCGTCGGCGAGGAAGTCGGCGTCGCCGCGCTTGTCGGCGGCCAGCGGCTCGACCGGCGCTTCAGGCTGCACGGACCAGCGCACGGGCTGCTCCTGGCCGTCCTTGTTCACCAGGTAGAAGGCGTTGAGGCCGTAGTAGGCGCTGTTGGCGTAGCTGGAGGATGGCGTGGAGGACTTCACCCATTGCAGGAAGGGCCCGGTCTCGGGGTGCGCCTTGAAGAAGGCACCGGCTTTTTCCGGGTCGGGCTTGCCGGTGCCCGGTTGCGGTGCGGTGGCCTGTTGCAGGGCAAAGAAGCTGGCGACGTCGCGGACGACGAAGACCGGCATGGCGTTCATGCCGGTCCGCCATTCCTGGCCATCCTTGGGCAGGAAGCGCAGCGCCAGGCTGCGGATCGGAGCCGCACCGTCGCTGGCCTTGGGGTTGCCGCCGGGAATGGCCAGGCGCCCCACTACCGGCACGCGGCCGACCGAGAACAGGCTGGCGCGGGACAGATCGGCGAGCCCGCCGTTGCTGTCGAAGTGGCCGATCACGCACAGGCCCTTGGCGTGGTTGCGCCGATAGCCGGGATAGACGCCGCCGTTGTGCTCCAGGGTGTTGATGACCTTGTCCGGGGTGAGGCGCTGCGGGTCGAGCCAGCCGGCGACATAGGCGAAGACGGCGGCCACGCCGAGCACCACGGCGCCGATGGCGGCCAGGCGCAGGGGCACGTTGGGTGTGGGTGTTTCTGTCATTTCCAGCTCCTCAGGCTTAGGCTGAATGCGTTGAGCCGGTACGACGCACCGTGCGCCGGGTTATTCCCGACCACTGCCAAAGAATTATTTTTTTGCAGGCCGGGAATAGATCGCCGCCGCGTTCGTCTTTCTCGCTCGAACCCACCCACTCCCGGCGCCCCGATGCATTCACTGGACGACCATTCACTGCGCGAACTGCTGCCCCGGCTGCGGCGCTTCGCCCTGTCGCTGACCCGCAGCGCGAGCAGCGCCGACGACCTGGTGCAGGCCACCCTGGAGAAGGCGCTGTCGGCCTGGACCGGCCGCCGCGACGACGGCGACCTGCGCGCCTGGCTGTTCTCGATCCTTTACCGGCACTTCATCGACGGGCAGCGCCGCGCGAAGCGCTACGCGCGCCTGCTCAGCCTGTTCGGCGCGGACAGCGCGGTCAGCGCATCGCCCGAGGACATCGTCAGCGCACGCTCGACCCTGGAGGCCTTTGAGCGCCTACCCGCCGAGCAGCGCGCGCTGCTGACGCTGGTCAGCGTGGAAGGCCTGAGCTACCGCGAAGTAGCCGAGGCACTGGACATTCCCATGGGCACCGTCATGTCCCGCCTGTCGCGCGCCCGCACGGCGCTGCGCGCGCTGAGCGAAGGACAGGCGGCGACACCTTCTCTGCGGGTACTGAAATGAACGAACGCATTCCCGATGAGCACGATCTGCACGCCCATATCGACGACCAGCTCGACCCGGCGCGCCGCCAGTGGGTGGAAGCCTGGCTCGCCACGCACCCGGACGACGCCCGTCGCGTCGAAGGCTGGCGACAGGATGCGCAGCAACTGCGCGCGGCCTTTGCCGGCCAGGCGCGCGGAGCCATTCCCGAACAACTGGACCCGGCGCGGATTCGCCGTCAGCTCCAGCAACGCCGGCGAACCCGGCTGGCCACGGCGGCGGCGCTGCTGGTGGCGCTGGGCGTGGGCGGCATGGGCGGCTGGCAGATGCGCGGCGACGCAATGATGCGCGGCATGGTGCCGATGCAGGACGCCGTACAGGCTTACCGGTTGTTCGCCGATGCCGGCCAGAGCGGGCTCGACCTGCGCGATGGCGGCGACCTGAACGGCTGGCTGGCGCGTTACCTGAAGAACGCGGTGCCGCCGCCGGCGCTGGAGCAGGTTGGCTTGAAGACCGTCGGGGCGCGTCTGCTGGCGACGGAACAGGGGGCGGCAGCGCTGGTGATCTACGAAGATGGCCAGGGCCGCCGGCTGACCTTCTTCATCCGTCCGCCGGGCCCGCGCCATGAGATGTTGCCGCAGGGGCAGCGCACGGATGGAGACCTGCTGGCACGTTACTGGAGCCAGGGTGGCTACAACTACGCGCTGGTCAGCCGCAGCGATGATCCGCAGGCGCAGGCCGTGGGGCAGTTGGTGGGGTTCTAGCGGAAGAGACAAGGTTAAGGCGCGCTCCGTGATTCACGAACAAGGAGCGCACCGAGGCACCTACAGAAGGGCTTAAGAGCGGCCTCCGGCCATTGAGGTCGGAGGCCGCAGCGCCAGCGTCAGAACGCGAAGCACGAACAACCGAAAGCGCCCCAGAAGCCCTGGAAGTCACTCACCGGCACGCTCGACTGGCGGGCGCGCTCGTGGCTGTGGCCATGCACGCCGCAGGAGCCGGCGCACTGGTGCACGGCCTGCTGCAGGGGGGCCTGCGGACGCCAGTGGCCGGGGACCTTGGCCACGGGAGACCAGTCCGGCAGTACCGGAATGGCCGTCGGCGCCTGGCGCTCGAAGTCGCCGCTGCCGAACACCACGCGGCCGTCCACCACGGTCAGCACCGATTCGATGGTCTTGATTTCCTCCTCCGGCACGTTGAAGTAGTCCGCCGAAAGCACGGCCACATCGGCCATCTGTCCGACCTTGATCATCCCTTTCTTGCCCTGCTCGTTGGAGAACCAGGCGCTGCCGTGGGTGTACAGCTGCAGCGCGGTGGCACGGGACAGGCCCTCGGGGTACAGCTCCATGCCGCCGACGGTCTTGCCGCTGACCATCCAGTACAGCGAGGTCCAGGGGTTGTAGCTGGACACACGGGTGGCGTCGGTACCGGCGCCGACGGGGACGCCTTCGGCCAGCATGCGCTTGATCGGCGGGGTCGCCTCTGCGGCCTGCCTGCCGTAGCGGTCGACGAAGTATTCGCCCTGGAAGGCCATGCGGTCCTGAATGGCGATGCCGCCGCCCAGCGCCCTCACCCGCTCGATGTTCTTCGGCGAGATGGTCTCGCAATGGTCGAAGAACCAGTGCAGGCCGTTGAACGGAATGTCCAGGTTGACCTTCTCGAACACGTCGAGCATGCGCGAGATGGATTCATCGTAGGTGGCGTGCAGACGGAACGGCCAGCGCTGTTCGACGAGATGGCGCACCACCGGCTCCAGCTCGGCTTCCATGCTGCCGGGCAGGTCCGGACGCGGTTCGAGGAAGTCCTCGAAGTCGGCGGCGGAGAACACCAGCATCTCACCGGCACCGTTGTGCCGCAGGAAGTCGCTGCCCTGCCCGTATTTCACGCTGCTGGTCCAGTTCTTGAAATCGGCCAGCTCTTCCTTGGGTTTCTGGGTGAACAGGTTGTAGGCGATGCGCACGGTGAGCTGGTTTTCTTTTTCCAGTTGCTCGATCACCTGGTAGTCGTCCGGGTAATTCTGGAAGCCGCCGCCGGCATCGATGGCGCTGGTCACGCCCAGGCGGTTCAGCTCGCGCATGAACTGGCGGGTGGAGTTGACCTGGTACTCGAAGGGCAGCTTCGGCCCCTTCGCCAGGGTTGCGTAGAGGATCATCGCGTTCGGCCGGGCCACCAGCATGCCGGTGGGCTCGCCCTTGCTGTCGCGGACGATCTCGCCGCCGGGCGGGTTCGGGGTGTCCTTGGAGTAGCCGACGACGCGCAGCGCGGCGCGGTTGAGCAACGCGCGGTCGTACAGGTGCAGGACGAACACCGGAGTGTCCGGCGCCGCCTGGTTCAGCTCTTCGATAGTCGGCATGCGCTTCTCGGCGAACTGGAATTCGTTCCAGCCGCCGACGACGCGCACCCACTGCGGCGACGGCGTGCGCAGGGCCTGCTCCTTGAGCATGCGCAGGGCGTCGGCCAGGGACGGCACGCCTTCCCAGCGCAGTTCGAGGTTGTAGTTCAGCCCGCCGCGGATCAGGTGCAGGTGCGAGTCGTTGAGGCCGGGAATCGCGGTGCGTCCCTTGAGGTCGATGACGCGGGTCGCGCCGGCGCGCAAGGCCATGGCCTCCGCCTCGGTACCCACGGCGATGAATTTGCCGTCGGCGATGGCCACGGCGGTGGCCTCGGGTTTCTCGCGGTCGACGGTGTGGAAGCGGCCGTTGGTCAGGATCAGATCGGCGTACATGGCTATGTTCCTCTTTCGATCAGCGGGCGTTGAGCCAGGCGGAGAACAGGCGCGTGGCCCGTGGCATGAAAACGTAGACCACCAGCAGGACGATGGTCGCGACGATGAGCATGTTGGCCGGCACGAAGCCACCCAGCAGCGGGACTTGCGTGAACAGCGGGCGCCAGAGCTGCGGCACCAGCATCACCAGCGGCAGGATCACCAGGTAGGAGACGGCCGCCTGTTTCCAGCGCGGCGGCTGCTTCTGCGGGTTGTCCGGGGCGGTGAACCAGAACTCGTGGGCGCGGTGCAGTTCCTTCTGCTCGCCGTCGATCAGGTGCGGGTCGGCACGCTCGATCAGCTCGCGGCGCTGCGGCGAGTCGAGCCAGGCCTGCAGTTCATCGGCGCTGGCGAAGCGCAGGACCGAGGTGAAGTGGTCGCCCTGGCGCATCACGTCCACGCCCAGGTGGCCGGGGAACTCGCTGGCAGCGCGGGTCAGCTCGCGCAGGATGGTTTCATAGGCGGCGACGCTGTCGGGGCGGGCGCGGTGGCGGATGATCAGAGTGACGGACTCTTGCTGGGTCGGCTGGGTCATGCAGGTTCCCTCCGGAAAAGTGGCCTCCCCTTGGTGGGGGAGGCAAGCGGCTCGTTCGACAGACGGCTTACTGCAGATGAGCTTTCAGCTCTTCACCGGCCTGGCGCATGGCGGACTGTACCGCCGGGACCTGGCTGATCACGTTGAGCAGACCGTAGTCGTGGATCATTCCGTTGTAGCGCACCGAAGTGACCGCCACACCGGCGGCGTCGAGTTTGCGACCGTAGGCTTCGCCCTCGTCACGCAGTACGTCGGATTCGGCGGTCTGGATCAGCGTGGGCGGCAGGCCCTTGAGCTGGTCGGTGGTCGCGCGTAACGGAGAAGCGTAGATCTCGGCGCGCTGTTTCGGGTCGGTGGTGTAGCTGTCCCAGAACCACTGCATCATCGGCTTGGTGAGGAAGTGCCCCTGGGCGAACTGGTTGTACGAGCCGGTCTCGAAGCTGGCATCGGTCACCGGCCACAGCAGCGCCTGGAAGCGCAGCTTGGGTGCGCCCTTGTCCTTGGCCATCAGAGCGACCACCGCCGCCATGTTGCCGCCAACGCTGTTACCGGCCACGGCCAGGCGCTTGCCGTCGACGTTGATCTCCTTGCCGTGTTCGGCGACCCACTTCGTCGCGGCGTAGGCCTGATTGATCGCCACCGGGTAATGCGCCTCGGGGGACGGGGTGTAGTCGACGTAGACCGCCACCGCGCCGGAGTTCACCACCAGGTCGCGGATCAGGCGGGCGTGGGTCGGGTAGTCGCCCAGCACCCAGCCGCCGCCATGGAAGTACATGAACGCCGGCAGCGTTCCTTTCACGCCGGCCGGGCGGACGATGGTCAGCTTCACCGGACCGACCTCGGTCTGCACGGTCTTCTCGCTGACCTGGGTGCCGGACAGATCGACCTTCACCGAGGCCTGGGCTCCGGTCAGCACGGCGCGGGCATCCTTGGGCGACAGGGTTTCCAGCGGTTGGCCCTTGCCGGCCTCCAGGGCTTCGAGGAAGGCCTGGGTGTTGTGTTCGACAGTCAGGTTGCCGGCGGCGAAGACGTTGCCGATGGCCAGGGCGAGGGAGGCGGCGAGCAGGGATTGCTTGGCGTTCATGATTCGGTTCCTTGAAAGTGGGGGAGGTATTCCGAGAGGACGAACGAATCTTGATCCATGCCCGCAAAGCGCGGAATAGACAGGCTTGCAGGGTCGCTTTGCAGTTTTGCAAGGGCACCGCCCTGCCCTCTGCAATGCCGCATGGACGCCGCATTGCTCAGCTCCAGTGCGGGTGCGTATTGATTCAGGTCAGGCGCAAATCCGCCTGGCCATGACGTTTCTCAATACCCATGTCGGATTCGAAAACCTTCTGACATAACTCAAGGGCGTGCCCAGGCCGTGTAGCCGACAATCACCGCCGCTACCAACTCCCGTGAGTGACTCACAGTGCCAGGACACCACCACTGAAACCCACCGCCCCACCCCTTCACGCCAGGCAACCCCTGGTGCGGCACACGGAAACTGCGCAACCGGGTTCTCTTCACCCATCCCGCCGAGAGGCGGTAGGAAACCGTGATGAAGAACACCCCATTGATGCTCTTCCTGGCCAGCCCGCTGGCCATGGCCACCGCGATGGCGGCCAATAGCGTCACCGAAAGCAACCAGAGCTACACCGCCAACCAGAGCGGCCTTTACGAGGATTTCACTCAGGTTGGCACCATCAAGACGTTCAACGTCAGCGGCGGCGCCATCATCACCATGACCGGGCCGAGCGGCTCGCCCCTGGTGCTCACCGGGCAGACCGTCAGAACCGACGCCGGCAACACCCTCGACATCAAGGGCGCTGGCAGCCTGGTCACCGTCAACGGCGACCTGACTTATAACTACGGCAGCAACACCAACCCCGCCGGCAAGTACGTCTACAACGGCATCGCCGTCACCGGCGGCGGCCGCTTCGTGATCAACGGCAACCTCACTGCCACCTCGACCAACTCCGGCTACAGCAGCCCGAAAAGCGCGATGTATGTGGATGGCACGACATCCAGCGCGGAAATCAACGGCAACGCCAACCTGACCATCGCCGGCGGCAAGGGTCTGTTCGCCGCCAATGGCGGGACCATCGACATGACCTCGAAAGACGGCACGCCCTATGTGCTGACGGTCACCAACAAGTCCAGCCAGCGTTCGGTGGAAGCCAACAATGGCGGCACCGTGACCCTCGACCTGGTGGACATGAACGGTACCTCCTACCTGAGCAACGGCGTGGGCCTGTACGCCACCAAGAACTCTTCCATCAGCTTCATGGGTGGCGACTTCAACCAGACCACCAGCCGCCCGGGCGCCAACGCGCTGTTTGCCCTCAACCATTCGAGCGTCACCGCCACCGGCTATGACGGCGGCCACCTGCGGATCAAGACCGGCGGCCTCAACGAAATCGGCGCCTGGGCCACCGGCAACTCTCAGGTGACCATCAACAGCGAGAAGCATCAGGACTTCCAGACGGTGATCCATACCACCGGCACCGGGCAATCCCATGGTCTGGCCGCAGGCTCGCTGGGCGGCGGCAGTGCCAGCGCCCCCGTCGACAGCGGCCACGCCGGCGCGCAGTACGGCAACTCCGAAGTCACGGTGTACGGCAAGACCGATATCACTACCGAAGGCAAGGACTCCGCCGGCCTGCGGGTGATGGGTGACGGCGCGAAGATCACGCTCACACCGCTGGTGGCTGGCGTGCGCAACAGCATCACCTCCGCCGCCAGCGCGATCCGCTACTCCTTCGCCAACGGCTACAGCCTCGCCAGCAACGGCGACCGCCTCGAAGGCGGCCAGGTGATCGACCTCACCGACACCGACATGGCGCACCTCGATGGCGCCACCGGCACCGCCGGGCTGATCGAAGTCGGCGGCCTCGCCGGGCGCACCAGTGACGGGCAGAACAGCGGCATCATGAATGTCGCCGATGCGGTGAAGGACGCCACCCTGAACCTCGCCAACAGCAGAGCTACCGCCCAGGACGGGCGCAGCCTGCTCAACGTCAACGCCAGCCAGAACAGCGCCGACGGCGTGTTCGCCAGCAGCTTCACGCTCAACACCGAGAACAGCGAACTGGTGGGCCGCGCGGTGACCGACAGCACCGTTGCCGGCGATGGCAGCGTCAGTAGCGCCACGCTCAACCTCAAGGGCTCGCGCTGGTTCCTGCTGGACAAGAACAGCAGCGAGGCCAGCCACTACGCCACCTCGAACCTCACGGCGCTGGACCTGCAGGACGACTCGCAGGTCTACCTCAACAGCCGCGAGTCCTGGCAGAACGGCTTTGCCGCCCACCAGCCGGAGCACTACGGCAGCCTGCAACTGGGCTCGCTGAGCGGCGCCGGGGCGTTCCACTTCTACACCGACATCGTCAACCAGCTGACCGACAAGCTGACCATCACGGGTACCGACGGCAGCACCGGCAACCATTCGGTCCTGGTGGCCAACGACGGCTCGCAGAGCACCCTGGGGGACGAGCGCATCGAGATCATCGAAACCAACGGCGGCAGCGGCCAGTTCGGCCTCTACGAAGGCGCGCTGGTGGAGCTGGGCGGCAACACCTATGCCCTGCGCAAGAACGAGGACGATAACTGGGAGCTGTATGGCTATACCGCGCCGCCGGTTGACCCGGGCCCGACCGACCCGGTCGATCCAAAGCCTCCGGTTGACCCTATACCGCCAGTAGACCCGACACCGCCTGTCGACCCCACACCGCCTGGCCCGGTCGAACCCGGCGACCCTGTAGCGCCGACGCCGCCCGGCCCGGCTCCGGGCCCCGGCACCTCGACTACCCGCGCCTTCCACGCCCAGGTGCACACCAACTACCTGCTGTCCTACCTGGACATGCAGACCCTGCTGCAACGCATGGGTGAGCTGCGCTACACCGAGCGCGATACCGACGGCAACGTCTGGTTGCGCACCAACGGCGGCCGCCTGCACTCCTTCGCCGGCAGCAACTTCGACGGCTACCGCCTGAGCTACCAGGGCATCCAGCTGGGCGTGGACCGCCGCGTGCCGGTGTCCAGCGGCGACCTGTTCGTCGGCGCCATGATCGGCCATACCGAGGCCGACCAGAGCTTCGACGAAGGCAGCGGCGGCGCGCGCAACACCCACGTCGGCATCTACGGCACCTGGCTGCACGAGAACGGCTTCTACATCGACACCGTGCTCAAGGCTGCGCACCTGAAGAACAACTTCAGCGTCAACGACACCCAGGGCAATCGCGTGAAGAGCTCCGGCAGCAGCAACGGCTACTCCGCCTCGGTGGAAACCGGCAAACGCTTCACCCTGCACCGCGAGAAGGACAGCCAGTGGTTCGTCGAGCCCCAGGCGCAACTGGTCTACACCGACCAGGGCGGCTTCTCCTCGCGCGCCAGCAACGGCCTGAAGATCCACTACGACGACTACGACTCACTGCTGGCTCGCGCCGGCAGCATCGTCGGCTACGAGCTGAGCAACGCTAAACACAAGTCCGAGGTGTACCTGAAGGGCGGTTACGTTCGCGAGCTGATGGCCGACAACATCGGCTACCGGATCAACGGCACGCCCAAGCAGAGTTCGGACTTCAGTGGCGGCTGGCGCGAGGCGGCCGTGGGCGTCTCCACGCGCCTGACCGACGGCCACAGCCTGTTCATGGAAGTGGGTTACCGCGACGGCGACAACTTCGACCAGAACCACGCCAACGTCGGCTACCGGTTCGAATACTGAGCCACCCGGGGCGGCTGGTAACGGCCGCCCCGTTCTTTACAGGCGCCCCCTGCGCACCGTCCGGCACGCCACGGATGCCGGCGCGGCGTTTGACCGGTACAATGCGCGATTGCCCGTTCCATACCTGATAAGCACGCCTGATAAAGAAGAAACCATGTCCTTGCCCAAACACCATCTGGAACTGCTCAGCCCTGCCCGCGATGTCCACATCGCCCGCGAGGCCATCCTGCATGGCGCCGACGCCGTCTACATCGGCGGCCCGAGCTTCGGCGCGCGGCACAATGCCTGCAACGAGGTGAGCGATATCGCCCAGCTGGTGGAGTTCGCCCATCGCTACCACGCGCGGGTGTTCACCACGATCAACACCATCCTCCACGACAACGAGCTGGAGCCGGCGCGCGCGCTGATCCACCAGCTCTACGACGCCGGTGTCGACGCGCTGATCGTGCAGGACCTGGGCATCATGGAACTGGACATCCCGCCGATCGAGCTGCACGCCAGCACCCAGACCGACATCCGTACCCTGGGCCGGGCGAAGTTCCTCGACCAGGCCGGCTTCTCCCAGCTGGTACTGGCCCGCGAGCTGAACCTGCAGGAAATCCGCGCCATCGCCGACGAGACCGACGCGGCCATCGAGTTCTTCATCCACGGCGCGCTCTGCGTGGCCTTCTCCGGCCAGTGCAACATCTCCCACGCCCAGACCGGCCGCAGCGCCAACCGCGGCGACTGCTCCCAGGCCTGCCGCCTGCCCTACACCCTGAAGGATGACCAGGGCCGCGTGGTGGCCTTCGAGAAGCACCTGCTGTCGATGAAGGACAACAACCAGAGCGCCAACCTCAGCGCCCTGGTGGACGCCGGCGTGCGCTCCTTCAAGATCGAAGGGCGCTACAAGGACATGGGCTACGTGAAGAACATCACTGCCTACTACCGCCAGCGCCTGGACGGCATCCTCGCCGAGCGCCCGGACCTGGCCCGCGCCTCCAGCGGCCGCACCGACCACTTCTTCGTGCCGGACCCGGACAAGACCTTCCACCGCGGCAGCACCGACTACTTCGTCAGCGACCGCAAGATCGACATCGGCGCCTTCGACTCGCCGACCTTCACCGGCCTGCCGGTGGGCACCGTGGAAAAGGTCGGCAAGCGCGACCTGCTGGTGGTGACCAAGGACCCGCTGTCCAACGGCGACGGCCTCAACGTGCTGGTCAAGCGCGAAGTGGTCGGTTTCCGCGCCAACATTGCCGAGCCGAAGGGCGAGTTCGAGGAAGACGGCGAGAAGCGCTACCGCTACCGCGTCGAGCCCAACGAGATGCCCGAAGGCCTCTACCGCCTGCGCCCGAACCACCCGCTGTCGCGCAACCTCGACCACAACTGGCAGCAGGCGCTGCAGAAGACGTCCGCCGAGCGCCGCGTCGGCCTGTCGTGGGTCGCCAAGCTGCGTGAAGAGCGCCTGGAACTGACCGCCACCAGCGAAGAAGGCGTCAGCGCCAGCGTCGCCCTGGACGGCCCGTTCGGTGTCGCCAACAAGCCCGAACAGGCGCTGGACCAGTTGCACGACCTGCTCGGCCAGTTGGGCACCACCCAGTATCACGCCGACGCCATCGAGCTGGACGCCCCGCAGGCGTTCTTCATCCCCAACTCCCAGCTCAAGTCGCTGCGCCGCGAGGCCATCGAGGCGCTCACCGAAGCCCGCGTGCAGGCCCACCCGCGTGGCGGCCGCAAGGCCGAGACCAACCCGCCGCCGGTGTACCCGGAGTCGCATCTGTCGTTCCTGTACAACGTGTACAACGAGAAGGCCCGCGCGTTTTACCATCGCCACGGCGTGCAGCTGATCGATGCCGCGTACGAAGCCCACGAGGAAACCGGCGAAGTGCCGGTGATGATCACCAAGCACTGCCTGCGCTTCTCCTTCAACCTGTGCCCGAAACAGGCCAAGGGCGTCACCGGCGTGCGCACCAAGGTGCAGCCGATGCAGCTGATCCACGGCGATGAAGTGCTGACCCTGAAGTTCGACTGCAAGCCGTGCGAAATGCACGTGATCGGCAAGATCAAGGGCCACATCCTCGGCCTGCCGCAGCCGGGCAGCGAAGGCGTGAACACCATCGTCGGGCAGATCAGCCCGGAAGACCTGCTCAAGACCATTCGCAAGCCGGCGCACTGAGGCAGACCTGAACCTGCAGGGGCGCATTCGCTCGCTCCTGCAGCTCTCCCCCCTGCGCAACTTCCCGATCCCCCGCTATGATCGGTGCATGCCCACCACGCCCCCGCTCCGCCAGCAATGCCCACCCGGCGCCTGCAACTGCGACCGGGAGCGGCTATTGGAGACACCCAACGCCGACCTGCGAATCCTGCTGCTGACCCGGCACGAGGAGCAGCGCCTGCTCGAGCGCCTGGAAAATCTCAAGGACCTGGCGGACCTGGAGCACCTGCAGCACAGGCTCTTCGATCAGCTCGGCATTCGCCTGCACATCGCCCCCGGCTTCAACGAAGTGCGCACCATGCGCGGCATCGAGTTTGCCTTCGGGGAGCAGCCTGGCCTCTGCCGCAAGACCCGCCAGGCCATTCCCGCCGCGATCCGCCGGGGCCTGGAGAAGAACCCGGAAATCGCCTGGCGGCTGCTGGACGCCCACGACCTGCTCGGCGGGCTCTGATCAGAAGCCGCCTTCCAGCGGGTATTCCACGGCAACCCGCAACTGGTCGGTATTGAGTTCCGTCTGCGCGGCGTTGGCGCGATGGCTGTTGTGCATCAGTATCAGCCGCAGCCCCTTGACCGGGCCTTCCGGCACACGGTATTGCAGCATCAGGTCGCGCTCCCAGTGCTGGCCACCCTCGCCATAACCCAGGTACGCGTAACCGCCACGCGGGTCGACATGGCTGCCATCGATGCCGGTGCCGCGCACGTAGGCCGCCGCCATCGACAGCCCCGGCACTCCGAGCGCCGCCAGGTCCAGGTCATAGCGCAGTTGCCAGGAACGCTCGTTGGGCGCATTGAAGTCCGACAGTTGCACTGCGTTGGTGAGGAAGATCGCTCCGCGGGTCACGTAGTCGAACGGCGTATCACCGTCGACCTGCTGGTAACCGACGCTCAGTCGGTGCGCGCCGAAGCCGTAGACGCCAAGCAGGCTCCAGGTGGTGTTGTCGATCCGCCCGGAGAACGCCCGCCCGGTATCTCGACTGCGATAGAGATTGAGGTTCAGCGACAGGTCCTGTCCCTCGCCCAACGGCTGGCTGAAGGTGCCGCCCAGGTAATCCTGGCGCCAGGTATCCTCGTAGCGCGAGGTGAACAGGCTGAGATTTGTGCCCTTTGTGGGCGAATAGGTGAAGCCCGCCAGGTCGAAAACAGTGCCCTGGCGACCATTGGAATAATTCACCACGAAGCCGCGATCATGGCTGGAAGCGTTGCGGTCGGTGCTTTCGGTGAAGTGCCCAGCCACCAGCCGCAGCGCGGAAAGCTCCTCGCTGGAGAGAAAGAAACCGCTGGCCGTTTCCGGCAGCAGGCGACTGTCGGAGGAGCTGAATACCGGGGTTTTCACCCGCTGTTCGCCCCACCACAGTGTCGTCGAAGACACCCGCGCCTTCAGCGCCGCACCGCCACGGGCAAAGCTATCCTTGGGATGGCCGTCATTGTCCAGGCCGACCAACCGTGCCTTACCGGCGCGACCGCCGCCACTGTCCAGCAGCACGCCCTGGTACAGATGCGCGTCCAGCCCCAGCCCGACGCTGCCTCGAGTAAATCCGGACTGCAGGCTGCCCATCAGCCCGTAGGCCCATTCCTGCGCATAGCCATTGCGTTCATTGCGGGGCTTGTAGGCGTTGCGCGCGGCGCTGTTGCGATCACCGTGGCGGTATTCGCGCTGGTCGAACAGCGTGCGGTTTAGCAGGCTCCAGCGGCTATCCTCAACAAAACCATTGGATTCCTCCTGCCCCGCGCCAAATGCCGGTACGGAGAACGCCAGCAACACGGCGGAGCTGCGCAGCCTCACAGGTACTTCAGCCAGGCGATATCGCGGCGGCGGGCCTTGAGGCGGGCGAACCAGTGCACCGGCGGATAAAGCACGACGATCAGCAACAGCGCGCCACCCCAGACCGCCCACACCGAATCGAAGCCGAAGTACTGCCCGTGGTTCAGCCCCCAGATTGCCACCGCGACCAGATAAAGCAGCTTCAGCACATAGAGGTGCAGCAGGTAGAAGAACATCGGCGCCGCGCCGAACACCGCCAGCCGGCGGGCCAGGGCGCCCTGCCCGCGGCGCTCGAAGAACACCAGCAGGAGCAGGCCGATCCCCAGGGTCAGGACAAGGAACAGCAGCGACGGCGGGTACTTGGTGATGTTGAAGAAGCTCATCAGCAGTTGCAGGCCATTGTCGCCGTCGCCCCAAGGCTTCTCGCCGTAGCCGTTGTTCAGGCGCAGGACGATGAAACCGCCCAGTGCGATGGCCGCCGTCAGCAGCAGGTTGCGCGTGCGCCGGGCGGCATTGGCCGAACGTCCGAACCAGGGCCCGGCTGCATAACCCAAGGCAATCACGCCGATCCACGGCAGCAGCGGATAGGACGTCCGCAGGCGCAGCGCATCGCCCAGTCCGATCCAGCCGCGATCATGCAACACCGCCCAGGGCACATGGGCCCAGTGCTCGGGTGCAAAGTGCACCCCATCCAGCAGGTTGTGTCCCGCCACCAGCACCAGCCCAAGCCCCACCAGGGCAGCACGCGGCAACCAGACCAGCGCGGAGAGCGCCAGCATGCTCAGGCCGATGGCCCAGATTACCTGCAGGTAGATCACCTTGGGCGGCAACTGGAAAGTCCAGGCGAAGTTCACCAGGGTCACCTCCAGCAGCACCAGGAACAGCCCGCGCTTGAGCAGGAAGGCCGAGACCGCCACGCGGCCCTCGTGCCTCTCGCCATAGAGGAAGGCGGAAAGCCCGGTGAGGAAGACGAAAACCGGCGCGCAGAGGTGCGCCAGGGTGCGACTGAAGAACAGCGCGGGGTCGGTCTGGGTCACGTCCATCGGATCGCTCACCTGCAGGTGCAGGTAAAACGTCTCACGGACGTGGTCCAGCAGCATGAAGAGAATCACCAGCCCGCGCAGGGCATCGATGGAGTGGAGTCGGGTAGTGGCTTTGGTGATGACAGCTGAGGGAGGCGTGATGGCGGAGGTCATTGAGGGAATCGACTGCGATTGAATTGTAATATTATTACATTTCAGGCAGCCGACCTGCCAACCCCTTAAAACATGCAGACATGTCTACGACGGCCATCCGCACCCGCGGGCCTCATTCCATGGCGCGCTGCATCGCGGCGGAAAGTTCGCTGCTGCCAAGCTGTTCCAACCGCTCGGCGGCGCCCAGGCGATCACGTTCTTCCTTGTTCTGGCTGAGTTTGGACTTGCCGACGATCTCGCTGATTTCCACCTCGATGCCGACGATGTTGGCCAGCATGCCGCTGATGAACTCCGGGGTGGAATCGCTCATCTTCCAGGGCTTCGCTTCACTGGCCTCGTGGGTGCGGGTCAGGCGGCCGACCACGCCGCGCACGAAGCGCTCCTCGTCCATCACTTTCAGGCGACCGCGCACGTGCACCACCTGGTAGTTCCAGGTCGGCACCTGGCGGTGTGCTTCGTGCTTGCTCGGGTACCAGTTGGGCGACACATAGGCGTGCTGGCCGCGAAAGATCACCAGCACTTCCTCACCGTCGGATTCCTGCCACACGGGGTTGTTGCGGGCGACGTGGGCGCGCAGCAGCGGCCGCTCGGTGGAGAGTTCCAGTTCGAAGGGCAGATGATTGGCGTCCAGCAGGCCGCCATGATCGGTGACCAGGATGCCCAGGGGATACTCGCGGATCAGCCGGTGCAACTCGTCCGTCCGGGTTTCCTCGAAATGCGCGGGTACGTACATGAAAGGCCTCGACAGCAGGTGACAGCGATCATCATGCCGCGGTATTGGCACCTTATAAAGATCCATTGCCGACCCTGGCGACAGAGCCAATCCCCGGCGACCGAAGATTTGGTACACCCTATGCATCACCCCGCTGGACGGCAATGGTGCCGCCCCCTACTCTAGCCCTTGGCCAGCATTCGCCCCGGACGGCAGACACAGGCTCCCACTCTCCATGACCGCACCCGAGTTTCCCGCCGCTCCTCCCCGGCAATCCCAGGGGAGAATTCCGCCGCGCCTGCACGATGCCTACAAGGCGTACGTGGTCCAGCATTACCGGCGTTTCCTGCTGGCGATCAACTTCATCGCCATGGCCGCCTACGACTCCTACGTGCTGGCCGACGCGCTGCTGATCCCGGACATGGCCAAGGAGTCCCTGCTTCTGCGCAGTGGCCTGAGCCTGATCGGCCTGCTCAATATCTTCCTGGTGTTCCGCTTCAGCCGCAGCGTGCTGGTGATGGACATGCTGATGCCGGTGCACGACATCATCTCCACCGTCGCCTGGTTCGAGCTGCTCAAGCGCAGTGCCTCGCCGGACGTGCCGTTCTTCCTCTATGCCTCGGTGGTGTTCATCTTGTTGGGCAACCTCGGCGTGCGCTACTCGTTCAAGGGCATCGCCGTGGTGTCGGCGATCATTTCGGCGATCATTCTCTACAACGTCTGGCTGATCCATGACGGGGCGACCAAGCCGCTGCTGATCTTCACCCTGGTGTACCTGCCCATCGCGCTGTTCAGCCTGTTCATCAGCTGGACCAACATCAAGGGCGTGCGCCAGGCATTCCTCGCCGATCTCGAGGAGCGCCGCCAGCGCACGGAGCTCGCCGCCCTCAACCTGCGCCTGCAGGAGCTGGCCACCACCGACGGTCTCACCGGCGTGGGCAACCGCCGTGCGCTGGACCTGCAACTCAATGAAAGCTGGCACGGCATGCGCGCCCACGGACGCCCCTTCGCCCTGCTGATGGCCGACATCGACTACTTCAAGCCGTACAACGACCATTACGGGCACCAGGCCGGTGACCGCTGCTTGTGCCAGGTGGCCGAGAATCTCGCCGGCACTCTGCGCGGCGGGCAGGCCAACGTCTATCGTTATGGCGGTGAGGAATTCGCCATCGTGCTGGAAGCGACCAGTGCCGAAGACCTGCGCTGCATCGCCGAACGACTGCGCGAACAGGTGGCGAGCCTGGGCATCGAGCACCTGCACCGGCCCGACAGCCTGCGCCAGTTGACGATCAGCCTCGGTGCGGCAATGGCCAACGAGGGCGGACTGCACGAACCGCGCGAGCTGCTCGCCCGCTGCGACCGGCATCTGTATATCGCCAAGCAGAAAGGTCGCAACCGTGTGCAACTCAGCGGCATGCCAGGCGTCTGACCACCATAGCCAACCCGGCACGTGCTGCCGGCGTCTCCCAGGACTGCGCCGGGCGATGCCCGCCCTGCGTGACGACCACCACAGGGAACGTCCCTACGAGGCCAGTGTGAAACGCGACATCCGCCTTGCCATCCTCCTGCTGTCGATCATCAGCCTGGCCGTCGCCATCGCCACGGCCTGGGAGCTGTGGTCGGCCCGCGAGCGCACGCTGGCGGAAACCACCACGCACAACCTCAACCTCACCCAGGCGCTGGACACCTACGTCGAGGGTATTGTCACGCAGAGCTCCATGCTGCTGCTCGGCATTGCCGAACGCCTGGAACACGAAGGCCTCGACGCTCCGCAGCTGCAACGCCTCAACGAACTGGTGCAGCGCCAGCAGCACCTGCTCGTGCAGCTCAATGGCGTCGGCATCTACGACGCCCAGGGCAACTGGCTGATGACCTCCACCGGCCCCTTCCCGCGCGGCTCCAACAGCGCCGACCGTGCGTACTTCATCCACCATCGCGACAACCCTTCGCTGGAGGCCTACATCGACGGACCGATCCACAGCCGCTCCACCGGCGTCTGGGTAATCACCGTCAGCCGCCGCTACAACGACGCCCAGGGCAACTTTGCCGGGGTGATAGTGGCGGCGCTCGGCGTGCAGGACTTCCTGCGCCTGTTCGGCAAGATCGATATCGGCAGGACCGGCGCCATCGGTGTTGCCACCAGCAGCGGCCAGGTGCTGGTGCGCTATCCCTTCCGCGAGAGCGACATGGGCCGCGTGCTCTCGCGCTCGCCGATCTTCACCCAGTACCTGGATGAAACCACGGTCGGCAGCGCCACCTTCGCGTCCTCCCTCGATGGCGTCGAGCGCATCTATGCCTTCCGCAAGAACGAGCGCTACCCACTGGTGACTTCCGTCGCCCTGGGCAAGGACGAGGCCCTGGCCGCCTGGCGCGCCGACGCCTGGCGCACGGTCGCCATCGCCTTCGGCCTGCTGATGGTCATCGTGGTGATCGGCAGCCTGCTGATCCTCGCCATCCAGCGCCGCATCGGCACCGAACGCCTGCTGCGCGACGCCCGCGAAGACCTGATCAAGGCCAACCGCCAGCTGGAAGTCCTCGCCTCCCGCGACCCCCTGACCGGCCTGGAGAACCGCCGCAGCTTCGACGACCACCTGATCGCCGAACTGCGCCGCGCCCACCGGGAGCGCACGCCGCTGGGACTGCTGCTGATCGACGTCGACCACTTCAAGCGCTTCAACGACACCTACGGTCACCCCGCCGGCGACGACTGTTTGCGTCGCATCGGTCGCGTCCTCGCCGACAGCGTCCGCCGCCCCGCTGATCTTGCGGCGCGCTATGGCGGCGAGGAACTCGCCGTGATCCTGCCCCATACCGGCCCCGATGGCGCCCAGGCCGTGGCCGAGCAGTTCATGCAGCGCCTGCAGACGGCCAACCTCACCCACGCCGGCAGCCCGCTGGGCCGAATCACCGCCAGCATCGGCATCGCCACCCTGCCCGGCGGCAGCGACAGTAGCCCGCAGGCGCTTATCGAAGCCGCCGACCGCGCGTTGTACCGTGCCAAGGCGGCTGGCCGCAATCGCCTGGAAAATGCCCCCACGCTGCCGGGAACCGCACCGTGATATTCGAACCCGCCCTGCTCGACGCCCTGCGCAACGCCCATCACGTGGTGGTATTCACCGGTGCTGGTGTTTCCGCCGAGAGTGGTGTCCCCACCTTCCGCGACCGCCTCAGCGGGCTGTGGCAGCGTTTCGACGCCGCATCCCTGGCCACCGCCCAGGCCTTCCGTGCCGACCCGCCGCTGGTCTGGGGCTGGTATGAATGGCGACGCAGCGTCGTCCATCGCGCGCAGCCCAATCCCGCTCACCTGGCCATCGCAGCGCTGGCGGGCAAGGTGCCGAAGTTCACGCTGATCACCCAGAACGTCGACGATCTCCACGAGCGCGCCGGCAGCCACGACGTCACCCACCTGCACGGCCAATTGGAACGCCCTCGCTGTTTCGACTGCCAGCGCGAACCCGACGCAGCGCTGCCGGTTCCGGATGAGCCTGAGGCAGGGCGCCGCGTACCGCCGCCGGCCTGCGCCCATTGCGGCGGCCCGCTGCGCCCCGGCGTGGTGTGGTTCGGCGAAGGCCTGCCGATGAATGCCCTCAACCACGCCTTCCAGGCCGCCGAAGACTGCGACCTGCTGATCTCCGTGGGCACCTCCGGCGTGGTCTACCCGGCGGCCGAAGTCCCGCAGATCGCCTGGCGCGCCGGGGCCACCGTCCTGCACATCAACCCCGCACCGGGCCCGCTGCATGGCGAACGCGACTTCGCCCTCGCCAGCGCGGCGGGCACGGCCCTGCCAGCTTTGCTCAACGAGGCTTTCGCCGAGCGCTGATCGCGCGACGAAGAGCCCGGCAGCACGACGCGGCTTACACCGCCGGCATCTGCAACGTCACGCAATGGATGCCGCCGCCACCGGCGGCGATCGGGTCGATGTTCAACTGCACGATCTCCCGGTCCGGGTACAGCTCGCTGAGCAAGGCATGGCAATGCTCGTCCGCCGCCGCATCGCCAAACTTCGGCGCAATCACCCCGCCATTCACCGGCAGGTAGTTGATGTAACCGGCTGCGAAATCCGGGTTGTCGCGGCTGTAGGCGCTGGGCTTGGGCTTCATCGGCGGCGGCAGCGTGTGCAGCTTCAGCGGACGGCCATCGGCATCCGTAGCGGTCTTGAGGATGTCCAGGTGGCGGCGGGTGACAGCGTGGTCATAGGACTGCGGATCGTTGTCCAGGTTGACCACCACCACGCCCGGCTCGACGAAGCGCGCGTAGAAGTCCACGTGCGCATCGGTGATGTCCTTGCCACGGATGCCCGGCAGCCAGATCACCTTGCGCAGCCCCAGCATGCGCTTGAGTTCCGCCTCGATTCGAGGGCGCGACCAGCCAGGATTGCGGTTGTCGTTGACCCAGCAGCTTTCGGTGAAGATCGCCGTGCCGTGGCCATCCACCTCGATGCCGCCGCCCTCCCCGCACAGCTCGCTGACGATGGCCTTGGCCTCCAGGTCTTCGGCCAGTGCCGCCGACACTTCACGGTCGCGCTCGGCGTGCTGCTTGCCGCCCCAGCCGTTGAAGTTGAAGTCGGCCAGCGCCAGGCCGCCCGAGGTGCCGTCGACAAGGAAGCAACCGCCGTAGTCGCGCACCCAGATGTCATCCACCGGCACCGGCAGGAAGTCGACATTCTGCCCACCGCAGGCACGCTTGGCCTCGGCCTGCTGCTCCGGCCGGCAGAGCACGGTCACCGGCTGAAACTCGGCAATGGCGCGGGCCAGCCGCGCCACGGTGGCGTTGACGTCGGGGGCAATGTCTTCCCAGACGTCAGCGCTCGCCGCGTAAGCGACGTACACCCGCTCCTGCTTGCGGTGTTCGTCGGGCATGGTCCACTTGCCCGCGGCCAGGGCGACGCGCCCCAACCCCAGGCCGAGCCCGGCGGCCAGCGTGATGCCGGTGCCGAGCAGGTTTCTGCGTGTCATCATCCTCGCCTCCTCAACCGCCGGTGCCGGTCTTGAAACTGGTCCAGGTACGCATCCGAGCGCGCATGTCGCGCTGGGGGATGTCCTTGCCGGGGAACAGCCGCGCGTAGGCCTTCTCATCAAGATAGATGTCCGGGTTGTCGCGCATGCTCGCCTCGACCATCGGCCGCGCCTTGGCGTTGGAGGTCGGGTAACCGGTGGCGTTGCTGATTGCGGCCATCACCTCCGGACGCATCAGGTAGTTGATCAGCGCATAGGCGTATTCCGGGTGCGGCGCGTCGACGGGAATGGCCATGGTGTCCATCCACACCGAGGTGCCTTCGCGCGGGACGCGATACTCGAAGCGCTCGGGCTTCTTCGCATCAATGGCCGCCCGTTGCGACTGGGTGACGTCGCCGCTGTAGCCCAGCGACAGGCACAGGTCGCCATTGACCAGCTGGGTGACCGGCTGCGACTGGAACTTGCGGATGTACGGGCGGATGCCGTTGAGCAGCGCCAGTGCGTCCGCCAGGTCCTGCGGCTTGCCGCTGCGCGGGTCGCGGCCGAGGTAGTTGAGCACCACGGCCAGCACTTCGTCCGGCGAGTCGATCATGGAGATGCCGCAATCGGCGAAGCGCTTGGCCACTTCCGGCTTGAACAGCATGTCCAGGCTGTTCACCGGCGCGCCGGGCATGCGCTGTTCGATCTTCGCCTGGTTGTAGGTCAGGCCGATGCTGCCCCAGGTATAGGGCACCACCGCGTGGCGCGAGTACGGGTACTGGGTCTGCAGCGTCTGCAGGCCCGGCTCGATATCGGCCAGCTGCGTCAGCTTGCTGTCGTCGAGCTTCTGCAGGGCGCCGGCGCGCATCAGCCGCTCGGCCACGGTGTCGCCGGGGAAGACCAGGTCGTAGCCGCTGTGCCCGGCCATCATCTTGGCTTCCAGCGTCTCGCTGCTGTCCATCACGTCGTAGATGACGCGGATGCCGGTTTCCCTGGTGAAATTCGCCAGCGTGTCGGGGGCGAAGTAGTCCGCCCAGTTGAACAGGCGCAGGACCTTCTCCTCCTCCGCCACGGCCGGTTGCAGGACGCACGCCAGGGACAACCCCAACGCGCCGATCAACAGGTGCTTGTTCATGGTCAGACTCCTTGCCAGCGTGGGTGCAGGTGGCGGCCATCGAGGCCGAGCAGAGGGCCGTACATTTCCGGGCGGCGGTCGCGGTACACGCCCCAGGTCAGGCGCTCTTCGCGGGCCAGGTCCAGGTCCAGCTCCAGCACCAGAACGGCGGCCTCGTTGCGCCCGGCCTCGGCCAGCAGCGCGCCTTTGTGGTCAGTGATGAAGGACGAACCGTAGAAGCGCATGCGCAGCGCGTCATCGCTGGGCGCCACTTCCTCGCCGATACGATTGGCGGCCAGCACCGGCAGCAGGTTGGCGGCGGCGTGGCCGCGCTGGGCGGTCTGCCAGTGATCGCGAGAATCCAGTTGTTCCGCGCCCGGCTCGGAGCCGATGGCGGTGGGGAACAGCAGCAGCTCCGCGCCCTGCAGTGCCAGGCAGCGGGCGGTCTCGGGGAACCACTGGTCCCAGCAGATGCCCACGCCGATGCGCCCAACGGCGGTGCCCCAGACGCGGAAACCGGTATCGCCGGGGCTGAAGTACTCCTTCTCCTGGTAGCCGATGGCGTTGGGGATGTGCGTCTTGCGGTACACGCCGAGCAGGCTGCCGTCGGCATCGGCCACGGTCAGCGAGTTGAAGTAGGCGTTTCCGGCGCGCTCGAACCAGCTGATCGGCAGCACCACGTTCAGCTCCGCCGCCAGGCTGGCGAAGCGTTGCAGCAGTGGGCTGTCGTCGTAAGGCTGGGCCAGCGCGAGGTGGGCGTGGTCCTGCTCGATGCAGAAGTACGGGGTGGCGAACAGCTCGGGCAGGAGGATCAACCTTGCCCCGGCCGCCGCCGCCGCGCGCACGTGGCGCTCGGCTTCGGCAAGGTTACGCGGCAGGTCCCAACTGCAGGAGAACTGCAGCACGGCGACGGTCAGCTTGCTCATCACAGGCCTCCCAGCGGCCAGGCCGGCTGCTGCTGGGTAATGCAGTGCACGCCGCCGCCACCGTGGGCCAGGTTATTGATGCGCACCGGCACCACTTCGCGACCGGGGAAGGCGCGGGCCAGCACGGCAGCGGCTTCGTCGTCGGCAGCGATGCCATAGGCCGGCATGATCACCGCGCCGTTGGCCAGGTAGAAGTTGGTGTAGGACGCGCAGAACACCTCGGCCTCCGGGTCCACCGCCGCGCTGGCCTCGAACAGCTCGATCAGCTCGAAGGAACGACCCTTGGCGTCGCTGGCCAGTTCCAGCGCGCGGCGGTTCTCGCGGGCGACTTCGGCGTAGGTGCCGAAAGCGTCGTGGGTAGCATCCACCAGCAGCACGCCGGGGCGGGCGAAGGCGCACACACCGTCGACGTGGCCGTCGGTCATGTCCCCGGTAACGTACTGCGGGTCGCCCGGCAGCCAGATGGTCTTGGTCACGCCCAGCAGGCGGGAGAAGATTTCCTCCATCTCGCGCTTGCTCACGCCGGCGTTGCGGTTGGGGTTGAGCAGCACCGACTCGGTGGTGATCAGCGTGCCCTCGCCGTCCACATGAATCGCCCCGCCCTCGTTGGCCAGTGGCGTGCCGAAGCAGTCCAGGCCGAGGTGGTTGAGGATGCGCCGGCCCAGGCCTTCGTCCAGGGTATGCTCGGACTTGCCGCCCCAGGCGTTGAAGCGCCAGCTCACACCGGCCACGCCATGCTGCGGATGGCAGACGAAGGTCGGCCCGGAGTCGCGGCACCAGCTGTCGTCGATGGGCAGCGGCACCAGCTCGACGTTCGGCCCGCAGAGTTCGGCGGCGCGGGCGACGGCGGACGGGTCCACCACCAGCTTCACCGGCTCGAAGCGGGCAATGGCATTGGCGACGCGAGCAAAGTCTTCCTGCACCTGCTCCAGCGTCACGCGCCAGCCACCCTCCCAGAGCGGACGGTTGTGCGGGAAAGCCATCCAGGTCGCCGCGTGGTTGACCCATTCGGCAGGCATGCGCCAGCCGTTCTGCCTATCGTCATTGCGATGCATATTCAAACCTTTGGTAAGGGATTTTTATCGGAAGAAAAGGATTAAGCGGCGCCTGATGACCATGCTAGGCCTGTAAAAACGCGACAACAAACGATAGATTTTGCGCAAATCTGATTAGGCGAACTTATCGATCATGCTCAAGCACTGGCCACCCCTGAATGCCCTGCGCGGCTTTGAAGCCGCCGCGCGCCTGGGCAGCTTCCACAAGGCCGCCGAGGAGCTGCACCTCACCCAGTCGGCCATCAGCCAGCAGATCCGCAGCCTGGAAAGCTTCGTCGAGCAGCCGCTGTTCTACCGCTCCGGGCGCAAGGTGGCGCTGACCGACGCCGGCGCCGACCTGCTGAGCACCACGCAATCCATGCTGCAGCAACTGGCGGTGGGCATCCGCCGCCTGGACCAGTACCGCAAGCCCAACCAGCTGGTGGTCAACACCACCCCGGCCTTCGCCCGCCACTGGCTCGTGCCGCGCCTGGCCGACTTCCACGCGCGCCATCCGCAGATCGACCTGTGGCTGCTGACCACCGACGAAACCCCGGACATGGCCTCCCAGACCATCGACATCGCCGTGCGCGACGACCTCACCGCCCAGGCCGAATGCCGCTTCCGCGTGCTGCTGGAGGATCGTCTCTACCCGGCCTGCCATCCATCCGTACTGGCACAGGCGGAGCCGTCGCGCACCACCCTGCACGGTGAACGGGAGATGGACTGGGCGCACTGGCAGGTGCAGGGCGGCGCGGATGTCGGCCAGCGCAGCGAGGGGCTGAACTTCTCCGATCCCGGATTGCTGCTGGATGCGGCGAGCCAGGGCCTGGGCATCGCGCTGGTGAGCCAGTTGCTGGCGGGGGATGCACGGCAGAATGGCTTGCTGGCCCCACTCAGCGAGCAGACTGTGCGCGGGCCGAACTGGTCGCTGCTGGTGCATCAGCAGAGCGAGCGGAATGCGCAGGCGCAGGGGTTCTGCGAGTGGCTGTCGGCCGCACTTGGCGTTTCCTTGTAGGGGCGGGCCATGTCCGCGATCCGCTGGCAGGGCCGGCGCCGGACGGGACTCAAGCAAGAATCAGACGCCCCCTAGCTCTGTGCCAACCGATACCACCCTCTCCCCAGCCCTCTCCCTGAAGGGAGAGGGAGCCACATGGTAGGGTGCGACGTACATAGTCAGCCGGCAAGCACCGTGTTATCAGAGCGCTCCGAACAGTCCCCTCTCCCTTCAGGGAGAGGGTTAGGGAGAGGGCAGGCCCCGCTCCAGCCCCATCAGACAGCACCCTTCCCCTTCCTCAACCGCCCCCGCGCCTTCTTCCCCTCCAGCGCACTCTTCGCCGCCGCCTTCACCAGGCGCTGGAAGGTCGGGCACTCGGCGTGGCTGGGTGCCGGACAGGCCGCCGCGTGGCGCAATCCCCGACTCATCGCCCGCAGGCGCCTGATCGTGGCGTCCAGTTCGTCCGCCTTGGCAGCCAGCATAGTCCGGTCGATGTTCGTTCCGCCGCCGCCGG
Organism: Pseudomonas nitroreducens; assembly: GCF_010994165.1. NCBI lineage: Bacteria > Pseudomonadati > Pseudomonadota > Gammaproteobacteria > Pseudomonadales > Pseudomonadaceae > Pseudomonas > Pseudomonas nitroreducens. Next base: position 819,732 of record NZ_WMBX01000002.1, on the reverse strand, counting down.
AAAACATCGAGCGGATCTCCTCCAGGCTGAACCCCGCCGACTGCCCCAGGGTGATCAGCGCCAGCTGGTCGAGAATCTGCGAGGCGAACTGGCGGCGCGCGCCGGGCTTCGCCAGGGAGACGATCAACCCCTTCTCCTCGTAGAAACGCAGGGTAGATGCCGGCACGCCGGAGCGTTTCGCCACATCGGAGATGTCCATGGATCACCTCTTGACTTCAAGTTCACTTGAACTTGTAGGGTCACGCCAAAGCCCATCCCGGTCAACCCAGGATTGGGCTTTCACCTTGCGTGCACCCACGGAGAAGCCATGAAAACCATTGCCATCGTCTACCACAGCGCCAGCGGCCGTACCGAGCGCATCGCCCAGACCATCGCCAGCGGAGCGCGCCTTGTCTCCCGCTGCGACGTGCAGCTGCTCAGGACCCAGGAGCTGATCGGGCGCCCGGACGCCCTCCTCGCCTACCACGGCCTGATCTTTGGCTCCCCCACCTATCTGGGCGGCGTCTCGGCATCGCTGAAAGCTCTGATGGACGCCACCGGACCGTTGTGGCGCCAACAGAAGCTGCGCGGCCGCCTCGCCGCCGGCTTCACCGTTTCCGCGCTGCCGGCGGGCGACAAGCAGTCCACGCTGATCTCGCTGTTCACCTTCTGCATGCAGCACGGGATGCTCTGGGCCGGCAACCCGATCCTCCCCGAACAGCATCTGGGCGTGCCTCCGGAAGAGGCGGCCAACCGCCTGGGCTCCTGGTCCGGCCTGATGGTCCAGGCCGACAAGACCGCGCCGGACTTCTGCCCCGGCGATCTGAAGACCGCGCGCTTGTTCGGCCAACACTTTGCCGAAACCCTCAGCCGCCTTCACCAGCCCCAGCTCGAACAGGAGGCTCAAGCATGATCGCGCGCCGATACGCTCCGCTGCTGTTCGCGCTGATTCTGTCCGGGGTGATGAGCCTGCTGGTCTCCGGCCTTGCCACCGGGCGCGCCGTCGGCCTCGCACCAGGCTTCGCCCATCTCTGGCTCGGCGCCTGGCTCACCAGTTGGAGCATTGCCTTCCCGCTGGTGTTGGTCATCGCCCCGCTGACGCGCCGCCTCGTGGAGAAGCTGGTTCGCGCTTAGGGGCGGACTCCGTCTGTGCTCGACATCCGCCCGCAGAAGTCCAGCCAGGAATCCCTGCCGGCTTACTGCCGAATCCCGTCAGTGAACCGGCAGAAGCCGTCACGCACCGCGCCTTCGGTGGTGTACATCCCCCCCAGGGTGACGAAGACGTAGCTTACCTTGGAGCCGGAGCCCGCCTTTTCCACCACGATGTTCAACGGTGCGTTCCGGCTGCTCAGGATGACGCCCTGGTAGGCGGAGATGGTGCCGCTCTTCTCGTCGGCGGTCTGGATGGTGAAGCCCTCCTTCACCAGGGTCTTCTGCGCCCGGTCGAACACCTTGGCGTAGGGCATGTCGAGCTGGACGTTGGACGTGAAGGTCTTGCCGGCGATGAAGCCGCCCTCGGTGTTGAAGTTGTCTTCGCACTGGTTGCCGGTCTTCTGGTGCGCGCAGCCCTGCAACAGGGTGGCGGCGAGCAGAATCATCGTGATTCGTCGCATCATCGTTCCTTGATCTCGTGGGGCCGCCATCCCTGCGGGTCTACAGCGGCGAAGGGGTTTTATAAGCCGAGGGCCCGCACCCTGACCAGACTTTTCCTTGCTCGGTGAGAGGTTCGACACGGGAAGAATCGCCAATAACACGCTCAAGCACGCACTTTCGCACCATTCGTCCCGGAGTTTTCCCAGCAGTCGATTCATCCTCGCCTACGCTTTGTTCGGCCCACCCCAACAAGGAAAAGACATGTCGGAGTATTTCGATAGCAGCCGCCGCGACCTGATGCGCCTGGCAGCGGTGGCACTCGCCGCCACCCAATTGCCAGCCGTCGCCCTGGCTGCCAGCGAGAAGAGCAAGACCACCGCGTCGCTGAAGGCCGGCACACACACCACCTTCAAGGCGCTCAAGCAGATCGATGCAGGCCTGCTCAATGTCGGCTATGCCGAAGATGGCCCGGCGGATGGCCCGGCGGTGATCCTGCTGCATGGCTGGCCGTACGACATCTACAGCTTCGTCGACGTAGCGCCGGCGCTGGCCGCACAAGGCTTCCGGGTGATCGTTCCGTGGCTGCGCGGCTATGGCAGCACGCATTTCCTCTCGGAGCAGACGATGCGCAACGGCCAACCCGCCGCGGTAGCCAGCGACATCATCGCGCTGATGGATGCGCTGAAGATCGACAAGGCCGTGCTCGCCGGCTTCGACTGGGGCGCGCGCACCGCCGATATCATCGCCGCCCTCTGGCCCGAACGCTGCAAGGCGCTGGTAGCAGTCAGCGGCTACCTGATCGGCAACCAGGCGGCCGGCCAGCAACCGCTACCGCCGGAAGCCGAGTTTCTCTGGTGGTACCAGTTCTACTTCGCCACCGAGCGCGGCGCCGCCGGCTACGCGAAGAACACCCGCGACTTCACCCGGCTGATCTGGAAGCAGGCCTCACCCAAGTGGGACTTCGATGAAGCCACCTTCGAGCGCAGCGCCAAGGCGTTCGAAAATCCCGACCACGTCGCCATCACCCTCCACAATTACCGCTGGCGGCAGAACCTGGCGGCAGGCGAAGCGCAGTATGACGAGCTGGAACAGAAGCTCGCCAAGGCCCCGCCGATCAGCGTGCCGACCATCACCCTGGAAGGCGACGCCAACGGCGCGTTCCATCCGCCACCCAAGGCCTACGCGGCCAAATTCACCGGCCACTACGAGCATCGCACGCTGACCGGAGGCATCGGCCACAACCTGCCGCAGGAAGCACCGGTGGCATTCGCCAAGGCCGTCGTCGACGTCAGCAAGTGGTAAGGCCCAGCTCGAACGCATAAAAAAGCCCCGCCTGAGCGGGGCTTTTCGGTGCTGCCTGGCGCGTTACCAGATCGGCAAGGTGTAGCTGACGATGAAGCGGGTCTCGTCCATGTCATTGCCGAAGCTGCTGCGGAAGGTGCTGTTGCGCAGCTTGAAGCCGACGTTCTTCAGCGGGCCGCTCTGCACGAGGTAGCCGACGTCGGTGTCGCGCTCCCATTCCTTGCCGTTGCCCTGGCCGTTCAGCAGGTCGATGTTGTCGCCGCGCAGGTAGCGGGTCATCAGGCTCAGGCCGGGCAGCCCGTAGGAGGCGAAGTTGAAGTCGTAGCGCAGCTGCCAGGAGCGTTCGTCCTTGTTGGCGAAGTCGCCGATCTGCACGTAGTTGACCAGGTACGGATCGGTGCCCGACAGGTAGGCGAAGCCGGTGTCGCCGGACATGCGCTGCAGGCCCAGGCCGAACGCCTGGTTGCCCAGCTTGTAGGTGAACATAGCGTTGAGCGCGCGATTGTCGACGTTGCTGCCGCCATCGTCGGTGGAACGTGCCCAGCGGATGTCGGACTTCAGCGATTGGCCCTCGGCAATCGGCAGCGTGTGCACCAGGCTCACGTAGTGCTGACGATAGAGGTCTTCTAGGTTGGCATAGTGGTAGCTGGTGCTCAGCTGGCTGTTCCAGCGGTAGGTGCCGCCGGCGATGTTGAAGCGGTCGCTGGTGAGGTGGCTGCCGGCGACGATGTTGCGCTTGTTGCCGCGGGTCATCGACAGGTCTTCGTTGTTGGACGAATCGCGCTGCTTCACCTCGCGCAGCTGGCCGAGTTGCAGGTCGAGGTCGTCGAGTTCCTTCGACTCCACCAGCGCGCCCTGGAAGGTCTGCGGCAGCAGGCGGGTGTCGTTGTACTGCACCACCGGCAGCTTGGGCAGCAGCGTGCCGACCTTCAGCGTGCTCTTGGACAGGCGCAGCTTGGCGGTCAGGCCGAGGTCGCTGTAGTCGTCGGCGGCGCGCTTGTCGCTGGCCGAGTACGGCAGCAGGCCGGAGCCGGAACGGTCCGGGCTGGAATCCAGTTTCAGGCCCAGCAGGCCGAGGGCATCGACGCCCACGCCGACGGTGCCCTCGGTGTAGCCCGACTCGTAGCGCAGCAGGAAGCCCTGGGCCCATTCTTCGGATTTGGACTGCGCGGCACCGCTCTGGCGGTAATCGCGGTTGAAGTAGAAGTTGCGTGCTTCGATGCTGGCCTTGCTGTCGGCGAGGAAATCCGCATGGGCGAACGAGGGCAGCAGCGCCAGTCCGGAGACCAGCACAGGGGTACGACGATTTTTCATTGTTCTTGTTTCTTTCTACTGGGGTGTTGGCAAAACGCCGGGCCGATGACAGCTGGCCCGGCCAGGGGAATGAGCAGGATCAGAGGGTCTTTTCCAGCTCCGGTACGGCTTCGAACAGGTCGGCGACCAGGCCGTAGTCGGCGACCTGGAAAATCGGTGCCTCTTCGTCCTTGTTGATCGCCACGATCACTTTCGAATCCTTCATGCCCGCCAGGTGCTGGATGGCGCCGGAAATGCCGACGGCCACGTACAGCTGCGGAGCAACGATCTTGCCGGTCTGGCCGACCTGCATGTCGTTCGGCACGAAGCCGGCGTCGACGGCGGCGCGGGAAGCACCAACGGCAGCGCCCAGCTTGTCGGCCAGGGAATAAAGAATGCTGAAGTTGTCGCCATTGCCCATGCCACGGCCGCCGGATACGACGATCTTGGCAGCGGTCAGTTCCGGACGGTCGGACTTGGCCAGTTCTTCGCCAACGAAGGCGGACTTGCCGGCATCGGCCGGGCCGGAAACGGCTTCAACAGCGGCGGAGCCACCTTCGGCAGCAACGGCGTCGAAGCCGGTGCCACGCACGGTGATGACCTTGACGGCAGCCGAGGACTGCACGGTAGCGATGGCGTTACCGGCGTAGATCGGCCGCTTGAAGGTATCGGCGCTGACGACTTCGATGATCTCGGAGATCTGGTCGACGTCCAGCACGGCGGCAACGCGCGGCAGGAAGTTCTTGCCGTTGGTGGTGGCTGCGGCCAGCACGTGGCTGTAGCCGTTGCCCCCACTCTCTTTCACGAGAGCTGCGATCAGCGGAGCCACATTCTCCGGCAGCTGGTGAGCGTAGGCGGCGTTGTCGGCGACCAGCACCTTGGCAACACCAGCGATCCTGCCAGCGGCTTCAGCCACGCCACCGACGTTCTGGCCAGCGACCAGGACGGCGATGTCGCCCCCGATCTTCTGCGCGGCGGCAACGGTATTCAGCGTCGCGGCGCCCAGCGCGCCATTGGAATGCTCTGCAACAACCAGCACAGTCATCAGATCACCTTCGCTTCGTTCTTCAGTTTTTCGACCAGTTCGGCCACCGATTTCACCTTGATGCCGGCGCTGCGCGCGGCAGGCGCTTCGACCTTGAGAGTCTTCACGGTCGAGGCCGTGGAGACACCCAGCGCGTCAGGGGGGAGGAATTCCAGCGGCTTCTTCTTCGCCTTCATGATGTTAGGCAGCGACGCGTAGCGCGGCTCGTTCAGGCGCAGGTCGGTGGTGACGATGGCCGGCAGGTTCAGGGCAACGGTCTGCAGGCCGCCGTCGATTTCACGGGTGACGTTGACCTTGTCGCCAGCGACTTCGACCTTGGAGGCGAAGGTGCCTTGCGCGTAGCCGGTCAGCGCAGCCAGCATCTGGCCGGTCTGGTTGTTGTCGCTGTCGATGGCCTGCTTGCCGAGGATGACCAGCTGCGGCTGCTCTTTGTCGACCAGAGCTTTAAGGGCCTTGGCGACAGCCAGGGAGTTCAGTTCTTCGTTGCTCTCGACCAGCACCGCACGGTCGGCACCCAGCGCCAGAGCAGTGCGCAATTGTTCCTGCGCGCCACTCGGGCCGACCGAGACCACCACGATCTCGCTGGCGACGCCCTTCTCTTTCAGGCGTACGGCCTCTTCCACGGCGATTTCGCAGAAGGGGTTCATGGACATCTTGACGTTGGCGAGATCGACGCCGGAGTTGTCCGCCTTGACGCGGACCTTGACGTTGTAATCAACCACGCGTTTTACCGCGACCAGTACTTTCATCAGTTGTTTCCTTGGCTGACGCCGGTTTGTATCGGCGCTGCGGTTGGGGGTGGTTCGGGTGAAGGCCTCAGGATTCTCCCAACTGCTCGATCACACCCTCGGCCTTCAACTGCGCCAGGCGTGCGTCATCGATCCCCAGGCGGCGCTTGAGCACCTCGTCGGTGTGCTCGCCGAGCATGGGCGCCGGGCGCTGGTATTCCACCGGCGTCTCGGACAATTTCAGCGGGCTGCCGACCATGCGGAACGCCGGGTTCTGCGCGTGGGGAATCTCCACCAGCATGTCGCGGGCGACCACCTGCGGCTCGTCCAGCGCGCGGCCGATGTCGTTGATCACGCCGACCGGCACCTTCATCGCGTGGATGCGTTTCACCCAGTTATCGGCGGTGTCGCCCTGGAAGTGCTCGGCGAGCTTGCCGACGATGATGTCGCGGTTGCGCACGCGGTCGGCATTGCGGGTGAAGCGCGGGTCTTTCGGCAATTCCGGCAGGCCGATGGCGTCGCACAGCGAGACGAACTGGCTGTCGTTGCCGCAGGCGATGATGAAGTCCATGTCCTTCGCGCTGAACACCTGGTACGGCACGATGTTGACGTGGGCATTGCCCTGGCGGCCCGGCGAGCGCCCGGTGGCGAGGTAGTTCTGGCTCTGGTTGCCGAGCATGGCGACCTGCACGTCCAGCAGCGCCATGTCGCAGTGCTGGCCGCGGCCGGTCTTCTCGCGGGCCAGCAGCGCGGCCTGGATGGCGACCACCGAATACAGGCCGGTCATCACGTCGGATACGGCGACACCGACTTTCTGCGGGCCCGCGCCGGGCACGCCGTCCTTCTCGCCGGTGATGCTCATCAAGCCGCCCATGCCCTGGATGATGAAGTCGTAGCCGGGCTCCTCGGCGCGCGGGCCGGTCTGGCCGAAACCGGTGATGGAGCAGTAGACCAGGCGCGGATTCACTTTCGACAGGCTCTCGTAGTCAAGCCCGTACTTGGCCAGCGAACCGGCCTTGTAGTTCTCGATCAGCACGTCGCACTCGCAGGCCAGGGCGCGCACCAGCGCCTGCCCTTCTTCGGTGGCCAGGTTCAGCGCCACCGACAGCTTGTTGCGGTTGGTGGACTGGTAGTACGCCGCCTCGGAGCTGTCCGAGCCGTCGGCGGCTTTCATGTAGGGCGGGCCCCAGCCGCGGGTGTCGTCCCCCACGCCGGGCCGTTCGATCTTGATCACTTCCGCGCCCAGGTCGGCCAGCACCTGGCCGCACCAGGGCCCGGCCAGCACGCGGCTGAGGTCGAGTACGCGGTATCCGCTCAAAGCACCCATCTTCAATTCCTCTCTGGCGCTCAGGCGCGCTCGATAACCATGGCGAGCCCCTGGCCCACGCCGATGCACAGGCTGATCACCGCATAGCGTTGACCGCTGCGCTGCAGTTGGCGCGCCACGCTCAGCGCCAGCCGCGCGCCGGAAGCGCCCAGCGGGTGGCCGACGGCGATGGCGCCGCCATTGGGGTTGACCCGCGCATCGTCGAAATCGACACCCAGACCGTGCAGGCAACCGAGCACCTGGGAAGCGAAAGCCTCGTTGATCTCGATGATGTCCATGTCGGCCAGGGTCAGGTTGGCGCGGGCCAGCGCCTTGTTGATCGCCTCGACCGGGCCGACACCCATGATGCGCGGCTCGACGCCGACCGCCGCCGCCGAAAGAATCCGCGCCAGCGGCTTGAGGCCGTGGCGTTCGCCCGCCGCTGCCGAGCCGATCAGCAATGCGGCGGCGCCGTCGTTGACGCCGGAAGCGTTGCCCGCGGTGACCACCCCGCCCTCGGACAGCGGCTTGAGGCGCGCCAACGCGGACTCATCGGAAGACGGACGCGGATGCTCGTCCTGCTCGACCACATTCGGCGGCGTCTTGCGCCCGGTCGGCACGCTGACCGGAAGGATTTCCCCGGCGAAGAAACCGGCCTGGCGGGCGGCTTCAAAGTTGGCCTGGGAACGGGCAGCGAAGCGGTCGGCCTGCTCGCGGCTGATGCCGAATTCGCGGGCTACGTTGTCGCCAGTCTCCGGCATGCTGTCGTTGCCGAACCCGGCAACGATCTTCGGGTTGGGGAAGCGCGCACCGATGGTGCTGTCGAATACTGTCAGGTCACGGCTGTACGCCGCCTCGGCCTTGGCCATGACGAAGGGCGCGCGGGACATGCTTTCCACACCGCCAGCGACGAACAGCTCGCCTTCACCACAGGTCACGGCGCGCGCTGCATCGATTACCGCCGCCAGGCCGCTGGCGCACAGGCGGTTCACCGTCTGGCCCGGCACGGTCACCGGCAGGCCGGCGAGCAGTGCGGCATGGCGGGCGATATTGCGGCTGTCTTCACCGGCCTGGTTGGTGTTGCCGAGGATCACGTCCTCGATGGCTTCGCCCGGCACCTTGGTGCTGGCCAGCAGCTCGCGGATCACCTGGGCGATCAGATCGTCCGGGCGCACCGGCGCCAGGGCGCCGCCATGGCGACCGAAGGGCGTGCGCAGGCCGGCGTAGATATAAGCATTGAGCATCGGTATCTCCTTGAATCGGTAGGCGCCGGGCTTCAGCCCAGCGCAGGCTCGGCGTGGCGCAGCGACAGTCCCAGCGCAGCGCGGCGGCGCAGCCACGGACCGGGGCGGTAGCGGGCATCGCCGGTCAGGTCGGTCATGCGTTCGAGAATGGTCAGCAGGCGCGCCGGGCCGACGCTGTCGCCCCAGGCCAGCGGACCTTGCGGGTAGCCCAGGCCGCGGCGCACGCCTTCGTCGAGGTCGTCGACGCTGGCGATGCGCTGCTGGACGATATCGCCGGCCAGGTTGACGATCAGCGCCAGTACGCGCTGGGCGACGAAGCCGACGCTGTCATTGATGAGCGTGACACCTGCACCGTCCGCCGCCAGCAGCGCATGGGCGGCATCGCGCATGGCCGGGGCAGTCGCCGGGTTCTGCATCAGGCAGCGGTGGCGCTGCAGGTCCAGCAGCAGGTCGATGCAGACGGTGCGTGCCGGGTCGGTGCCGAAGTTCTGGCAGGCCGTGGTTGCGTCCACACCATAAGGGGCGAGCAGGCACAGCGCCTCGCTACTGGGGTGGCCGCCCTGCTCCAGGGTCGCACCGAGTTTCTTCAGCAGTTCGCCGAGCAACTCGCGGTCCTGGTCGTTCTCCGCACCGATCCACACCGGCGGCAGCGCGGCCACGCTCGGCACCGGTTGCGGTGCCGGCGGGTCGATCATCTTGCCGTCTGCATAGCGATAGAAGCCGCGGCCGACCTTGCGACCGACGAAGCCGGCCTCGAGCATCTGTCGGGTCAGCGCCGCCGGGCGATAGCGCGGCTCCTGGTAGAACTGGTTGTAGATGGACTCGATCACCGGGTGGGAAACGTCCAACGCGGTGAGGTCGAACAGCTCCAGCGGCCCCATGCGGAAGCCCAGGCCTTCGCGCAGGATGCGGTCGATATCGGCCGGTTCGGCGATGGCTTCCTTGAGCATCTGCAGGGCTTCGGTGCTATAGGCCCGGCCGGCGTGGTTGATGATGAAGCCGGGGGTGTCCTTGGCGCGGATGCCGCGATGGCCCATGCGCGCGGCCAGCGCCACCAGTCTGTCGCCGACCAGCGGGTCGCTGGCCAGGCCGTCGATCACCTCGACCACCTTCATCAGCGGCACCGGGTTGAAGAAGTGGAAGCCCGCCACCCGCTCCGGATGCTGGCAACCACGGGCGATGCTGGTGACCGACAGCGACGAGGTGTTGGTGGCGAGGATGCAGTCGGCGCTGACCACGGCTTCCAGATCGGCCAGCAGCGCCTGCTTGGCATCGAGACGCTCGATGATCGCCTCGACCACCAGATCAGAATCGGCCAGCTCGCCCAGGGAACCGGCAACCAGCAAACGAGCCAGGGTGGCGTCGGCTTCGGCAGAAGTGATCTTGCCCTTCTCCGCCAGCTTGGCGAGGGTGCGACCGAGGTTTTCACGCGCGGTTTGGGCCGCACCGTCACGGGCATCGAAGAGTTTCACCTGGATGCCGGCCTGGGCGGCGATCTGGGCGATACCGCTGCCCATGACTCCCGTACCGACGATGGCCATACGTTCAATACCGAAAGAAAGGGTCATGCTCATTCCCCCAGGAAACTGGCTTTGCGTTTTTCGAGGAAGGCGGCGGCGCCCTCTTTCTGGTCTTTCGAGTCGAACAGCAACTGGAAGGCCTTGCGCTCAAGCGTCAACGCACTGTCCAGCGGCAGATCGGCACCGGCGAGCATCACTTCCTTGATCTGTGCCACGGCCAGCGGCGGCAGCGCGGCGATCTCAGCGGCCAGTTCCAGCGCGCGTGGCAGCGTGCGCGAGTCTTCCACCACTTCACTGAGCATGCCGATGGCCAGGGCTTCGGGCGCCTTGACCAGGCAGCCGGTCAGGGCGATGCGCATTGCCTGGAACTTGCCCACGGCGCGGATCAACCGCTGGGTGCCGCCGGCGCCGGGCATCAGGCCGAGTTTCACTTCCGGCTGACCAAAGCATGCCGACTCGCCGGCGACGATGATGTCGCAGTGCATTGCCAACTCGCAGCCGCCGCCCAGGGCAAAACCGTTCACCGCAGCGATCACCGGCTTGGGGCAACGGGAAATCGCTTCCCACAGCAGTTCGGTGTGGCGACGGTACATCTCGATGGGGCTGGCCTGGGCGAATTCACGGATGTCAGCGCCGGCGACGAAGCACTCCTCTCCCCCGGTTAGCACCAGCGCGCGAACCTCAGGGTTATCGCTCAGGGCGCGGAAGTGCTCGGCCAGTTGCTGGCGCACCGCAGCATTGAGGGCGTTTTTGGCTTCCGGGCGGTCGATGCGGACAACCGCCACGCCGTTGGCCTGGATATCGAGATGAACCACGCTGGTACTCATGAAAGCTGTGACCTCACTTTGTTTCGTCTGACGAAACTACATTCCGTATTTCGATTTCATCATAGTGATCCTGGATCGGCGCTGTAAACGGTGCTGAGCCAAATAGCCTTGAAAGCCCTTTAAAACCTGAGCCCGATATATTTTTAGCGGCACGCCTGTACTAACCAGTTCAGACCCATTACAATTTCGTCTGACGAAACTGCATTTTATTTTATTGATTTTCCGTGAATAGGGGTTCTACCATGCGCCGCAACAAGACGGAGATGGACTCGGCTGCGCCGACGAAAAACGAAGGTGAAATCGGCCTGCTGGAACGCGGCCTGTACGACCCGGCCACGGCACTGAGCGAAGAGGAAAACAGCGGCCAGTTCGTCACGGCGCTGGCTCGCGGCCTGGAGATCCTGCGTTGCTTCACGCCACGGGAAAACGTGCTGAGCAACCAGGACCTGGCCCGCAAGACCGACCTGCCCAAGCCGACGGTGACGCGCCTGACCAACACCCTGATGCGCCTGGGTTGCCTCAAGCGCGAGGTGCATTCGGGCAAGTACCAGCTGGATGTCGGCGTGCTGGGTTTCGGCTACGCGATGCTGTCGAACCTGTCGATCCGCGCGGTGGCCCATCCGCTGATGGAGGAACTGGCCAACCACGCCCAGGCGGCGGTGGCCATGGCCGCCCGCGACCGCCTGCAGATGGTCTACCTGGACGTGGTCCAGGGACAGGGAAACATGACGATGCGCCGGCAGATCGGCAGTTACCTGCCGCTGGCGGTGAGTTCGGTAGGCCGCGCGTGCCTCGCGGCGATGCCGGAGAACGAACGGGAATTCCTGCTCGACCACGTTCGCGAACGCGAACCGGACAACTGGCCGGCCATCCGCAAGGGTCTGGACCGCGCCTTCAGGGACTACACCGACTACGGCTACTGCCTGTCGATCGGTGAATGGCACCGCGACGTCAACTCCGTCGCCGTGCCCTTGGTACACCCGCAGTACGGCCTGCTGGCCTTCAACTGCGGCGGACCGAGCTTCCAGCTGACCCGCGAGAAGCTCGAGGACGACATCGGGCCCCGCCTGATCAACATGGTCAACAACATAGGTGCCGCCGCTCGCTGAATCTCGGGTGACGGTGCCTCGCCAGACTGGCCCGCTCGCGGGCCTTGTGAGGAGTGCACATGATCCGAGACCCAGAAACGCTGCAGATACTTCTGGACTCCATCCACCAGTTCGTCGGCGAAGTGCTGATCCCGCGGGAAAACGAGGTTGCCGAAACCGACGCGATCCCGCAGGACATCATCCAGCAGATGCGCGAGATGGGCCTGTTCGGCCTGACCATCCCCGAAGAGTTCGGCGGCCTGGGCGTGACCATGGAAGAAGAGGTGAACATCACCTTCGAACTCGGCCGCACCTCCCCCGCCTTCCGCTCCTACATCGGCACCAACAACGGCATCGGCTCCATCGGCATCCTGATCGACGGCACGCCGGAACAGAAAGCCCACTACCTGCCCAAGCTCGCCAGCGGCGAACTGCTCAGCGCCTTCTGCCTGACCGAGCCGGACTCGGGCTCCGACGCCGCCTCGCTGAAGACCACCGCCGTGCGCGATGGCGACTTCTACGTGCTCAACGGCACCAAGCGCTTCATCACCAACGCCCCGCACGCCGGCATCTATACCGTGATGGCCCGCACCAACCCGGCGGTCAAGGGTTCCGGCGGCATCAGCGCGTTCATCGTCGAGCGCGGCACGCCGGGCATTTCCCTCGGCAAGCCGGACCACAAGATGGGCCAGAAAGGCGCGCACACCAGCGACGTGATCTTCGAAAACGTGCGCATCCCGGCCAGCCAGCTGATCGGCGGCGTCGAGGGCGTCGGCTTCAAGACCGCCATGAAGGTGCTCGACAAGGGCCGCCTGCACATCGCCGCGCTGAGCGTCGGCGCCGCCGAGCGCATGCTCGCCGATGCGTTGCAGTACGCCCTGGAGCGCAAGCAGTTCGGCCAGCCGATTGCCGAGTTCCAGCTGATCCAGGCGATGCTCGCCGACAGCAAGGCCGAGATCTACGCCGCCCGCTGCATGGTGCTGGACGCCGCGCGCAAGCGCGACGAGGGCCGCAACGTCAGCACCGAGGCCTCCTGCGCCAAGATGTTCGCCACCGAGATGTGCGGCCGCGTTGCCGATCGCTGCGTGCAGATCCACGGCGGCGCCGGCTACGTCAGCGAGTACGCCATCGAGCGTTTCTACCGCGACGTCCGCCTGTTCCGGCTCTACGAGGGCACCACGCAGATCCAGCAGGTGATCATCGCCCGCAACATGATCCGCGAAGCCCAGGCCTGACCCCTCAGGCGGCGCGGGGCCACGCCCCCGCGCCTGCCACCCCAAAGCACCTGCCACACGCTTACCGAGGACCGGCACGCCGGTCCGCCAACAACTACAACAGGTAATTCGTTCATGGAAAACACTGCTTCCGCTCCGGCGGCAACCGCCGCCACCCAGGACAAGACCTGGGTGCTCGTCTTCGCCTTCTGCTTCATCGGCCTGCTGATCGATGGCGCGGACCTGATGCTGCTCTCCTACAGCCTCACCAGCCTCAAGGCCGAGTTCGGCCTGAGCAACCTCCAGGCCGGCAGCCTGGGCAGCGTCACCCTGGCCGGCATGGCCTTCGGTGGAATCTACGGCGGCTGGGCGTGCGATCGCTTCGGCCGGGTCAAGACGGTGGTCTGGACCATTGTGCTGTTCTCCGTCGGCACCGCTGTCCTTGGTCTGACCCACAACTACTGGCAGTTCGCCGCGGCACGCTTCGTCGCGTCGCTCGGCCTCGGCGCCCTTTACGTGGCCTGCAATACGCTGATGGCCGAGTACGTGCCCACCAAATACCGCACCACCGTGCTGGGCACCCTGCAGGCAGGCTGGTCGGTCGGCTACATCGTCGCCACCCTGCTGGCCGGCTGGATCCTGCCGGACCACGGTTGGCGCTACCTGTTCTACATCGCCATCATCCCGGTGGTGCTGGCCATCGCCATGCGCAAGCTGATTCCCGAGCCTGCCGCCTGGGTCCAGGCGCAGGCCGAACGCCAGCAGCGCAAGGCCGACGCTCCTGCCGGAACGGTTGCCGCTCCACGGCAGAACGCCTTCCGCCAGATCTTCGCCGACCCGAAGGCCAGCCGCATGTTCCTGTTCTGGGCGCTGACCGCCGGCTTCCTGCAGTTCGGCTACTACGGCGTGAACAACTGGATGCCGTCGTACCTGGAAACCGAGATGGGCATGAACTTCAAGGCCATGACCGCCTACCTGGTCGGCACCTATGCCGCGATGATCCTCGGCAAGGTACTGGCCGGCGTCGCCGCCGACTGGTTCGGCCGCCGCACCGTGTTCTCCTTCGGCGCCCTGGGCACTGCGGTGTTCCTGCCGGTGATCGTGCTGTTCCACAGCCCCGAGAACATTCTGTGGATGCTGGTGGTGTTCGGCTTCCTCTACGGCATTCCGTATGGCGTGAACGCGACCTACATGACCGAAAGCTTCGCTGCGGCGTTCCGCGGTACGGCCGTGGGCGGCGCCTACAACATCGGTCGCATCGGCGCGGCCATTGCGCCGGCGGTGATCGGCTTCCTCGCCACGCAGATGTCCATCGGCGTGGGCTTCCTGGTGATGGGCGCGGCCTACTTCATCTGCGGGGTGATCCCCGCCCTGCTGATCCGCGACAAGCAGTTCGACCCGCAACAGGAATGATCGGGAACCAGTGAGCCCGCTTCGGCCGGCCCACCCCCCTTCAAAACAAAAACGCCCGGTGCACTGCACCGGGCGTTTTTTATTGCGCTGTCGAATGGCACGGAGCAAATCGAACAGGCAAAAAAAAGCCCCGCCTAAGCGGGGCTTTCTTCGTCAGCGATGTCGATTAGACAGCGCGAACTTGTTCAGCTTGCGGGCCTTTCTGGCCGGCAGTCACAACGAAGCTGACCTTCTGGCCTTCGTCGAGGGACTTGTAGCCGTTGCCTTCGATCTGGCGGAAGTGAACGAATACGTCCGGGCCGCTTTCCGGGGTGATGAAGCCGAAGCCCTTCTCAGCGTTGAACCACTTGACGATGCCATTTTGACGATCGGACATGATGTTGTCTCCTAAAAAAATGCTAAAGGCCGGCCGAAAGCCGACCGGCGATGAGCTGAATGCGTAGTGAAGAGGTGCCGAGGAGATGGAGCATCTTGTAGAAGAACATCAAGTCGCGGAACTCGTTACTGGGCAGGCAGCCCATGCAGAATACAAGGTTTGGCGCTAATTCATAGCTTTTTTTCACGACCAGTGGTGATTTTGACAAATGGTCGAGCTAACGCGGCGCTTTCGACAAAACAGGTGTAGTCTGCCGGTGCCGGTTTGGCGCCCCAACGCATAGGTGACTTCATGACTGATTCACAGCTGATTCGCGAACGTTCGGAGCTTGATGAAAAGATTGCTGCCTTCCTCTCCCAGGGCGGTGAAATCCAGGAAATCCCCGTTGGCCAACTGGCGGTGAAGGTCGAGAAGAAGTCGCAGTGGGCGAAGTCCGACAGCAAGAAACCAGCCGCCTGAGCGCAAGCGCCCGCTCGAAGAAAGCCCCGCCGAAGCGGGGCTTGTTGTTTGGGTCAGTGACTCAGGTAGTGATTGGACAGCCAGTTCAGCGCCCTTCCCGGCCGGGTCAGCGCATCGATGAAGCTGGGCCCCCAGAAACGGATGTCGTTGGCTTCCAGCACCGCGTACATGTCGCGGTGGCGCGCCTGGCGCTCCTTCAACGGCATGCGCAGTGCCTGCGCCATGGCATCGGCCAGGGCGCCGCGATCATGGGGATTGATGATCAGCGCGCCTCCCAGTTCGGCGGCTGCGCCGGCGAACTGGGAAAGAATCAGCACGCCAGGATCATCCGGGTCCTGGGCGGCGACAAATTCCTTGGCCACCAGGTTCATTCCATCGCGCAGCGGCGTCACCAGGCCGATCCGCGCGTGGCGCATGACCATGGCGATGTCCGCTCGCTGGTGGTTGCGCGCCACATAGCGAAGCGGCACCCAGGACACCGCGCCGAATCGCCCGTTGATATGCCCTACCCGCGCGCTGACGGCGGCGTCGATATCGGCGTACTCGGGAATGTCCTGGCGGCTGCCGGGTGATATCTGCAGGCAGGTCACGCGGTTGTGCCAGTCCGGGTTGAGTTCGAGGAAGCGCTCGTAGCCGTCCAGCCGGTTGACGATGCCCTTGGAATAGTCGAGCCGGTCCACCCCCACCATCAGCGCACGACCGCCCAGGCTCTCGCGCAGGTCTTCGGCGGCCTGGCTCTGCGATGCTTCCTCGGCGAGGTGGCGGAAACCGGCGGCATCCACGCCCACCGGGAACACGCCGACGCGAAAATGCTGGTCCTCCAGGTGGTAGCGCCGGCCATCGGGGGTCGCCGCGCCGACCACGCGCGTGAGGTAACGGGCGAAGTTGCTGGCGTCGTTCTCGGTCTGGAAGCCGATCAGGTTGTATTCGGTGAGCGCGCGGAGCAGTTCGTCGTGGTGCGGCAACGCGGTGATGAGGTCGGCCGGCGGCATCGGGATGTGCAGGAAGAAGCCGATGCGGTTGCCGTGCCCGCGCTGCCTCAGGGCCGAGGCCAGGGGGATCAGGTGGTAGTCGTGGACCCAGAGGACGTCGTCCTCCTCCAGCAGCGGGCTCAGCCGTTCGGCGAAGAATTCGTTGACGCGCTGATAACCGCCGAATTCGGCCTCGTTGAACTCGGCGAGGTCCACCCGGTAATGCAGGATCGGCCAGAGCACGCGATTGGCGAAGCCGTTGTAGTACTCGTCGAAATCCTGCGGATGCAGGTCGGTGAGGATGTACTGCAGGTTGTCGCGCTGGACCACGGTCGCCGGGCCCGGCTCCTCGGCCTTCTCGCCGCTCCAACCGAACCAGATGCCCTCGCGGTTGCGCATGGCGGCCTCCACCGCCACGGCCAGCCCGCCCGGCGCCGGGCCGTTCTCATCGGGGATCGCGACCCGGTTGGATATCACCACGAGGCGCGGCATAGGCCTTCCTCCCAGCCCATGGAAAGACGCATGGCCGAGTTGATCAGCCCCGCCATGGAATAGGTCTGTGGAATGTTCCCCCAGAGTTCGCCGGTATGCGGGTGCAGGTCTTCGGAGAGCAGCCCGTAGCGGTTGCGCGCGGCGATGAGCTGTTCGAACAGCTGGCGTGCCTCCTCGGTACGGCCGATGGCGGCCAGCGCGTCGAGGTACCAGAACTTCACCACGAGGAAGGCGGTTTCCGGCACGCCGAAATCGTCCGCCGCGGCGTAGCGCAGCATCTGGCCGTTGACGTTGAGCTCGCGGCCGATGCACTCGACGGTCGCGACAAAGCGCGGATCGTCGGCTTCGATGATCCCCAGCTCGTTCATCAGCAGCACGCTGGCGTCGAGGTCGTCGTGGCCGAAGGCGCCGGTGAAGCACTGTTTCTTCTCGCTCCAGGCCTTGGCGAGGACCTGTTCGCGCAGGTTGGCCGCCTTGTCCATCCAGCCACTGGCTTCCTCGCTGCGGCCCAGGCGCCTGGCGATGCGCCCGACGCGGTCGCAGGCGACCCAGCAGAGCAGCGCGGAATGCGTATGGACGCGCTGGCGGCCGCGGTACTCCCAGATGCCGGCATCCGGCTCGAAGGCGGCGTGCACTGCCTTGGAGGCGAGGTTTTCCAGCAGTTGCAGCATGCCCTCGCTGCTCGGATTGGGCAGGCGCTCGTCGACGAAGCTCTGCAGGACCGCCAGGGCAACCGAGCCGAACACGTCATGCTGGTTCTGTTCCACCGCCTGGTTGCCGACACGCACTGGCGCGTGATTGAGGAAACCGGCAAGGTCCGGCTCGACGCGTTCGGTGGTGTCCTGGTTGGGAATGATCCCGTACAGCGGCTTGAGTTCGGCGTTGCCGCTGGCCACGGTGGTGATGAAGTCGATGTAGCCCTCCATGGTCCGCGTCGCGCCCAGGCGGTTGAGGGCGAGGATCACGAAGTAGGCGTCGCGCAGCCAGCAGTAGCGGTAGTCCCAGTTGCGCTGGGAGTCCGGTGCCTCCGGGATGGAGGTGGTGGCGGCCGCGATGATCGCGCCGGTGTCCTCGAAGTTGCACAGTTTCAGGGTGATCGCCGAGCGGATCACCACGGCCTGCCACTCGAAGCAGATCGCCAGGCCACGTACCCAGTCATGCCAGTGGTTCTGGGTGCGCTTGAGGTAGTCGCGGACGACTTCGCCGGGAGCATTGTCCAGCGGCTCGTCGAGGCCGATCACCAGGCTCACCGGGTGACGCAGGGCGAACGGTGTTTCGTGCTGGATGTAGGCCAGCGGTGCATCGGTGGTCAGGCGCAGCGGCTCTTCGCCCTCCAGGTAGCGGATATGGCTGGAGCCTGTGACGCCCTGGCTGGGCTTGCCGTAGCCGTGGGTCGGACGCACGCGCAGGGTGACTTTCGGCACGCCTTCGATGGGTTCGATCAGCCGGCACAGCTGTGCCGGGCGATAGACGTGGCCGTGCTCGAGGAAGCGTGGGGCGAAATCGGTAATGCGTACCGCACCACCGCTGTCATCGCGCAGCACGGTGGTGATGATCGCCGTGTTGCGCTGGTAATCGGACGTGCTGCTGACCTGATTATCCAGCACCACATCGGCGAAACCCTTTTCGTCGTCCCCGGCCAGCAGCCGGGAAAAGACCGGGTCGCTGTCGAAATTCGGGTAGCACCACCAGACCAGCCGCGCCTGCGGGTTGACCAGGGCGGCCAC
The DNA here is from genome assembly GCF_010994165.1 of Pseudomonas nitroreducens. Taxonomy (NCBI): domain Bacteria; kingdom Pseudomonadati; phylum Pseudomonadota; class Gammaproteobacteria; order Pseudomonadales; family Pseudomonadaceae; genus Pseudomonas; species Pseudomonas nitroreducens. The sequence goes on along the minus strand of NZ_WMBX01000002.1, from coordinate 801,155 downwards.
CCGGCAGTTGCCGATCAGGCCCACTTCCAGAGCACCTTCGTGCCGGTTCGTCATGTGGGGGTTCCTCCTGCTTGCATCAGTGCGTGACGGACTTGCTGCGCATCGCTGAATACGGCGCTGGCGCCGGGCAACGCGCGCCCGACGGACAGCCCGAGGCCGCCCAGCGTCGGCATCAGCGCGATGGCGGGCTCGTCGGTGACGTCGTCGCCGATGTACAGCGGCAGGCGGCCGGCGAAGCCCGGCACTTCCAGCAGCCGCTGGACGGCGCGGGCCTTGTCGACGCCCTCGCTGACGACTTCGTAAACCTGCTTGCCATTGAGCAGCCGCAATCCGCTACCTGCCGGCGAGCGCAACAACGACTGCAACTCGACGCGCAGATCGGTGGCCAGCGAGGGTACGGAGCGGTAGTGCAGTGCAAAGCTGCTGCCCTTGTCCTCGACATGGATTCCGACATGCCGGTTCGCCAGGGCGTTCAATTGCACTCGCACGCTGGCGGGCAGGTCCCTGGTGGTACGACGCAACGGGCTGTCGCCGCTCTCGCGCCAGTGGGCGCCATGACCGCCGCTGGCGGCGAGGCGCAGGGGTTGGAAGAGCCGGTCGAGTTCTTCGACCGGGCGGCCGCTGATCAGGGCCAGGGCACCATCGAGTCGGCGCTGCAGGTGCGTGAGTGCATCGAGCAGCCCGGGCGGTACGACGACCGCGCCGGGTGATTCGGCGATGTCCAGAAGGGTTCCGTCGACATCCAGGAACACTGCGGTCTGCTGAGGTCGGCTGAGCCACAGGTTCAGCAGCGCAGTGGCTGAGGCCTCGCTTTGCGGGGCCATGGCCGTGTCGACAGGTCCCCTCGAGGCGGGACGTGACATGAGCCATTTCTCCTTGTTCAGGGCGTGCCGCGCAGCCGTGGGCAGCCGGTGCGGACGTGAAAGGGAGCACAGGGACCCTAACATGGGAGGCCACGAGGGTCGACCTCGGATTTTCCCCTGAAGTCCCTGTCGGGAAGGCTCAGGCCAGAACTGGCGGCACCTGCGCCACATCCAATCGCGGCCGGCCTTGCCGAAGCTGCTGGGCGGACTCGGTCAGAGGCTGGCCTCGATGATCGGGAGACGAGGATGTGCCAGCGGGCATTCGCCCCCTCGAAGTCGGTGCTGCATGACAACGCCCGGCGAACGTGGCAGCGAACCTCTTCCGCGAGGACCATGGAAGGAGCTGACAAACCGGTAGCAGTTCCGATGAGATTTCCCTGACAGAAGAACTGGAATCCTCCGCCTCACATCGATGGCGACGTTCGTGAGAATGCACAGGGCCAATCTTCCATGAGAAAAATCCATGCCTCCGCTCTCTGCGCTGGTACTCCAGGCTTCCGGCCTGCACCGTTCGACCGCCGTTACCGCTCTGCATCATCTGGGCTACAGCTTCCTGTCCGAAGTTTCCAGCAACGCATTCGCACTGGATCGGCTGCGCAGCCAAGGGGGCGTCCACCTGCTGATCTGCGATGTGCGCATCGATCCGGTGGCCCGTCTGGAATTCCTTCAGACGGTTGCCCGCGAGCGACTGGCCCATGGCGTGGTGGTCAGCGGGGAAATGGCCCCTGGCACCTGGAGCGCCCTCTCGCACCTCCTGCAATTGCAGGGCATGAAGGTCTTCTGGCTGGGCAACGACGCCGCCACTCTGGAGCGCCTGCGGGCGTTGCTCAGCGACTTCCAGCCAGGCAGTGGCCAGCTCGGCCTGCCGCTGGCGGAGAACGGCACGACGGACGATGGCGAACCATCAGGCCTGCCGGCGCGGGGAAAATTGCGCGCCTACCTGCAACCCAAGGTCAATGTCGCTACTGCCCAGGTCTATGGATTCGAAGTGCTCGCGCGCTGGCAGCTGGAAGACGGCGCCGTCCTGCTGCCCGCTGAATTCCTGCCCTCCCTGCGCCGCGCTGGCAAGCTCGATGGCATGCTCTTCGAGCTGATGACCCAGGCCGTCGAAGCGCTGCGCGCACAGGGCAGCAACGAGCTGAAGCTGTCCTTCAACCTGGAAGCCGAGCAGATCGCCCAGATCGAATTTGCCGCCACCGTCGAGAGGAATCTGCGCGGGCTGGACATCGAGCCCCAGCGGATCACCTTCGAGCTGACCGAATCCTCGCCACTGCATGCTCCGCCGCTGAGCCTGGAGAACGTGCTGCGCCTGCGCCTGCTGGGTTGCGGCCTGGCCATCGATGACTTCGGTTGCGGACACTCCACCCTGCAGCGCCTGATGGAGCTGCCCTTCACCGAGATGAAACTCGACCGCCACCTGGTGGCCGATGTGAACAATGGCGACCCGCGCCGCCTGATCGTACTGCGCAATGCGCTGGCGCTGGGCCGCGAACTGGGGCTGAAGGTAATCGCCGAGGGCGTCGAGAACGCCGTCCAGCTTCGCCAGTTGCAGCAGCTGGAATGCGATTGTGCGCAGGGCCATCTGTTCGGCAAGCCGATGGATGCCAGCCAGATCAGCACCTTCCTGCGCGGCGCGCCGCTGCGGCTGCAGAAGCTGGAAGCGGTGCCGGCGATGCGTCCGGCGCAGTGAAGCGCAGAAAAGAAAACGGCTGTTGCGGACTTCCTGTCCGCAACAGCCGTCTGGATTGTCCTCAGCAAAGGACGGGGGAATTGTAGGCCATTGGCCATCAAGCCGTCTTCCCAGTTCTCCCGCATGGCCGGCAAATAGCCACAAACGCGGCAAACAGCCGCAATTACCCCAGCGATAGCCACCCATTCGCGGCACATTCGTCCCAATAGGGCCGGCCGGACCACAATTGCTTCTGTGTCCGCATCTTCAACGGCGTGACGAGCATCACTGCCTTTCGCCCTAGCCCGCCGATGAACTGTCTGGTTACCATGCCGGCCCGCACACTGGACGCCAGGAAGGCACAAAACCACAAGGAACGCCCCAGTGTCGCCCACCCCTGTAGTGGCAGCCGATACATGTCCCAGACCTCCCCGCGCCCGTCCCGTCGCCCGCTATTCCGCCTGGCGCTGACCGGTACCAGTTTCGTCATCGCCGCCGCCCTGGCCTTCTTCGCCTGGCAGGACTTCTACCCTGTGCAGGCAGCCAATGGCTGGTCCGTCGCGGTTCTGCACCGGAACGTGCAGAAGGCCGCATCCCTGGTGCCGCTTGCCGATGGCGGCCTGCTGGTCAGCCAGGAGCTGAAGAAGGACAAGGGCAACATCCTGCGCATCGCCGCCGATGGCCAGCGCCGGATCATGGTCGACGGGCTATCCAAGCCTGACGGCATGATCGCCGCGCAGGGCGGCTGGGTGTTCAGCCAGGAGTCCAACGGCAGGCCGGTGCAACTGCTCAAGGATGGCAAGATCACCGACCTGTTCATGGGCCAGTCGGTACAGGGCCTGTGGGACGACGGCGAGAATCTCTACGCCATCGAGGACCGCCGCGAGGATGGCCGCCTGCTGCGCTACCGCTGGAGCGACGGCGAGCTGACCGTGCTGCGCAACAAGCTGCAGGAGACCGAATCCGTCACCCGCTGCACCGACGGCAAACTGCTCTACACCGAGAAGAAGAAAGGTGTGGTGCACCAGTTCAGCGATGACGGCAAGGACCCCATCCTGCTCTCGGGCCTGAACCAGCCGACCTTTCTGATGTGCGACGCCCGCGGCCTGTGGATCAGCGAAGACGCCACCCACCGTGCCCGCCTGCTGCTATGGGACGGCAAGGGGGAACCGCACACCATCCTGTCGTTCCTCAAGGCCCCGCAATCCATCGTGCCGGACGGCAAGGGCGGCTACCTGCTCGCCGAAGGCGGCCGCGACCGCGTCCTGCAACTCACGCCGGGCAGATGACGCCGCCGGGCGGTCTCCAGGGCCGCCCTATTCCTGCCCCGCCGGCTTGACCAGGCCCGGTATCACGTCGACCAGCGCATCGATCGCCAGGCGCACCTTGCGCGGCAGCTGAGTAGTCTGCAGCCACGTCGCGTGCACGTCGTAGAGAAAACCCGGCTGCCCTGGCAGCAACTCCTCCAGCGCGCCCTGCGCGATGACTTCCCGCACTAGCCAGTAAGGCAGCCACGCCAGCCCCATGCCGCGGGCAGCCGCATCGGCTATGGCGGCCAGGTCGTCGAAGCGCAACCGGGAGCTCGGCGCGAACTCTTCCGGCGCCTGCCCCTCACGAGGGAACAGCCAGGGGTTGATCCGCCCGGAGCGGTGGTAGACCAGCAGGCGGTGAGCCGCCAGCTCGGCGATGCCTTCCGGCCGTCCATGGACCGCCAGATACGCTGGCGCCGCGCAGACCACCATGCGCTGCCGGCCGATGCGGCGTGCGATGATGCCATCCCTGGGCTGCGGCTCGCCGGTGCGGATCGCCAGGTCGATCTGCTCTTCCGCCAGGTCCGTCAGACGGTCGCTGAAACGCAGGTCCAGCTCCAGTTGCAGGTAGCGCTGCGCCAGCTCCAGCAGGACCGGCGCCACGCAGCGCCGGCCGAAATGCACCGGCATGGCCACCCGCAGCCTGCCGCGCGGCTCGGCCACCTCACCGGTGGCAAGGATGTCCGCCGCCTCGGCATCGGCCAGCAGCGCGCGACAGCGTTCGTAGTAGATCCGCCCGGCCTCGGTCAGGCTCTGCCGGCGCGTGCTGCGCAGCAGCAACTGGGCACCCAGGCGCTCTTCGAGAAAGCGCACATGCTTGCCCACCATGGGCGCGGACATTTCCAGGGCATCCGCCGCCGCAGCGAAGGACCCGAGGTCCACCGCGCGAACGAAGACTTCCATGCTGGTCAGTCGATCCATTCGAAACTCCTGATTTCGGCTGAGTGTTTCTATACGCCATTTATCGGGCGAAACCCATGGCTGATAGTCGCTTTACGTCAAATCAATTTCGTATGGGAGCATCACATGGAAAGCATCAAGACCCGCGCCGTGCGTTTCCACCAGTTCGGCGGCCCGGAGGTCCTGCGCATCGAGCCGGTGGAGGGTCGCCAACCCGGCGTGAACGAAGTCAGCATCCGGGTCAAAGCCCTGGGACTGAACCGCGCCGAAGCGCTGCTGCGCACTGATCGCTACATCGAGAGCCCGCAGTTCCCCTCCGGGCTAGGGCTGGAAGCCACGGGCGTGGTCGAGGGGGTGGGCAGCGCGGTGCGCGGGTTCGCGCCGGGCGACGCGGTGAGTGTTCTGCCGCCGACCTCGATGCAGCAGGACCCGACCCACGCCGAGCGCCTGGTGGTCCCGCAAGCCCGCCTGGTGAAGAACCCGCCGGGGCAGGCCTGGAGCGACGCCGCGGCCACCTGGATGCAGTACCTCACCGCCTATGGCGCGCTGATCCAGGTAGCCGGGCTGCGCGAGGGAGATTTCGTCGTCATCACCGCCGCGTCGAGCAGCGTCGGCCTGGCCGCCATCCAGATCGCCCGTCGCGCAGGCGCGGTGCCCATTGCGGTGACCCGCACGTCGGCCAAACGCGAAGCCCTGCTGCAGGCCGGCGCCGCCGAGGTCATCGCCAGCGAGGAGGAGAACCTGCGCTCACGCCTGCTCGATATTTCCGGCAAGGCCGGCGTACGGGTGGTGTTCGACCCGGTGGGCGGCCCCATCTTCGAACCGCTGACCGCGGCCATGGCCGAAGGCGGCATCCTCATCGAGTACGGCGGCCTGAGCCCCGAGCCCACGCCCTTCCCCCTCTTCGAGGTACTCAGTCGCTCGCTGGTCCTGCGCGGCTACCGGGTCTACGAGGTACTCGAAGATCCGCTGCGCCTGCAGGAGGCCGAGGATTACATTCTCGCCGGCCTGGCCGATGGCTCGCTGCGCCCGGTGATCGCCCGCACCTTCGCCTTCGACGAGATCGTCGAGGCCTACCGCTACCTGGAATCCAACCAGCAGTTCGGCAAGGTGGTGGTCACGCTGTAGGCGCAGCAGGCGGCCAGCCGATGTGCCGTCGCTCGCCGGGCATGATTGACTGAACCTGCGGCTACCGGCCTACGGCGGGCTGACGGCCTGGGATTCAGCAACGACGGTCACGGGCAAGGCCCGCGTCGAGGGGCAACTGCCCCTCAACAGCGGCCCGCACATTCTACGCGCCGTCCTGGAGGTTTCGGCCTGCCTATCTCCCCGTCGACATGCTCACCGAAAACGCCCGGCGCGGCGCTTCAGGCCAACGTCGCGAGATCGATGACGAAGCGGTAGCGCACGTCGGAGCGCTCCATGCGCTCGTAGGCCTGATTGATCTCGTCCATGCGGATCATCTCGCACTCCGGCAGGATGTTCTTCCTGGCGCAGAAATCGAGCATCTCCTGGGTTTCGGCAATGCCGCCGATGGGCGAGCCGGCGATGCGCCGCCGGCCGAGCAGCAGCGGTACGGTGCTGATCTCGTCCAGCGGGCCGACCTGGCCGACCAGCACCAGGGTGCCATCCACGTCCAGCAGCGGCAGGTAGGGCTTGAGGTCATGCTTTACCGGCACGGTATCGATGATCAGGTCGAAGCCGTTGGCGGCGGCCTTCATCGCAGCGGCGTCGGAGGACGCCAGCAGCGCATCCGCGCCCAGCTCCAGGGCATCCTGGCGCTTGTCCGCGGTGCGGCTGACCACGGTGACGCTGGCGCCCAGGCCGACCGCCAGCTTCACCGCCATGTGTCCCAGCCCGCCGAGACCGACCACGCCGACACGACTGCCCGGCCCGACGTGCCAGGTGCGCAGCGGCGAATAGGTGGTGATACCGGCACACAGCAACGGCGCGGCCCTGCTGAGGTCCAGGCCGTCCGGCACGCGCAGGACAAATTCCTCGCGCACCACAAGCTGCTTGGAGTAGCCGCCCTGGGTCGCCTCGCGGGTCACGCGGTCACGGTCGTTGTAGGTTTGGGTGTTGCCTTCGCGGCACAGCTGTTCCTCGCCCTTGCGGCACTGATCGCACACCTGACAGGAATCCACCATGCAGCCCACCGCCACGGCGTCGCCGCCCCGGTAGCGGGTGACCTTCGAGCCGACGGCGCTGACCCGGCCGACGATCTCGTGGCCCGGCACCATCGGGTAGCGGCTGAAGCCCCAGTCGTTGCGCGCCTGGTGCAGGTCGGAGTGGCAGACGCCGCAGTAAAGGACGTCCATCGCCACGTCATTGTCGCGCAGCGAGCGGCGTTCGAAAGTAAAGGGAGCGAGCGGGTCCTGCGGGTTCTGCGCAGCATATCCAAGGGTCTTCATCGGCATTGCTCCTCAAGGTGATTCAACGGGCCGAGCGGCCTTCCACGGGATAGGCAGGATCGCTGTAGCCGGGAGTGGAGGCGTGGCCGGGCGGCACCAGGCTGTCCACCAGGGCCTCGTCTTCGGCGGTCAGTTGCAGGTCCAGTGCCGGCAGGTAGCCGTCCCAGTGCGCGTCGGTACGCGGGCCGGCGATGATCGAGCTGACCAACGGGTTGTTCAGCACCCAGGCCAGGGCGAACGCGGCCGGCGTGGTACCGCGGGCCACCGCGTGCTCGGCGATGCGCTGGGCGATCTGCAGGGATTCGGGACGCCATTCGGTCTGGTGAATGCGTTTATCGCCACGGCCAACGCGGGAGTCCACTGGCGGTTCGGCGCCGGGCCGGTACTTGCCGGTGAGTATGCCGCGGGCCAATGGGCTGTAGGGCACCACGCCGATGCCGAAGTGGCCGGCGACCGGCAGCTGCTCGACCTCGGCGGTGCGGTCCACCAGGTTGTACAGCGGCTCGCTGCAGATCGGCCGATCCATCCCCAACTGGTCGGTCAGGCGCACCACCTCGGCGATGCGCCAGCCGCGGAAGTTGGACAGGCCGTAGTAGCGCACCTTGCCCTGGCGGATCAGCTCGCCCACCGCGCGCAGGCCCTCTTCCAGCGGCGCGGCGACGTCGGTGCGATGGAAGTAGAGGATGTCCAGGTAGTCGGTGCCCAGGCGGCGCAGGCTGTCCTCCACCGACTGGTAGATCCACTTGCGCGACTGGCCGCGCTGGTTCGGGCCATCGCCCAGGGCATTGCCGAACTTGCTGGCGATCACCCAGTCATCCCGGCGGGCGGCGACCGCGCGGCCGACCACCTCTTCGGAACGGCCCTTGTGGTAGACGTCGGCGGTATCGATGAAGTTGACGCCCTGCTCCCGGGCCTTGTCGATGATGCGCCGCGAGGTCGGCTCGTCGGTCTCGCCGCCGAACATCATGGCGCCCAGGCACAGGGGCGAGACTTTCAGGGCGCTGCGGCCCAGATAACGGTATTCCATGCAGTACTCCTCAGGCGGCATCGCGCTCGGCAAACACTGGGCGGGCGAAGCCCTCTGCGGTAGAGGTCGAAAGCCCGCCGGAATAGGAAGCCAGGTGAGTGATGGGTCAGTTCCTCGCGGGCCAGGCCATTGTCCAGCGCCTTGGCCAGGTGGAAATGCAGTAGGTTGACGCGCGCCATCGTTTAAGGGGGGAAACGCGTTTGGAATCATGAAGGACTCTCATGAATGGCCCGGCGTGCCGCCGTCCAATCATGTTGAAAGTCCTTGAGTAAAGCCCATTCCAGACGTTTCGCAGGGCAATTCTGTCCTTCCTGCTCGTGATGCGCGCGTAGATCGCCATCGCCTGGCCGTTGGCGCGGCATCTCTGGATCGTGCCGGTTCCCGGCACCACCAAGGCATCGCCTGGAGGAAAACCTCGGCGCGGCAACGCTGGAACTGGACTCCACCGACCTGGCTGCCATCGAAGCCGCGCTGCGGCAGATCGAGAGCGTCGGCGAGCACCATCCGGCACATCTGCAGCAACGGGTGGATCGCTGAGGCAGGGAAAGCCCGGTGCCGGATGGCACCGGGCATTGGCGATCAACCCTCGAAAGTGACCGGGCGCAAGGGCGCGGTATTCACCTTCAGCTCGAACACGTCCGGCCGCGCGTAGTGGCCGCACACGTCGAAATCGAGGTTGCCCTGGTTGAGCTGGCCCATGTCGAGGTCGGCATAGAGCTCCGTCTCGCAGTCGAACACCGGCCCGGCCAGCACCTCGCCCAGCGGGCTGACGATCATGCTGCCGCCACGCATCACGTAATCGTCTTCCTTGAAGTCCAGGCCGAACGCCTCGCGGTGCTGCTGCGGATACTCGCCCAGGCGGATGGCCTGGCACGCGGAGAGCACGAACACCCGCCCCTCAAGGGCAATGTGCTGCATGGAACTGGCCCAGGACGGCCGATCATCGGCGGTCGGCGCGCAATACAGCTCAACGCCCTGGGCGAACATGGCCTGGCGCAGCGCCGGCATGTAGTTCTCCCAGCAGATGACGCTGCCCAGCACGCCGATCTCGCTGTTCACCGGCTCGATCGTCGAACCGTCGCCGAAGCCCCACACCAGCCGCTCCTGGCCCGTCGGCATGAGCTTGCGGTGGTAGCCGGCGATCCCACGCCCCGGCACCAAAGTAACGGCGGTGCAATACAGGGTGCGGCCGAAGCGCTCGATGATGCCGACCACGGTGATCACGCCGGTCTGTTCGACGAACTCGGCCAGCGCGGCCAGCTCGGGGCCGTCCAGCGCCACGGCGCCTTCGACGTAGCGCTGGTACAACTCGCGCCCGGCGCCGCTGCGGTTGCCGATCACGCTGCCGAAACTGGCGCCCTTGGGATAGCCGCCGATGTATGCCTCGGGAAAGACCGCCAGCCTGGCGCCCTGCTCCGCCACGCGGCGCAGGATGCCGCCGGCCTTCTCGACGCTGGCCATCGGCTCGTAGGGAACGGCGGCGGCCTGGATGATTGCTACACGGGTCATGGGGACTCCTGACTGCGGGTGATAAGGAACTAGAAGCGGTTGATGTCGTTGTCGCGGGTTTCCGGCAGGGTCTTCCACAGCACCAGCAGGCACACCAGGGATACCACGGCGAGATAAGCCGCAGGCAGATTCGCGTCGCCGGTCTGGCGGATCAGCGCCGCGGCGATGAAGGGACCGGGGCCGGCGAGAATCGCCAGTGCCAGGTTGTGGCCCAGCGCAGCCCCGGTGGAGCGGATCGAGGCCGGGAAGACTTCCACCAGCAACACCACGTCCATTACCGCGGTGATCGCCACCAGCACGCCCATCACCGTGAGCCCGACCAGGATCGCCAGCGGGTTGCCGGTGTTGAGCAGCAGGAAGATCGGATAGGCGAGCACCGTCAGCGCGGCAGCCGCGCCGAGCAGCAGCTTGCGCCGGCCGATGCTGTCGCTGAGGCGGCCGATCAGCGGGTTGACGATGACGTAGACCACCAGCGCGATGCTGCACAGCCACAGCGCGCTGCTGCGCGGCAGGCCGACGGTGCTGACCAGGTGGTTGTTGGCGTAGGTGATGAAGTAGTACAGCGAGACACCGAACAGCGCGGAGAAGGCGAAGGTGGTGATGAAGGCGCGGCGGCGCACGGCCTTGCTCGGCGCGTGGACCTGGTGCGAATCACGCTGGCGCACCATTTCCTCGTAGACCGGCGTATCGCCCAGTTTGCGACGGATGAACACGGCGATACCGGTCATCACGATGGACGCCACGAACGGCAGGCGCCAACCCCAGGCCGCCAGTTGCGCATCGTCCAGCGCCGAGGAAATGCTCGCCGCGGTGAAGGTGCCGAACAGGAAGGCCAGCCCCGCCGTGCCGGTGATCACGCTGGCGGCGGTGGCGCGGCGGTTCGACGGCGCGCTCTCGACGATATAGATGCCGGCGCTGGACCACTCGCCGCCGACCATCATGCCCTGGATGAAGCGCATGACGATCAGCAGGATCGGCGCGGCGATGCCGATTGCCTCATAGGAGGGCAACAGGCCGATGATGGTGGTGCACACGCCCATGCCGAAGACGGTGATGATCAGCACCGCGCGGCGGCCGAAGCGGTCGCCGACAGGGCCGAGGATCAGCGCGCCGAAGGGCCGTGAAAGAAAGCCGACGGCGAACACTGCCAGCGATGACAGCAGCGACACGCCCGGCGCGCTGGAGGGGAAGAACAGCATACCGATCACGGCGGCGAAGTAGCCGTAGATGGCGAAGTCGAACCACTCCATGAAGTTGCCGATGCCGACCGCCATGGCCCGCTTGCGGATATCCGACTGCCCTTTGCTGGTATGGATACTGCTAGCACCCACGCTTTGCGAAATCGCGTCCACAGGACTCTCCATCCCTTGTTATGTTTGTGTGGACGCCAGACTAGGAAGCCCCACGACCGCAGGGCAAACGATTAGGAAATATGAGCCGGATTAACGTACGTAATATCGCGCGGATCGACCTGAACCTGCTGCTCACCTTCCACTGCCTGATGACCGAGCGCAGCGCCACCCGCGCCTCGGCCATGCTGCACGTAACCCAGGGCGCGGTGAGCTCGGCCCTGCGCCGGCTGCGCGAGCATTTCGGCGATGAGCTGTTCATCCGCACGGCTTCCGGCATGCAGCCCACGCGCAAGGCGATGGAGCTGGCACCGAAGATCGCCGAGGCGTTGACGTCTATTTCCGGGGTGCTGGGCGCCGAGCCGGATTTCTCGCCGCGCGACTCCAGCTACGTGTTCAATATCGGCCTGTCCGACGACATCGAGGCCTACCTCGCCCCGCGCATCGTCAATGCCGCAGCCGCGGAAGGCCTGGGTGTGAGCTTCGCCTTCCACCAAAGCAACAGCTCGCTGTGGAAGCAGTCCCTGCAGGACCCGGACATGGACCTGGTGATCTGCAGCGAGCCCAAGGACTTCAACACCAGTTACTCGTCGCAGGTGTTGTTTTCGTCGTCCTACTCGTGCCTGTTCCGCTCCCGTGACCGTGCGGCGGTCGAGCCGATTGCCCTGGAGGAATACTTCGCCGCGAATCACGTACGGGTCTCCTACGACGGCCGGCGCGGCTTCATCGACGACATGTTCGAAGCGGCAGGCTACGCACGGCGCGTCACCGCCTCCTTCACGCACTTCAGTGGCGCGCTGACGACGCTGATGAGCAGCGACGTGATCGCCACCATCCCCAGCTTCGCTGCCGAAAGCTACGCGGCGATGGCCGACCTGAGTGTGAGCCCGGTGCCCTTCCCTGTGCCGTCCTTCCGCTGCTTCATGGTCTGGGACATTGCCCGGCACAACAAGCCGCACCACCAGTGGCTGCGGCAGTTCATCGGCGAACTGGCGCAGAAGCTGGGCTGACGGGCCAGCTCTGCCGGGCTCTTGGCCTACAGCTTGTCCAACGCCAGGGGTCGATACAGCGGCTCGCTGCTCAGCACCTTGATGCCCTCGGGAGAACTCTCCAACAGGCGACGCTCGCTGTCGGCCACCAGCAGTTCCAGGCCATAACCCAGCTCGCCCAGACAACAGGCAATGCTGCTCACGGCCTCCTTCGCCCACGGCAGGTCGGAATCGAAATGGCCGAGCAACCGGCCATGGCGCTGAATGATCAGACGGTACTTCTGCATGGAAATCTCTCGACGAAGAATCGGACTGGAATGAATCCTGGTATCGAATCGAAACATTGACAGAGCCTACCGATCTGGCCGATTTTGTCCATGTAGTTTTTGATCGACACCATACCCACTCGCTTCGCCAGGAGAGTTCCGCGATGAACCTGCCCTCCACCCGCCTCGATGCCCTGCTCACTGGCCGCGCCGTGCCTTTCACCCGGCCAGGCTCGCGCAGCGCCATTGCCAAGCTGCCGCGCCAGGCGGCACTGAGGGTGACCAGGCTGGGCCTGGAAAGCGACGAGCAAGGTGATCTGCGTGTGCACGGCGGGGTGGAAAAGGCCATTCACCACTACCCCCGCGAGCACTACGCCGACTGGTCCGCCGAACTGGGCGAACACCCGCTGCTGAGCCAGCCCGGCGCATTCGGCGAGAACTTCAGCAGCACCGGCTGGACCGAACGCGATCTCTGCCTGGGCGACCGCATACGCGCCGGCACGGCGTTACTGGAGGTGTCGCAGGGACGCATGCCCTGCTGGAAGCTCAACGACCGCTTCGACGTGATGCAAATGGCCCTGCGGGTGCAGGAGTCGGGACGTACCGGCTGGTACTACCGGGTGCTGGAGGAAGGCACCGTGGCCGCCGGTGCGACGCTGGAAGTGGTCGAGCGTCCGTATCCCGACTGGTCGCTGCAACGGCTCTCCGCGGTGCTGTTCGACAAGCGCGTGGATGCCGATATCCTGCGCGAATGCCTGGAACTGCCGCTGCCGCCGAACTGGCGCCGCACCCTGTCGCGGCGCCTGGAGAACGGCGCGGTGGAAGACTGGAGCCCGCGACTGGAAGGCGCGCCGAGAGCCTGACTCAGGACTCCACGGCGCGAGCCGGAACCTGCGCCGGCGCGCGGTGCAGGCCGATGGCCCAGAGCACGCCAACGGTGAGCAGAACAATTGCCAGCGCTTCCACCGGACCGGGCAAGCGCTGCTCGTTGATGTAGGCATAGGCGCAGGCGAACAACGTTTCGAAGACGATCAACTGCCCGCCCAGGCTCATCGGCAAGCGGCGCGTCGCCGCGTTCCACAGGCCATTGGCGACCCAGGAACCAAACACGGCGAGGAACAGCGACACCCAGAGGAACGCCATCCAGCGCTCCGTGGAAATGCCACTGGGCACTGCCTGCGGCGCAATCAGCACGCCAACGCCCGCCAGTATCACGGCCATCACGCCCGTCACCACGCCGATCAGCGTCGACCATTCATGACTGTTGAAGTGGCTGGCCTTCAGGTAGCGCGCGTTGGCGCTGGCATACCAGGACCAGCAGGCTACGCCGCAGAAGCCGCAGACAATGCCGAGAATGCGCTCGCCCGAGGTACTGCCGGACGCCATCAGGGCCGAGGGGTCGAGGTTGATGCAGAGGATGCCCAGCGCCACCAGCGCCAGCGGCAGCTTCATCCGCGACAGCGGCAGCGAATCATGTTCCGAACGGCTCTGGTAGGCGATCGCCAGCGGCATGATGCCGTTGATCAGCGAGGCCGCCGCCACTCCGGCGAACTGCACCGCCGCCGAGAGCAACGCGAAGTACAGCAGGTTGCCGGCCAGGGACAGGCGCACCAGCATCGAAAGGTCTTCGCGGCTGACCCGGCGCAACAGGCCGAGGGCCACCGGCAAGGCGATCAGCAACGAGATGGCGCCATACAGCGCGAAACGCACGGAGCTGATCAGCAGCGGGTTGAATTCCGGCACCAGCGACGGCGCCAGGATCACGCCGCCCCAGATTGCGCCTGCCATGCCTGCGTAGACCACCCCGCGTTTCATCTCCAACGACCTCGATACTGCAATGAATGCCTAGAAAGTGCCGCCACGGTAGCGGCTGTGCTAGCTTCTGACCAAGGATAAATCCGCACCGAGGCATTCCCCAGAGGAATGCCAGACGCTTTCACTGGAGCCCCGTCATCAGCCGATATCTGCGCACCCTGCCGCCGCTGGAAACCCTCATCACCTTCGAGGCCGTTGGCCGTTGCGGCAGCTTCACCCAGGCCGCCACCGAGCTGTTCCTCACGCAGAGCGCAGTGAGCAAGCAGATGCGGGCGCTGGAAAGCAGCCTCAAGGTGCCGCTGTTCGAGCGCAAACCGCGTGGCGTCACCCTCACCGCTGCCGGCGCGGAGCTGCTGAGCACCGTGGACATGCTGCTGGAGCGCCTGCAGCACAGCGTGCGACGCATCCGCAACGTGCATCAGAGCAACGCCGTGTCGGTACTGGCGACCCACGCGATGGCGCAGTTCTGGCTGTTCCCCAGGCTGATCGAGTTCAACAAGGCGCATCCCGGCATTGCCGTGCATGTGCACGCGATCAACGAGATGGACGAAGCCAGCCTGGTGGATTTCGACCTGGGCATCCTCTACGGCGCAGGCGACTGGACCACGCTGGACAGCCGCTTCGTGCTGCCGGAAGTGGTCTATCCCGTCGCCCGCCCGGATTTCGACGCTTCGCGCATCATCAACCTCGACCAGCTCGCCGCCGCGCCGCTGGTGCAACTGGATACCTCGGCCTGGAGCTGCCTGGACTGGCACGACTGGTTCGGCCACTTCGGCAAGGATTACCAGCCGGCGGAAAGCGACCCGGTGTTCAACCAGCTCACCCTCGCCTACCGCGCCGTGCAGCAGGGCATGGGCATCGGCCTGGCCTGGGGCTTCATGGCCGACGAAGCGGTGGCCAGCGGCGAGATGCAACGGGTGACCGACCTGGCCATGGTCACCGAGCGCGGCGAATACCTGGTGTCGCTACGCCATCGAGAACTGTCGCCGGCCGCGCAGCTGTTCCATGACTGGCTGCTCGCATCACTGGGCCTGAGTGAAGCGACCGCGTAGCAACTCGATCACCTGCCCGATCGACGGCCCCTGCACCGCTGGGGGTACGGGTGCCTCGCCGAACTCGCGCCAGACGAACAGGGTCAGCTCGGCGCCGTCGGCCTGGGTGGCGGCATCCTCGATATGGGCGAACCGGCTCAGCGTGCGATAGCGCTCATCGGCCCAGAACAGTTCCTCCACCCAGGCGTACACCGGGATGAAATGGAAGTGGATCGGGAAGCCTGGCGAGTGACCGAAGCGGCCGATGTACAGCCATTTGGGTTGCAGCGTCTGTTCGAGGATGCGCTGGACCTTCGCCATCAGTCCGCCCATTTCAGCCAGCGCGGCTTCCGGCAGGTCGGCCAGGGAGCCCACCGGCTGCTTCGAACCGAGCATCAGGTAACCCGGCAGGGCGGACGCCAGATGGTGGTTGAGCAGCCAGTGCCCGGTCTGGTGGATGACGTGGGAGGAAGGAATCTGCATCGACTGGCGTCCGGCGAAACGGGACGCCAATCTAGCAGACACAGCTCTTGCAAGGGCGCTCAGGCGAGCGCGACCCAGCCGCGGAAGGCGAAACCGACGTAGAAGGCCTCGATGCGGCTGAAGCCGGCTTCCCAGAGCAGCGCTTCGTCCTGCTCGGGAGTGAGGATGTTCAGGTGCGCATCCACGGCGCTGCGAGCCTGCTGGGCGTTGGCCGGTTCCATCCCCGAGCTGACGACGAAATCGGCATAGCGCGACAGCCAGCGCGCCCGCTCGCCAGCGCCTTGCGGTACGCACAGATGCGCCATGACGAAGGCAGAGCCGAGCTTGAGCCGGGAGTGGATCTCGCGCAGCGTGCGCAGGCGCTCCGCCTCGGGCAGAAAGTGCAGCGTCAGCAGGCAGGCGCCACCGTCGAACGGGCCTGGCGGTGCGTCCTCGATATAGCCCTGCAGCAGGTCGGCCCGGCGAGCATCCGGCCCCAGCATCTGGGCGGCCACCGCAAGCATCTCGGCGGAAGGGTCGACGCCAGTGAAGCGCCAGGACGGCCGGGCCTCGGCGAAGGCCCGCAGCTCCATGCCGCCGCCCGCGCCGAGCACCAGCAGGTGGCCGTCGGGCGGCGCATTCTCGGCCAGCAGGATGGCGGCCATGCGGTGCAGGTCAAACAGGCCGGGGACGAAACGTGGCGGATTTTCCGCATAGCGCGCGGCGGCATCAGGATCGTGGAACGGGGCCATCAGTTCGGAGTGGTTCACGGCGAGTCCTTTCGACGTCATTCGGAGGCGAACAGCTTTTTCAGTTCCCGCTCGCGGACGGCCTTGGCCATGGCGGTGAGGAACACCTTGAACAGCAGGCCGCAGAACAGAGCGGTCAAGGCGACGGTGAAGAAGGTCGCCACCAGCCAGTCGACCGCCGCCCAGCCGCTGGCGATCACTACCGGACGGTAGACCAGGGTGCCGGCGATCACCACCCAATGGCTGAAGCAGTAGAAGCACTGGAACAGGTGGCCGACCTGCGGGTGGATCTTCCAGGCCAGCGCGCGCAGGGGTGCGAAGAGTTCGGTCTGGGTGACGGTCATGGACAGGGCGGATGCGGCGATGGCCAGCGCCAGGCAGGTCCACAGCGCACCGGCCAGTGGCGAGTTCAGGAGGTCGATCATGGGAGGGTTCCTGGTGGGTTCGGATTCTTTCGTTACTTTTAAAGTATCGTGATTGAACACACAGGGTCAACGCTCGGTATCGAGCGATGTTCATCGAGGGAGGGTCAGCGGTCCTGCGGGTAAAGCGTGCTGAAACGCTCGGCGAGATCGGCCAGCGACACGGCGCCCAGGCGTTCCAGGAGGATCGCCGTGGCCTGCTCCATGGCGTCCTGCAGCGCGGCGTTGACCACCTTTTCCACCAGGCAGCCCGGGTGCGCGTTGTCGAAACCCATGGCGAACAGGCGTTCGCTGCCCACCGCGCGGTAGACGTCCAGCAGCGTGACCCGGGCCAGGTCGCAGTCCAGCGTCCAGCCGCCGCCGTGGCCCTTCTCCGAGCGCACGTAGCCGGCCTCGCGCAGGCCGCCCATAGTCCGCCGTACCACGGCCGGGTTGGTGCCGAGCATCCGGGCGATGTGCTCGGAGGTCATGGGCTGGTCGTCACGGGCCATGTGCAGCAGCACGTGGAGCATGCGCGAGAGGCGGCTGTCGGTTCTCACTGCGGAATCTCGAAGGGAAATGCGACAGCATCATCGCATCGCGCCACTGCAAGCTTCAAACCCCTCGGCCACTGGCATTGCGATGGGAATGGGCGACAATGGCGGCCACGCGCCCTCCTCCGACTCGCCGCGAGCCTCCCGACCATGAACGATCTTTCCATCCAGCTGGTGCAGGCCGGCCCCGAGCACCAGGACCTGATCCGCAATCTCTACCAGTACTACGCCTACGAGTCATCGGACTGGGAAGACGAGGACGTCGAGGTCGACGGCCGCTTCTACATCCACGAAGAGCACCTGGCGCGCTACTGGAGCGAGCCGGAGTGGAGCGCCAACCTGATCCTCGCCGACGGCTTCATCGCCGGCTTCCTGCTGGTGGAAGGCAGCGAGCTGCCCGGCATCGATGCGCTGGAGCTATCGGACCTGTTCGTCCTGAAGAAGTACCGCCGCCTCGGTATCGGCCGCGCGCTGGCCAACCAGGTGCTGCTGGGCAATCCGGGGCCCTGGCTGGTGCGTTTCTACGCACAGGACGAGGTCGCGGCAGCTTTCTGGAAGGCCGTATTCGCCGACCTGCCGCGCCCGGTGCAGAACGTCGAGCCAGGAGACGATCCGCAGTTGATGAGCTACCTGATCAACCCGGCCACGCACTGATGGGCTGTACGCCAGGATCAGTCTTCTGTCATTTCCGATCATTGAGCGACTCGCCAACCCGGCCGTATCGTCCTGAGTGAACAACAAGAACCCTCAGGAGGTATTCCCGTGACCGCACTGAACCTGCATCCCCAGGCCGCCGCTTCCCTGGCCAGCTGGCACCAGATGGTGGCTGCCAAGAACCTGTCCAACCTGCCGCAACTGCTGGCGCCCAACGCGGTGTTCCGCTCGCCCATGGCGCACACGCCCTACCCCGGCGCCCCGGTGGTCTCGACCATCCTCAACACCGTGCTGCAGGTGTTCGAGGACTTCACCTACCACCGCGAACTCGCCACCGGCGACGGCCTGAACGTCGTGCTGGAGTTCAGCGCTACCGTCAGCGGCAAGGAGCTCAAGGGCATCGACATGATCCGCTTCGACGAAGCCGGCAAGATCGTCGAGTTCGAGGTAATGGTCCGCCCGCTCAGCGGCCTGCAGGCCCTGGGCGAGGAAATGGGCCGGCGCCTGGCACCCTACCTGGCGGCAGCCAAGGCGCAGGCCGCGAAAGCCTGACGGACGGATTGCCGGCCACGGGGATTTCTGCTGGGATGAGCCCATCACCCGTTTCAAGGAAATCCCCATGGCCTCCTATGAGGAACTGTTCGCCATCGGCGAGGGCTTCGACGCCTTCGTCGCCCACGGCCTGCCCGCCGAGATCGCTGGCGTCCGCAAGGTCCAGCAGCAGCTGGCCGAGCCCGGTTCGATCAGCGCCGAAACCCTGCACCGCATCCAGGCCATAGAGGGCCATTACCGCCTGCTGATCGCCGGCGAGATGTGGTGCCCGGACTGCCAGATCAACGTCACCGTGATGGACCATCTGCAGCGCCTGCAACCGCGCGTGGAACTGGCCGTGATCACCAAGGGCCGCGCCGAGGACGATCTGCGCGAGCGCATGGCGCTGGACCGTATCCTGATTCCCGTCGTTCTGGTGCTGGATAGCAGTTTCCAGCCAGTCGGGCGCTTCATCGAACGGCCGCTGGAAGTGGTGGCCGGTGGCGATGCACTCAAGCCGGCCTACCGCGCGGGCGAGTATCTGGAGAGCACGCTGCGCGACCTGCTCGATCTGTTCGAAAAAGCCGAAGGCCGCGCCTGACCCCCTGCTTGCAGATAGGTAGGGCGCACAACCTGGAACAGGTCATCCGCCGGCACTTTGCGGCGGATAACGCTGGCGCGTTATGCGCCCTACGGAGCTGCCGGAAAGGCAATCGTAGGATGGGTGGAGCGAAGCGATACCCATCAACGGAGTTGCCGGCCAATCGATGGGTATCGCTTCGCTCCACGCCATCCTGCAAAGGCACCGAAGGCCTGTAAGCCGAAAGCAAGAAAAAGCCCCGCAATGCGGGGCTTTTCCGTTCAGGCCAGGCGGATCACATCGAGTACTTCACCGTGAACATCAGGTTGCGCGGCTCGCCGTAGTTCAGGTTGCCGAAGCTGATCCCGCTGTAATAGTACTTGTCGAAGATGTTGTTGAAGTTGACCCGGGTGTCGATGTTCTCGTTGACCTTGTAGCCAAGCATGGCGTTGGTCACCGTGTAGCCGCCCTGCTGGAAGCCGGTGGTGGTGTCCTCGGTCTGGCTCTGGGTCACCAGGTTGCCGCCGACGCGCCATTGGTGCAGTTCACCCGGCAGGGTGTAGCTGGTGGCGAGCTTGAACAGGTGGCGCGGCTTGCTCGGGTCGAACTGTTTGCCGACGTTGTCCTCGTTGCTGTCGTGCTTGTACTTGGCGTCGACGTAGGTGTAGCCGGCCATGGCCTGCCAGTTCTCGGTGATGGCACCGCTCACTTCCATGTCCACGCCCTGGCTGCGCACCTTGCCGGAGGCGCGCGAGCAGTAGATCGAGGTTGGCGAACTGGGGCACGGCGAGGGGCCGCTGGTGTCGTCGGTGGCGCGGTTTTCCTGGTCGATCTGGAAGATCGCGAGCTGGGTATTCAGCGCACCGCCGAAGTGCTCGCCCTTCAGGCCGATCTCGTAGTTCTTGCCGGTGATCGGGTCGAGCAGGCTGCCGCTGGCGTCGAAGTTGCTCTGCGGCTTGAAGATGTCGGTGTAGCTGGCATAGACCGAGTACACGTCGTTCAGGTCGTAGACCACGCCGGCGTAGCGGGTGACGTTGCGGGTGACCTTCTGGGTGCCGGTGTCGTTGTGCGGGTCCGCCTCGTACCAGTCCAGGCGCCCGCCGAGGATGACCTTCAGTGGGTCGGCGACGTTCAGGCGGGTGGTGACATAGGCGCCCTTCTGCTCCTGGTCGAGCTTCATGTTCCAGAGGCTCATGTCGATGTTCGGCTTCTGCACCGAGCCCGGGTCCCACTTCGTCGGGTCGAACGGGGTCATTGGCGAGCCATCGTTGTAGGTCAGGTCACCCCAGCCGCCGTGGCCGTCGAAGCGTTCTTCGCGGTAGCTGCCGCCGAACACCAGTTCGTGCTCGCGGCCAAAAGCCTGGAACGGGCCGTTGGCGAAGGCGTCGTAGCTCTGGTGGTCGTCGGTGTAGGCGTATTTTCCCGGCCCCATGGTCATGGTCGGGCAGCCTTCGGTGTAGTAGCAGCTGTTGTACAGGCCGAGCATGTCGATGCGCGCCCACAACTTGTCGGCGGCGACCTTCATCTGCCAGCCGTTGTCGAAGCGGTGCACCACGTCGCCGAACAGGTGGGTCGTAGTGGTATCCCAGTAGGACCAGTCGGCGCCGTAGTAATCGGAGCGCTTGAGATCCAGGTGGCGGCCGCCGAGCGGCGCCGGCAGGCCCACCCAGTTGTCGTTCTTGTTGTCGTTCTGGTAGGAAGCGCCCAGGGTGAGGGTGGTGTCCGGGTTCAGGTCGGCTTCGGTGATGCCGTAGAGCACGCCGCGCTCGCCGCTGACCACGTCCTGGAAGCTGTCGCGGGTCTCGTAGGCGGCCACCGCGCGGCCGCGCAGGGTGCCTTCGCTGTTCAGCGGGCCGGAGACGTCGACCTGGCTGCGGTAGCGGTCCCAGGTTCCGGCGCTGCCTTCCAGGCTCATGTGGAAGTCCCGGGTCGGGCGCTTGCGCACCATGTTGACGGCAGCGGCCGGGTTGCCGGCGCCCTGCATCAGGCCGGTGGCGCCGCGCACCACTTCGACACGGTCGAACATCGCAAGGTCCGCCGCGGAAATCACGTCCTGTGTGTAGGTGGAAATGCTGGTTGCCAGGCCGTCGTACATGATGTTGTCGACGTCGAAACCGCGTGCGGCGTAGCTCACCCGCGCCGGGCCGTACTGCTGCACGGTCATCCCGGTGACGCCGCGGATCGCGTCGTCGAGGTCCTGCATGTTCTGGTCTTCCATCTGCTGGCGGGTGACCACGCTGACCGACTGCGGCGTCTCGCGGACGGTCATGTTCAGCTTGGTGGAAGTCTGCATCACACCGGTGGTGTAGGAGCCGGTACCTTCGGTGGTGCCGGGCGCCACACTGGCGGCGCCGACGATTTCGGTCGCGCCCAGGTCGACGCTGTCGTTGCCCGCTGCCTTGCTGCGCACGGTGCCGCTGACCTGGGCGCTGTTGCCGTCGACCGTGCCTTGCAGGCCGCTGTCCGCGAGCAGACGGTCGAGCGCCTCGCCCGCCTCCATGTTGCCCTTGAGTGCCGGCGCGCCAACCTTGGCGACCTGGGCACGATCATAGGAAATCCGCATTCCGCTTGCGGACTGCAGTTGCTCCAGGGCAGCGGCCAGGGGCTGCTTGGGCAGGTCGATGACCACGGGGGCGGCGACCGCGGAGAGAGCAAAGGTGGAGAGACCGAGCAGGAGCGCTCCCGACGCTACGTCTTTCATCTGCTAAAGGATCCTTCGGTGCGAGGTTTGCGCTCTGAAGGCGCAATGACTCGGGTTGGCAAATGCCAGCGTGGTGGAGCGCCAGCGGGGAGCCAAAGTGTATGCAGATGTAAATTACTTGTAAATGCGAATGCGTCGTACAAACGACTACTACAACCGCTGGCGCGGCCACATCGTCCGTTTCTCCAGCGCTCACCGGCGGCGCGTTTCCAGCATGAACTCGATGAATGCACGCACCCGCGACGGGACATGGCGCGCGTGGGGGTAGATCAGCAGGAATGGCCGTGTGGTCCGGCCGTAGTCCTTCAGCACTTCCACCAGCTCGCCCCGCTTCAACTCCTCCTCCACGGTGAAGCGGTAGGCCTGCATCAGCCCTCCCCCGCACTTGGCCAGGCTGGCGGTAGCCAGGTAATCCTCCAGCACCGTGAGACTGCCGGACGTCTCGATCTCGACCGGCTTGCCGTCGACCCGGAACGACCAGGGCACGCGCCGCCCGGTACTGGGCAACTCGAACTGGATGCACTCGTGATGAACCAGTTCCTCCGGTGTCTGCGGCGTACCGGCGTGCGCCAGGTACTCGGGCGTAGCGACGATCACGTTCTCCGCGTCCTCCAGGCGCCGCGCCACCAGGGTGGAATCCGCCGGGTCGCGACCACGGATGGCCAGGTCATAGCCCTCGTTGGCGAAGTCGATGTTGCGGTTGCTGACATGCACATCCACCTGCACCTGTGGGAAGCGTCGGCGGAACTCGGGCAGCAACGGAAACAGCCGGTAGTGCGCATAGGGCGTGGGCACGCTGATGCGCAGACGCCCGGACACGACGCTCTGGCCACCGCTGACAGCGCGCTCGGCGTCCACCAGTTGGGTCAGCGCCTGGCGGCATTGCTCGAAGTAGTTGCGGCCGTCATCGGTCAGGCGCATCTGCCGCGTGGTACGCACGAACAGCCGCGCGCCCAGGCGTTCCTCCAGTCGCGCCACCGAGCGGCTGACCGCCGCCGGGGTGATTCCCGCCTCGTTGGCGGCGGCAGTGAAGCTGCCGGTTTCCGCGGCGAGGCAGAACAGCTCGATGCTGCCCAGTTGCAGATCGTCGAAGTGGCGAGTCATGGCCTGCCCAATTGATTACATGAAGTATCAATTCAAATGCCATGGGCCTCATTTTTCAAGTAGCGAATGCCGCCTAGATTGGCCTCCAAGACGCGGGCACTCCGCCCCGCCCCACTCTCGGAGATTCCCCCATGAGCAAGACCGTCATCGTCACCGGCGCCTCCAGCGGCCTCGGCTTCGCTATCGCCCGCGCCTACCTGGAACGCGGCTACAACGTGGTCGGCAACGCCCGCACCCAGGCGCGCCTGGAGGAAGCCGCGGCGAAGCTGGGCAACCCGCACAACTTCCTCGCTGTGGCCGGCGACATCGCCCGGCCGGAAACCGCCAGCCGCCTGTTCGCCCAGGCTATCGAAGCCTTCGGCCGAGTGGACATCCTGATCAACAACGCCGGCATCTTCATCCCCAAACCCGTCATTGATTACACTGAGGAAGAGGTCAACGCCATCGTCGGCACCAACCTGATGGGCTTCTTCTACCCTTCCCAGGCGGCCGCCCGGCATATGTCGGCCAATGGTTCCGGGCACATCGTCACCATCACCGCGTCCATCGCCATGCAGCCCAACGTGAAGGTCCCGGCCTTGCTGCCGGTATTGATCAAGGGTGGCCTGAACAGCGCGGTGCGCGGCCTGGCTCTTGAGCTGGCGGCGTCCCGGGTGCAGGTCAACGCCGTGGCGCCGGGGATCATCGAGACGCCGCTGCACGCCAGCGATGAAGGCACCCACGCCTTCCTGCGCAGCCTGTCGCCCAGTGGCCAGATCGGCAATCCGCAGGATATCGTCGAAGCGGTGCTCTACCTCACCGACTCGACCTTCGTCAGCGGCGCCGTGCTCAACGTCGATGGCGGCTCCACCACTGGGGTCTGGTAAGCAGCCCCGTCGCGAACAACAACGGAGAACCAACATGCCCTATGTGAATATCCAGGTAACCGACGAAGGCGTGACCGCCGATGAACGTCGCCAACTCATCGAAGGCGTCACCGAACTGCTGGAACGCGTGCTGCGCAAGCCGGCCGCGAGCACCTTCGTGGTGATCCAGGAAATCCCCACCGACAGCTGGGGCGTGGGTGGCGAGACAGTCAAGGCACTGCGCGCCAGGCAGAAGGGCAGCAGCTGACCCAGCGGGCACGCCGGGGGCTCGCCAGAGCCGCCGGCGCTTGCCATGCACCAAGCTGGTGCTGATAGGATCGGGAGCCCACCCGCCCCTATCGACAGCCGAGGCATGGAATGCTCGTCGCCCTCAAGCGTTACCCGCTACAGATCAACCTGCTGCTCGGCGGCACCTTCCTGCTGACCATGGGCCGGGCCATCACCCTGCCCTACCTGGTCATCTATCTCTCCACCCAGTTCGGCCTGCCGGTCAACCGCATCGGCCTGATCATGGGTGGCGCATTATTCGGCGGCTCGCTGCTCAGCCTCTATGGCGGCTTCCTGATCGACCGGATGCCCGGCTTTCGCCTGATCCTCGGCTTCGGCAGCTGTTTCGTCGCCGCCTTCGCCGGCATGCTGCTGACCAGCCAGCTGTGGCTGTTCTTCCTGTTCCTGCTGGGCTTCAACTTCGCCTACTCGGTCACCGACGTGGTGGTGAAGACCCTCTTCGGCCGCCTGCTGCCAGCCGGAGAACAAGGCCGCGCCTTCTCCGTCCGCTACACGCTGATCAACCTCGCCTATGCCATAGGCCCCTTCATCGGCGCGGCACTGGCGCAGTGGCACACGCATGTTCCCTTCGTCGTCTCCGCAGCCCTGGGCGGCCTTTTCCTGCTGGCCTTCCTGCGCTACGGCGACCGCAGCATGCGCCCGGCGCAAGGGACGGCGCCGCCGTCCTTCATTGCCGTGATGGGGGTGCTGGCGAAGGACCAGCGGCTGATGTCGTTCACCATCGGCGGCGTGCTCACCGCCGTGGTGTTCGGCCAGTTCTCCGCCTACCTGTCCCAGTACCTGGTGGCCACCGGAACGGCGGAATACGCCTACCAGGTGATCCAGACCCTGCTCGGGGTGAACGCGGTGACGGTGATCGCCCTGCAGTACCTGCTGGGCAAGCGCATCGGCAACGAGCACCTGCAGCGCTGGCTGATCGTCGGCCTGGGATTGTTCGTGCTCGGCATCATCGGCTTTGGTCTTTCCCACAGCCTCTGGCACTGGGGGCTGGCGATGGTGGTGTTCACCCTGGGCGAAATCATCGTGATCCCCGCCGAGTACATGTTCATCGACCGCATCGCCCCGCCGCACCTGCGCGGCATCTACTACGGTACGCAGAACCTGGCCAACCTCGGCGGCGCCTTCGGGCCGATCCTGGTGGGCTGGTTCCTGGCACTGTTCGCCCCGCACTGGGTGTTCGTCATGCTCGGCGCCTTCATCATTGGCGGCGGGGTGTTCTACGTGATCGGATCTTCGCTGGGCAATCGCCCCACCGCCGGCCCTTGACCTCAAGTCCACTTGAACCGGGATGCTGGGCTCCATCGACTCGCTCAAGGAGCCCCGCATGCCTTACTCCCTCTTTACCCTGCTGCACATCGCCGCCATCGGCATCGGCGCCACCCTGCTGATGGACGGCTGGAGCATCCTGCGCAAGCGCCTGCTGGGCATACCGTCGCTGGACTATGCGCTGGTCGGCCGCTGGGTCGGCCATATGCCGCGCGGGCAGTTCCGCCACGCCGCCATCGGCAGGGCGGCCCCCGTGCGCGGTGAGCGGGCGCTGGGATGGATCACCCACTACCTGACCGGCATCCTTTTCGCACTGGCCCTCGTCATCCTCGACACCCCCTGGATTTGTGAACCTGTGTTGATGCCCGCCCTGCTGTTCGGTCTGGTGACGGTGCTCATGCCATTCCTGCTGATGCAGCCAGCACTCGGCCTGGGTATCGCCGCGGCTAACAGTTCCAATCCTGCCAAAGCCCGCCTGCACAGTTTGCTGACTCACCTGATCTTCGGGCTCGGCCTGTACCTGGCGGCTCGCCTGCTTGCCACATTCATGTGCAGCAGCTGATCAGCCCCCGCAGCAGTCGTCACAGGTCCGAAATCCTTCGATGGCGAAGTCCGCAGCTCCGAAGGCATCCTCGTCATCGAGGTGAAACGCTGAACCGAGCCCCCTGCGGGTGAAGCGCTCCCCGACACTGACCCACCACCTATCGGAGCCCCCATGCGAAACCTGAACTGCGACGTGCTGCGCGCCGTACGCACCACCGCCTTCAACAATGAAGTCGCCGCCGAGTTGCTCTGCGAATTGAGCAGCTGCAGCGTCAGCGCCGAGCAGGCAAGACGCATCCGGTGCGCCGCCCGCCAGCTCATGCTGGATGCCGACACGCTCGAATACGTCTGGGAAAAGCTCAGCGGCGGATCCGCCTGACGCTCCTTGCCGCAGCGAGCGCGGTCCTACACCTCCTGGATCACCGATTCAGCGCGAAGCTGCCTTCCACGGCAATCCCCCCACAGCACATGCACAGCGAACAGCCTGTTCCCCCTGCACTCAGGCGGCCTGCAGACCCGCCCGCTTGAGCAGTTGCTTGCAGCGCTCGGACAGGTGCACCACGCGCAATTGCTTGCCGGCCTTGGCGTAGCGCTCGCGCAGGGTCATCAGCGCCGCGATGGCCGAGTAGTCGACGAAGCTCAGGTGCGCGCAGTCCAGGGTGACCTGCTGCGGGTCGCCCGCCGGGTCGAACTGGTTGAGGAAGGGCGTGGTGGAGGCAAAGAACAGCGTGCCGTGGACGCGGTACAGCTTGCTGCCATCCGATTCGTCATGGATATCCGCGTACAGCTCGCGGGCATGCTTCCAGGCGAAGTCCAGCGCCGCCAGGATGATGCCGCAGAACACCGCCATGGCGAGGTCCGTTGCCACGGTGATCGCGGTCACCGCGATGATCACCAGCACATCGCTCAGCGGCACCTTGTTCAGTACCCGCAGCGAGGCCCAGGCGAAGGTCTGCTGGGACACCACGAACATCACGCCCACCAGCGCCGCCAGCGGAATCCGCTCGATCAGCGGCGAGAGGAACAGCACGAACAGCAGGATCATACCCCCGGCAACCACGCCGGAGAGCCGGCCACGACCACCGGAGCTGAGGTTGATCACCGTCTGGCCGATCATGGCGCAGCCGCCCATGCCGCCGAACAACCCGGAAACGATATTGGCGCCGCCGAGCGCCACACACTCGCGGTCCGGGAAGCCGCGGCTCTCGGTGATCTCGTCGGTGAGGTTGAGGGTCAGCAGCGTTTCCAGGATGCCGACCATGGCCATCAGGAAGGCATAGGGCGCGATGATCCGGAGGGTTTCCAGGTTCCAGGGGATGTCCGGCAGCGCGAACGTCGGCAGGCCGCCGGCGATGTGCGCCATGTCGCCCAGGGTGCGCGTCGGCAGGCCAAGCAGGTAGACCAGCAGGCCCACGCCGAGGATCGCCACCAGCGCCGGCGGCACAGCGCGGGTCAGCTTCGGCAGCAGATAGACCACCGCCATGGTCAGCACCACCAGGCCCAGCATCACGTAGAGCGGATTACCGCTCAGCCAATGCTCGCCGTCCTTGAAATGCTCCAGTTGCGCCAGGGCGATGACGATGGCCAGGCCGTTGACGAAGCCGAGCATGACCGGGTGCGGCACCATGCGCACCAGCTTGCCCAGGCGCAGCGCTCCGAACAGGATCATGATCACCCCGCCCAGCAGCACCGTGGCCAGCAGGTACTGCACGCCGTGCTGCACTACCAGCGCAACGATTACCACCGCCATCGAGCCCGCAGCGCCGGAGACCATGCCGGGACGGCCGCCGAACAGCGCGGTCAGGGTGCAGAGGATGAAGGCGCCGTACAGCCCCATCAGCGGGTTGAGGTGGGCGACCAGGGCAAAGGCGATGCACTCGGGCACCAGCGCGAAGGACGTGGTGAGTCCGGCCAGGACATCGGCACGCAGGCGGGCGGGTTTCATTTATCTACTCGGAACGGGGACTTCGAAGGGCCGGCAATGGTACGGAAAACCGCCCTGCCCGGCCACCGCTCCCGCGCTCTTCCGGCCGCGGTGCGGCCTCAGTTCATGGCTTCACCAAGGCGCCATTGAGGAACAGTTGCTCCAGTACCTGGGCGGAACTCGAGCTGGCCGCGCGGCCGTAGCGCTCAGCGTCGACCATGCCGTAGAGCATGGAGAGGAAGAGTTCGGTGAACACCGCCGCAGTGATGTCGATACGGAACCTGCCACTCTGCTGACCGCGCAGGAAGAAGGCGTCCACCGCCTCCGTGTAGTAGCTCCAGCGTTCGGTCGTCGCCTGCATGTCGAGGTTTTCCGCGCGGTACTGGAACAGCAGGAAGTTGAGCATATCGCGATGTTTGAGGTGCTCGGCGATCAACTGCCGCAGCGCCTCCAGGGGTTCGGCCTGCTGCAGCTGGGCAGCTTCGAGAATCTGCCGGATCACCACGTGCCCATAGTCCTCGAGCATTTCCATCAGCCCGTCGCGGGTGCCGCAGAAGCGATGCAGCGTCGCCTTGCTCACCCCCGCCGACTCCGCCAGCTCCTTCAGCGTCGCCCTGGGGCGGTCGACGATGGCAACAGCCAGCGCCTTGAGCAGACGTTCATCGTGGGCGGAGAGAGTCATTCGGGGCCTCTTGTCAGGTGGCGGATCGTCTCATTGTGCAGAAAAAGACCTCTCTTTTGAAAGGTCATGACACATTTTATACACCACAGAAGCAAATGAGACATTATTGACTCATTTTGAGTTTAAAAGGATCATACGCACCTTCCAGATAGACAGACCCGGGTGAATCATGGGCAGGTTGCGTGCAGTAGGGACAATCAGTGCGTTGGTGGCAGCGCTGGCGCTGGCGGGTTGCGGACAATCCGGCGAACCTCAGGCGGCCGCCGAGACGGCAAGGCCAGTGGACGTGGTGGCAGTCGCGCCCGAAGCCCTCACCCTGACGGCCGAATTGCCCGGGCGCATCGAACCGATGCGCGTTGCTGAAGTGCGGGCGCGGGTGGCGGGCATCGTGGTGCAGAAGCGCTTCGAGGAAGGCGCCGACGTCAAGGCCGGTGACCTGCTGTTCCAGATCGACCCGGCGCCGCTGAAGGCCGCTGTGTCCCGCGCCGAAGGCGAACTGGCGCGAGCCCAGGCCGCGCAGCAGGAAGCCCAGGCACGGGTGAAGCGCTACGAGCCGC
This sequence comes from Pseudomonas nitroreducens, assembly GCF_010994165.1. NCBI lineage: Bacteria > Pseudomonadati > Pseudomonadota > Gammaproteobacteria > Pseudomonadales > Pseudomonadaceae > Pseudomonas > Pseudomonas nitroreducens. The sequence goes on along the minus strand of NZ_WMBX01000002.1, from coordinate 772,154 downwards.
TGGTGAAGATCGAAGCGGTCAGCCAGCAGGACTTCGACACCGCCACCGCCGACCTGCGCAGTGCCCAGGCGTCCGTGTGCTCGGCCCAGGCCGACCTGGAAACCGCGCGCTTGAACCTGGGCTATGCCTCGGTCAAGGCGCCGATCTCCGGGCGTATCGGCCGCGCGCTGGTGACCGAAGGGGCGCTGGTCGGCCAGGGTGACGCCACGCTGATGGCGCGTATCCAGCAACTCGACCCGATCTATGCCGACTTCACCCAGCCGGTGGCCGACGCCCTGCGCCTGCGTGAAGCGCTGAAGAGCGGCAACCTCCCCGCCGGCCAGAGCCAGGCGCTGAGCCTGCGCGTGGAAGGCACGCAGTACGAGCGCCAGGGCGAACTGCTGTTCACCGATATCTCGGTGGATCGCGGCACCGGCCAGGTTTCGCTGCGCGGCAAGTTCGACAACGCCGACGGCCTGCTGCTGCCCGGCATGTACGTGCGCGTCACCGCCCCACAGGGTACCGACGCCAAGGCCATTCTCGTGCCGCAGCGCGCCGTGCAGCGCGCCACCGATGGTACCGCCCACGTGCTGGTGATCGGCGCCGAGAACCGTGTCGAGACGCGCCCGGTACAGACCGGCGCCATGCAGGGCGCGCGATGGCAGATCAGCCAGGGCCTGGCCAGCGGCGACCAGGTGATAGTCGGCGGCCTGACCGGCCTGCAGCCCGGCGCCAAGGTCGAGGCCCGTCACGCCCCTGAGCAACAGCAGGCGTCGCGCCAGTAAGGCAGCGCCGAGGAACTCCCCATGTCACTGTTCTTCATCAAGCGCCCCAACTTCGCGTGGGTGGTGGCGCTGTTCATTTCCCTGGCCGGCCTGCTGGCGATTCCGCTGCTGCCGGTAGCGCAATACCCCAGCGTGGCGCCGCCGCAGATCACCGTCACCGCCACCTACCCCGGCGCCTCGGCGCAGGTGCTGGTGGACTCGGTCACCAGCGTGATCGAGGAGGAGCTCAACGGCGCCAAGGGCCTGCTCTACTTCGAATCCACCAGCAACTCCAACGGCATGGCCGAAGTGGTGGTCACCTTCCAGCCCGGCACTAATCCCGAGCTGGCCCAGGTCGACGTGCAGAACCGCCTGAAGAAGGCCGAGGCACGCATGCCCCAGGCCGTGCTCACACAGGGGCTGGAGGTCGAGCAGACCAGCGCCGGCTTCCTGCTGATCTACGCGCTGAATTACAAGGAAGGCTCGCAGCGCACCGATACCACCGCCCTGGGCGACTACGCCGCGCGCAACATCAACAACGAGCTGCGTCGCGTCCAGGGCGTCGGCAAGCTGCAGTTCTTCTCCTCCGAAGCCGCCATGCGCGTGTGGATCGACCCGCAGAAGCTGGTCGGCTACGGCCTGTCCATCGATGACGTGGGCAACGCCATTCGCGGGCAGAACGTGCAGGTACCGGCCGGCAGCTTCGGCGCTTCCCCCGGCAGCACCGAGCAGGAGCTGACCGCCACCCTCGCCGTGAAAGGCACCCTGGACGACCCGGCGGAGTTCGGCCGCATCGTCCTGCGCGCCAATCCGGACGGCTCCAGCGTGAAGCTGGCCGACGTGGCGCGCCTGGAAGTCGGCAGCGAAAGCTACAACTTCACCGCTCGCCTGGACGGCAAACCCACCGTGGCCGGCGCCATCCAGCTCTCCCCCGGCGCCAACGCCCTGCAGACCGCCGCCCTGGTGAAGGAGCGCCTGGCCGAGCTGTCGGCGAACTTCCCCGACGACGTCGAGTACTCGGTGCCCTACGACACCTCGCGCTTCGTCGACGTGGCCATCGAGAAGGTCATCCACACCCTGCTCGAAGCCATGGTGCTGGTGTTCCTGGTGATGTTCCTGTTCCTGCAGAACGTGCGCTACACGCTGATCCCGGCCATCGTCGTGCCGGTGTGCCTGCTGGGCACGCTGACGATGATGTACCTGCTGGGCTTCTCGGTGAACATGATGACCATGTTCGGCATGGTGCTGGCCATCGGCATCCTGGTGGACGACGCCATTGTGGTGGTGGAGAACGTCGAGCGGATCATGGCCGAGGAAGGCCTGTCCCCGGCGAAGGCCACGGTCAAGGCGATGGGCCAGGTCTCCGGCGCGATCATCGGCATCACCCTGGTGCTCTCGGCGGTGTTCCTGCCACTGGCCTTCATGGGCGGCTCGGTGGGCGTCATCTACCAGCAGTTCTCCCTGTCGCTGGCGGTGTCGATCCTGTTCTCCGGCTTCCTCGCCCTGACCTTCACCCCGGCGCTGTGCGCCACGCTGCTCAAGCCGATTCCGGCGGGCCATCACGAGAAGCGCGGCTTCTTCGGCGCCTTCAACCGTGGCTTCACGCGCCTGACCGAGCGCTACACGCGGCTCAACAGTGCGCTGGTGAAACGCGCCGGGCGCTACATGCTGATCTACGCCGGCATCCTCGCCCTGCTCGGCTACAGCTACCTGCGCCTGCCGGAATCCTTCGTGCCGGTGGAAGACCAGGGCTACATGATCGTCGACATCCAGCTGCCGCCGGGCGCCACCCGCGCGCGGGCCGACGTCACCGGCCAGGAGCTGGAGAAGTTCCTCGCTTCGCGTGAGGCCGTGGCCTCGTCCTTCCTGGTGATGGGCTTCAGCTTCTCCGGCATGGGCGAGAACGCCGCGCTGGCCTTCCCGACCCTGAAGGACTGGTCCGTGCGCGACAAGTCGCAGTCCGCCGAAGCGGAAACCGCCGCGGTGAACGAGCGCTTCGCCGGTATCAGCGACGGCACGATCATGGCCGTGACGCCGCCGCCGATCGACGGCCTGGGCAACTCCGGTGGCTTCTCGCTGCGCCTGCAGGACCGCGCCGGCCTCGGCCGCGAGGCACTGCTGGCGGCCCGCGACCAGTTGCTCGGACAGGCCAACGGCAACCCGAAGATCCTCTACGCGATGATGGAAGGCCTCGCCGAGGCACCCCAGCTGCGCGTCGAAATCGACCGCGAGAAGGCACGCACCCTGGGCGTCAGCTTCGAGTCCATCAGCAGTGCGCTGTCCACCGCCTTCGGCTCCTCGGTGATCAACGACTTCGCCAACGCCGGCCGCCAGCAACGCGTGGTGGTGCAGGCCGAACAGGGTGACCGGATGACCCCGGAAGCCGTGCTCAAACTCTATGTGCCCAATACCAGCGGCGAGCTGGTGCCGCTGTCCGCCTTCGTCAGCACCCGCTGGGAAGAAGGCCCGGTGCAGCTGGCGCGCTACAACGGTTACCCGTCGATCCGTATCGCCGGCGACGCCGCACCGGGGGTGAGTACCGGCGAAGCCATGGCCGAGATGCAACGCCTGGCCTCCGAGCTGCCGGCCGGCATCGGCTACGAGTGGACCGGCCTGTCCTATCAGGAGAAGGTCGCCAGCGGCCAGGCCAGCCAGCTGTTCGCCCTCGCCATCCTCGTCGTGTTCCTGCTGCTGGTGGCGCTCTACGAGAGCTGGGCGATCCCGCTGTCGGTGATGCTCATCGTGCCCATCGGCGCCCTCGGCGCGGTATTGGCGGTGACGGTCACCGGGTTGCCCAACGACGTGTACTTCAAGGTCGGCCTGATCACTGTTATCGGCCTCGCGGCGAAGAACGCGATCCTCATCGTCGAATTCGCCAAGGAGCTCTGGGAACAGGGCCACAGCCTGCGCGACGCCGCCATCCAGGCCGCGCGCCTGCGCTTCCGCCCGATCATCATGACCTCCATGGCCTTCATCCTCGGCGTGGTGCCGCTGGTACTCGCCAGCGGAGCCGGCGCCGCCAGCCAGCGCGCCATCGGCACCGGGGTGATCGGCGGAATGCTCAGCGCCACGCTGCTGGGGGTGATCTTCGTGCCCATCTGCTTCGTCTGGCTGCTGTCGCTGCTGCGTCGCCAACCCAAACCTGCGCAACAACCGTCGGAGGTCGCGCAATGACCGCCCTGCATAAACCCGCCTGCACCTTGCTGCTGGCGCTGAGCCTGGCCGGCTGCTCGATGGCGACCACCTACGAACGCCCCGAAGCACCGGTGGCGTCGAGCTGGAACAGCCCCGCCGCGAAGACCGGCCAGGCCGCCAGCAACCTCGACTGGCAGACCTTCATCGTCGACAGCGAGCTGCGCAATCTGGTGGGCGTCGCCCTGGACAACAACCGCTCGCTGCGCCAGACCCTGCTGGACATCGAACAGGCCCGTGCGCAATACCGCATCCAGCGCGCCGACCGCGTGCCGGGGCTGAACGCCGCGGCCAACGGCAATCGCCAGCGGCTGCCGGGTGATCTGTCCAACACCGGCAGTTCGGCGGTGAGCAGCAGCTATCAGGTCGGCCTCGCGCTGCCCGAGTACGAGCTGGACCTGTTCGGCCGGGTGAAGAGCCTGACCGACGCCGCGCTGGAGCAATACCTCTCCACCGAGGCGGCCGCCCGCAGCGCGCGCATCGCACTGATCGCCGAGGTCAGCCAGGCCTATCTCACCTATGACGGTGCGCAACGCCGCCTGCAGCTCACCGAGCAGACCCTGGCCAGCCGCGAGGATTCCCTCGGCCTGATCAGCCAGCGGCGCTCGGCGGGTGCGGCCACCGCGCTGGACTACCAGGAGGCGCTGGGGCTGGTCGAGCAGTCCCGCGCCGAGCTGGAAAGCAATGCCCGGCAGAAGCAGCAGGCGCTCAATGCCCTGGTGCTGCTGCTCGGTACCGCCGATGCGGCCAAGCGCATCCCGCAGCTGCCCCAGGACAAGCCCATGCTGATCCAGGACATCGCCCCCGGCACCCCCTCGGAACTGATCGAGCGGCGCCCGGACATCCTCGCCGCGGAGCACGTGCTCAAGGCGCGCAACGCCGACATCGGCGCGGCCCGCGCGGCGTTCTTCCCGCGCATCAGCCTGACCGGCAGCTTCGGCACGTCCAGTGCGGAAATGTCCGGGTTGTTCGACGGCGGCTCGCGGTCGTGGAGCTTCGTGCCGACGCTGTCGCTGCCGATCTTCGATGCCGGCCGCAACAGCGCCAACCTCGACCTGGCCAAGGTGCGCAAGGACTCCGCCGTGGCCGCCTACGAAGGCACCATCCAGACGGCGTTCCGCGAAGTCGCCGACGCGCTCGCGGCGACCGACACCCTGCGCCGCGAGGAAGCGGCGCGCCGCGCGCTGGCCAACACCACCAACGAGACGCTGAAGCTGGCCAAGGCGCGCTACGAAGGCGGCGTGGACAGCCACCTGCGCTACCTCGACGCGCAGCGCAGCAACTTCGTCAACGAGTCGGCCTACATCGAGACCAGCACCCAGCGGCAGATTGCGCTGGTGGACCTGTTCCGAGCCCTCGGCGGTGGCTGGAATGGGGAAGCGACGGCGCAGCGCTGATCAGTCGCCGAACACCGGTCGGAAGAAACTCCGCTCATAGCTGAGGATGCAGCGGGTTTCCTCGGCGTAGCGGAACGCGGCCTGGCACTCGGGGTCGTCCATGGACCGCTGCCGGTAGCGCTCGTAGTCGGCCAGGCTGGGGAAGGTGAACATCGCCAGGGCAATGTCGTTCGCCCCCTCGGAGGGCAGGAAGTAGCCGTGGTGCTGGCCGCCGAAGCGTTCCACCAGCGGGATCCACAGTCGGCCGTAGTGTTCGAATTCCTTGAGCTTGTAGGGGTCCAGCACGTAGCGCAGGTAACAGGTGACCATCTTGCCAACTCTCGTCCGGTGAAAGGGACGCCACTGTACCTATTCCTCGCGGGAACACCCAAACCTGCCTTGCCCCACGCAGGCAGAACTCGTGGGAGCGCAGCCTGCTCGCTCCTGCAGGCTGCGCTCCCCTGTGCAACATCCGCCTGCAACACTGCGCGGCCCGCTAGACTGGCCGCATCTTCAACCATAGCGGGGCACGCGCCCTCCCACGGGCGCCGGCGCAAGGCCGGCGCGGAGCACCACGGCATGTACTTCGACATCATCCTCGACCTCTTCGCAGCGCTCTGCTTCGGCGCGCTGATCGGCATGGAGCGCCAGTGGCGCCAGCGCTTCACCGGGGTCGCCACCCACGGGCTGGTCTCCCTCGGCGCCGCTACCTTCGCCACCCTGCCCTTCCTCATGGGCGCGGAGGACCAGGTAGTGCGCATGTCGGCGCAGGTGGTCACCGGCATCGGCTTCCTCGGTGCCGGCGTGATCATGCGCGACGGCCTCAGCGTGCGCGGCCTGAGCACCGCGGCGACGGTCTGGTGCACCGGGGCGGTAGGCGTGCTGGCCGGCAGCGGCTTCCTCGCGGCAGCGCTGGTCGCCACATTGCTGATCGTGCTGTGCAACCTGACGCTGCCCTCGGTGACACGCTGGATCCAGCGTCACGCGCCGATGGAACCGAGCAGCGAGCGCTACTACACGGTCGAGGCCGTCACCGAGGCCCACCAGGAAGCGCTGGTGCGCTCCACCCTGCTGCGCCGCCTGAGTGCCAACGGCCTGGCCCTGCAAAGCCTGGAGAGCCACGCGCGCAAGACCGGCGGCGAAGTGGAAGTGGCCGCGCTGGTATTGGCCCCCAGCGACAAGGACAGCCTGCTGGAAGCCCTGGTCGGCGAACTGGCACTGGCGCCCTATGTATCGGCGGCCAGCTGGTCGGTCAGCGACGGCCCGCAGTGAGCCGCCCGGAACGCAGAAAGGGAGCCTGTCGGCTCCCTTTTTCATACCCGTCTGGTCAGGCGAAGACGAAGTACTTGCGCACCGTCTCCACCACTTCCCAGGTGCCCTTCATGCCCGGCTCGATGACGAATACATCGCCGGCGCGCAGATGGATCGGCTGCTCGCCCTCGGGGGTGATGACGCAGTAGCCGTCGAGGAAATGGCAGTACTCCCACTTCTCGTAGTTCACCTGGAACTTGCCGGGGGTGCAGATCCAGGTGCCCATGATCTTGCTGCCGTCCGCCGACAGGTAGGCATTGAGGTTGACGGTGTGCGGGTCGCCGCCGATGCGCTGCCACTTGGTGGCATCCAGCACGGGCGTCGGGCAGGTGTCGCGCAGCACGGTAATGAAATCGGACATGTCGGCTCCAGATCGTTTCGGTGAGGGTTCGCCACCCTAGGCATCGACCGCCGGGAACGATTGCCTGGTTCCGACATCGGTTTGCCTGCCAGCGCTGCCCCGCCGCTGCCTGACAGATTTGTCATCCGCCGCTCACCGGCTCGTTATCCACGCTCCTACACGATGCCCGTGGCCCTCGCCACGCCTGGGCGAAAACAACAACAGCAGGCGGTAACCGACCATCCTGCCCTTAGGAGCACATTCATGTATCGCACGCCTCGAAAATACCGACGCAAATTCCCGCTGGCGGCTTCGCTGCTGGCACTGGGCATCGCATCGCCGACCGTCTTCGCCGAAGCGACAACCGAAGAGAAGCCCGAAGGCTTCATCGAAGGCGCCAGCCTGGAAATCCTCAACCGCAACCTCTACTTCAACCGCGACGCCCGCCATGGCCAGTCCGTACCGCCGCGCGGCAACGGCTACTCGGAAGTCTGGGCCCACGGGATCATCGGCAGGTTCGAATCCGGCTTCACCCAGGGCACGCTCGGCGTCGGGGTGGACGCCTTCGCCATGCTCGGCTTCCAGCTCGATACCGGAGATGGCCGCAACGGCGCGGGCAGTTCGGTGGACGTATTGCCCACCGACAACGACGGCCGCACCGAAAGCGACTACTCCAAGGCCGGCGGCGCGGCCAAGGTGCGCCTGTGGGACACGGTGCTGAAGGTCGGCGACGTGTTCCCGGAGACACCCGTGGTGCACTACGGCGACTCGCGCCTGCTGCCCGAGTCCTTCCGCGGCTTCACCCTGCAGAACACCAGCCTGGAAGGCCTGACCCTGCAGGGTGGCCGCCTGCACTCCATGAGCCAGCCGCAATCACGGCAGATGGACGACGGCTTCGCCACCTTCTACGCCGGCCCGGTGGATTCGTCCTGGCTTGCCTACGGCGGCGGTGACTACGCGATCAATGACAATGCCAGCGTCAGCCTCTACAGCAGCCGCCTGAAGGACGCCTGGAACCAGTACTACTTCGGCACTGCGTTGAACTTCCCGCTCAGCGAGGCAGTGGAGCTGTTCGGCGGGTTCAACTACTACAAGTCGCAGGACGAGGGGCGCGAGCTGCTCGGCGAGTTCAACACCAACATCTGGAGCGCCAGCGCCGGCGTGCATTTCGGCGCGCACCGCATCGCCGTCAGCCACCAGCGCAACAACGGCAACAACGACTTCGACTACCTGCGCCAGGCCGACTCGATCTACCTCGACAACTCCATCCAGTACAGCGACTTCAACTCGCCGAAGGAGCGCTCCTGGATGGTCCGCTACGACCTCGACATGGCCACCTACGGCGTGCCCGGCCTGAGCTTCATGACCCGCTACGCCCGCGGTACCGACGCCGACTACTCCAATGCCAACGCCGTGTACATGCGCCGCGACGACAACGGCGACCCGCTGACCGACCAGAAGCGCTGGGAGCGCGACATCGAGGCCAAGTACGTATTCCAGGAAGGCCAGCTCAAGGACCTGTCGCTGCGCGTGCGCCAGGCGACGACTCGCGCCACCGCCTTCGAATCGGACCTGGACGAAGTGCGGCTGATCATCGAATACCCGCTGGCCGTGCTGTAAGGCCGGCGCCTGGCAGGCGGATGACGGAATTGTCAGCTGCGCATCAGCCTGCCGTTAGGCGCCCCTGGGTATAACGGAAGGCATCACCGCCCCCCAAGGCTTCTGGTGATGTTTTCCCCCGCAAGACTGCTCCACTTCCTGGCGCTCCACGTGCCCCTTTGGAGGAAGAGGAACCCTCGGCGCCCGCCAGGGCGCCTTTTTTTCGTGGAGCCTGGAAGGTGCGATGTCAGAAGCGCTCGTCTCGAATCGCCGGCAGGACCAGCTCGCGGACGAACGAAGCTCCCGAAAGCTGCAACAACGCATCGACCATTCGCACCACATCATGCACTGGAACCTGATGGCCTCCTCCTCGGCGAGCGGCATCCGCCAGGGGCGTGGTCAGCGGATCCTCGGTGTTCAGGTAACCCAGCTGGAGCACGCTCACCGCCAGCCTGCTGTCCCTGAAGCCCTCGCGCAGCGCATCGGCCATGCCATTGAGAGCAAACTTGGAAGCACCGAAGGTCACCTCGGGACGTCCGCTCTGGCGCAAGCCGGATGTCGACCCGGTCAGGATCAGTTGCGGCCGTGGCGAGTCCAGCAGCCTGGGAACCAGGCGCCTGAGCAGGAACAGCGTGGCGGTGATGTTCACGTCGACCAGCCTGCCGATGGACTCGTCGGAATCGCTGAGGAAGCAATAGCCTTCGCTGAAGGCCTCCTCCTCCCAGATGCCGACATTGCAGATCAATACATCCAGCTCGGCAGGCGCCTGCGCTTCGATGGCTGACGCGGCCTCTCCGGCGACCGACAGGTCGGCTTCGATCCACTCGAGCTGGACGCCTTCAACGGCCGCCAATGCATCCGGCCGCCTGCGCGATACGCCCACCACGCTATCGCCCGCCCGTCCCAGGCCTTCGGCCAGCGCGCGGCCCAGCCCCCGACTCGCGCCCACAATCATGATGTTCATCGAACGTCTCCCCGGCGCCTGCCTGTCCAGTGTGCTTTTGCGCAGGGGCGAATTCGCCACTGCGCAAAGGTTCGGGCCGGACTCTAAAACCTCAACCTAGCCTGAGGTCAATAGAGGCAATCGCCCAGAAATGGGCCGGAATCGCTGCGCGGAGTTCGTCGTTCCCTTTGGAGCGATGAATAGGCGGGAAGACTGTCAGTCGCCTCGGCAGCCGGGTGCACGGGCGGACAACCGACAGAGAGCACGTCTCCGACTGCTACGGCCAGGAGCGAGCGGCAGCGCTGCAAGTGACCTCCGAGCGCTGGCGGGGCGACACAGGGGGATCGATCCGTGCGATGCCTGGGGCGGGCATTTCCAGGGCCCCACACCAGGCATCCACCACGGTTACCGCCGATCTTTCGAATCGCCCTCCGGGCGGTCGTTTTTCTCATGGGGCTCTTCGATCACGGGGCCTGGACGCGCAGGATCAGGCTCGTCCTTGCGCACCGGTGTCCTGGGCGGTCTTTCGCCCGGCTTGTCGTGCTCGGCGATCGGCCCCGGCCGCGGCTCGGGTACAATTTCCTCTTTCACGCTGCATCTCCCGGGACAGTACTGCCCCTGTACGCTGGTGGCTCGGGGCACAGGCAGGCGGCCAGAGCCGCTGCCACCCCTGTGCCGGACAGAGCGTCGGAGTGGCGGACGCTCCATCGATGGAAACATCCCGGCCGGGATAGTTCAGAGCATTTCCCGACCGTACATCTGCCCGGCTCGCCAGCGGCCGAGGCCAGTTCCCTCCCGCTGCCCCCGGGCATCCTCATCCCGCCGATGCATCCACCGATACAACGCCGGCAGCACCAGCAGCGTCAGCGTGGTCGACGAGAGGATGCCGCCGATCACCACGGTCGCCAGCGGCCGCTGCACTTCCGCACCCGTGCCGGTGGCCAGGGCCATGGGCACGAAGCCCAGCGAGGCCACCAGCGCGGTCATCAGCACCGGGCGCAAGCGGGTCAATGCGCCCTCGCGGATCGCCGCGTCGAGGCCACGCCCCTCCTCCCGCAGGCTGCGGATGAAGGAGATCATCACCAGGCCATTGAGTACCGCCACGCCGGACAGCGCGATGAAACCGACGCCTGCCGAGATCGACAGCGGGATATCCCGCAGCCACAGCGCGACCACGCCACCGGTGAGGGCAAAGGGAATCCCGGTGAAGACCACCAGCCCGTCGCGCACGTTGTTGAACATCATCAGCAGCAACGTGAATACCAGCAACAGCGCCACCGGCACCACGATCTGCAAACGCTGCGCCGCCGACTGCAACTGCTCGAACTGGCCGCCCCAGGTCGTCCAGTAGCCGGCCTGCAGCTTCACCTGCTGCTCGATGTTGCCGCTCGCCTCGGCGACGAACGAACCGATATCCCGCCCGCGCACGTTGGCGCTCACGACCACCAGGCGCTTGCCGTTCTCGCGGCTGACCTGGTTCGGCCCCTGCACCAGTTCCAGGCGTGCCACTTCGCCCAGGGTAATGAAGCCGATGCGCGAATCCGTGGCATTGGCCGGGGCCGGCACCGGGATGAGCATGCGTGACAGGGCGTCGATGTCGCTGCGCAGGCTTTCCGGCAGGCGCACGATCAGGTCGAAGCGGCGGTCGCCCTCGAACAGCGTGCCCGCCTCGCGGCCACCGATGGCCACGGAGACGTTGTCCTGGATGTCGCCGACATTCAGCCCGTAACGCGCGGCACGCTGGCGGTCGATGTTCACGGTGAGCACCGGCAGGCCGCTGGTCTGCTCGACCTTCACCTCGGACGAGCCCTGCACCTGGCGCAGCACGCCGGCAATCTGCTCGGCGGTCTGGTTCAGGACCGCCATGTCGTCGCCGAAGACCTTCACCGCCACGTCGCTGCGCACCCCGGAAATCAGCTCGTTGAAGCGCAGCTGGATCGGTTGCGACAGCTCATAGGCGCTGCCCGGCACGCCATTGGCTGCTTCCTGGATTTCCGCTTCCAGCTGCGCGCGGCTCTTCTTCGGATCGGGCCACTGCTCCTTGGGTTTCAACATCACGTAGGCGTCGGAGATATTCGGCGGCATCGGGTCCGAGGCGATCTCCGCGGTGCCGGTGCGGCTGAACATGCGTTGCACCTCCGGCACCTTGACCAGCACCTGGCGCTCCAGGGCCTCCTGCATGGCCACCGATTGCGACAAGCTGGTGCCCGGCGTGCGCAGCGATTGCAGGGCGAAGTCGCCCTCGCCCAGGCTGGGCACGAACTCGCTGCCCATGCGGCTGGCCAGCAGGCCGGAGAGCAGCACCAGCACCGCGGCGCAGGCGAACACCAGCGCGCGCCGCGCCATCACCCAGTCCAGCACCGGTTCATAGGCGCGGCGCGCGCCACGCATGAGCAGGTTTTCCTCTTCCTTCACCTTGCCGCTGATGAACAGCGCGATGGCCGCCGGCACGAAGGTCACCGAGAGGATCATTGCGCCCAGCAACGCCAGCACCACGGTGAAGGCCATCGGGTGGAACATTTTCCCCTCGACGCCGGTGAGGGCGAAGATCGGCAGGTACACCACCATGATGATCAACTGCCCGTAGATCAGCGCGCGGCGCGCCTCCTTCGATGCGGCGAAGACCTCGTGCATCCGCTCGCGGCGGGTCAGCAGGCGGCCGTGGTGCTGCTGTGCGTGGGCCAGGCGGCGGATGGCGTTCTCGACGATCACCACGGCGCCATCGACGATGATGCCGAAGTCCAGCGCGCCGAGGCTCATCAGGTTGGCGCTGATGCGGTTGCTGAACATGCCGGTGAAGGTGAACAGCATCGCCAGCGGGATCACCATGGCGGTGATCAACGCCGCGCGGATATTGCCCAGGAACAGGAAGAGTACCGCCACCACCAGGATCGCCCCCTCGGTGAGGTTGCGCTTGACCGTGGCGATGGCCTTGTCGACCAGTTGTGTACGGTCATAGACGGTCACCGCCTTGACGCCGGCCGGCAGCGTGCGGTTGATCTCGTCCAGCTTGGCCGCGGCAGCCTTGGCGACGGTGCGGCTGTTCTCGCCGATCAGCATGAACACCGTGCCGAGCACCACTTCGCGGCCGTCCTCGGTGGCGGCGCCGGTGCGCAGCTCGCGCCCCAGGCCGACCTCGGCGACATTGCGCAGGCGGATCGGTGTGCCGTCGACATTGGCCACGACTATGTTGGCGATGTCCTCCAGGCTGCCCACCTGCCCCGGCGCACGCACCAGCAACTGCTCGCCGTTGCGCTCGATGTAGCCGGCGCCGACGTTGGCGTTGTTGCGCTCCAGCGCAGCGATCACGTCCGCCAGGGTCAGCCGGTAGGCCGCCAGCCGGCGGGTATCCGGGGCAACCTGGAACTGCTTGGCGAAGCCGCCGATGGTGTTCACCTCGGCCACACCCGGCACGTTGCGCAGTTGCGGCTTGATCACCCAGTCCTGGATCACCCGCAGGTCGGTCGGCGTGTACTCGCTGCCGTCCTCCTTGCGCGCGCCCGGCTCGGCCTCGATGGTCCACAGGAAGATCTCGCCCAGGCCGGTGGAGATCGGCCCCATGGCCGACTCGACACCCTCTGGGAGCTGCTCGCGCGCCTGCTGCAGGCGTTCGTTGACCAGTTGGCGGGCGAAGAACAGGTCGGTACCTTCCTTGAAGATCACCGTCACCTGCGACAGCCCCGAGCGCGAAATCGAGCGCGTCTGCTGCAGGCCCGGCAAGCCGGCCATGGCGGTTTCCACCGGGTAGGTGATGCGCTGCTCGGTCTCCAGCGGCGTGAAGCCCGGAGCAGACGTGTTGACCTGCACCTGTACGTTGGTGATGTCGGGCACCGCGTCGATGGGCAGTTTCTGGTAGCTGGCGATACCCAGGCCGGCCATGCCGAGGACGGCGAGCAGCACCAGGTAGCGCTGCTCGATGGCAAAACGAATGATGCGTTCGAACATGCTGGCGCCCCGTCAGTGAGCGTGGGACGCCGAGCTCTTGCCCAGCTCCGACTTGAGAATGAAGCTGCCTTCGGCCGCCACCTGATCACCCGCCGAGAGTCCCGCCAGCACTTCCACCTGGCCGGCGCTGCGCAGCCCAAGGTTGACCGGGCGCGGGTCGAAGCCTTCGGCGTTGCGCACGAATACGCTCGGCTGGCCTTCCACCTCCTGGACGGCCTGCTCCGGCACCGCGACCGGCACCTGGCGTGCCGAACTGCTGACCCGCACGTTGACGAACAGGCCCGGGCGCCAGGCGCCATCGGGATTGGCCAGGGTCACGCGGGCCACCGCGCTGCGGGTCTGCTCGCCGAGCAGGTTGCCGACGTAACTCACGCGACCGTCGACCTGCATGCCCAGGTCCGCCGCTTCAACCCGTGCCGGCTTGCCCACCTGAACCCGCGCGAGGTCCTGCGGTGCGACACTGAAACTGGCCCAGACCCGCGACAGGTCGGACAGCGTGAACGCCGCCGTGGTCTCGCTGACCACCTCGCCGGGCACCAGGTGCTTCTCCACCACCACGCCGTCGAACGGCGCCCGCAGCTCGTAGCGGTTGCCGCCGGCGCTGGCCGACACGCCGCTCAGGGCGTTGGTCTTCTGCTGCGCATTGGCCAGGGCGATGCGGGCTTCCTCCAGGTCCTGGCGGGCCTGGAGATAATCCTGCTCGGCGGAGATCTTCTCCTGCCACAGCTCGCGTTCGCGTTCGAAGGTCTTGTTCGCCAGGCTCGCCCGGCGCTGGGCGGCGGCCAGCTCGCTGCGCAACTCGGACACCTGCTGGCTGGCGATCACGGCCAGCAGCTCGCCCTTCTTCACGTTCTGCCCGAGCTCAACCGCCACCGACTCCACCACGCCCGGCGTGCGCGGTACGACGTGGGCAGTGCGGTCCTGGTCGAAGCCGATCTCGCCGGGCAGGCTGAATGCCTCGTCCAGCGCCTGCGGCCCGGCTGTGACCAGTTGGATGCCGGCTGCCTCGATCTGTGCCGGGGTCAGATGCAGGCCTTGCTCTTCGGTTTCGGCTTCCTGGGTGGCGTGATGCTCACCGTCGGCATGGCTCGCCGCTTCGGCATGAAGGGTCGGCGCCACGCTATTGTGGTGCTCGCCGTCCGCGTGGGTCGCATCGTCGTGGTGGTTGCCGCCGGCCTGTTCGCTGCCCATCCAGGCATAGGCGCTGACACCCAGCGCAGAGGCGAGCAGCACGGCGGCGGCGAGAGGGGTTTTGTTGATCATGGAAGCTCCGGGAAGTATCCGCCGGCACCGCGCTGTGACGCTGGCACCGCAAGGTGATGGAGGTTGCTGAAGAGGTCGTGGACGCACCAATGCACCGGCAGGCCCGCCGTCGGCGCCGCGGCAGACGGCGTCAGGGTCACCAGCAGCAGGGCGAGCCAGGCGCGGCGAGCCTTAGCGGGCCGCGCCGACATCGCCGTAGACCCGTTCGATACGGCCCCAGGCATCGCTGACCTGGGCCAGCGCGCGCAGGTACTGGTCGCGCGCGGCGATCAGGGTGCGTTGGGCGTCGAGTACTTCGAGGAAGCCGAACTTGCCCATCTCGAAACCGCGAGTGGCGCTTTCCACGGCGGTCTGGGCGGTGGGCAGGATGGTCTGGCGGAAGGCATTGACCTCGCCCTGGGCGGTGCTCCACTGCTGCCAGGCCTGCTGGGTCTCCTGGCGCAGACGCAGCTCGACGGCGTTGCGCTGGTCGCGAGCCTGATCGGCCCGGCGCGACTCGGCGAGGATGTTGCCCTGGTTGCGGTCGAACAGCGGCAAGGGCAGGCTCAGGCCAATCACCGCGATGCGGTCGCGGTTGCCGTCCTCGATGGCCTCCTGGCTGCCCAGGCTGACATCGAGGTCGGGAATCCGCTGGGTCTTCGCCAGACGCACGGCGGCCTCGCCTACATCGATGCGACTCTGCGCCAGGCGCATCTCGGCGCTGTCGGCCAGACGGCGCAACAGCTCTTCGCTGGAGGGCAGGCCGGGCAGTGAACGGGCTGTCTCGCTGCGCACGCCGGTGAAGTCCGGCGAGGCAAGCCCCATCAGGCTGGCCAGCGCCTGGTTGGCGTCGGCGCGGTCGCGGCGGGCGCGATCCTGCTCCAGGCGCACTTCGGCCAGCTGTACCTGCGCACGATCGGCCTCGAGCGGTGGGGCCTTGCCGGCGCGGACACGCCCGTCAGCCGCGGCCACGCCACGCCGCGCCAGCTCGACGGACTGCTGTGCCAGCCGTTCACGCTCCTGGGCGCGCAAGGCCGTGAAGAACGCTGCGATCACCTCGCCGCGCAGCTGGTTGCGCCGCGCCTCCAGGCTCAGCGCGGCGACGGCCTGGCCGCGCTCCGCGAGTTCCACCCGCGCGCCCCGCTTGCCGCCCAGCTCCAGCGGCTGGCTGATGCCCACCGTGGTGGTGCGATTGCGCGATTCGGTGCCTTCCTGCTCCCAGGACAGCGTCGGGTTGCGCAGCAGGCCGGCCTGCTCGCGCAAGCCCTGGGCAATGCCGATCTCACGGGCGCTGGCAGACAGTTCGGGATTGCCATTGGCCGCAGCCTGCAGCGCCTCCTCGATGCCGATCTCTCGGCTTTGCGCCCAGGCAGGCGACTGCCAGAGCAACAAGGCGAGCAACCCCGCCCATGGAACGAACCCAGTACGTCTTGCAAACACGGCGAACCTCGCACGATGGAGTCAACTTCGACGGCATGCCGTCATTTCCATCGGCGAATCTAGGGGCGCCTCTCTAGCGACAAGGTGACTGGATAATTACAAACATGTAATTGGTCAGCCGGGGAGTTCTCGTTGTATGTATTTAAAAAGGCCTCGCACCTCTTCCAGGTAACTTCAGGAAACAATTCGCGAAATTCCCGGCAGCCCTGCATTCCCCAGAAAACCCTTCAAGAGCAGTCACCTGCAGAACTTCCCCGGTTTTCTGAACAACGCCGAATACAACATCGTCGCGATTGACCCTGAAGTCGCTACAGCTTCTAGACTGCGCGCGCTTTACAGGGCTCGGCGAACTTTCCTGTGTCCCTGGCATTATTTCTCACGCAATTACCGAGTAACTATTGATGAAAATCCTGCTCATCGAGGACGACCACAAGACGGCCGATTATCTGCAACAGGGGCTGAGCGAAAGCGGCTATGTGGTCGACCGTGCCGATAACGGCGTCGATGGCCTGCACCTGGCGCGGCAGTGCGCCTACGACCTGGTCATCCTCGATGTGAACCTGCCGCAGATGGATGGCTGGGACGTACTCGCCAGCCTGCGCCAGCACAGCGATATCCGCGTGATGATGCTCACCGCCCGCGGTCGCCTCACCGAACGGGTGAAAGGCTTCGACCTGGGCGCCGACGACTACCTGCTCAAGCCCTTCGAATTCCCCGAACTGCTCGCCCGCGTGCGCTCGCTGATGCGCCGCAGCGAACGCATCGACCAGCCCCAGGTGCTGGAGATCGGCGGGCTGGAGCTTGACCCCGGCCGCCACCGCGCCTACCGCGACAGCCGCCGAATAGACCTGACCAGCAAGGAGTTCGCCCTGCTGCACCTGCTGATGAGCCGCAGCGGCGAGGTGCTCTCGCGCACGCAGATCATCTCGCTGGTCTGGGACATGAACTTCGACTGCGATACCAACGTGGTGGAAGTCACCATCCGCCGCCTGCGGGCAAAGATCGACGATCCCTTCGCCGACAAGCTGATCCACACCCTGCGCGGGGTCGGCTACGTGCTGGAAGCGCGCGCATGAAGCCGGCCAGCCTGTCGCTGCGCATCGGCCTGTGGGTCGGCGTACTGGGTTCGGTGCTGATGGTCCTGCTGCTTACCCTGGCCTACCTCGCCCTCGACCACCAATTGGACCAGCGCGCCCACCGTGAGCTGGAAGACAAGCTCGGGCAGTTGCGTCACGCGCTGGACGCAGACCCCGGCCTCGCTGCCCTGCCCTTGCGCGGCCATGCCCTGCAGGACCAGCTGATGGGCCACGACAACCTGAGCGCCGCGCTGCTCGACGAGCAACGCGGGCAGCCGCCGCGATTCAGCAGCGGGCCGCCCCGCGACGCAGCGGCGCTCGATGAGTTCGCCGGCAGTGGCCGCGCCTTCGGCTGGACCTCGGCGGACGGTCGCCGCCTGCTGACCGAGCGGGGCCTGGTCCGCTTGCGCGACGGCAATACCCTGCGGGTGTTCCTGACCCTGGATCGGCGTGACGACGATGCCCTGCTCGGCGCCCTCCTGCGCTCGGCCTGGCTGGCGGTACCACCGCTGCTGCTGCTCATTGCCCTGGGTGCGCGCCTGGTGGCCAAGCGCGGCCTGCAGCCCTTGCGGCAGTTCGGCCAGGTGGCCTCGCTGATCACCACCCAGGACCTCAGCCACCGCATTCCCGTGCAGGACCTGCCACGGGAGCTGGGCAAGGCTGCGCGGGCGCTGAACCTGATGCTGCATCGGCTGGATGGCGGCGTGCAGCAGCTCACCCAGTTCTCCGACGACATCGCCCACGAGCTGCGCTCGCCCATCGGCAACCTGCTGGGCAAGGCACAGGTGACGCTGTCGCGGCCGCGGGAAAAGGACGAGTACGAAGCGGTGCTGGCCGCCAGTACCGAAGAGCTGGAACGGGTCGGACGGATCGTCAGCGACATGCTGTTCCTCGCCCAGGTCAGCCACCCGCGCGCGCTGCTGCCGCAGGAGGCGGTGCAGCTGGAGGAGGAAGCGGCGAAGGTCGCCGAGCTGTTCGATTTCAGCGCGGAGGAAAGGTCGTTGCGCATCGCCATCGAGGGGCATGGGCAGGTCGTGGGCGATCGCCTGATGATCCAGCGCGCCATTTCCAACCTGCTCTCCAACGCGATCCGCCACACGCCCGAGGGCGAATGCATCAGCGTGCAAGTGCGGGACGATGGCGCAACCGTGACGCTAGCGGTGCAGAACCCCGGAACGGGCATTGCCGCCGAGCACCTGCCGCACCTGTTCGAGCGCTTCTACCGGGTGGACAAGGGCCGCTCGCGAGCGCAGGGCGGCACGGGCCTGGGGCTGGCCATCGTGCGCTCGATCATGGAGCTGCACCTGGGTGCCGCCAGCGCGCAGAGTTCGGAGGAAGGGCCGACGCGCTTCCTCCTGAAATTCCCCGCCTCGCCGGACTGAATCAGCGGGTAGCGCGGCAGGCGACGCGCTCGGTGCGGTACTCGATGGCCTGCTCCTCGCCGGAGGAATCCTTGTAGCGCAGTTGCACCGGGACCACGCCGCAGTCGGTGCTCATTGGCGTCACCGCCACGACTTCGGCGATGTCCAGGTTCATCCCGTAGGTGTACTGCTTTGCTTCGGCGATCTGCATCGGCGACGGGGCGCCCTCGCGAGCCTGCATGGCCTGCTGGCGGGCCTGTTCCATGCGGGCGAAAGTGATGTCACCGCCACCGTCGGCCAGCGCCAGGGAGGAAGTGCCCAGCAGGGCGGCGGTCAGGAAGAAGCGGGAGAGTTGCATGGCAGTCACCTCATGGGTGGTTGAAAGTGACTCCACCTTACGAAGCCGCCGCTAACGGGAAGCTGAGGCAAGGATGACGATTCGGTTATCCGGCGCACGGACTGCCCCGGCAGTGCAGGCATTTTCCCACCACTCATCCGTGCATTTTCCCAGCGGTGAACTCTCGGCATCCGACGACTGTCTGTGTGCTGTCGGCCCCCCGGGTGGGTTTCCTGGCCATTGGCCACCCGGCCAGTTCTGAATAAATTGCCCGGCCGGCGTTTTCGCTCCCGCAAGGCGGGTTTCGTTCCAAGTCATGTGAAGATTGCCCATGTCCCTATCGCGTCGCTTCCCCGCACGAGTTTCTCCCCTCCAGACCCGCGCCCTCGGTGCCTGCCTGTTTGCCGGCCTGCTGGCAGCCGGTGCTCCGGCCCAGGCCGAGGAGCCCGCCAGCAACGCGCGCTGGGTGAACGACAGCCTGAGCACCTATGTGCGCAGCGGCCCCACCGATGGTTATCGCATCGTTGGCACCCTCACCTCCGGGCAGAAGGTCCAATTGCTCAGCACCTCCGGCGACTACAGCCAGGTGCGCAGCGACAGCGGCAACAGCGTGTGGATCGCCAGCAAGGACCTACAGGAAAAGCCCGGCCAGGCCGAACGCCTGCCGGCGCTGGAGCAGAAGGTCACCGAGCTGACCACGCAATTGCAGACCATCGACGACAGCTGGAAGAACCGTGTCCAGGGCATGCAGGAAACCCTGGATGCGCGCAAGAAGCTCATCGACGAACTTCAGGCCGCACGCACCGCGCTGGATAGCGAGCTGAACGAAGCCCGCTCGCAACTGCGCGATGCCCAGGCGCAACTGGGCGACGAGAACAAGCAGGTGCTGATGCGCTACATGGCCTACGGCGGCAGCATCGCCGGCGCCGGCCTGCTCGCCGGGCTGATCCTGCCGACCATGCTGCGCGTGCGGCGCAAGCGCAGCACCGAGTGGGTCTGACGCCTCAGTCGATCAGCAATTCGTACTGCCGATAGCCCAGGGCGTCGCTACCCCGTGGCTGGAACCCGGCGCGCTCATACAGGCGCCGCGCCGGGTTGTCGGGGCGCACACTGAGTTTGAGTCGCGTGTAGCCTTCCTGCCGGGCATCCTCGATGTAGCGCTGCAACAACGCTGCACCGACACCCCTGCCCCGCCACGCCGTGCTGACGCCCAGGGTGCAAAGTTCCGCGTTGCCATCTTCCGGCATCCAAAAGCTATAGCCCACGCTTTCGCCGGCGTGCTCGGCAATGGTCAGATGCTCGAAGTGTTCGAGCCAGCGCGCCAGATGCCGGTCGAAGCCTTCCCTCCAGCGTGCCTCATGGGCGGGCTCCCACTGACGGATATAGGCCTCTTCGCCGCGCTGGACGTAGGGGACATCGGTGATCCGGGCGGGGCGGAAGGAGAGGTTCAGTGCAGGCAGCCATGGACAGTGCGGTCAGCCTATCTTAGCTGCTGGCCCTACCGGATCGTTTTGTTCCCATGACAAACCGCCTCACGCCACCGCGCTCTCCACTCCTGCGTCGAGGTCCACCAGCAATTCGATCATTGCCCGCGCCGCTGCCGAGAGGCGGTCGCCGCTGCGGGTGACGATGCCGCAACGGGCCTGGAGAATATCGACATTGATGGGCAGGTTGCGGAAGTGCAGGCGCACCAGTTCGCCGCGCGCCATGGGCTCGCTCAGCGCCTCCTCCACGGCGATGCCGATGGCGTCGGTCTGGCTGACGATGCGCACCAGCGAGGCCATGTCCTCGCACTGCACATTGGTGGTGATGTCGATCTTCCCGCTGAGGTTGGCGAGCATCTTCCGCGCGCTGGGGGGGATCAGCGTGGCAGCCAGCGGGTAGGCAAACATGTCGTTGGTGGAGAGACTTTCCTTGGCCAGCAGCGGATGCCCCTGGCGGCAGAAGAACAGGCCGCTGCGCGGCTTCAGCGCGCGGGTCTGGAAGTTCGGGTCGGCTTCGAAATGGCGGATGTCGGCGACGAAGAATTCGATCTCCTCGCGGCTCAGGCTGCGCGCCAGGCGCTCCCAGTTGTCCACGCCGAACTGGATGTGGATGCGCGGGTAGCGCTGGACGAAGCGCGACACCGCGTCGGACACCAGCTTCTGTGCAGGCGCCGGCCCGCTGCCGAAGCGCAACTCGCCCGAATCCAGCTTGTTCAGCCTCGCGACCGCATGGCTCAGGTTGTTCGCGCCCTGCACCAGGCTCAGCGCGTGCTGCAGCACCACCTGGCCTTCGGGAGTCGGCCGCAGGTCCTTGCTGCCTCGGTCCACCAGGCGGCAGCCCAGCTCCTGCTCCAGGCCCTGGATACTGCGGCTGAACGCCGGCTGGGTAATGCCCATGGCGTCGGCCGCGCGAACGAAGCTGCGGTGTTCGTTGAGGGCGATGAAGTAGCGGAGTTGGCGCAGATCCATGATGCATTTCCGGCATTGAAAATAGTGGGCAAAGGCATTTGCCGCTCGTTATGCGCTGGTTTTAAATGCAAGCTCTTATTCCGTCAACGAAGAATAAAGCAAACATCTATTCTTTTATGAACTAAGAATATAGCTCAGACCAGGAGTCGCCCGATGTCAGCCTTGCCCCTCCTTTCTTCGCGAATGTGCCTGTCCCGCTGTCGCTGACAGCAGAAGCCGCTTCAACCCCACCGAAAACGTCGTTCGCCACTGCTGCGTGGCGCGGCCCCGTTTTGCCCGCGATTGGCGCCGGCAGATAAGGACACAGCATGATTTCGAGACATTTGCCCTTCCCCTTCAAACTCCACCGGCTGCGCTACGCCATCGTCCTGCTGGCCCTGGGCGGCGCGCTACCGGCATTCGCCGAGGAAGCCGAGGACGGCAGCACCACCGGCGAAACCAGCAAGCCCGTCAGCGCCGCGCCGGCCAAGGCCGATGCCACCCTGGGCAAGGTGACAGTCACCGCCCGCCGCCGCGAGGAGGATTCGCAGAAGGTGCCCACGCCGATCACCGTGGTCGGCGGCGAAACCCTGGAAACCCAGCGCGTCTACAAGGTGCAGGACCTGCAGCAGATCCTGCCCAGTGTGAACGTCGCCTTCATCCACGCGCGGCAGTCGAGCATCGCCGTGCGCGGCATCGGCAACAACCCGGCCAGCGACGGCCTGGAAGGCAGCGCGGGGGTCTACCTGGACAACGTCTACCTGGGCCGCCCAGGCATGGCGGTGTTCGACCTGCTGGACATCGAGCAGTTGGAACTGCTGCGCGGCCCGCAAGGCACCCTGTTCGGCAAGAACACCACGGCCGGCGTGCTGAACATCAGCACCCGCGCCCCGACCTTCAGCCCCGAGCGCAGCGTCGAGGTCTCCGGTGGCCAGGACGGCTACTTCCAGGGCAAGGGCACCGTCTCCGGCGCGCTGACCGACACCCTGGCCGGGCGCGTGTCCGCCTACCGCACCCGCGACGACGGCTACATCAAGAACGTCCACGACGACAACTACCTGAACGGCGGCGAGCGCCAGGGCATCCGCGGGCAACTGCTGTTCAAGCCCAACGAGGACTTCGACCTGCGCTGGATCAACGACTACAACGAGGAGGATTCGAGCAACGGCAGCATGGTGGTCTATGGCGCCGCCGACCGCTTCTGGCAGCGCGCTGCCGCGGTAGGCGCTTCGCCGATCCGCGATCCGGACCGGCACAAGGTCAACATCAACAGCCGCCAGCACGTCAGCGTGCACCAGGGCGGCAGCTCGGTGGAGGCCAACTGGAACCTCAACGGCGGCTACAAGCTGACCTCCATCAGCGCCTATCGCTACTGGCACTTCACCCCGGCCAACGACGAGCAGCTCAACGTCTCGGCGATCAACAACACCGGCGTGGAAGTCCACGACCGCCAGTTCTCCCAGGAAATCCGCCTGGCCTCGCCCACCGGCGGCTTCTTCGACTACGTGCTGGGCGCCTATGCCTTCAACCAGAACCTGGGCAACAAGACCTTCACCGACTACGGCCCGCTGGCCGACCCGTACCTGCTGGGGGCGAACCTCAACGCCCTGAACAACACCTACTCCAAGGCCAACGGCAAGATCGAGACCGACAGCTTTGCGCTGTTCGCCCAGGGCACCTGGCACCTCACCGACAAGCTGGACTTCACCGCCGGCCTGCGCGGCACCTACGAGGAGAAGGACGCCAAGGTCGAGCGCTTCGACCCGGTCGGTGGCGCGCCGGTAACCGGCGTCGGCGCTGTGGTTCGGCGCAACCAGTTGGGCGCTTACGACTCGGGCGACCTCAGCCTCTACAGCTTCGCGCCCTCGGCCCTGCTGAGCCTGAGCTACCAGTTCACCGATGACCTGCTCGGTTATGCCTCGCTGTCCCACGGCGAGAAGTCCGGGGGCGTGAACCTGGCCGTGGCCAGTGCGCCAACGGCCGGCGCCGACTCCCTGCTGGTCGGCCCGGAGCGCGCCAACGACGCCGAACTGGGGATCAAGACCACCCTGTTCGACAACCGCCTGCAACTCAACACCAACCTCTTCTGGACCGGCATCCATGGCTACCAGGCGACCACGCTGTACCAGCCGCCGGGTTCGACCCAGCTGGTCTCGGTGCTCTCCAACGCCGGCAGCGTGCGTTCGCGCGGCCTGGAATTCGAGGCCACCGCACTGCCCATTCGCGGCCTGACGCTGAACTTCAACGGTTCCTACAACGACGTCACCTACCTGTCGTTCAAGGACGCACCGTGCCCGGCGGAAATCTCCACCCAGCCCGGCGCGCCCGCCACTTGCGACCTCACCGGGCAACGCGTGGTCGGCGCCTCGAAATGGATCGCCAACCTCAATGGCGAATACGCCTGGAACCTCGACGACGGCATCCGCCCGTACGTGACCGGCAGCTACTCCTACCGCTCCGAGGCCGAGGGCACGCTGGACAACTCCGACCTCTCGAAGATCGACGGCTACGGCCTGGCGAACTTCTCCGTCGGCCTGCGCAAGGACCTCGGCGACGGCCAGCTGGACGCCTCGGTCTGGCTGAAGAACGCCTTCGACAAGGACTACTACCTGGCCGCCTTCGCCAGCATCAACGGCTCCTACACCGCCTCGGTGGGGCAGCCGCGGACTCTGGGCGCGTCGGTCCGTTACGACTTCTGATCCCCATCCGCCGCGCTCCCAGGCGCGGCGCTATTGCCACAGCAAGAGGACGATGAGATGAGCACTGCAGCACAAGCCATTCAGCAAGACCTGGTACACCTGGACATCCACCCGGTAGCCGGCCGCATCGGCGCGGAAATTCGCGGCGTGACGCTTTCCGGCGATCTCGACGCCGCCACCATCGAGGCCATCCAGGCTGCGCTGGTGCAGCACAAGGTGATCTTCTTCCGTGGCCAGACCCAGCTCGACGACCAGGGCCAGGAAGCCTTCGCCAAGCTGCTCGGCGAGCCGGTGGCGCACCCCACCGTGCCGGTGCAGGAAGGCACCCATTACCTGCTGGAGCTGGACGGCGCCCAGGGCCGCCGCGCCAACTCCTGGCACACCGACGTGACCTTCGTCGACGCTTATCCCAAGGCGTCGATCCTGCGCAACGTGGTGGCACCGGAGTCTGGCGGCGATACCGTCTGGGCCAATACCGCCACCGCCTACGACGACCTGACGCCGGAGCTGAAGGCGCTGGCCGACTCGCTCTGGGCCGTGCACAGCAACGAATACGACTATGCCAGCGTGCGCCCGAACGTCGACCCGGCGCGCCTGGAGGAATACCGCAAGGTGTTCACCTCCACCGTCTACGAGACCGAGCACCCGGTAGTGCGCGTGCATCCCATCAGCGGCGAGAAGACGCTGCTGCTCGGGCACTTCGTCAAGCGCCTGAAGGGCCTCTCGCAGCACGACTCGGCGCACCTGTTCGCCGTGCTGCAGAGCCACGTCACCCGCCTGGAAAACACCGTGCGCTGGCGCTGGCAGCCGGGCGACGTGGCCATCTGGGACAACCGCGCGACCCAGCACTATGCCGTCGACGACTACGGCACCCAGCCGCGCATCGTGCGCCGCGTGACGCTCAGCGGCGAAGTGCCGGTGGGTATCGATGGGCAACGCAGCCGGACAATCAAGAAGGTTTGAGCCTTTCCCCAAAGCCCCTCACCCCCGCCCTCTCCCAGGGGGAGAGGGAGTAGATCGGCGCAACGGGATGACCCGCTGCATCGGACTGCCCCCTCTCCCTCCGGGAGAGGGTTGGGGTGAGGGAAGCCCCAAACTCAGGATTCTCGAGATGACCCAATCCAACGCCGTACAACAACCCACCCCCGAACCCTTCGCCATCGTCCCCCTCGATGCCCCGCTGGGCGCCGAAGTGCGTGGTCTAGACGCCCGCGAGCCGCTGACCCCGGAACAGATCCTGGCAATCAGGCAGGCCCACCGCGAGCACCACATCCTGATCTTCAAGAACCAGGACCTGGACGATCAGCAATACCTGCGCTTCGCCACGCTGTTCGGCGCGGTGTTCCAGCCGCCGGCAGATGTGCCCGTGCTGTCCTCCGGTGCAGACGGCAAGGCCCCGGACATCGTCAAGGTGGCCAACACCGAGGACGGTGAACTGGGCAACTTCGCCCTGCCGGCCCACGTCGACCACCAATGGACGCCGGTGCCCTCCTCCGGCTCCTTCCTCTACGCCCTGGAGGTACCCAGGGCCGGCGGAGAAACCCAGTTCACCAACCTCGCCCGCGCCTACGAGACACTGGATGAGGCGACCCGCGCCGAGATCGACCCATTGCGCCTGATCAACTACAACCCGTTCATCCGCCTGAAGAGCGGCGGCTACAACGGCACCTTCGTGCGCTATCGCACCCCGGACATCGAGCCCATCCAGGGCACCGAGCATCCACTGGTGCGCACCCATCCGGAAAACGGCAAGCGCGTGCTGTTCCTCTCCGTGCACACCGAGGTGGAAATCCCCGGTGCCGATCCCGTGCAAGGGGCCGCACTGGTCGAGCGGCTGCGCGAACACCTGCAGAAGCCCGAGTTGATCTACAGCCACAAATGGTCGGTGGGCGACATCGTCTGGTGGGACAACCAGGCCGTGCTGCATGGTCGCAACGCCTTCCCGGCAAGCGAGAAGCGCCGTTTGAAGCGCATCAGCCTGTCTGGCAGCCGGCCGTTCTGAGGTTATGTCCGCCCTATGGGGCGGAAATCTCGCGCAAGGGCTTTTGACCCTGTAGGAGCGAGCTTGCTCGCGAACGGATTACCCGGGCGCTCTGGCATCAGGCAGTTCGCGAGCAAGCTCGCTCCTACAAAATAACCTGAGATGCCCCTGCTGACGGCGCTTTCTATGCTTATGCGAAATCGTTTCTTGTCCTGAATCAGCTATTCCTTTTATAGTTTCGGCAACTCGTCATAACAAGTTATGAACTATGGCCGAACTACTCCCCCTCTCCCCCGTTCCCCTGTACAGCCAGCTGAAGGAAATCCTCCGCACGCGCATCCTCGACGGCACCTATCCGCCGCTCAGCCGCATGCCGTCCGAGGCCGAGCTTGGCAAGGCCTTCGAGGTCAGCCGGATTACCGTGCGCCAGGCGCTGGGCGACCTGCAGAAGGAAGGGCTGATCTTCAAGATTCACGGCAAGGGCACCTTCGTCGCCAAGCCCAAGGCCTTCCAGAACGTCAGCACCCTGCAAGGCCTGGGCGAATCCATGACCCAGCGCGGCTACGAGGTGATCAACCGCCTGCGCAGCTTCAAGACCGTGCCCGCCAACGCCCAGGTTGCCGCCCGTCTGCAAGTCGCCGAGGGCGAGAACGTGGTGCAGATCAAGCGTGCCCGCCTGGTCAACCGCGAGCTGGTGTCGCTGGAAATCACCTGGCTGCCGGAGGCCGTTGGCAAGCGGCTGGAAAAGGCCGACCTGGTCAGCCGCGACATCTTCCTGATCCTGGAAAACGACTGCGCCCTGCCCCTGGGCCATGCCGACCTCGCCATCGACGCCATCCTCGCCGATGCCGAACTGGCCCGCGCGCTGGAGGTGGAAGAAGGCTCGCCGGTGATGCGCATCGAACGCCTGACCCACACCGCCGATGGCGCACCGCTGGACTACGAACACCTTTACTACCGCGGCGACGCCTTCCAGTACCGCCTGCGCATCGACCGCCACAAGGGACAGCACCAATGACCCAGTTCGATCTCTCCCAGATCCCCGAGGACAAGGAACTCGCCTACGACATCGTGGTGATCGGCGGCGGCACCGCCGGCCCCATGGCGGCGATCAAGGCCAAGGAAGCCAACCGCGAGCTGCGCGTGCTGCTGGTGGACAAGGCCAACGTCAAGCGCAGCGGCGCCATCAGCATGGGCATGGACGGGCTGAACAACGCCATCATTCCCGGCCACGCCACGCCTGAGCAGTACACCAAGGAAATCACCGTCGCCAACGATGGCATCGTCAACCAGGCGGCGGTCTACGCCTATGCCACCCACAGCTTCGAGACCCTGCAGCAACTGGACCGCTGGGGCGTGAAGTTCGAGAAGGACGAGGTCGGCGACTACGCGGTGAAGAAGGTCCACCACATGGGCGCCTACGTGCTGCCCATGCCCGAGGGCCACGACATCAAGAAGGTGCTGTACCGCCAGCTCAAGCGCGCCCGCATCGAGATCACCAACCGCCTGGTGGTGACCCGCCTGCTCACCGACGAAGAAGGCGCGGTCAACGGCCTGCTCGGCTTCGACTGCCGTACCGCGCAGTTCCAGGTGATCCGCGCCAAGGCCGTGGTCCTCGCCTGCGGCGCCGCCGGCCGCCTGGGCCTGCCCTCGTCCGGCTACCTGATGGGCACCTACGAGAACCCCACCAATGCCGGCGACGGCTACGCCATGGCCTATCACGCGGGCGCGGAGCTCTCGAACCTGGAGTGCTTCCAGATCAACCCGCTGATCAAGGACTACAACGGCCCGGCCTGCGCCTACGTCACCGGCCCGCTGGGTGGCTATACGGCCAACAGCAAGGGCGAGCGCTTCATCGAGTGCGACTACTGGAGCGGCCAGATGATGTGGGAGTTCCACCAGGAGCTCGAAGGCGGCAACGGCCCGGTATTCCTCAAGCTCGACCACCTGGCCGAGGAAACCATCCAGGCCATCGAGGAAATCCTCCACAGCAACGAACGCCCCAGCCGCGGCCAGTTCCACGCCAACCGTGGCACCGACTACCGCCAGCAGATGGTGGAGATGCATATCTCCGAGATCGGTTTCTGCTCCGGCCATTCGGCCTCGGGCGTATGGGTCAACGAGAAGGCCGAGACCAGCGTCAAGGGCCTGTACTCGGCCGGCGACATGGCTGCCGTGCCGCACAACTACATGCTCGGCGCCTTCACCTACGGCTGGTTCGCCGGGGCCAATGCCGCGCAATACGTGGCCGACCGCGAGTTCAGCGAGGTCGATAGCGCCCAGGTGGAGCGCGAGCGTGAACGCGTCTTCGCCCCTTTGAAGCGCGAGCACGGCCTGCCGCCAGCACAGGTGGAGTACAAGCTGCGGCGCATGGTCAACGACTACCTGCAGCCGCCCAAGGTGACCAGGAAGATGGAGATCGGCCTGCAGCGCTTCGCCGAGATCGCCCGCGACCTCGACCAGCTCAAGGCCAACAACCCCCACGAGCTGATGCGCGCCATGGAAGTCAGCGTGATCCGCGACTGCGCCGAGATGGCCGCCCGCGCCTCGCTGTTCCGTACCGAGAGCCGCTGGGGCCTGTACCACCACCGCGTCGACTACCCGCTGCGCAACGACGCCGACTGGTTCTGCCATGCGCACCTGAAGAAGGGCGACGACGGCGAGATGACCAGCTTCAAGAAGCCCATCGAGCGCTATGTGATCGCGCTCGATGAGGACGAGCAGCAGGCTTACGAGAAACTACGGGTGAAGAGCGAGGCGGCTTGAGGGGTTTCGGCTGCTCGCAGAGCCCCTCTCCCCCCGCCCTCTCCCGCAAGCGGTAGAGGAAGCTGTCCGGCGCGAGCGGCAACTGGGGATTCAGCCTGCGCGCACAGGAGCCTGCGCCACACCAAACGGAAAAAGAGCAGCCCGGCGGGCTCAGCGCTAACCGCCGGCATGATCAAGCCCCCTCTCCCTTCAGGGGGAGGGCTGGGGAGCGGGTCCCGAGCCCCGCGCCGAACCTTCGACCGAATAACCAGCCCGCCGCCACGACGGCCGGCAAGCAACACGATGAGGACCGCGTGCCATGGCCTACCAGCCCCAGGAAATCTTCTTCCGCTCCAGCGCCCCGGTGACGGTGGACGAGGACAAGTGCATCGCCGACAAGGGCTGCACCGTCTGCGTCGAGGTCTGCCCGATGGACCTGCTGGCGATCAACCCCGCCACCCAGAAGGCCTACATGGCCTTCGACGAATGCTGGTACTGCATGCCCTGCGAGAAGGACTGCCCGACCGGTGCGGTGCGCGTGGAGATTCCGTACCTCCTGCGTTGAGCTCCCGCAACGAAGTTCCCCTGTAGGAGCGAGCTTGCTCGCGAACCAACTCCTGCAGCGGGGCTGTTCGCGAGCAAGCTCGCTCCTACACAAAAGCCATAAGAAACGCCATCCGGCCCCACCGCCGGACGCCTGATGCACCGCCCCTCGTTTCCCACCGCAAGGCCTGCGGCGGAGACGATTCCAACACTCATGATTCGAGGGGAACACCCATGACCTTGCGCACTACCCTGGCCGGCCTCGCGCTCGCCATTGCCAGTATCACCGCCCACGGCGAGACCATCCGCGTCGCCATCGGCACCCAGGACACCACCATCAACTGCGCCGCCGGCGGCCTGTTGATCCGCGAACTCGGCCTGCTCGACAAGTACCTGCCGCACGACGGCAAGTACAAGGACGCGCAGTACGACGTGCAGTGGAAGAACTTCACCAGCGGCGCGCCGCTGACCAACGAGATGCTCGCCGGCAAGCTCGACTTCGGCGCCATGGCCGACTTCCCCGGCTCGCTCAACGGCGTCGCCCACGAGGCGGCCGGAAAGCGCAGCCTGTTCATCAGCGTGCTCTCGGGGAGCATCGAGGGCAGCGGCAACGGCATCGTCGTGCCCGCCTCGTCCAAGGTGCAGTCGCTGGCCGAACTCAAGGGCCAGACCATCTCCGTGCCCTTCGCCTCCACCGCCCACGGCCTGCTGCTGCGCGCCATCGCCGCGCAGGGCTGGGACCCGGAGAAGGACGTCACCATCATCGCGCAACCGCCAGAAGTCGCCGGCTCCGCGCTACAGGCCAACAAGATCGCCGCCCATGCCGACTTCGTGCCCTTCGCCGAGTTGTTCGAGAGCCGTGGCATCGCCCGCAAGATCTACGACGGCTCCCAGGCCAAGGCGCCGACCTTCCACGGTGCGCTGGTGGAAGCCGACTACGCGCAGCGGTACCCGGAAATCGTCGAGGCCTACCTGCGCGCCACCTATGAAGCCAACCAACTGCTGGCGAAAGACCCGGAGAAATACAGCGAACTGATCGAGAAGGTCGCCGGCATTCCCGCCGAAGTGAACTACCTGTTCCACGGCCCGCTCGGCCTGCAGACCCGCGACCTGACCTGGAAGCCCGAATACCGCCAGGCCGTCACCACCGCCATCGACACCCTGAAGCTGCTGAAGAAGGCCGACCGCGGCCTGAACGTCGAGCAGTTCGTCGACGACCGCTACATCCGCGCCGCCTTCAAGGCCTCCGGCGCCGACTACGACGCCGCGCTGAAGAACTACGCGCAGCAGCCGTTGCTGGGTAACGACGTTCTGACCGACAAGCCGATCAGCGATACGCGCAAGGTCGCGCAGATCTGGGTGCGCGGCGAACCGAAGGTGCGCAGCTACGCGACCGCCAGTGAAGCGCTGGGGCAACTCGCCGAGCTGAAGCAGCAAGGCAAGGACATCCGCGCCGTCTACGCCCAGGCCAGCGACAGCGGCATCAAGCTGCTGGCCAGCCAGGCCTGGTTCGTGCGTGGCAAGGACGGCGCGCTGGACGCCTTCCTGCTGCGCGAACAGGCCGACGCCTTCGCCCGCCAACACGGCGGGGAGGTCGCCGACTTCGCCGCTGCCAGCCAGCAGGCGGTCGCCAGCCGCTGAGGTGCAGCCCCGGTGCCGCGCGCACCGGGGCTCGACGGAGAACGATGATGAACACCACCACCCTCACCCGCTGGAGCCTGCGCCTGGCCTCGCTGCTGGTCTGCCTGGCGCTGTGGCAGGTGCTCAGCGCGCGCCACGTGAACCTCGGCGTGGTCACCTTCGCCAACGTGCCCGGCCCGCGTGATGTGCTGGAAGCGGCCTGGAACCTGGCGCAATCGAGCAAGCTCGGCCGCCACCTGGGCAGCAGCCTGCTGCGGGTACTCGCCGGCTACCTGCTGGCGGCTTTCGCCGGCATCGCCCTGGGGTTGCTCATCGGCCGTGGCCGCTGGGCGCGCGACAGCCTGCTGCCGCCGCTGGAAATGCTGCGGCCGATCCCCGCGGTGGCGTGGATTCCGCTGGCGATCCTGATGTTCCCCAGCTCCGAGCTGTCGATGATCTTCATCACCTTCACCGGCGCACTGTTCCCCATCCTGCTCAACACCATCCACGGCGTGGAAGCGGTGGACCCGCGCCTGCTCGCCTCCGCCCGCAGCCTCGGTGCCGGACGCCTGGCGCTGCTGCGCGAGGTGGTGCTGCCGGGTGCCGCGCCGAGCATCGTCACCGGTCTTGCCATCGGCATGGGCACCTCGTGGTTCTGCCTGGTGACCGCCGAAATGATCTCCGGCCAATGGGGCATCGGCTACTACACCTGGGAGTCCTACACCTTGCAGAACTACCCCGACATCGTCGTCGGCATGCTGCTGATCGGCGTGCTCGGCATGGCCACCAGCCTGCTGGTGCGCCAGCTCGGCAGCCTCGTCACACCCTGGCAGCGCCAGGCCGGAGGCAAGCCATGACCCTGCCCGCCAGCGCACCGGGGCGCGTGCGCGTCGACGGCCTGTCGATCCACCTCGGCAGCGGCCGCGACGCCTTCGAGGCCGTGCACTCCCTGAGCTTCTCCATCGAACCCGGCGAATTCGTCTGCGTACTCGGCCCGTCCGGCTGCGGCAAGTCCACCCTGCTCGGTGCCCTTGCCGGCCACCTGGCGCCCAGCGCCGGCAAACTGGAAGTGGACGCTGGTCCTGTCGCCGGCCCCTCGCCCGAGCGCGGCATGGTGTTCCAGCACCACACCCTGCTGCCCTGGCGGCGCGTGCGCGACAACGTCGCCTTCGGCCTGAAGATGCGCGGCGTGCCCCGTGCGGAACGCCATCGCCAGGCCGACGAGATGCTCCAGCTGGTCGGTCTGAACGGCTTCGCCAATCGCTGGCCGTCGCAGCTCTCCGGCGGCATGCAGCAACGCGTGGAAATCGCCCGCGTGCTGATCAACCAGCCACGCCTGCTGCTGATGGACGAACCCTTCGGCGCCCTCGACGCGCAGACGCGGATGATGATGCAGGAACTGCTGCTGGACATCTGGACGCGCCTGCGCACCAGCGTGCTGTTCATCACCCACGACATCGACGAGGCGCTGTTCCTCGCCGACCGCATCCTGGTGATGACCCCGCGCCCCGGGCGCATCCTCGAAGACATCCGCCTCGACTTCCCGCGCCCACGCCACGCCGACCTGCTCACCAGCCCGGAATTCTCCCGCCTCAAGCGTCACTGCCTGGAACTGCTGCGCCACGAAGACGGCCGCCAGCTGCCGCGCCTGACGCCGCTGGGGCTGCCCACTCCACAACGGATACCGCGATTCGCCATATGACCGACTTCAGCCTGACTACCGATAATCCCGACATCCTCGACCTGCAACCGCGTCTCCAGGATGCCGACGCCGGCGTGCGCCGCATTGCCCTGATCGAACTGGCCGACCTTGAAGACCCTGACGGCCTCCCCTGGCTCGCCCATGCGCTGACCCATGACGCCGCCGCCAACGTGCGTGCCGAAGCCGCGCGCCTGCTGGAAGCCTGGGAAGAGCCCGACGTGGTGGACGCGCTCTGCCAGGCCCTTGCCGACCGCGCCGAGGACGTGCGCGAAGCCGCCGCCCAGAGCCTCAGCGAGCTGAAGACCGCCGAGGCCGGCGTACGCCTGCTGCCCTGGGCAGCGCACAGCGAAATCTTCGTCCGCCGCAGCGCCCTGCGCGCCTTGCGCGAGCTGCGCCTGGAAGCGGCTGCAGAACCGGCACGCGCCGCGCTGCAGGACTGCGATGCCGGCGTGCGCCGCGAAGCCGTGGGCATCCTCGGCTGGCTCAAACGCACCGACGCCCTGCCGCACCTGGCCCGGCTGACCCGCGACGACCCGGACGCCGAGGTCCGCCGCGCCGCCGCCGGCGCCCTTGGCCTGGCCATCGACGCCAGCGTGCTGCCGGCCTTGCAGGCCGCCCTGGCCGATCCGGCGTGGCAAGTGCGCGAGGAAGCCGCCGGCACCCTCGGCAAACTCGCCCTGCCCGAAGCCGGCGAAGCGCTGGTGCAGGCACTCGAAGACGACTTCTGGCAGGTTCGCCTGCGCGCTGCCCGTTCGCTGGGCAAGCTGCGCTACCTGCCGGCGCTGGAAGGGTTGAAGGTCGTGCTCGGCCACGGCATCAGCAACCTGCGCAAGGAAGCCGCGCTGGCCCTGGGCGAACTGGGCAGCGGCGATGCGATCGAGGCACTGCGCAACGCCGAGCAGGACGGCGATCCGGAAGTCCGCAAGGCCGTGCGCATCGCCCTCGCTCAACTGGGACAGAACACATGAACACGCCGGTCGCGCTGCATCGCTCCAGCGCAGACGGCGAACTGCGCATCCGCTGGGACGACGGCGTCGAGCAGTGCATTGCCTTCACCCGCCTGCGCGGCGCCTGCCCCTGTTCGCAATGCCGGGCCGCGCGGCTGCAAGGTCGCATCGAGCTGGTGAAGGCCGGCGTTGTCCTGCAACAGCTGAACCTGCAGGGCTACGGCGTGCAATTGGTGTTCGACGACGGCCATGACCGCGGGATCTACCCGTGGTCGTATCTGCGTGAACTGGGGCGGTCCGCACTCAGCTGATGGCTCGGGTCAGGTGCTCCAGTACCCGCTCCACAGCGCGCTCCAGGCAGCCCTTGAAGAAATGGTCGGCGCCGGTATAGAGCACCACTTCGCGCTGCTGCGGCCGCGCCCAGTCCAGCAGGTTGGCCAGCGGCGCCATTTCGTCCGCCTCGCCGTGCAGCAGCAGGCAGTCGGCCGGCAGCGCCTGTGCTTCGTAGTCGCGGCCGCCGGGGACCGTTCCCACCGGCAAGCCCATCAGCGCGATGGCCTGCGCAGGCGGTGACAGTTCGCTGGCAACGCGGGCGAACACATAGGCACCGAAGGAAAAGCCCACCAGCGCCAACGGCAGGCCGGGGTATTCGCCACGCAGGTGCGCGATCACCGCCAGCATGTCCTGCGCCTCGCCGATGCCTTCGGCGTACTCGCCTTCACTGCCATCCACGCCACGGAAGCTCGGCCGCACGGTCAGCCAGCCGGCGCCGCAGAGCTTGCGCGAAAGGGTCAGCGGCACACGGTGCCTCGGGCTGCCACCGAGCAAAGGCTGCGGATGGCTGATCAGCGCGATGCCCTGCGGCGGCACACCCGGCCGGTCGATCAGCAATTGCAGCTTGCCCACCAGGCCATCGATCAGTTGCATGCGGCGCTCTTCTTCGGACATCGACTCTTCTCGCGGGACGGGAACGGAGCGCCGATTGTAGCGCCCCGCCCGCTCACTTCAGCACCACAGCCTTGCAGTGGGCCGCACTCGAAGGGCACATAACCTGGAACAGGTTATCCGCCGCCAGCCAACTAACGGCGGATAACGCTGGCGCGTTATGCGGCCCTACGGATGTTCCGCGGTGTCCTCCAAGGTGCGCACTGGCGTTACAGGATCGACAGCGGGTAGTCGACGATCAGGCGGAACTCATTGACGTCGCCTTCCACCTGGTCGGCATTACCACGGTGGATCGCCTCGCGCAGGCGCAGGGACAGGTCCTTCGCCGGCCCGGACTGCACCACGTACCTGGCTTCCAGGTTGGTCTCGTGGTGCTTGCCATCCTCGCCGTAGCCATAACCGCGGTACTGGCTATCGGCAGCCATTTTCGTGCCGTCGATACCGTGGCCGTTGACGTAACGGGCCATGAAGCTCAGGCCGGGAATGCCGTAGGTGGCCATCGCCAGGTCATAGCGCAGCTGCCAGGACTTCTCCTCCGGACCGTTGAAGTCCGAGTACTGGATGGAGTTGGCGAGGAAGATCGAGTCACCGGTGTCGCCCGGGCCGTTGACCCCAAAGGCCACGTAGTCGAACGGCGTGTCGCCGTGGACCTTCTGGTAAGCCAGCGTCAGGGTGTGTGCGGTAAGGAATGTATATGCGGCGGCGGCTGACCAGGTGGTGTTGCTGATCTCGCCGGCCTTGGCGCTACCGTCGTCGTTGGTGCGGTAGATGTTGAAATCGAAGTTCAGCGACTGATCGTCCGTCAGCGGCAGCGTGTAGTTGGCGTTACCGTAGTACTGACGCCACACATCCTCCAGCTTGGAGGCGTAGAGCGAGAAATTCAGCGCGTCGTTGACCGCGTACTTGCCGCCCACGTAGTCGATGCTGCTGGCCTCGACGTTGGCATAGGAGGCCCAGATGCCATGGTCGCCGTTGGTGGTCACCGGGCCATTGCCGCCGGTGAAGTGGCCGCCGTCCAGGTCCAGCCCCTCGATCTCGCTACTGAGCACGTTGAAACCGGTAGCGGTCTGCGGGAACAGGCGCGTGCCGCCGGCGGCGAATACCGGCGCGGTGGGCTGCAGGTCGCCCCAGCGCAACTCGGTCTTGGACACGCGCAGCTTCACGGCGCCCCCGGCACGGCCGTATTCGCCTTCCGGCGAATCATCGTCACGCACTGGCAGGTTGCCGGTGCCGGAGGTGCCGGCGCCGCCATCCAGGCGGATACCCCAGTTGCCGAAGGCTTCCACGCCGAAACCGACGGTACCCTGGGTGAATCCCGAGCTGTAGTTCAGCGTGAAGCCCTGGGTCCAGTCCTTGCGGTCCCGGTCTCCGGACTTGCGGTCGCTGTTGTAGTAGTAGTTGCGCATCAGCAGCGAGGCGGTGCTGCCTTCGATGAAGCCGGTGGCTTCGGACTGATCGGCAACGGCGGCGGCATGCGCCAGCTGGAACGGAATGCCGGCGACGATCGCCCCCAGCATGGAAAGACGGAAAGCAGACATCTTCTACCCCTTTGTTGGACTTGTCTTGGCAGGCGTATCGATTGAATCCTGAATAACTTTCTTATGTTTCCCCGCCATAGGCAGAGCGAGCGAAGAGATAACAATCCGCCGCCTCGCCCTCCAACCAGCCTTGTCGATAGTCGATAT
The DNA here is from genome assembly GCF_010994165.1 of Pseudomonas nitroreducens. Lineage (NCBI taxonomy): Bacteria > Pseudomonadati > Pseudomonadota > Gammaproteobacteria > Pseudomonadales > Pseudomonadaceae > Pseudomonas > Pseudomonas nitroreducens. The sequence goes on along the minus strand of NZ_WMBX01000002.1, from coordinate 735,950 downwards.
CGAGACGAATGATTAAGCATTTGTCGCTATCGCTATTAAGCTTGCGCCCCGATGAAGAACATGAGTCCCGGATGCCCGCTCCAGAGCGTCCGGAGGATTGCTCCACTTCATCATCCTTTGGTTTGGCCGCCTCCCCAGGCGGCCTTTTTTTTGCCTGCAGGAAAGTTATGGAACAAGTGTTCCAGGCCATTCCCGGATAATTCTCCTGGCCAATTTCAAACTCTTCCAAAGATGGTTTCAGGGCAACTTCCCAAGATTTCTCCGGGCAACTTCCGCAGAATTGGGCAACTCTTTCCGCAGCGGTGATATCTCCTCGGCGTACCGCTCATCCCCGCGCCCCTTTCCCGTCGATAAGTCACTTGCGCAAAGCAAGCGACCCCATTAGATTACAACCATAATCTTTCTAGCCGCCTTTGGCCTGACGCCCTGCCAGGCCCGTAGCAAGGCGGCCCGATTAGATGACGATATTCATGTAAAGAGAGGCCGACATGCGCAGATCCAGCTTCGAAAACCTCCCCTGCCCCGTGGCCCAGGCGCTGGACCTGATCGGTGACAGCTGGAACGTGCTGATCCTTCGCGAAGCCTTCTACGGCTCCACGCGCTTCGACCAGTTCCTCGCACGATTGGGCATCGCCAGCAACGTCCTCACCCGTCGGCTGCGCGCACTGGTGGACAGCGGCCTGCTGCAGCGCCGCCAGTACAACGACCATCCGCCGCGCTTCGAATACCTGCTCACCGATCGTGGCCGCGACCTGCGCCCGGTGCTGCTCACCCTGTTGCAGTGGGGCAAGCGCCACGCCGGCAAGGCCAGCGCCGCCGAACTGGTGGACACCCGCACGGGCCGGCCAGTGCGTATCGCCCTGGTGGACGCCGACAGCGGCGAAGCCATCGGCCCGCAGCACCAGATCCATCGCCGCGACGGCGACCAACTCGTCCCTGCCCACATCCCACAAGCCGATCACGCCTGAGCGAGGCCGCCATGAACCAGCCCGTCACAATTCCCGCCACGCCGGCCGTCGACACGGCAAGACCGAAGTCGCGCAAGGCCCTCAAGCTCGCTGTCGCAGCGGCTGCCATCCTCGGCGCGGGCGCGTACGCCGGACACTGGTGGCTCGACGGTCGCTTCCTGGAAAAAACCGACGATGCCTATGTCGGCGGCGACGTAACGGTGATCAGCCCACGCGTCGCCGGCTACATCGCCGAGCTGAAGGTGAGCGACAACCAGTTGGTGCATGCCGGCGATCTGCTGGCGCGCATCGATGATCGCGATTACCGCGCCGCGCTGGCCAAGGCGGACGGCGCCGTGCATGCCGAGGAAGCGGCGCTGACCAATGTCGATGCCCGGGCCTCGCTGCAGGACGCGCTGATCCGCCAGAGCCAGGCGGAGATCGACGCGGCCGCTGCCGAGGAAGTGCGCACCCGCGACGACCAGCACCGCTACGCCACCCTGGTGCGCACCAATGCCGTGTCGGTGGAAGCCGCGCAACGCGCCGACGCCAGCTTCAAATCCGCCCGCGCCAACAGCGACAAGGCTCGCGCCAGCCTGCTCGCCGCACGCCGTCAGCTCGACGTGATCCAGAGCCAGCGGCAGCAGGCCCAGGCCGCCCTGGAGCAAGCCATCGCCGCCCGCGACCTGGCACGCCTGAACCTGAGCTACACCGAGCTGCGCGCCCCGGTGGACGGCTACATCGGCAACCGCCGCGCACGGGTCGGCAGCTATGTCGCCGCCGGTACGCAACTGCTGGCCGTCGTCCCCGCGCAGGGCCTGTGGGTGGATGCCAATTTCAAGGAGGACCAACTGGCCCGCATGCAGCCTGGCCAGGCGGTGGCCATCGAGGCCGACATCCTTCCCGGCAAGGTCTTCCATGGCCACCTGGACAGTCTCGCTCCGGCCACTGGCGCGCAGTTCAGCATCCTGCCGCCGGAGAACGCCACCGGCAACTTCACCAAGATCGTCCAGCGCGTGCCGGTACGCGTGCACCTGGACGACGCCGACGGTCGCCTCGGCAACCTGCGCCCCGGCCTTTCCGTGCTGGTGGAAGTGGATACCCGTGCCCATGACCATGGCGATGCCGACCAGCGCGTCGCCCAGAGCAACCGGCCGTGAGCCTCTGGAGCAACGAGGTGGTGCCGGTGGAAAGTCTTTCCACCGGGCGCAAGGTGATCTCCTTCGCCTGCATGTGCCTGGGCATGTTCATCGCCCTGCTGGACATCCAGATCGTCTCCGCTTCGCTGCGCGACATCGGTGGCGGACTATCGGCCGGCGCCGATGAACTGGCCTGGGTGCAGACCAGCTACCTGATCGCCGAGATCATCGTCATCCCGCTCTCCGGCTGGCTGTCCAAGGTGCTGTCCACACGCTGGCTGTTCGCCGCGTCGGCGCTGGGCTTCACCCTCACCAGCCTGCTCTGCGCCATGGCCTGGAATATCCAGAGCATGATCGCCTTCCGCGCACTGCAGGGCTTCCTCGGTGGCTCGATGATCCCCATGGTGTTCACCACCGGTTTCCTTTACTTCGACGGCAAGCAGCGGGTGATTGTCGCTGCCACCATCGGCGCCATCGCCTCCCTCGCGCCGACCCTCGGCCCGGTGGTCGGCGGCTGGATCACTGATATTTCCTCCTGGCCCTGGCTGTTCTACATCAATCTGGTGCCAGGGTTGTTCGTCGCCATCGTGGTGCCGATCATGGTGCGCATCGACAAGCCCGACCTGTCGCTGCTCAAGGGCGCCGACTACCCGGCGATCCTGCTGATGGCGCTGTTCCTCGGCTGCCTGGAATACACCATGGAGGAAGGTCCGCGCTGGAACTGGTTCAGCGACGACACCATCCGCGCCACCGCCTGGATCTCCGCACTGTGCGGCATCGCCTTCATCTACCGCAGCCTGACCGCAGCGCACCCCATCGTCGACCTGCGCGCCCTGAAGGAACGCAACTTCGCCCTCGGCTGCCTGTTCAGCTTCGTCACTGGCATCGGCATCTTCGCCACCATCTACCTCACGCCGCTGTTCCTCGGCCGTGTGCGCGGCTACGGCGCGCTGGACATCGGCCTGGCGATCTTCTCCACCGGGATCTTCCAGATCATGAGCATCCCGCTCTACGCCGCCCTTGCGCGGCGCGTCGACCTGCGCTGGATCCTGCTGCTGGGGATGGTGATGTTCACGCTATCGATGTACGAATTCGCCCCGCTGACCCACGACTGGGGCGCGGCGCAGCTGATGTTCCCGCAGGCCCTGCGCGGTATGGCCCAGCAGTTCTGCGTGGCGCCCACGGTGACACTGGCGCTCGGTTCGCTGCCCCCGGAACGCCTGAAGCTCGCTTCCGGGCTGTTCAACCTGATGCGCAACCTCGGTGGCGCCATCGGCATCGCTGCCTGCGCCACGGTGCTCAACGACCGCGCCAACCTGCACTTCCTGCGCCTGGCGGAGCACCTGAACAGCAGCAACGAGGCGCTCAACCAGTGGCTGGCACCGTCCATGGACCTCAATGGCGAACCCTCGCAACAGGCGCTGAAACACCTGTGGGACCTGACTTGGCGCGAGGCGCAGACACTGACCTTCGCCGATGCCTTCCTGCTGGTGGGCGCTTGTTTTGCGGTGACGCTGCTGCTGGTGCCGCTGATGCGCAAGATCGCCCCGCCCACGCAGCCCAGTGCGGACGCTCACTGAGCCGCGAGGATCTCCTCGAGGAACGCAACGAACACGCGGATGCGGCTGGAGTCGCGCAGGCTCGGCGGGTAGAGCGCGTTGATGCTGCTCACCGTGCTGCCGGGGTAGGTTTTGTAGTCCGTCAGCAGCCGCGTCAGCCGGCCACTGCGCACGTCCTCGGCGACCAGCCAGTCGGATAGCAATGCGATACCGCCGCCGGCCAGGGCGGCTTCCCGGAGAACGTCAGCATTGTTGCTCTGCAACCGCCCCTGCACATTCAGTGCCCAGGTTTCCCGGCCGTCACTGCAGGACCAGGTCGCGTGCGGGCCGCCGTAGTCGAAGCGCAGGCACGAATGCTCCATGAGTTCCAGCGGATGCCGGGGCATGCCCGCGCCGCGCAGGTAGTCGGGGCTCGCCACCAGCCAGCGATCGAACCGGCCGATGGGCCGGCTGATGATGTCGTCGCTGATCAGCGTCGCTCCCAGGCGCACGGACAGGTCGATCTGCTGTTTGGGGAGATCGACGAGCTGGTCGTTCAGCGACAGGCTGATCTCCAGTTCCGGGTACTGCGCCAGCAGGCGCCCCAGGTGTGGGGCAATGACACGCCGGCCGAACTCCACCGGTACGCTGACCCGCAGTCGCCCTTTCGCCTCGCGGCCGCGGTCACTGACCAGGCCGTCGGCCTCCACCAGCGCCTCGATGATCGCCACGGCCTTGTCGTAATAGGCCTGCCCGGCAAGGGTCGGGCTGCTGTGACGGGTGGTGCGATTGAGCAGCGCGGCACCCAGTTCCGCTTCCAGCGCCGCCACCTGGCGAGTCACTGAGGATGTCGCCACGCCCAGCTTGCGGGCCGCCGCCGAGTAGCCGCCGCAACGGACGGTCTCGACGAACATCGACAGGGCCTGCAGTTTGTCCATGGCGGGACTCCGGAAACGGGAAATCCCGGAGTTTACCCAATCGCCCCCGCCTTCGCCTTGCACGCCTGTGCTCTCAGGCGTGGCGCTCGCCGCGGAGCAGGAAGAGCAAGGTGGCGACGGCCGGAACGACTGCCACGCCAATGGCGAACGGCGTCCAGCTGATGGTTTCGTACAGCGGGCTGGCGACCAGCGAACCGAGCGCGCCACCGACGAAGATGCTGGTCATGTACACCGCATTCAGGCGTGCGCGGCTATGCGGGTCGAGTGCGTACACCTCGCGCTGGCCGAGCACCATGTTCAACTGCACGGCGAAATCCAGCAGCACAGCACAGACCACCAGCCAGAGGCATCCGGCACCGGGCAGCGCCCCGAGCAACAAGGCCAATGGCGCCAGCAGCAAGGCCACCAGGGTGCCCTTGAACGTGTGGCCGGCATCCGCCAGCCGCCCGGCGATGGGCGCAGCCACGGCGCCCACGGCACCGACCAGGGCAAACAGCGCGACCTGGGTCTGGCTGAAGCCGTGGTGGCGGATCAGTTCGATGGGCGCGATGGTCCAGAACGCGCTGAATGCAGCGAACAGCAGCCCCTGATAGAGCGCGCGTTCGCGCAGCACGGCGTAGCGCCGGGCCAGCGAGAACACCGAGCCGATCAGTTGCGGATAGGTGGCGCTGTGCGCCGGCAAGCGGCGCGGCAGCGCTATCGCCATCACCAGGGCGATCAGCAGCATCAGCAGCGACGCGGCAAGGAACACCCCGCGCCAGCCGAAGACCTCCGCCACCAGGCTCGACACCGGCCGCGACAGCAGGATACCCAGCAGCAGGCCGCCCATGATGTTGCCCACCACCCGGCCACGGGCCTCCTCCGGCGCCAGATGCGCGGCCAACGGTACGAGAATCTGCACCGCCACGGAGGTCAGGCCGATCAGCAGGGCGCAGGCCAGCAGCACCGACGGCGCACTCGCCAACCCGGCGCCGGCCAGGCACAGCGCCACCGCCAGGGTGAAACCGATCACCAGCTTGCGGTTCTCCAACAGGTCCGCCAGCGGCACCAGGAACAGCAGGCCGATGGCGTAGCCGAACTGGGTCAGCGAGACGATCAGGCTGGCGTGCTGGGTGGAGAGGCCGATGGCCGGGGCGATCAGCTCGACGATGGGTTGCGCGTAGTAGAGGTTGGCGACCACGGCGCCACAGCAGAACGCGAGCAGCGCGACCATCGCCGAGGAGAGGGTCGGCTGTGCATGGTCAGCCGGGTGGGAAGTCGAAGCGGAGTTCATGACCAATCCTTGAACGGGAAACAGTGCCCCCAGACTATGCCGGCAACCTTCCGGGCAGAATCGGTCGGGACGGCAACACAGCGGTGCGCAATACGCAACGCTGTCCACCGACGCGGCGCTTCAGGCCATATCGCTGTTGCTGAATTCCTCGGCCAGGAAGTCGATCAGCGTGCGCACCGAGGGCAACAGGCCACGGCGCGAAGGGAAGATCGCATGGACGATGCCGCACTTGGGCGACCAGCCCGGCAGCAGTTCAACCAGCCTGCCGGCAGACAGGTCCTCGCGCACCGCTACCCGCGGCACATGGGCGATGCCGACACCCGCGAGGACGGCGTTGCGCAGGGCCGGCAGGTCGTCGGTAACCATGCGCGGCCTGTGCGAGATGAGCAGGCGCTCACCCTCGTCGTTGAACAGTTCCCACTGGTACTCGCGCTGCATGCCGCCCCAGTGCAGGCTGGGCAATTGCCCAAAGCCCAGGGGCGAGCTGTCACCGGCCATGCGTTCGAGGAAGTCCGGACGCCCCACCAGGCACTGGGTACTGTTGCCCAGTACCTTCATCACCATGTCGGTGTTCTCCAGCGGCGGGAAACGCACGCGCAACGCGATGTCGAAGCCCTCGTGGAGCAGATCGACGCGGCGGTTGGTGCTCTCGATGAACAGTTCCACCAACGGGTACTTGAGCATATAGCGGGTGAGCATCGGGCCAACCCAGGAGTTGAGCAGCGTCGTCGGACAGGCCAGCCGAACGAGCCCGCGCGGCTCCGCACGGTTGCGCTCGATCACCTCCGAAGCGCCTTCCGCCTCGATGCGCATGGCCACGCAGCGCTGGTAATACTCCTGGCCGATCTCGGTCAGCGAGCAGAGCCGGCTGGTGCGGTGCAGCAGGCGCACGCCCAGACGCTCCTCCAGTTGGGCGATGCGCCGGCTGAGCTTGGACTTGGGAATGTCCAGCGCGCGGCCGGCGGCGGCGAAACCACCCTGCTCCACCACCTGGGTGAAATAATAGAGGGTGTTGAGGTCTTCCATGGATCGTTCTCCGCATGGAACGCTGGGGAAAACTGCGCAGCTTACCGTATCCCGTGGTGCGGGACGCGCTACAGTGTCCACCGACGAACACTCGAGAACACGTCCCATGGATTACGCCATTCGCCCTGAACGCCCCGAAGACGTCGCGATCATTCGCGAGGTGACCACCGCCGCGTTCGCCATGGCCGAGCACAGCAGCGGCACCGAAGGCGCCATCGTCGACGCCCTGCGCGCGGCGGGGGCGCTGAGGATTTCCCTGGTTGCGACGGAGGAAGACCAAGTGGTAGGCCATGTGGCTTTCTCTCCCGTCACCCTGGATGGCGCGGACATCGGCTGGTACGGGCTCGGGCCGGTTTCCGTGCGGCCTGACCTGCACGGCCTGGGACTTGGAGCGGCGCTGATCAGCGCCGGACTGGAGCGTCTTGAAAAGCTCGGTGCGAAAGGCTGCGTGGTGCTGGGCGAACCAGCCTACTACCGGCGATTCGGCTTTCGTCAGGACCCGGCGATCCACTATCAAGGCGTGCCGCCGGAGTACTTCATGGCCCTGTCGCTGGACGGTTCCAAAGCCAATGGCGAGGTCGCCTACCACAGCGGTTTTTCTGCCTCCTGAATCCGGAACTGCGCCTCATGCCCCTATCGATCCGCCTCGCCAGCGTTGCCGACATCGACAGCCTCTTCGACATTCGCACCAGCGTGCGGGAAAACCACTTGAGCCGCGAGCAGATGGCGGTGCTGGGTATCACGCCGGCGGTGCTGGCCGAGGCCATCCAGTCAGCAGCCTGTGCTTGGATCGCGGAAATCGACGGCATGGCCGTCGGCTTCGCCATGGTGGATATCGCGTCAGGAGAACTCTTCGCGCTGTTCGTGCGCCCGGAATACGAGGGCCACGGCGCAGGCCGCCAACTGCTGGGCATGGCCGAGTACCAGCTGTTCCGTGAACACGAGAACATCTGGCTGGTGACCGATGGCGGCGACGGTATTCGCGCCAATGCCTTCTACCGCAAGCACGGCTGGCAGTTGGCCGCGCGCCTGGATGAGCGCGATGTGCGTTATGAAAAAACGCGCTCGGCGCAAAGGCGCGGGGTGACCGGTGATCCGATCGCGGACGACGTCCGCTTCTAGAAAGGGTCGCCCTCTAAGGAAGCGGACTCACTGATTCGGCGCTCGGCTCAAAGCAGCGACTTGCCCTGGCTGAGCACCTTGTCGCACACCTGCCTGGTCACCTTTTCCTTGATACCGCTGCCGGACAGGTCGAGGCTCTTGCCGTCCTTGCCGGTGAGTATGCCCTTGGCGCCGTCCTTGTAGCCGCTGTCGCTGGTGGTGGTGTTGCCGGGCAGCTTGCCGAGCAGTTTGTCCTTCACCTGGGTCGCAGCATCGGCATTGAGGTAATTGTTCTTCGCACAGAATTCCAGGACCCCGGCGACGTTGCTACTGCTGCTGGAAGAGACCGAGGAAAGGTTGCCCAGGCCGCCAAGGCTGCCGGCGACATCGCCCAGGGACGCGGCCTGGGCCAGCGACCAGGGCAGCAGTGCGACAGCGAGGACCGCGGGAATCAGTTTGCGGGTAGTCATGGGAATCTCCTGACGAAGGACACGAAGTGAAAGACCACTGCGAGTGTAGTCCCCCTCCCGCAATACCTCTTTCAATAGCCCACCGACTTCAGCACCTCGTCCACGCCCTGGCTCGGTGGCCGGCCGAGGAACATCAGCAACTGGTCGGTGCGGTTGGTGAAGAAGCCATCCACGCCAGCCTTGCTCAGCTTGTCGAAGTCCACCGCGTCGTCGACGGCGTAGGCATGCACAAACAGGCCTCGCTCATGGGCGGCCTGGTTCATCCAGGGTTGCACCAGGTCCATGTAGCTCTGGTCGCCGCGAGCGGTAAGGGTCGCCGACGGGCCGGTGCCCAGGGCGCCGTTGGTCTTGGCCCAGTCGAGCCAGGCGAAGAGCTCTTCCTTGGACTTCACTTCCTGCCTGGCATAGAAGTCCGCTTTGATCTTCTCGCCGGACTGGGCAAAGGTGGTCGACTGCTTTGCCGCCATGTAGCCGTCGCCGACCCACAACAACAACACTTTCGGCACCTTCGGCATGCTCTTTTGCAGCAGTTCCAGGCTGCTCTTCTCGAAGGTCTGCAGCACGATTCTGCCCTGGGGCTCGCCGTCAGCATTGAGCCAGCCACGGTTCTCCAGGACCTTGCGCAGATCCTCCTCGATGCCGGGGAACTGGCCTGGTGCCTTGGTTTCCAGGTAAAGGCCCGGGGTCTCACCGCCGCCTTCGGCAATATCGATCAATTCATCGAGCGTGAGGATGCGCGCACCCGCGTACTTGGAGCGGGCACGCTCGGGATAGGCCATGTTGAACCAACTACCGGCGTCCAGGCGCTTGAGTTCGGCCAGGGTGAATCGGCTCACCGGATCCTTTTCGCGGCCAGGGAATACCTTGGCAATGTTGGTGGTGCGTTCCAGGGTGTCGTCGTGCACCGCCACCAGCACCCCGTCCTTGGTGCGCTGCAGGTCCGCTTCCAGGTAGTCCGCGCCCAGATCACGGGCGGCGAGATAGGCCGGTGCGGTTTCCTCCGGAGCATCGTGGGAGGCGCCGCGGTGGGCGATCACCGTCGGCCACGGAATGCCGGCGGCCTCGCTCAGGGCGCGGCCGGGCGACTCCGCGGCGCTGGCGGTGAAGCTGGCGGCAGCCAGCGCGAAGGTGCCCAGTACAGCGATGATGCGACGGCGCATGTGCGAACCCCCATTGGCTGGGTAACGGATTAGCGGCCCAGTCTGCCGCCGGCCTGTGAAACTCTTGCGACGGCCGGCACCCGCAACAACGACAAGGCCCGCGAACGATCGCTCGTCCGCGGGCCTTGTGCTCGTTGCTGCCCGATCAGCGCGGCAGGTCGAAGCGGTCGAGGTTCATCACCTTGGTCCAGGCCTTGACGAAGTCATGGACGAACTTGCGTTCGCCGTCCGAGCAACCATAGACCTCCGACAGCGCCCGCAGCTGGGAGTTTGATCCCAATAGCAGGTCGATGCGGCTGCCGGTCCACTTCGCTTCGCCGGTCTTGCGATCACGGCCTTCGAACTGCTCATTGGCGTCCGAGGTCGGTTTCCAGACCGTGGCCATGTCCAGCAGGTTGACGAAGAAGTCATTGCTCAGGGTGCCGGGACGCGTGGTGAACACGCCGTTCTGCGAGCCGCCGGTGTTGGCGCCGAGCACCCGCAGGCCGCCGATCAGTACGGTGACTTCCGGCGCGGTCAGGGTCAGCAGTTGCGCCTTGTCGATCAGCAACGCCTCCGCCGGCACCGCGAACTTCGACTTGAGGAAGTTGCGGAAGCCGTCGGCCACCGGTTCCAGCATGCCCACCGAGTGCACGTCGGTCTGCTCCTGGCTGGCGTCCATGCGGCCCGGCGCAAAGGGTACGCTGACGGAGTGCCCCCCTTTGCGCGCGGCCTCTTCCACGGCGGCATCACCGGCCAGCACGATCAGGTCGGCCAGGGAGATCTTCTTGCCGCCAGTAGCGGAGGCGTTGAATTCCGCCTGGATTTCGCCCAGCACGCCGAGCACCTTGGCCAGCTGCTCCGGCTGGTTCACCGGCCAGTCCTTCTGCGGCGCCAGGCGAATGCGCGCGCCGTTGGCGCCGCCGCGCTTGTCCGAACCACGGAAGGTGGAGGCCGAGGCCCAGGCCGTGGAGACCAGCTCGGAAATCGACAGGCCCGAGGCCAGTACCTTGGCCTTGAGCGCAGTGATGTCCTTCTCGTCCACCAGCGGATGGTCGACCGGCGGGATCGGATCCTGCCAGATCAGTTCCTCTTTCGGTACTTCCGGCCCCAGGTAGCGGGCCAGCGGGCCCATGTCGCGATGGGTCAGCTTGAACCAGGCGCGGGCGAAAGCGTCGGCGAACGCCTCGGGATCTTCGTAGAAGCGCCGGGCAATCTTCTCGTAGACCGGGTCCACGCGCAGGGAGATGTCGGTGGTGAGCATCGACGGCGCACGACGCTTGGACTTGTCGTGCGCATCGGGAATGCTGCCGGCGCCGGCGCCGTTCTTCGGCTGCCACTGGTGCGCGCCGGCCGGGCTCTTGGTCAGTTCCCACTCATAGCCGAACAGGTTCCAGAAGAAGTTGTTGCTCCAGCGCGTCGGCGTCGACGTCCAGGTGACTTCCAGGCCGCTGGTGATGGCGTCGCCGCCGGAGCCGGTGCCGAATGTGCTGACCCAGCCCAGCCCCTGGTTCTCCAGGCCGCCGGCTTCCGGGTCGACCCCGACGTTGTCCGCCGGGCCCGCGCCGTGGGTCTTGCCGAAAGTGTGGCCGCCGGCGATCAGGGCGACGGTTTCCTCGTCGTCCATGGCCATGCGGGCGAAGGTCTCGCGGATGTCTCGGGCGGCAGCCACCGGGTCGGGGTTGCCGTTGGGGCCTTCCGGGTTCACGTAGATCAGGCCCATCTGCACCGCGGCCAGCGGGTTCTCAAGGTCGCGGTCGCCGGTGTAGCGCTTGTCGCCACCCAGCCAGGTGGTCTCTTCGCCCCAGTACACGTCCTGGTCCGGTTCCCAGACGTCCTCACGGCCGCCGGCGAAGCCGAAGGTCTTGAAGCCCATGGACTCCAGGGCGACGTTGCCGGTGAGGACGATCAGGTCGGCCCAGGACAGCTTGGCGCCGTACTTCTGCTTGATCGGCCAGATCAGCCGACGGGCCTTGTCCAGGCTGACGTTGTCCGGCCAGCTGTTGAGCGGAGCGAAGCGTTGCTGGCCACGACCGGCGCCGCCACGGCCATCGCCGATGCGGTAGGTGCCGGCGGCATGCCAGGCCATGCGGATGAACAGTGGGCCGTAGTGGCCGAAGTCGGCGGGCCACCAGTCCTGGGAGTCGGTCATCACGGCGCGCAGGTCGGCCTTCACCGCTTCCAGGTCGAGCGTCTTGAAGGCCTCGGCATAGTTGAAGTCCTCGCCCATGGGGTTGGACTTGGAAGAATGCTGGTGCAGCAGGTCCAGCCTCAGCTGGTTGGGCCACCAGTCACGGTTGGAAGTACCACCACCAGCGGTCTGGTGGAACGGGCAGCTACCTTTCTTTTCTTCACTCATTGCAGGCTCCTTGGGGGCGCCTATCGTTGGCGCCTTGTATTCGCACAACCCATCAGAAGATAGATCAAACGGGGCGGGCTGCTATTGCAGTTTTCGATTGGCGGAAGCGGTAAAAGGCTATCGATGAAGGGTGGCCAAAGGCCTCATCGCGGGAGACGTTAACGGACGCAGTTGTCATCGATGGTGCAGGAGCGAGCTTGCTCGCGAACCCGCTTCACGTAGGCGTGACGCTCCAGGGCGACTCGCGAGCAAGCTCGCTCCTACAAAGAACCTCGCCCATTGGATGAACGATTACAATCCGGCCCTCGCGGGCCGGACTCTCACACCGTCAGAATGCGAAGCAGGAACAGCCGAACGCGCCCCAGAAGCCGGCGAAGTCGCTCACCGGCACGTCTTTCGTGCGCGCACGCTCGTGGCTGTGCCCATGCACGCCGCAGGAACCGACGCACTGGTGCACGGCCTGCTGCAACGGGGCCTGCGGGCGCCAGTGGCCAGGGACCGTGGCCACCGGGGACCACTCCGGCACCACCGGGATGCTCGGCGGAGCCAGCTTGTCGAACTCGCGGTCGCCATGGACGATCTTGCCGCCGACGACGGTGAGCACGGACTCGATGGTCTTGATCGCCTCTTCCTCGACGCTGAAGAAGTCCTCCGACAGCACCGCCAGGTCAGCCAGCTGGCCAGCCTTGAGCATGCCCTTCTTGCCCTGCTCGCTGGAGAACCAGGCGCTGCCGTGGGTGAACAGCTGGATCGCCACTTCGCGCGACAGCCCTTCCGGGTACAGGCTCAGGCCGCCCACGGTCTTGCCGCTGACCATCCAGTACAGCGAGGTCCAGGGGTTGTAGCTGGAGACACGGGTGGCGTCGGTGCCGGCGCCGACGGGAACGCCTTCGGCGAGCATGCGCTTGATCGGCGGCGTGGCCTCGGCGGCCTGCTTGCCATAACGGTCGACGAAATACTCGCCCTGGAAGGCCATGCGGTCCTGGATGGCGATGCCGCCACCCAGCGCCCTCACCCGCTCGATGTTCTTCGGCGTGATGGTCTCGGCATGGTCGAAGAACCACGGCAGGCCATTGAACGGGATATCGCGGTCGACCTTCTCGAACACGTCGAGCATGCGCGAAATGGACTCGTCATAGGTGGCATGCAGGCGGAACGGCCAGCGCTGCTCCACCAGGTGGCGCACCACCGGCTCCAGCTCGGCTTCCATGGTGCCGGGCAGGTCCGGGCGCGGTTCGAGGAAGTCCTCGAAGTCGGCCGCCGAGAACACCAGCATCTCGCCCGCACCGTTATGGCGCAGGAAGTCGGTGCCCTGGCCGTAGGTCACGCTGGAGGTCCAGTTCCGGAAGTCCGCCAGCTCTTCCTTGGGCTTCTGGGTGAACAGGTTGTAGGCGATGCGTACGGTGAGCTGGTCGGCGTCGGCCAGCTGCTGGATCACCTGGTAGTCGTCCGGGTAGTTCTGGAAGCCGCCGCCGGCATCGATCACGCTGGTCAGGCCCAGGCGGTTCAGCTCGCGCATGAACTGGCGGGTCGAGTTGACCTGGTACTCCAGCGGCAGCTTCGGCCCCTTGGCCAGGGTCGCGTAGAGAATCATCGCGTTGGGGCGGGCAATCAGCATGCCGGTGGGCTCGCCGTTGCTGTCGCGGACGATCTCGCCGCCGGGCGGGTTCGGCGTGTCCTTCGTATAGCCGACGACGCGCAGCGCGGCGCGGTTGAGCAGCGCGCGGTCATAGAGGTGCAGGACGAACACCGGGGTGTCCGGCGCCGCCTGGTTCAGCTCCGAGAGGGTCGGCATGCGCTTCTCGGCGAACTGGAACTCGTTCCAGCCGCCGACCACCCTCACCCATTGCGGCGACGGCGTGCGCTGTGCCTGCAGGCGCAGCATTTCCAGGGCGTCGTGCAGCGACGGCACGCCTTCCCAGCGCAGCTCCAGGTTGTAGTTCAGGCCGCCGCGGATCAGGTGCAGGTGCGAGTCGTTGAGGCCGGGGATGACGGTACGGCGATTGAGGTCGACCAGTTTCGTCGAGGCGTCGCGATAGGCCATCGCCTGGGCGTCGGTGCCCACGACGAGAAACTTGCCGTCAGCGATGGCCACGGCGGTGGCGTGCGGGCGCTCGGGATCGACGGTGTGCAGCTTGCCGTTGAACAGGATCAGGTCTGCATTGCGCTCTGCGTTACTCATGTTCGTGACCCTCAGCGTTGCAGGAAGGCCAGCAGGTCTTCGTTGAGTTGTTGCGTGTGAGTGACGGCGAACCCATGGGGAGCACCGGCGTAGACTTTCAGTTCAGCACCCTGGATCTGTTCGGCAGCCAGCTTTCCGGTAGTCTCGAACGGCACGATCTGGTCATCATCGCCATGGATCACCAGGGTCGGCACGTCGACCTTGGCCAGGTCGGCACGGAAGTCGGTCTCGGAGAAGGCGCCGACGCAATCGATGGTGCCCTTGAGCGAGGCCAGCAGCGCGATGTTCAGCGTCTGGGCGAGCACGCCGTCGGAGACTTTCTGGCCATGGTTGGTGCCGTAGAACGGCGCGGCGAAGTCGGCGATGAACTGCGCGCGATCCTGCAGCAGGCCGGCCTTGATACCGTCGAATACAGCCCCGTCGACCCCCTGTGGGAAGTCGGCGGCCTTGCCGAAGATCGGGGTAACCGCGCCCAGCAGCACCAGGCCGGCGACGCGCGAGGTGCCGTGGCGGCCAATGTAGCGGCTGACGTCGCCGCCGCCCATGGAGAAGCCCACCAGCGTGACCTCGCGCAGGTCAAGGTGCTCGATCAGGCCGGCGATGTCGTCGGCGAAGGTGTCGTAGTCGTAGCCGTCCCACGGCTGGCTGGAACGACCGAAACCGCGGCGGTCGAAGGCGATGGTGCGGTAGCCGCGGCTGCTCAGGTACTGCATCTGGTATTCCCACATGTCGCCGTCCAGTGGCCAGCCGTGGCTGAACAGCACGGGTTTGCCGCTGCCCCAATCCTTGTAATAGATCTCGGTGCCGTCGCGGGTGACGAAAGTGCTCATGGAAACTCCTCTGCCTGCCATGCAGGACGATGTGGGGACGGGCGCCAGGGCGCCCCGTGAGGGGAAAGTCAGGGGAAAGATCAGTCGGCGTTGAGCCAGCCGGCGCAATGCCGGGTCACCCAGGGCATGATCAGATAGACCACCGGGAGGACGATGCACAGGGTTACCAGCAGGTTGCTCGGCACCACGCCGGCCAGCACAGGGAAGCGCTCGAACGCGGGCCCCCAGAGCGGCGGAATGACCATGGTCAGCGGGCTGATCACCAGGTAGGTGAGCAGCGCCTGCTTCCATTTCGGTGGCTGGCGAACGTTGCCGTGCTCGGGGGTGAACCAGAATTCGGCGTCGTTGTGGATCAGCGGGTGGTCACCCTCCTCCAGCAGCGGCAGGACCTCGGCGACCAGCTCGGCACGCTCGCGGGAGTCGATCCAGGCTTGCAGCTGGCCGGCCCGGGCGAAACGCACCACGGTGGTGAACATCGCGCCTTCGCCGTCGGGGCGGATCACGTTCACGCCCAGGTGGCCGGGCTGCTGGCGCGCAGCGGCAACGGTGCGGCGCAGCCAGGCTTCATAGCTGGGCAGGGCTTCGCAGCGCACCTTGTGGTGGACCACCAGCGTCACCACGCTGTTCAGATCGATGGCTTCGGCGCTCATGGGTGTTCCGGGCTCGGGGTTGAGGTCCGGTCACTATGGCTGCGGTCGCGGCTGGCCTATTGGACGCATGTGCTGGGTTGGGCTTTTGCTTTTCCAGGGTGACGAACCCGGAACGGGCTATCGCCGACAGGGCGGGCTACCTTGCGGTGACAGAGTTTTCGAGTCCGCCCCCGCGCTTGGGTAATCGAAGGTGCGATTAAGCGGCGCTGATAGCCAATTCGGTCACATCGACCTGCCGCATATACGCCCGCGCCGTGTGGGGCAACCGGTAGCGTACCTCGCACTCGCCCTGCTCCACCCATAGCAGCGACTTGTCCGCCAGTTGGCGCACCGCCGCGAATGCACATTCGCGGCACAGGGGATTGCCATCGAGCGAGGCCACGGCCGCGTCGAGCGTGAAGTCCTCGTCCAGTTGCGCGAGCAGGCGAAGGCAGCGTTGCTCGGCAACATCCAGCAACCCGTAGCTCCAGTCATAGGTCGCCCGCAGGCTCTGCTGCCGCGCCGGCGCGGTACGGCGGCCGGGCATCAGCAGTTGCATGGGCGTATCCAGCAGGGCCGGCAGCCCGGTGAGACCGAGGATGCCCACCTGCCGCGCCGCCATCTCGATGGCCAGGGGTATGCCGTCCAGGCGCCGGCAGATATCGATGATCGCGCGCACCTGGCCCGGCTTGAGTTCGAAGCGGTCGCAGACTTCCCGCGCACGCATCACGAACAGCTGAACCGCCGAACTGCACATGGCCAGTGCCAGGGGCGCGTCGTCCTGCGCGGGCACCTCCAGCGGCGGCAGGCGCAACACATGTTCGCCTTCCGCGCGCAACGGCTCGCGGCTGGTGGCAAGAATGCTCAGCGCCGGATGCAGGCGCAACAGGTACTCCACCGCCTCGGCGCAGCGCTCGGCAAGGTGCTCGCAGTTATCCAGCAACAGCAGGGTCGGCTCCTGCACCGGCTCGCGCAGGAGGACGGCGAGGTTCTGGCTGAGGGAGATGCCATCCGGGTCGATGGACAGATCGAGGAAGCGCACCTGGCTGAAATGCTTGTGCAGCGACTCG
Organism: Pseudomonas nitroreducens; assembly: GCF_010994165.1. Classification (NCBI taxonomy): domain Bacteria; kingdom Pseudomonadati; phylum Pseudomonadota; class Gammaproteobacteria; order Pseudomonadales; family Pseudomonadaceae; genus Pseudomonas; species Pseudomonas nitroreducens. The sequence goes on along the minus strand of NZ_WMBX01000002.1, from coordinate 719,309 downwards.
GCGCAGTGGATCGCCAGCGAGGTCTTGCCCATGCCCCCAGGGCCGACCAGGGTCAGCAGGCGCGTCGCGGGCAGCTGCCTCACCACCCGTTCCAGCAGCGCCTGGCGGCCGACCAGGCCCATCAGCAGCACCGGCAGGTTGCTGGCGCGCACCTCGCAAGGCAGTGCGACAGCCTGTACCGGGGCGGTGACGGTTTCCACCACACCGACGAAGCCATAACCACGCAGCGGCACGTTGGCGATGTAGCGTTCGCCGGTGCGGCCTTCGCCGAGGGCGCGACGCAGGGCGGCGATGTGTACGCGCAGGTTGATCTCTTCGACCACGGTGTTGCCCCACACCTGGGCGATGATCGTATCCTTGCCGATGATCTCACCGGGCTGGCGGATCAGCACCTGGAGAATGTCCAGCGCCCGGCTGCCGATGCGCACCGGGCGGTCCCCCTGCAGCAGCTGGCGCTTGTAGGGATGAAACTGGAAGCGACCGAACTGCAGGATGGTCTCGGTGCGGTTTTCCGTGCTTTCGCTCATGTCCTGCTCACGTCTTTAGTCCGACGGATCGCTCTACAACAAGGCCTCCAGGCGATCTGGTCAGAACCGAGGTGACGCGCCCCTGATTGGTGGTCAGGGTATTTTCCCGTCCTCGTGTGACAGCGCAATTCCCGCAGGGGGAAGGATTCGGCCAACTAGGGTGCGCCGGACGGTCAACCGGCATGAAATGCGGCGCACTGCCATCAGGCGAAGCCGAACTGCTCGCGGTACTGGCTCGGCGTCATGCCGATGCGTTCGCCGAAGACCGTGCGCATGTGCCGGGGGCTGCCGAAGCCGCTGCGACAAGCCACCTGCTTGAGTGGCAGGTCGCTGCTTTCCAGCAGCTTGCGCGCGTGGTCGATGCGCGCGCTCTGCACGTACTGCATGGGCGTCATGCTGGTCTCGCGCTGGAAGGCACGGGCGAAGTTGCGCGGGCTCATGGCCACCTGCTCGGCCAGGCGATTCACCGTCAGCGGCTCGTCGATGTGGTCCACCACGAAGGCCTGTGCGCGGGCGATCACCGAGCCGTCGCGCACCACCGACACCAGCAGCGGGCCGAACGGCGTCTGCCCGCCCTGGCGCTTGAGCACCACCAGCAGCACCTTGGCGACTTCCAGCGCGATGTCCTTGCCGTGGTCCTCGGCGACGACGGCCAGCGCCATGTCGATGCCGGCGGTGACCCCGCCGGAAGTGATCAGGTTGCGGTCGATGACGTAGATACGCTCGGCCTGCACCTGGGTGCGCGGGTACAGCTGTGCCAGGCGCTCCAGGTAATTCCAGTGGGTGGTGCAACGGTAGCCGTCAAGCAACCCGGCCGCGCCGAGCAGGAAGGCTCCGGTGCACACCGCGCCATAGCGTTTCGCCGCGCGCGCCGCTGCCGGCAGCCCGGCAGTGAGCGCCTCGTTGCGGCCGTTGTAGGCGCCCGGCCCGCCGGGCACCAGCAGCAGGTCGACGCCCGCCAGCAGTGCTTCCAGCGGCAGGTCCGCGCTCATCTTCAGGCCGCTGGAGGCGCGCACGGCCTCGGGCTTCGCCGCCACCGTCAGCAACCGGTAGTGCTGCTCCGGCGGCAGGTAGCGGTTCGCCATGGAGAACACCTCCATCGGCCCCGTTACATCCAGCGCCAGCACATCGTCGTACAGCACCATGGCCACTGTTTTCATTCTTCTACTCGCACGCAAGCGGGGCTTGGCGGTCTCGCGTGCCCCGGTATGGAAAAAACCACTGTACCCATTCGCCACGACGGCGAATCGCACGTTTGCATCATTCTCCGCCAGGTGGGCCGAGCACACAGGTCCAATAATTGGCGGGGCGGCGGAACCATAGTCTGCCCATCAACGCCCTCGGGCGGGCCTTGCAGAACTGCAAAGTGGCCGTGCAAGGCTGTCTGTTCCGCGCCTTTCGCCGATCGGCAAAGATGCGTCCACGGTTCGGCACCGGCTACGGCAGTCCGGGCCCATCGATCACTCGAACCTCATCCACCCACGCCATCCACAAGGACCATCGCCATGACCGCCATCGCCAAAGCCGTTCCCGGCAAGACCCTGCTCAACCCCACCGACCACACCCTGATCATGATCGACCACCAGTCGCAGATGTCCTTCGCGACCAAGTCCATCGACGCCGTGACCCTGCGCAACAACGCCGCCCTGGTGGCCAAGGCGGCCAAGGAGTTCGACGTTTCCACCATCCTCACCACCGTCGCCGAGAAGAGCTTCTCCGGCCCGATCTTCGATGAGATCAAGTCGGTCTTCCCCGAGCACAACGTCATCGACCGCACCAGCATGAACACCTGGGAAGACCCGCGCATCGCCGTGGAAGTGAACAAGTTCGGCAAGCAGAAGATCGTCCTGGCCGGCCTCTGGACCTCCGTGTGCATCGTCGGCCCGGCCCTGTCGGCCATTGACCAGGGCTTCGAGGTCTACGTCATCGCCGACGCCTGTGGCGACGTCTCCACCGAGGCCCACGAAATGGCCCTGCAACGAATGATCCAGCTGGGTGCCCGCCCGATGACCTCCCTGCAGTACCTGCTGGAGCTGCAACGCGACTGGGCCCGCGGCGAGACCTACGATGCCACCGTGAAGACCTCCATCGAGCATGGCGGCGCCTACGGCCTGGGCCTGATCTACGCCAAGACCATGTTCAACGCCAGCGAAGGCCACTGAGCCCGGGCACCGGATAGGGGCGGCATTGCTGCCCCTTTTTCATTTGCAGGATTGACGACACCATGCCGACCCCCGACCGCTCCGGCGCGCTAGCGCTGCTGTTCATGCGCGTTGCCGCCGCCCTGCTGCTGCTCCAGGTGCACGGGCTGCCCAAGCTGCTGCACTGGCAAAGCGAGCTGCAGCACATCGAAGACCCCTTCGGCCTCGGCGCGGCGCCAACCCTGGTGCTGGCGGTGTTCGCCGAAGTGCTCTGCCCGATCCTGCTGATCCTCGGCGTGTTCGCCCGCCTCGCCTGCCTGCCGGTGATCGCCGTGCTGCTGGTGGCACTGGTGTTCGTGCACCCGCAGTGGTCGCTGGAGGAAGGCCAGTTCGCCTGGTGGATGCTGATTCTTTTCGCCGGTCTGGCGATTGCCGGGCCGGGAAGCTATCGCCTCGCCCTGCCCCGCCCTAGCGCCCTCCACACGGAGCCCGGACCGTGAGAAACGCCCTGCTTCCCTGCGCCCTGGCGTTCGCCTGCGTTCCGGTCCACGCCGCCGACTGGTCGCTTCTGTCGCGCAATTACTTCCTCGACAACGACTACCGCAGCCCCGGCCCCAACGGCCAGAGCCTGCGCCGCGAATGGGCGCAGGGTTTCATCGGCAAGTTCAGCAGCGACGTCACGCCCGGTACCATCGGCCTGGGCGTCGATGCCCATGCCTTCCTCGGCCTGAAGCTCGATGGCGGGCGCGGCCACGCCGGCACCGGCCTGCTACCGCTGGACAGCGACGGCCGCAGCGAGAGCGATTACTCCGATGCGGGTGCCGCGCTGCGTCTGGTGCACGAAAAAACCAGCCTGGCCTGGGGCGAAATGGAAGTGGAGACGCCGGTATTCGACACCGGCGACAAGCGCCTGCAACCCGAGTACGCCACCGGCTGGTTTCTCGACGACAGGAGCCTGCCGGGCCTGCGCCTGCAAGCCGGGCGCTTCACCGCCTTCAAGAACCAGAATTCCAGCTCCAGCCACGGCGAATTCGAAGGCTACGGCGCCAGTACCCGCTTCGGCGGCCTGAGCCTGGCCGGCGCCACCTGGAGCGCACCCGATGCGAACTGGGGAGGTGCACTCTATGCCAGCCAACTGGACGACGTCTGGCGCCAGGGCTACGCCAACCTCAATGGCCGAGTCGGTCGCTGGTCGGTGGACGCCAACCTGTACAAGACCGGCGACACCGGCAGCGCCCGCGCCGGCAACATCGACACCCTGGCGTGGAGCCTGCTGGGCAAGGTCGCCCTGGGCAGCCACGCACTGAGCCTTGCCTACCAGAAAGTCAACGGCGACACACCCTTCGACTTCGTCGGCGGCGACTCCATCTACCTCGCCAACTCCATCAAGTACGCCGACTTCAACGGCCCCGGTGAGCACTCCTGGCAAGCGCGTTACCAGTGGGACGGCGCCAGCGCCGGGCTTGCCGGCCTGACTCTGTCCGCGCGCTACGTACGCGGCAGTGGCATCGACGGCACCCATGCCCCGTGCGGGGGTGCCTACAACCCCCTGGATGGCGCCACCTGCCAGCCGACCTACGGCGACGGCGGGCGCCACTGGGAACGCGACCTGGACCTGCGCTACGTGGTCCAGTCCGGTCCGGCCAAAGACCTGGCCCTGAGCTTCGCGCAAGTCTCGCACCGCGCCAACGACGCCCAGGGCGGAGCGGATATCGACCGCCTCTACGTGATCATCGAGTATCCGCTCAAGGGCGCGTTCTGACTCAGCCATGGGCGGTTTCAGCCACTGCGGACGATGCCTTGAACAGCAGCGCCAATTCCATCAGCAGCGCCAGGACGATGGCTCCGGCGGCCACCGCGAACAGCAACGCGTAGTGCCCGTGGCTCGCAGTGAAGAGCGCCGAGTAGGCGTAGCCGGCAATGGCCTGGAAGCTGGCGAAGGAGACGGTCGCACGGCTCCAGGTGGCATTCTGCGCAGCGTGGCCAGGCACCAGTTGATGCACCCGCGCCAGGGCCAGCGGCACAATGCCCGGCGGGAACGAACCGATCACCAGACTGGCGACGCCCAGCAGGCGCAGGTCGCCGGTTTCCAGCAACAGGCCGAGGGCGATGAATTGCGCCACCAGCACCAGGCGGATCGCTGCCCGCGCCCCGAGATGATCGGCAAGGAAGCCGTAGACCACCGGCCCGACGATGGCACCGACGCCATACAGTGTCCAGATCAGTGCGCCGCTGTGAGTGCCGGCGCCCAGCCCGCGGGCGACGTAGTCCACCAGGAACATCATCGGCGCCACCAGCGCAGACGCCATCAATGCGTACTGGGCGAACAGCACGTAGACGCCTGCCGAGGCCCGCGGCGCCGCGACATTGTGCGCCTGGGCGTGGGCGTGCTCCCGTGGCCAACCGAACCAACTGCTCAGGCTGAGCGCCAGGGCCAGGGCGCCGAGGCCCAGCCAGGCCTGCACCAGCCCCAGCGCCAGCAACAAAGGCACCAGCGTGCCGGAGGCGGCAATGCCCAGGCCGATGCCGAGGAAGATCGCTCCGCTGGCCAATCCACGACGACTGGCGACCACCTGCGGCAGGATGGTGCTGGCGGCCAGCACCATGATCACCCCGCCGGAAATCCCCGAGACCAGTCGCCAGCAGAAGAACCACGCCTGGTTCAGCGGCCAGGCGCAGGCGAAGAACGACAGCGTGACCAGCAGCATCATGCCGCGCAGCACCACGGCGCTCGACCAACGCGCCGCCAGCGGGCGCCCGGCCAGGGCGCCGACCAGGTAGCCGGCGAGATTGGCGGCCCCCAGGTAGACCACGGCCGAGGCCGAGAACCAGTGCGCCTCGATCAGCGCCGGAATCAGTGGCGTGTAGGCGAAACGCGCCAGGCCGATGCCGACCAGACTGGCGCACAGGCCGGCCCAGATCGGCAACCAGAGGGAGCCTCGGCTGGCGAGGCGGGAAGCATCGGTATTCATGACAACCCCTATCGCGCCGTCGGGGCGGCGCCGTTGCTTGACAATGGGGAGATCATAAAGTCGCGAGAAGATGAAATAATGCAGCGAGTTTTCTTTCCAGGTTTGCATTTCTGCATCAAAGGAAAATCACCATGATGAACTGGGACGACGCCCGGGTGTTTCTCGCCCTGTGCCGCGAACAGACCCTGCGCGGCGCCGCCCGTCTGCTCGCGGTGGACCAGGCGACGGTGGGCCGGCGCCTGGCCTCGCTGGAACGCTCGCTGGAGGCAACGCTCTTCCTGCGTACCTCGGCCGGCTACAGTCTGACCGCCGCGGGCGAGATCGCCATGGCCGCGGCGCAGGCCATGGAGTCCTCCGCCGCCGACCTGCAACGGCAGATCCTCGGCATGGACGAGCGCATGAGTGGCGTGGTGCGGGTCACCACCACCGACTCCTTCGCCACGGACTACATCATCCCCGCCGTGGCCGCCCTGCACCGCGAGGAGCCGGGGATCGAGGTGCAGCTGCAGACTTCCACGCAGATGCTCAACCTGAGCAAGCGCGAGGCCGACATTGCCGTGCGCACCCACCAGCCGGAGAACCCCGACCTGATCGTACGGCGCCTGGCGCGCTGGGGCAGCGGGCTGTTCGCCTCCGCGCAGTACATCGAGGAGCGCGGCATACCCGAGCCGGGAACCGCCTTTGCCGGGCACGACCTGGTGGTCTACCAGCCATATCTGGATGCCGGCAAGGACCTGCTCCTCGCCTCCGAGCCGATCATCCGCGGGCGCATCGCCATGACCTGCACCTCCGGCTTCATGGTCCGCCGCGCGCTGGCCTGCGGCCTCGGCGTGGGCGAACTGCCGCTGCCAATGGGTGAGGCGGGCGGCCTGGTCCGCCTGTGGCCGGAGCGCCCGCCCTTGCCCTATGACGTGTGGTTGGTCACCCACAAGGACGTGCGCCATACGGCGCGGGTGCGGGCAGTGATCGATGCCATCGCACAGGCTTTCGCCCTGCCCGTCACTGGATGAACGGCACCTCCTGCGCACGCTGGTACGGGCCGTAAACCGCCGGTGCCCAGTTGAACGCCTTGCCGTCGCGGGTGATATGGCCGATGCCAGGGAACGGCAGGTGCGCGGCGGCCACCCAGGCGCCGTTTTTCGCCAGCGCGCCGAACTCCGCCTCGCGAGCCTTCACCGCCTGCTTCGGGTCGGTGTCGAAACGGATCGCCACCTCCGGGTGGGCGAACTGCACGGCGACGTTGTGGATCAGGTCGCCGATGAAGACGATAGCCTCTCCACCGGACTCGAAGCGGTAGCTGGTGCTGCCCGGCGTATGGCCACTGGTGGCCTCGGTCTGCAGCTCGGGCAAAGGCGAGGCCGGTGGCACGAACGTCCGCAGGCGATTGGTGGCTCGGTATGGCGCGAGCGACTGTTGCGCCACCTGGAAGAACTCGCGGGCCTTTTCCGGCGCCTGGTCTCGGCGCTTCTCGTCCAGCCAGTAATCCGCCTCGGCCTGGGTCGCGTAGACGGTGGCGTTGGCGAACAGCGCCCGGCCCTGCCCGTCCACCAGGCCGCAGACATGGTCCAGGTGCATATGGGTGAGCAGGATGCTGTCCACCTGTTCAGGCGCGTAGCCAGCGGCCTTCATGTTCTCCGGCAGGTGCCCGGCGGTGCCGCCGATGCACTGGCCGGCACCGCTGTCCACCAGCACCAGGTGCTTGCCGGTATTGACCAGGAAGGCATTGAAGTTGGTCTGCACACGCTCGTCACCCATGGCGCTGCGCGCCAGCAGAGCACCGATGCGCTCGCGACTCAGGCCCAGCAACAGGCCCGGCGACAGATCGTTGTACCCGTCGTACAGCGCGGTGACTTCGTAATCGCCCACGGCCAGGCGGAAATAGCCCGGCGCCTGGGTCTTCGGCGCGGCCGGCGGCTCGGCCCAGGCAACGGTGGAGACCAGCAGTGTGCTGGCCAAAAGCGTCAAGCAAGGGTTGCTGCGGGATGCCGGCATGGCGGGCGCCTCCTTGGAAGATGATGGCGCCATGCTGCTCCGTTTTGCCCGCCCGATTCTTGGACGCCTGTGTCGGAAGCATACCGATAGCGGATAGCGGATAGCGGATAGCGGATAGCGGATAGCGGGATTCAGGGTACCGCCGCGCTCATGTATTCCACCATCCGCTCGCGCAACCAGCGCTCGGCCGGGTCGTTGTCGTGGGCGGCGCTCCAGACCATCGACAGCTCCGCCGGCTTGATCTCCAGGGGTGGCTCCTCGGCGCGCAGGCAACTGTCCTCCACCAGGGCGCAGGCGGCGTAGTCCGGCACGGTGGCGATCATCTCGGTGTTGCGCAGCAGCGCGCGCAGGCTGCCGAACTGCGGCACGGCAAGCACCACCCGACGGCGGCGCTCGATACGCTCCAGGTCCAGGTCGATGGCGCCGTTGAGGTCGCCGGAGAAGGACACCATCACGTGCGGCCGCGAGCAGTATTCGTCCAGGGTCAGCGGGCCGGGGCGGTCGTCGCCGCGCAGCACCTTCACGCCGATATCGCGCAGCTTGCGGCGCTTGGCGTTGGCCGGCAGGTCGGTGGTGTAGCTGACGCCAACGGTGATCTCGCCGGACGAGAGCAGTGCCGGCATCAGCAGAAAATTGGCCCGGCGCACCACCACCGTGATGTTCGGCGCCTCCTGCTGCAAGCGCGCCAGCAGCGCGGGAAACAGGCCGAACTCGGCATCGTCGGACAGGCCCAGGCGGAAGATATTGCAGCTGCTCTGGGGCTCGAAGGACTTGGCGCGGCTGACCGCGGCGGAGATCACATCCATCGCCGGCCGCAGCTCCTCGAAGATGTGCAGCGCCCGGCTGGTGGGCTCCATGGCGCGGCCGGCGCGCACCAGCAGCGGGTCGTCGAACAGGTCGCGCAGGCGCGCCAGCGCAGCACTGACAGTGGACTGGGTGATGAACAGTTTCTCGCCGACGCGGGTCAAATTCCGCTCCAGCATCAGGGATTCGAAGATCACCAGCAGGTTCATGTCCAGGCGGCGCAGGTCGTTTCGGTTCATGGCTGGTCGCTCGGGGCTGTGTAATTGGGCATCTTGGCACAAGACGAGGGTCGCGCCAGTCGACCATGCCCCACGAGGTTTTTCTTGGACGGATGTGCTTGAAAGCGCTGCCTCCGGCGAATTCGATTGAGCATCGGATCACCTTGATTTACCTTGAATTTTCCTTTTTATCAGGCGGCTTTTGCCGCCACTGGAAGCCGACGAGAAGAGAGACATCATGCCCGCACCTGCCCACCAGGTAGCGACCATGCTCGCCCCTGCGACACACCGCCTGGTCCTGCAGCTCATGGAGCAACTGCAGTCCCCCGGTGAAGGCGTGCACGAAGCCAGCCAGCGCCTCTGCCGGCATCTGCTGGAGCACTACCGCATGCCGGATCCGTGCAACGACGCGCGCAGCGATGGCGAACGCCTCGCCCTCGCCCCCTGGCAGGAGCGCAAGGCCAAGGAAATCCTCGCCGGCTGCCTGCTCAGCCGTCTGTACATCGCCGATGTCGCCGAGCAATGCGGCCTGTCGCGCAGCCATTTCTCCCGTGCGTTCAAGCAGGCCACCGGTTTCGCGCCGCGGGAATGGGCGCTGCGCCTGCGCATCGACCGCGCCCGCGAGCTGCTGGCCAGCGGCGACGCGCCGATTTCCCAGGTCGGGCAGGAATGCGGCTTCGCTGATCAGTCGCACTTCTGCCGCAGCTTCCGCAAGCTCGTGGGCTGCACGCCGAACCGCTGGCGGCAAGCCAGCCGGGTGGGCGGAACGCGGGAACTGGAGCCATCGACCTTGCAGGAACGGACTCCGTTCGCGAGGGTTTCGCCCACCTCACCCCGGCCCGGAGCGACGCTGCCCCGAACACGCACTGAGCCCATTGCTACGCCAATCCCTACCTCTGATGACAAATCCCACGCTATTCAGCAACGGTTCAGCGAGGATCCGCCGAACCTTGAGATATGACAGGCCCGGTGCAATCCCCACCGTCTAATCTGGGTGCAGTCCCACTTTCCCAACAGGCAGGAGCCGAGAGTCAGAGCATGACTGCACCGCAAACCACCGACCACAAACCGCAAGCCACCGACTGGTACCGCAAGAGCGTCGAGCAGACCATGGCCGACCTACAAACCAGCGCGGAAGGCCTTTCCCCTGACGATGCCGGCGCACGGCTGCTGCGCGTCGGTCCCAACGCGCTGCCGGCCAAGGACGTCGATCCGCTCTGGCTGCGCTTCGCCCGGCACTTCAACGACGTGCTGATCTACATCCTCCTGGCCGCCGCCGTGGCTACCGCGCTGATGGGCCACTGGACGGACACCATCGTCATCCTGCTGGTGGCGGTGATCAACGCCGGTATCGGCTTCTTCCAGGAGAACAAGGCGGAGAAATCCCTCGCCGCGCTGCGCGGCATGCTCAGCAGCACCGCCCACGTGGTGCGCAATGGCAAGAAGATCGAGATGGACGCCGCCCAGCTGGTACCCGGCGACATCGTCATCCTGCGCCCCGGCGACAAGATTCCCGCCGACGTGCGCCTGTTCGACGTGCACCACCTGCAGGTCGAGGAATCCATGCTCACCGGCGAATCCCTCACCGTCGGCAAGCAGGCCGACGCGCTGGACAAGGAGGCGCTGCTGGCCGACCGCCTGAACCTCGGGTTCTCCGGCACCAACGTCAGCGCCGGCAATGCGCGCGGCGTGGTAATCGAGACCGGAGCGAACACCGAGCTGGGCCGCATCAACAAACTGATCGCCAACGTCGATGAAAGCGAAACGCCGCTGCTGCGGCAGATCGCCGAGCTGGGCAAGCGCATCTTCCAGCTGATCGTCGGCATGATGGTGGTGCTCTTCATCATCGGCTTCTTCTGGCATGACTATCCGTTCGGCGAGCTGCTGCTGTCGCTGATCAGCCTGGCCGTGGCCTCGGTGCCGGAGGGCCTGCCGGCCATCGTCTCGATCATCCTTTCCCTGGGCGTACAGCGCATGGCGCAGAACAAGGCGATCATCCGCAAGCTGCCGACCGTGGAAACGCTGGGCGCCATGAGCGTGATCTGCTCGGACAAGACCGGCACCCTGACCATGAACGAGATGACCGTGAAGAGCGTGCTGCTCGCCAAGGGTCTCTACAGCGTCGAGGGCCAGAGCTACGAGCCCAAGGGCCGTATCACCTTCGGCGGCACCAGTGACGAGCTGGACTGGTCGCAACACGGCTCGCTGGAAGCCTTCATCCGCGCGGTGGACATCTGCAACGACAGCAGCCTGCAGCTCAATGAAGAAGGCCGCTGGGGCGTGGTCGGCGGCCCCACCGAGGGCGCACTGAAGGTCCTGGCACGCAAGGCGACCCTGCCGGAGATCGAGTTCCAGAAATTCGGCAAGATCCCCTTCGACTCCGCCTACAAGTACATGGCGCGCCGCTGTGACGTCGCCGGGCAGAGCCTGATCTACCTCAAGGGCGCGCCGGACGTGCTGCTGCGCATGTGCAACCAGCAACTGGGCGCCAACGGCGCCGAGCCGCTGGACCGCGAGTACTGGGAGCGCGAGATGGGCTTCATCGCAGGGCAAGGCCTGCGCATGCTCGCCGCCGCCTACAAGCCGGTGCAGCCCGATGACGGCGTGATCGATCATGAGGACGTGCAGGACGGCATGATCTTCCTCGGCGTCGCCGGCCTGCTCGACCCGCCGCGCCCGGAGGCCATCGAAGCCATCGCCCTGTGCAAGCGCGCCGGCATCCAGGTGAAGATGATCACCGGCGACCACCCGGACACCGCCGTCGCCATCGCCGGCATGCTCGGCATGGGCAACGACCTGCGCGCCATGACCGGCCAGGAACTGGAGCAGGCCGACGACACCCAGCTGAAATCCCTCGCCCTGCAGTACTCGGTGTTCGCCCGCACCAGCCCCGAACACAAGCTGCGCCTGGTGCGCGCGCTGCAGGCCAACGAGGAAGTGGTCGGCATGACCGGCGACGGGGTCAACGACGCCCCGGCGCTGAAGCAGGCCGACGTCGGTATCGCCATGGGCATCAAGGGCACCGAGGTGACCAAGGAAGCCGCCGACATGGTGCTCACCGACGACAACTTCTCTACCATCGCCGGCGCCGTGCGCGAGGGCCGCCGGGTCTACGACAACCTGAAGAAGACCGTGCTGTTCATCCTGCCGACCAACATGGCCCAGGGCCTGCTGATCGTCATGGCGATCCTCGCCGGCGCGGTGATCCCGCTGGCGCCGCTGCAGATCCTCTGGATGAACATGGCGACCTCCACCACCCTGTCCTTCGCCCTGGCCTTCGAGCCCGGCGAGCCGGGGATGATGCGCCGGCCGCCGCGCAACGCGAAGGAGTCGATCCTCAACGGCTTCGCCGTCTGGCGGGTGCTCTACGTCGGCGGCCTGCTCACCGCCGCGGCCTTCCTGCTGGAAGCCTGGCTGGTCAGCAACGGCCACGATACCGACTACATCCGCACCATGATCCTGCACACCCTGGTCACCGCGCAGTGGGCGTACCTGTTCAACTGCCGCCTGCAGGAGGAGTTCTCGCTGAACTGGGCGCTGCTGCGCAACGGCGCTCTGCTCACGGTGACCCTGGCGCTGATCCTGCTGCAGTGCTTCGTGATCTACGTGCCCTTCATGCAGACCGCCTTCCACACCGTCGCCCTGCCCTTCAGCGGCTGGCTGATCTCGCTGGGGATAGGCATCGCGGTGTTCTTCGCGGTGGAACTGGAGAAACTGGTGATCCGCCGCTGGAAAGCTTCGCGCGGCTAATTTCCAGGCGCAGAAAAGAAAACCGGAGCATCAGCTCCGGTTTTCTTTTGCGGGGGTCAGAGCGCCATGTCGCTGGCCGCTTTTTCCGCAGCCGGGGCGGCGTCGGTCGGCTGCACGGCCGGTGCCTGGTCGATCGCCGGCGGCGGGTCCAGTTGCAGGACCTTGGCGGTGTAGCTCCATTCGGCGTAGGTCTTCTCCGCGCTGTCGTTGAGCTTGGTGCCGTAACTCGGGACGATCTGGTGGACCTTGGCCTGCCACTCGGGCGTGGCGAGCTTGTCCTTGAACACCTTCTCCAGCACGTTGAGCATGATCGGCGCCGCAGTGGATGCACCCGGCGAAGCGCCGAGCAGGCCGGCGATGCTGCCGTCGGCGGAAGCGACGATCTCGGTGCCGAGCTTCAGCACACCGCCCTTGTCCGCGTCACGCTTGATGATCTGCACGCGCTGGCCGGCCTGCCACAGGCGCCAGTCCTCGGCCTTGGCTTCCGGGAAGTATTCGCGCAGCGCGGCGAGGCGGTCGTCATCGGAGAGCATCAGCTGGCCGGCGAGGTATTCCACCAGCGGGTACTCGTCGATGCCCACGCGGGTCATCGGCCAGACGTTATGCACGTTGGTGCTGCCCAGCAGGTCGAGGTACGAGCCTTCCTTGAGGAACTTGGTGGAGAAGGTGGCGAACGGCCCGAACAGGATCACGCGCTTGCCGTCGAGCACGCGGGTGTCCAGGTGCGGCACGGACATCGGCGGTGCGCCAACCGACGCCTTGCCGTAAGCCTTGGCCAGGTGCTGCTGGGCGATGGTCGGGTTCTCGGTGACCAGGAACGAACCGCCCACCGGGAAGCCCGCGTAGTCCTTGGCTTCCTCGATACCGGACTTCTGCAACAGACGCAGCGCGCCGCCGCCAGCACCGATGAAGACGAACTTGGCGTCGGTCTCGGTAACGCTGCCGTCCTTGAGGTTCTTGTACTCGACGCGCCAGGTGCCATCGTCGTTACGGGTGATGTTCTCGACTTCGCTGGAGAGCTTCAGGCTGAAGTTCGGCCTGGTCTGCAGGTAGCCGGCGAACTGGCGGGTGATCTCGCCGAAGTTCACATCGGTGCCGATGGGTGTCCAGGTGGCGGCAATCTTCTGCGAAGGATCGCGGCCCTGCATCATCAGCGGCACCCACTTGGCGATCTGCGCCGGGTCTTCGGAGTACTGCATGCCGCGGAACAGCGGGCTGGCCTGCAGCGCTTCGTAGCGCTTCTTGAGGAAGGCGATGTTGTCGTCGCCCCAGACGAAGCTCATGTGCGGGGTGGAGTTGATGAACGAGCGCGGGTTCTTCAGCACGCCGTTCTGCACCTGCCAGGCCCAGAACTGACGGGAGATCTGGAACGACTCGTTGATCTCCACGGCCTTGGCGATGGTGACGTTGCCGTCCTTGTCTTCCGGCGTGTAGTTCAGCTCGGCCAGGGCCGAATGGCCGGTGCCGGCGTTGTTCCAGCCGTTGGAGCTTTCCTGGGCGACGCCGTCGAGGCGTTCGACCATTTCCATCGACCAACCCGGTTCCAGCTCATTGAGCCAGACGCCCAGGGTGGTGCTCATGATGCCGCCGCCGATCAGCAGCACGTCGACTTTCTTGGTATCCGCAAAGGCGGGCGCGCAATTCACTGCCAGAGCGAGGCCCAGCAGCGCCCCGCTAACTTTCTTGATCATCGAAAGGTTTCTCGTCGTTAGGGCTTGGCCTTCCCCACCGGCGTCATTCAGCGTGAAGGCCGGCCCCGGCGCACAGCGTGCGAGCGATGGGCAAGGCGACAGATGACGAGGATGAGTCGGGACTCAGTTCCCTCCTCCGCCGGCTCTGAGGCCTGCTTGATGGAATGAGGGACGTCCTGCGCAGAGAGACACGCAAAGCCTTCGGCTTTGGCTTTTGTTGTGGGAGGGATGCATGGTCTGCTGAAACGTTTGTGCATTCTATAGAAAGCCGCAACCATTCACCAAGCGTCTTGGTCAACTATCGACCAACCGGTTTGTATGTAGGTGTGTTCTTAAGTTGCACGGGGAGCACGACCCGAAGCTGTAGGAGCGAGCCTGCTCGCGAACCGCCCTCAGCGTCGGTACCGCCGGGTAATCCTTCGCGAGCAAGCTTGCTCCTGCAAAATGCGACGCCCTTGCTGCCTCGACCCTGCACCACAACGTTACCGAAGCGCACCGCGAACGCGCACCAACAACCCCATCCGTTACCGTTTCGCCCCTTCTCCCTCCATGACTCCTACGCCACTTTCCGGCGCCCGCCGCTCTACCCCGCCGACTTCCAATCACTTCGCCATCCTTGGCACGGCATCTGCTTATTTGCATTCATGGATAATTGGATCCAAAAATCCACAAGGAAACATCCCATGCGCCTGGTACCCGCTGCCCGCCCGCCTATGAGCGCCGAAGACGAGGCCTACGACTATCTACTCCAGGCCATCTGCACCGGTCGCTACAAGACCGGCGACCGCCTGGTGGCCGAGGACATCGCCGGTGAGATCGGCATGAGCCGCATGCCCGTGCGCGGTGCCTTCAAGCGCCTGGACGCCGAAGGTCTGGTCACCCTGCGGCCCAATCGGGGCGCCATCGTCAGCGGCCTGAACATCGAGGAGATGCGTGAAGTCTTCGAAATGCGCAGCGCCCTGGAAGGCTTGGCCATCCGCATTGCCGTGCCGCAACTGAGCGACCGCGACATCTCTCGCCTGGAGCGCATGCTCGACGAGATGGACGACTACCGCGACGACAGCGCGCAGTGGGTCAGCCGCCACCGCGCCTTCCATGAATACCTCTGCAGCCTCGCCGGGCGCCCTCGCCTGCTGCGCCAGATCACCGCCCTGTATTCGGTGATCGAGCCGCACATGCGCCTGTGGCTGCAGCACGTCGACAAGCCCATGAGCGCCCGCGAGGAGCACGCCGTGATCCTCGACGCCCTGCGCTCGGGCGATGCCCGCGAAGCCGAGCGGGTGATCTGCGACCACATCGAGGGAACCATCCCCTCCCTGGCCCATTTCCTTGAAGCACAAGCCTCCTGAGGCGCAATCCTCCTGAGCAAGCGCAAGTCCTTTGAAGCAACGGGCGCCTAGACCCGTACTTCTGTGTCCCTGAACTGCCCCTGGCAACCCCACCCCGGAGAGCAACATGTTCGAACGCAGGATCCCGCAGTGCCTTCTCGCCCTTTGCCTGGCCGCCCCGCTGGCGCAGGCCGAAGTGAAGATTCCCGACCGCTTGCAGAACGCCAGCAAAGTCACTTTCTGCGGCGGCATGGACTCCCCGCCCATGGGCTTCTATGACGCCAACCAGAAACTCACCGGCGTCACCATCGACCTCGGCGAAGCCATCGCCAAGCGCCTGGGCGACAAGAAGATCGACTGGCGCATCACGCCCTTCTCCGGGCTGATCCCGGCGCTGCTCGCCGGCCAGTGCGACATGCTGGTGGACCAGCTGTTCGACAAGCCCGAGCGGCGCGAAGTGATCGACATGGTCAACTACATGTATTCCAGCCAGGCCGTGGTCGTCGGCAAGGGCAACCCCGAAGGCATCCGCAGCCTGGACGACCTCTCCGGCAAGAAGGTCGCCGTGCTCAATGGCTCGACCATCCGCACCCTGCTCGACGCCCACAACGAGAAACTGGCCAAGGCCGGCAAGCCGCCGATGAAGGTGGTGGTCTACAACACCGACACCGACGCCTTCCAGTCCCTGCGTATCCGCCAGACCGACGCCTACGGCACCACCGTGGAAACCGCCGGCTACTACCAGAGCATGGCCCCGGACCTGTTCGAGATCGGCGTACCGGCCTTCGCGCGCATCCTCACCGGCCTGGGCATCCGCAAGGAAGACAAGCAGCTCAGCGAAGCCGTCAGCCAGATCATCGAGGACATGCAGGCCGACGGCAGCTACGCCGCGCTCCTGGCCAAGTGGCACATCGAAGGCGACAAACTGGACTGAGGTAACGAGATATGAACTTCAGCTGGGACGTGTTCTGGCAGTACCTGCTGCGGCCGAGCGACATCTACCTCTACGGCCTCTGGCTGACCTGCGCGATTGCCGTCAGCGCCATGCTCCTGGGCTGCGTGCTCGGGCTGCTGGCGGCGCTGATGCGCCTGTCGACCAACCCGCTACTGCAATACCCGGTGCGCTTCTACGTGTGGCTGATGCGCGGTACGCCGCTGCTGGTGCAGATCGTCTTCCTCTACACCGCGCTGGCCGCCGGCGGCCTCTTCCGCTTCGAGGACCTGGACCTGGGATTGTTCATCCTGCCCGGCAACATCCAGGCGGCGATCATCGCTCTGGGCCTCAACGAAGGCGCGTACATGGCCGAGATCATCCGCGCCGGCATCGGCGCGGTGGACAAGGGCCAGTACGAAGCCGGCAAATCCCTCGGCATGACCTTCCCCAGGCTGATGCGTCGCATCGTGCTGCCCCAGGCCTTCCGGGTGATCGTTCCGCCGCTGGGCAACGAGTTCAACGTGATGCTGAAGAACACCACGCTGGTCAGCGTGATCGGTGTGCAGGAACTGCTGCTGAGCACCCAGATGGTCACCTCCGCGACCTTCCGCGTGTTCGAGCTGTACCTGGTCGTGGCGATCTACTTCCTCGCCCTGACCACCCTGTGGGGCTTCTTCCAGCGCTGGCTGGAAGTGCGCTTCGGCAAATCCGACGGCCAGGCCGCCGCACCGAACCGCATGTTCGGCCGCCAGGCCATGAAACTGCTGAGGGGGCGTTGAGATGATCCCGGACATGAAAGACGTGGTGATCCAGGCCCGCGACGTGCACAAGGCCTTCGGCGAGCTGGAAATCCTCAAGGGTGTTTCCCTGGAAGTGCACCGCGGCGAAGTGGTGGTGCTGATCGGCGCCTCCGGCTCGGGCAAGACCACCTTCATCCGCTGCATGAACCACCTGGAAGACATCCAGGGCGGCAGCATCCGCGTCAACGGCGAGCTGATGGGCTACCGCGAGCGTCCCGACGGCAAGCTGGTGCGTGACTCGGAAAGCAACATCGCCCGCCGTCGCCGCGACATCGGCATGGTGTTCCAGCGCTTCAACCTGTTCCCGCACATGACCGTGCTGGAAAACATCATCGAGGCGCCGACCCAGGTGCTCGGCGTGTCCAGGGGCGAAGCGCTGGAGCAGGCGCGCCGGCTGCTCGCCCGCGTGCGCCTGTCGGACAAGGCCGAGCACTATCCCGGCCAGCTTTCCGGCGGCCAGCAGCAGCGCGTGGCCATCGCCCGCGCCCTGGCGATGAAGCCCCAGGCGATGCTCTTCGACGAACCCACCAGCGCCCTCGACCCGGAAACCGTCGGCGAAGTGCTGCAGGTGATGAAGGAGCTGGCCGACGAAGGCATGACCATGGTGGTGGTCACCCACGAAATGGGCTTCGCCCGCGAAGTGGCCGACCGCGTGGTGGTCCTGCACCAGGGCGAACTCATCGAAGAAGGCCCGCCCGCGCAGGTCTTCGGCAATCCGCACCACCCGCGTACGCGGGAATTCCTCAGCCGTGTTCTCTGACTAATGAAGAAAGGAAAGCTCATGCGTAATGGAGTTCTGCTGTTCACCCTTCTCGCCTGCGCCACCGCCGCGCAAGCCGACGACAAGCTGGTGCGCTTCTACAACTGGTCCGACTACATGGGCCCGGACACCCTGAAGAACTTCGAGAAGGACACCGGCATCAAGGTCCAGTACGACGTCTTCGACACCAACGAGATGCTCGAGGCCAAGCTGCTCTCCGGGCACTCGGGCTACGATCTGGTGGTACCGTCCAGCCAGTTCCTCACCAAGCAGATCAACGCCGGCGTCTACCAGAAGCTCGATCGCGCGCAGTTGCCCAACTGGAAGCACCTCGACCCGCGCCTGATGAAGCGCCTGGAAGCCGCCGACCCGGGCAACCAGTACGCCGTGCCCTACATGTGGGGCACCGTGGGCATCGGCTACAACTATGACAAGGTCAAGGCCGCCCTCGGCGACAACGCGCCGCTGGATTCCTGGGACCTGATCTTCAAGCCGGAAAACCTCGCCAAGCTGCACGGCTGTGGCGTGGCCTTCCTCGACGCACCGGTGAAGATCATCCCGCAGGCCCTGCACTACCTGGGCCTGGACCCGAACAGCACGAATCCCGAGGACTACACCAAGGCCTCCGCGCTGCTGCAGAAGCTGCGCCCGTCGATCACCTACTTCAACTCCTCGAAGTACACCACCGACCTCGCCAACGGCGACATCTGCGTGGCCGTCGGCTACTCGGGCGACGTCATGCAGGCGCAGACCCGCGCCCAGGAAGCCGGCAAGAAGATCGACGTGCGCTACGTGATTCCCAAGGAAGGCGCCAACCTGTGGTTCGACATGCTCGCCATCCCGCGAGACTCGAAGAACCCCAAGGGCGCCCACGAGCTGGTGAACTACCTGCTGCGCCCGGAAGTGATCGCCCCGGTGAGCGATTACGTCGGCTACGCCAACCCCAACCCGGACGCCACACCGCTGCTCGATCCGAAAGTGCGTGACAACCCCGGCATCTACCCCAGCGATGCGGTGATCGAAAAGCTCTACGTCTCCGCCGACCTGCCGCCGAAAATCCAGCGCGTGATCACCCGCGAATGGACCCGTATCAAGACTGACCGCTGAACCGAAGAGAGTTTTCCATGCTGAGCTTCTCTGCCCACGAGTACCCCTACGCTTCCCAGCGCCAGAGCGTGTTCGCCCGTAACGGCATGGTCGCCGCCTCGCAGCCCCTGGCTGCCGAGGCCGGCATCGCCATGCTGCGTGCCGGCGGCAACGCCATCGACGCCGCCATCGCTACCGCCGCCGCGCTGACCGTGGTCGAACCCACCGGTTGCGCCATCGGCGGCGACGCCTTTGCCCTGGTCTGGGTCAAGGACCAGTTGCACGGCCTGGACGCCAGCGGCCACGCGCCGGCGTCCATTTCCATCGACAAGGTGAAAGCCGCCGGCCACGACAAGATGCCCGTTCACGGCTGGCTGCCAGTCACCGTGCCGGGCATTCCCTCGGCCTGGGCCGAGCTGTCCGCACGCTTCGGCAAGCTGCCCTTCGCCGACCTTCTGCAACCGGCCATCGCCCTCGCCCGCGACGGTTTCCCGGTGTCCCCGGTGGTCGCCCACCAATGGGAAATCGCCCGCCGCGAATACCAGGAAAGCCGCGCCGCCGTGCCGGCCCTGGAAGCCTGGTTCGACACCTTCACCGTCAACGGCGAAGCGCCGCGCGCCGGCCAGCTGTTCCGCAACCCGGCCCAGGCGAAAACCCTCGCCGAGCTGGCCGAGACGAAGTGCGAAAGCTTCTACCGTGGCGCCCTCGCCCAGCACCTGGCCGCGCACTCTGCCGCCACCGGTGGCGAGCTGAGCGCCGCTGACCTGGCCGGCTACAAGCCCAAGTGGGTCGAGCCGATCAAGACCAACTACCGCGGCTATGACGTCTGGGAAATCCCACCCGCCGGCCAGGGCCTGATCGCCCTGATGACCCTGAATATCCTCCAGGGCTATGACTTCGACCAGCGCGACAGCCAGCTCACCTGGCACCGTCAGCTCGAAGCGATGAAGAAGGCCTACGCCGACGGCCTGCACTACA
This sequence comes from Pseudomonas nitroreducens, assembly GCF_010994165.1. Lineage (NCBI taxonomy): Bacteria > Pseudomonadati > Pseudomonadota > Gammaproteobacteria > Pseudomonadales > Pseudomonadaceae > Pseudomonas > Pseudomonas nitroreducens. The sequence continues at coordinate 699,328 of NZ_WMBX01000002.1, read as the reverse complement.
TCACCGACGCCGAGCACATGCGGGTCAGCACCGCCGCGCTGCTCTCCGATGACTATGCCGCACGCCGTCGCGCCGAGATTGGCGAGCACGCCGCCGAACCCAGGCATGGTGACCCGCACTCCAGCGGCACCGTGTACATCGCCACCGCCGACGGCGAAGGCAACATGGTCTCCTTCATCCAGAGCGCCTACCACGGCTTCGGCTCCGGCGTGGTACTGCCCGACAGCGGCATCGGCCTGCAGAACCGTGGCTCGGAGTTCAGCCTCGACGCCGCGCACTCCAACGCCCTGGCGCCGGGCAAGAAGACCTTCCACACCATCATCCCCGGCTTCCTCAGCAAGGATGGCGTGGCCGTCGGCCCGTTCGGCGTGATGGGCGGCTACATGCAGCCCCAGGGCCACGTGCAGATGGTGATGAACCTGGTCGACTTCGGCCTCAACCCGCAGGCTGCGCTGGACGCCCCGCGCTGGCAATGGCTGGGTGGCATGAAGGTCGGCATCGAGCAGCACGCCAACCGCGATCTCGCCTTCGGCCTGGCGCGACGCGGCCACGAGGTGGAGATTGCCTGCGACCTCACCGACTACGGCCGCGGCCAGATCATCGTCCGCGACCCGCAGACCGGCGTGCTCTGCGGCGGCACTGAACCGCGCGCGGATTCGCATATCGCGGTGTGCTGAGGAGAAAGCCATGCATGCTCGTGACCTCAACCTTTCGCCACTGATACTGGGCGGCAACGTGTTCGGCTGGACGGTGGACGAAGCCATTTCTCGACGCCTACTGGACGCGGCGTTCGACGCGGGGCTGAGCAGTATCGACACCGCGGATATGTACTCAGTCTGGGTGCCGGGTCACGAGGGTGGCGAGTCGGAGGCCATCATCGGCCGCTGGCTCGCCAGCCAACCAGGCCGGCGCACCGAGGTGACGCTATGCACCAAGATCGGCGCCGAACTTTCGATACAGCGGCGCGGCCTGTCGCGCCGATGGATTCTGCAGGGAGTCGAGGACTCCCTTCGGCGCCTGGGCACCGACTACATCGACCTGTACTTCAGTCATTACCCGGATGACAGCACGCCCCACGAGGAAACCCTGCGTACCTACGAAGAGTTGATCGCCTCGGGAAAAGTGCGCGCCATCGGTGCGTCCAATTTCAGCCGAAACCAACTGGAGGCGGCCGCGGAAACTGCGCGCAGTAACGACCTCCCCGCGTACTCCGCACTGCAAGTCCAGTACAACCTCTACGACCGCACGGGCCACGAAACGGAAACCGCCACCTTCGCCGCCGAGCACGGAGACGTCGTGGTGACCTACTTCAGCCTCGCCTCGGGCTTTCTCACCGGTAAGTACCGCGCCCCCAGCGACCTCACTGGAAGTGCTCGTGGCGAAGACCTGGAGGGCTACTTCGATGTTCGAGGATTGAAGATTCTCGCGACGCTTGACCAGGTCTCCGAGGAAACCCATTCGTCGCCGGCCGAGGTCGCCCTCGCCTGGCTGCGCCAACAGCCGGGCATCACCGCCCCCATCGCCAGCGCCACCAGCGAACACCAGCTAGCCAGTCTGGTGCGAGCGACCCGACTGAGCCTTTCAGACTCCCACCTGGCAATGCTCGACCTCGCCAGCCGAATATCCTGAGCAACTGCCACAAACGCGCCTCCTTCCGGGGGCTTGTGAGCAGGCCTTGGCAACCTCTATCATGAGAAGTATTCTCAAATGATAAAAGTTCTGCCATGTCCCCGGTCGACGCTCCGCTCCACGCTGCTGTCAGTGACCTCTACCAGCACCATCACGGCTGGCTGCAGGGCTGGCTGCGTCGCCGCCTGGGCTGCCACGAACAGGCGGCGGACCTGGCCCAGGACACGTTTACCCGCCTGCTTGGTTCACGCCGTGTGCTGGAGGCTCGCGAGCCGCGAGCCTATCTCACCACGGTGGCCAAGGGGCTGATGATCAACTGGTTCCAGCGCCAGTCGCTGGAGCGCGCCTACCTCGAAGCCCTCGCCAGCATCCCCGAAGAACTCGCGCCTTCGCCGGAGCAGCGCTACCTGGTGCTGGAAACCCTGCACGAGATCGACACCCTGCTTTCGCGCTTGCCCGACCCGGTGCGCCAGGCCTTCCTGCTGGCACAGGTCGAGGGGCTGAAGTACGAGGCCATCGCCGAGCGCCTCGGTGTTTCCCTGGGATCGGTGAAGCGCTATATGCAGCAGGCATTCCGCCATTGCCTGGAGTTGATGGAATGAGCGCCGCAGAGCCCATCGCTCCGCGCATCCTCGACGAAGCGGCCGACTGGCTGGTGCGCCTGCATCAGGACACCAGCGAGGAAACCCGCCGCGCCTGTGCCGACTGGCAACGCCAGAGCCCCCAGCACGCCCGCGCCTGGGATCGTGCCGAGCGCCTGATGGGGCATCTCGGCAGCCTGCCGCCAGCACTGGCCATGCCGACCCTGGGCCGTGAACGCCAGTTCGACCGCCGCCGTGCGCTCAAGCAGCTTGCCCTGCTATTGGCCGTCGCGCCGGTCGGCCTGGCCGCCTGGCGTACGCAGCCCTGGCAGGACTGGAGCGCGGACCAACACACCGGCGTCGGCGAGCAGCGCAGATGGCCGCTGCCCGATGGCAGCCTGCTGACGCTCAATACCGACAGCGCCGTGGACATCGCCTTCACTCCGGCGCAGCGCCTGGTGCGCCTGTTGCGGGGGGAGATCTTCCTCGATGCGCGCGTGGACAGCCGACCTTTCCTGGTCACTAGCCGCGAAGGCAGCATGCACACCCGCGAAGCGCGCTTCAATGTGCGCCAGGACGAGGGGGCGACCCGCGTTGCCGTTCTCCGGGGCCGCGTCGAAGTAGTGCCGTCGCACGGAGCCGGCCAATGGCTGGGCGCCGGGGAGTCCGTGCTGCTGTCGGCACTCGGCATCACCTCGGTCGCCCCCTCGCCGGCCCCGGACGCCTGGACCCACGGCATGCTGATGGCCGACCGCATGCCCTTGCAGGCGCTGCTGAGCGAATTGGGCCGCTACCGCCGCGGCGTGCTGCGCTGTGATCCGGCGGTGGCGCATTTGGCGGTTTCCGGGGCTTTCCCGCTGCTGGACAGCAACCTCGCGCTATCGATGCTGCAGTCCACCTACTCCCTGCGAATCCGCCGGGTGACGGACTTCTGGATCACCCTCGCAGCAGCCTGAAGACAGGCGCCGGGCGTTGATGCAAAATATTTTCAAAAAGAAGTGAGACTTTTTCTCACTTCAACTGGCAACAGGGGAACATCTCCCGACACGAAGCCCGTAGAGGCCCGAAGGTACCCCGTCCATGTCCAGCAGCAGACACGTCCAGCCCTCTTCGCTTTCCCTGGCGGTGCGCACCGCCCTCTTCTCCCTGGCGGTTGCCGTCGCCGCTCCGGCGGTAATGGCCGCACCAGCCCCCGGTGAAGTGCGCAGCTACAGCATCGCCCCCGGCCCGCTCGGCCGCGCCCTCGCGTCGTTCGCTGCCGAGACCGGCGTGCGCCTCTCCTTCGAACCGACCCTCACCGACGGCCTGCAGAGCCCGGGCCTGAGTGGCAACTACTCGACCCAGGGAGCCCTGGACCACCTGTTGCAAGGCAGTGGCCTGGAACTGGAGCAGCGCGGCGACGGCACCTTTACCCTGATCCGTTCGCCCAGCCCCGATGCGTTGCAGATGCAGCCCTCGCTGATCACCGGCCAGGCCGCCGGCCCGGAGGACCTGCCGGCCGAGTACGCCGGCGGCCAGGTGGCGCGCGGTGGCCGCCTGGGCCTGCTGGGCAATACCGACCTGATGGACGCGCCCTTCAGCATCACCAGCTACACCGAGAAGACCATCCGGGACCAGCAGGCGCGCAGCGTCGCCGACGTGCTGAGCAACGAGCCTTCGGCGCAGATCGGCAGCGCCCGCACCAATCTCAACGAGGACTTCTCCCTGCGCGGCTTCCCGGTGGTCAGCGCCGATGTCGCGCTCAACGGCATGTACGGCCTGGCGCCGTTCTTCCGCGTGCCGGTGGAAATGGCCGAGCGCGTGGAAGTGGTCAAGGGGCCCAGCACCATGCTCAACGGTATGCCGCCCAGCGGCAACGTCGGCGGCGCGGTGAACCTGGTGACCAAGCGCGCTGGGGATGAGCCGCTGAACCGCGTGACCGTGGACTACCTCTCCGACTCGGTGTTCGGCACCCACCTGGACATCGGCCGCCGCATTGGCGAGGGCAAGGAGTTCGGCGTGCGCTTCAACGGCGTTTACCGCAACGGCGATACCACGGTGGACAAGCAGGAACTCGAAGACAGCCTTGGCTCCCTCGGCCTGGACTACACCGGCGAGCGCCTGCGCCTGTCTGCCGACTACATCCACCAGCGCGAGGACATCACCAACGTCGTGCGCCAGTTCACCGCAGGCCCTGGCGTGACGAAGATCCCCCACGCCCCGGACAACGACCTGAACTACCCCGGCTACGGCGATTCGGAGATGACCGATCGGACCCTGGTCGTACGCGGCGAATACGACATCGCCGACTGGCTCACTGGCTATGCCGGTTACGGCGACCGCCGCAGCGAGATGGACGCCCTGGCCGGCAACCCGGTGCTGACGGACAACGACGGCGACTTTGTCTCCTCCCCGGCCTGGCAGGTCTACGACGTCGGTTCGCACTCTGCCGAAGCCGGCCTGCGCAGCACCTTCAACACTGGCCCGGTAGAACACAAGCTGAATTTCGGCGCGACCCGCGTGGTGCAGAACTCGGACATCTTCTTCCTCTACACCGCCTTCCCGTCGCGGGCGTCGAACCTGTACAACCCGATCTACTCGGGCACGCCGAGCACCGACGACTATCCGAAGAACGTGCAGAAGTACACCGCTGCCACGCTCACCAGCTACGCGCTGGCCGACACCCTGTCGATTCTCGACGGCCGCGTCGAACTGACCGTCGGTGCGCGCAAGCAGCGAGTGGAGTCGCAGAACTACGAGATGAACGTCGGCACCCCGGCCAGCGCCGGCTACGACGAGGAAGAGACCACCCCGATGGCCGGCGTCGTGGTCAAGCCGTGGGAGAACATCTCGCTCTACGCCAACTACATCGAAGGCCTGAGCCCGGGCGAAACCGCGCCCATCGGCACTGCCAACGCCGGGGAAATGCTCTCTCCCTATGTCTCCAAGCAGAAGGAAGTCGGCATCAAGGGCGAATGGGACGGCTTCGGCGCCACCTTCGCCGCCTTCGAGATCAAGCGCCCGAGCAGCGTGAACGACAATGGCCGCTTCACCCGGGGTGGCGAGCAGCGCAACCGTGGCCTGGAGCTGAGCCTGTTCGGCGAGTTGGCCGAAGGGGCACGCCTGCTCGGTGGCGCCTCCTACACCCAGGCCAAGCTGACCAGAACCCAGGACGGCCAGTACGACGGTAACAACGGCATTGGCGTGCCGCGCCGGCAACTGAACCTCGGCGGTGAGTACGACATCGCCCAGGTGCCGGGCCTGACGGTGACCGCGCGGACCATCTACACCAGCGAGCAGTACGTGGACCAGGCCAACAGCCTGAGCATCCCCGACTGGTGGCGCCTGGATCTGGGCGCGCGCTACCGCTTCGAGACCCTCGGCAAGCCGGTGGTGCTGCGCGCCAACCTGGATAACGCGTTCGACAAGGACTACTGGGGCACCTCCACCGCCGGGTACCTGTACCTGGGCGAGGGGCGCACCCTGCAGTTGTCCGCGAGCGTGGACTTCTAACGAAAAGAACGAGCCTGACGATGACCGCCAAAGCCCTTCGCACCTGGTACCTGGTGCACAAGTGGACCAGCCTGATCTCCACGGTATTCCTGCTGATGCTCTGCCTCACGGGATTGCCGCTGATCTTCCATGAAGAGATCGAGCACACCTTCGAACCGCACCCGGAGCTCAAGCCGCTCACCGAGCAGTCGCCGAAGATCGACTACGACGACGTGGTGGCCCGCGCCCTGGCGAAGCGGCCCGGCGAAGTGGTGCGCTTCGTGTTCTGGGAACAGGACGATCCGCTGGGCGCGGTCCTCACGGCTCCGACGCTGGTGCCGCCGCCGGAGGATGGCCACATCCAGCCCTTCGACGCCCGCACCGGGGAGTTCTTCGATCCGCTGCCGCCGCCGGGCGGCTTCATGCACATCATGTTGAAGCTGCACACCGACCTGTTCATGGGCTTGCCCGGCTACCTGTTCCTCGGCTTCATGGGTTTGCTGCTGGTGGCGTCACTGGTCTCCGGCGTGGTGGTCTACACGCCATTCATGCGCAAGCTGGACTTCGCCACCGTGCGCTCCCAGCGCAGCTCGCGGTTGAAGTGGCTGGACCTGCACAACGTGCTGGGCATCGTCACCCTCGCCTGGGTGCTGGTGGTCGGCGTCACCGGAGTGATCAACACGCTCGCACTGCCGATCCTGATGCTCTGGCAAGGCGGCCAGCTGGCCGAGATGACCGCGCCCTACAAGGACGCGCCGCCGCTGGAACGCCTCGGCTCGCTGCACAAGGCCATCGACACCGCCCGCCAGGCCGCGCCGGACATGGAGGTCAGCTTCGTCGGCTTCCCCGGCACGCAGTTCAGCAGCAAGCACCACTACGCCGTGTTCATGCGCGGCAACACGCCGCTCACCGAACGCCTGCTCAAGCCCGCGCTGGTGGATGCCGAAACCGGCGAGCTGACCGACATGCGCGAGATGCCGCTGTACGTGAAGACGCTGCTGCTGTCCCAGCCGCTGCACTTCGGCGACTACGGCGGCATGCCGCTGAAGATCGTCTGGGCGCTGCTGGACATCGTCAGCATCGTCATCCTCGCCAGCGGCCTGTACCTGTGGCTCGGTCGGCGCCGCACGCCCATCGAGAAACGCCTGGCGGAACTGGATTCCGGCGGCCTGAACACGGAGATCAAGGCATGAGACGCGGACTCTGGATGATCTTCCGCTGGCCCCTCGCGCTGGCCGTGCTGAGCGCCTTCGGGCTGCTCTCCGCGCTGCTCGGCGATGGGGTTTTCGACGTGCTGTCGTGGATTTCCCTTGGTGTTCCGCTGCTGCTGATCGTCTTTGTAGGGATGAGAATGCCCCGTCGACCCAAGGAGCCCCGCTGAAATGACCGCCATGCCACCCCAGGCGCCGCCCCTGAACCTGCGTCCGCTGATGTTCGAGACTTTCGTCTGCACGGTGGCCGTGATGTCCTTCGTCGCGCTGATCGGCCCGGTGGCGCGCACCCTGGGCCTGGCGCCCTGGCAGGCGGGCATGACGGTGACCGTCGGCGGCATCGCCTGGATGCTCATGGCCCGCGTCTGGGGCATCGCCAGTGATCGCCTGGGCCGCCGCCGCGTGCTGCTCAGCGGCCTGGCCGGCTTTGCGCTGACCTACGCCCTGCTCTGCGCCTTCATGGCCCTGGCGCTGAACACCTCGATGTCACCGCTGCCAGCATTCATCGGCATCGTTGCACTGCGAGGGTTGGCAGGCGGTTTCTACGCCGCCGTGCCAGCCTGCTCGGCGGCACTGGTGGCTGACCATGTGAGCGCCGACAAACGCGCCTCCGCCATGGCCGGGCTTGGCGCGGCGAGCGCCGTGGGCATGGTGGTCGGGCCGAGCTTCGCCGGCCTGCTGGCCATGCTCGGCCTGGCCCTGCCGCTGCTGCTCACCTGCCTGCTGCCATTGCTGGCCCTGGCCGTACTGTGGAAGTGGCTGCCCGACAGCCAACGCCTCAGCGAGCGCAAGGGCCCGGCACTGGCGATCACCGACCGGCGCCTGCGCCGCTCGCTGACCCTGGGCTTCATCGCCATGGTCTGCGTCACCGTTGCGCAGATGACCGTCGGCTTCTTCGCCCTCGACCGCCTGCAACTGCCGCCCGCCGATGCCGCCCGCGTCGCCGGCATCGCCTTGACCTCGGTGGGGGTGGCGCTGATCTGCGCGCAGATGCTGGTACGCAAGCTGAACTGGGCACCGCTGCGGCTGATCGGCGTGGGCGGCGTGATTTCGGCACTGGGCTTTGCCTCGGTATGCATCGCCGTCGCACCGTGGATGCTCTACGCATCGTGCTTCGTCGCTGCTGCCGGCATGGGCTGGGTCTTCCCCGCCGTCTCGGCGCTCAACGCCAACGCCGTGGAAGCCGACGAACAGGGCGCCGCCGCCGGCAGCCTGGTCGCCGTGCACGGCCTGGGCATGATCACCGGCCCGCTGCTGGGCACTCTGCTGCACCAGGTCGATAGCCGCGCGCCTTATGTGCTGATTGCCGTGCTGCTGGTCCTGGGCGTGGCCTGGACCGTGCTGCCGCGCAAGGGCACCGTTGCATGACGATCACCGACGGCCTGCTGCTGGTGCTGCTCGCCGTCGCCCTACTGGGTTGGTGGCTGCGCCGCCGCCCGCTGGCGCTCGGCTCTGGCCTGCTGGCGCTACTCGTGGCGCTCTATGACGTCTGGGATGATCGCTGGCAAGCCGGCATGGCAGCCGCCACCGCCCTGCTGCTGGTTCTCGGGCTGCTGTTGCGGAGAAAGCGCCCGGTTCGGGTACCGGTCTGGTCAGGGATATTCTTCACCCTGCTGGTGGGTGTGGCCGTCACCGCCCTGTATTTCTTCCCGGTGTCGCCGATGCCCAAGCCCAGCGGGCCCTATCCGGTGGGCGTGCGTGACTTCGAGCTGATCGACCCCAGCCGCACCGGCCTGCTCGGCGCCCCCGCCGGCAAGGCGCGCCGGCTCCTGGTGCGCGCCTGGTACCCGGCCAGACCGACCATGGGCGCACAGCCCCGCAACTACTTCAGCGACGCCGAAAGCCGCAGCACCGCACGCGGTTTCGGCGAGCTGTTGCATTTCCCGCCGTTGCTCACGCACCTCCGCCACCTGCGCACCAATTCCTATGAGAATGCCCCGCTGCGCCCCGCCCCAGGGCGCTTGCCGGTCGTGCTCTACAGCCATGGCTATGGCTCCTTTGCCGGCATGAACGGGCGGATCATGGAGGAACTCGCCAGCCACGGTTATGCGGTTTATTCCGTGCAGCACACCGGCGACGCCTCGCCCACGCTGTTCCCCAACGGTGAAGCGGCACCGACCGACCCGGCACTCTACGACCACCTGCGCGATGCCTTCGAACACGGATTCTCCCCGCTCCTGCTACAAGGCTACGGCGAAGACGACCTGGCTCGTCGCCTGGACGGCCAGTTGCGCTTCGCCACCGAGCTCAAGCCACCGGCGGACCGCGCCATCCACCTCAGCGCGCCGATCTGGCTGGCCGACCGGTTGTTCGTCCACGATCGCCTGCAGGCCGGGGAAGTGCCGCCAAACGTGGCCGACCTGGTAGCCGCCAGCGATTTCAGCCACGTCGGCGAGATGGGCATGTCCTTCGGCGGCTCGACCACCGGCGCCGTGTGTATGGTCGACACGCGCTGCGCCGCGGCGGTGAACCTCGATGGCGGCGATTTCGACTTCACACCGTTCGACGAAGACCTGCCGGTGCCGCTGTTGATGCTGCATTCGGACTTGTCGCTGTTCTATCGCATGCTGGGGCTCACACCACCGGCACAACCTCGCAGCTTCAACGACTTCTCCTACGAACGTATCGAGCACGCCGGGCAGAACCCGCGCATCCATCGTCTGGTCATGCGCGATGCGTTGCACGCCGGCCTCACCGACAATGCGCTGTACCTGCGCCGGCCACTGCGTGACAGGCTGATCGGCAGCGCACCCACCGACGTGCTGATCGAAGCTCCCGCGACGCTGGTGCTGGGCTTCTTCGACCACTACCTGCGCGGCCGCGACAACAACTTCCCGCAGGCGCAAATGGCGCCGTATGCCGACTGGCTGACGCCCTACAGCAACCGCGCGGTGAGCCAATGGTGGGCGGGCCTGCCGGAGGCCGAACGGGCACGGTTGCAGGAGCGCATTCGCTCGATGCGGGCCCAGCGGCGGGCGCTGGACAAATAGTCCGATCACCGATCGGCACACGGGGCATCCATCGCGGCCAGCTTCCGCTCCTACAGGAGCCTCCATGAGCGTGGGAGCGGACTCCGTCCGCGATAGGGTTGGTCTGGCTCAGAAGGCCAGCATCGAATCACGCATGCCAGCAGCGATACCAGCCATCCTGCTCGGTCACTTTCAGCGGAGCCTGGTACAGCGCCGACAGGTTTTCGCTGGTGAGAATCTCCGCCTTCGGCCCGTCGGCCACGACCTTGCCGTTGGCGAGCAGCACCACCCGTTCGATTTCCGGAATGATCTCGTCGAGGTGATGGGTAGTGATGATCATCGCGTGCTCCGGGCCGCAGAAGCGTCGAAGCAGGGTGAGCATCTGCAGGCTGGCGCCCATGTCCAGGCCATTGGCCGGCTCGTCGAGAATCAGCGCGCGGGGTTCGTGGATAAGCGCGCGGGCCAGCAGCAGGCGGCGCTTCTGCCCGGTCGACAGGCGCTGGAACATGCGCTCGGCGTAGCCGTCCATCTCCACCTGGCCCAGCATCTCGCGCGCCTTCTCCGCCTGTTCCGGCGTTGGCTGCAGGTGACCGTGGCTGCCGATGGCGCCGAAGAAACCGGAGATCACCACGTCCAGCGCCTGGGTGAAGGGTGTGTAGTCTTCCTGCAGGTCCTGGGAGACGAAGCCGATGCGGCTGCGCAGGTCCCACAGGGTGACGTTCTGCAGACCGAACAGGTTCAGCGAGCTGTCCGGGCGATCCACCGGGTAGAGTTCGCGGCTGATCAGTTTGAGCAGCGTGCTCTTGCCGGCGCCGTTGGGGCCGAGGATGGCGACCTTCTCGCCTTCGCCGATATGCAGGGAAAAACCATCGAGCACGCGGGTCTGCTGCTGGTAGGCGGTGACGTTGTTGAAGTCGATCATGGGGCGTTTCATATCCGGGCCTGGGGCAGCCGCTGACAGTAGGCTCCTTGGGCGAGCGACTCAAGCCCTGGTTGAATCGGAACTACGCTTTCCACACCTTCCACGACAGCGAGCGCGCGTCATGAACGAGCCGGAAACGCCCTCCCTGGACGACGACATCTGCGTCCACATCTTCTCCGTCTCGGCCACCATGGTGGGCGTGTGCCTGACCGTGATCGGGATCATACGGGTGATCCTCACCCTGCGCCGGGAAGACCTGATCATCGATGACATGGTGGCCGTCAACATGATGTTCTATGTGGTCTCGGCCTTCTGCTCCTACTGGAGCCTGCGCACCCACCGTACCCTGCGCGGCCGGCGAATGATGCACATCGCCGATGCGGTGTTCCTGTTCGCACTGGTGTTCACCGGCTTCAATGCCGGCTTCATCACCTGGGCGATGACCTCCACCCCGACACCCTGAAAAAAGGGCCACCCGCGGTGGCCCGAGAAGGGACGTCTGGACGCTTGCCTCAGTCTGCCGGCGCCATCAGTTCGCTGAAGACCTGAAGGTGATGATCATCGTCGCCGAACTGACGCGCCACCATCCACAGGTGCTTGGCGTGGTGCGATAGCTGGTACTCCCAGGTCAGGCCGATGCCCCCGTGCAGCTGCACGCTTTCGTCGGCGATCAGGCGCGCGGCGCGGCTGACGATGTACTTCGCCGCGGCCAGCGCCCGGCTGCGCTCATCGCTGTCGGGCTCGTCCGCCATGCAGGCCGCGAGCAGTGCCATGGAGCTGGCCTGGTCCAGTTCGATTCGCATATCCACCATGCGATGCTGCAGCGCCTGGAACTTGCCGATGACGCTGCCGAACTGCTGGCGGGTCTTGAGATAATCGAGCGTCAGCGCGCAGGCGGCTTCCATGCTGCCGACCGCCTCGGCGCACTGCGCCGCGATGGCCCGGCCCTGCTGGTAGCGCAACGCCGGCAGCGCCCCGCCCTCGAGGCACAGCAGCGCGGCACGCGGGACGAACACCTGGTCCAGGTAAAGCTCGCAGGCCATGCGCCCGTCGAGCGTGGGAAATTCGCGCCGGACGATGCCCGCGCTGGCCGGATCGACCAGGAACAGGCTGATGCCCTGCTCGTCCCGGGCGCCGCCGGCGGTGCGCGCGGACAGCAGGATCAACCCGGCGCTCTGGCCACCGAACACCACGCTCTTGCGCCCCTCCAGCAACCAGCCGCCGGCGGCCGGGCTCGCGGTGCAGCAAACATCGTGCAACTGATAGTGGCTTTGCGGCTCCTCCAGGGCGACCGCCAGTTGCAACTCGCCTGCGGCCACACGAGTCAGCAGCTCATCACGCTGCGCGGCGCTGCCCAATTGCGCCAGCAGGCCGCCGCCGAAAATCACCGACTGCAGGTACGGCTCCAGGCAAAGGCCACGACCAAGCTCGGCGCAGATCAGGCCCATTTCCACACCCTGGCCGCCGAAGCCGCCATGGGCCTCCTCGAACGGCACCGCGCACAAGCCCAGCTCGCCAAGCCGGTCCCAGAATGCCCGGCTGAAACCGCCAGGCTCGCGCCGATAGGCCTCGCGCTGCTCGAAAGCATAGTTGTCACGCACCAGGCGGGCTGCGGTATCCTGCAGCATCTGCTGCTCTTCGGTCAATTTGAAGTCCATGCGGTGGGCTCCTTACAGCTCGAGGATCATCTTGGCGATGATGTTCTTCTGGATTTCGTTGGAGCCGCCATAGATCGAAGCCTTGCGCGAATCCAGGTACTGGTAGGTGGCAGTGGCGCTGTCGGCGCTGTGCAGCACCGGTTCCTGCGATGCCTCGAAGCCCAGCTCATCCTCCAGGAACGGCAGCGCATAGGTGCCCACCGCCTTGGTCAGCAGATAGACGATCTGCTGGCGCACCTCGGTGCCCTTGATCTTGAGGATCGAGCTTTCCGCACCGGGCACCCCGCCATCGCGGGCGGCTACCAGCGCGCGCAGGTTGCTCATATCAGCGGCCATCAGTTGCATCTCCACGGCAGCGACCTGAGCTCGGAACAGCGGGTCCTCGATCAGTGGCCGACCATTGCGCAACTCCTGTCCGGCCACCTGCTTGAGCTTGCGCAGCAACACCTTGGTCTGGTTGATGCCGCCGATGCTGGTGCGCTCGTGGGTGAGCAGGTACTTGGCGCAGGTCCAGCCTTCGTTTTCGCGGCCCACCAGGTTTTCCGCCGGCACGCGCACATTGTCGAAGAACACCTCGTTGACCTCGTGCTCGCCATCCAGGGTGATGATCGGCCGCACGGTGATGCCCGGCGTCTTCATGTCGATGAGCAGGAAGCTGATGCCGCGTTGCTGCGCAGCATCCGGATCGGTACGCACCAGGCAGAACATCCAGTCGGCGTAATGCGCCAGGGTGGTCCAGATCTTCTGGCCGTTCACCACATAGTGGTCACCCTCACGCACCGCGCGAGTCTTCAGCGATGCCAGGTCGGAGCCTGCCCCCGGCTCGGAGTAGCCCTGGCACCACCAGTCGGAGCTGTCGAGGATGCGCGGCAGGAAACGCGCCTTCTGCTCGGGCGTGCCGAACCGAATCAGCACCGGCGCCACCATTTTCACTCCGAAGGCGACCACTCGCGGCGCCCCGGCGGCGAAGCACTCCTCCTCGAAGATATGCTTCTCCACGGCACTCCAGCCGGGGCCGCCGTACTCGGCCGGCCAGCCAGGCGCGAGCCAGCCACGTGCGTTCAGTTTGCGCATCCACAGCACCTGGTCCTGCTTGCTCAGACGCTTGCCCTGGAGGATGCGGCTCGCCAGCCGCTCGGGCAGCTCGGCACGCAGGAAGGCTCGCGCCTCCTCGCGGAAAGCCTGTTCTTCAGGCGTGAAATGGATATCCATCAGCTAACTCCTGGCAGGGGATCGCCCGCTTGGGGCGGCCCGTGTGGATCTCATTGGTCGAAGACGATCACCGAGCGCGCCAGCTCGCCGCGCCGCAATTCGTCGAAGGCGTCGTTGATCTGCTCCAGGCGGATACGCTGGGAGATCATTTCGTCGAGCTTGAGGCGGCCGGCCATGTAGAAGTCCACCAGCGCCGGCAGGTCGACGGGGAAGCGGTTCGAGCCCATCAGCGAGCCCTGCAAGCGCCGCTCATGGAGCAACTGATACGGGTCGACTTCGATCTTCAGCCCCGGCTTGATCATGCCGATGATGGTGGCGGTGCCGCCGCGTGCCAGCATGGCGAAGGCCTGCTCGGCGGTCTGCTTGAGGCCGATGCACTCGAAGGAATGCTGGACCCCGCCACGGGTAAGCTCCTGCACCTGTTTCACCGCATCGCCCGACTTCGCATTGACCACGTCGGTGGCGCCGAACTGGCGGGCCAGCTCCAGCTTGGAATCGAGCATGTCGATGGCGATGATCCGCCCTGCTCCAGCCAGTGCCGCGCCGTTGATGGCGGCAAGACCGATGCCGCCGCAACCGATCACCGCAACCGTTTCACCCGGCCGAACCTTGGCGGTATTGAATACCGCGCCCGTGCCGGTAGTAACCGCGCAGCCCAGCAACGCAGCACGGTCCAGCGGCATGTCACGGCGGATCGCCACGCAAGCGTTCTCGTGCACCAGCATCTGCTCGGCGAAGCCGGAGAGGTTGACAAACTGCGGCATGGGCTTGTGCGCGTAGGTCAAACGAGACTCTTCACCTTTTCCACGCCTGGTTTCTGGTGATACGCAAAGCGACAGATGCCCCGTGACACAATGCGGGCAATGGCCGCAGAACACCGTCAGGCAGGTCACCACATGGTCGCCTGGCTTGACCGTACGGACCTCGGAACCCACCTGTTCGACGATACCGGCCGCCTCGTGGCCCAATACCAGCGGGCCCGGGTACGGATAGGAGCCCTCGATCACGTGAAGATCGGAATGGCAGACACCGACTGCCGCAGTGCGAATCAGCACCTCGCGTGGGCCGGGTTTGCTGATGCCGATATCCTCGATGCTCAGCGGCGCGCCGACCTGATGGAATACAGCTGCTTTCATGATTGAACTCTCGACAGTGAAAGGTTCGGCCAGGCATCAGCCAGCGCGATAGATGGCCTTGGCATGGCTGAAGGTGCGGAAGCCGTCGATGCCGTGATAGGCACCCATGCCACTGGGGCCGACGCCACCGAAGGGCAGGCTTTCCAGGCCGGCGTGGTGCATCACCTCGTTGAGCGTCACGCCACCGGAGCAGGTGCGCTCGAGCACCTGGCGCTCCTCGTCGGCATCGCTGCCGAACCAATACAGACCGAGCGGGCGCGGGCCCGCGTTGATGCAGGCAATGACCTCGGCGAAGTCGCGGTAGAGCCTGATCGGCAGCAGCGGGCCGAATATCTCGTTCTGCATGACCTGCAATCGATCGTCCGGATTGCGCAGCAGGGTCGGAGCGATCAGGCGGCGTGCAGGGTCGAGCACTTCGCCGGCCGGGTTCAGCTCGACCACGTCGACGCCTGCGGCACGCGCCTCATCCAGATACCCTTGCAGGCGCTGATAGTGGCGGTCGTTAAGGATCGCGGTGTACTCGGGGTTGCCGGCCAGGGTGGGGAACACCTTGCCCACTACCGCACGGGCGATCTCGACGAAAGCATCCATCGACTCTTCGGGGACGAATACGTAGTCCGGTGCGACGCACAGCTGGCCGGCGTTCATCAGTTTGCCGAGGATGATCTTGCTCACTGCGGTCTTCAGGTCCGCCGAACGGGAAATGATGGTCGGCGACTTGCCGCCCAGCTCCAGGGTCACCGGAACCAGGTTTTCGGCCGCGGCCCGAAGCACGTGGCGGCCGATGCTCGCTGCCCCGGTGAACATCAGGTGGTCGAAGGGTTGCCGGCAGAATGCCTGGCCGACTTCCGCGGGGCCGGTGACGACCGCCACTTCGTCCTGGGCGTAGGCCTCACCGATCATCTGCGCAATCAGCGTCGAAGTCTGTGGGTTGAGTTCCGACGGTTTGATCATTACCCGGTTGCCCGCCGCCAGAGCGCCTGCGAGGCCCTTGAAGACCATGTTGGCCGGTACGTTCCAGGCGGTGACGATACCCACCACGCCCAACGGCTGGTATTCCACCCAGGCCTCGCCACGGGGTGCCGGGCGGCGCTCGGGCTGCATCCACCCGGCCAGTTCGGCGCGGGTCTGTTTGAGGGTCGCCAAGGGCGACAACACGTCGCTGTGCCGGGAGAAGGTCGGGCTGCGCTGGCCGAAGTCGGCATTGAGCGCTTCGATCAGGGGCTGCTCATAGCGCACCAGCAGCTCGATGGCGCGGTCGATCAGTTCGCCGCGCTGCTCGGCGCTCGGCGGCGCGCTGGCAAGAAATGCTGCACGCTGGCGCTCGATGATCGCTCGAATTGCAGCTTCATCCTGATACGGGGTGACGCTCATTGCAGAGGCTCCTCTTGTTCGTCATCTGGCCGGCGGCCAGCGCCGGGAGTGCCTGCAATGGTTGAGGTTTGCTCTGTAGGAAGACGCCACCCGGATCAGGTGGCATTTCCCGCCCCGCGAATCAGGCAAGGAGACCTCGCGCCTTGGCGCAGGCGATCGCTTCGGTTCGCCGATTGGCGCCGAGCTTCGCGTTAATGTTCTTGGCGTGGTACTTGACGGTGTTCACCGAAAGGAACAAGGCATCGGCGATCCCCTGGTTCGATAACCCCTTGGCCAGCAGCTCGAGCACCGCGGCCTCTCTGGAAGTCAGTCCTTCCTGATAGCTGGAGCCAGCAGCGACCTCCTCCGCATCGTGTTCATCGTGCCGACGCAGGAAGTCCATTACCTCCGAGCGCAAGTGGCGCAGACCGAAGATCGCGCAATGCTCCACAAGCATCAGCAGGCGCGCCCGAGCCTGTTCACGGCGCCCCAGGTTGAACTCCGCCTGAGCGATGAACCACTGCACTTCGTGCGGCAAGGCCGGCGGAAGCACTACCGACAGAGTTCCTCCAACGGGATGATCGAGCGCCAGGCGACGAGCTGCATCGAGCACTGCGCTCCAGTCCGCCGCATGCGCCAGCAACTTCAACTGCTGCAACTCCAGTAGCGGTTGGTAGCAACCCTTGTCGACCTGCGCGCACTGCATGGCACGCTCGCCCCGCTGCAGTTGGGCCTGAGCCAACGCCTGACTGCCGCGCCGGCCGGCTATCTCGGCAAGTCCGAGATGGCCGGACAGGACAAAGGGAGCCGAGCAGTCGCGCAGATGCGGTTGCGCGGCCTGCAGGACCGCCTCACTGGCATCCGCCTTCCCCTGTTGCATGAGAAGGTCGGCCCGCAGCAGCATCAGCCGCCCCAGCACCGGGTCCCACGCCAAACCGTTGGCAGCACGCCTGCCGAGACAATCCTCCAGCAGCAGGTCAGCCAGTTCGCCGCGACCATCGAGCGTCAGCGCATACAGCCGCTCGTTCTGCAGCAGCGCCTCGCTGTCCTGGCAGCCTTGCCGACGGGCCTGCTCCAAGGCAGTGCACCAGAGGGTCTGTGCTTCGTCGGCGCGCCCGGTGGAGAGCAGTATCCGCCCAAGGACGAAATAGCAAAGCAATTGCGATATCCAATCCCTGGGACTCTCATCGAAATGGGCAAGCGCCTCGCAACAGTCCCGCTCAGCTTCCGGCAGTTCTCCGCGAAAGGCCTTGATTGCACCGTTCAGGGCTTGCCAGTGTGCGAGCAGCAAGCGGTTACCCGAATCATCGCCCGCAGGCAGGAAGCGCGACAGGCCCTGCAGACTGCACTGCGCCTCGCCAACCCGGCCGCTGAGCAGCAACGCGAGGGTGCTGAGATAGACTAATCGTGGCGTACCCTCCATGAGCTGTGAAGGCAATTGTCGGCGCCATTCCAGCACCTGTTTCAAATGCCGGTCGGCCAATTGCCAGCTAGGTTTCAGGCGCTCGATATAGGTGGCTGCCACCTCCGGCTGATGAGCACGCAGTGCCTGGTCGATGGCATCGTGTAGGTGACCGGCCAGACTCAGCAGACGACAGGCATGCAGGCGCAAACGCGCCAGCTCTGCCGGCTCCACCGAGTCCTGCAGCAGCCCGGCAACCAGCGGCTGCACACGGTACCAGGCAGGCTCGCCGTCCAGCGGCTGGAGAAAGGCTTGCTGCTGTAACAGCCCGTGCAGCATCTGCGCACCTGTGCCACCTTCCCACAACTGGGCGCAGAGCTCGGCGGAAAATCGCGGAAGATTGCACATCCCTCGGAATAGCCGGCGCTCGTCATCCGTCATGCGAGCGAGCACCTCGCGTTCCAGGTAGTCGCGCAGCAGTACCTTCCCCTGCACGCCGCCGGCGAGTAGCAGGCAGGCGCCACCCCACCAGCCGCCGGCCTGGTCCCAGATATCATCCAGCCATCCGGCCCTGGGGTTCTCTCCAAAGTGCAGGCAGACCCGCTCAAGATCGCCGCGCGACATCTCCAACTGCGCGCGCCCCAACTCCAGGAGCTCGCCGCGCAGCAGCAGCGAGGGCAAGTCCCAGGCTGGCCGCTGGCGGCAACTGAGCACCAGACGCACACGGCTTTGCGGCAGCACGAGGAGTTGTTCGAACCAGTTGTTCAACTCAATGGATAGCTCACCTGGCAGATCGTCCAGCACCAAGCGCAGCCGCCGACCGGGCACGCCGAACTGGCGCAACAGCGCTGTCGGAGCGGCCTGGGCCGGAACCCCGATGGCCGTCGCAATCCTTGCACAGAAATCTATCAGCGTAGGCACCTGCCCACGGCAGTTGAGCCAGAGCAACTCTTCGCCCGGCAAAGGAGCACCGAAACTCTCGGCGAGCAGCACGCTCTTGCCATATCCGGCCGGCGCGCACAGCAATATCAGACGTTGCCGACTGTCCCGCAGACCAGCCACCAGCAGCGGGCGTACCACATGGTGCGTCGGTAACCGAGGAGCAATGGCGATGGGCGTATGCGCCCAGTTCGAACTGACACCCAGACCTTGCATGATGAGCCTCGATCCACGGTACTTCGGGGACAGCGGTCGGTGCAGACGCACGGGAGTTCGCTGAGTCTGGAACGATGCTGCAAAAGGCCGAGGAGAAAGGAACCACCCAAGTCAGGTGGCATCAAGGGGATATTGATCTATGGAAAGGGGCTGAGGTAAACAAGGCCGGGGCAGGAGCAATTTGCCCCGGCAAAAAGGGCGGCGATGGACCACCACACACCGCCCTGGAGAGGCTATATCAGCGGATGCCGGCGTTGCGCAGAGCCGCAGGAGTGAAGTCGTTCATGTTGAACTTCTGGTCGAACTGGGTAGCCTTCTTCGACTCGTTGGTCATACCCAGCGCGATGTAACGCCCCGCGATCAGGTCGTACAGTGCCTGTACCGCATAGGTACTGGCGCCGTGCTGATAGTCGCTGACCTGGTAGCCCTCACCGACGCGCCAGAATTGGCCGCGGCCATCGTAATGATCGACCTCAACCAGCGCCCAGGTATCCTCATCGAAATACATATGACGCTTGGCATAGATATGCCGCTGGCCTGGCTTCAGAGTGCCCTCCACTTCCCACACGCGGTGCAGTTCGTAACGCGCAAGGTCCTGGTTGATGTGCCCTGGCTTGAGCATGTCGGCGTACTTCAGTGACGGCGACCATAACTTGTAGTTGTTGTAGGGAATGTACATTTCCTTCTTGCCAATCAGCTTCCAGTCGTAGCGATCGGGCGAGCCGTTGTACATATCCGAGTTGTCGGCGACGCGCAGACCGTCGGCGGCAGTGCCCGGGCCGTCGTAGGCTACCTGCGGCGCACGGCGCACGCGGCGCTGCCCAGCGTTGTAGGACCAGGCCTGGCGTGGATCCTTGAGCTGGTCCAGGGTTTCGTAGGCCAGCAGTACGTTACCGGCCAAACGCGATGGAGCGGTTACCTCCTGCTTGAAGAAGAACAGGTAGTTGTTCATGTCCAGCTTGGCGTCTGAAACGTACTGTGGGAACGCGGCATCCTGGCGCATTTCGACGATGGTGAAGTCGCCATTCACCTGCGGTGTGGCTTGAGCGATGTCCTGGGTGTAGTTGGTACCGCGATAGCGTGTTTCATGGTTCCACACAACTTCCACGCCACTCTTGGGAATCGGGAAAGCGTAGTAATGGCTGGTGAAGTTGCTCAGACCATTGCCGTCATTAATCAGCTGAGTGGTGGTGGCGCTCTTTTTCGCCGCCTCGTAGGCCACATCCGGCGCCGAAGCACTGCGGCGGGTTGGGTACACCGGAATCTTGTAGGTATCCGGATACCGCTTGAACATCGCCTGCTGGCCGGCGCTGAGTTTGTCCTTGTACTGATCGACGTTGGCACTGGTTATCACGAACAAAGGCTTGTCACTGGCATACGGGTTGCCCAGGAAACCATTGGCATCCACTGGCGCCGCACCCGGCTTCAAGCCACCGTTCCAGGCAGGGATGCTGCCATCGGCATTACCCGCTTTCTCGCCGCCCAGCGGCGTCAGGGAAGCGCCCAGCTTGGCAGCTTCATCCGCGGAAACCGCAGCCATGACACTGCCAGCCAGCAGCGACAGGGCAAGAGTTCCGGTTTGTAGAATCAGTTTGGTTTTCATGCTGCTTCTTTCCTGTCGACGATCAGAAGTTCACACCGACACTGAGCGACACATAGTCGCGGTCGGTATTGGTGTTGTAGCTGCCACCGAAGAAGTCCGTGTAACTGAGGCTTGCGGTGTAGGTGTTGCGGTACTCGGCATCCAGACCGATGCTGACCGCCTTGTTGCCTTCCTCGAAGTTCGGCCCCCAGCCCTGTACGTCATGGGACCAGGCCAGGTTCGGCGAGAGGTTCACACCGGCGAAGACGTCGGCGTAGTCCAGCTTGGCGCGGGCGCGGTAGCCCCAGGAGGAGCTGGTGTAGAAGCCGTCGGCATTGCACTTCTGCGCCGGGTTGCTGGCGTTGGGCAAGCCTATGTTGGTGCCCTGGCAACTCTTCAGCCCATAAGGTGAAGCATAAATACCCGGCCCCCATCCTGGGCTGCGGCCAAAGCGCAAGTCATCGCCATGGGCACTCCCCAGTCCATTGATGCGGTTGTAGCCCACCTCCCCCACCAAGGTCAGGCGTTCAGCGCCCATGACCTGATCAAAGAAGCTGGTGGCGGTCATCTGCGCTTGCAATACCGGCATGCGTACATAACCGTTGATAGGATCCCCACCCGCGACACCCGTGCTGTAACCGGAAACCACCAACGGCGAGGCAGGATTGCCGATAGTCGCGTTCTGCAGATCGGGAGTGTTGATCTGCAGGGGCATGTTCGGACGGTAGCTGAGTTCGCCACCCAGCGAGGTACCACCGACGTTGGTCTGGAAGCTCACGCCATAGAGCCGGATGTCTTCCGGATAGTCGATGAAGTAGCGAGAGTTACGAACCGCATTGACCTGGGCCAGGGTCTGCATCGTTGCTGGAGCGGTGGCCGGAGCCAGTGCGGAGGTCGAGCGCAAGGTACTCAGGTACGGGCTGCGACTGTGATAGTTCATTGTGTAGAAACCCAACTCGGTATCATTGAGCTCCGGCAGGAACCAACGTAATGCCAAGCCGAATTGCCCACTGTCACGGGCATCATTGTCCTTTACGCGGGGAATGTAGGCATTGCTCTGCCCCCTCTGCAGCGCCGTCAAGCCGGCAAGGGCAGTCGCCGGAGTGAGAATGCCGCCTGCATTAGCACGCGGATCACCAGGCGCAAAGTCAGGTCCGGATGTAACCAGACGATCGTAACAACCCGCCGGGATGCCATCGTTACCAAAGAAGGTACCGCAGTTATCGACGATGGATTTACGCCATTCGAGCTGGTAGAAGCCCTCGGCGGTCAGGTTGTCCGCCAAACCCTGGGACACGTAGAACATGTTGACCGGGATCAGGCCTTCCTTCACCTCGGCGCCTGGACGACGAATCGCCGCCACGTCGATCGGGTTGGCGACGTTGATGCCGTTCTGGATGAAGGTGCTCTCACCCCAGCTCACCACCTGCCGGCCAAAGCGTACGTTGCCCGGCAGGTCGCCCAGGTTGTAGTTGTGATAGACGAAGGCATCGAGGAACATCGCGCCGGAGGATTTGGCGGCCTGTTCACGACCATGGTCGTCGATGTCGTAGAAATGCTGGTGGCCGTCCTTGAGCTCGAAGTCGTACCAGTACTTGCCGCGCAGGAAGGCGCCGCTGTCACCGTACTTCAGCTCAAGATCGTGAATACCCTTGAACAGCGTCGAGAAGTTCTCGCCTGCCTTGAAGTTCAAGCGGTTGTCGTCGACCGTGCGCGACGACGCCTTGCCGCCGACCACTCCCTGGCTATTGCCATTGGAAATAAATTTCTTGCTCGGGTTCTTGGTCGCCCAACTGCCCCCCAAAGTCAGCGAGGAGTCGAACTTGCCCTCGATTTCCCCGATATTGAAATCCACTGCGCCTGCCTGTCCGCAGACGCCGACAGCGACAGCTGCCGCCAGTAGATGCGGCTGAAAGACACCGCGCTTTTTTGTTGTTTTCATTCGACGCTCCGATGGCGTGATGCGTGTGTTGGTACCTTGATGCTAGCGAGGCTGCATCGAGGACTTATCACCCGATCGGGTAATTCTTTCAGACGTTTTCAGATCGACTTTACTCTGCCCTCCAAGGCATTACGTCTGTAGCGTTACCAAGGGTTACATCGATTCGATACGCTGCTGAGCGGCTGTAGAGGAAGGCGTCTAGCCTGGGCAACACAGGAAATTTCAGGCGAGACTCCCAGAGGAATTTACCTTCCATAAAATGACAACGCCCGCATTGGATATCCGATGCGGGCGTTGTCATTTTCGGGAAGGAATCAGTCCTACGTGCCGCTCTTGCCCTTCCAGACGGTGAAGATGCCGGTGGCACGCAGTACCGTCCGCTCGTCCACCTTCAGCAGACAATCGGCATTGGCGAAGCTGCTGCCGAATTTCAGTACCTGCACGTGCGCCTCCAGCCAATCGCCTTCGCGTACCGCCCCCAGATAATCCAGGTGCAGGCTGACCGTGATCGGCGGTACCTCCAGGCCGAACTGACGTTTGAACACCACACCGAACGCAGTGTCCGCCAGTGTCGCGAGAAAGCCGCCGTGAACGATTCGCACCGAGTTGAGCAGATGCCCTTCCACTCTCACGCCGACAATGGGCAGTTCGTCATGGAAGTGGAAACCACCACAGTAGCGCACGAAGCCCGGAGGCGTCGGCAGCACCGAAAAGCCGGCTGGAACCGCCGAGTTCATCGCTTGGCTGACACTCATCAGTTGACCGCCCGGCTCTTGCCTGCCCAGAAGGGCTCACGCAGGTCGCGCTTGAGGATTTTCCCCGCACCGGTCATCGGCAAAGTCTCGCGGAACTCCAGCGATTTCGGGCACTTGTAGCCAGCGATGTACTCCCGGCAGTAGGCCCGCAGTTCGTCTTCGGTCACCTTGGCGCCCGGCTTGCGCACCACTATGGCGTGCACGGCTTCGCCCCATTGCGCGTGAGGAATGCCGATCACGGCGCACATCAGCACCTCAGGGTGGCGAGCGACGATGTTCTCGACTTCGGCCGAGTACACGTTCTCGCCACCGCTGACAATCATGTCCTTCAGGCGGTCTACGATGAACAGATAGCCCTGTTCATCCATGTAGGCGCCGTCGCCGGTATACAGCCAGCCGTTGCGCAGTGTCTTGGCAGTCTCTTCCGGCTTGTTCCAGTAGCCCTGCATGATGTTCGGGCCACGCACGATGATTTCACCTACGGTGCCGCGCGGCACTTCCACCCCCTGCTCATCGACGATCATCACGTTGACCCCCAGTCCGGCGCGGCCCACGGAACGGATCAGCCCTGTCTTGCGGGCCTCCAGGCCATGGTTCTCCGGCGGGTTGGTGGAGACGATCGGGCACGCCTCGGTCAGACCATAGGAGTGCGATAACTCCAGTTGCGGTAGCTTGGCCATGACCTGTTCGATCATCTCGCCGGCGGTGGGCGATGCGCCATAGCTCAGCCGCTTGAACTGGCTCAAGTCGCGCACCTGGAAGTCCGGGTGGTTGAGCAGGGCCAGGATCATGGTCGGGACCAGAATGCTGTCGGTGATCACTTCGCGTTCCATCAACGCCAGGATCTCGCCAGCCTCGAAGGTGGACGTCACCACATGGGTGCTTCCGGCGATGAAACAGCAGATTGACCGGGCCAGACCGGCAACATGGAACAATGGCATCACATGCAGATTGCGCTCATCGGCGCTCATATGGATTTCCGCCATGCGCTGGATGCAGCCGGACCACAGATTGAGATGAGTCTGCATCACCCCCTTGGGGAAGCCGGTGGTGCCGCCGGTGTACATGATGCAGGCAAGGTCTTCGCCGCCGCGACCGGCATTGGCCACCGGCTCGGCAGCTGCCAGCAGTATCTCGTAGTCGAGCATGCCTTCGGGTGCGCTTTTCTCGCCGGCGTAAATGAATATCGGCGCATTGCGCACCTGGGCGCGGATACCCTCGACCATCGGCAGGAAATAGTCGTCCACCAGCAGGAAACGGGTATTGCAGTCGTCCAGGGAGTACACCACTTCCGGTACTGCCCAGCGGATATTGATCGGATTGAGCACACCGCCGCCCCACCAGGTGCCTTGTATGTATTCCAGGTAACGATCAGAGTTCAACGCGAGCATGCTGACCCGGTCGTCGGCAACCATGCCCAGTTGTTGCAAGGCACCGGCCAGGCGCGCCACGCGTTCGCCGAATTCGCGGAAGGTGCGGCGGCGAGCGCCGAAGACAGTGACGATCTTGTCAGGCGTTTGTTGCAGCGAGCGCTGCAGTCCTTGAGTGAGGTACATGCTGAAACTCCTTGGAATTGTTGTTATCTGGAATCGACGGCGGCGACGTCAGGACGCGCGCGCCATCTCCTGCTCCTGCAGTTCGCGCCAGGCGATCTTGCCGGTAGCGTTCTTCGGCAGGCTTTCGACTATTTCCGCCAGGCGCGGAGCCTTGTAGGTGGCCATGTGTTCGCGGCACCAGGCGAGTAGTTGTTCGCTGTCCAACATTGCGCCTGGCTTGAGGGTGACTACCGCCTTGACGGTTTCGCCCCGGTGCGGATCAGGCGCGGCGATCACACAGGCTTCCGAGATGGCCGGGTGAGCATGCAGCATGGCTTCGATCTCGGCCGGCCAGACCTTGAAGCCAGAGGCGTTGATCATGCGTTTGAGGCGGTCACGCATGAACAGATAACCGTCCTCATCCATGCTCGCCAGGTCGCCGGTACGCAGGAAACGCTTGCCGTCGATGGCAATGAAGGTCTCGGCATTGGCCTTGGGGTTGTTCCAGTAGCCAAGCATCACTTGCGCGGCGTGGGCGACGATTTCGCCGACCTCACCTGGTGCCACCGGTTCCAGGGTTTCCGGGTCGAGCAGGCGCAGGTCGACGCCGTAGGTCGGAATGCCCAGGCAACCACGCTTGGGCTTGAACAGCGGGTTGGTGCAGAGGAACGAGGCAGTCTCGGTCAGGCCGTAGCCCTCGATGTAGTCCAGCCCGTAACGCTGCTTCAACAGGTCGTTGATGTGCTGCGGCGTTGCCGCGCCGCCACCGGTGATGATGTTCAGGCTGGACAGGTCGCGCTGCTCGATGCCCGGCTGGGCGAAGAAGTCCACCAGCATGGTCGGTAGCGCCGCCCAGAAGGTCACGCCATGGCGCTCGATCAGTTCCGCCGCGGTTTCGCGCTCCCAACGCGACATCAGCACGATGGTGGCACCGTTGAAGATTGCCGCGTTGACGTTGGTCTGCAAGCCGAGCAGGTGGAACAGCGGCGCCACCGCGAGGAACACCGACGAGGCATTGGTCGGCCGCCACAGGCTGCCGCCGACAAAGGAGGTGCTCACCGTGCGGTGCGTATGCACGCACGCCTTGGGCTTGCCGGTGGTGCCAGAGGTGTAGGGCAGCATGCATAGGTCGTCCGCGCCGGACAGGTGCGGCGCAGGCAAGCAGCGTTGCGCCAGGGCATCGTTCCAGCGCACGCAGCCAGCCGGCAACGGCGCCGTGGACGAGCGGGCCCGCAGCCAGTCGGGGATCGTCAGGCCGGCATCGTCATCGCCCAACACATCACCATAGGCATGCACGACGATCTGCCGCAGCGAGGTAGTGCCGAGCAGCGGCAATACCTGATCGAGCAACTCCTCGCCGACAAAGGCCACCACGGCGCCGCTGTCGTTGACGATGTGCTGCATTTCCTCAAGCAACAGCATGGCGTTGGCCGGCACCAGCACCGCGTCGGCACGCAGCACGGCGAAGTAGGCGGCGATGAACTGCGGGCAGTTCTGGCTGAACACCACCACTCGGTCACCGCGCTGCACACCGCAGACCTGTTGCAGGTAGCCGGCCATGCGATCCACGTCGTCCAGCAGGTCGGCGTAGCGGTACGCCGCCCCGTAGAACTGGATGGCGGTCTTGTCCGGGTAACGCCGGGCGGCGATCTCCAGGTTGCTGAAGATGCTCGCCTGCGGCACATGGACCTGGCGGGTCGGTACCTTCGCCGCGTGACGCGGGTCGACGCTCAATGGGCTGCTCGGTCGCTCGATCACGCCGGGCGGCGTCGGGTGGGGATGTGTATAGGCCATGAAGCCTCTCCTCAATCGCAGGCTATAACCCGCTTGTTGGAATAATCGTTAGAGCCTGTCTGCAATCCGTGCCAACGCCCAACGCAGGGCGGATACGCTTTATCCATCCGCCGCCCCTTGGCGTGTTGCTCAAAACTGCGTGTCGCCATCCAGCAGCCGTTTGGCAATAGTGCGCCGCTGGATTTCCGAGGTGCCGTCGGGAATACGCATGGTGCGAGCGAAGCGGAAACCTTCCTCCAGGCGCAACTCGTTGGTCAGCCCCATGCCGCCGTGGATCTGCATGCAGCGGTCCATCACGCGGCACAATGCCTCGGTGGAGGACGCCTTGACGATGGAAACTTCCTTGGTCGCAGGCATGTCCTGATCAATCAGCCAGGCGCAATGGCTGACCATGCTCTTCACCGCATAGATGTCCATGGCGCACTCGGCCAGCATGGCCTGCACCATCTGGTGCTCGGCGATCGGCTTGCCGAAGGTCTTGCGGACCTTGGCGTAGTCCAGCGCCTGGTCCAGTGCCCAGCGCGCCAGTCCCAGACAGGACGCCGCCATGCTCAGGCGGCCGGCATTCACGCCGTCCAGCGCCACGCTCAGCCCCTTGTCCTGAGGGCCGATGAGATGACTGTGCGGCACCCGTACATTGTCCAGGCTGACAATGCCGATATCTGCGCCCAGGTGCCCCATGGTAGGGATGACACTCGGCACGGAAAAACCGGGTGTATCGGTTGGCAGGAAGAAACCGCTGATGCCGCCCTTCCCTGCCTTGGCCTTCTCTTCGTCGGTGACGGCGAAAATCATCGCGTAGTCGGCATAAGGCGCGTTGGTAATCCACTGCTTGGTGCCGTTGATCACCCAATGGTCGCCATCGCGTACCGCACGGGTGCGCATGGCCATGACGTCGGAGCCGGCATCCGGCTCGCTCAGGCCGAAGCACATTGTCTTCTCGCCACTGGCGATGCCTGGCAGATAATCCGCCAGCACCTTCGGGTCCATATGCTTGAGCACCGGCGTCAAACCATTGGTGAAGGGCGATGGCAGGATCACCGTCTGGATCAGGTGTCGCGACGGGCCGACGTGGGCATTGAGACGCTCCTGGATGTAGACCGAGACCTGGGCGCCGAGCCCACCGCCACCCAGCGACTCATCGCCCAGCGCCGTGTAGAAGCCGGCCTCGGCGGACAACTGACGGACGCGGGCGCGTAGCGCCATCAGCTCCGGCGCGTAGCGGCCTTCTTCGGTGTACAACTTGCGTTCGTTGTGCAGCAGCGCGGCATGCTGCTTCTCCAGCGGCTCGACTTCCTGCTGGATGAAGCGGATCAGGGCATCGCCAACCGCGACCCACTCATCGGGAATCGTGAAATCCATGGTGCGCTCCTCAGACCGGGTCCCAGCCAAACACGTTGCTCGACACTTCCAGCGGCAGGAAGGATGGCGTAAAAGCCGGCAGCAGATGCTCGGCCAACGACTCCGGCGTCCAGCCTTCGGCACGGTGCAGCGAGCGAATCGGCCGCGGCTGGCTCATCAGGAAGACTTCGTTCTTGCGCACGGTGAAGATCTGCCCGTTGACGCTGGCCGCTGCATCGCTGGCCAGGAAGGTGGCCATGGCGGCGATCGGCGCCGGCGTCATCGACTTGATCTTTTCCACCCGTGCGGCCTGGGCCGGATCAGCAGCGGGAATCGAGCCGACCATGCGGCTCCAGGCAAAGGGCGAGATGCAGTTCGAGCGCACGCCGTAGCGCGCGCCGTCCAGGGCGATGGACTTGGACAGACCGACGATCCCCAGCTTGGCCGCCGCGTAGTTGGCCTGGCCGACATTGCCAACCAGACCCGAAGTGGAGGTCATGTGCACGAAGGCGCCGGACTTCTGCTCACGGAAATGGGTGATGGCCGCGCGGCTCATGTAGAAGCTGCCGTACAGGTGCACCTTGATCACCGCATCGAACTCTTCCGGACTCATCTGATGGAAGATGCGGTCACGCAGGATACCGGCGTTGTTCACCACCGCGTCGACTCGGCCGAAACTGTCCAGCGCCTGCTGAACGATACGCTGCGCGCTGTCCCATTCCGACACGCTGTCGCGGCTCAATACCGCCTCGCCACCCGCCGAGTGGATCGCGTCCACCACCTCGCGGCCGGGGTCTTCATCATCGGCAGCCCCGGTCACGCTGACACCAACGTCGTTGACCACCACGCGCGCGCCCTGCGCGGCCATCTGCAGCGCCATCTCGCGGCCGATACCCCGGCCGGAACCGGTGACGATGACGACCTTGCCTTCCATCATCTGCGAACTCATCGATTGCTCCCTCGTATTCTTGTTCTGTGCGGCTCTCAGCGGAATGCGCTGAGGCCAGTGATCTCGCGGCCCTGGATCAGCGCCAGGATGCCGTTCATGCCGTCGGGCACCTGGAACATCCGGGCATCACGCCACATGCGCTCGATGCCCAGTTCCTCAGTGATGCCCATGCCGCCGTGCAGTTGCATCGCCAAGCCCAGCGCGCGCTCGCAGGCCTGGGTGGCGTAGCGCTTGGCCATGGCCGAGGTGCCGTTGGCGCGCTGGCCGCGGTCCATGGCGTCCAGCGCCTGGTAGCAGAGCAGGCGCGAGGTGACGATCAGGGTTTCCATATCGGCCAGGTCCTGCTGCACCAGTTGGTGCGCGGCCAGCGGCTTGCCGAACTGTTCGCGCACGCGGGTGTACTCGACGCACATCTCGAAAGCCTTCTGCGCCAGGTGCACGCACATCAGGCCGATCAGCGGACGGTTGCCGTTCCAGCCGACGGTGAGCGTCTTGGCCGCGTCCCCGGCTTCGCCGATCAGGTGACTGCGGGGGATGCGGGTTTCCTCGAAGACCACCTCGCTCAGATGGCCCTGCTGCAGGCCGGTAACGCCAATTTCGCGGACCTCGACCTGCGACTGGCTGCGGTCGACCAACGCGCGTTGGGCGATGGGCCGGCCGCGCTCGTCGTTGCCCAGGGTGCAGGAGACGTTGAGCACGTCGCACACCGAGGCGTTGGTGATCCAGATCTTGCGCCCGGTGATGTAGGCGTGTTCGCCCTCGACACGGATACGGGTCTTCACCGCATTGGAGTCGGAGCCGGCGTTCACTTCGGAGTTGGCGGTGCAGGCGATCTTGCGCCCGGCGATCAGGTCTGGCAGGTACTGCGCGGCAATCGCCTCCGGACAGCCGGAGTAGATGCGCGCCACGGTGCCTTCATGGGAGATCAGCGACAACGCGACGATGGCCGGCAGTTGTTCGAGGATCAGCCCGTAGTCGAGCATCTTCAGCCCACCGCCGCCGACTTCTACCGGCAGGCGCGGCGCGGTGATGCCCAACTCGGCCAGCGCGGCATAGATTTCCAGCATGGCCGCCTTGGGTAGCGGCTTATCCACGGGGTGACGAGAGAGCACCGGATCGATACGGTCGCGCACCATGCGCTTGGCCGCATCGATCATCATTTCCTGGGATTCGTTAGGCGCGAAATTCATCGTGGGAACTCGTTGACGGGCTCAGGCGCCGGTGTATTTCGGCGAGCGTTTTTCGGCGAAAGCCTTGCGGCCTTCGATACGGTCCTTGCTGTCGCGCAGCAGGCCCCAATGCAGGTTGGACTGGGCGACGAAATCGCGCGGCGCCATGTGGCTGGTTTCCACCGCCAGGCGCTTGATCGCCTGGACAGCCAGTGGGCCATTGGCGGCAATCCGCTCGGCCAGTTGCATGACCAGCGGCAGCAGGCCCTCCCGCGGCAAGCAGTCGCTGATCAGGCCGATGCGCAGGGCTTCCTCCGCGCCGATGCGCTCGCCGGTCAGTGCCAACTTCATCGCGTGGGCGGCGGGTACCGCACGCATCAGGTACTGCACGCCACCCACCGCCGGAACGCTGGCCACCTTGGCTTCGGGCAGAGCGAAAGACGCTTCGTCGCTGGCGATGCGCAGGTCGCACTGCAGCGCCAGCTCCAGGCCGCCCCCCAGGCAGTAGCCATGGATGGCGGCGATCATCGGTTTCCAGATTTCCAGGTCGCCGAGGTCGATCAGCCGTGTGTAGCCGCCCTCCTCGGCCTCCGCCGCGCGGCTCTTGAAGTGACCGCTGGCGAAGCCCGTGGACGGCGGCAGCGTCGCCTTGAGGTTGGCGCCGGTGCAGAACGCCTTGTCGCCGGCGCCGGTCAGAACGATGACGCGCACCTGGTCGTCATCCTGCGCGGTGTTCAGCGCCTTGCGCAGATGGCGCAGATCGCCGATGGTCAGGGCGTTCATGGATTCGGGTGCATCCAGGGTGATGAGCGCCACGTGGCCGATGATCTGGAACTGGATCGCCATGGTTTACGCGCTCGGACTGGACAGGGAACGGCCGCCACAGACGTACAGCGTCTGGCCGGTGATGTAGGACGCCTTCGGGTCGGCGAACATCAGTACCGCATGGGCGATATCTTCGGGCTTGCCGATGCGGCCCACGGGAATGGTCGCCATGATCTTCGCCCGTTGCTCGTCGGAGAGCGGTGCGAGGATCGGTGTGTCGATGGCGCCCGGAGCGATGGCATTGGCGGTGATGCCATGCTTGGCCAACTCGATCGCCAGGGTGCGCGTGAGGCTGATCACGCCACCCTTCGCCGCCGAGTAGTTGGCCTGGCCGAAGCCACCGAGCCAGGCGCGCGATGAGATATTGACGATGCGCCCGAAGCCCTGCTCGATCATCCCCGGCACGACGGCCTTGGCGCAGAGGAACTGCGACTTGAGATTGACATCCAGTACCAGGTCCCAGTCCGCCTCGCTCATGTTCACCAGGCGCTTGTCACGGGTGAGGCCGGCATTGTTCACCAGCAGGTCCGGCGCCTTCCAGCGCGCGGCGACCTGCGCCACGGCAGCGTTGACCTGCTCGGCGCTGGTCACGTCGACCTTCACGCCCATCAGGTTCTGCGCCTGGGCGCCCGCTTCCGCGACCAGTTTGTCCATGGCCTCGCTATTGAGATCGAACATGGCCACCGCATAACCGGCATTCAACAGTGCTCGGGTCAGGCCCAGGCCGATGCCCTGGGCGCCGCCGGTAACGATTGCAACTTGCTTGCTCATGGAAATTCCTCAAACACCCAGAATGTGTACGGCGGACGCCGCGTGATCGACGCCGGCAATGCCGCCGCCGGTGCATTGGGTCAGCGCCAGCTCGGCGCCATCGGCCTGGCGTTCGCCGGCACGCTGTTGCAGCTGCCAGACCGCCTCGACCATCTGTGCGACGCCGGTGGCGCCCAGTGGGTGGCCCTTGGCGAGCAGGCCGCCGGAGGGGTTCACCACTGTCTTGCCACCCAGGCTGGTGGCACCGCTTTTCAGCAGCTCGTGAGCCTCACCGCGGCCGCACAGACCCAGGGCGTTGTAGTAGATGAGTTCGGCGATGCTGAAGGCGTCGTGCAACTCGATGACATCGATTTCGGCCGGCTTCACGCCCGCCTGCTGATAGGCCAGCGTGGCGGCGCGGGCGGTGATCTCGGCTGACAGGATGTCGTCATCCGGTTCCTCGGCACGGCCGGACTGGATCACCGAGGCCATCACCCGTACCGGGCGCGCCTGCTGCGGCTTGCGAGTGGTCAGCACCAGCGCTGCCGCGCCGTCCACCGCTGACGGGCAGCACTGCAGCAGCGTCAGCGGATCGAAGACCATCCGCGAGTTCATCACCTCATCGAGGGATACCTCGGTACGGGTCTGCGCGTAGGGATTGAGCGCACCATGGCGCCGGTTCTTCACCGCCACCTCGCCCAACACGTCGGCGCTCACGCCGAATTCGTGCAGGTAGCGGGTGGCGCGCATGGCGTAGATCGCCGGCAACGCCATGCCGGCACGGGCATAGAGCTCGGTCATGTAGTCGTTGCGCTGCAGCGGAATGGTCCCGCCGCCCAAGGCGGTGAGCTTCTCCACGCCGAACACCACCACAGTGTCGTAGATACCCGCCTGCAGCGCATGGCAGGCCAGATGCACGCCAGTGGCACCGCTGGCGCAGGCGTTTTCGACGTTGTAGATCGGCAGGCCGGAAAGCCCGAGATCACGCAGCAGTACCTGGCCCAGGACCATGCCGCCGAAGACGTTGCACGCATAGAACGCCTGCGGCTCGTGCAGCTCGACGCCAGCGTCGGTCAGGGCCTGCAATACAGCCTGCTGGGTGAGGTCCTGCATGGAGGCGTTCGGACGGCCAAACGGCGTCATCGCCACGCCGGAGATGTAGACGGGCTTGTTCATGCGTCCTCCTGCGGACGGAAGGCGTAGATCGGGCCGCTGTCGGACTCCACCAGGCACAGGCTCAGCGCCTCACCGATACGTGGCTGGCGCCCGGCGGGATAGTCCAGGCGGGCGAACACCCGCAGGCCCTCGGGGAAGTCAGCCAAGCCGAGCGGCTGCGGCGGCTTGTTCGCCTTCGGGCTGAAATGCACGACGGTGAAGCTGTACAGGCGCGGCGTGGAATCCAGTTCGACCAGTTCGCCGCCCTCGCACAGTGGCGAGGTTTCCGGTAGCGGTGGAAAGTGCAGGCCAGCATGGCCGGCACGCCGGCTGGCGAGCAGAACCACACGGCCATCTCGCTCGCGCCAGGGTTGTTCGGCGACGCTGGGTGTCGCCTCGTGGTGTGCACTCATGGGAGCTCCTTGGCTTCAGACGCGTTCGAACACCGCGGCAAGCCCCTGCCCGCCGCCGATGCACATGGTTTCCAGGCCGTAACGGACTTTGCTGCGCTGCATCTCGTGGAGCAGCGAGGTCATGATGCGCAGGCCGGTGGCGCCGATCGGGTGGCCCAGGGAAATCCCGGAACCGTTGACATTGATGCGCGGATCGTCCTCGAGCTGCCATTCGCGCAGCACGGCGAGCACCTGGCCGGCGAAGGCCTCGTTGACCTCGATCAGGCCCATGTCCGCCATCTCGAGGTTCAGTCGCTTCAGCAGTTTGGCCACCGCCGGTACCGGACCGATGCCCATGCGCAGCGGGTGACAGCCGGCCGAGGCCCAGCCAGCGAAGCGCGCCATCGGGCGCAGGTCGTTCTGGATGACAAAGCGCTCGGACACCACCAGGCACCCCGCCGCCGCATCGTTCTGCTGGCTGGCACTACCGGCGGTGACGGTGCCACCCTTGATGATCGGGGATAGCTTGGCCAGCGCCTCGTAACTGGCGTCTTCGCGAATGCCCTCATCGCGCTTGACCACCAGTGGCTCCCCTCGACGCTGCGGCACTGCCACTGGCATCACCTCGGCATCGAAGCGGCCCTGGCTCCAGGCTGCGGCGGCTTTCTGGTGGCTGCCCACGGCCCAGCGGTCGCAGGCTTCACGGCTGATGCCGTAGTCTCGCACCAGGTTCTCGGCGGTTTCGACCGCACCGCCGGAGCACTCGCCGTAGCGGCTGACCGGTTGCGAATTGACCCGCCCGCGATCCAGGCGATCGTGCAGCTTCACGTCACCCAGCCGCGCGCCCCAGCGCATGCTGGTGCTGTAGTACTCGATATTGCTCATGCTCTCGACGCCGGCCACCAGCAGGCAGTCGGCAGCGCCGGTCTGAACCTGCATGGCGGCGTCTATCACTGCCTGCAGGCCGGAGCCGCAGCGACGATCCACGGTGTAGCCGGCTACCTCGTCCGGCAACCCCGCCAGTGACGCCGCGTAGCGCCCCATGCAGGGTGCCTCGCTGGACTGGTAGGACTGCGCGACTATCGCTTCGTCGACCTGCGCGGCATCCACGCCGGTGCGCCGCAGCACCTCCTGCAGGACCAGCGCGGCGAGGTTCGCCGCCGGCACGGAGGCCAGCGCACCGCCAAACTTGCCGATGGGCGTGCGCACGGGGGAAAGGATGTAGGCGTTGGACATGGCTGTCTCTTCTTGTCGATTCGGGTCGTGGGGATGCAAAGACGGTCAGGCACTCATGCCCAATCCGCCCTGGCGCAGGCGGTCGATCCGCTCATCGGTCAGCCCCCAGTCGCGCAACGCGCTGAGCCCGCCCTCACCACGCGCCGGTGCGGGCTTCGGAACGGAACCGGGAGTGCCGAGGAAACGCGGCGCCGGCGCCGGCTGCACCACGCCATTGATCTGCATGAAGCTGCCTCGGGCTTGCGCATGAGGATGCTCGGCGGCCTCAGTGAACCCCAGCACCGGCGCCACGCAGGCATCGCTGTCGGCGAAAATCTCGCACCATTGCTCACGGGGCCGCTGGAGGAACGCCTGCATGAAGGCCTCGCGCAGGCGCGGCCAGCCTTGGCGATCATGCTGCGGCGGCAACTGGGCCGGATCGAGGCCAAGCTTGGCCAGCAGCTCCGCATAGAAGCGCGACTCCACTGGACCGATGGCCATGTAGCCCCCATCCAGGGTGCGATAGGTGTCGTACCAGGGCGCACCGCCATCCAGCAGATTACTGCCGCGCTCCTCGCGCCAGTTGCCGGAGGCCAGCAGCCCCCAGATCACCGAGCCAAGCTGGGCGGCGCCTTCGGCCATGGCAGCATCCACCACCTGGCCGACACCGCCGCGCAGCACATTGACCAGCGCCGCCAGCACGCCCATGGCCAGCAGCATGCCACCACCGCCGTAGTCGCCCAGCAGGTTCAATGGCGGCACGGGCCGGCCGGCCACCGGACCGATACCGGAAAGCACCCCGGACAGCGCGATGTAATTGATGTCATGCCCTGCGCGCTGAGCCAGGGGGCCGTGCTGGCCCCAGCCGGTCATGCGGCCGTAGACCAGCTTCGGATTGCGCGCAAATGCCTGCTCGGGGCCAAGCCCCAGGCGCTCCAGGGTACCGGGGCGGAAGCCCTCGATCAGTACGTCGGCATGCTCCATCAGTTCCAGAGCAACAGCCGCCGCCTCCGGGAGTTTCAGGTCGAGCGTGACCGAGCGGCGGCCACGACCGGTGATATCCACCTTCGGCCCGCTCATCTTCGGCCCCAGGTCGCTGTGCGCCTGTGGCCGGTGGATGCGGATGACGTCCGCGCCCATGTCGGCCAGCAGCATGGTGGCGAAGGGTGCCGGGCCTATGGCCTCGAACTCCAGAACTCGAATACCGCTCAACACACCCATCGACGTAGTCCCATTGATCTGCAGCGCAATTGGCCCGCGCCTCGGCAATGCCGCGCCTTTGCGGCTTTTCATCAATGGAACATTCCAGGCTCGCGGGGGCCGCCACCCGCGTTGGGTGGCAGCCTTCCACCCGGTCATCGAGCTCCCGAAGGCCTCTGGTGAAGAGCGTGGCAACTGGGGCATGCTCTGATCGACGCCCGCCTACACTGAAAACAATCGCGGGCGCATGAAACTGCCTCGGAAGCGCCATGGACAAGCCAAGCAGCACAACAACAAACGTCTCAGCTCCGCACGACCGCCCCCACGAACCGGCACTGACCACGGCCCTGGATCGCTCGAAGCTGATCCCTCCCCGTAGCGGCAGCCGCACCATCAGTCGCGACCGCCTGCTGCAGCAACTGGTGGAAAACCGCCGGCGTCGCTGCACGGTGATCAAGGGCCCTGCCGGCTGGGGCAAGACCACCCTCCTGCTCGCCTGCCGCCAGCAGTTGCTCTCGCTGGGTTTCGAAGTCGCGTGGCTGAGCCTGGGCCCGGAGGACAACGACCTGGGTCGCTTCATCGACTACCTGCTGGGCAGCCTGGCGCAGATCGACCTGCAGATGGTGCAGCACGCGTCCCTGATGGAGGCTCACGGATTCGACAGCGAATCGGTGGAGCGCACCATCATCACGCTGGTGCAGGGCGTCGCCAGCAGCCAGCGCGAAGTGGTGCTGGTGCTCGACGACCTGCACAGCCTGACCGACGTTGGCATCCACCAGGCTCTGCAATGGCTGCTCGACTACGCGCCGAGCAACCTGCACCTGGTGCTCGGCACTCGCAGCGCGGTGCCGCTGTCGCTTGCCCGCCTGCGCAGCCAGGGACAGGTCCTGGAGCTGGATCTCCGCGACCTGAGCTTCACCCTGGAGGAAACCCGGCAGTTCCTGCAGCAGCAACTGGGCGAACTGGCTACCGATGAGATACGTGAGATCCATGAATTGACCGACGGCTGGATCGCCGGCCTGCAACTGCTCGCCGCCAGCCGGCGCAAGCCATCCCAGAGCAGCAACGGCTCGCCATCTCCCTTGCGCGACCACCAGGCCTTCGCCAGCTATTTCGAATCGGCCGTGCTGGCTCGTCTGCAACCCGACGATGTCGAATTGCTCCTGCACACCGCCGTGTGCAATCGCTTCTGCCCCAGCCTGTGCGCAGCACTCGTCGATCGCCCGGAGGCCATTGCCGAGGCCGTGGAACTGCTCTCGCGCCTGGAGCAGGACAACCTGTTCCTGATTGCTCTGGAGACTCCCGATCAGGAAAACTGGTATCGCCTGCACCCTCTGCTGCGGGAAACGCTCCTCGGCCTCTTCGCCCGCCTGCCCGCCCAGCAGCAAAGTGCGGTACACAGTCGCGCCTGGCAATGGCAGCGTGATCGCGGGCAACTGGTCGAGGCCGTCCGCCATGCCGTAGCCGGCGGCCAGGCCGCGATGGCCGCGCAACTGGTCGAGGATCAGCTCGAGGCGCTGTATGCCCAGGGCGACCTGCGTATCCTCATCGAACTGGCGCGCCTGCTGCCCAGGGAGCAGATCCAGACCAGCATCCGCCTGCGCCTGCTGCTGGCACGCATGCAGGTTTTCGCCCGCGACTTCAATGCCTGCGAGAACAGCATCTCCAGCCTGGAGCGAGACCTGCCGGTCGATGACGACGATTCACGCTTCCGCCTCGCGATGCTGCGTGCCGTGCTGGCGGTGCAGCGCGACGACACCGATGAGGCACTGGCTATCCTGCCACAGCTGCTCAACCCGCCACCGGGCGTCAACTCGGTGATGCTCGGCGGCAGCCTGAATATCCTCTCCTGGCTGTACATGAACCGCGGCGAATACGAGCGGGCGCGGCAGGTACAGCTGGATCGCCCGCCCCTGCTGGTCAATGGTGCGCCGTTGCTCGGCACCGCCGGCGGGACGCTGCAGGGCCGCTGCCTGATCGGCCTGAGCCTGGCGATGGAAGGCCAGATCAGCCAGGCAGAGCGCATCTACCGCGAGGTCATCTACGAAGCGCAGCGCCACGGCCGCTCCTGCGCGGACGCGCTGCACCTGGCCACCGCCCTGCTGGGCGACACGCTCTACGAAAGCAATGAAATCGAAGCCGCGCTGGCCCTGCTGGAGCCGCAGATCGATGTTCTGGAGCGCATCTCGATTCCCGACTCGGTCCTGCGCGCCCTGGAGGTACTGGGCAAGGCGCACTGGGTCGCCGGCAACCGCCGCGAAGCCTTCGCCTATCTCGAGCACCTGGAGGAATACGGCCGCCGCAACAAGCTCGACCGGCTCATGGCCCACGCGCTGGTCTGGCAGGTGCACTGGCACCTGCTGCTGGGCGAAGTGGTCGCCGCCGAGACCAAACTGGCGCGCCTGGACACAATCGCCGCGCGCCATCCCGACGCCGCCACCCGGCACCTCAAGGACATCTTCATCATCGTCGAGAATGCCCACGTACGCTGGGACGCAGCCCACGGCGACCTGCACAGTGCCAACCTGCGCCTGAACCGCATGATCGCGGCCGGCGAACAGGACGGTCGGCAACTGGCGGTAACCCGTTTGAAAATGCTCAGCGCGGTCTTCGACGCCCAGCGCGGACAGACCGAGCAGGCCGGGGAAAAGGTCCTCGCCCTGCTACGCGTCGCCCAGCGCTACGGCCAATTGCGCAGCGTGATCGACGCCCATCCCGATGCGCTGGAGCTGATCGAAACACTGACCCGCGACCACCCGCTGGACCCCCTGCTGGCGTTCTACGTCGAACGCTTGCGCGGCACACGCCGCGCACCGGCCATACAGGCCTGTGCAGATCCCGTAACCCGAACCACCGGCCTGCAATTGGGCGCTGGCATGGAACCGCTCAGCGAGCGCGAACTCGAGGTGCTGCGCCTACTGGCCCAGGCCCTGCCGAACAAGAAGATTGCCCGTGCACTGGGCCTTTCCCATGAAACGGTGAAATGGCACCTGCGGCACATCTACAGCAAGCTTGGCGTCGGCAGCCGCGACGAAGCCGTGGCCCGCCTGCGGGATGCGGAGACTGCCGAAGACGCCAACCGCTGACCCCACCGCGCCGCCACCCGCAACGGGTGGCGGCGTCGGCTGCAACGCAGCCGAGCATGGCTGGAACCTTTCCCGAGGATCCGCCATGAGCACCGAAGTGATCGAGTTTCGCGAGTCCCAGCTGGCCATTGCCGACGGCATCGCCACCTTCACCCACCAGAAACCCGCCGCGCGCAACGCACTCTCGCTGGACCTGCGCGAAGACTACGCCGACATGCTCGACCGCGTGGAAGCCGACCGTAGCCTGCGCGCGCTGATCATCACCGGCTCCGGCGGCAGCTTCTGCGCCGGTGGCGATATCAAGTCGCTGAAGGAACGCCAGGTCAGTACCGACCCGGAAGTCAACTCGGCCAATGCCATGCGCCTGCGCATCCGTCGCCTGCATGGCTGGCTGGAACGTCTGCGCGGCCTGGAGATCCCGGTGATTGCCGCCGTCGACGGGCCGGCCTACGGCGCCGGATTCGCCATTGCCCTGCTGGCGGATTTCATCGTCGCCTCCAACCGCGCCTCGTTCTGCATGCCCTTCGCCAAGCTCGGCCTGGTGCCGGACTCCGGCGCGCTCTACACACTGCCCCGAGCGGTCGGCCTACAGAAGGCCAAGGAATTGCTGTTCAGCGCCCGCCGCGTCTCGATCGAAGAAGCCCGCGAATTGGGCATCGTTCATTCGATCCACACCCAGGAAGAACTGCCCGCCGCGGCTCAATGTCTGGCCCGCCGTTTCCTGACCTCGCCCCGCGATGCCATCGCCATGAGCAAGCGCCTGCTCAACCAAAGCTACGAGACGAACTGGAACGCCATGGCCGAACTGGAAGGCCTGGCCCAGGGCGTCGCCTCCACTGCGCCTTATCACGACGAAGCAGTCTCCGCCTTCCTGCGCGGCGAGCCGTCGCGCTACGACTGGGACCGCGACTGAGCCACCCAGCCTGGGTGGAGTAGCCACCCGGCGCCCACCCCTAACGTAACGAACCATCGCGCCCTTTCGCGCAACACGACAACAGTGACCGGCGGCGCCGGTCGGGCAGTCAGGAGCCTTCCGTGCATATCGAGCGCAGCGTCTTCCGCGACGACCATGAGATCTTCCGCACCACGGTGCGACGCTTTTTCGAGCGCGAATGCGTGCCACGCCAGGAAGCCTGGAACCAGGCAGGGCAATGGGACCGCGATATCTGGCTGAAGGCCGGCCGCGAAGGGCTGCTGTGCATCACTCTGCCCGTGGAATACGGCGGCGGCGGCGGCGATTTCGGCCATAGCGCGGTGTACAACGAGGAGTTCAACCGGGCCGGGCTGTCCGGCAACGGCCTGGGCATGCACTCGGACATCATTGCCCCCTATATCGCCCGCTGCGGCAGCGAAGAGCAGAAACAGCGCTGGCTGCCCGGTGCCTGCTCCGGGGAGCTGATTCTCGCCATCGCCATGACCGAACCGGGCACCGGCAGCGACCTCAAGGCGGTGCGTACCAGCGCCATCCGCGACGGCGACGAGTACGTCATCAATGGCAGCAAGACCTTCATCAGCAATGGTTTGACCGCCGACCTGGTCATCGTGGTCTGCAAGACCGACCCGGACGCCGGCTCCAAGGGCATCAGCCTGATCGCGGTGGAAACCGACCGACCGGGCTTCCAGCGTGGCCGCAAGCTGGACAAGGTCGGCCAGCACGCCCAGGACACTGCCGAGCTGTACTTCGACAACGTGCGCGTACCGGTCGGCAACCGTCTGGGCGAGGAAGGCAAGGGCTTCGCCTACCTGATGGGCGAACTGCCGCAGGAGCGCTTCTCCATCGCCGTCTCCGCCGCCGCCCGGCTGGAAACCGTGCTCGAACACACCCTGGAATACGTGAAGAGCCGCAAGGCCTTCGGCCAGACCGTCTGGGACTTCCAGAACACCCGCTTCAAGCTCGCCGACATCAAGGCCCAGGCTACCGCCGTGCGCCTGATGATCGATCACTACCTGGGCGAGCACATGCGTCGCCGCCTGACCCTGGAAGAGGCGGCGATCGCCAAGCTGTTCGCCACCGAAACCCTGGGCAAGGCGCTGGACGAGATGGTCCAGCTGCATGGCGGCTACGGCTACATGCTCGAGTACCCGGTGGCCCGCGCCTTCGTCGACATGCGCGTCAACCGCATCTACGGCGGCACCAGCGAAGTCATGCGTGAACTCATCTCGCGCAAGCTCTGATCACACAAGGGCAACAACCATGAGCCAGAAAGCATTCGTCGCCGGCGTCGGCATGATCCAGTTCAAGAAACCCGGCACCAGCGACTTCTATGACGTCATGGCGGCCCAGGCGATCCAACAGGCGCTGAGCGATGCCGGCATCGACTATCGCCTGGTGCAACAGGCCTACGCCGGCTACGTCTATGGCGACTCCTGCTGTGGCCAGAAAGCCGTGTACCACGCCGGCATGACCGGCATTCCGGTACTCAACGTCAACAACAACTGCGCCACCGGTTCTTCCGCCCTGTTCCTCGCCCGCCAGGCTGTCGCCAGCGGCGCGGTGGACTGCGCGCTGGCGGTCGGTTTCGAGCAGATGAACCCCGGCGCCCTGAAGTCCGCCTGGACGGACCGCCCGGCAGCGCTGGAGCGCGCCAACGCCGTCGTCAGCGAACTGGTGACCGGTGTCGATGTACCGAGCAACGCCATTCGCCAGTTCGCCGGTGCGGGCCGCGCGCACATGCAGAAGTACGGCACCAAGCTGGAAACCTTCGCCGCCATCCGTGCCAAGGCCAGCCGCCACGCCGCACGCAACCCGTTGGCGGTGTTCCGCAACGTGGTCACCACCGAGCAGGTGATGAACGACGTGGTGCTCTGGCCCGGCGTGCTGACCCGCCTGATGGCCTGCCCGCCCACCTGCGGCGCCGCTGCGGCCATTGTGGTCTCCGAAGCTTTCGCGAAAAAACATGGCCTGCGCACCGACGTACTGATCGCCGGCCAGTCCATGGCCACTGACATCCCCGCCTCCTTCGAAACGCGCGACATGATCCGCGTGGTCGGCTTCGAGGTCACCCGCCTCGCCGCACAGCAGGCCTACGCGCAGGCCGGCATCGGCGTGAACGATATCGACGTCATCGAACTGCACGACTGCTTCGCCCAGAACGAACTGCTGACCTACGAAGGCCTTGGCCTGTGCGCCGAGGGCGAAGGCGCCAAGCTGGTCGCCGACGGCGACAACACCTATGGCGGCAAGTGGGTGGTCAATCCGTCCGGCGGTCTGCTCTCCAAGGGCCACCCGCTGGGCGCTACCGGCCTAGCGCAATGCTACGAGCTGACCCACCAGTTGCGCGGCAGCGCCGGTGATCGCCAGGTGGCGAACGCCCGCATCGCCGTGCAGCACAACCTCGGCCTGGGTGGTGCCGGGGTGGTCACCGTGTACCAGAAGAACTGACGTCGGAGCGCCTACCAGATGATCGACAAGAAACACATCGGCAAAGTCCTGCCGTCCTTCAGCGCTACCGCCGAAGCTGGCCAGTTGCGCTTCTTCGCCAAGAGCATCGGCGAAACCAACCCGATCTATCTCGACGAGCAGGCTGCACGCGACGCGGGACACCCCGCCCTGCCGCTGCCGCCGACCTTTCTGTTCTCCCTTGCCTTCCAGATGCCGAACCAGGCCTGGCGCGATGAGCTGGGCATCATTTCCTCGCGCATCCTGCACGGCGAAGAGTCCTTCACCTACCAGCGCATGGCCTACGCCGGTGACACCCTGCACTACGACGTGCGCATCACCGACATCTACGACAAGAAAGGCGGCGCACTGAGCTTCGTGGTGCGCGAATCGAAGGTGACCAACCAGCGCGGCGAGCACGTGGCAACCCTGCGCACCACCCTCGTCCACCGCAACGGCTGAACCGGAGACCACCCATGAGCACAATCCGCTTCGATTCCGTCCAGGTTGGCGACAGCCTGCCGCCGCTGACCCTGGCACCGATCAACCGCACCACCCTGGCGCTGTTCGCCGGGGCCTCGGGCGATCACAACCCGATCCACATCGACATCGACTATGCCCGCAAAGCCGGCATGGTCGACGTGTTCGCCCACGGCATGCTGTCCATGGCCTATCTGGGCCGGCTGCTCACCCAGTGGGTCGACCAGCGCCAGTTGCGCGGCTTCGGCGTGCGCTTCGCCGGCATCACCCATCTCGGCCACCAGCTCACCTGCACCGGCAAGGTGGTGGAGAAGTTCGAGGCCGAAGGCGAGCGTCGCGTGAAGCTGGAAATCCAGACCGCCAACCAATACGGCGAAACCAAGATCGTCGGCGACGCCATCGTCGCCCTGCAGTGAGGAACAAGCACATGGCAAAACTCGACGGCAAGGTGGC
Source organism: Pseudomonas nitroreducens (assembly GCF_010994165.1). NCBI lineage: Bacteria > Pseudomonadati > Pseudomonadota > Gammaproteobacteria > Pseudomonadales > Pseudomonadaceae > Pseudomonas > Pseudomonas nitroreducens. The sequence continues at coordinate 656,627 of NZ_WMBX01000002.1, read as the reverse complement.
ATTGGTCACCGGTTCCGGACGCGGCATCGGCCAGGCCATCGCCCTGAAGCTGGCCAGCGAAGGCGCGCGCATTGTGATCAATGACCTGGATCTGGAGCCCGCGCAGGAAACCGCCGCGATGATCCGCGACCTGGGCGGCCAGGCAGCGATCTGCCACGGCAACGTCAGCGCACCGGACTTCGCCGAGCGCTACATCCGCACCGCGATGGAGCACTTCAAGGCCATCGATATCATCGTCAACAACGCCGGCTACACCTGGGACGATGTGGTGCAGAAGATGAGCGACGAGCAGTGGTACGCCATTCTCGACTGCCACATGACCGCGCCCTTCCGCATCTTCCGCGCGGCCTATCCGATCATCAAGGCGCAGGCCCAGGCCGAGGCCGAGGCCGGTAAAGAAGTGTTCCGCAAGGTGGTGAACATCTCCTCGGTGTCGGCCCTCAACGGCAATGCCGGCCAGCTCAACTACAGCGGCGCCAAGGCCGGCGTGGCCGGCATGACCCGCGCACTGGCCCGCGAGTGGGGGCGTTTCAAGGTCAACGTTAACGCCGTGGCCTTCGGCTTCATCGAGACCCGCATGACCCGTGCCGACGCCCATGCCGGCGCAACGGTAAGCATTGACGGGCGCGACATTCGGGTGGGCATCAGCCCGGAGGTCGCCAAATCGTTCGCCCAGCGCAATCCACTGGGGCGCCCAGGCACGGTGCAGGAAGCGGCCGACGCCGTGTACCTGTTCTGCTCGCCGGAGTCGAACTACATCACCGCGCAAACCGTCGCCGTGGCCGGGAACCTGCAATAACCGCCACCTCACGCAGCCGTCACGCACTCAGTCGAACACCAGAACAAGAACACGGAGTCAGCCATGAAGGCCCGGATCACCCGCTACCTGCCCCATACCCTGCTGGCCGGCGCGATCGCTGTTGGCATCAGCCTGCCGCTGCGCGCCGACGAACCCAACGGCAACCAGCCGGCCAGCCCGATCACCGCGCAGAAGAACGCCGCGGTATTGAAGGTGCTGCCGTTCAGTGACCGTACCGACTACGAGTCGGTCACCCGCGGCCTGATCGCGCCCTTCAAGGGACAGGTGAAGAACGCCGCCGGCAAGGTGATTTGGGATAGCCAGGCCCACGACTTCCTCTACAAGGACGAAGCGCCGGAGACGGTCAACCCGAGCCTCTGGCGCACGGCCCAGTTGAACAACCATGCGGGCCTGTTCCAGGTGGCCGACGGCATCTACCAGTTGCGCGGGATGGACGTGTCCAACATGACCATCATCGAGGGCAAGGACGGCCTCTTCGTGATCGACCCGCTGACCTATGCGGAAACCGCGCGCAATGCACTGGACCTGTACTACCAGCACCGGCCGAAGAAACCCATCATCGGCGTAGGCTACAGCCACAGCCATGGTGATCACTTCGGCGGCGTGCGTGGCGTCGTCGACGAGGCCGACGTGAAGAGCGGCAAGGTGAAGATCTTCGCGCCATCGGGCTTCATGGAACACGCCATCAGCGAGAATATCTTCGCCGGCAACGCCATGAGCCGCCGCTCACAGTATCAGTTCGGTACCTTCCTGCCGCGAGGCGAGCGTGGCCAGGTCGACGTCGGCATGGGCAAGGCGCTGCCCTCGGGCGGCACCTTCACCCTGATCGCGCCGACCGACCTGATCCAGAAGGAATACGAAACCCACACCGTCGGCGACATCGAGATCGAGTTCCAGCTCACCCCCGGCACCGAAGCGCCGGCGGAAATGAACTTCTACTTCCCACAACATCGCGCGCTGTGCATGTCCGAGAACAGCACGCAGATGATGCATAACATTCTCACACCGCGCGGCGCGCTGGTGCGCGACGCCAAGGCCTGGTCGCAATACCTGGACGCCAGCCTGGAACGCTACGGCGACAAGACCGACGTGATGTTCGTCTCGCACAACTGGCCGACCTGGGGCGGTGAGCGCATCCGTACGCTGCTGGCCGACCAGCGCGACATGTACGCCTTCCTCAATGACCGTACCGTCCACCTGATGAACCAGGGCCTGACCTCTACCGAGATCGCCCAGAAGATGGACAAGCTGCCGGGCGACCTGGAGAAGAAGTGGTACACCCGCGGTTACTACGGCTCGCTCAGCCACAACTCCCGCGCCGTCTACCAACGCTACCTGGGCTTCTATGATGGCAACCCGGCCAACCTCGACCCGCTGACGCCGGTGGATGCGGGCACCCATTACGTCGACGCGATGGGCGGTGCCGATGCCGTCATCAAGCTGATCCGCGCTGCCATCGACCAGGGCGACTATCGCTGGGCCGCCACCTTGGGCAACCACCTGGTCTTCGCCCAGCCGCAGAACGAAGAGGCGAAGAAGCTGCAGGCCGATGCCCTGGAGCAATTGGGCTACCAGTCCGAGAACGCCCTATGGCGCAACATTTACCTGACGGGCGCCATGGAGCTGCGCAACGGCGTACCGCAGTACGACGCTGGTGCCACCAAGGCCGATGTGGTGAGAAGCATGGAGCCGGGACAGTTCTTCGATTTCCTGGCGATCCGCCTGGATTCGGATAAAGCCCAGGGCCACGACATGGTGATGAATTGGGTATTCAGCGATCTGGGCAAGGACTACGCCGTGACCCTGCGTAACGGCGTACTCACCCACCGTGATAACGAGAAGAACGCCAGCCCCACGGTGACCATCACCCTGGCCAAGGCCACGCTGGACCAGATCAGCCTGCGCAAACTGGACTTCCCCACCGCCATCAAACAGGGCGACATCAAGCTCGACGGCGACGGCAAGGCCCTGGGCGTCTTCCTGGGAATGATCGACACCCCCGCTCCCCAGTTCAACATCGTCACTCCCTGACGCGAGCCACTTCGACACAGGACACAAGGCATGAAGCAACTTACCCCCATGGATGCACAGTTCTTCTACTCCGATGCCCCCCATCAGCCGATGGTCATCGGCGGCCTGTGGATCTGCGATCAGAACTCCGCACCCAATGGCCTGGTCCGGCACAAGGACATCATCCGCTACATCAACAGCCGCCTGAGCAGCACCTCGCTGTTCCGCCGCCGCCTGCAACACGCGCCGCTGCGGCTCGACGACCCCTACTGGCTGGAAGACAAGAACTTCGACCTGGAGTACCACATTCGCCATGTCGGCCTGCCGCAACCGGGCGACTGGCGGCAACTGTGCATCTTCACCGCCCGGGCGATGTCGCGGACCCTGGACATGGAACGGGCCCCCTGGGAAATCACCGTCATCGAGGGTCTGAACAACGTCGAGGGCGTGCCGCCGGGAAGCTTTGCGCTCCTGCTGCGGCTGCACCACGCCTATGTCGATGGCAAGTCGGGGGTGGAGATCACCACCCTGCTGATGGACGACCAGATCGACTTTGACGAGAACACCTACCGCCAGCCGGTCAGCGACCGCCTGCCCACCCGCACCCAGATGTGGGCCAAGACCGTCCCGCGCCTGCTCGGCCAGTCCCTGCGCAGCGCCAAGGCCAGCCTCAGCATCGCGCGCAAGAGCCTGCAACTGGCGGCCCAGCTGCGCGGCGATGCCAGCCCGGACCAGAACCGTGTGCCCAGCACGCTGTTCAACGCGCAGATTTCTCCACACCGCAGCTATGGCGCCACCCAATGGCCGATCGCCGATCTCAAGCAGATCCGCCGCTGCGCCGAGGGCGCCACCCTGAACGACGTGATCATCGCCATCATCGCCGGGGGGCTACGGCGCTACCTGCTGCGCCGCGAGGCGCTGCCGGTGGAGCAATCGCTGGTCGCCCTGTGCCCGGTGGCGATGCGTCCGGAAAGCGCCCGGCGCGACATGGGCAACCTGATCTCCATGATGCTGATCGGCATGGGTACCGACATGGCCGATCCGCAACTGCGCCTGCAGGCCATCACCGAGCGCACCCAGCGCGGCGCACCGCTGGCCAAGGAAGTGATGCACGAGCTGATCACCTCCATGGGCGAAGTGCTGCCCGCGCCGATGCGCATGCTCGGCGGCTGGCTGCAGAACCAGGTCCGCTACGTGAGCCGCTTCCACCTGCAGAACACCCTGATCACCAACGTGCCGGGCCCGACCAACGGCGCGGAGAAGAAGTACTTCGCCGGCGCCGAGATCCTCGCCACCTACCCCATAGTGCCGGTGTTCGACGGCATGGGCCTGAGCCACGGCATCACCAGCCTCTACGGCAACATCATCCTCGGCGTACTGGCCGACCGGCAGATGCTGCCGGACATGGATGTGTACATGGCAAGCCTTCAGGAATCGACCGAGGAGTACCTGGCCCTGGCACACCAGCGCGGGGCCGAAGCGGCCAGCCAATCGACGAAGCGCCCGGCGCCCCCGCGCAAGCGCCCCGCCTCGCAACCGGCCGAGCCGAGCGCCGAGTAAAACTGCGGCGGCGCGTGAAAAGCAGGGACGCCCCGCGCGCCGCCGTCATCCATCAGCGAACAGGGAGAGTCCCGATGTTCAGGCAGAAGTCAGCGGTCCGGCAATTGAGCGACAAGATGGACCATGCCCACAGCTACCAGGAATGGGCGGAACACGCCGCCGCCCTCGACCACGCGACCGGCATGGACGACTGGCGCGGCAACGAAGTTTCCAGCGACTACGATTACCGCACGGTGCGATAGCGCATGGAGCGCCTGCGCGGCATGCGCAACGCCGGCGCCTACGCGAACCTCATGTTCGTCCTCAACGAGGGTATCCACGGCAACCTCGCCGGCATGGGCAAGGCCGTGCTCTATGGCCGCGCCAACCTGGGCACCAAGCACCTGATCCACCAGTACATCGAGGAAGTCTGCCTGGCACTGCAGGCCATCGACGCCCTCGACGAGAGTGTCATCGCGCTGGACGAGCGCAAGGACTTCTTCCTCCGCGCCAGCCAGTGCTTCGGCCGCTCCGCCCTGATGCTCAGCGGCGGTGCAGTATTGGGCTACTTCCATGCCGGCGTGCTCAAGGCACTGTTCGAGGAAGGCATGTTGCCGAGCATCATCTCCGGCTCCATCCTCGCCTCCATCGCCTGCACCCACGCCGATAGCGAAATGCTCGACAAGCTGCAGCCGGAACTCCTGCTGATGCATCCGGAAGGCCGGGCCGGCAAACGCCGGCCGAGGACCCGCCCCGCCCTGGAGGCGGGCGACCTGGCCAGCTACCTGGAGCGCCTGATTCCCGACCTGACCTTCGCCGAAGCCTACAAGGTCAGCGGTCGCCACCTGAACATCACCGTCACGGGGCTGGAGCCGCGCCAGGCGCCGCGCCTGCTCAACGCCATCACCGCACCGACGGTCCTGGTGCGCTCGGCGGTCATGGCCTCCTGCGCCATTGCCGGCATCTACCCGCCGGTAACGCTGCAGGCGAAGAATGCAGCGGGCGTCCAAGTGCCCTACCTGCCGGAACAACAGTGGATCGACGGTTCCTTCCTCGACGATCTGCCCGCCAAGCGCCTGGGTCGCCTGTACGGGGTGAACCACTTCATCTCCAGCATGGCCAATCCCGCCGCGCTGTTCTTCACGCCCAACCCGAACGCCCAGCCGAACCTGTTGCAGAGTGCATTCAACCAGCAGATACGCCTCAGCAAGGGCGTCGCCACCCACCTGCTGCGGCTGGGCCGCGACCACCTGCGTATCCGCAATCCCACCCTCGCCCGCTGGCAGCACCTGAGCTACAGCGTGCTGGTGCAGGACTACATCGCCGATATCAACATCTTCCTCGGCAAGCGTTGGCACAACCCGCTCAAGCTGCTGGCCCCCATGCCTCTGGGCGAGCTGCGCCAGTTGCTGCGCGAGGGTGAACAGGCGACCTGGGAGCGCATGGAGATGGTGCGCAACTGCACCGCCATCAGCCGCACCCTGGACGGCATCCTGCGCGCCCGCCACTGGACGGCTTGACGGTCTGCGCCGCACGACGATGGCACCTTCGCCGCCTTGCATCGGTCTCAAGCGTTGGTGACCGACGTTTCCCTCGCCGCGGCCAGGGATAACAGCCACGCCCCCCGGACAGGAGTTTCACCATGAGTGATTACAGCGCCCCGCTGCGCGACATGCAGTTCGTCCTGCGTGAGCTGCAACTGCTCGACAGCCTGAAACAGTTGCCCAACCAGCAAGACATGAGCGCCGAACTGGTCGACGCGATCCTCAATGAGGCCGCCCGCTTCGCCCAGGGCGTACTGGCGCCGCTGAACACTATCGGAGACCGCCAGGGCGCGAAGTGGAATGACGGCACAGTCCATACCGCCGACGGCTGGCGCGACGCCTACGGGAAGTTCGCCAGCAATGGCTGGAACGCCCTCTCCTGCCCGCCTGACTTCGGCGGCCAGGGTGCGCCGCGACTGGTGTCGGCGCTGGTCGAGGAGATGTGGAATGCCGCCAACGTCGCCTTCGGCCTGTGCCCGATGTTGACCCGTGGCGCCATCGAGGCCATCGAACTGCGTGGCTCCGAAGAACTGAAGCAGACCTGGTTGCCCAGGCTGGTCAGTGGCGAGTGGACCGGCACCATGAACCTCACCGAGCCCCAGGCCGGCTCCGACCTCGCCGCCGTGCGCACCCGAGCCGAGCCGCAGGGTGACGGGACCTACAAGCTGTTCGGGCAGAAGATCTTCATCACCTACGGCGAGCACGACCTCACCGACAACATCGTCCATCTGGTGCTGGCCCGTGTGCCCGGCGCACCCGAAGGCGTGAAAGGCATCTCGCTGTTCGTGGTGCCAAAGGTATTGCTGAATGCCGATGGTGCCCCCGGCGAGCGCAATGACGTGCACTGCGTATCCATCGAACACAAGCTCGGCATCCACGGCAGCCCGACCGCCGTGCTCGCGTTCGGCGACCAGGGCGGTGCCACGGGCTGGCTGGTGGGCGAAGAGAATCGCGGCCTGGAATACATGTTCATCATGATGAATGCCGCCCGCTTCTCCGTGGGGATCGAAGGCGTCGGCCTGGCCGAACGCGCCTACCAGCGCGCCGCAGCCTACGCGCGGCTGCGCGTGCAGGGCAGCGAGATCGGCGTGCCCGGCCGTGACAAGGCCGCGATCATCCGCCATCCGGACGTACGCCGCATGCTGATGTCCATGCGCTCGCGGATCGAGGCCATGCGCGCCCTGGCCTGCGATGTCGCACTGGCCACCGACATGGCCCACGGGCACCCCGACACCGCGGTGCGCGAGGAACGCCAGGCCTATGTCGAGCTGATGATCCCGGTGCTCAAGGGCTGGTGCACCGAGAACGCCGTGGATATCGCCTCCCTCGGCGTGCAGGTCCACGGGGGCATGGGCTTCATCGAGGAGACCGGCGCCGCTCAGCATCTGCGCGATGCCCGCATCACGCCGATCTACGAAGGCACCACCGGCATCCAGGCCAGCGACCTGATCGGCCGCAAGATCGCCCGTGACAAGGGCGCCACCGCATTCGCCCTGATCGCCCGCATGCGCGATGTCCAGCGGCTGCTACCGGATGACGATCCGGCCCTGGCCGCCATCCGCCACCGATTCTTCTCCGCGATCAACGCCCTGGACGATGCCGTGCGGTTCGTCGTCCAGCACTATGCCGAGCAGCCACGCCAGGTTGCACTGGGCTCGGTCCCGCTGCTGGAGCTGTTCGGTATCGTCGGCGGTGGCTGGCAGTTGGCCTGCTCGGCCCAGGTCGCCCGGCAGCGCCTGGCTGAGGCAACCGGCGATACCGCGTTCTACCGCGCCAAACTGCGCACTGCTCAGTTCTATGCCGGGCACTACCTCACACGCGCGCCAGGGCTGGCGCAAACGATCACGGACGGTGGAGATGCAGCCCTGACGATGGAAGACTTCTCGTTCTGAAACCCGCGGCGCCTGGCGAATTGCGGCATGAAGATGATCCAAATGGGAAATGACTGACTGACTCGGCATGTGGTGCATCCAAGAATGAGACCGCTTTCGGCTCATCACGGAATTGCGCCGAGCTAAACGGTCCGCGGCACAAGCACGGACCGGCATCCTTTCCCACGGAGATTCTGATGCTAGACACCCTCATTCACCAGGCCGCCCAGCGGGGCATGGGTAACCAGGCCGGACGTTTTGTCGGCCTGCTGGCGGACTCGCTCGTCAACACTCGCACTGGCGGCTTCGCAGGGCTCACGAAGCGCTTCGAGGACGCAGGACTTGGCGATCTGTTGCAATCGTGGATCGGTGCCCACCCAGCGGACCACGTTCTGCACCCCGACCAGTTCAGCGCAGGTTTCGGCCAGCAGGAAAGCAACCGTATCGCCCAGTTGCTCGGTGTGACTCCGGGAGCGGTCAACATGGCAGGTGCGGAAACGCTACCCAGGCTAGTTGCGCTGATCACCACCGACGGCAGATACCCCATCCCCGGCACCCTGCCGACGCCGCTGGCAGCCCTTATCGGCGAAAGCGAAATCCCTTCTCAAACTCGTCGCGAAGGATTGGGCTGGGTGTTCTGGCTGATTCTCGCCCTGCTGATCGCCCTGTTCATCATGGCGATCAGCCAATGCCGCCCTGCTCTGCTGGCACAGCAAACCCCGCCCACCAGCCCCGCTCCGGTAACGCAGAATGTACCTGCGCCGGTGGTGGAGGAAACGGCCGTCCAGGAGCCTGTGCAGCCGGCACCGGAGCCCGCTCAATTCCAGTTGGCGAATCAGGACGGCCACATCACCGTTCATGGCCGCCTGGCGAGTGAGGCGGACAAGCAACGGCTATGGGATGCGCTCAATGCCCAGTTCGGCGCCAGCAACCTCTCCGGCAATATCCAGGTCGAACCGCAGACCTTGCCGGCCGACTGGCTGGACAGGCTCATCGCCGCCTTGCCGAAACTCAATGCCAGTGGCCTGAAGATCGGCTTCGACGGCGACGAGCTGTCCATCGATACATCGGCTCTGCCGGAAGACAAGCGGTTCGACATCAGCCAGCAATTGCGTACGCTGTTCAACGGCTACTCCATCAGTGGCCTGTGGGAGCGCGCGACCGCAGCCTTGGCGGGACTGCAAGCCGGTTTCAGTGCCCAGGACCTGGTTCAGGCGCTGAACCTGATGAATGTCTACTTCAATACCAACTCCAACGCGATCACCGCCGACAGCCTGGAAATCCTTTCCCGCGCCGCCGAAGCGATCAAGGCCGCCCCGCAGGGAACGCACATCGAGGTGAGCGGCCATAGTGACAGCGTCGGTACCGACCAGGGCAACCTGGACATGAGCCAGAAACGTGCCGACGCCGTAGTTGCGAAGCTGGTGGAGCTGGGCGTCCAACCGTCCTCGCTGATCGCCAAAGGCTACGGCTCCAGCAAGCCGATTGCCGACAACGCGACGGATGAAGGCCGGGCCAAGAACCGCCGCATCGAGTTCACCGTTCAAGGTGAGTGACGCGCAGTAGACAGCCGTCCTGGCCGCCCATCCGAATCAAGGATGGGCGGCCATTCTCTGTAAAGACTTCATTACACCTCGTGTTGACCACGCCAATCGCGCCACCGGCTGGTCTCGCCTCTCCGAGGTGAACGCTTGGCTATTGCGAGGGGCCGTCCTTATATGGAAATGCTCGTTGACAGTCCTGCGTGGCTTCAGTGAGATGGCCTTTCGTTCAGGCAAATGGCATTGCCGACTGACTGTGTGCGTTGTATCCGCAATGCCGCGATGACGAAACTTCGGCGATCCCGACGGTCGCTTCCGGACGTTTCATGGCTTCATCGACACAGGAGATGCCGGCGATGTTGAACCAGGCACCCCGCGATACCCAGGACGTTGAATTCGACGAGCAATTCTTCCTCGCCTTCGAGATCCAGGTCCTGCAGAAGGCCCTGCCGGCCTTCGAAGAGGCCTCGCGCTTCGCCCGCGACCGAGGTCTGCGCTGCTGCGTGGAGTTGATCACCAATGCCGAAGGGCACCCCGAGCTCAGCCTGTCGGCCACCCAGCGCGATGACCTGCCGGACAGTTGCTATCGCCTGATTGCCGACCCGGCCGCCCAGGGCATAGTCCACGAGGAATTCACCGCCGTGAACCGCCGCACGCGCCGCCAGGGCGCGCGCCTGGCCACGCTGACCTCGCGCTCGCTGGAGCTGCAGCTGGAGGCCTTCTTCATGCACGCCTTCGGCATGCGCCTGGACTACAACGTTCTGCGCCTGGACTACTCTTACGAGCATGCCTCCGGGCTCTAGGCCATTTCCGACACCTCCGGTCGTCGATTCGGCCGGTGGCGGACAAAGCGTTCCGTCGGACAGTTCCTGCAAAGGATGATTTATGGCAACGATGAACGCGCTGAAGCCGCTATTATTCGCGCCCTGTGCGCCTCCTCGTGCGTGTTTCCTCGTTGTCGCTTTGCCATGAATGAATTCCTCGTGCATTTTCAGGACGGTCACTGCCTGGGCAAGACTGTGCTGCGCTCGTTCTCCCGTCAGATGACCCTCTCCGAGGCGCGGGTGCGCCTGCAGGCCTGCTACCCGCTACGCGTTCCGCACTTGCTGAACATCCTGCACCTGACGCCGATGCTGCCCGGCCGCTGATCCGATCCCCCCAGCGTTTTCCCAAGCCACTGGGCCTGCCCGCATGCAGCGGTAGTGGCTGGAGGCGTTAGTCTCGACGTCGAGGGAAAACCCATGGCCGACCGGCAGCTCCGCTCCCGACGGGGCGCGGTGCATCACCGCCTGCTACCTCGACGCGCGCGCCGGCAGTGCCCGAGACTCGCCCAGCCCGGCAAGGGCTTGCCGCGCCGCTTGGCCGGCCTGCTCCAGCACTTGGCGCTTCCAGCCATCCTCGTCGACGTAGAAGGCATCACGCAGTTGGCGATGGATACGCCGGGCCTTGTCTGCCGGCACGCCGGGATTGTTGGCCAGCCATTGGTCGGCGCGCAGCGCCTTGAGGACCTTGAGCCCTGGCAGCGTGCCGTACTCCAGGGCGATGGCGGTCAGCTCGGCCTGCGGACACTCGCTGGCGGCGGCCAGGATCATCTGCCCCTGCAACTGCACCGACACCGATCCTCCTTCCCTCGCAGAAGTCACCTCGGCTCCCCACCAGCGACGCGTGCGCGCCAGCGTTCGCGGGTCGTCACTCCCCACGTAGATACGCTCGCCATGCCCCTTAGGGCCCAAGCCGGTGTGCACGTCGATCCAACCCAGGCGAGCACACTGACGTGCATGCTGGCGCAGCACCTGGCGCACCGCCTGGTTGCTCCAGGTCGGTTTGGCGCCGATATAGAACAGGCCGTTGGGGTGGCTGTCCTGGCCGCTGGAAATGGCCGCCTGCAATCGCTTGCGCCCATGGCGCATGGCGTAGCGCAGCAGGCGCAGGTGGCTGGCGAAAGATGGCCAGCGGCGCGGTATCAGGATCGGGTCCAATGTTGCGTAGGCCTGGTTGCGCTGGCGCGGTTGGGAGAAGTCGATGAAGTTGCGATTCAGGTCGACGTTCTCGTGGGTCCAACGCCGCCACCAGGAAAATCCATAGGGGTTCGCGGCATGCAGGTAAAGCACCGCGCAATCGGCCTTGGCGCATAGCTCAACCCAATCGGGGTCGTTGAGCAGCGCGACCTGCACCGCCGAGCCGCAGAAGCCTTCCACCCCATGGCAGCCGCTGCTGATGATCAGCAGGTTCTGCGCATCGCTTGGGCCGCCGCGAGCCACATCCAGCGCCAGCGGCTCGCCATCTCGGCCTGGCAATGGGTGGCGGTGGGACTCGACGACCAGGCCGGCGGACAGGCAGGCGGCGAGAAACTTGCCACGCGCCTCGGCGTAGCTCTGGGAAAAACAGGCAGACGGCTTCATCACCACTCCGGATGATTGGATTCGAGTCAGGAATATGGGCCCGACGTGCGGGCCCTTTGAAAGAGATCAGGCGTGGCCGACAGCACCGGGGAGCGGCGCTTCGCTGTGCCCGCCCTGCAGGGACTGGCGAGTGCGCTCGGGAGCGATGATCCGGCAGCCGAGGATGGCGCAGACGACGGTGAGCACGCCGAACAGGCCGAGCGCCGTCTCGAAGCCATGGGCAATGTCACCACCGCGCAGCTCGACCAGTTGGCCGACTATCCATGGCGCGAGCATGCCGGCGCTGGTCATGCCGCCGATATGGATCGCCAGCATCGAACCTCGCTGTGAGCTCGGGGCGATATAGGCGACCAGCGTGTTGCAGAAGGTCGGCAGGACGTTCACCAGGATGGCACCCAGTGCATAGAGCACCAGGATCGCCAGGCGATCGCCATGCAGCAGGGTCAGCGCGCAGAAGGCGATGCCGGCGACCGCCGCAAAGGCCATCGGCGGCAGCACCATGGCGCGCTGCACCGAGGTGCCGCGCTGCATGGCCCGCTGCGACAGCGTCGAGAGCAGCAGGTTGGCAAGTATCACCCCGACCGTCACCACCATCACTGTGTAGCCCGACTGCATCGGCGTCATGCCCTGGCCCTTCTGCAGATAGACCGGCACCCAGCTGTACACCAGTGCGGTGGGCAAATAGCTGAGGAAGCCCATCAGGGTGATCCAGAGGAAGCTGCGGTTCAGTAACAGGCGACTGTACGGCAGACGCAGCGACGCGCCCGGCCCCTCTTGCTCGGTCTGCTGCCCTTCCCGGCCGAAGATCAGCCAGACGACCAGCCAGACCAGCCCGAGCAACGCCAACAGGAAGTACGCGGTGCGCCAGCCGAAATGCTGGATCGCCAGCGGCAGGCTCAACGCGCCGAGCACGGCGCCCAGCATGATCGACACCTGGATCAGCGCCGAGGGCAATACACGCTCTTTCGGCCCGAACCACTTGAAGCAGGCATGCTGGGTCACCGCCGTGCCCGGGCCGGTGCCGGCGCCCAGCAACAGGCGCCCGGCGACCAGCGCGGCAAAGCCGCTGGACAGCGCCACGACCAGTTGCGAGGCCATCCACACCACGGACATGCCGGCGAGAATCCAGCGCGTCGGGAAGCGGTTGGCGAGGAAGCCCACCAGCACGCCGGAGATCGAATAGAGGAAGAAGAACGCGCTGCCGACAAAGCCGAACTCTGTCGGCGAGAGCTTCAGTTCGTCGATGATCTGTGCGCCGGCGAAGGCGAATATGGTCTTGTCCAGCACGCTGATGACCATCACCAGCATCAACAGAATGAGTACCCCATTACGTCGGGTCATGCTCTGGCTCCCGTGCCCAGGAAGGTTTCCACCAGTCGCACCCAGAGGGCAGCGCCGAAGGGGATGGCGGCGTCGTTGAAGTCATAGCCTGGATTGTGGACCATGCAGCCGCTGGGGCCGCTGTTGCCGTTGCCCAGGGCGATGTAGCAGCCGGGGCGGCGCTCGAGCATCCAGGCGAAATCCTCGCTGCCGAGGAAGCCCGAAGGGATCTCGGACAGGAGGCGCTGCGGACCGACCAGCTCGGTCAGTACCTCGCGGGCGAGGCGGGTTTCTTCCGGCGTATTGACCAGCACCGGCACCAGCTCCTCGTATTCGTACTGCAGTTCCATGCCGTGCACCGCGGCAACGCCACGGGTGATCTCGCCGATGCGCCGCTTGAGCAGCTCGCGCACGTCGGGTCTGGTAGCGCGTACGCTCAGGCGCAGGTCGGCATGATCGGGAATGACGTTGGCCGCCTCCCCTGCCTTGAGCATGCCGACCGTCACCACGCCCACTTCGGTGGACGGCACATTGCGCGCGACGATACTTTGCAGTGCCAGTACCAGTTCGGCGGCGGCGACTATCGGGTCCTTGGTCAGGTGCGGCATGGCGCCATGACCGCCGACACCGGTCAGGCGGATCGACACGCGGTCGGAGGATGCCGTCAGCGCGCCCTCGCGGGTCAGGAAGCAACCGACCGGCAGGCCCGGCGCATTGTGCAGCGCGTACACCGCATCGCAGGGGAAGCGCTCGAACAGGCCATCGTCCATCATCGCCACGGCGCCGCCGAGGGTTTCCTCGGCGGGCTGGAAGATCAGGTTGAGGGTACCGTCGAAGTGGCGCTGCTCGGCCAGGTCGCGTGCGGCACAGAGCAGGATGGCGGTATGGCCGTCGTGGCCGCACGCGTGCATGCGCCCGGCGTGCTGGCTGGCGTAGGGGACACCGCTGGCCTCGTCGATGGGCAATGCATCCATGTCGGCGCGAATGCCGATGCTGCGCGCGCTGTTGCCCTGGCGCAGTACGCCGACAACGCCGGTACCACCGATGCCCTCATGGACTTCATAGCCCCATTCGCGCAGGTAGCCGGCGACGATGGCGCTGGTGCGCGCCTCCTCGAAGCCCAGTTCGGGATGCTGGTGGAGGTCCCGGCGAATCCGCGCGAAGTCCTCGGTGCTTGCCGCAAGTCTTTCTATCGTGGGGTGCTGACTCATGCCGCATCCTGCTCATTGTTCTGATGTGGCCGGCAGGATGCCCCACGCGCGCGATGCTGAATAATGACCTTCACGCATGCTTATCGAGGCTGGTTATCGACGGCCGTTTTCGAGCCAGAATCAGTCGGCCTTGCGCAGGTGCGGGCCCTTGAAGGCGTAGACCAGCTCGTCCACCAGAGTCTGCGCCTCGCGGGTCATCAGCTCCGGCGGCCGGCAGACCAGGGAGATGTCGGTGCCCGGCACGGTCTCGGCGATGTCCAGCGCCTCCAGGGTGCTGGACACGATGGGCAGGTCGAACACCCTCCGCGACCAGAAGCTCACCGCATCCGTATTGGCCGCCAGCTCCGCGTAGAGCACCACCGAGGCGCACTCGATGACACGCTCCGGATAACGCACCTGGTACTGCTCGAACATCTGCCCGGCGAGGGAGACATCCAGCGAGTCGGGCACCAGCCATTCCTCGTCGAGCAGTTCGTGCAGCGAGCGGGCGCTGCGCAGTCGATGTCCCTTGCGAACTGCCAACGTAGTGGGCTGGGCGTAGAGCTCCTGCCAGTGGAAACCATCGACATTGCGCGAGGCCGGCTGCGAGGTGAGCACAAGATCCAGCTGACCTTCGCGCAGGCCTTCGAGCAGTTTGGCCGGACGAAGTTCGCTGATCTGCAACTGCACCTTGGGGTAGCGCTTGCGGTAACGCAGCAGGCAACTGGCGAACTGCTGGCTGGGGGTCACCGGCGACACCCCGATGGCCACGCGGCCGTCCATCGCGCCCTTGAGCGTCTCGATTTCATCCCGCGCGCGGCGCACCTCCTCCACCACCAGGCGCGCCCGGCGCACCAGGCGCTCGCCGTATTCGGTGGCGGTAATGCCGCGGTTGGAACGCACCAGCAGCGGCACGCCCAGCTCGGCCTCCAGCTCCTTGATGCTCTTGGACAGGGCGGGCTGTGAGATATGCAGCAGGCGCGAAGCCTCCTGGATGCTGCCGCTCTCGCAGATGGCGACGATGGCGCGGAGTTGATGCAACTTCATGGCTTGAACGACGGCTCGGGGATCGGTAACAGGTCCGAACATAAAGCAAAAACGAGGCCTGCGTGAGTAACGGTTGGTAAACGGAGCGGGACCGGCGGGTCGTGTTCGCATGAATTTGCAGGAACGAGCGAGGCGCAGGCGAAAAAAAAGCGGCCCGAAGGCCGCTGATAAACACAAGGAGCGCCGGTGAGCGCCAGTAGAGCCCGCGGTCAGCGGATACCCGTGGCGCGCAAGGCGTTGGGCGTGAAGTCGTTGCTGCTCGACTGCACCGCGAAGTCGTAGCTGCTCTTCTCTTCGTTGCGCAGGCCGGACACCGTATAGCGGCCGGACAGCACGTCATAGTGGGTCTCCGCCGTCAGCCAGGTGAACTGCTGGTCATAGAACGGCCGCGCATGGCCCTCGGACACACGCCAGAGGCTGCCGCGACCGTCGTAGGCGTCGGCCTCGGCGATCTGCCAGCTGTCTTCGTCGATGTACAGGTCGCGCTTGCTGTAGATATGGCGCTGGCCCGGCTTAAGGGTCGCTACCACATGCCACACGCGATGCAGCTCGTAGCGGGTGTGGTCCGGGTTGAGGTGGCCGGGCTTGACGATGTCCTCGTACTTCAGCGTCGGCGAGTCGAGTGCGAAACTGTTGTAGGGGATATACAGCTCCTTCTTGCCCACCAGTTTCCAGTCGTAGCGATCCGGCGCGCCGTTGAACATGTCGAAGTCGTCGTAGGTGCGCATGCCTTCCGCGCCGGGGCTGTCGTAGCCCACTTGCGGGGCGCGGCGCACGCGGCGCTGGCCGGCGTTGTACATCCACGCCATGCGCGGTTCCTTGACCTGATCGATGGTCTCCAGCACCAGCATCACGCTGCCGGCGCGGCGCGGCGGCGAGAGGATTTCCTGGCGGAAGTAGTAGAGGATGTTGTTCATCTTCGCCGGGTCGTAGTCCTTGAGCCCGAACGGGAAGGCGAACTGCTCCTTCATGTAGCTGATGGTGTAGTCACCGTTGGTCTGCGGGTTCATCTGCGCGGTGGTGCGCAGCATCGCATTGCCGCGGTAGCGGGTAACGTGGTTCCAGATGACTTCCAGGCCGCTCTGCGGAATAGGGAACGGGACGGTCATCTGGAAGTTGGTCAGGCCGTTGCCGCCTTCGGCCAGCGAGGTGGCGGTGGCGTTCTTCTTCGCCGCATCGATCACCGCCTGCGGGTAGCTCGCGCTGCGGTGGCTGGGGTAGACCGGGATGCGATAGGTCTGCGGGAAACGCTGGAACATGGCCAGTTGGCCGGGCGTGAGTTTGTCCTGGTACTGGCTGGCATTCTGCGCGGTGATGGTGAACAGCGGCTTGTCGGCCGCATACGGATCGGCGAGGAAGCCGCCAGCGTCGGCCTTGCCGGCATTGGGCGCCAGGCCACCGGTCCAGGCTGGAATGCTGCCATCGGCGTTGCCCGCTGTTTCAGCACCCACAGGCGTCAGTTCATTGCCCAGGCGCGCTGCCTGGTCGGCGCCGACCGCGGCCATGACCTGCCCGGCGAGCAGGCTCAGCGTCAGGCAACCCGCCTGCAACCATTGCTTGTTGTTCATGCTTGTACCTCTGGGACGGATAGGCATCAGAAACTGACGCCCAGGCTGACGGCGAGGAAGTCGCGGTCGGTGTTGACGCTGTAATCACCGCCGAAGTAATCGGTGTAACTGATGCTCGCGGTGTAGCGGCTCAGGTACTCGGCATCGACGCCGACGCTGACTGACTTGTCGCCCTCGTTGAAGGTCGGGCCGTAGCCTTCCACGTCGTGGGAGAAGGCCAGGTTCGGGCGCAAAGAGATGCCGCCGATCAGGTCGTTGTATTCCAGGCCGGCGCGCACGCGGTAACCCCAGGAATTCTGGGTGTAGAAGCCCTTGTCGTCGCACTGGCCGGGGTTGGCGGTGTTCACCACCTTCTGGCAGATCGCATTGCCCGACAGTCCCAGCAACGCGGAGGTGCCGGCGCTGGCCAGTTCGCCATTGCCATAGACGCTGCTGCGACCAAAGCGCAGGTCCGAGCCGTCGGTGGAGCCCAGGTCGGCGATATGGCCAAAGCCGATTTCGCCGACCAGGGTCAGGCGTTCGGCGCCGATCACCGGGATCTGGTCGAAGGTGTTGGTGAAGGTCATCTGCGCCTGTGTGTAAGGGAGGCGTTTGTAGCCCTGGATCAGCGAGCCGTAGCTCGAGTCCGCCCAGCCGCTGGAGAAGATCGGCAGGCCGCCGTTGACCAGCGGGCTGGTCGCCGCGGAGCCGAGCGTCGCGGCACCGGAAACGTCGCTTGAGTTGATGCCCATGGGCATGTTCGGCCGGTAGCTGATCTCGCCCTGCACCGCCGTGCTGCCCCAGGTGGTGTTGAAGCCCAGGCCGTAGAGGCGGATATCTTCGGGGTAATCCAGGTACCAGCTGGCGGTGCTGCGCCCGCCCTGCCCGATCAGGCCCCCCACCGGGTCGGCCAGCGCGCCCTTGCCCACCACCCAGTTACTGGTCGGCGTGCGGCTGTGGTAGTTCATCGCGTAGGCGGAGAACTCGGTGTCGTTGACCATCCAGCGCAACGCCACGCCGAACTGACCGCCATCGCGGGCGTCATGGTCCCTGGTGCGCGGCACGTAGCCATAGCCACCCCTGATGCCGGTGCCGTCGATGTCGCGGTCGAAGTCGCTGCCGTTCACCGCCATGTTGATGTCGCAGCCCTTGGCCGCCACATCGCTGCCGAAGAAGGTGCCGCAATTGTCCGGCACGGTCTTCTCCCATTCGAGCTGGTAGAAGGCCTCCATGGACAGGGTGTCGGTCAACCCCTGGTTGAAATACAGCATGCTCACCGGGATCAGCGCTTCCTTCACCTCGGAACCGGGACGACGCAGCGCGGCGACATCTGCCGGGTTGATCGAGTTGATGCCGTTCTGGATGAAGGTGCTCTCGCCCCAGCTCACCACCTGGCGGCCCAGACGCACGGTACCGGGCAGATCGCGGAAGTCGTAGTTGTGGTAGATGAAGGCATCGAGCAGCTCGACGCCGGAGGACTTGGCGGCGTTGTCTCGACCACTGTCGTCGATATCGTAGAGCGGGCGATGCTCGTCCTTCAGCTCGAAGTCGTACCAGTACTTGCCCCGCAGGAACAGACCGCTGTCGCCATACTTCAACTCCAGGTCGTGCAGGCCCTTGAAGATCTTGGAGAAGGTTTCGCCCTTCTTGAAATTCAGGCGGCCGTCGTCGGAAGTCTGGCTGGACGCCGTGCCGCCGTTGCGGGTACCGATGAATTTCTTGTCCGGGCTGTCCATCGCCCAGCTCGCACCGATGGACAGCGTCGAGTCGAAGCGCCCCTCGATTTCCCCCACGTTGAAGCTCACCGCCTGAGCCGAAGTTGCCCCGCCAAGGGCCATGCTGGTCGCCAGCGCCAGCGCGTGCGGCCTGAAGCCTGCGGCGCCGGTTATTGTTCTTTTCATGCTGCTCTCCGCCTGGATCGTGCTGGTCACGGCAAGCCGCGCCACCCCTGCCCCCGGCTCGTCGGCCGG
Organism: Pseudomonas nitroreducens; assembly: GCF_010994165.1. Taxonomy (NCBI): domain Bacteria; kingdom Pseudomonadati; phylum Pseudomonadota; class Gammaproteobacteria; order Pseudomonadales; family Pseudomonadaceae; genus Pseudomonas; species Pseudomonas nitroreducens. Next base: position 637,826 of record NZ_WMBX01000002.1, on the reverse strand, counting down.
TAGGCGGTCGCATGGTAAGAGCGCGGTCACGAGCCTGACTTCTGAAAAAAAGTGATGCCCATAGCCAGAATGCAAGCTCGCGACCATCCCCCCGCGCGAAGCTCCGCGAGCGATAACCGACGGCTATTGCGATACCCAGGATTCAGCCGACCGCAGCCTTGAGTTGCCCTAAAGTCCGCCGCCATCAGCGACTCCCCAACGATGAGGTGGACCATGAAGATTGCGTTGACCGGCGACAGCATCCTGCAACGCCGCCTGAACAGCCGCGACGACGAAACCCTGCGCCCGCTGTTCGACCTGCTGCGCGGCGCCGACGTCAGCTTCACCAACCTGGAAGTGCTGCCCAACGACTTCCAGGGCGATGCCGTGCTGGAAAGCGGCGGCTCGCACTTCGGCGCGCCGGCGTGGATCCTCGATGAACTGGTGGAGGGCGGTATCGACCTGTTCTCCACGGCCAACAACCACAGCCTCGACTACGGCATCGCCGGCCTGCATGCCGCCCACGCCCAGCTGAACAAGCGCGAGCTGCTGTTCGCCGGCACCGGCCGCAACCTGGAGGAAGCCCGCCGCCCGGTGTACTGCACCAAACCCGCCGGCACCGTCTCGCTGCTGGCCTGCACCTCCACCTTCGGCAAGGGCCAGGAAGCCAGCGAGCAGACCCGCGACATGCCCGGCCGACCCGGCCTCAACCCATTGCGCTACGACACCGTGCACCAGCTCGACGGCGCGCAGATGGAAGCCATGCGCGGCATCATCGCCAGCCTCGGCCTGGACCGCCTCTACCAGGGCGCGGTGGACCTGGGCTTCGCCCATCCGATTCCCGATCCGTCGCTGGCGGTATTCGGCCCCTTCACCCCGCTGCTGTTCCGCCAGGGCGAGTCCTCGCGCCTGCGCACCCTGCCGCGCAAGAAGGACATGGACGAGATCCTGCGCTGGGTCGAGGAAGCGCGGCTGATGTCGGACGTGGTGGTGCTGAGCATCCACGCCCACGAACTGGGCCACGACGCCGCCGGCGAGTGGGACCTGGAAGTGGCGGCCGAATTCGTCCAGCCGGTGGCGCGGCGCATGATCGATGCCGGCGTCGACATCGTGGTCGGCCACGGCCCGCACCTGCTGCGCGGCATGGAGATCTACAACGGCAAGCCGATCTTCTACAGTTTGGGCAACTTCATCGGTCAGAACGAACTGGTGTCGCGCCTGCCGGCGGACAGCTACGAGCAGTTCCGCGTGGACCGCAACCAGACGCCGTCGAAAGTCTTCCTGCAGCGCACCCAGAACGACACCCGCAGCTTTCCCTCCGACTCGCGCTTCTGGGAAAGCCTGGTACCGGTGTGCCAGTTCGACGGCCGTCGCCTGACCGGCATCGAACTGCACCCGGTGAGCCTGGGCCTGGGCGAGGCGGTGCACCGCCGTGGCCGTCCGCGCCTGGCCGAAGGCGACCATGCACAAGCGATCCTGCAGCGTTTCGCCGCGCTGTCGGAGCCCTACGGTACTCGGCTGTCGATCGACGGCTCGATTGCGCGCATCACACTCTGATGCCGCAGCGCCGGGCAGCCACAAGCTGCCCGGCGCCCTCTGACTCCCGCAGCCATGACAACCACCCGCATTCTCATCGTCGAGGACGACCTGCGTCTCGCCGCACTCACCCGCGACTTTCTCGAGCACCACGGTCTCACCGCCAGCATCGAAGCCAACGGCGCCCGCGCCGCCGCCCGGGTGATGGACGAACGCCCGGACCTGGTGATCCTCGACCGCATGCTGCCCGGCGAAGACGGCCTGTCCGTCTGCCGGCGCATCCGCCCCGGTTACTCGGGGGCCATCCTCATGCTCAGCGCGCGCTCGGAAGACACCGAGCAGATCGACGGCCTGGAAAACGGCGCCGACGACTACGTCTGCAAACCGGTGCGCCCCAGCCTGCTGCTGGCCCGCGTGCGCACGCTGCTACGGCGTCGCGAGGCTCCCGGAACCACTTCCGAACGACTGGAAATCGCCGGCCTGCTCCTCGATGCACGGCAGCGCGAGGTCCATCGCGATGACCAGCGCATCGACCTCACCGGCGCCGAGTTCGACTTGCTCTGGTACCTCGCCAGCCGCGCCGGCCAGACACTGAGCCGCGATGAGCTGTTCCTCGCCTTGCGCGGCATTACCTATGACGGCCTGGACCGCTCGATGGACGTGCGCATCGCCCACCTGCGCGCCAAGCTGGGCGAAGCGCCCTCGCATCCGCTGATACTGACGGTGCGCGGCAAGGGTTATCGCTTCGTCGGCTGAAACGCCCTCGCAGGGCGCATAGCGCTTCAGCGTTATCCGCCGTACGGTGGAGCCTGCTCGCAAACGGATTCAGCGGCGATCCACATATCGCGCCGGTTCACGAGCAAGGCCCCGGCGTCCCCCTCGCTCCTACGAAAACCGCGTGGCATCCGGTAGGCTGTAGCCTCGTCCTGAAGAGCCGCACAGCATGCACGCCCTCACCTGTCCCCACCTGATCGGCGACCACGTCGAACTCCTCCCCCTGCGCGCCGAACACGCGCAGGCCCTGCTAGACGCAGCCGCCGATGGCGAACTGTGGAACCTGAAGGTCACCGTGGTACCCGGGCCGGACACGGTCGCGGGCTATATCGCCAAGGCCGAAAAGGGCCTGGAGGAAGGAACCGTCCTGCCCTTCGCCATCCTTGACCGGCGCAGTGGAAAGATCGTCGGCAGCACCCGCTTCTGGAAGGTCGACCGAGCCAACCGCAAGCTGGAGATCGGCCACACCTGGCTCGCCCTGTCGGCGCAGCGCACACCGATCAACACCGAGGCCAAGCTCCTGTTGCTCACCTACGCCTTCGAGCAGCTCGATTGCGTGCGCGTGCAGTTCACCACCGACGAGCTGAACGAGAAATCCCGCGCCGCCATCCTGCGCCTGGGCGCTGTGCAGGAAGGCATCGTCCGTCACGAACGCATCATGCCCGACGGCCGCAAGCGCAACTCGGTGCGTTTCAGCATCATCGACAGCGAGTGGTCCGAGGTGAAGGCGCGGCTGCAGCAAAGGCTGGGCCGCACCTCGGCTTGAAGGATCAGCCCTGGTAGAACACCTCGTCGCTGTAGGGGTACCACCAGGAATGAATCTGCGGCTGGTGGTCGATGATCACCATCTTCGAGCGGCGGAACGCATCCAGCCCCTGGCGACCGAGTTCGCGGCCCATGCCGGACATCTTCCAGCCGCCGAACGGCAGCGCATCGTTGTCGATCAGCGGATTGTTCACCCAGACCATCCCCGCCTCCAGGCGGTCCGCCGCTTCCATGGCTTCGGCCAGGTCCGTGGAGAACAGCGAGGCGCCCAGGCCGAAGGGCGAGTCATTGGCCAGGCGCACGGCCTCGTCGAAATCCTTCACCTTGCAGATCGCCGCCACCGGGCCGAAGCACTCCTCGTGGAAGATGGCCATCGCCGGGGTGACGTCGGTGAGGATGGTCGGCTCGTAGTACCAGCCCACCGGGAATTGCGGCGGAATGCGCCCGCCGCAGACCAGCGTGGCACCCTTGGCGATGGCGTCGTCCACCAGGCGAATCACCTTGGCGCGAGCCGCTTCGCTGACCATCGGGCCGATCTCTGAGCGCTCCAGCCCGTGACCGATGCGCAACGCGCGAGTCCGCTCGGCGAAACGCGCAACGAACTCGTCATGCACTTCGTCGACCACATAGAAGCGCTCCGCCGAGGTGCAGATCTGCCCGCTCAGGTGGAACGCCGCGGTCACTGCGCCGGCTGCCGCCACTTCCAGCGGCGCGTGGCGGGAGATGATCATCGGGTCACTACCGCCGGCCTCGATCACTGCCGGCTTCATCCGCTCGGCGCAGGCCACCGCCACTGCCTTGCCGGCGGCAACGCTACCGGTGAAGGCCACGGCGTGGGTGCGCTCGGACTGCACCAGGCGCTGCGCGGTGCTGGCATCGCCCGGCACGCAGCTGACCATCCCCGCCGGCAGCACCTTGAAGTGCTCCATGAATTTCAGCGTGCACAGCGTGGTGCTTTCCGCCGGCTTGACGATGCAGGCGTTGCCCGCCGCGAGCGAGGCTGCCAGGGTCCAGCACATCAGCAGGATGGGGAAGTTGAACGGCATGATGTGCACGCTCACCCCATAGGGCTCGTAGCGCACATGCTGGAACGAGCCGAGCTGGGTGGTGCCGGCTACCTTGCCCGCTTCATCGCGGGCCATCTCGGCGTAGTAGCGGAAGATCGGCGCGCAGTTGGCCAGCTCGCCCATGGCCTCGGGGAACGGCTTGCCCATCTCCAGCGTCATCAGCCGCGCCACTTCGCGCTGGGTCGCCTGGTCGGTCTCGATGGCGTTGGCCAACTGGTGAAGGATCGCCGCGCGGGATTTCGCATCGACACGCTTCCACTCGCGCTGGGCAGCGTTGGCAGCGTCGATGGTGGCGTCCACGTCCTCGGCATCGCACAGGGCAATGCGGCCCACGGGCGTGAGGTCAGCGGGATTGATGATGTCGCGCAGGCGCTGCGTGGCCACGCCCTGGTAGTGAGGGCCGATGAAGCGCAGGGGCACGTCGCTGTGGAAGTCGGTCATGGAATGCTCCGCAGGGATTCGGGTGAGGCCAGACGCTGGGCGATCACGTCGCTCTCCAGCGGCTGGCGCCAGTTCGGCAGGTTTGCGTCGAGCAGCGCTGCCAGCGGGCGCAGCTGCTCGTTATCCAGCGCGCGCTGGAACAGCCGCAGTACGCGCGGCAGGTGCTTGAGATAGCCGTGCTTGCCATCGCGCCTGGCCAGGCGCACGAAGATGCCCAGCACCTTGGCGTGGCGCTGTGCGGCGAGCACCTGGAAGTCGGCCAGGAAGCGCCGGCCGTCCACTTCCGGGCGCTGGCCGAGGTAATGGGTGAGCAGGGTCACGCGCAGCGTTTCGGGAATGTCGCGGCGCGCGTCTTCGAGCAGGGACATGAGGTCATAGGCCGGTGCGCCGAACAGCGCGTCCTGGAAGTCCAGCAACCCGCAGGCCGCCACGTCCTCCCTGCCCTCCAGCAGCATCAGGTTGTCGACGTGATAGTCGCGCAGCACCAGTACTTCGCGGCGCATCGAGGCGTCTCGCCAGAGCGCGGCGAACTCGGCCAGATAGCGTTCGCGCAATTGCGCGGCGGCCTTCTCGCCGATGAGCAGCGGCGCGTACCAATCGATGAACAGCGCCGCTTCCTCGCCCAGCTTCTGCCCGTCGTAGGCCGGCACGCCCTCGGCCGCTTGCGGGCCGGCGCGGTGCAGGCGCACCAGGGCGTCCACGGCAAGACGGTACAGCGCCGTCTCGCTGTGGCCGGCCGCGAACAGCCGGGTATAGGTGGCGTCACCGAAGTCCTCGATCAGCGCCAGGCCCAGCTCACGGTCGGCGGCCAGCACGTTCGGCGCCGACAGCCCGCAGTCGCGCAGCAGTTGTGCCACCCGCAGGTACGGCGCCAGCGGCTCGGCGCCGGGTGGCGAATCCATCAGCAGCAGACCCTTGCCGTCGACCCGGAAGTAGCGCCGCGCCGAGGCGTCGGCCGGTAGCGCGGTCAGCGTCTCTCCGGCCAGGCCGCTGCCGGCGAGAAAGGTCTCGCGGGCAGCGGCGCGGGTGGTTTCACAAGGCAGGTTCATGGCATCACCGGATCATGTAGACCTTCTTGATGGTCTCGTGCACGGTGCACACGCCCTTCCAGTCCTTGGGGAAGAAGGCCGCGGTGTCCGGCTCGATCTCGATCACCTCGCCGGACTCGTGCACGTAGGTGCAGCGGCCTTCGAGGAAGTGGCAGAACTCGTCGCTGGTCACGTGGCAGAACCACTTGCCCGGCGTGCAGTGCCAGATGCCGCATTCGGACTGGCCTTCGGGCCCCTTGTGCAGGACCACGCCGCTGACGTGGGACTCGCCCTCGAGCATGGTCGGGATCACGCCCCAGTCCTTGAGTTCGGTGACTTGCAGCGGGCGATGGATAACGGGGGTTTTCATGTCTTTCTCCAGCGATGGCCACCCGCACGGGCAGCCGGTTAAGGCGTAGGGCGAATAACCGCTTGCGGTTATCCGCCGACAGGTTCGGCGCAAGGTTGGTGGCGGATAACGCTTGAGGCGTTATGCGCCCTACGAAATCACGCCAGCATGTAGAGGTTGCGCAGGGTCGTGTGCACGGTGCATTCGCCGGTCCAGCCGGCGGGGAACAGCACCAGGGTGTCGGGCTCGACCTCGATCACCTCGCCCTCGTCCGAGCGATAGGTGGCGCGCCCGGAAACGAAATGGCACAGCTCGTCACGCGGGATCGACAACCGCCAGCGCCCAGGAGTGCAAACCCACAGCCCGGTCTCGGGGCTGTTGTTCGGCCCCTTGAACAGCAGGCGCCCGCTGGAGTGCGAGACGCCCTCCAGCGCATCGGACTGCACGCCCCAGTCCACCAGGTCGTCGTACTCGCGGGCGCCGCGAATGTGCGGCGCCGTGCTGTCGGCCTTGAACTCAGCCATGGCTCACCGCCTTGCCACCCATCAGTTGGTCGAGGATGCGCGCGGCGTCTTCCGGGCCCTTGCGCGAGCGCATGTAGTCGCTGGTGCGCGCCAGGCGCTCTTTCATCAGGTCATCGCCGAGCAGTTGGGCAATGTTGCGCGCCAGGTCTTCCTCGCTCCAGTCGTAGCGGTCCATGCGCAGGCCGTGGCCGCTTTCCTGGGCACGCATGGCGTTGTCGTGGCCGTCCCAGACGTAGGGCATGACGATGGCCGGCTTACCGAAGAACAGGCACTCGGTGAAGCTGTTGTTGCCGCCGTGGTGGATCACCCCGTCGACCTGAGCGATCACCGAGGGCTGCGGGTACCAGTTGGAAACGATCACGTTGTCCGGCAGGTCGTCGTATTTCTCCACGTGCTCGCCGACATTGAACAGCGCGCGGTACGGCAGCTTGCCGATAGCGGTGACCAGGCGCTTGAGCAGGTCGACATCGCCCGAGCCGAGGCTGCCGAAGCTGACGTACAGCAGCGGCTTGTCGTTGTGCGCCCTGAACTGCGGAATCTCGTAGGGCTTGTCGGTGCGCACGCAACCCTGCAGGTAGTGGAACTGCCGCGCCGGCAGCGGATGGCGGCGCTGGAACTTAACCGGGTCCGGGTACAGCAACAGGTTCATGTAGGGCGACTCTTCGAAGAAGGTGCCCAGCGGGTACGGTCGCTCGCCACACTGGGCGAGGAAGTCGTTGAAGTCGGCGTGGATCGGCGCGATCACCTCCTCGAAGCGTTTCTGGAAGCGCGCGTGGCCCTCCTTGTCGTCCACGCTCATGCCCGACAGATACGGCGGGATATCCGGGTCGTGCACCTCGTTCTCCGAGCAGGAGATGATCCGCACCCACGGCTTGCCGTAGTGCTTGATGGCCGGGAAGAGGATCACGTTGTCCACGCAGATCAGGTCCGGCTTGATCCTGTCGAGGATCGCCGGCAGCTCCTTCTGCGCCCACTTGGCGGTGGAGACGATGGCCTCCCAGCACTCCTTCACGTAGTTGTCGAGCTGGTCGATCGGCGCCTTGCGGAAGTTGGGGATGTGGCCGTTGATGAAGTCGGTCCAGTAGCGCGCCATCTCCTCGGCCGGCATCGGCTCGGACATGTTCACGTAGTGCTCCTCGAAGCCGTAGGCCGAATACACTCCGGTCATGCCCGGATCGGTGAGGAACACCGCCTTGTGCCCCAGCGCCTCGCAGGCCTGGGCGATGCCGACGGAGTTGAGGGCCGGGCCGTAGGCGGCCTCGGGGAAGAAGGCGATGACCTTGCGTTCACTACTCATGGTGCTCTCCTGTAGGTCTTGTTCTTGGCAATCAGTGAGTCAGCACGCGGCCGTGCCGCGCATCCCAGCCCAGGCGCACCGGCATGCCGGCGGCGAGGCGGAGGAAGTCGTAGTCCGAGGACGGCACGCGAACGATCAGCGGCTTGCTGGACAGCGCCGTGTTCACGTGCAGGTTGGTGTCCAGGCCGTGGTAGGCGACCTCCGCCACCTGGCCCTGGATCTGGTTGTCGGTGGCCGGAGTCGAGTCGGTGAGCACGCGCAGACGTTCCGGGCGCAGCGCCAGGGTCACGCTCTCGGGGCTGGACTCGGCTGTGGTCTCGATGCTCAGCACCTGGTCGCCGGCCTGCAGGCGATTGGTGCCCACGCGCCGGCCCTCGATCAGGTTGCTGACGCCGATGAAGTCGGCGACGAAGCGGCTGCCCGGGTTCTCGTAGAGTTCGCTGGGGCTGCCGCACTGGCAGACCTTGCCGTCACGCAGCACGGCCATGCGGTCGGACATGACCAGGGCTTCTTCCTGGTCGTGGGTGACCATGATGAAGGTGATGCCGCTCTCGTGCTGCAGGCGCTTGAGTTCCAGTTGCATCTTCTCGCGCAGCTTCTTGTCCAGCGCGCCGAGGGGTTCGTCCAGCAGCAGCACGCGCGGGCGTTTGACCAGGGCGCGGGCCAGGGCGACGCGCTGGCGCTGGCCGCCGGAAAGCTGGTCCGGCCGGCGGTTGGCCAGCGGGCCGAGCTGCGCGGTGTCCAGCACCGCGTCGACGCGCTGGCGGATTTCGCCAGCGGGCAGCTTCTCCATCTCCAGGCCGTAGGCGATGTTGCCGCGCACGGTCATGTTGGGGAACAGCGCGTAGGACTGGAACATCAGGTTCAGCGGGCGCTTGTTTGGCGGCAGCGGCGAGATGTCCTGGCCGTTGAGATAGATGGCGCCGGAACTGGGCGTCTCGAAGCCGGCGATCATCCGCATCAGAGTGGTCTTGCCGCAGCCGGACGGGCCGAGCAGCGCGAAGAACTCGTTCTCGCGGATCGCCAGGGACACCTGGTCCACCGCCGTCAGGCCCTCGCCGTAGGATTTGCTCACCTGCTCCAGCACGAGCAGGTCGGATGACTTAGTCATGGGCTTTGGGCACCTTGTTCAGACGTTGGGAGGCGAACAGCGCGGTGAAGCTGACCAGCATCACCAGGGTGGCGAGGGCGTTGATTTCCGGGGTCACGCCGAAGCGGATCATCGAATAGATCTGCATCGGCAGCGTGGTGGAGGCGCTGCCGGAGCCGGAGTTGAAGAAAGCGATGATGAATTCGTCCACCGACAGGGTGAACGCCAGCAGCCCGCCGGCCAGCACGCCGGGGAAGATTGCCGGCAGCAGCACCCGGCGCGCGGTGGTGAACCAGCCGGCGCCCAGGTCGATGGACGCTTCGAGGATCGAATAGTCGAAGTGCTTGAGGCGGGTACGCACCACTGCGCAGACGAAGGCGATGTTGAACACCACGTGGCTGAGGATGATCGAGTGCAGCCCCAGGCTCATCTTCAGCAGGTTGAAGAAGCTCAGCAGCGCGATGGCCAGGACGATGTCGGGGATGATCATCGGCGCCATCAGTAGCGTGTCGGCGATATTGCTGCCCTTCTTGCCGCTGCTGCGGGCGCGCATCTCCACGCCGAGAGCGAGCAACGTGCCGAGCACGCAGGCGATGAAGGTGGAGGTCAGTGCAACGATCAGCGTGTTCAGCGCCGCGTGCTGGATCGAGGCATTGGCCAGCAGCTTGGCGTACCACTTCAGCGATGCGCCGCCCCACGCGGTGGGCAGGCCGCTGGCGTTGAACGACAGCAGGATCAGCACCAGGATCGGTACATAGAGGAAGGCGTACACCAGCCACAGGTGCGTGCCGAGGGCAATGCCGGAGGGATTACGCATGGCGTTCGCCCTCCGCGCCCTGGGCCCGGCGCGAGACCATGGCCTGGATGAACAGCAGGAGCAGCATGATGCCGATCAGGAAGAAGCTCAGCGCCGCGCCGAACGGCCAGTCGCGCGCGGTGAGGAATTGCGCGTAGATCAGGTTGCCGACCATCTGCACCTGCTTGCCGCCCAACAGGTCGGCGGTGATGAAGTTGCCGATGGAGAGCACGAAGACAAACACCGCGCCGGCCGCCACGCCGGGCACCGAGAGCGGCAGGATCACCCGGCGGAAAGTGGTCCAGCCGGACGCGCCAAGGTCCCGCGAGGCTTCCCAGAGCTCGTTGTCGATGCGCGACAGCGAGCTGTAGATGGCGAGGATGACAAAGGGGATGTAGTTGTAGACCAGCCCGAGCACCACGGTGGCGTCGGTGTACAGCAGGCTGATCGGCTCGCCGCCGTAGCCCAGCAGGCTGAACAGGCGATTGAGCAGCCCCTCGCGGTTGAGCAGCACGATCCAGGCATAGGTGCGGATCAGGTAGTTGCTCCAGAACGGCAGCATCACCAGGAACAGGTACACCGCCTGCCGACGTGGCGTGGTGCGAGTGATGGCGTAGGCCGCCGGGTAACCGATGATCACCGCGAAGAGCATGGCCAGGCCGGCGATCTTCGCCGAGCGCAGGAGGATGTCGAGGTATAGCGGGTCCACCGCGCGGCGGTAGTTTTCCCAGGTGAACACGTAGTCGATGCCGCCGTAGGCACCGCGCTCGAGGAAGCTGTAGACCAACACCAGCAGGCACGGCAGCAGCAGGAACAGGGCCAGCCAGCCCAGACCGGGCGCGAGCAGCCAGGCCGACAATTTGCGGTCGGCGGATAAAGCGGTCATGCGTAGTTCCCCCAACCCCACGCCAGGCGGGGTGCTTCAGGGTTATTCCGGAGAGAGTTCGGGGCGCCAGCGCGACGCCCCATCGGCCTTACTGGGCGGCCATGATTTCCGTTACGGCGCGGGTGTACGCCTTCTGCGTCGAGCCACCCACGTCACGCAACTGTTGCTGCTTGACCAGTTCGGCCGGTGTGGTGGTGAGGTTCGGATACTTGGCCAGCAGGTCCGGCTTCAGGGTCGCCATCGCCGCCTGGTTGGGCACCTTGTAGAGGATGTTCTCCGCGACCCAGGCGTGGTTCGCCGGCTCCAGCATGTAGTTGATGAAGCGGTAGGCGGCGTCGGGGTTCTTCGAGCTTTTCAGCACGACCATGGTGTCCACCCAGAGGTCGGAACCTTCCTTGGGCACGACGAACTTGATCGACTCGTTGGCCTGGGTGCCGTAGTTGCACCAGCCGTCCCAGGCGTGGGCCATCAGCGCCTCGCCCGAAGCCAGCTTGGAGTAGAAGGTGGTGTCGTCGAAGGACAGCAGGCGCTTCTTGGTGGCGATCAACTGGTCGCGCACCGCGTTGATCTGGTCCGGGTTGCCGTCGTTCACCGACCAGCCGTTGGCCAGGAAGCCGGCGCCGAGCAGCCAGCGGTCGGTGGCGAGCATGGTGGTCTTGCCCTTGAGGGCGTCGGAGGGCTTGAGCAGGTCGCTCCAGCTCGAAGGCGCCGGGCTGACCTTGTCCGAGCGGTAGCAGATGCCGGTGGTGCCCCAGGTGTAGGGCACGGAGAAGTGGTTGCCGACGTCGTACTCGAGCTTCTGCGCTTCGGGGTAGAGATTCTTCAGGTTCGGCACCTTGGCCGGATCGATCTCGGCGAGCAGGCCCTGCTTGTGCAGGATCTCGGCAAAGGGCGAAGAGACGAACACCACGTCATAGCCTTCGCCACCGGAAGCCATGAGCTTGCCCATGATTTCTTCGTTGGTGGCGTGGAGAGATTTGTCGGCTTCAAGGCCTGTGGCCTTCTGGAACTTCTCCAGGTTGTCCGGGGCCATGTAGCCGTCCCAGATGGAGATCACCAGATCCTTGGCGCTGGCCGTGGTGGCGGACAGCGTGAGCGCGAGGGTTGCCCCTGCGTAGAGCATGGTCTTCAGCTTCATCTTGCGCACCTGACGATGGTTGTTTTTGTGTGTCAACGGCAGCGGAACGAAAAGCGTACTACATGTCTTTTTTTCAAAATAAAAACCGAACCACTGGCGAAGTCAACCATTTCTTGCATTCTTGTTGGACCCTCCTCGCTGTGGCATAAGGGGGCGCCCCGCGCCCACAAGCCTGCGACGCCTGCCGGAGAGAAGCCGCTTGAGCAAGGACACCGAGAAAAGACCGCGCACCAACCACCTGGAACTGGCCCGGCGGATCATCGAGCATGCCCAGGACACCGGTCTCGCCGATGGCGACGCCTTGTCCGAGCAGCAACTGGCGCGCACCTTCGGCGTGTCGCGCACGCTGATCCGCGCCGGGCTCGACCTGCTGCAGGAGCAGCAACTGGTGGCCCACGAGCCGGGCAAGGGCTATCGCCTCGCCGCCGATCCGTCCGCCCAGGTGCTCGGCTCGGCATTGCCCCAGGCCGAGGAAGAAGCCCTGGCCGCCTCGGTACTGCGCGACCGCATGGCCGGTCGCCTGGGCAACAGCCTGAGCGCCAGCGAGCTGATGCGCCGCTACGACATCGGCCGAGTCGCGGCACAGAAGGTCCTGGCGCAACTCAGCGAGGACCAGGTGCTGGAGCGCGGCGCCGGGCAGAGCTGGTCGTTCCGCCCGTTGCTGAACAACCTCGCAGCGCTGGAAGACAGCCTGCGCTATCGGCTGATCCTCGAACCCGAAGCCCTCCTCGCCCCCGGCTTCGACCCCGATCTCGCGCGCCTCGCCCTGCTGCGCGGGGCCATGGAGGAACTGCTGGCGGCGCCCATCGAGCGCTTCGACGTGGCCCAGTTCCGCGAGCTGGACATCGGCTTCCACGAGCTGATCGCCCAGGGCTGCGGCAACCGTTTCGTCGGCGACGCTCTGCTGCAGCACCAGCGTCTGCGCCGCCTGCCCAACCTGCTGCCGATGGTCAGCGTGCACCGCCTGCAGGAAGCCCTGCGCGAGCACCTGCGAATCATCGAGCAGATCGAGCGCGGCCAGCTGGAAGTCGCCGCCGACCTGATGCGCCTGCACCTGCGGCTGTCCTTCGCGCAACGCCCGCAGACCGCCAACCGCGGGATTCCACAGTCGTTCGCCCAGGGGCGTCGCTGATTATTTTTCTCACACAGTGTTTTTTTTAACGAAAAAATGCAGTATCAGTTTCACGCAGTGCCCGTGAGCAACACCCGGATGTGCCCATGACGCAAAGAACAAGAACCATCGCCTTCTTCCCCGAGGCCAGTTTCGGCGCCGCGCTGAACTGCATCGGCATCGCCCAGGCCCTGCGCGAACTCGGCGCACGCCCGGTGTTCATCTGCCATGCGCATTTCCAGGGCATCTTCGCCGAGTACGGCTTCGCCGAGTACCCGTTGCAACTGGACTCGCCGCTCTCCGCCGCCGACCACCAGCATTACTGGGAGCGCTTCATCGAGCGCAACGTGCCCTACTTCGACCAGCCGCCCCTGGCGCAGATCGACAGCTACGTTGCGCCGGCCTGGGAAGCCATCATCGATACCGCCATCGAGTCGGAAAAACCGCTGCAGCAGTTGCTCGCCCGGCTCAAGCCCGATGCCATCGTGCTGGACAACGTGGTCAGCTTCCCGGCCATCGCCGCCGCCGGCTGTCCCTGGGTGCGGATGATCTCCTGCGCGGAAACCGAACTACCCGACCCCGCGGTGCCGCCCTACCTGTCCGGCGCCAGCAGCAGCGATCCACAAGCCTGCGCCACCTACCGCGAACACTACCTGCAAGCGACAAAGCCGGCGCACGAACGCTTCGCCCGCTTCCTCGCCGAGTGCGGTCACCCTGCCCTGCCCACCGGCCAATTCCTCGAAGATTCGCCTTGGCTCAACCTGTTGCTCTCACCCACACCGGTGCGCTACGAGCGCCAGAATCCGCTGCCGGCCGAGCGCTATCTGTACCTCGACGGCTGCGTGCGCAGCGAGGCGCCGTATATCCCGCCGCAGTTCCCGCGACACGACGATGCTGCGCTGATCTATGTGAGTTTCGGCAGCCTCGGCGCGGCCGATATCGAGATGATGCGCAAGCTGATCGATGCCGTCGCGCAACTGCCCTACCGCTTCCTGATCAACGTCGGCGCCTACCGCGAGCACTACGACAGCGTGCCCGACAACGTCTACCTCGACAGCTGGTACCCGCAACCGGCCGTGCTGCGCGAATGCCAGTTGTTCATCCATCACGGCGGCAACAACAGCTTCTGCGAGGCACTGTATTTCGGCCTGCCGTCGGTGATCATCCCCTACTGCTGGGACGGCCATGACAACGCCAGGCGCGCCGAGGAAGTGGGCGTGGCGCGCTACCTGCCGCGCTTCGAAAACCCGCTGGCGGCGCTGCCCGGCGCACTGGCCGACCTGCTCTGCGACAAGGCGATGCAGCAACGGCTGACCAGCGTACGCGAACAGATGCAGGCCTCGCGCGGCACAGCGTCGGCCGCGCGGGCGATTCTTGGCATCTGCAGCGACTAAGCGGCCAATGGCACCGTGCAAGGACGTGCCATTGGCTCTGTGCAAGTTTCCGGTCGACCCATAAGCCCGGCTCCATTGTCCCTGGAACCAGGCATGACAAGCTTCAATGACCAGCCAGCCCTGCTCGGCGATTCCCTGCAACTTCGCCCACTGCGCAGCGAGGATTTCGACGCCCTCTCCGGCGCCGCCAACTCGCCCGGAACCTGGGCCGGACACCCGGTGAAGGACCGGTGACCCAGGCGTCTTCAGGCTTTGCGCAGCGGTACTTCCTGCAGCAGCCACGACAGCGCGAAGGCCACGGCGCTGACCATGCAGGCCACCAGGAAGACCCAGTGCATCGATCCGGAAAAGGCTTCCAGGTAAGCCTGCCGCAACGCTGCGGGCAAGGCATGCACAGCGGCCGGCGACAGGTTGGCCGGTGAGCCGACGCTGGCCGGGAAGGCACTCACGAGCCGACTCATCAGCTCGTGAGAGAACAATGCGCCGAACACCGAGACGCCAATGGAGCCGCCGATGGAGCGGAACAGGGTCGCCCCGGAGGTCGCCACGCCCATGTGGCGAAATTCGACGTTGTTCTGCACCGCCAGGATCAGTACCTGCATCACCATGCCCAGCCCGGCGCCGAGCAAGGCCATGTAGAGATTCATCTGCAACATCGACGATTGCAGGTCCAGACGGCTCAGCAACGCCAGGGCGATGACCTGCAGCAGCGTGCCAAGGATGGGGAAGACCCGGTAACGCCCCCAGCGGCTGATCAGGCGACCGGTAATAGCCGAGACGATCAGCATCGCACCCATCAGGGGCAGCATCTGCAGGCCCGCACTGGTCGGCGTGGCGTCCTTGACCACCTGCATGTAGAGCGGCAGGAAGGTCACCGAGCCGAACAGCGAAACACCGACGGTGAACCCGATCAGCCCGGCGAGCACGAAGGTCCGGTGGCGGAACAGGTGCAGCGGCATGATCGGTTCCGCCGCGATGCGCTGCTCGTGGGCGAAGCCGATCACACCGACAACGGCGAAGAGCGACAGGCACAGGATGTCGATCGAGGTCCACTCGAGCGTGCTGCCGCCCAGGCTGGTGATCAACACCAGCGAAGCCAGGGCCAGGGTCAGGAAGAAAGCGCCAAAGTAGTCGATGACGTGTTTCACCCGCGCGACGTGGGGCTTGAACGCGTTGCCGATCACCAGCAGGGCAAGCAGGCCCAGCGGCAGGTTGATGTAGAAGATCCAGCGCCAGGACAACTGCTCGACCAGGAAGCCGCCCACCAGCGGACCGACCACCGTGGCGAGGCCGAATACGCCACCGAACAGCCCCTGGTAGCGACCACGCTCGGCCGGCGCAATGACGTCGCCGATGGCCGCCATCGCCACCACCATCAAGCCACCGCCGCCCAGGCCCTGCAGCGCGCGCAGGAGGATCAGCTGGGTCATGTTCTGCGCCAGCCCGCAGAGCGCCGAGCCCGCCAGGAACAGTAGGATGGCGGTCTGCAGCACCAGCTTGCGGCCGTACAGGTCGCCGAATTTGCCATACAGCGGGACCACGACCGTGGAGGCCAGCAGGTAGGAGGTCACCACCCAGGACAACAGGTGCAGGCCGCCCAGTTCGCCGACGATGGTGGGCAGCGCGGTGGACACGATGGTCTGGTCCAGCGCCGCGAGGAACATCACCAGCAGCAACGCCGCCAGCAGCAGTGGAATGGACGGCTGCGTCGCCTGAGCGTCGTCCGGGGGGCTCAGCTTCGTGGCCAGGCTTTTTTCGGAGGCCGTTTGCATGGGGCGGACCTGATGAGATGAGGTGGCGTGGGACAGGGAAGGAATGGAGTCGGCTCATTCGCCCGCGCAGAGTGCACGCTGGCGATGCTGCCGCCCCACTTCCTGCAGGCCGGCCAGGGTGAAGCTGTAGAGCTGGGCGACGACCACAGGACCCGGCATGTCGAGAATGTCGCGCAGGGCGCCATGCCCTCCACGAGGCCCGATCAGCAGCATCGCCCATGGCGCCGTGACGCTGAGAATGCAGGGCACCAATGTGGGATCTTCGGGGGGGATCCCGGTGATCTCGCTGAACAGTTGCTTGAGCAACGTCAGCTTCAGCGCCTTTTCGGGGTGCAGAAACTCCTGACCGTGGCTGCTGGGCGCCAGGGCTTCGGCAGCGAGCACCCGCAGGTGCCAGCTCTCCCTCCCGCGCGCGGCCTTGCGCACGACCAGTTCGGTCAGCGCAAACAACTTGTCCGGCGCCGCCTGCTCGCCCTGGATGATCCGCTGCAGGTCGGCGATGTCGAGAAAGCGTCGACGGGCCTCCCCCAGCACGGCCTGATAGAGACCGTTGCGGCTGCCGAAGTGGTAGTTGATCGACGCCAGGTCGACCTCCGCCTTGGCGGCGACGGCCTTGTTGCTGGTTTCGCCGAAGCCGAGCGTCGCGCAAAGTTCGCCGGCGGCTTCAAGGATGCGCAGGCGGGTCGCTTCACCATCTTTTCGAGCTTCGCGGGAGGCCATGATTATTCCTGAACAGCGGACAGTGCCAGGAAGCCTGAAGCAGGTTAAATATAAATTCAATTTAAATTTAGAAAATACGATGAACTGCCCTCTCCGCCGGGATCAGGCTTCGGGGGCTTGCGCTTAATATATGGAAATACGTATATTCGATTTTCCATATATTTAGGCAGCGCCATGATTACCCCACCCGACGTCTTCAAGTGTCTGGCCGACGAGACCCGCGCTCGCGCCACCCTGCTCATCGCCAGCCTGGGCGAACTGTGTGTCTGCGAGCTGATGTGCGCGCTGGACGACAGCCAGCCGAAGATCAGCCGCCACCTGGCACAACTGCGCAGCAGCGGCCTGCTGCTGGATCGCCGCCAGGGGCAGTGGGTGTATTACCGCCTCAACCCCGACCTACCCACCTGGGTGCACGACATGCTGCAGGTCACCCTGCTGGCCAACGGGCAGTGGCTGGCCGACAACACCCTGCGCCTGCAGAACATGGACGGCCGACCCGTCCGTGACGCCGCCTGCTGCTGATCCCCACCGAGCGAATCCTCCATGCTGGTCGCCATTGCAGTCTTCATCTTCACCCTCGTTCTGGTCATCTGGCAGCCCAGGGGCCTTGGCGTCGGCTGGAGCGCCGCCCTGGGTGCGATCATCGCCCTGGCCGCCGGCGCGGTTTCGCTGCACGACATCCCGGTCGTCTGGGCCATCGTCTGGAACGCCACCGCCACCTTCATCGCGGTCATCGTCATCAGCCTGCTGCTGGATGAGGCCGGCTTCTTCGAGTGGGCCGCACTGCACGTGGCGCGCTGGGCCAACGGCAGCGGTCATCGCCTGTTCGCCTTCTGCGTGCTGCTCGGCGCGGCCGTTTCGGCGCTGTTCGCCAATGATGGTGCGGCCCTGATCCTCA
Source organism: Pseudomonas nitroreducens (assembly GCF_010994165.1). NCBI lineage: Bacteria > Pseudomonadati > Pseudomonadota > Gammaproteobacteria > Pseudomonadales > Pseudomonadaceae > Pseudomonas > Pseudomonas nitroreducens. Next base: position 620,261 of record NZ_WMBX01000002.1, on the reverse strand, counting down.
CGCCCATCGTCATGTCGATGCTGCTCGCCCTGCGCTTCTCCCCCGCCGCGACCCTGGCCTTCGTCATGGCCGCCGGCTTCATCGCCGACACCGCAAGCCTGCCGCTGGTGGTGTCCAACCTGGTGAACATCGTTTCGGCGGATTACTTCGGCCTGGGCTTCGCCGAATACGCCTCGGTGATGCTGCCGGTGAGTCTTGCCAGCATTGCCGCCACCCTGCTGGTGCTGTTTCTGTACTTCCGCCGCGACATCCCGAGGCAGTACGCGCTCCATGCGCTGAAGGAACCCAAGGCCGCCATCCATGACCGCGCCACCTTCATCGTCGGCTGGTGGACGCTGCTGGCGTTGCTGGTCGGCCTGTTCGCCCTGGAGCCGCTGGGCATCCCGATCAGCGCCGTGGCCGCCGCCTGTGCCGCGCTCCTCTTCGCTGTCGCCGCCCGCGGCCGGCGCATCTCCACCCGCCGTGTACTGCGCGAAGCGCCCTGGCAGGTAGTGATCTTTTCCCTCGGCATGTACCTGGTGGTCTACGGCCTGAAGAACGCCGGCCTCACGGACTTCCTTGCCCAGTTGCTCGACCGTCTTGCCCAACAGGGGCTGTGGAGCGCCGCCCTCGGCACCGGCCTGCTCTCGGCGCTGCTGTCCTCGGTGATGAACAACATGCCCAGCGTGCTGGTCGGCGCCTTGTCGATCCAGGCCAGCGGCGCGGAAGGCCTGGTGCGCGAGGCGATGATCTACGCCAACGTCATCGGCTGCGATCTCGGCCCGAAGATCACCCCCATCGGCAGCCTCGCCACGCTGCTCTGGCTGCATGTGCTGGAACGCAAGGGTGTGCGGATTACCTGGGGTTACTACTTCAAGGTCGGCATCCTCCTGACCTTGCCGGTTCTGCTGATCACCCTTTCGGCCCTGGCGTTGCGCCTGAGCCTCTGACGTCCCGCCCAGAAGCGGAGGAGCCTTCCATGCGAGTCCTGTTCATGTGCACGGCCAACAGCTGCCGCAGCATCCTCTCCGAGGCGCTGTTCAATCACCTGGCGCCCGAAGGCTTCGAGGCGGTCAGCTCCGGCAGTTTTCCCAAGGGCCAGGTATTGCCCCGCAGCCTCGCTACCCTGGAGCAGGCCGGCATCTCTACCGAAGGCCTGAGCAGCAAGGGCAACGACGCCTTCGAAGGCAACCCGCCGGATATCGTCGTCACCGTCTGCGACAAGGCCGCCGGCGAGGCGTGCCCGGTCTACTTCGGCCCGGCAGTGAAATCCCACTGGGGGCTGGAAGATCCTTCGGATGCCGAGGGTGACGAGGCCGCGATCGACGCCGCCTTCCGCGCCACGCTGGCGCGCATCGAACTGCGCTGCCGCGCCTTCTTCGCCCTGCCCTTCGCCACCCTCGGCCGCGACGAACTCAAGCGCGAGCTGGATCGTATCGGCGCCCTTTGATCAGGAGGACACATGTCCGAACAACTGCCCAACCTCGACCTGTCGCTGATCGATCCGCTACCAGCAGCCGCCGATGCCAGCGAGCACAAACCGCGCATCCTGCTGCTTTACGGATCGACGCGCGAGCGCTCCTTCAGCCGCCTGCTGGTGGAGGAAGCCGCACGGCTGCTGCAGCACTTCGGTGCCGAGACGCGCATCTTCAATCCCTCAGGCCTGCCGCTGCCGGACGATGTGCCGGTGGAGCATCCGAAGGTGCAGGAACTGCGTGACCTGGTGCGGTGGTCGGAGGGCCAGGTCTGGTGCTCGCCGGAACGCCACGGCGCACTCTCGGCGGTGTTCAAGGCACAGATCGACTGGATCCCCCTGGCCCTCGGCGCCGTGCGCCCCACCCAGGGCAAGACGCTGGCGGTGATGCAGGTCTGCGGCGGCTCGCAGTCGTTCAACGTGGTCAACCAGTTGCGCGTCCTTGGCCGCTGGATGCGCATGTTCACCATCCCCAACCAGTCCTCGGTTCCCAAGGCCTACCTGGAGTTCGACGAGGCGGGCCGGATGAAGCCCTCGGCGTACTACGACCGCGTGGTCGACGTCATGGAGGAGCTGGTGAAGTTCACCCTGCTGCTGCGGGATCGCCAGGAGTTCCTGGTGGATCGTTATTCGGAGCGCAAGGAGAACGCCGAGCAGCTGTCCGCCCGTGTGAATCAGCGCTCGATCTGAGGTGACCATGCCCAGCGAAATCAGGGAGGCGCGCCCCGAGGATGCGCCAGCAATCCAGGCCATCTACGCGCCGATAGTGAGTGGAACGGCGATCTCCTTCGAAGAGGTGCCGCCGAGTGCCGCAGAGATTCGGCAGAGGATCTGCACGACCCTGCAGACTTACCCGTACCTGGTTGCGTTACGCGATGGGCGCATGGCCGGCTACGCCTATGCGAGCCAGCACCGGGCGCGCGCTGCTTATCGATGGGCAGTGGATGTCACGGTCTACATCGCGGAGAGCGAGCGGCGCTCGGGTGTGGGCCGCAGCCTCTATGCCGAGCTGCTCCCCATCCTGGCCAGGCAGGGATTCACCGCCGCCTATGCCGGCATAGCCCTGCCCAATGCAGCCAGTGTCGGCCTGCATGAGCGGTTGGGTTTCCAGCATGTCGGCACCTTCCCGCAGGTCGGTTTCAAGCTCGGCCAATGGCACGACGTGGGCTACTGGCGTCTTGAGCTCGGCCCGCCGAGCCAGTCCCCCGGCGAGCCACGTCCGTATCGGGACATCGCGGGCTGAGCCTCCCGCACACGGACAAGACGCGACGCAAGTACCCGGACGATCTCACTGCAGGTCCGGGCTCTCGTATCGACGCTGAATGCGCGCCAGCTCGCCGGACTCGCGCAACCGCTCCAGCGCGCGACTCCAGGCGGCGACTCGCTGGTCGTCGCTGTCGCGGCTGAAGGCGATGTAGAGCGTGGAGCGAAACAGCTCGACCGGCACCTGGCGCAATGTGCCGGGCGACAGGCCCAACTGGCGGCTGTAATACGCGACGCCGGCATCGGTGTCGCCGACGATGATGTCGGTACGCCCGGCCAGCAACATGAGATAGAGCTGCGGGCTGCCGGTGGCGCGCTTGTCGAGATTGTCGAAGCCCATGGCCTCCAATGTCTCCGGAACCAGCCCGGCATGCCGGGTGGTAATACGCGGAGCGCCCCGCAGGTCGCTCAGGGTATTCGCCGGCTGGCGCGCATTGGCCAACTGATAGGGATGGATCGACTCTTCGACGATCGGGCCTACCCATTTGTACAGCGGCTCGCGCGCCGGCGTGCGGAACATGGAAAACATGATGGTCTTCGGCTGCGACTGCAGGGCCAGGCTGGTGCGCATGCTGGGCAACAGCTCGATCGCGAAATCATCGCCGGTCAGCCCCATGATGGCCTTGACGATGTCCGTCGCCATGCCGGTGAGCTGGCCGTTCTCGACGTAGTTGTAAGGCGCCCACTCTTCGGTGACGACCCGATAGTCCCCTGCCCAGGCCCCGGCATTGAGCAATGAACAGAGCAAGGCTGCACAGATGGTCGAAGGCTTCACAAGGCTCGCTTGGCGGGAGTGGCAGGACAGCGACGTGCTGAAGTGAGGAGCTGAAAATCATAGTACCAGCCACCTGGCGCCGCCACCGCCAGTGCAGGGCGGCACAGGCAGGCGGAAAACCTCGGCGTGCTGCCTTCCCAAGCGTCAAGCGCGACCGGCAAGATAGCGGCATTCGCTGCCACGCTTTGGCGGCCCCTGCTGCCTTGTGCCACCGGAGTCGTATGCAACCGCGCGACCTTGCCGCCTACCTGTTCCTCGCCGTCGGCTGGGGGCTGTCCTTCCTTGTGCTGCTCAAGGCCATCGCCGGCTTCGGCTGGGTTGGCGCGGTCAGTTTCCGCGCGCTGATCGCCAGCTTCACGCTGTTCGCCGTGGCACGGCTGGCCGGGCGCCAGCTGAACTTCGCAGGGATGTGGAAGCCGCTGTGCGTGGTTGGCGCCACCACGGTGGCCGGGCAATTGATCGGCATGACCTACGCCACCCCGCGCATCGGCACCGCCATGGCAGCGATCTTCGTCGCCGGGATTCCGCTGTTCTCGATGCTCATCGGCCGCCTCTGGGGCCTGGAACGCATCACCTGGAGCGGCCTCGGCGGGCTGGTGCTGGGTTTCTTCGGCATGGTGCTGCTGGTGGGCTTCCCGGCGGTGCCGATCACCCACGAGTTCATGCTCGGCAGCGCAGCCTCCGTGTTCGGCGCCGTCTGCGCGGCCTTCGGCAGCAATTACGCCAGCCTGAAGCTGCGCACCGCCGGCCCCTGGGAAGTGACCTGCGGCGCGTTCGGGATCGGCGGCCTGCTGACCCTGCCCTTGCTGATCTGGGTGCCGGTGCCCGGCACGCCGCAACCGATCGATGTGTTCTTCCTGCTGATCTGCGGCTGCATATTCAGCGCGGTGAACTACGTCGTCTACTTCCAGCTCGTCTCGCGAATCGGCGCGACCAGAACCATCAGCGTGGAGTTCGTCGTCACCGTGGTCGCCGTCCTGATCGGCGCCCTGGTGCTGGACGAGAGCCTGTCGCTGGTGCAGGGCGTGGGCGCGCTGATCATCCTGATCGGCTGCGCCCTGGTGCTCGGCCTGGTGCCCGGCACCAAAGCCCGCGCCGTGACTTAACCGACCTGAGCCTGGGCGACACCCGGCGAGGCGTCGTCGCGGTCGATCAGCTCCATCGGCAGATGCGAGGTTTCGCGCAGCAGCCAGGAACAGATCGCCACCAGCAATAGCGCTGCCGCGCCGTAAAGCGCGACGCCGAACGGGTTGCGCCCGGTAGCGATGAGAATGGCGGTAGCGATGCTCGAGGCCGTGCCGCCACCCAGTGCCGCGCCGATCTGGTAGCTGAAGGAAATCCCCGAGTAGCGCATCTCCCGCGGGAACTGCTCGGCGAGGAAAGCCGGGATCGGCCCCTGGGTCGCCCCCATGAAGAAGCCCACGGCGATATACGCCAGCATCGCCAGCGGCAGGTTGTGCAAGCCGATCAGCGGGAAGAAGGCGAACAGCCCGAGCGCCATGATCGCCGCGCCGAAGATCATCACTGCACGCCTGCCGAAACGGTCCGACAAGTGACCGAAGAATGGCGCGGACGCGACGATGGCCACCGACAGCGAGAAGTCGAACAGCAGAGCGTGGCTGCTGCTGTAGCCGATGTCGGTCGCGTAGGCGAGGAAGAAGGTGCTGCCGATATAGGCGATGGTGACGTAACCGAAGGCGATGCCGATGCACAGCAACAGCTCGCGCGGCCGGCGGCGGAAAGCTTCCATCAGCGGCATGCGCGCCTCGGCTTTCGGCGCGGCCTTGGGCTGCGGCGCGGTGTTCTGCAGGCGCGCGTAGAGACCGATCAGCACCAGCAGGCCACCGAGCCAGAACGGAATGCGCCAGGCAATACCGCTCAGGTCATCGTCGAAGGCGAAGCTGACGATGGCGAACACCGCCGAACCGAAGATGCCGCCGATGCCGATACCCATGCTGGTGAAGCTGCCCCACAGGCCGCGGCGGCCTTCAGGTGCGACCTCAATGCCGAACAGCGCCGCCCCGCCCCACTCGCCACCGGCGGCGAAACCCTGCACCAGGCGCAGCAACACCAACAGGACGGGCGCGGCGGTACCGATACTGGCGTGGGTCGGCAGGAAGCCGATCAGCAAGGTGCTCAGGCCCATCAGCACCAGGGTGGCGACCAGCGCCTTCTGCCGGCCATAACGATCGCCCAGGTGCCCGAACACCACGCCGCCCAATGGCCGGGCGAAGAAGCCGGCTCCAAAGGCCGCGAAGGCCACCAGTACGGCGGTCAGCCGGTCCATGCCAGGGAAGAACAGTTGCGGGAAGATCAGCGCGGCGGCGTAGCCGTAGATGACGAAGTCGTAGAACTCCAGCGCGGTGCCCATGCCGGAGACGCAGAAGGTGCGAAAGGCCGAGCGCGAGCCCGGCGCGGCGGGCGTGTGGTCGATCATGGCGGTTCACTCTTGTTTTTGTGGCAATACGAAACCTGCGCGGCGGCCGGTGGGCTGCCACGGGGGCGTAAGTTCTGAAATTGAGTAGTTGCGTTGTGACGTTTTACGATCGGCGGTGAAGCGAACTTCAGCGCTCGGACATTGCCCTCACCCGTTTGCCTCTAGAACCGCAGGAAGCCCTCATCGGCCATTTTCTTCGGCGTACCAGCCACGTACTCCAGCGCGCAACCGGCGGTGTCCAGGCCGATGCTCAGCAGGGTTTCCCAGCGCTCGGTGTCCGGCTCGGACATGTCCGGATGGAAGCACACCACCGCCTGGTCGCCGTCGGCGCCACAGAAGGCGTCGGCACGTTCGCCCAGGGCCTTGCCGGTCATGCCGGTGGTGGCCGCCTTGAGGTGCTCCAGGCGCGCGTAGGTGGTGGAGACATCCGCGGTACGCTCCCCCCAGCTCAGTTCGCCGTCGAGGAAGTGGTTGGTATGCAATAGCCAGCCATCTTCGCGCGGCACCACCACGGCGGTGTGCGCCGGGCTCATCTCGATGCTCGCGGCACGCGCGCGCACATCGTTGCGGGTGAACACGCTGAGCACGGTGGACGCACTGACCCGCGCCGAGCGCGCCATGTCGATGGCCTCGGTGACGCTGGTGGCTTCTTCCAGCACGCGGCGGGCGATGGCGTGTACCGGCACACCGGCGCTACCGTTGTCGCTCTCGTGGTGCAGGATGTTGAAGTGCACGCCCAGGCCCGCGCTGTTCACGCCGATCTTGCCGAGCATGCCGAACTCGGTGAACAACTTGGCGGTCAGGCCGGTGCTGCCGGTGAAGCCCAGCAGCAGGCCGTGGGGCACCAGGCTGTCGTGCCAGTCCCAGGTCTGCAGGCTGCGCGGGGCGATGGCGCCGGCGGGCGCATGGACGGAAGTGGAGCACTCGCCCTCCACCGGCTGTGCGGGCATCACCGCCAGCACTTCGGTGCGCGCATTCAGCGCTGCCAGCTGCCACAGCGGCAGGCCGGCGCCCAGGGCCAGGCCCTCCACTTCCTTCGCCAGCGCCGGGCACCAGTCGGCCAGCGCGGACAGGCTGCCCTCGCCGATGGCCCGTGCCTTGTCGATCTCCACGCCGACGCGCGGGAAGAAGTCCAGGTACAGCGCCACGGCCTGGCGGATCTGCTCGGAGAAGGTTTCGCCGATCTGCCGGCCACGCTGCAGCGGGTCGCGGATGTCGGTGGTGAAGGTGTGAAGGATCACGGCAAGGCTCCTGCAATTGCTTTATTTCAAGAAGCCAGAGCGCCGCGGCGCTCTGGCTGGATCAGAGTTTGTCGCTCGAACGACTATAGACTTCGCGGCCGGCGAACCAGGTCTTGAGCACCTGGGTGTCACGCAGCGCTTCCGGCTTGACCGTGAACACATCGCGGTCGAGCAGGATCAGGTCAGCCTGCTTGCCCGGCTTCAGCGAGCCGATGCGGTCCTCCAGGCGGATGGTGCGCGCGGCGTTGAGGGTATAGGCCTGGAACATGGTCTGCCGGTCGATGTCCTCGGCGGCGTTGAGCACGCCTTTCGGGCCGACGCGCTGGATCGCCTGGTAGATGGCCTTCCACGGATCGGGTGTGGTGATCGGCCAGTCGCTGGCGCCGGAGATGGTCGCGCCATGCTTCAGCAGCGAGCGTGCCGGGTACATGTGCAGGAAAGCCATGGCACTGACGTAGGGCTTGACCAGATCGACGCTGTTCTCGTCGGCGGCCGCCCAATAGAGCTGCATGGCAGCGATCACATCGAGCGCCTTGAAGCGCGGGAAATCCTTCGGGTTGACCATCTGCAGGTGGGTGATCGAGTGCGGGATGCCGCTATGGCGATCCTTGCGCGCCTGCTCGATGCCATTGAGCGATTCGCGCACCGCCCGGTCGCCGATGGCGTGGATGTGCACCAGCCAGCCGCGGGCGTCGGCGGCGCTGACCAGTTCGCCGAAGTGCTTGGGGTCGATCAGCAGTTCGCCGTACTTCTTCGAGTTGCTGTAGGGCTCGAGCATTGCCGCGCTCTGCGCCGGCACCTCGGCCACGCCGTCAGCGAAGATCTTGATGCCCGGCAGCGTCAGGTTGGGGACATCGATGAACTGCTGGCGCACCTTGTCCAGTTCGTCGAGGTCAGCCGGGGTCGCCTTCGAATCGGCCATCAGCAGCGCAGCGACATGCGCGGTCAGCCCGCCCTGCTCCGCCAGCAGCTTGTAGGCCGGCAGCACGCCAACAGAGTCGTTGTGGATGTCGCCACCGGGATTCTCGTTCGCCAGGGGCTCCATCCAGCCGGTGATACCCAGCTCATGGTAATAGCTCTGCGCGCCTTTCAGCGCCTTGAGCAGCTCGTCATCGCTCGGCAGCGGCAGCAGTGCCTGCACCGGATAGAGACCGGCGTCCACCAGGAAACCATTGGGCGTACCGTCGGCACCGTGGCCGATGGTGGCCTGCTCCTCGCCCTGCAACGACTTGACCTTGGCGGCGTCGATGCCGGCCAGTTTCAGCAACGCCTGGTTGGCCCAGCCGGTGTGGTAGTCGCCACCGGCCAGGAGGATCGGCTGATCAGCCCATTCGCCCTGGTTGAAGCGCCGCTGCAGCTCACCGATTTCGTCCCAGTACGCCGTGGGCACGCCGCCGACATAGAGGAACCGGCCACGTCGCGCGCGGCCATCCTCGCGCCACTGGCGCAGCTTGCCCTCGAACTCGGCGAGCGGCAGGTCCTGGTTGTCCAGGTTGGCCTGGAGCATCTGCAGGCCGCCCTTGACCAGGTGGGTATGAGCGTCAATGAAACCGGGCATCAGCACCTGGCCATGCAGGTCGATGACGGTCGTTTCCGGTTGCTTGAGCTTGAGGATCTGCGCGTCGGAACCGACGGCGAGAATGCGGCCGTTCTCCACCGCCACCGCCTGCTGCAGTGCCTGGCCGGGTTCGGCGGTGTAAACCTTGCCGCCATGGAAGATCAGGTCGGCGGCGGCCATCGTTTCCATCGAGGAAAAAGCGCAAGCGGCGGATACCAGCGCCGGAATCAGTAGTTTCATCGCAAAGCCTTCGTTATTGTTGGTCTGCGAAGAAGGTTAAGCAAAAGCCCCGGCGCTTTTAACACCGACTTCCCGCACAACTTCTGTTCCTGCCAGGAAGCAATTCATGGACAAGATGACCGCCCTGACGATGTTCGTCGCCACCGCCGACCATGGCGGCTTCAGCCGCGCCGCCGAACAGCTGGGCAAGACGCCCTCGGCGATCACCAAGGGCGTCGCACAGCTGGAGGCCGAACTGGGCCAGCGCCTGTTCGAACGCACCACGCGGCGCATGGCGCTGACCGAGGCCGGGCACATCTACCTGGAAGGTGCGCGCCAGGCGCTGGTGCAACTGCAGCGAGCCGAGGAGGAAGTGGAGCAGTTGCAGACCGAATTGCGCGGCAGCCTGCGCATCGCCGCCCCGCCCTCCTTCGCGCCGGCCTTCTTCAATGCCGTGTGCTGCCGCTTCCTGCGCGAACACCCGCAAGTGCGCCTGGAGGTCGACCTGGCCGACGAGTTCGCCGATCTGGTGGAAGGCGGCTACGACCTCGCCCTGCGCGACGGCCCCATCGACCTGCCGGACGTGATCGCCCAGCCACTCCTGGAAAACCGCCTGCTGCTCTGCGCGAGCCCGACATACCTCGCACGCAAGGGCCTGGATGTGACCCTGGAGAACTACGAGCAGCACGACTGGCTGATCTTCCGCCACCCGTTGCTGAACCGGAATTTCTGGTGGGTGCAGCGGGACGGCGAGCGCATCCGTATCCGCCAGCCGATACCGCGCGTGGCCAGCGACAACTACGACTTCCTGCTGTCGTGCCTGCTGGATGGCCAGGGCCTGCAATTCCTGCCGCAATGGAGCGCGTTGCCCTACCTCGAACGCGGCGAGCTGGTGGAGCAACTACCGGATTGCTGGCGCGACCAGAGTGCATTCGGGCCATGGGTGCATGTGCTTTACCTGCCGCACCGAAGGAGCACGCGCAAGGTGCGGGTGTTCATCGACTACCTGCGCGAGCATTTGCAGGGGAAGGGGCTGATTTAGCCGAAACGATGGCACTGACCTGAAGGAGCACGCCGTAAGCGTGATCGCGGGCATCGCCCACTCCTACAGGAAACCGGCGCGGCTCCCGTCGAACGCAGGAGCGGACTTTGTCCGCGATGTGTCACCGGCCAGCCCAGAGCCGCCGGGTATCGATCGCGGACGAAGTCCGCTCATACGCAAATGCCCGACGTTGAGCCGGTAGTTTCAGCTTACTTGATGTACCAGCCCCAAGGCTGGTCGCTGAGGTACTCGGTGACCTGCTTGGTCTCCAGGTAGTTGTCCAGGCCCCACACGCCCAGCTCGCGGCCGATGCCGCTCTGCTTGTAGCCGCCCCAGGGCGCCTGGGTGAAGGTCGGTTGCGAGCAGTTGACCCAGACGATGCCGGCGCGCAGGCCACGGCTCACGCGCTGGCAACGCGCCGGGTCGGCGGACATTACCGCTGCCGCCAGGCCGAACTGGCTGTCGTTGGCCAGGCGCAGCGCCTCGGCTTCATCCTTGAAGCGGCGCACGGCGAGCACCGGGCCGAAGATTTCCTCGCGCCACAGGGCGCTCTCCAGCGGCGAATCGATGAACACCGTCGGCTCGACGAACCAGCCCTTGTCCCGATGCGCCGGGCGCTTGCCGCCGGTGGCCAGCTTTGCGCCATCGCGCACGCCGGCTTCGATGGCCTGCAGCACCTTGGCGTGCTGGCCGGCGCTGACCAGCGGGCCGAGCAGCACGCCCGGCTCCAGGCCATTGCCGATGGTGATGCGACGGGTTTCCTCCACCAGGCGTTCGATCAGCCGGTCATGCAGGCCATCCTGCACCAGCAGGCGCGAGGTGGCGCTGCACACCTGGCCCTGGTTCCAGAAGATGCCGAACAGGATCCACTCCACGGCCGCTTCGACATCCGCATCATCGAAAACGATGAAGGCCGACTTGCCACCCAGCTCCAGGCTGACGTTCTTGATGTCCTGGGCTGCCGCCTGCATGATCGCGCGCCCGGTGGGCACGCTGCCGGTGAAGGCCAGCTTGTCCACGCCCGGATGCGCCGAAAGCGGCGAGCCGGCGCCGCGACCCAGGCCGGTGACCACGTTGAGCACGCCCTTGGGCAGGCCCACGGCATCGGCGGCGGCGGCCAGTTCCAGAGCGGTCAGCGGAGTCAGTTCCGAAGGCTTGAGCACGGCGGTGCAGCCTGCGGCCAGCGCCGGCGCGACCTTCCACGAAGCCATCAGCAGCGGGTAGTTCCACGGGATGATCTGCCCGGCCACGCCGACCGGCTCGCGCAGCACGCGGCAGGCGAAACGCTCGTCGGGCAGCGCCACCACTTCGCCCTCGCCGTTCAGCCCCTCGGCCAGCTCGGCGTAGTAGTCGAAGCAGCCAATGGCGTCGTCGATATCCCACTGTGCTTCGGGAAGCGGCTTGCCGTTGTCCTGCACTTCCAGGCGGGCCAGGTCCTCGCGGCGGCCACGCAGGTTGTCGGCGATGGCGCGCAGGTAGCCGGCGCGCTCCTTGCCGGTGCTCCGGCCCCATTCGCCTTCATCGAAGGCCCGACGCGCAGACTTCACGGCACGATCCACATCCTCACCGGTAGCGGCGGCAACCTCGGTCAGCACCGCTTCGCTGGACGGTTCGTACACCTCGAAGCGGCCGCCCTGTGCGGGTGCCTGCCACTGGCCATCGATATAGAGCTGGTCGCGCATGCGAAGGTCTCCTGAGCTTGTTGGAATGCTTGTCGGGCGAGCATAGGGAAATGGACACGGGGTTGATAACGCGGACGCCGTGCATGCGGGCACGCGCGGAGCGGACGCCCGGAAAGCGCGCAACGACCCGCACCCGACCTCAAAGAACCGCGTGGAAGCGTGGAATCTCCGGCACGACGATGACCGAATAAGCAGGCTTCTTCGGGTTGTAGCCAATCGTAATCGGCCGCCCAGCGGGAAACTGGGCCGCTTCCTGGTTAGCGCGCGACTCGCGTGCCGTGATTGCGACCAGATAGCGGGCACGATACTCCCTGCCGCCGACCTCATAAACGTAGTGTGCGTAGACGTGGTATTTCGCTGGCGGAGAACTGTTCTTCGACCCCAACTCGCGCACTACCTCGGTGCTCTCCACCACGGCATCGGCCCTGGGACCATTGCGGCTATCGGACTCCATGCTGCACATCTTCGCGAAGGCAGCGAGCATGATCAGGCAGATCGCCCACTTCAACAGGTTCATAGCATCATCCTTGATGGGTAAGTAAGCCGCCCCTTGCCGCCTACAGCAGGATAGCCAGGGGCAGCACCCTCAACTACAGCGCTGCCTTCTGCTCCAGATAGGCCTTGGGCGACAGCCCCGTCTCCTCGCGGAAGCAGCGGTAGAAGGTCGACAGCGAACGGAAGCCCGCCGCCCGAGCCAGTTCGTCGATGCGCGTGACGCTGGTGGCGCCGTCGAGTTGGCCGAGCAGGTGGCGCAGGCGCAGCTGGTTCAGGTACTGGTAGAAGCTCAGGCCCAGCACCTGGTTGAGGAAGTAGGAAATCTGGTTGCGCGTATAGCCGGTGGCCGCTGCGACCTGGGGCATGTCCAGGTCGGGATTGAGGAACGGCCGGTTCTGCTGGAAATACTGCTGGATATCGCCGCCGAGCTGGCTCAGCTGCCGCGCTGAGAGCCCCAGCCGGCTGTCGGCCATGCGCGGTTGCGGCTCACTGGCCGCTTTCTGCGGCTGACCGATCAACGCGGCGTGCTCGTTGACCCGGATGATCCGGCCATCGCGCACGGTATAGGCCTCGGTGGTGCGGAAGGACACCAGCCCTTGCGTGCCGCGCAGGGTCACCTGGTACTGCAGGAAGGCCGTGTCACCGTCCACCCGCAGGCGATCGGTGTAGACCTGCGACTCATCTCCCGCCGCCGGCATGCTGGTCTGCAGGTACTCGCGCAGTTCGCTCGGCGCGATCCGCCGCCCCTGGAAGAAATCGTTGTACTCCACCTGCGGGTCGAACAGCGCCATCAGCGCCTCGATGTCATGCCGGCGCCAGGCCTGGTGGTAACGCATGACCACCGCGTGTGTAGCGGCGCTGGCCGGGTCGGGCTGGTGAGTCGTCCCGTCGAGCGTGGAGCTCCAGCCCTGTTCTTCGATCATTGTTTTCCCCTGCCGGTCTCGGCCGGCATTTCCTGCTCCGGGCGTGCCCGCAAAGAGCAGCGGACCGTATGCCTGGCCCCCCGGAGCGATTACAAAACTCGGACGCGGCCCGAAGACCGCTTTTTCTTCCGACATTCTGCCGGAGTTTTCCGATGACATCCGCCCCACTTGCGCACGCCACTCCCAGACCCTACTGGCTCGACACCCTCGACCCTGCTCCCGCCGCACCGGCGCTGGAAGCGGATCGCCGCTTCGACCTGGTGGTGGTCGGCGGCGGCTTCACCGGTCTCTGGACCGCCCTCCACGCCCGCTTGCGCTGGCCTGGTGCAAGCATCGCGGTGGTTGAGGCGCGGCGCTGCGGCGGCGAAGCCAGTGGGCGCAACGGCGGCTTCTGCGCGCCGAGCATTTCCCACGGCGTCGGCAATGCCCTGCGCCGTTGGCCGGAAGAAGCCGAAACCCTGGTACGCCTGGGCCGACAGAACCTCGACGAATTCGAAGCGGACCTGAAGCGCTTCGGCATGGACGTCGAATTCGAGCGCCGCGGCAAGCTCAGCGTTGCCGCCCAACCCTGGCAGGTCGACGGCCTGCGCAGCATGCAGCGCAACTACGAGCGCTTTGGCATCGCCTCGGAGTTCCTCGACAAGGCGCAACTGGCCGACAAACTGGACTCACCCGCCTACCAGGCCGGCGTGTTCGAGCCCAACTATGCACTGCTCAACCCGGCGAAAATGGCCGCCGAGCTGCGTCGCGTCTGCCTGGAACAAGGCGTCGAGCTGTTCGAGAACACCCCCGTGCACGAGTTGCACCAGCGCGGCGACCGCCTGATGCTGCGCTGCGATCGAGGCGAGCTGGAGGCCGGGCAGATCGCCCTGGCGACCAATATTGCACCGCCGCTGCTCGGCCACCTGAATTCCAGCGTGATCCCGGTGTACGACTATTCGTTGGTCACCCAGCCGCTCACTGACGAGCAGCTGCGTGCCATCGGCTGGGTCGACCGCTACGGTATCGCCGACGCCGGCAACCAGTTCCATTACCTGCGCAAGACCGCTGATAACCGCATCCTCTGGGCAGGCTTCGACGCCATCTACCACTTCGGCAACCGCCGCGACGAATCCCTGACCCAGCGCCCGGAAAGCTTCGAGCGCCTGGCCGGGCAGTTCCGCGAGGCTTTCCCGCAGCTCGGCCCGGTCGAGTTCAGCCATGCCTGGGGCGGCATCATCGACACCTCGGCGCGCACCACGCTGTTCACCGGCTGCGTGCTGGGCGGCCGCGTCGCCTATGCGCTGGGCTTCACCGGCCAGGGCGTGTCGGCCAGCCGTTTCGCCGCGCTGAACATGCTCGACCAGCTGGGTGGCGAGCGCACCGAACGCACCCAGCTGCGCATGACCTCGCAGAAGCCCTTCCCCTTCCCGCCCGAGCCGCTGCGCTACCTCGGCGTGAAGCTCGCCCAACGCTCGCTGGCCAAGGAAGACCGCACCGGCCGCCGCGACCTGCTGCTCAAGACCTGCGATGCCTTTGGCATCGGTTTCGATTCCTGATGGAGAACTTCATGTCCACCCTGCCCCGCCACGTCATCGACTTCGCCAACCCCGCCCTCGCCCCGCAGGAGCGCGAGATCAACGACCCGGCCATCGTCGATGCGCCCTACCAGAGCCGCAGCTGGCGGCACTTCAGCGCCCCCGAAAAGAACGCCATCGCCGGCATCTGGGAAGCCGGCGTGCACCTGGAGCGCTGCGAGTGCGACTACGACGAGCTGTGCCACATCCTCGAAGGCACCGTGCGCCTGACCGACACGGACGGCGTGGCGAAGACCTTCGGCCCGGGGGACTCGTTCGTCGTGGCAGCGGGCTTCAAGGGCACCTGGGAAAACCTCACGCCGGTGCGCAAGGTGTATTTCATTCTCGGGTAACTTCAGCGTTTGCCTATTGTTCGCGAGCAAGGCCCAGGCGTTCCCTCGGTCCTACCGGTGCGGCCAGCTTCGGAGCTTGCCGGCAGGTGCGGGCTTGCTCGCGAACAGCCTGCACACTGGCATCGCCGTTGACGATTCCGACCTGCCTCTACTGCGCCCCCGAACCTGCTTCCTCCGCGCAGACGTACGCCTTGCCCCACATTCCCCGCAGGCCGTACGTCCCCCAAAGCTCCACTGCCGTTTGAAAGGGCTATAACTAGCGAACCGAAACGGCGGGCTGCCGGGGATGAACCCTGCAACGGCAGCCCCTATTGGCATTTCCCATTTGCCCGGATCAGGCGCCCCAGCCTGATCGGCGCCCGCGGCGCGGAGCGGTGTGATGAGTTCCAGAACCTGGCGATGGGCTCGCAGGAGCCTTCCTGGCTGCATCGGACTGGCATTGCTGGTCGCGCCGCTTTACGCCAACGCCCTGTTCAAGTGCCACGCACGGGACGGAACCGTCAGCCTCAGCAGCCAGGCCATCGCCGGCGCGCACTGCACTCGCCAGAAAGACCCGGCGAGCACCGCTGGCAGCACCCGGGCAAGGACCGCATCCACGTTGGAGCGGGGCAACAGCCAGGGGGCAGATCGGATTCGCGTGTACACCTTCGTTCACAAGGGCGTTCGCCAGTATGTGAGCCGACGCCCGGTCGGCATTTCAGCGCGAGTCGATGTGATCGAGGTGTATTACATCAAGGGCTGCTACCTGTGCATGGCGCCGAAGGATTTCAACGTCGCCACACTGCGCCTGGACACCCGTTCCTATCACCGGGAGATCGAAGCCGCATCGGTGCGCTACGGTGTCGACAGGGCGCTGGTGCGCGCCGTCATCCATGCCGAATCGGCATTCCAGCCCAATGCCATTTCCATCGCCGGCGCCCAGGGCCTGATGCAGTTGATGCCCGACACCGCCGAGCGCTTCAACGTGAGCGATCCGTTCGACGCGCGGCAGAACATCCGAGGCGGCGTGCGCTACCTGGCGTGGCTGCTCAAGCGCTTCAACGGCAATCAGCGGCTGGCGCTGGCCAGTTACAACGCGGGTGAAATGACGGTCGACAAGTACAACGGGATACCGCCCTACGCCGAGACGCAAACCTACGTCGCCCGCGTGCAGTCCCTGACCGAGCGCTATCGCAACCATCCGTAGGGCGCCGGGGACGGAGGCGGCTCGCGAGCAAGCATGTAGGGCGCATAACCTGGAACAGGTTATCCGCCGGCTTTTCGGCGGATAACGCTGGCGCGTTATGCGCCCTACGAAGGGCGCCAAGGTTTCAGCCGAACGTCCACCCCGCCGCCGCCAGCCGCGCATCCAGCGTGGCGAGGTCGGCCTCCACCCGCGCCGCCGGTTCCGGCATGTAGGCCAGCGGATCGGGCAGCGAGGACGGCTGGCCGAGGAAGCCTTCGGTCGCCGCGTGCAGGCAGTAAGCGCTATACGCCGGGTTGTAGCCGCCCTCCTGCACCACCAGCAGCCGCCCGGCGCACAGCTCGTCGGCCAGCGCACGGGCACGGCGGGCCAGGCGGTTGAAGCCCTGCATGGTCACCAGTTGGCGGCCGTTGGGGTCGAACTGAGACGCGTCCAGGCCGTTGGCGATGATCAGCAGGTCCGGCTTGAACGCGCGCAACGCCGGCTCGACAAAGCGGCTGAAGACCATCTCGTAGAGCTGGTCGCCAGAGCCCATCGGCAGCGGCAGGTTGAGGTTGCTGCCCAGTCCCGCGCCAAAGCCGCGCTCGTCCACCGCGCCGGTCTGCGGGTGGCTCGGGCCCCAGGCGCCGTGGTCCATGTGCAGCGAGACGGTGAACACCGAGGGATCGTCGTAGAAGCCTTCCTGCGTACCGTTGCCGTGGTGCACGTCCCAGTCGACGATGGCGACGCGTTCCAGGCCAGCCGCCTGTGCGGCGCGCGCGGCAATCCCGGCGTGGTTGAAGAAGCAGTAGCCGTCCGCCATGGCCGGCGCGGCGTGGTGACCCGGCGGGCGCACCAGGGCCATGGCCGGATGGCCGCTGGCCAATACGCTTTCCAGCGCCGCCAGGCTGGTGCCGGCAGCGGCCAGCAGCCCGGCGAGACTGCCGGCGGACATCAGCGTGGTGCTGCTGAAGCGCTTGCCGGCGGCGTCCGCCTCGAAGATGCCGCTCAGGTAGTCGGCATCGTGGAAGCTCAGCAGATCCTCTTCGCTGGCGTGGCGGCCTTCGTGCCAACGCAGCGAGCCGGCCACCGGCCCGCGCTGGAGGATGGCGCGCATGTTGAGCAGCCGGGGATTGCTCTCCGGGTGCAGCAGCTGTTCGGCCAGCAGGTCGCTGGGCGGCGCCTCGAACACGCCGGCGGCGGTGTCGTGGCGCAGCACGTCGTCGTGCCAGAAAACATCCATCGTGTGACTCATCAGAAGCCCTCGGTTTCCATCACTGCGCGCGCAGGCGCAGACAACTGACACAAGTTCGCCCCCGGCCAGACCGGGGGCGAACGCCCATCAATCGATGATGGTGAGTTCCGGCGCCAGCTCGGAAAGGCTCGCCGAGCCCTTCTCGCCGCACAGCACGGTGTCGCCGAGCTTGATACCGAAGCCTTCGTTGTACAAGGACAGGTTGGGCTCGATGGAGAACGACATGTTCGGCTGGAACACGTGGTCGTCGGCCTCGTCCACCATCATCGCTTCCAGCCAGGTCGGCGGGTAGGCCAGGCCCAGGCTGTAGCCGATGCGGTGCACGCGGGTACGCGAGAGGTCGATGCGGTCGAGGATCTGGTTGCACACGCGGTTGGCCTCGCCCACCGGGGTGCCCGGCTTGGCGATCTCGATGGCGGCGTTGAACGCCTCGGTGAGCAGGGTCGCGACTTCCTTCACGCGCGGGCTGGGT
The DNA here is from genome assembly GCF_010994165.1 of Pseudomonas nitroreducens. Lineage (NCBI taxonomy): Bacteria > Pseudomonadati > Pseudomonadota > Gammaproteobacteria > Pseudomonadales > Pseudomonadaceae > Pseudomonas > Pseudomonas nitroreducens. The sequence continues at coordinate 602,375 of NZ_WMBX01000002.1, read as the reverse complement.
TTGCCGATCACTGCGGTGCGCATGAGGATGGCGTGATAGCGGTTGCACACGCCGGCGTGTTCGAGGATCACCACGTCGCCATGGCTGATGGTCTGGCGGTGCGGCATGGCGTGGGTCATGGTGCTGCGGCGGCCGGTGGCGCACATCGGGCTGATCGCCGAGTACTCGCTGCCGGCGCGGCCCAGGGCGTTGGCGACGATGCCCGCTACTTCCACCTCGGAGATGCCCGGACGCAGTGCCTCGAAGGCGGCCAGCATGCCCTGGTCGGCCATGCGCGCGGCGCTGCGCTGGTACTCGATTTCCTCGGCGGTCTTGATCAGGCGGTTCTCGGCGACCAGCGGGCCGGCGTCTTCGAAACGGGCTTCTGGCATATAACCGAGCAGCGCGTTGTATTGTGCCGGAGAGAAGGTCGAAGCGGTCATCTCCAGGCCGATGCGCGCCTGGCTCAAACCCGCCTGGGCCAGCACGTCGGCAACGATCTTCAGCGGGTCCTGCTTGGCGATGTCATAGAAGATCGCCTCGTTGATGCACGACAGCTCCCAGGTGCAGGGCTCTTCGCTGGTGCGGGTGAGGAACACCGGCTCGGCCAGCTTCGGCGAGATGATCAGCGCCTGGTACCAGAGGAAGCCCAGGCTGTCGAAGCCGCTCAGGTAGTTGATGTTGTCCGGGTAGTTGACCACCAGGGCATCCAGGCCACGGTCGGCCATGCGGCGTTTGACGGCTTCGACGCGTTGACGGTAGGTGCGAGCGGGGAAAGCAGTAAGCATGGGGATTCCCTCCTCAGGGACAAGGTGCAAGCGACACAGGTGTTGTTGTTTGGGGCCGCCATCCAGCGGCCGTATGCGGGGTTGAAACAGTCAGCTGGGTGGTTGCTGTCGCGCCAGGTACAGGCGTACCAGCATCACCACCAGGGTGAGGACGATCATCAGGGTGGACACGGCGGCAATCGCCGGGTCGAGGTTGTAGCGCAGGCCGTCCCAGATGCGCTTGGGCAGCGTCACCACGTTCAGGCCGCTGGTGAACAGGGTCACCACCACTTCTTCCCAGCTCATCACGAAGCCCATGAAGAAGCTGCCGAGCACACCGCCGCGCACGTTGGGCAGCAGCACGTTCCACAGCGTCGGCCAGAGCCCGGCACCGAGGGAGCGCGAGGCCTTGTACAGGCTCTGGTCGAGCCGCGCGTAGGCCACCAGCATGGCGATCACCGAGTACGGCAGCGCCATCAGCAGGTGGCCGAAACCGACGCCCAGCAGGCTGTCGAGCACGCCCAGGCGCGCATCGAGGTAGTAGATCGACATGGCCGAGACCACCTGCGGGACGATCATCGGCAGCAGCACGATGGCGGTCAGCAGCGTGCGGTGCCGGCGCTGCAGCCAGATGCCGGTGGCGAACAGGAAGGCCAGCGCCGTGGAGAGCGCACCGACCACCAGGGCCAGGCCCAGGCTCTGCAGGATCGACACCAGCCAGGCGCCGTCGAACAGCGTCGCATAGTGACGCAGCGACCAGCCGCCGTCCGGGAAGGCCAGGTAGCGCTGGTTGCCGAACGACAGCGGGACGATCACCAGGATCGGCAGCAGCAGGAACAGCGCGGACAGCGCCAGGGCGGCCCAGGACAGCCAGCGGCCGACCTGCGGGCGTGGCAGTTGCGGCTTTTTCACGCCCTTGGGCATGGCGGAGAGATAGGTTCCCTGCGGAGTCACAGCTCAGTCCTCCCGAGCAGGCGGCGGTAGCCGATGAGTTGTCCGAACAGAAGCGCGCAACCGACCACCAGCAGCATCAGCACGATGCTCAGCGCGGCGCCCAGGCCCCAGTTGGACAGCTGGAACATCTGCACGTAGATGTACTCCGCGAGCATCGCCGCCTTGCCGCCGCCCAGCAGCGCCGGGGTGACGAAGCAGCCGAGGCTGAAGACCAAGACGATGGCCGATGCGGCGACCACACCGGGCAGCGTCAGCGGGATGAAGATGTCCTTCAGCGTCTGCCAGTGGCTGGCGCCCAGGCTGCTGGAAGCACGCAGCAGGCTGTCGTCCACCTGCTTGAGCGACGACAGCAGTGGCAGCACCGCGTAGGGCACCATGAAGTGCACCATGCCGATCAGCGCGCCCAGTTCGTTGCGCACCAACGGCGGCGGCGCGTCGAACCAGCCGGTGGCCATCAGCCCCTGGCTGACCAGGCCGCCGTTGCGCAACAGCACCAGCCAGGCGAAAGCGCGGATCAGCATCGACAGCCAGAACGGCAGCAGCACGAACAGCTCGATCAGTTGCCGGCCGCGCGGCGTCGCGAACCGCCAGCGGTAGGCAATCAGGTAGGCGATGGCGACGCTGATCGCGGTGGTCAGCAGGCAGATGCGCAAGGTGCGCCAGATCACGGCCTGCAGGTTGGCGTTGTCGGCAATCGCCGCGTAGTTCTGCGTGCCCCACTCCGGCAGGCTGAAGCTCCAGCCCAGCACGCCGAGGGTCGGCAGCAGGTAGCCGACCACCACCAGCAATGGCAGCGGCAGGATCAGCAGGCCGTAGACCGGCAGCACGCCCGGTGCGAAACGTCGCATCTCAGCCACCGATCAGCGCGAGGTAGCGCTCCAGGGTTTCGCCGTAGTGTTCGGCATGCCACTTGTTGTTCAGCGACACCTGCTTCTTCAGGTTGTCCGGCGCGGTGGGGTTGATCGCCTGCAGCTGGGCGCTGAGCAGGTCGTTGGCCGCAAGGTTCACCGGGCCCATGTTGTAGACCTCCATGAGCTTGGCCTGCACTTCCGGCCGCAGCGCGTAGGCGATGAACTCCATGGCCGCCTTGGCGCCGGCCGGGTTGCCCTTGGGCACCATCCACACCGAAGGCGAGACGACGCCGCCGTCGAAGCTCCAGTCGATCTTGCCGCCGGTGTCGTTCTTCACCAGCTCGGCGCGGGTGTGCCACATCTGCGCCATGCTCACTTCGCCATCGCGGATCAGCTGCTGCGACTCGGCTCCGGTGGACCAGTGGGTGGCGATGTGCGGCAGCAGTTCCTCGATCTTGCGCAGGGCGCGGTCCACATCCAGCGGGTAGAGCTGCTCCGGCGGCACACCGTCGGCCAGCAGTGCGCATTCGAGGTTGGCGCTCATCCATTTGTAGAGGGTGCGTTTGCCCGGGTACTTCTTCACGTCCCAGAAGTCGGCCCAGGACTTGGGCGGATTCTTGCCGAACTGCTCGTGGTCGTAGCCGATCACGTAGCTGTAGGTGTAGTTGGCGAGGCCGAAATCATGCACGTCGCCGTAGCCGATCAGCGACTTGTCGACGATGCCGAAGTCGATGGGCGCGAGGAACTTGTCCTTGCCCAGGCGATAGGACGAATACATCTCGCCGTCGCACACGTCCCAGCGCACCGCGCCGCTGCTGACCTGGGTCTTCAGCGCACCCTCGGTGGGGCCGCTGCCATCGATCTTCAGCGTCAGCCCTGCCACCTCGTTGAAGCCGCCGAAGCTCTTCTCGAAGGCCGGCACCGCATCACCACCCCAGTTGGCCACCACCAGGTTGCCGCTGGCAGCAAAGGCGCGGCCGCCGGTGCCGAACGGCAGCGCGCAGGCGGCGGCGAGCAGCAGCAGGCTGCGGTTGAAATCGCGGCGGCTGATGCCGGCGCGCTCGCCCTTCTGGGCAGCGATTTCGATGGCGTCTTCGATGAAGCCTTGGCGTTCTTTCATGGTGATTGCTCCCCGATCGTTGTTTTCGTTATGTGGTTGTCAGGCGGACAACAGGTGGCAGTGCTGCGGCGACCAGCTGCACCAGTAGCGCTGGCCGCTGCGCAGATCGGCCAGCAGCGGGTGCGCGACCGGCAGGCGCAGGTCGAGGCGCTCGCCCTGCTCCAGGGTCAGTTCGAGGTTGACGTGGGCCCCCTGGTAAGTGGCATTGCCGACGGTGGCGCACAGGCCGTTGTCGCGGCCGGCGTCCTGCAGCGGGCGCAGGTCGATATGCTCCGGGCGCACCGCCAGCCAGCTCTTGCCGCCCTGGTTCGCCTGGGCCGAATGGGCCACGCGCAGGTGCTGGCCACGGAAATCGCAGAGCGTGGCCTCGGCTTCGCGTCGTACCACGCCAACCTCCAGCAGGTTGGTGTCGCCGAGGAAGTTGGCGACAAAACGGCTGGCCGGGCGTTCGTAGACTTCGCGCGGGGTGCCGACCTGCTCCAGGCGGCCCTTGTTGAACACGGCGATACGGTCGGACAGCGCCAGGGCTTCTTCCTGATCGTGGGTGACGAAGACGAAGGTGGTGCCGAAATCCTTGTGCATGCGCGCCAGCTCGCCCTGCATTTCCTGGCGCAGGCGACGGTCGAGGGCGGACAGCGGTTCGTCGAGCAGCAAGAGCCTGGGTTTGAACACCAGCGCACGGGCCAGCGCCACGCGCTGCTGCTGGCCGCCGGAGAGCTGGGCGATGCCGCGATTGCCCATGCCGGCCAGGCCGACGCGCTCCAGCACCTCGGCCACCCGGCGCTCGATCTCCGCGCCCGGCACCTTGCGGATGCGCAGCGGGTAGGCGACGTTCTGCGCCACGCTCATGTGCGGGAACAGCGCGTAGCCCTGGAACACCACGCCGAAATCGCGCTGGTCCGGCGACAGCTGGGTGATATCGCGGCCGTCCATCTCGATATGCCCTTCGCTGGGCTCGACGAAGCCGGCGAGCATCATCAGCGTGGTGCTCTTGCCCGAGCCCGAAGGGCCGAGCAGCGTGAGGAATTCGCCCTGGCGAATGCTCAGGCTGAGGTCGCTCAGGACCTGCAGGTTGCCGTAGCGCTTGCCCAGGCCGAGCAAGTCGACGAAATGCTGCATGGCGGGTCTCCAGCCGTTTTTCTTGTTGATCGGTGTTGGCTTGGTGCTTTTTTTGTATTGGCTTGGGGCCATCTTCTGTGCAAATTTAACTAACGACAATTCAATAGATTTCCGCCTGAATCGTTAGTCAAATTCACACAAAAAGGTCTTCCATGCGTCAGAACAGTGCGTTCCGAATGCCTTCCCTCATCGCCCTGCGCGCTTTCGAGGCGCTGGTCCGGCAAGGCAGCATCAGCCGTGCGGCGCTGGAGCTGCACGTCACCCACGGGGCGGTCAGCCACCAGGTGAAGAAGCTGGAAGAAGAGCTGGGCATGGCGCTGGTGGAGCGCCAGGGCAAGGGCGTGAAACTGACCGCCGCCGGGCGCCAGCTGAGCCAGCAGATCAGCAGCGCCTTCGACCAGTTGCGCGACATCCGCCGTGCCCTGCCCAGCGAGGAACCCGCCGGCGAACTGCGCATCGCCTGCGCCCCGGCGCTGCTCGCGCGGGTGTCGTCGCTGCTGGAGAAATTCCTGCGCAACTACCAGGAAGTCGCCCTGCACCTGCTGCCGATGAGCAGCGACCTGGGCCAGGTGGACATGGTGATTTCCTTCGGCGAGACGCACATCGAAGGCCAGCGCTTCGCCGCGCTGGGCGACATCCGCTACTTCCCGGTATGCAGCCCGCGCCTGCTCAACACCCAGGAACACCTGCGCAAACCGCGCGACCTGGCGCGCCAGGTGCTATTGCACGAGGACGATGGCTTCGACTGGAGCCGCTACTTCCTCGCCGCCGGCGTACCCGGCCTGCAGGCGCGGCAGAACGTCTTCCTGCCCGACGCCTACCTGACCATCCGCGCCGCGCTGGCCGGCGGCGGCGTGACCATCAGCGACCACATCCTGGCCGGCGAGGAACTGGCCGAGGGCCGTCTGGTGCGGCTGTTCGACATCGACTTCCCGGCGCCCCACCCCTACTTCCTGATCATCCCGCCCCACGGCAACCAGGCCCTGGCGCGAGAGTTCGCGGATTGGTTGCTGCACGAGCTGGAGGCAATTCCGGCGTTTGATTGAGGAGCGAAATGCTCTTGTAGGATGGGTGGAAGCTATCCGGCAGGGCCTGCGTTGGGCGTTCGCGAGCAAGCTCGCTCCTACAAAGAGCACCATGGCGCACCCTGTAGGAGCGAGCTTGCTCGCGAACAAAGACCCGCTGTGGCGGGCGGCTATGTCCTCAGAGCTTCCGCCCACCGAGCAGGAAATGCGACAACGCCGGAATCAGGATCAGCGCCCCGAGCATGTTCCAGAGGAACATGAAGGTCAGCAGGATGCCCATGTCCGCCTGGAACTTGATCGGCGACCAGGCCCAGGTGATCACACCCGCTGCCAGGGTCACGCCAACCAGCGCGACCACCTTGCCGGTGAAGGCGACCGCCTGCTGGTACGCCACCGACAGTGGCAGCCCGGCCCGCTGCAACTGCAGCTGCACGCTGAGCAGGTAGAGCGCGTAATCCACTCCAATCCCCACGCCCAGGGCGATCACCGGCAGCGTGGCGACCTTCACGCCGATGCCCATCATCACCATCAGCGCCTCGCAGAGAATCGAGGTGAGCACCAGCGGCAGCAGCGCGACCAGGGTTGCGCGCCAGCTGCGGAAGGTGATCAGGCAGAAGATGCCGACCGCCGCATAGACGTAGAACAGCATGCGGTGGTTGGCCTCGCGCACCACGCGGTTGGTCGCCGCCTCGATGCCGGCGCTGCCGGCGGCGAGGAGGAACTGGCGGTCCGGGGCGCTGTTGGCGCGGGCGAAGTTCTCGGCGATGCTGGCCACTTCGTCCAGGGTTTGCGCCTTGTGGTCCTTGAGGAAGGCGATCACCGGCATCAGCGAGCATTCGGTATTGAACAGCTCCGGGGTGTTCACCGAGGCCTGCTGGGCGGCGTAGTTGAGCACGTCCTGGTTGCGCTGCAGGCTGGCGAACTTGGGGTTGCCCTCGTAGGTGCCGGCGGTGATCTGGCGCACCGCGTTGACCAGCGAGGTCGTCGCCTGCACACCGTCGTGCTGTTGCAGCGCCCAGCCCAGGCGGTCGGCGAGGATCAGCGTGCGGTAGTTCAGGCAGCCTTCGGGGGCGGTCTTCACCATCACCGCGAAGAGGTCGCTGGAGAGCGCGTAATGGCTGGTGATGTAGGCGTTGTCGCGGTTGTAGCGCGAGTCGGCGCGCAGCTCCGGAGCGCCGGCGTCGAGGTCGCCGATCTGCAGGTGCTGGCTGACCAGCAGCCCTCCCGCGCCGAGCAGCGCCGCCACGGCCAGGGCGATAGTCGCCCAGCGCCGCTCGGTGAAGTGATCCAGTAGCGCCCACAGCTTGCCGAGGCCCTGCCGGCGATCCACCTGACGTTCCTCGCGCAGGGCGCGCTCGGCGGCACGCTGGCTGACACCGACATAGGACAGCGCCACCGGCATCATCAGCAGCGACGTGAAGATCAGCACTGCCACGCCGATGCTGGCGGCGATGGCCAGGTCCTGGATCACCGGGATGTCGATCAGCATCAGCACGGCGAAGCCCACCGCATCCGACAGCAGCGCGGTGACGCCGGCCAGGAACAGGCGGCGGAAAGTGTTGCGCGCGGCCACCTGCTTGTGGGTGCCACGGCCGATGTCCTGCATGATCCCGTTCATCTTCTGGGTGGCGTGGGACACGCCGATGGCGAAGATCAGGAACGGCACCAGGATCGAGTACGGGTCCAGCGCATAGCCCAGCCACGCCACCAGACCGAGCTGCCAGACCACCGCCAGCAGCGAGCAGCCGATCACCAGCAGGCTGCTGCGCAGGCAGCGCGTGTAGAAGACGATGATGACGAAGGCGGTGACCACCGCCAGGCCGAAGAACAGCATCACCCGCAGCAGGCCGTCGATCAGGTCGCCCACCAGCTTGGCGAAGCCGATCACGTGCAGGCGTACTGCGCCCTTGCCCTCTTCGCCGGCGGCGAAGGCTCGGGCGTCGCCCAAGTATTCGTACTTCAGGCGCAGCTCGTCGAGGGCGCGGGAGAACTCGCGATAGTCGATGCCCTTGCCGGTGGCCGAGTCGCGGTCCAGCAGCGGCACCACCAGCATGCTGGAGCGGAAGTCGTTGCCCACCAGGCTGCCGACGATGCCGGCGCGGGCGATGTTCTGGCGCAACTGGCCGATGGCCTCGGGCTTGCCGTCGTAGCCGTCGGGCATCACCGGGCCGCCCTGGAAGCCTTCCTCGGTGACCTCGGTCCAGCGCACCGCCGGCGACCACAGCGACTTCATCCAGGCGCGGTCGACGCCGTGGCTGAGGAACAGCTGGTCACTGATCTGCCGCAGGCTGGAGAGGTAGGCCGGGTCGAAGATGTCGCCGTTGGGGTTCTCCACCACCACCCGCACCGAGTTGCCCAGGCCGCGCAGCGCGGCGCGGTTGTCCAGGTAGTTGCGGATGTAGGGATCGCCGTGGGGGATCATCTTCTCGAAGGCCGGGCGCATCTCCAGGCGGGTCACGGCCATGTAGCCCAGCACCAGGGTGACCAGGGCAATCAGGGCGATGAACAGCGCACGGTGGTTGAACACCAGGCGCTCCAGCAGGTTGCCGCTGTGGGCGTCGAAGTCCCGCAGTTCGCGGACTACAGGCATCTCGCCTTGCTTGAGGTCGACCATCAGGCTGTCTCTCTTTCTCTTGTTCTTATGAAGGGCCGGCGCATTCAGCGCACCGGCATGGCGTTCTCGCGAACGCCGCGGGTGCCGACCAGCAGCAGGCGACCGGGACCGGCCACGGCGCCGCTGACGGGCAGGCGCTCGGCCAGTTCCAGGGGCTTGAAGCTGACACCACGGTCATCGCTGAGCAGTCCCTGGCCAGCCTGGCTGAACAGGTACAGCCGGCCGCTGGCGTCGAAGCTGGCGGCGGTCAGGCTCACCGGCAGGCCGGTGTCGACCGCGCTCCAGCTCTCTCCACCGTCGACACTGCGCACCGCGTGCCCGCGCAGGCCGTAGGCGAACACCAGGCCAGGCCGCGCGACCACGCCGAAGAAGCTGCCGGCATAGGGCGATGGCAGGGCGACGAAGCGTTCCTGCTGGCCCTCCTGCTGGTGGGAAAGGCGCAGCAACAGGCCCTGCTCGCCGACGATGAACAGGTCATCGCCGCTGGCCGCGATGGCGGTCAGGTGCAACGCCTGGGGGTTGTCGATGCGATGGTTCCAGGGCTCCCAGGTGCGCCCGCCGTCGTGGGTATGCAGGATCAGGTTGAAGGCACCGACCACGAAGCCTTCATTGGCATCGCGGAACCACAGGTCGAGGAACGGCTTGTCGGCGCCCTCCTCCTTGAATCGCCGCGCCTGCTCCAGCCAGGTAGCGTTGTCCGGCTGCGGATGGGCGGCGTAGTAGTCGAGCATCAGCTGGCCGATCTGCCGGCCATCGAGCTGGCGCTCCCAGTGGATGCCACCGTCGGCGCTGTGCAGCACCACGCCATCGTGGCCCACGGCCCAACCCTCGTTCGGCGTCGGAAAGTAGACGGCAGTCAGGTCCGAGCTGACCGGCACTTCGGCCTGGCGCCAGTGGGTGCCGCCGTCATCGGAGTACAGGATATGGCCGCGCTGGCCGACGCTCACCAGCCTGTTGCCGGCACGGGTGACGGCCAGCAGCGGTACGCGGCTCGGTGCGTTGCTGTAGGCCGCCGGCAGGTCGAGCACGTCGACGAAACCATCAGCCTGTTCGCCAGCCTGGACGCCGCCCGCCAGCAGCAACGCGCCCAGGAATAACAGGCGCTTGAAGGGGATCTGCATGGAGCTTTCCTCGGGTAGAGCAGCGGCGGCTCCGGGGGGAGCCGCCACTTCTTTCATCAACGAATACCGCTACCGGCCAGCGCCTCGGGGGACCACTGGGTCTTGGCCAGCGGGTCGATGTAGCTGATGCCGCCGTACGGGCCGACGACGCCGTTGATGTTGTAGGAGCCGGCAGTCAGGTCGTAGATCATGAACGGCGTGGCGTCCGGGATGTGCTTGTCGTAGCTCTGGCTGAGGAAGGCGAAGGAGCCGCGATAGAGCTGGCCGCGAGCGTCGTATTGGTCGGAAGCCAGGGCCACCCAGCTGTCTTCGTCGAGGTAGAAGCGACGCTTGGCGTAGATGTGCCGCGCGCCGGATTTCAGCGTGCCTTCGACGACCCACACGCGGTGTTTCTCCCAGCGCACGTAGTCGGGCGAGAGGTGGTTGGGCGTGACCACCGGCTTGATGTCGCTGGCATAGGTCAGGCGGTAGGTGTTGTAGGGCACGATCATTTCCTGCTTGCCCACCAGCTTCCAGTCGTAGCGGTCCAGCGCACCGTTGAAGACGAACACGTCGTCATAGGTACCGGCGCCGGCCATGCCGGGGTTCGGGGTGTCGTAGGCGAGGTTCGGCGCGAGCTTCACGCGGCGCTGGCCGGGCAGGTACTGCCAGGCGCGGCGCGGCTGCTGCAGCGGGTTGGCAGCGTCCTTGAGCATCATCGCCTCGCCGGCGCGACGGGCCGGGCCGCTGTAGTACAGCTTCATCTGGTAGTAGACCTCGGAGCCTTTCACCGGCTGGGTGAGGTCTTCGTACACCGGGTAGTTGATGAAGGCCTGGCCGGTGGTGGCGAGGTTCGCGCTACCCGAGGCGTCGACGTTCCAGGAGTCGTACTTGGCCTTGATGTTCACGCCCTGGTAGCGCAGCAGGAAGTTCCACATGGCTTCCGCGCCAGTCTGCGGAATCGGGAACGGCACGCCCGGCAGCGCGTTGTCGATGGCCGTGCCGCCTTCCAGGGACTGCGCGGTGACGGCGTTCTTCTTGCTGTTTTCCAGCACGGTATCCGGCAGCGCGGCGCTACGGTGGGTCGGATAGACGTCGACGCGGAAGGTCGGATAACGCTTGGCCAGCTCGACGGTGGTGGCCGACAGCTGGTTCTTGTACTGCTCGACGTTCTTGCCATCGATCACCAGCAGCGGCTTCTCGCCGGCGAATGGGTCCGGGCGCATGGAATCGCCGGCCTTGAAGCCGGCCGGGGCGCTGGTCAGACCGCCGGCGTAGGCGGGAATCGAGCCGTCGTTGCTGGCGGCTTTCTCGGCGCCGACCAGGGTCAGGGTGCTGCCCAGCTGGGCAGCGTCCTGCGGGGAGACAGCGGCCTGGGCCAGACCGCAGAGGGTCAGGCCGAGGGCGGTGGCGATCAGGGTGGGTTTGAAGTTCATGCTGGGTTTCTCCTGCTTCGAGAGCGAAGCCTTACGTGAAATCAGAAGGTGGCCTTCAGGGAGGCGGTGACCATGCCGCGGTCCTTCAGCAGGGGCGCGAGGCCGCCTTGCGAGGTGATCTGGCCGGGGATGCACTGGTACTGGCCGTTGGCGCCGGGGGTGTTGTTGTCGCGGCCGCTCTCGCAGGTATCGAAGGGGCCGAAGGCGTCAACGTATTTCAGGTCCAGGCGGTACTTCTGGTGGAAGTCCGCGGCCACGCCAACGGAGTAGCTGCCGGCGTCCTCGTTGCCGCCCAGTTGCACCGCCGAGTTGCCGTGCAGGCCGACGTTGTAGGACATGGGCATGGACAGGTCGACGCCGGGGAAGGCCTGGTACCAGGTCGGAGTGAAGTTGGCCGACATGGCGTAGGCGTTGGTGGTGACCTTGTCGACACCGTGGTAGCTGGAGTCGCCCTTGAAGGTCTGCTCGCCTTCGGTGACGTCGATCAGGTGCGTCAGGGTGCCTTCCACCGCCAGCGACGAGGCGTCCCACAACGGAGTGGCGCCGAAGGTCACCAGGCCGTTGAGCACGACGTGGAAGGTCTTGCCGCGGGCAAGGCCGGTGTCGCCGTCGCTGGGCAGCTCGCCGATCAGGTTGGCGCCATTGACCGCGCCGCGCTTGGCGGCCGCGTAGAGGGTCGAGTTGACGGTGGTGAAGTTGCTCGCCAGCGGCATGTTCTCGCGGTAGTTCAGGTCCATGCCGACGCTCACGCCGGCGATTTCCTTGGACAGGCTGATGCCGTAGATATCGATGTCGTCGGCATAGGCGGTGATGTAGTTCATCCCCTGCAGGCCGGCGAGGCCGGGCTTGTGCAGGTTCGGTGCGTCGATGAGTACCGCCGGCAGGGTGTCCGAGGTCTTGCGGTAGTAGAAGCCCAGGGTGCCGTCGAGCCATTCCGGGCTCCACTTGGCCATCAGGCCGAAATCGCCGGTGTTGCTCGGCTCGCGGTCGTGTCCGCGGGGCGCGGCGTAGAAAGCATTCTGCGCCGGCAGCGGCAGCCAGAAGACGTTGCCGCCGTCGTTGAGCATGTCGTAGGGGCCCATGTAGGTGCCGCCTTCGGGGAAGCGCGAGTTCTCGAACTCGAGGAAGTACTGCGCGGCCAGGGTCAGCTCCGGGTTTACCGTCAACGAGGCGGACAGCTGGTTGCGCGGCATGAACAGCTCTTTCGCCTCGGTGCCCGGCACGTTATAGAGCTTGCCCAGGTCCAGGGCCGACTGGCCGTAGTTGATGCCGTTGGCGGCGCTGAACAGCGTCTCGCCCCAGTAGATGGTGTGGCGGCCGAGCTTGCCGCTGAGCTGCATGTCGTCGCCGACCTGGTGGCTGGCGAAGACGAAGGCATCGAGCAGCTCGCCCGATGGACCGTTGTAGTAACGGTCGGCGAAGGTGCTCAGGCCGTGGCTGGCCGGCTGCGCGCCACGCGGGGCGATTACCGTGCCGTTGCGGCTGACCAGATGGCCGGCGTTGCCCTTCTGGCCGGGGAACGGGTTGTCGGAACCGACATCATCGTAGGCATGGTCGTACCAGCCGGCGGCGCTGAGGCGGAAGCCCATGCTGTCGCGGTAGACGAAGTCCAGTTCGCTGAGCAGGTCGAAGCGCTGGGTCACCGGGGTGCCGGAGGAGAAGTTGCGGTCGCCGTCGTTGGTGTTGGCGGTGCCGGCGACCTTGCTGTTGGGCGACTCGACCCGTTGCCCGTAGCTGAGCTTGACGGTGTTGTCGAAGCGGATCGACAGGTCCGGGTTGCCGGTGTCCAGTTCGAAGGCCTGCAGGGGCTGGCCAGCCATGGCGGCGAGGACTGCGGTCGCCAGCAGGCAGCGCTGCAGGGGACGATTCGGATTGCTCTGGTGATGCATGCGTGTGCTCCGTTTCTTGTTGTGGTCGGGACGCTTCCGGGCCCGTCCCGCAGCCCCTTCTTTGCTCTGGAAGAGCGTGCGCCGGGGCGCACGAGGGCCTGCCCCGGCGCGAACGCCGGAACCGGGGGTTGTCGTTGAGTCAGGTGTGGTGGATCAGCGGTCCAGCATCTGGATCAGTGCTTCGGCCTCTGGCCAGTCGCCGAACCCCGAAGCGGGATTGAGGTGGCCGACACGGCCCAGCTCTACCAGGCTCGCGCCCCAGGCCTCGGCCAGTCGCCGTACGGCATCGGGCGTGGCCAGCGGATCGTTGTCGCTGCACGCCACCAGGGTCGGGAACGGCAGAGGCTGCTGCGGCAGCGGTGCCCACCCCATCTCGGCAAGCACGGCAGGCCTGGGATAGTGGGCCGGCCAGTCGCCGTCCAGGTCCGGCGGGGTTGCCAGCAGCGCGCCCTTGATCGGTCGGCTGTAGCGTGCCGCCCAGTGAGCGACCATCAGCACACCGGCACTGTGGGCGACCAGGATCACCTCGCCGTCGATGCCTTCAAGCTCGCACTGAATGGCTTCGATACGGGCGTTCAGGTCGAGTTTGTTCTCGGTCAGTGGCGGCACGCTGCGAACATTGGGCAGGCGCTGCTGGAGCAGGGTCTGCCAGTGCTCGGCCACGTGGTCGCGCAGGCCGGGAACCATGAGGACGGTGGTGGAAGATTTATTGTTGTTCACCGGTTCACCTTTCAGTGATTTCGAACTTGTTGGACAGACAGTAGAGATGCCCCGGTGGCGGTGCTTTGCATTGAGCGTCAGGCACTTCGCATTTGATGACAGCCTGCCCCCCACCCGGCATGTCGTCGCTGAGCCAGGGGCCGTGCGTTACGGGACGTACGGTGCATTCCAGAGCGCCGGAAGCACTGGCCGAAGCACGAACTTTCGTACACGCTTGGTTACAGCTGTCGCTAGAATCTGATGTCATCGACCCAGCCAGCGTGCGCCCCGGTCGCCAGGTGTCCATGAACCCTGCCGGCACGGAGCAACCACAAGAACAAGAAGGCGATTCACGCATGACCCCAATGGTTCGCATTGCGGCCCTCACCAACTACCTGGAAGTGGCCAGGCACCTGGGCCTCAACCCGCAGCAACAACTGAGTGCGGTGGGCCTTTCCCAATCCATGCTCGAGCACCCGGAGCAGCGCATTCCCGTTGCAACGGCAGTGACCCTGCTGGAAGAGTCGGCGCGCATCAGCGGCTGCGAAACCTTCGGCCTGCGCATGGCCGAATCGCGCCAGCTCGCCGACTTTGGCGTGATCAGCCTGCTGTTGTCGCACCAGGCGACGCTACGCGAGGCGATGGATACCATCATTCGCTATCGGCACCTGCTCAACGAATCCCTGGCGCTGTACGTCGACCAAGAAGGCAAGATGGCGATCCTGCGCGAGGAGCTCCTCACCGTACCGCCAATGCCCATGCGCCAGGGCCTGGAGCTGGCCCTGGGCACCCTCTACCGCCTCTGCGCCGCCCTCCTCGGCCCGCACTGGCGACCGATCAGCGTCAACTTCAGCCACGACGCCCCGGCGGACCTGCAGGTGCACCGCCGGCTGTTCGGCTGCAAGATCGAGTTCGGCAGCGAGTTCAACGGCATCGTCATCCCTGCCGCCGACCTGGACGCCGCCAACCCCATGGCCGACCCGGCCATGGCCCGGCATGCGCGCAGCTTCGTCGACTCCCTGCCCGGCGCCACCGACGGCAGCACGCTGAACGAGGTGCGCAAGTCCATCTACCTTCTGCTGCCCATGGGCCGCGCGACCATCGAGCAGATCGCCCAGTCGCTGGGGTTGAACGTGCGCACGCTGCAACGGCGCCTGGAAGACAACGGGGTGACCTTCTCCGACCTGATCAACGAGGTCCGCCGCGAGCTGGTGCTGCGCTACATGGAGAACCCGCGCTATTCGCTGGGGCGCATCGCGGATTTGCTGGGGTATTCGATGCCCAGTTCCTTCACCCGCTGGTTCGCCGTGCAGTACGGGATGTCGCCGGCGGCGTGGCGCAAGGAGCATCTGGGGCGGGAGGGGGAGTGATTTTTCCCTGAGGGGAACGGTGCCGTGCGGTTCGCGAGCAAGCTCGCTCCTACAAGAGCACCCCCTGGCTTTGGCTTTGGCTTTGGCTTTGCAAGACTTCCAGATAAACGTCAGCGCGCTTCGAACGCCCCGTTCGGGAGGCCTCGGCGTGCGCGGAAGTTTCTCTGGAAATCTTCAAGAGCAAAGTACGTAGGGCGGATCGGCTCACCCCGCGACCTTCAACATCCCCAACACCAACAGGGCCAGGAACACCGTCTCCCCCACCATCAGCAGGATCGGCTTCACCCCCACCGTCGCCAGCGCCTTGAGCTGGGTCTTCATGCCCAGTGCCGCGATGGAAATCACCAGGCACCACTGCGACAGCTTCCCGCCGGCTTCTACCAGCATCGACGGCAGATAGCCGGTGCTGTTCACCGCCGCCAGCAGCACGAAGCCCACGGCAAACCACGGCAACAGCGGCGGACGTTTGTCGCCCGGTTCCACGCCGCGGGCGCGGGTGATCATCGCCGCGCAGAGGATCACCGGCAGCAGCATGGCCACACGCATCAGCTTGACTACCGTGGCACTGTCACCGACTTCCTTCGAGATGCTGTAACCGGCGCCGACCACCTGGGCCACGTCATGGATGGTGCCGCCGAGGAAGATCCCTGCCTGCAACGGCGGCAGGCCCAGTGCACGGACGATCATCGGGTAGAGGATCATCGCCAGGGTCGACAATGCCGACACGCCAAGCACGGTGAACAGCGTGGCCTTTTCCTTCTGCGTGTGCGCCGGCAGCGCCGCGGCCAGCGCCAGGGCCGCCGAGGCGCCGCAGATGGCGGTGGCGCCACCGGTGAGCAGGCCGAAGAGGAAGTTGAAGCCCATGGCGCGCGCCGCCGCAATGGAAACCAGGATCGTCACCGTCACCAGCACCACCACCATGACCACCGGCTGCCAGCCCAGTTCGGCGATCTGCCCGAAGGTGATACGGATACCGAGCAGCGCCACGCCCAGGCGCAGGATTTCACGGGCGGTGAATTCGATGCCGGCCTTGCACACGCTGTCGGCGGCGAGGAAATTCATCGCCAGGCCGAGCAGCAACGCGAAGAGCATCACCGGCGCGCCGTAATGTTCGGAGAGGAAGGTCGCGGCCGCCGCCACCATGGCGCTGACCAGCAGGCCCGGCAGCAGCGTACGGCTGCGCGTGCCGAGCGCGGAGATCGTCAATGCTGTCATGCTGGCATCTCCTGATCGGCGATCACCACATGGCACTCGCCGGCAATCCAGGAAATCCCATGCCGGCGCAGGCCGAAACCCTTGATGCTCGCCGGGCAACCCGTGGCCAGGTCGAAGCGCAGGCCATGGGCCGGGCACTGCAACCAGGGGCCATCCAGGCGCCCGCTGAACAGCGACGCGCCGGCGTGGGGGCAGCTGTCTTCTATGGCATGCAGCTCACCGTCGATATCGAACAACAGGAAGATGCCGCTCTCATGATGGAACAGGCTTCTGCCGCCGCGCGCCGGCAGGCGTTCAGCGGGAATACGGACCACACCGCTCATGCCGGAATCGCCTCCGGGAACTGCCGTTCCAGCGCACGATAGAGCGCCGCCAGCAGCTGTTCCGGGCTCTGCCCGCCGAGGGCGAAGGCGCGGCCCTCGAGGAGGAACATCGGCACGCTGGAGTCGGCCAGAGCCACGCGGCGGCCGATGAACTGCCGCGCGCCATCGGCCAGCGCGTCTTCGAAGTCGACCACGTTGAAATCGCAGGCGCGCAGCAGGCGGCGCAGGGTATCGCGCTGGCCGATGTCCTGGCCGAGCTGGAAGTGCGCGCGAAAGATCATCTCCAGCAACTGTTCCTTCTGGTTGTCGCTGCCCACGTGCACCGCGCGCTGGAATACCCGGTGCGCATAGGTGGTGTTGGGCATGGTGAGGATGCGTTCGAGGTCAAGATCAACCTTCGCGCCCTCCGCCGCCCGCCGCACCTCGCCCATGCGTGCCTTCACCGCACGCTTGCCGCCCAGGCGGCGCTGGTAGAACTCGGCAAAGGGCTCGCCCTCCATGTCAATCTGCGGCAGCAGCTGCAGGCCGAGCCAGTTCACCCGCACGTTCAGCTCCGGACGCTGGCGTGCCAGCAGTCGCAACGCGGCGTCGAGGTTGCGCTTGCCGATCAGGCACCAGGGACAGATGAAGTCGAAGGTCATTTCCAGGTTCAGAGTCGGCATCAGGCGCCCTCCTCTTCACCGCGCAGGCGTCGCATGTCGTTGTGGTAGTGGCGGCGGGCATAGATGAACACCAGCGCGGCGAGGATGCTCAGCAGCGGGATGAGCTGGAAGGCGCGATCCAGGCCAATATGATCGGCCAACACACCGGTGAGCAGCGGGCCGGGGGCCAGGCCCAGCAAGTTGTTGGCCAGGGTCAGGGTGGCGAAGGCGGTGCCATGCACCGCCGGCGCGGTGAGGTTGGCGACCATGGCGCCGGACGGCCCGGAAGTACCGGCGGCGACCAGCATGCCCAGGCAGATCAGACTCAGCTGCGTGGTGCCCGGTGGCAGGTGGAAGGCGATGGACAGCAGCACGCAGCTGACCAGGCAGAAGCCGATGGCGAGGATGATCTTGCGCGGCGGGTTGGCGCGGCCCAGGCGGTCGCAGAGGATGCCGCAGAGCACCATGCCGCTGCCGCCGACCAGCACGATCACCGCCGAGATCAGTCCGGCCTTGCCGGTGTCCAGGTGGTAGTAGCGGTTCAGGTAGCTGGGAATCCACACCATGACGGCGGCAGCGACGAACAGTTGCAGGCCACTGCCCAGGTAGGCGGCGATCACCGAACGGCTGCCGAACAGGCTGCGCAGGGAACGCCCGCCCACCTGACGCGGCGCTTCGGCGGCGGCTACCGGGGCGATGCGTTTCTCACTGACGATCAGCGGATAGAGCAGCGCCAGCAGCAGGCCGAACAGCGCCATGCCGGCGAAGGCCCAGCGCCAGCCCAGGTGCGCGGCGAGCACGCCGCCCAGCCCCATGCCGAGCACCGAGCCGAACATGCCGCCAGCCATGAAAGCGCCGGTCAGAGTCGCGCGCAGGTGCGCCGGGAATACCGAGATCACCACGGCGATGCCGACGCTGCCATAGGCGGCCTCGCCGACGCCGACGAAGAAGCGCGCGGCGAACATCTGAGGGAAGTTCTGCGCCACCGCGCAGCCCAGGGTCGCCAGGCTCCACAGCATGGCCATCAGCGCCAGGCTGCGCACGCGGCCCCAGCGGTCGGCGAGCAACGACAGGGGGAAGGTCAGCAAACCGACCATCACCGCGACGATTCCGCTGAGCAGGCCGAGCTGTGCGTCACTCAGGGTCCATTCGACCTTGAGCAGCGGGAACACGGCGTTGAGCACCTGGCGCGACATGTAGTCGGAGATCAGCAGGCCGAAGGTCAGGGCGAACACCACCCAGGCATAGCGGCGCGGCACGCTGGGCGCGGTGGCAGGGATGTCGCCCAGGGCGACGGAGTGGATGGCCATGGTGCTAGCTCTCCGGGGGAGTCAGTGGATTCTTGTTGTTCTTGGATAAAGCCAGTGCGGGTTACTGGCAGAACCCGCACTGGAGCGTGTCACGCGCGCTGCGGGACGGACTTCTGGCCCGGCTGGCGGTTGGGCGCCATGCCGTTCATGCGCAGGGTTTCCTCGACGCTGTCGTACTGCACGCCGATCTTGTAGATGGCGCGCGCTTCCTTGCCACTGGCGACCTCGCGGCCCAGTTCGTGGGCAACGCGGACACACTGCTGGATCTGCTCGACCGAGGTCATGCGCTGGCCATGCTGGCCGATGATGGTGTCCTCGATGCCGCAACGCGGGTGCAGCCCCATGGCCAGCGCCATCATGTTGAACGGCAGGACGTTCTTGAGCAGCGACTCGGCGGTGACGGTGGCGCCGTCCGGTGCACGGTGCACGAAGTTCATGAAGTTGAACGGGTTGGGGCCGTCGAAACCGCCGCCGATGCCGATCCAGGTCAGGTTCAGCGGGCCCTTGTAGACGCCCTTGCGCACCAGGCGCTCGAGGGTTTCCAGGGCATGCATGCCGGTGAGCTGGAAGTGCGGCTGGATGCCCGATGCCTGCAGGCGCTTGAGGTGCTCCTCGACCCAGGCGGGGCCGGCCGGCACGGTCATCTCGCTGTAGGCCGCCTGGTAGAGCGGGTTCTCCAGGGAGGTACCCTTGAGGTACTCCGGATAGAGCAGCTCCATGATGTTCATCTGAGTGGTGTTGATCGCCACCGTCACCTGATCGGGCTTGGGGGTCAGCTCGGCGAGCATGTGGCGGGTGTCGTCGGACAGCCACTTGGCCGCTTCGCCGTCGCTTTCCGGGGCGAAGGAGATCGAGCCGCCGACCTGGATGATCATGTCCGGCACCGCTTCGCGCACACCTGCGATCAGCTCGTTGAACTTGGACAGGCGCTTGGAGCCCTTGCCGTCCAGCTCACGCACGTGCAGGTGGAGCACGGTGGCGCCTGCTTCGTAGCAGTCCACGGCTTTCTGCACCTGCTCGTCCATGGTCACCGGGATGTCTTCGGGGAAGTCCTCGGGCATCCATTCCGGGCCGTAGGGAGCGGTAGTGATGACCACCTTTTCCTGGTTCTCGGGGTGCAGCGAATCGTCGAAGAATTGCATGTCTGTCTCCTGGAATTGTTGTTGTCGAGAGGGCTCAGAACGGCTTGTCGCCGATGATTCCGGCGCGCTCCATGCGGCGCACGCAGGGCGGGTAGTCCATCACTGCGTAGTGCTGGGTACAGCGGTTGTCCCAGATCGCCACGTCGTTCTTCTTCCAGCGCCAGCGCACCTGGAATTCGGGGATGTACACCTGGCTCACCAGGTAGCGCAGCAGGTCCGACGCGCCGGGGTTGGCGTCCTGGCCGAAGCGCACGTTCTGCGGGGTGTGGTAGTTGCTGAAGTGAGTGGTGAAGGCATTGACGAACAGCACCTTCTCGCCGGTCTCGGGATGGGTGCGCACCACCGGGTGCTCCGCGTCGGGGTACATGGCCTTGAGTGCCAGGCGCTTCTCGATGGGCATCGCCGCACCGAAGCTGGCTTCGATGCTGTGGCGGGCGCGCAGCTTGGCGATGCGCTCCTTGATCTCAGCCGGGAGCATGTCGTAGGCCAAGGCCATGTTCGCCCACATGGTGTCGCCCCCGACCGGCGGGCACTCCACGCAGCGCAGGACGCAGCCCAGGGGCGGCGCCTCGCGCCAGGTGGCGTCTGTGTGCCAGGCGTTCTCGTAGCGGTCGTTGGGCAGGTCCGGGGTCTTGTAGATGCGCACCAGGCCCGGATGCTCCGGGTCGCTGCCGGCCACCGGGTGGTCTTCCAGCTCGCCGAAGCGACGGGCGAAGGCGACGTGCTCGGCGCGGCTGATGTCCTGGTCACGCAGGAACAGCACCTTGTGCTTGAGCAGCAGCTCGCGCAGCTCGGCGAACAGCCCTTCGTCGCGCGACGCATCGCCCAGGTTCACTCCTGAAATCTCGGCGCCGATGCTGCAGGTCAGACGTTCTACGTGCATGGCGACGCCCTCAGATGACGAAGATCGACGAGCCGGTGGTCTTGCGCGACTCGAGGTCGCGGTGGGCTTGCACGGCATCTTCCAGTGCGTAGTGCTGGTTGATCTCGATGCGGATGTCACCGTTGCCCACGTGGGTGAACAGCTCGTCCAGCAGCGCCGCCTTTTCCGCCGGGTCGGCGATGTAGTCGGCCAGGGCCGGACGGGTGAGGAAGATCGAGCCCTTCATCGCCAGCAGCACCGGATCGAACGGCGGGATCGGGCCGGACGCGGTACCGACGCAGACCATCAGCCCGCGGCGCTTGAGCGACTCCAGGGAGGTCATGAAGGTGTCCTTGCCGACGCTGTCGAACACCACGTCCACGCCACGTCCGTCGGTGAGTTCGCGCACGCGCTCGGCGACGCTTTCATGGCTGTAGTTGATGACCTGCTCGCAGCCGTGGGCGAAGGCCACTTCGGCCTTGGCATCGCTGGAAACGGTACCGATCACCCGCAGACCGAGCAGCTTCGCCCACTGCGCGACGATCAGCCCGACACCGCCGGCGGCGGCGTGCAGCAGGATGCTCTGGCCCGGCTTGAAGTCGTGAATGCGGCGCAGCAGGTAGGCCGAGGTCAGGCCGCGCATGGTCATGGCGGCGGCGGTCTCGAAAGCGATGTTCTCCGGCAGGCGGATCAGCGGCGCCGCCGGAACCAGGCGCTCGGTGCTGTAGGCGCCGAGGGTATTGATGAAGCCGGTGTAGGTCACGCGGTCACCGGGCACGACGTTGGTCACGCCCTCGCCCACCGCGACCACCACGCCGGCGGCTTCCACGCCCATGCCGCTGGGCAGCGGAACGGCGTAGGTGCCATTGCGGAAGTAGGTGTCGGCGTAGTTCAGGCCCACCGCCACATGGCGGATGCGCACGTGCCCCGGGCCGGGCTCGCCGACCTCCACGTCCTCGTAACGCAGGACTTCGGGTCCCCCTGTTTCATAGAAACGAACGGCTTTGGCCATGGCCGGAATCTCCAGTTGTCTTGTTGTCGTGGGCGCTTTCGATTGGAGCGGGCAAGCGCCTTTGAGCGGACAATAGGCAGGGGGCCGGCGGGCAGCTTCACATCGTGCGACAGGGGCTTTTCATTTCGTGACAGGCGCGCGGCGCCGGTGGAAGGAAGGCGGCTGCGGCCGGGCGGCCGCAGCGCGGGTTCGGATCAGTGGAACGGGAAGATGTAGTTCATCCAGGCCGCCATGCGTAGGAGGATCTTGCGCATGATCGCCACGTGGTGGAAATGTTGGCTGTACAGCGCTGCCTGGCCGTAGGAGCCACCGGGCATCAAGCTGGCGTACTGGGCATAGTCGGGGTCGGTGATCTCGATGAACACCGGCACACGGCCGGCCGGCGGTGAGCCGGTGTAGCTGAGCAAGGTCCCGGAAGGCTGGACCTGGCCCTCGCCGATCACCCCGATGACCTGCTTGACCTTGCCACTGAAGACCTTGCCTGGAATGCCGTCGAAGGCAATCTCCGCCTCATCCCCGGAAGTCAGGCGCAGCTGGCTGTTCTGGCGCATCCAGGCGACGAAATACTGGCCTTCGTCCGGGACGAAGACCATCGAGGGGCGTAGCGGCAGGCGTGTCGCCATCATTCCCGGGCGCAGTGAGACGTGAGTGACGAACCCCCGTGAAGGCGCCCGCACCACTGTGTTGTCGAGGTTGAACTGGGCCAGCGCCAATTGCGCGTTCAGGTCGTCGACGCGGGCAGTGGTGAGGTCGACATCACGCTTGTTGCCAACATTGCGCAGGGCCAGCTCGCGGGCGCGGGCCTGGTCGGCGCGCGCCGATACCAGTTGCGCCTTGATCGAATCCAGCTTGAGCTGGAAAGGCCTGGGGTCGATGCGGAACAGCACGGCGCCCTTCTCGAGCATCTCGTTGCCCTTCACCGGTACCTCGATCACCTGGCCGGTCACCACAGGGATGACCGGCGTGGTCACGAAATAGGTGCGAGCCACCTCGGAATACGGGTGGTTGTAGTTCATGGTGAAGATCAGCGCGCCGATCAGCACTACGCCGCCAAGCACGGCGGTAGGCACTGTCCACTTGTTCAGCGGGATGCGGAAGATCTTGAAGATGGCGATGCAGATCGCGGTGTAAGTCAGGATCAGCAACAGGTCCATGGCTCAGCCCTCCGCGCCGGGTCGTGACGGCGTGGCTGCTGGCGGAACTGGCGGCGGTTCGGCAATGACAGCGGGAGCGCGCCCTTCGAGTACCTCGAGCCGCTGGCGCAACTCGGCCAGTTGCCCTTCGAGATATTCCGCCTCGGCCTGTGGCGTCCTGCCGTGGTGGAAGCCCCAGCCACGGTCCTTGCGGTATAACATGGCCCAGATCCACAGGAACGGCCAGAGGGCGTGCAGGGTAAACAGGCTGACCCAGCCCGCCGCATGTATCGCGTCCTGATGCGGATGGTCGCGGTGAACGGCAATCTCGTAGGGAATGTCGTGCAGTACGATGATCCCGTAGAACAACACCACGGCGGCGAAGATCAGTATTCCCAGGGCAACGTAATCGAGCATCCCACACTCCTTGATCCCGGGCCCAATGCCTGGGAATTCCGGATGAGTATGGCTTAGCCCCGGCGATCTGCACGATAGTGCTCAGGCCCGTGTGGCGGAGTTTAGAGCAATCGCCAGGCCGCCCTGGGCACTGGGTTGCAACAGCTCCCATTCGTCAGGCCAGCCATCCAGCTGCCGGGATTTCGCGTTCACTTATCAAGGGGATCGCCGGGAGAAACGACATGCGAAAGTCCACCCTCCTGCTGCTGATCGGTGCGCTGGCCGTGCTGCTCGGCGGCTCGTCCTGCGGCGGTCACAACGACCGCCATGACGCCCCACCCAGACCGCCCATGGACGATGGGGAGATGGGCTACCAGCGGATTCCGCAGCAGCAGATCCAGCCCCAGGGGCAGTCGATTGCGCAACGCTGAAGCAGTCCGAACGCCGGCGTTGGCGCAAGCCAGGGTCCGCTCCTGCGAGAAGCCTCTGCGCCTGGCCCGGCTATCACCCCAGCCCTCGCCCTCATGGCGAGTGGGCCGCTCGGTGCAGGATGAAACCTTTGCCTCAGTCTGCTCGGACTGCCCCACTCACTGATTAGCGGGGCGCGCAGCCAGGGCCAGGGTAAGGGCATGCACGGGCAGCAATTTCCCAGAAGAAGACGGTGGCACCTACGCGGGCGTGGGCGTCATCAGGATCACCCGCGCCACCACCAACGCCAGCAACCCGACCACGGCGAAAGCGATGATGGTCGCCACGCCGCCGTCCTGCTGCAGAAAATCGGTCAACGCCGCAAGGGCTGCGGCCAGGAACAGCAACACCAGGCCAAACCACTGCATCCGCAGGGCGCGCAGGCGCCACGACCCAGGATGCTGGCTCAGGACGGTCTTCTGGTTGCCCATGGCGGCATCTCCATGAGGGGTGTCACACCACGCTAACAGGCAATCCGCCCCATGACGCGGGAACTGACGAAACGTACAAGGGAAGCCCGTACGGCGGCGCCATCGAATTGAAACCTTCATCCCCTGTCGCTGCCGAATGCTCATCGAAACGGCCGGGCCAGCAGGCCAGAGCGTTTCGCCATTGATACAGGTCCCCATGCTTGGCGTGGAACTGTCTATCCTTCATCGGGCTGTTACGAAACAGGGAAGGCCTGAATGCCTAAGAAGCTGGTGCTGGTGGCGCTGGTTGCGCTGCTGCTGGGGGGCGGAGTGTGGTGGTACCTGCACTCGCGCGCGAGTGACGACAAACGCCTGGTGCTCTACGGCAACGTGGACATCCGCCAGGTGTCGCTGGCCTTCACCGGCAGCGAGCGCATCGCGAAGATGAATGTCGAGGAAGGCGACCCGGTGAAAGCCGGCGACGTGCTGGCCAGCCTCGATACCCGCACCCTGCGCCTGCAGATCGACAAGGCCCAGGCGCAGATCGCCGCCCAGGAACAGAACCTGCTGCGTCTGAAGAATGGCTCGCGCCCCGAGGACATCGACCGCGCCAAGGCCCAGGACAAGGCCGCCCGCGCCCAGCTCGACCTCGCCAACACACAGTTGCGCCGCCTGCAGAATATCCGCGCCAGCAGCCCGGGCGGCCGTGCCGTGAGCCAGCAGGACATCGACAGCGCCACCTCGCAGCAGAAGGTCGCCCAGGCCGAGCTGGAAGACCGCCAGAAGTCCCTGCGCCTGGCGCAGATCGGTCCGCGCGCGGAAGACATCGCCCAGGCCGAAGCCCAGCTCGCCGCCGCCCGCGCCGATGTGGCGCTGCTGCAGCACAACCTCGACGAGGCCGACCTCAAGGCGCCGCAGAACGCCACCGTACGTTCGCGCCTGCTGGAGCCCGGCGACCTGGCCTCGCCGCAACGCCCGGTGTACTCCCTGGCGCTGACCGATCCGAAATGGATCCGGGCCTATGTCAGCGAAACCAACCTGGGCCGCATCAAGCCGGGGCTCAAGGCACAGGTGTTCACCGACAGCCATCCGGACCAGGCCATCGACGGCCACGTCGGCTTCATCTCCTCGGTGGCCGAGTTCACTCCAAAATCCGTGCAGACCGAAGAACTACGCACCAGCCTTGTCTACGAAGTCCGTGTACTGGTGGCCGATCCGGACAATCGCCTGCGCCTGGGTATGCCGGCCACGGTGCGCTTCGCCGACGAGCAACGCTGATGACCACGACTCCGGCAGGCCGCGAAGAAGGCCCGGTCATCCGCGCCGAGGGCCTGGCCAAGCACTTCCTGGTGAAGGAGTCGGGCAAGGCCGTGCAGGCACTCAAGGACATCAGCCTGGACATCCCGCGCGGCCAGCTCACCGCGCTGGTCGGCCCGGACGGCGCCGGCAAGACCACCTTCCTGCGTCTGGTTGCGGGGCTGCTGCAAGCCGATTCCGGCACCCTGACCGTGCTGGACCTGGACGTCCACGCCCACCCGCAGCAGGTTCAGGACCGCATCAGCTACATGCCGCAGCGCTTCGGCCTCTATGAAGACCTGAGCGTGCAGGAGAACCTCGACCTCTACGCCGACCTCCACGGCGTGCCGCACAAGGCGCGCCAGGAACGCTACCAGCGCCTGCTGGAGATGACCGACCTGGCCCGCTTCACCGACCGCCCGGCGGGCAAGCTCTCCGGCGGCATGAAACAGAAGCTCGGGCTGGCCTGCACCCTGGTGCGCTCACCGGACCTGCTGCTGCTCGACGAGCCTACCGTTGGCGTCGACCCGCTGTCGCGCCGTGAGCTGTGGGAAATCATCCAGCAACTGATCGAACAGGAACAACTCAGCGTGCTGGTCTCCACCTCCTACATGGACGAGGCCGAGCGCTGCGCCGAAGTCTTCCTGCTGCACCAGGGCCAACTGATGGCCAAGGGCGACCCGGCATCGATCCGCGAGCACGCCGACAACCTCTGCTTCATCGCCACCCCGCCCCCGGACGAACCTGCGCGCACCTTGCAGGCGCGGCTGCTGGACGACCACCAGAACATCGTCGATGCCGTGCCGCAATCGGGCGAAGTGCGCTTCATCCGCCAGCCCGACGCGGATCAGGGCAAGCTCGACCAGCTACTCGATGGAGCCCCGGTACACCAGGTGGACGCGCGCCTGGAAGACGGTTTCATGTTCCTGCTGCGCGCCCGCAGCGATGCCGAGCAAGTCGACATGGAATCGCTCAAGGCCGGCACCCGTCGCCACGGAGAGGGCCACGCCGACAGCGACGAAACGGTGATCGAAGTGAAGGATCTGGTGCGCAAGTTCGGCGACTTCACCGCCGTGGCCAGCACCAGCTTCAGCGTGCACCGCGGGGAAATCTTCGGCCTGCTCGGGCCCAACGGCGCCGGCAAGACCACCACCTTCCGCATGCTCTGCGGGCTGCTGCCGGCCACCAGCGGCACGCTGCAGGTGGCCGGGGTCAACCTGCGCCACGCGCGGGCCCAGGCGCGGCGCAAGGTCGGCTACGTGTCGCAGAAGTTTTCCCTGTACGGCAACCTTTCGGTGGCGGAGAACCTGCGCTTCTTCGGCGGCGCCTATGGCCTGGGCGGCAGGCAGCTGAAGCAGCGGATGGCCGAGGTTTCCCGCCAATTCGACCTCGCCGGGCAGGAGGATTCGCCCAGCGGCCAGCTGCCCGGCGGCTTCAAGCAGCGCCTGGCGATGGCGGTGGGCCTGCTTCACGAGCCGGAAATCCTCTTCCTCGACGAACCCACCAGCGGCGCCGACCCCCTCGCCCGCCGCGGCTTCTGGCAGCGCATCACGGCGCTGGCGGCGTCCGGCACCACCATCATCATCACCACGCACTTCATGGAAGAGGCCGAGTACTGCGACCGCATCGTCATCCAGGACGCCGGCAAGCTGCTGGCCATGGGTACGCCGCGGGAAGTGCGCGAACAGGCCGGCGGCAAGGGCAGCACGCTGAACATGGAGCAGGCCTTTATCGAAATTGTGGAGACCAACCGCCAGCACGCCAAGGCAGGCACGGCATGAGCGCCGGCGGCTTCTGGCGGCGCCTGGCCTCGCTGACCCGCAAGGAAGTGCGGCAACTGGTGCGCGACCGCAGCAACCTGCTGATCGGCATCGGCCTGCCCATCGCGCTGATCCTGATCTTCGGCTATGGCCTGTCGCTGGACGTGAAACGCGCCATCGTCGCCATCGTCCTCGACGATCCCTCCCCCGTGGCCCGCGATGTGGCCGCCGGGATCAGCCGCACCGAATACCTGGAGCCGCACCTGGTGCGTTCGTTCGCCGAAGGCGAGAAGCTGATGCGAGCCCGCGAGGTCGACTCGGTGGTGCAGTTCCCTTCCGATTTCACCCGCAATCTCAACGATGGCCATGCGCAGATCCAGGTCCTGGTTCAGGGTTCGGACGCCACCCGCGCCGCCAGTGTCTCCACCTACGTCAGCAGCGCACTGGCGGGCTACGCCGAGAAGCAGGCCGACCGTGGCGCCGGCTCAGCGAGCCAGGCTGGCGCGGTCACCATCGTCCAGCGCATGTGGTTCAACGCCGCCAACACCAGCACCTGGTACCTGGTGCCGGGGCTGATCGTGCTGATCATGACCCTGGTCGGCGCCTTCCTCACCGCCCTGGTGATGGCCCGCGAATGGGAACGCGGCACGCTGGAAGCACTGTTCGTCACGCCGGTGCGCCCGGTGGAAATCCTCCTGGCGAAGATCATCCCCTGCTTCGGCATCGGCATGATCGGCCTGGCGCTGTGCCTGCTCGCCGCACGCTTCCTGTTCGACGTGCCGATCTACGGCTCCTTCATCGTGCTGGTGATCTCCTCCATGCTCTACATGCTGGTGGCGCTGGGCATCGGCCTGCTGATCTCGGCGGTGACCAAGAACCAGTTCCTCGCCAGCCAGATCGCCCTGCTCGCCAGCTTCCTGCCGGCGATGATGCTCTCGGGCTTCATCTTCGACCTGCGCAACGTGCCGACCGCCATCCGCGTGATCGGCAACCTGTTGCCGGCAACCTACTTCATGGAGCTGGTGAAATCCCTGTTCCTGGCCGGCGACTTCTGGCCGATGATCTTCAAGAACTGCGCCATCCTCGCCGCCTACGCCGTCGCGCTGCTGGGCCTGGCGCGGCTGGTGACGCGCAAGCGGCTGGACTAGAACGTGTTCAAGGTCTCGCCGAGCGCAGCCCAGACAAGGCGGAAACGGGCGAGAAAGCGCAGTTTACGTGCTGTAAATGAGCATTTTGAGCCTGTTTCCAACGCAGTATGGGCAAGCGCAGGCAGACATTGAGCAGGTTCTGACGACATGGAATTTCTCTGGCGCATCCTCAACCTCTGGCGCAAGGAACTGCTGGTGATCCTCAAGGACCCGGCCAACCGCATCGTGCTGGTGGCGCCGGTGCTGATGCAGAGCGTGCTGTTCGGCTACGCCGTGACCTTCGACCTCAACGACGCCCCCTACGCCATCCTCGACCTCAGCCACAGCGAATCCTCCACCCGCCTCGCCTCGCGCCTGGACGGCAGCGGCATCTTCCACCGGGTGGCGACCCTGACCCGCGTCGAGGAAATCCAGACGGTGATCGACGAGCAGAAGGCGCTGCTGGTGATCCACATCCCGTCGGACTTCCAGACCCGCCTGACCCAGGGCGACCCGGCGCCGATACAGGTCATCCTCGACGGCCGCAACTCCAACACCGCCGGCTCCGCCGCTGCCGGGCTCGCCGTGGTGGTGGACCAGTTCAACCGCGAACAGGGCCTGGCCTCGGCGCCCATCAGCGTGGTCAGCCGCTCCTGGTACAACCCCAACCTGGAAACCCGCTGGCCGCTGATCCCCGCGCTGATCGCCACCCTGAGCATGATGCAGACGCTGATGCTCACCGCACTCTCGGTCGCCCGCGAACGCGAACAGGGCACCTTCGACCAGTTGCTGGTGACACCCTACACGCCGCTGGAAATCATGTTCGGCAAGGCCATCCCGCCGCTACTCATCGGCCTGGTGCAGGCCACGCTGGTGCTGCTGATGGCGCTGTTCTGGTTCCGAATACCCATGGCCGGCTCGCTGATCAACCTCTATGGCGGGCTGACGGTCTTCACCATCGCCTGCGTCGGGCTGGGCATGTCGATCAGCGCCGTGTCGCTGAACATGCAGCAGGCGATGCTCTACACCTTCGTGCTGATCATGCCGCTGACGCTGCTGTCCGGCCTCGCCACGCCGGTGCGCAACATGCCCGAGTTCCTGCAGATCGTGACCTACGCCAACCCGCTGCGCTTCGGCATCGACCTGATCCAGCGGGTGTACCTCGAAGGCGCGACCCTGGCCGACGTGGGGCTCAACCTGATCCCCATGCTGGTGGTCGCTGCGGTCACCTTGCCACTCGCCTCGTGGCTGTTCCGCCACCGGCTTGCGTGAGAGAAAGAAGATGAAGCG
This sequence comes from Pseudomonas nitroreducens, assembly GCF_010994165.1. Classification (NCBI taxonomy): domain Bacteria; kingdom Pseudomonadati; phylum Pseudomonadota; class Gammaproteobacteria; order Pseudomonadales; family Pseudomonadaceae; genus Pseudomonas; species Pseudomonas nitroreducens. Next base: position 573,067 of record NZ_WMBX01000002.1, on the reverse strand, counting down.
CAACCTCACTCCCGTTGCAATTGTCGTTATCACCCTTGGTGGATGCGCCGTCGGCCCCGACTACGAAGCGCCGAAAACCCAGGCACCGGCGAGCTGGCAGGCCGCCCACGCCGGCGCCGGACAACTGCACCCGGTGGAGGGCAGTACCCGGCTCAGCGAGGACTGGTGGACCCTGTTCAGCGACCCGGTGCTGAACAACCTGCAACGCCGCGCCGACAAGGCCAGCCCGGACCTCAAGACTGCCGTGCTGCGCTTCGCCCAGAGCCGACTGCAGCGGCAGATGGTGGCGGCCCAGCGCGGCGTCGACGTCAACGCTTCGGCCGCTGTGAATCGCCAGCGCCTGAGCGAGAACGGCTCCAACGCGCTGATGATCCAGCGCATCGCACCGACCGGTGACAGCGGCCAGATCGCCAAGGTCCTGGCCGAACCCTTCACGCTCTACCAGGCCGGCTTCGACGCTTCGTGGGAGCCCGACCTGTGGGGTCGCATCCGTCGCTCCATCGAGGCCGCCGATGCCAGTGTCGATGCGCAGCAGGCGATGTTGGAGGAAACCCGCCTGGGCATTTCGGCGGAACTGGCCCGCAGCTACTTCGAGCTGCGCGGCGTGCAGCAACAGATCGCCGTGGCGCAGCAGGACATCGCCGCCACCGAGGAATCCATGCAGCTGATCCAGGTGCGGGCTGATGGCGGGCTGGTGGATGATTTCGACGTCGAACGCCAGCGCGGGCAGCTCGCCGAGCTGCGTTCCAGCCTGCCGCCACTGCAGGCCAGCGAGAGCGCGGCGATCAACCAGATCGGCGTACTGGTCGGCGCCCAGCCGGGCAGCCTGCGCGAGGACCTGAAACCCGTCGCGCAGACTGCGCCGCAGGCACCGGACCTGAGCCTCGGCCTGCCCTCGGAAGTGGCGCGCCGGCGCCCGGATATCCGCGCCGCTGAAGCCCAACTGCACGCCGCCACCGCCAACATCGGCGTGGCCGTGGCCGACCTCTATCCGACCATCCGCCTGGGCGCACATTTCGGCTACGAGTCGGTGGAAGACAGCAAATTCGGCGATTGGGGAAGCCGGACCTGGACGGTCGGCCCGAGCCTCTCTCTGCCGATCTTCGACAACGGCCGGCGTCGCTCGCAGATCAATCTGCGCAAGCTGGAACAGCAGGAAGCCGCCGTGTCCTACCAGCAGACCGTGCTCAAGGCCTGGCAGGAAGTCGACGACGCGCTGAGCCACTACGGCGCCGAACGCCAGCGCAACCAGCGCTTGCAGGAAAAACTGCGCAGCAGCGATATCGCCTATGGCATGGCCAAGGCGCGCTATGCCGGCGGCATGACCGACTTCCTGGTGGAACTGGACGCCCAGCGCGCCTACCTGCAATCACGCCGCGACGTGGTGGACAGCGATACCCAGCTGCGCCTGACGCTGATTGCCCTGTGCAAGGCACTGGGCGGCGGCACGCCGACGCCCGAGGCCAGCGCCAGCCGCTGAGGTCAGTTCTTCTGTGCGGTGACCTTGCCGTCGCGCAGGTCCTTGGCGACCCGCCGCTGCATCTCGTAGGCCGGAGCCTCCACGGCGTCGAAATCGTCCGTGTAACGCGTGGCGAAGCCCTGCACACCCCATTCCTGATACTGCTTCACGTGCCACAGCTCGTGGGCCCAGAGAGCGACGTCCTTCTGCGCGTCCTCTTCGCTGCGGAAGACGATCACGTCCACCAGGGTGACAGCCTCGGTGTCGGGGTTCTGCATGATCGCCTGGCCGGCGTTCAGGTCGTCCAGTGCGCCAATGGAATAACGCGCTGCCATCAGCACGTCATCGGCGAAGTAGGGCTGCAACTGAGCACGGATTTCCAGCGGCATCGGTTCGGTGCCGCCCTGCACAGCCTGATCGCGGGACTGCTGGAGCCACACGCCCAGCGCCTGGGCCGCCACCTTGCGGGTGTCGGTGAGTACTGGGCCGAGCACGGCGCCGAGGTCTGGCAGGCACATACAGGTATCCAGGCAGACCTGGCGCTGCCCTGACGGGCAAGTCACCGCCAGGGCATCGACGGAAACGGCCAATCCGGCAAGCAGCGCCAGGGCGCGCAGGATGCGGGTTGGGCAGAGGGATGACATGAATGGCTCCGCTACAACGTGGAGGAAGGCATGGCCTTTTGGACCACAGGCCGGCGCGATCATGCCATGCCGCCGGCAAAAAAAGAGGGCTGGCGCGACCGGTGAGACTTCTGCTAGCTTCTGCCCCATGAATGCCGCCAACCGTACCTTCCAGCAGATTATTACCACCATCGCTCCGATGGTGGGTTAGCGCATTCCGCGAACAACCAAACCCGCCTCCCGGCGGGTTTTTTAATGCCCGCCGTCCGAGGCTTCGATCATGGAGACACCGATGGACCAGGCATTCCCCCCACCACAGCACCCGCTGCAAGCGCTCATCCAGGCCGCCGACGAAGCCATCGGCCGCGAGGACTTCGACGCGCTGATCGACTTCTACATCGACGACGCCCTGCTGGTGGTCAAGCCCGGCCTGTTCGCACGCGGCAAGGGGCAGATCCGCCAGGCCTTCGTCGCCATCGCCGAGCACTTCGGGCACAACCTGCGGGTGCGCCAGGGGCGCCTGGAAATCCTCGAGACCGGCGACACCGCCCTGGTCGTGGCGCAGACCCTGCTCGACACCAGCCACGGCAAACTGACCCGCCGCGCCACCTACGTCTTTCGCCGCGAGGCCGACGGCGCCTGGCGCTGCGCCGTGGACAACTCCTACGGCACCGACCTGCTGGAGGCCACGACATGAATACCGGCACATTGCACCTGCTGTGCGGCAAGGCGGCGTCGGGCAAGTCCTGCCTGGCGCGGGAGCTGGCCCAGGCGCCGGGCACCGTGATGCTGGCCGAGGAACAGTGGCTGGCCGAACTGTTCCCCTGGGGCATCAGCAGCCCCGACGACTACCAGCTCTACGCCCGCCGTGTACGCAAGGTGATGGGGCCGCACGTGGTCGGCCTGCTGCGCGCCGGCACCAGCGTAGTGCTGGATATTCCCGCCAATACCCTGGCCGACCGCCGCTGGCTGATCGACCTCGCGCAACAGGCCGGCGCGGCGCATTGCCTGCACTTCCTCGACATCGACCCGGCCACCTGCCGCAGCCGCCTGCTGGCGCGCCATGCCATCGCCCCGCTGGCGGCCCCGCTGGACCCGGCCGGCTACGAGGCGCTCAACCGCTACTTCGTCGCCCCGCGCCCGGAGGAAAAACTGCGGGTGCAGCGCCATGGCGGCTGAGCGCGTAGAATCGCCGCCCCGATCCGCCGAATCAGCCTGTGTAGAAAGACCCGAAGCATGAACACCGACGCCATCGCTACCCTGCGCGAGCAACTGCTTGCGGCCCTGAACCCCGCCCCCGCGGAGACCCGCCGCCTGTTCCACGGCCGCGGTCGGCGCTGGCCGGGGCTGGAGCAGTTGACCGCCGACTGGCTGGAAGGCGTGCTGCTGGTTTCGCTGTTCCGCGAACCTGCCGAAGGCGAGCTGGCGGCACTCAGGACGATGCTGGTCGAACTGGCGCAAAGCGAAACCTGGCGCGCCACCGGCGCCCGCAGCCTGATGCTGCAGCACCGCTACACCCTGGAAAGCACCATGGAAGTGCTTCATGGCGAAGCCTTCGACGGCTGGCAGATCAGCGAACACGGCCTGCGCTACCAGCTGGACCTGGGCCGCAAGCAGAACAACGGCCTGTTCCTCGACATGCGCTACGGTCGCCAGTGGGTACAGGCCAACGCCAGCGGCCTGCGCGTACTCAACCTGTTCGCCTACACCTGCGGCTTCTCCGTGGCGGCCATCGCCGGCGGCGCGCAGAAGGTGGTCAACCTCGACATGGCCCGCGCCGCGCTCAGCCGTGGCCGCGACAACCACCGTCTGAACGGCCACGATCTGTCCAGGGTGAGCTTCCTCGACCACGACCTGTTCAAGTCCTGGGGCAAGGTGAAGAAGTCCGGCCCCTACGACCTGATCATCATCGACCCGCCGAGCTTCCAGAAAGGCAGCTTCGTCCTCGACAAGGACTACGCCCGCGTCCTGCGCCGCCTGCCGGAACTGCTGGACGGCAGCGGTACCGTACTGGCCTGCGTGAACGACCCGGCCGTTGGCGTCGACTTCCTGCTCCAGGGCATGGCCACCGAGGCGCCGCAACTGCGTTTCATCGAGCGCCTGGAGAACCCGCCGGAATTCGCCGACATCGAGGAAGACAGCGGATTGAAGGCACTGGTATTTCGTCTCGATTGATCCGTAGGGCGCATAACGCCAACGGCGTTATCCGCCGTTTCATCGCTCCGGGGCACCTGAACGGCGGATAACCGTGAACGGTTATTCGCCCTACGCATGTCATACCTCCCGATGAAAGGCCGCACTACCCCTTGCGGCCAAGCCTTCACCACGCCATCCTTGGCACTGTATGTAAAACCAGTGCCCGCCGATGTCTGCGCCGCTCGACCCCAGCCTCTATTACCTGACCAACTTCCACCGCGCCCTCGACTGGATCGACGCGCGCTACGCCGACCTGCTCGACGCCGAGGAAGCCCGGTTCATCGCGGACTTCCGCGCGCTGCCGCTGCCCTCGCGGGCGCTGCTGGTACGCCTGGTCATGCGCAAGGGGCCGCACTTTCGCGCCAGCAAACTGAGCTATGCCGAGATCGGCGATATCCCCGAGGCCGCCGCGCCGCTGCTGGAGCTGGGCTGGCTGAGCGATGACTACCCGCTGGCACTGGACGAACTGCTGCCGTTGCTGCTCAAGGATGAACTGCTCGCGCGCTTCCGCGACGACCTGCCGCGCGGCTCGCTGAAGAAGGCCGAGTTGTACGAGCACCTGCACGCCTATCACGAGCAGGTGCAGCCATTCGACAGCTGGTACCCGGACCTCGACCGCCTCTATACCCTCATGGCGACGCCGCTGTGCGACCGTCTGCGCCTGCTGTTCTTCGGCAACCTGCAGCAGGACTGGTCCGAATTCGTCCTCGCCGACCTCGGCATCTTCCGCTACGAAACCGTCCCCTTCACCCCCGATTCCCGCGCCTTCCGCCGCCGCGATGAACTGGAGGCCTACATCCACCTGTGGAATGGCGCCGTCCGCTTCGACGCCGGCGAATCCATCGCCGAGCTGCTGGTCGAACTGGGCGAGTTCCGCAGCGACAACGCCTACCTGCAAGCCCGCCACGCCCGCCTGTTGTACCGCATGGCCTATCAGCTGGAACGTGAAGGCGAGCTGGACGCCGCCCTGGCGCTCTATCAGCGGACCACTGCCGGGGGCTCGCGACAGCGGCAGATCCGCGTGCTGGAACGCCTGCAGCGCTTCGAGGATGCGCATGCCCTGGCCCAAGCCGCACTGACCGCGCCGGAAAGCGACGGCGAGCTGCAGCTTGTGGAGCGCGCGCTGACGCGACTGGTCCGCCAACTCGGGCTGCCGAAGGAAAAAGCGGCCAAGCCCGTACCGCCGTTGCGTATCGACCTGGAACTGCCGCGCCCCGACGTCAACGTCGAGTTCGCCGTGCAATCCGTGCTCCACGAGGAAGAGGCGCCAGTGCACTACGTGGAAAACGCGCTAGTCTGCAGCCTGTTCGGCCTGCTCTGTTGGGACGTGATCTTCGCCCCGCTGCCCGGCGCCTTCTTCCACCCCTTCCAGGCCGGGCCGAGCGATCTGTATCGCGGCGATTTCGTCAGCCGCCGCGCCGAAGCCTTCGCCGCCCGCCTGGCGCTGCTGGACAGCGACGCCTATCTGGCGGCGATCCGTGAGACTTACGCCGCCAAGCACGGCATCCTCTCGCCCTTCGTGCACTGGGAACTGCTCGACGAGAGTCTGCTGACACAGGCCCTGCACTGCCTGCCGGCGGCGCACCTGAAGCTGTGGTTCGCGCGCCTGCTGGCCGACCCGAAGGCCAACCGTGCCGGCATGCCCGACCTGATCCAGTTCTGGCCCAGTGAGGCGCGCTACCGGATGATCGAAGTGAAAGGCCCCGGCGACCGCCTGCAGGATAATCAAAAGCGCTGGTTGGCCTTCTGCGCCGAGCACGGCATGCCGGTGGAAGTCTGCTATGTGCGCTGGCAGGGTGAGGCGGACGAAAGCCAATGAGCTACGCCGTCGCCGTGCGCGCGCTGTGCGAATTCACCGCCAAGGAAGGTGACCTCGACCTGCGTTTCACCCCCGCGCCCACCGCTCAGGAAGGCATGGCCGGGCACGCCACGGTGGTCTCGCGCCGGGGCCTTGGCTATATCGCCGAGCTGCCGCTGCGCGGGGAGTATCCGGGGCTGGTGGTCAGCGGCCGCGCCGACGGCTATGACCCCGACGCCAACCTGCTGGAAGAGATCAAGACCCACCGCGGCGACGTCGCGCGCATCCCGCAGAACCACCGGCTGCTGCACTGGGCGCAGGTGAAGGTGTACGGCTGGCTGCTGTGCCAGACGCTGGAGATCGACGCCATCGACCTGGCCGTCGTCTACTTCAACGTCATTACCCAGAAGGAAACGGTCTTCCGCGAGCGCTTCGCCGCCGATGACCTGCGCACCTTCTTCGAGCTGCAATGCAGCCGCTTCGTGCAATGGGCCGAGCAGGAAAGCGCCCACCGCATCGAACGTGACCAGGGCCTGGAAGCGCTGCGCTTCCCCTACGCGGACTTCCGCCAGGGCCAGCGCATGCTCGCCGAATCGGTCTACCGCGCCGCCCGCGACGGCCAGACGCTGATGGCCCAGGCCACCACGGGCATCGGCAAGACCCTCGGCACGCTGTTCCCGCAGCTCAAGGCGTTCCCCGGCCAGAAGCTCGACCGGCTGTTCTTCCTCACCGCCAAGACTCCCGGCCGGCGCCTGGCCCTCGACGCCCTGGCGACCCTGCGCCAGCAGGACGCCGCGCAGCCGCTGCGGGTGCTGGAGCACGTCGCCCGCGACAAGGCCTGCGAGCACCCGGACAAATCCTGCCATGGCGACTCCTGCCCCTTGGCCAAGGGTTTCTACGACCGTCTGCCCGCCGCCCGCGAGGCCGCGCTCAAGCAGCGCTGGCTGACCCAGGAAGCACTACGCGACGTGGCGCTGCAGCACCATGTCTGCCCCTACTACCTGAGCCAGGAACTGTGCCGCTGGGCCGACGTGGTGGTGGGCGACTACAACTACTATTTCGACATGAGCGCCCTGCTCTACGGCCTTACCGTGCTCAACGAGTGGAAGGTCACCCTGCTGGTGGACGAGGCGCACAACCTCATCGAGCGCGGCCGCGGCATGTACAGCGCCGAGCTGGACCAGTCCGAGTTCAACGCCCTGCGCAAGGTCGCCCCGGCCGGGCTGAAAGGCGTGCTGGAGCGCGTCGGCCGCCACTGGAACCAGATGCACCGCGACCAGGAGGTCGACTACCAGATCTACCCGACGGTGCCGGACCTGTTCATCGCCGCGCTGCAGAAAGCCGTCAGCGCCATCACCGACCACCTCACCGACCAGCCCACCGGCAACGAGGCCGAACTGCTGCGCTTCTACCTCGACGCCATGCTGTTCTGCCGGCTGGCCGAAGCCTACGGACCGCACTCGCTGTTCGACATCACCCGCCACGACGGCAGCGGCCAGCGCACGCTCTCCACCCTGTGCCTGCGCAACGTGGTGCCGGCGCCCTTCCTCGAACCGCGCTTCGAGGCGGCCCACAGCACCACGCTGTTCTCCGCCACGCTGAACCCGGCCAATTACTACGCCGACCTGCTCGGCCTGCCGGAAGACACCACCTGGCGCGAAGTGGAATCGCCCTTCCGCGCCGAGCAACTGGAAGTCCATGCGCTGAGCAACCTGTCCACCCGCTACCAGCACCGCGAGGCCAGCCTGTCGCCGATCAGCACGTTGATGGCCCGGCAGTTCCGCACGCGCCCCGGCAACTACCTGGCCTTCTTCAGCAGCTACGCCTACCTGCAGCAGGCGCTGGAACGCTTCGCCGCCGAGCACCCGGACATTCCGCGCTGGGTACAGTCGCGCAGCATGAACGAGCTCGAGCGCCAGGCTTTCCTCGACCGCTTCACCCCGCACTCGCAGGGCATCGGCTTCGCCGTGCTCGGCGGCGCCTTCGGCGAGGGCATCGACCTGCCGGGCGAGCGCCTGATCGGCGCCTTCATCGCCACGCTGGGCCTGCCGCAGGTGAACGAGGTCAACGAGGAAATCAAGCAACGCATGCAGGCGATGTTCGGCGACGGCTACGACTACACCTACCTGTTCCCCGGCCTGCAGAAGGTCGTCCAGGCGGCCGGGCGGGTGATCCGCACGCCCACGGATTCGGGGGTGATCTACCTGCTCGATGACCGTTTCAACCAGCCGGCGGTGCGGCGCCTGCTGCCGGGGTGGTGGAAGCCGGAGCGGCTGAGGTTCGTTGCCGATCCGCCGCGCTCGAAAACGCCGCAAGGTTTTTTGCTGCTTTGACCCTGCACTGTTCTCCCTAGACGGTCCTTATCCGCGAAGGCCGTCGCGGCGGATATGGCAGCCACAGAGATCCTCTTCAGTACATCGCCTGTCGACCATCCGCGGAGAAGCTCCGCTCCAACGCGAGCAGAAACGCTGGAGCCGGCCCTTCGAAGAGATCCGGCGCGTCCGAACAACCATCGGACCAACCGCCATTGACGGCATCTCCCCACTCGATAAACTGTATATCCATACAGTTATTTTCGAGCCATCCCATGCACTATCCATCCCATCTTCTTCCCTGGCACTCCTGCCAGGCGCATGACCGTCGCCGTTCGCCGGTCGAGAGTGCATGATGGGCAGCGTGGTTGCGCTCGACACCCTGTTCCACCGGCGGCAGGTCTGGAAAGGTCAGCCCCAGGGGCTGCCGCCCAGCCAGCAACCCACCGGCCACGCCGCGCTGGATCAGGCCCTGCCCACCGGTGGCTGGCCGGAAGCCGCCCTCAGCGAGATCCTTCTGGCAGCAGAAGGCGTCGGCGAACTGCAACTGATCTGGCCGACCCTGGCACGACTCAGCGCAGCCGGCGAACGTATCGTGCTGGTCGCACCGCCCCACATCCCCTACCCGGCCGCCTGGCAGGCGGCTGGCGTGGAGCTAGATCAGATGAGTATCGTCCGCGCCGCTGGCCGTGACGCTCTCTGGGCTGCCGAACAGTGCCTGCGCTCGGGCAGTTGTGGTGCCGTGCTGTGCTGGCCGCAACAGGCCGACGACCGTGCCCTGCGTCGCCTGCAGGTGGCTGCCGAAACCGGGCAGACGCTGGCCATCGCCTACCGCTCGCAGCGTGAAGGGTTCAATCCCTCGCCCGCCGCCCTGCGCCTGGCACTGGACGCCAACCCGGCGCAATTGCGCGTGCTCAAGTGCCGTGGCGGCCTGGCGCCGACGCGGCCCATCCCGTTGCCCTGGCACTGAGGCCGTCATGCTCTGGGCCTGCATTCTCCTGCCACAGCTGGCAATGGACGGCGCGCTCCGTGGCCGTCCCGAGCCGGACGCCGCCCTGGCACTGCTCACCGGACCAGCGCAACGCCGCGTGTTGCAAGCGGTGAACCCGGCGGCGCGGGCGCTGGGGCTCAAGCCCGGCCAGTCGCTCACCGCCGCCCAGGCCCTGAGCCGCGATTTCGAAACCGCCGAGTACGACCTGCGCGAAGTGCAGCGCTGGCAGGACCTGCTGGCCGCCTGGGCCTACGGTTTCAGCTCGCAGGTCAGCCAGCACTACCCGCGTGCGCTGCTGATGGAAGTGCAGTCCAGCCTGCAACTGTTCGGCCCCTGGCCACGCTTCGAGGCGCGCCTGCGCGAAGAGTTGAACGCCCTGGGTTTTCGCCACCGCATCACCGCTGCGCCCAATCCGGCCGCCGCGCGCATCCTCGCCAATGGCCACGATGGGCTGGCCATCCACGATAACGAGCAACTGCGTCAGTACCTGGGCAGGATGCCACTGGACCGCCTCGGCCTGGAGCGCAACGCCGCCACCTCGCTGAACCGCATGGGCCTGCGCAGCCTGCAGCAACTGCTTGTCCTGCCACGCGAGAGCCTGGCCCGGCGCTTCCCGCCGCAGGTACTGCGCCAGGTCGACACCCTGCTCGGCCAGCGCCCGCTGGCCCTGGAGTTCCACCGACCACCGGACAGCTTCGAGTCGCGCATCGAGCTGAACTTCGACGTGGAGTCCACCCAGGCCCTGCTCTTCCCGCTGCGCCGCCTGACCGGCGACCTGGGCGCCTTCCTCGCCGGGCGCGACAGCGGCGTGCAGCGCTTCGTCCTGCATCTGGAGCACCACGACGGCCCGGACACGCAGATGCCGGTGGGCCTGCTCAGCGCCGAGCGCGAGGCGGCGATGCTCTTCGAGCTGAGCCGGGGCCGCCTGGAACAACTGCAACTGCGCGCCCCGGTACACAGCGTGCGGCTCATCGCCGACGACTTGCCGCCCTTCGTGCCGCAACACCGCGAGCTGTTCGACGACCGTCCGCAGCAATCCCAACCCTGGGAACGGCTGCGTGAACGCCTGCGCGCTCGATTGGGCGACGACGCCGTGCACGGCCTCGGCGCCTGCGCCGAACACCGCCCGGAGCGCGCCTGGCAGGGCAACTCCACACCGCGTCTGTCCATTACCGAGGTCCCGCGCCCCGGCTGGCTGCTGGCAGAACCGCAACCGCTGCGCGAATTCGCCCCTACCCTGCTGGCCGGCCCGGAGCGCATCGAGTCCGGCTGGTGGGACGGCGAGGACATCCGCCGCGACTACTACCAGGTGCGCACCCGCAGCGGGCAGCGCGCCTGGGTGTTCCGCCCGGTGGGCGACGACGGCCCGTTGCTGCTGCACGGCTGGTTCGCATGAGCGCGCCGGTCGAAGGCATCGACTATGCCGAGTTGCACTGCCTGTCCAACTTCAGCTTCCAACGCGGCGCCTCCAGCGCGGCCGAGCTGTTCGAGCGGGCGAAGAAGCTGGGCTACCGCGCCCTGGCGATCACCGACGAATGCAGCCTGGCCGGCATCGTCCGCGCCTGGCAGGCCTCGAAGGAAACCGAGATTCCCCTGATCACCGGCAGCGAACTGAACATCGAGCAGGGCCCGAAACTGGTGCTGCTGGCGGAGAACCTCGCTGGCTACGAAAACCTCTGCCGCCTGCTCACCCACGCCCGGCGCCGCGCCGAGAAAGGCAGCTACCGCCTGGTACGCGCGGACTTCGACGGCAACCTCGACTACCTGCTGGCGATCTGGCTGCCGCGAGACGACCAGGATCAGGACGGCCTGTGGCTGCGCGAACGCTTCCCCGAGCGCCTGTGGCTGGGCGTCGAGCTGCACAAGGGCCCGGACGACGCCGGCAAGCTGCATCGCCTGCGCGAACAGGCCGCGCGCCTGGCCATCCCCGCCGTGGCCTGCGGCGACGTGCACATGCATATCCGCGGCCGCCGCGCCCTGCAGGACTGCATGACCGCCATCCGCCAGCACCTGCCGGTGCACGAGGCCGGCCAGTATCTCTATCCCAACGGCGAGCGGCATTTGCGGCCGAGGGAGGCGCTGGCGGCGATCTATCCGGACGATTTGCTGGCGGAGACTTTGAAGATTGCCGAGCGTTGCACCTTCGATCTCGGTCAACTGGATTATCAGTACCCGCGCGAGCTGGTGCCCGAAGGTCACACGCCCACCACCTGGCTGCGGGAGAAGACCGAGGAAGGCATCCTGTGCCGCTGGAAAGACGGCGCCGATGCCGCCGTCCGCCAGCGTGTCGAGGATGAACTTGCGCTGATCGCCGAGCTTGAGTACGACAGCTACTTCCTCACGGTCTACGACATCGTCGCCTTTGCCCGCAGCCAGAGCATTCTCTGCCAGGGACGCGGCTCGGCGGCCAACTCGGTGGTCTGCTTCGCCCTTGGCATCACCGAGCTGGACCCGACCCGCGAACACGTACACCTGCTGTTCGAACGCTTCATCTCCCGCGAACGCAATGAACCGCCAGACATTGACGTCGACTTCGAGCACGACCGCCGCGAGGAAGTCATCCAGTACGTATTCCGCCGCTATGGCCGCACGCGCGCTGCGCTCACCGCCGTGGCCAGCACCTACCGCGGCGCCGGCGCGGTGCGCGACGTGGCCAAGGCGCTGGGATTGCCGCCGGACCAGGTCGGCGCGCTGGCCGACTGCTGCGGCGCCTGGAGCCGCGAAGCGCCGCCGCCCGAGCGCCTGCTGGAAGCCGGCTTCGACCCGGAGAGCCCTATCCTGCGACGCGTGCTGGCGCTGACCGGCCAGTTGGTCGGCTTCCCCCGGCACCTGTCGCAGCACCCCGGCGGCTTCGTGATCTCCCAGCAGCCGCTGGAAACCCTGGTACCGGTGGAAAACGCCGCCATGCCCGAGCGCACCCTGATCCAGTGGGACAAGGACGACCTCGACGCGGTGGGGCTGCTCAAGGTCGATGTGCTCGCCCTCGGCATGCTCAGCGCCCTGCGCCGCTGCTTCGACCTGATCGAGCGTTATCGCGGGGAACGCTACACCCTCGCTTCGCTGCCCCAGGAGTGCAAAAAGACCTATGAAATGATCAGCCGCGCCGACACCGTGGGCGTGTTCCAGATCGAATCCCGCGCGCAGATGGCCATGCTGCCGCGCCTCAAGCCCGAGACCTTCTACGACCTGGTGATCGAAGTGGCCATTGTCCGCCCCGGCCCGATCCAGGGCGACATGGTGCATCCGTACCTGCGGCGGCGGAACAAGGAAGAGCCGGTCGTCTACCCCTCCGAGGAGCTCAAGCCGGTGTTCGAGCGCACCCTCGGCGTGCCGCTGTTCCAGGAGCAGGTAATGCAACTGGCGATCATCGCCGCCGAGTACACGCCCGGCGAAGCCGATCACCTGCGCCGCTCCATGGCCGCCTGGAAACGCCACGGCGGGCTTGAGCCGCACCGCAAGAAACTGTTCGAACGCATGACCGCCAAGGGCTACAAGCAGGAATACATCGCCCGCATCTTCGAGCAGATCAAGGGTTTCGGCAGCTATGGCTTCCCCGAATCCCACGCCGCCAGCTTCGCCCTGCTCACCTACGCCAGCTGCTGGCTGAAATGCCACGAACCGGCGGCCTTCACCTGCGCCCTCATCAACAGTTGGCCCATGGGTTTCTACAGCCCCGACCAACTGTTGCAGGACGCCCGCCGCCACGGCCTGGATATCCGCCCGGTGGACGTACGCCACAGCCACTGGGACTGCACCCTGGAACCCATCGCCGAACGCCAGCCGGCAATCCGCCTTGGCCTGCGTCTGGTGCGTGGGCTACGCGAGGATGTCGCCAACACCATCGCCCAGGCGCGCGAACTACGTCCCTTCGTCGACGTCGCCGACCTCTGCCTGCGTGCCCATCTGGACCACCGTGCCCGTGAACAGCTGGCCGACGCCGGCGCCCTGCGCGGCCTCGCCGGCCACCGGCACAAGGCGCGCTGGGCGATTGCCGGGGTCGAGCCGCAGTTGCCGCTGTTCGCCGGCCAGGTCACCGAGGAAGCGCCGGTCAGCCTGCCGCTGCCCAGCCGCGGCGAAGACCTGCTGACCGACTACGCGACCCTGGGCACCACCCTCGGCCCGCACCCATTGACCCTGCTGCGCGGCTCCCTCAAGGCCCGCCGCTGCCGCAGCTCGCGGGACCTGCTCAAGCTCGAAGCCGACCGCCCAGTGCGCGTCGCCGGCCTGGTCGTCGGCCGCCAACGCCCCGGCACCGCCAGCGGCGTCACCTTCGTCACCCTGGAGGACGAGTTCGGCATGATCAACGTGATCGTCTGGCGCGACCTCGCCGAACAGCAGCGCCGCCCCTTCCTCAGCGCCCGCCTGATGCAGGTGGACGGCACCCTGGAAGCCAAGGACGGCGTGCGCCATGTGATCGCCGGGCGGTTGACGGATTTGAGTAGACTGCTGGAGGGGTTGGATGTGCGGAGTCGTGACTTCCACTGAGCCTGCAGAACCCATCTCACAGGAATGCAGCTTCGTAGGAGGGCGTGGAGCGAAGCGATACCCACCAATTCCGAGCACCATCCGCATGGGTATCGCTGCGCTCCACCCTTCCTACCAAGAGCGCTCATCCTCCCAGGAGGTAGATGACCAGCTCCCCCACCGACAGCGAGAACAGGTAAGGGCCGGTGAACCCCGCCCAAACGAGCAGCGCCAGCGGCGCGTAGAACAGCACCAGCACCACGCGGGCGCGACGGCTGCGGAGCATCAGCCAGAAGATCTGCCCCAGTGCGAACAACGCACCGCACACGAGAGCGGGATCGAAGATGGCGTGGAACCGGCCATAATCGCTCAGCGCCCAGATATCGCTGCCCATGACCAGGTACATCGTCAGCGCCATGCTGGACGCGCCTAGCGCAATAGCCAGCACAGCCCCTAGAAAAACCCAGCACGCCAGCCGGACCAGCCCTGGCTCAGCGCGCACGGATTGTTCGCCGTCCATCAGCCTTGTCGCTCCTTTGCATGACGCCCCGACACTACACAACCCCGGCTGATTTGCCGAGACCGCGCAGACGCCTTACGCTGCCGCCATTCCTTTCTCCGGCCCCGAGCATGATCACCCTCCGCCACATCGAAGTCTTCCGCGCGGTCATGACCACCGGCAGCGTCACCCGCGCAGCAACGTTCCTGCATACCAGCCAGCCCACCGTCAGCCGCGAACTGGCTCGGCTCGAGCAACTGGTCGGCTTCGAGCTGTTCCTGCGCGAGCGCGGGCGGCTGGCGCCGACGGCGCGGGCGTTGATGCTGTTCGAGGAGGTGGAGCGCTCCTTCACCGGACTCGACCGCATCGTCGCCTTCGCCGACAGCCTGGGGCAGTTCGCCGAGGGCAAGTTCTCCATCGGTTGCCTGCCGGCGCTGTCCCAGGCGCTGCTGCCGGAAGCCTGCAAGCGCTTCAGCCGGGAGAACCCGGCCATCAGCCTGGAAGTGGCGGCCCTGGAATCGCCACACCTGGAGGAAGCCCTCAGCGCCCAGCACCACGATATCGGCCTGATCGAGAACGACGACGCCCCGCGCGGCACCGAATTGCAGCCGCTGCTGGCGGTGGACGAAGTATGCATCCTTCCAGACGGCCATCCGCTGCTGGCCCGCGAGCGCCTGGAGACGGCGGATTTCGCCGGCCTGCCCTTCGTCAGTCTGGCCACCAGCGACCGCTACCGGCACCTGATCGACGCCGTGTTCCTCGGCGTCGGCGTGCAACGGCAGATGCAGGTGGAAACCCACAGCGCCGTCTCGGTGTGCAGCATGGTCCGCGCCGGTTTGGGCCTGGCCGTGGTCAACCCGATCACCGCGCTGATGTTCCAGGGCCAGGGCATCCAGCTGCGGCCGCTGGCCTTCTCGCTGCCATTCCAGGTGAGCGTGGCGAAGCCGCTGTATCGCCCTGCTACCCCGCTGCGCGAGCGCTTCGTCGCGGCACTCCAGGCAGAAGCGGGCGTGCTGGTACAGCGCCTGCGCGAAGCCGGTGTGGGCTGCACCCTATATCAAAAATGAATTGATTGAATAACAAGCGGCATTATTCAGCCAATCAAAGGCCCGGTAGACTAGCGCCATCTATATTCGGAGCCCATTCATGACTTTCCTCGCCCTGCCCCGCGCCGAACAGCTCGCCCTGCAATTCGGCACCCCGCTGTGGATCTACGACGCCGCCACCATCCGCGGTCAGATCGAGCGTCTGAAGAGCTTCGACATCATCCGCTTCGCCCAGAAGGCCTGCTCCAACCTGCACATCCTGCGCCTGATGCGCGAACAGGGCGTGAAAGTCGACGCTGTCTCCCAGGGCGAACTGCTGCGCGCCCTGGCCGCCGGCTATTCGTGCCGCGAGGATGAATCCGAGATCGTCTTCACCGCCGACCTGCTGGACCGCACCACCCTGGAAACCGTGGTCGAGCACGGCATCCCGGTGAACGCCGGCTCCATCGACATGCTCCGCCAGCTGGGCGAAGTCGCTCCCGGCCACCCGGTGTGGCTGCGCATCAACCCCGGTTTCGGCCACGGCCACAGCAACAAGACCAACACTGGCGGCGAGCACTCCAAGCACGGTATCTGGCACAGCGACCTGCGCGCCGCCCTGGACGTGATCCGCGAACGCGGCCTGCGCCTGGTCGGCCTGCACATGCACATCGGCTCGGGCGTGGACTACGGTCACCTGGCCCAGGTCGGCGAAGCCATGCTCGGCCTGGTGCAGCAGGTGAAGGACGCCGGCCACGACCTGTCGGGCATCTCCGCCGGCGGCGGCCTCTCTATCCCCTACCACGCCGGCGACCCGGAAGTGGACACCGCACACTACTTCCAGCTGTGGGACAAGGCGCGCAAGGCCGCCGAGGCCGTGGTCGGCCACTCGCTGCACCTGGAGATCGAACCGGGCCGCTACCTGGTCGCCCAGTCCGGCTGCCTGCTCAGCGAAGTGCGCGCCACCAAGGACGCCGGCCGCAACCACTTCGTACTGGTAGACGCAGGCTTCAACGAGCTGATGCGCCCGTCCATGTACGGCAGCTACCACGGCATCCGCGTGCTGGCCGGCGACGTGGCCAGCCGCGAGGTGATCGACACCGTGGTGGCCGGCCCGCTGTGCGAGTCCGGCGACGTGTTCACCCAGGGTGACGGCGGCGTGGTCATCCCCCGCGCCCTGCCGCGCACCCAGGTCGGCGACCTGCTGCTGATCGAGGACACCGGCGCGTACGGCGCGTCCATGTCGTCGAACTACAACAGTCGCCCGCTGATCGCCGAAGTGCTGCTGGAAGGCACCGAAGCCAGGCTGATCCGCCGCCGCCAGCGGGTGGAAGAGCTGTTGGCGCTGGAAGAAGAGCTGGGCTGAGCCCGGATGTAAGCCATCTCCGCCCGAGCTCTGCGGCTGGGCATACCCTCTCCCCCCGCCCTCTCCCTAAAGGGAGAGGGAGATCTGGCACGAGTAATCCGTAACCTACAGGATTGCACCCTTCTCACCGATCGATCCGCGTCGACAGAATGATCGACGACATCGTCCGCTCCACCCCATCCAGCGCGCCGATGCGGTCCAGCACGGCGTCCAGGTCGCGGATCGACAGCGCCTCGACGATCACGATCATGTCGAAGTTGCCGCTCACCGAGTGCAGTGTCTTCACCTCGATGATCTTCTCCAACGCCTGCACCACCTGGTGCGACAGCTTGGGCAGCGCCGTCACCAGCACGTGGGCGCGCACCAGCGACTGGGCGTAGCTGTCCGATACCTTGATCGAATAGCCGCTGATGATCCCCTGCTGCTCCAACCGCTCGATACGGCTCTGCACCGTGGAGCGGGAAACCCCCAGCTTGCGCGCCAGCTCGGAAATCGACTCGCGGGCATTGGCGCGCAACAGGTTCAACAAGGCCGCATCGGCGTTTTTCGTCATATTGCTCATTGGATTGATCAATCTGCCTGAAAGCTTTCGCCAATCTTGCAGATTGCCGGATTCATTTCAACGACAAGCTTTGCAATAGTGATCGTCAAGGCGAGCCCACCAGCTCGCCATTTCTTTGCCCGCGCGCCGCTCATCGACTGGCTCCTGCGGGCCACGCAATGCCTTGCCAAGCTGGTCGAGACAGACCGGCAGACTGATAACCGGGAGATTCCAATGCACAAGAACCGCCATCCCCAGACCCCCGGCAAGAAACCGGTGACCATCTTCGGCCCGGACTTCCCCTTCGCCTTCGACGACTGGATCGAGCACCCCGCCGGCCTGGGCAGCATCCCGGCCGATAAACACGGCCAGGAAGTGGCCATCGTCGGCGCCGGCATCTCCGGGCTGGTGGCGGCCTACGAACTGATGAAGATGGGCCTGAAGCCCGTGGTCTACGAAGCTTCGAAGATGGGCGGTCGCCTGCGCTCGGAGACCTTCGAAGGCGCCGACGGGATCATCGCCGAGCTGGGCGGCATGCGCTTCCCGGTGTCCAGCACCGCCTTCTACCACTACGTCGACAAGCTCGGCCTGGAAACCAGACCCTTCCCCAACCCGCTGACCCCGGCGTCGGGCAGCACCGTGGTCGACCTGGAAGGCACCAGCCACTACGCGGAGAAGATCGACGACCTGCCGGAAATCTTCCGCGAAGTCGCCCAGGCCTGGGCCGACGCGCTGGAAGACGGCGCGCGCTTCTCCGAGATCCAGGACGCCATCCGCGAGCGCGACACGGTCAAGCTCAAGGCCCTGTGGGACGAGCTGGTGCCCAAGTGGGACGACCGCACCTTCTACGACTTCGTCGCCAGCTCCAAGGCCTTCTCCCGGCTGTCCTTCCAGCACCGCGAAATCTTCGGCCAGGTCGGCTTCGGCACCGGCGGCTGGGACTCGGACTTCCCCAACTCCATGCTGGAGATCTTCCGCGTGGTGATGACCAACTGCGACGACCACCAGCACCTGGTGGTGGGCGGCGTCGAGCAGGTGCCGCGCGGCATCTGGAGCCACGTACCGGAAAACTGCGCGCACTGGCCAGCCGGCACCTCCCTGGCCTCGCTGCACAACGGCGCGCCGCGCCCGGGCGTGAAGAAGATCGCCCGTGCCACCGATGGCACCTTCGCCGTCACCGACTACTGGGGCGATACCCGCCACTACGCGGCCGTCCTGGCGACCTGCCAGACCTGGCTGCTGACCACCCAGATCGAATGCGAGGAAGCGCTGTTCTCGCAGAAGATGTGGATGGCCCTGGACCGCACCCGCTACATGCAGTCCTCGAAGACCTTCGTGATGGTCGACCGGCCGTTCTGGAAGGACAAGGACCCGCAGACCGGCCGCGACGTGATGAGCATGACCCTCACCGACCGCCTGACCCGCGGCACCTACCTGTTCGACAACGGGGACGACAAACCCGGGGTGATCTGCCTGTCCTACTCCTGGATGAGCGACGCCATGAAGATGCTCCCTCACCCGGTGGAGAAGCGCGTGCAGTTGGCCCTGGACGCGCTGAAGAAGGTCTACCCGAAGGTCGACATCGCCGGGCACATCATCGGCAATCCGATCACCGTGTCCTGGGAGGCCGACCCGCACTTCCTCGGCGCCTTCAAGGGCGCGCTGCCGGGCCACTACCGCTACAACCAGCGCATGTACGCGCACTTCATGCAGGACGACATGCCCGCCGAACAGCGCGGCATCTTCATCGCCGGCGACGATGTGTCCTGGACCCCGGCCTGGGTGGAAGGCGCGGTGCAGACCTCGCTGAACGCCGTGTGGGGCATCATGAAGCACTTCGGCGGCGCGACTCATCCGGAGAACCCCGGCCCTGGCGATCGCTTCGCCGAGCTGGGCCCGATGGCGCTGCCGGACTGAAGCCCGGCTGACAAAAACTGCCTCGCGCACGAGTGGGATCGGGTGCAAACTGCCTGACCCGCTCGTGCTTTTTTCAAGGAGACCCTCATGTACCTCGCCCTCTACCAGTGCCCTCCCGGCCCCGAAGACGTCGCCGGCAACCTGCAGCGTCTGGAACAGGCAGCGCGGCAGGCGGTGCAGAACGGCGCAGACCTGCTGGTCCTGCCGGAGATGTTCCTGTCCGGCTACAACATCGGCGCCAAGCGTGTCGCGGAGCTGGCGGAAAGCTGCGACGGCTCGTCCGCCCTGCGCATCGCCGAGATCGCCCGTGAGCACAAGCTCGGCATCCTCTACGGCTACCCCGAACGTGGCGCCAACGGCGCCATCTTCAACAGCGTGCAACTGATCGACCGCCAGGGCGAACGCCGCGCCAACTACCGCAAGACCCACCTCTACGGCGATCTCGACCGCAGCCAGTTCAGCGCCTCCGACGAGCCGCCGGCGATCTTCGAGCTGGACGGCTGGAAGATCGGCCTGCTGATCTGCTTCGACGTGGAATTCCCCGAAGCCGTGCGCACCCTTGCCCTGGCCGGCGCCGACCTGGTGCTGGTGCCCACCGCCAACATGCACCCCTACGAATTCGTCGCCCAGGTGCTGGTGCCGACCCGCGCCTACGAGAACCAGGTGTTCCTCGCCTACGCCAACTACGTCGGCAGCGAGGGCGAAATCGAGTACTGCGGGCTGAGCAGCATCGTCGCCCCGGATGGCCAGGTGCTGACCAAGGCCAAGCACAGCGAGGAATTGCTGGTGGCCGAACTGGACCCGCAGCGCATCGCCCTGGCGCGCGAGGGGTACAGCTATGTGCACCTGCGGCGGCCGGTGCTCTATCGCAGCTGATAAAAAGCCCGGCACTCCGCCGGGCTTTCTCCGTCGGTGCTGCAACTTCTCTTGTAGGACCGAGGGGGATGCCTAGTCCTTGCTCGCGAGCAGACTCTTCAGCAGCTTCGGCGTGAGGCGGGTTCGCGAGCAAGCTCGCTCCTACAGGTTCGGCATTTCCGTAGTATTGCGGTGGCACGCCTGGCAGCTGCGCACCGGCCCGCTGTCGTGGAAAGCCTGCAAGCGTTCGAGATGGCAGCTCTGGCAGAACTGATGGAAATCCGCCTCGATTCGCACGGCCAGCGCCGGGCTCTGCTTGTGGCAGAGAATGCAGGTGCGGTTGCCGGAAATCGAAGGCGACTGATCCTTGTAGTCGTGGTGGCAGGTGATGCAGTTCACCGAAGCGTGCGGCTCATGGGGGAACGCCAGCGGCATCAGCGGGCGGCTTCGCTGCCAGTGCTCATGGGCGAACCACGCCCCCGATGACAGCAGCAAGACGGCGGCGACGGAAAGACCGATCCAGGTGCGCTTCACAACGGCAGCTCCACATTCGCCAACAAACTGTAGAGCACCGACACTCCGAGGATCACCCCGCTGGCTGCCAGTGCGAACCAGGTGGCGCGCTGGGCGGTGTTGCGCTTGCGTCCGCTGAGGCCATTGGCTGGTCTGGGCAGGCGTGGCCAGGCGGCGGCCACCAGCATCAGAGCTATCAGCAACGCGCTCTTCCAGACTCCTGCGCTGTAGTAACCCGCGCCAAGCACGTGCACGGCCATCAGCAACAGGGCGAGCAGGCTGCCACCGTAGTGCCAGCGACGGAACGACGCCGCATGGCTGCTCCAGCGCGGACGCACGCGATTCAGACTGGAAATCGCCAGCACCAGCATCAGGATGGCCGACGCCAGCCCGGCCAACATGTATCCCGGCGCGGAGGGAAGCAGGTCCTCGATCAGCAACGGCTCATCGACCAGCAACACGACGATGTGCACCAGCAGCAACGCGATGGCGGCGAAGCCCAGGTCGCGATGCAGGCGCAGGAAGAACTTGCCTTCATAGAGCGGGCGCGGCTGGGGGCGGCCGCCGATGACGAACAGCAGCCCCAGCAGGCAGGCGCCGAGCAACCCGGCAGCGTTGGCGAAATCCCAGGCATAGCCGAGCCCCGGCATGGCGCCGAGGCCGAGCAGGATGGCGACCGGCAGCAGGCAGCCGAGCGCCAGGCGCGCGATCAGCGCAGGCATGGGGGACTCCGAACGGGGGACTATCGCCGCAGGCTAGCAAGCGCCGGCGGCGCGCGAGTGTCGCTGCCTGCCAGACGAATTGCCAGCGCTGCCACCGCGCGCCGACCTGATTTTGTAGGAGCGAGCTTGCTCGCGAACGGAGCATCCCTGCGGCACCGGCATCAAGGGGGTTCGCGAGCAAGCTCGCTCCTACATGATCCATGTCCGTAGGATGGGTGGAGCGCAGCGATACCCATGCTGCTGGCGCGCAGATTGATGGGTATCGCTTCGCTCCACGCCATCCTACGCCGAGCGATCTGCGTTACAGGTCCAGCACCAACCGCGCCGACCGGGCCCGCGAAACGCAGGCGCAGATCTGCTTGTTGGAGGCCTTCTCCTTGTTCGACAGGCAGTTGTCGCGGTGCTCCGGCTCGCCCTCCAGCACTTCGACGATGCAGGTGCCGCAGATGCCTTCGCGGCACTCGGTATCGATGTCGCAGCCATGGGCCTGCAGCACGTCCACCAGCGTCGAGTCCGCCGGTACGTGAAGCACCACGCCTGAGCTGGCCAGTTCCACTTCGAAGGAGCCGGCCGGCGCCGCGTTGGCGGCTGGGTCGGCCTGGAAGTGCTCCAGGTGAATGGCATCTTCCGGGCGGCTGCGCGCGGCGATCTCCACCACCTTGTTCATGAACGGCGCCGGGCCGCAGGTGTAGACGTGGGCCTGCTGCGGCGCACGCGCAAGGCACTCGCCCAGCACGCTGTCGAGGTCAGCAGGCTCGACACCGTAATGCAGCTCGACCTTGCCGGTGAACGCCTCGCTGGCCAGCAGCTCGACAAAGGCCGCATGCTCGGCGGACCGGGCGAAGTAATGCAGACGATACGGCTCGCCCTTGGCGTTCAGCCGGTAGGCCATGCTCAGCAGCGGTGTGACACCGATGCCCGCAGCAAACAGCACGTGCTCGCGGGCTTCCGCTGCCAGGCGGAACAGGTTGCGCGGCGCGCCGATTTCCAGCTCCGCGCCTTCCTGCACGTCGTGCAGGGCACTGGAGCCGCCACGGGACGCGCCCTCCTTCTTCACCGCCACCAGGTAGGCGGTGCAGTCGTCCGGCGGGCTGCACAGCGAGTACTGGCGCGTCACCCCGGTGGGTCCGGTGACGTCGACGTGGGCGCCGGGCTCATAGGCGTCGAACGGCTGGCCATCACAACGTACGAGACGCAGGGAACGGATGTCCTGCGCTTCCTCGACGATCCTTTCGATTCTGACCTTCATCATGGCGTTACCTGCAAGGCGTTGATTGCGGGCTCTGTGGCCCCTTTCCGGCCTCTTTTTCACGAGCGCACGGGTTTTCGGTTTGATGTCGGAGCGAGGGCAATGCCCTCCCCCCCAGCCCTCTCCCAGAGGGAGAGGGAGCAGAACGTACCGGCTGATACCACGGTTCCATCCTGCTCCGAGCGGTCCCCTCTCCCTCCGGGAGAGGGTTAGGGTGAGGGACTCCTGGTGCCCTGAGCTCAGCTCAGCTCAGCTCAGCTCAGGCCAAGCGTAGGGCGCATAACGCGCAGCATTATCCGCCGTCCGCCCAGCCCAAACCTCAGCGCATGAACAACCCACCATTGATATCCCAGCAGGCGCCCGTCACCGACCCGGCATTCTCCGCACACAGCAACAGCACGCTGTCGGCGATGAAGGTCGGATCGCCCAGGCGGCCGGCGGGGATGGTCTTGAGGATCTGTTCCAGGCGCTCGGGCGCGACGCTTTCGTAGACCACCGGCAAATCCAGCGGCCCCGGCGAGATGGCGTTGACGGTCACGCCCTGCGCCGAAAGTTCGCGGGCGAACACCTTGGTCAGGGTCGCCACGCCGCCCTTGGCTGCAGCGTAGTGGCCGCCGGTGGCGGTGCCGCCGTTCTGCCCGGCCAGCGAGGCAATGTTGACGATGCGGCCGAAACCGCGTGCCGCGAAGTGCGTGCCGAACACCTGGCAGGCGACGAAAGTGCCGCGCAGGTTTACCGCCATGGAGGCGTCGAAGTCCTCCGGGCTGATCTCCATCAGCGCGGCAACCTTGGACATCCCGGCGTTGTTCACCAGGATGTCGGTGCCGCCCCAGCGTTCGGTGAGCACGTCGCGGGCGCGTTCGAAGTCAGCCTTCTCCCGCGCATCCAGCTTCAAGCCGAGAGCTGTCTGGCCTTCCGGGTCCAGCTCGTCGGCCAGGCGCTGCACAGCCTCCTCGTTGAGATCGGCCAGCGCCACGCGCAGGCCGGCGGCATGCAGGCGGCGCGCGATGACTTCGCCGAGCCCGCGTGCGGCGCCAGTTACCAGGGCTACTCGTTGCATGGCGCGGCCCTCAGAGCAGGAAGCCGAGCGCGTTGAGCGCGTCTTCGGCGTTGATCAGGCGGATCACCTTGCGCTCCAGGCGGGCTTGCCCGTCGGTGAAGCGAATGCGGTGGTTCAGGTCGGCAATGAACGGCGTCGCCACGCCACGCTTGTAGGCGTAGAGCACCTGCGCCGAATTCACCTCGACCACATCGCCCGCCGCTTCCACCAGGGTGAATCGCGAGACGGTGCGCACGGTCTTCGCCGCGTCCACCGCCGACGGCGAATGGCCGCCGGTGAGGCGTTCGATGCGCAGGGCGCGCATGCGCGCGTCGTCGAAGACGTAGTTCAGGCTGGCGGCGAAGTCGTCGCCCTCGGCGTCGATCGGCACCACGTAGATGCCGTCCTCGCTCCACAGCTGCGACCACTGTGCGTAGTCCTTGCGGTCCAGCAGTTCGGCCTCGCGCCAGACGAATTCGATGGCCTTGGCCAGCGGGCCGGAGAAGCCGTTCAGGGTGTCGTTGCTCATTGGCTCATCATCCTTTTCCACATCTGGTACGCCTCGCGCATGCCGCCTTCGTCGGTGGCGTGGGAGACCTTGTCGCCGTTCTCGGCGACCACTTCACGGTTCAGGCCGCGGTTGACCAGGATCGGCGCGTCGACGCCGGCGTAGGAGCCACGCTGCACGCGGTCCCAGGCCTCGGCATCATCCGGGCTGCCGAAGCCGAACGGACCCTGGAAGTGCTCGTGGATGCGCATGCGCTCGCGGTTGGCGATCTCCGGGCCGCCGTCCATACCGAGGGCGACGTGGCGAATCTCGGTCTCGGTGACGGAGATCGGCCGCAGCACGCGGAAGAACGACATGGACATGGCCACGTTGGGGAACAGGTTGAGGTTGAAGCCGGCTCCGTGCAGCGAGCGGACGATGCGGCGCACCTGGGCAGGCTCCATGGTTTTCGACAGTTCCGCGGTGACGTGGGCGAAGCGCTCCTGGAGCTGCTCGGTGCCGTCGTCGTGGTCGAGGTCGACGTGCTCGGGGACCATCACCATCACGCTGTGGCCGTTGCCCAGGGCGTGGGTCACCGCCTGCTCGTCGCTCATGAACGAGAGCATTTCCTCGGTCTCTTCATCCACCGAGGACATGAACGACTTGTGCACGATGGGGAAGTGGTAGCCGTCGGTGGTGTTCTCCAGCTGGATCTTCCAGTTACCGCGGAAGGTGAACTTGTGTTCGCCCTGGGTCTTGATCGGGTAGCCGGCGCCCTGCTTCATGAACAGGTCCATCCAGTGCTTGGCCCCGCCGAGGAAGTCTTCCAGCGGCTCGATCTCGTCGTTGTAGGTGGCGAACACCATGCCGGCGTAGCTTTCCACGCGCAGGCTGGTCAGCGGCAGCTCGGACTTGTCGAGGATGTCCTCGTAGCCGTCCGGATACGGCAGCGCGCGCAGCTTGCCGTCCAGCGCGTAGGACCAGCTGTGGTACGGGCAGGTGAAGCCGGTGGCGTTGCCCTTGTGCTTCTCGCAGACGGTGGCGCCACGGTGGCGGCAGCGGTTTTCCAGGACGTTGATGTTGCCCTTCTTGTCGCGCACCACGATCACCGGGCGGCGGCCGACGCTGGTGGTCTTGAAGTCACCGGCGTTGCGCACTTCGCTTTCGTGGGCGACCCACACCCAGGTGCGGTAGAAGATCTTGTCCATCTCCGCTTCGAACAGTTGCGGGTCGTTGTACAGCGAGACATCGACGCGGTCGTCGCCGACCAGCTCTTCGACGCTGCGCGACCGGGCGATCAGCCGGTATTCGTGAGCGCTCATGCCCATCTCCTCATGCCGATTTCTTATGTTTTTGCGCAGGCCGCGTGGCGGCCAGGCTGTGTTCGAGTTGCGCACCGAAGGCGCATACGCGTTCGTCGTCGCCCTTGCGGCCGACGATCTGCAGGCCGACTTTCAGCCCGCCGCAATCCAGGTCCACCGGCACGGTCAGCGCCGGGTGTCCGCTGAGGTTGAAAGGCCGCACCAGGGGCGTCATGCCGGCCACCGATTTGCCGTTGCGCGCATCGCTGAGCAGCGGCGGCAGGTCGGGCATGGTCGGCAGCAAGAGCACTTCGAAGTCCTCCAGCGCGGCGTCGATGGCACGGGTGAAGTGCTCGCGCACTTTCTCCGCCTCGGCGCGCTCGGCGTCGGTGGTGCGGCTGGCCAGCAGCAGGCGCTGCTCGACATCGGCGCCGATCAGGCCCTTGCCGGTCAGCGCCGCATAGGCGGCCCAGTTTTCGTGATTGATCACCACCAGCCCGGCCTGGAAGGCCGCCTCGAACTCGCCGAGGAACAGGTGGCTGCGGCGCCAGCCGGCACGGTCGGCGGCGGCGCCCAGGCAAGCCTGGATGTGCGGCGCGGACGGCACTTCGAGGAAGGCCACGCGGGCGCCCTCGCCCGGCAGCTGCACGTCGCCGAAACCGGGGCAGATGACCTGCATGGCGGCGATCAGGTCGGCCATGTTGGCGGCGAATGGGCCGACGCAATCCAGGCTGCTCTGCGCCGGATGGACGCCGTCGCGGCTGACACGGCCGAAGGTCGGCTTCAGCCCGGCGATACCACAGCAGGCCGCCGGTACACGGACCGACCCGCCGGTATCGGTACCCAAAGCGATATCCGCCAGGCCCGCCGCCACGGCGGACGCGGAGCCACTGGACGAGCCGCCGGGTACGCGGTCCGGCGCCATCGGGTTGACCGGCGTGCCGGTCCAGTCATTGATGCCGGTGACGCCGAAGGCCAGTTCGTGAAGATTGGTCTTGCCGACGATCTGCCAGCCGGCGTTCAGCACGGCGTCGACCACGAAGGCGTTGCGTTCGGCCGGCGCGGCATCGGCCAGTGCGCGGGTGCCGCAACGGGTCGGATGGCCGGCGATGTCGATGCTGTCCTTGACCGCGACGCGCTTGCCGTCGCCGCCGAGAATGAATTCGCTGACGAAAGTGCTCACGAACGGCCCTCCCCTGCACCACCCAGCGCGCGTTGCGACAGGCGCTGCGTGCGGAAATGGCTGATCTGCCAGCGCCCGTCGATCTCGCGGAAATCGATGTCCAGCCGCGTGCCGAACAGCTCGGTGTGGCCCTCGGCATAGGTCGAGAGCTGCTGCATGATCCATTGCCCGCGCGCGGTGCGGCCGTCGACGCGGATCGACTCGCTGGTGAGGAAATGCAGGTTCAGCGTGAAGTGCGGCGACGGCGGCAGGTAGCCGAAGACGAACGCGGCGATCGCCTCGCGGCCCTGGTGATGGCCGAAGGTCTGCGCGGTGGAAGTGCCGATGCCCTCCCACACCGCGTCCTCGCTGAACAGTTCGGCCAGCTCGCTCATCGCCACCGGCGCGTGCGGCACGTCGCAGAGGTCCATGTAGCGGGCCATCAACCGACGCACCTGGCTTTCCCCTTCGAGGACCTCCAGGCGGCGGTTCAGCTCGGCCATGCTCAGGCTGTTCATGGCTCAGGTCCGCGCGGCTTCGGGGATGGTCAGCGGGCGGCCGATGCGCGCCTCGACCTTGGCGTACTTCCACAGGCTGTACTCGCCCACCGGCGTGGTGCGGAACAGGTTGCAGGCGTCGATCACGGTCTGGTGGCAATCCACGTCGGCCATGATGTAGACGGTCCACGGCGAAGTGGTGGACGGGCCGACCATCAGGCGGTCGTCATCCAGCACGCCGAGCACGTTCATGCCCGGCAGCGCGCCGAGGTCGCTCATCATTTGCGAGAAGCCTTTCCACACGGTGATGCCTTCACCGGTGGGCAGGTCGAAGAACGGCTGGGCGATGCCGATGCAGAACAGTACGCGCAAGGGTTCGGTGGTCGGACGGGTCATGCTTCGAGTCCTTGTTCTTATGGGTTTGAATCAGATGTATCCGGGGAACGGCGGCACATCGAGCAGCACCGCACCGGCGCCGTCGTACATGCCATCGCTGAGGAAGGCGTGCTGGGTCACCACCATGGCGTCGCGCAGGTAGCGCTGCAGCGGGTGGTTCAGGTAGATCGCCGTGGTGCCGGCCAGGCTGTAGGCGCGGCGTACCACGTCGGCGCCGGCGCGGGACACGTGCACGGCGGCCAGGCGCAGCTGGCTGACCTGCTCGGGGCTGACGGCGTTGCCGGCGAGGATGGAGTCCCAGACAGTCTCGGTGGCGTCGTAGAAGAAGCCGCGCGCGGCCTGCAGCTCAGCCTCGGCCTTGCCGATCTCGATGCGTACATAGGCGCGGTCGCCAAGCTTGGGCGCGCCGGTCACGCCACTGGAGGACGCCATGCGGGTGATTTCGTCCAGCGCTGCACGGGCCAGGCCGAGGTTGACCACGGCCAGCACCTGGGCGGCGTAGGCGATAGTCGGATAGCGGTACAGCGGTTCGTCGATGTTCGATTCGCCGCCGCGAATGAACGTCCAGTCGTCCGCAACGAAGGCGTTGTCCAGCTTCAGGTCGTGACTGCCGGTGCCCTTGAGGCCGACCACGTTCCAGTTCTCGACGATCTCCACATCCCTGGCACGCAGCAGCGCAGTGCGCGGCTTGCCGCCCGGACCGCCGATGCCGATGCCGACGCCGAGCACGTCGGCCCCCTTGCAGCCACTGGCGAATTTCCAGGTACCGCTGACGCGCCAGCCGCCTTCCACCTGCGTGGCCGGCTGGATCGGGAACAGGCCGCCGGCGAACACCAGGTCCGGGCCGTCGGCATAGAGCTCGGCGAGGGTATGACGCGGCAGCGCGGTGAGGTAGGTGCTGGCGCTGCCGAAGCTGGCCACCCAGCCAGCGGAGCCGTCGGCTTCGGCGATGCGTTCGACCAGGCGCAGGAACTGGGCCGGCGGCAGCGCGTCGCCGCCGAAGCAGCGCGGGGTCGCGGCGCGGTAGATGCCCACGTCGCGGAAGCGTTCGATCATGTCGCGGGGAACGTGGGAGCGGCTGTCGAACTCGTCGCGGCGTTGGCGCACTTCATCGAGTACGCGCTGGAATTCGAGGGCACGGCCGTCCGCATCGAGCGGTTCGGCGAGGGCGGCACGCAGCATGGCATTATCTCCGTTTGTTCTTATCGACCTGCTCCCGGTCTGCCTGCGCTTGCTCAGGCTGCGTTGGAGGCGCACTCGGAATGCTCATTTGCAAATGCAAACTGCGCTTCCTCGCGCGCCTCCGCCTTGCCTGAACTGCGCTCGGCGAGACCTGGAACAGGTCGTGTAGGCCATCGGCCCGTTCGATGCGGGCAGGTCGTCGTTGGGGCCAGTGTATGAACCGCCCTGCCCGGCCAACCATTGGTGCGTGCAGCCCCATGACTAAGGGAATCCCCTAGTCGGCGGCGACTTACTCCGCAGTCCCATCGCGCTACGCTGCAAGGTATAAAGGCGCCACTGCCCACCGAGACCACTCCCCGATGTTCCAGCCCCGGCCCGACGACTTCCTCGCCCTGCTCCAGGCCATGCCGCTGTGCGTAATCCTTCACGATGCGCAGACCAAGGAAATCCTCTGGGCGAACAACGCCGCCTTGGCGGTGCTCGGTTTCACCCTGGAAGAGCTGGTGCCGCTCAAAGCCCCGGACATGACCGCCAAGGCCCCGCAGTACCGCCGCTCGGTCGGCCTGCGCTGGCTGGAAGGCGCCGCGCGCACCGGCCAGCGCACCATCGAGTGGTGCTACCGCTCCAAGCAGGGTGTGGAAATCCTTTCCGAAGCCGTCGCCACCCGCGTGCACCTGCAGGAGCGCGACGTGCTGATGGTGCAGTTCCGCGACATCTCCCGGGAGAAGCAGGTCGAGCGCGACCTGCAACGTTTCGAGAGCCGCCTGAAGGCCTTCATGCAGGACCTCGCCGAAGGCGTAGCGGTGCTGGATGCCGACGGCAACCTGCGTTTCCTCAGCGAATCCGCCCTGCCCCTGCTGGGCGGCAGCCAGGACGACTGGCTGGCGCACAACTTCCTCGGCCGCTGCGACAGCGCCACGCGCCCGCGCCTGGAACACTACCTGGCGATGCAGCCGCCCAGCCGCGAGCCGTACTCCGTCAGCTATCAGCTGCAACGTCTGGACGGCGAATGGCGCTGGCACCACGCGACCTGCCGCTACATCGAGATCGAGGACGACCTGGTCGGCCACCTGCTGCTGTTCCGCGACGTCACCGAGCAGGTCCGCGCCGCACAGGCGCAACGGCAGAGCGACCAGAAGCTGGAGTACCTGGCGCGCTACAACGCCATGGGCGAGATGGCCCTGGCGATCGCCCACGAACTCAGCCAGCCGCTGGCGGCGACGCGCAACTTCATCGAAGGCGCGCTGATCCGCCTGGACCGCGAGCAGAAGGCCGAGGCCTCCGCCGCCTGGGGCCTGGACAGCGCCGTGCGACAGATCGAGCACGCTTCGCTGATCATCAAGAGCGTGCGCGAGTACGTGGTGAAACTGGAGCAGGCCGAACAGCGCATCGACCTCAACGAGCTATTGGGCGAGACGCTGTACTTCATCAGTCTGAAAGCCCAGCCAAGCAACGTGCGCGTGGAGCTGGAGCGCTGCGACGAACCGCTGTGGGTGAGCTGCGAGAAGGTGCTGGTCGGCCAGGTGATCCTCAACCTTGCCTTCAACGCCATCGAAGAGATGCTCAACCTCCCCGAGGAGCGCCGCCTGCTGCGCATCCGTACTTCGCGCGACGGCGACAGCGCGCGGCTGTGCGTGCTGGACCAGGGGCCCGGCATCGATGCCGGGACCAAGGAGCGCCTGTTCGATGGCTTCTTCACCTCGAAGGTGAGCGGCAACGGCATCGGCCTGGCGCTGTGCCAGAGCATCGTCTCGCGGCATCGCGGGGATATCTGGGCGGAGAACGTCGAGCCGTGCGGGGCGATGTTCTGCTTTGGGTTGCCGTTGGCGGAGTGAGCGGCCGCCTGCCTTGCCGGCGGATCGCGGGCGTGGCCCGCTCCAACACGGGAAGATCGGATTTTGGCACTCGAAGACTTCCAGAGAAACGCCCACACACTCCGAGTGCCCCGTTCAGGAGGCCTCGTTGAAGCGGAGTTTCAGGGGTTGAGCGGCATGGATGCCGCGAGAGCCGCGATGGGCCAGGGATGGCCCTTCGCGGCGTGCCCCTGAAACTTCGCTTCAACGAGGGCATTTTTCGCCCCAAGCGAAAAACCGGATGTCCGGGGCAAGCCTTTTGGTTACTTTTCGGCGTTTGGAAAAGTGACTCGCCCGAGGGGGCGAAACCCAATACATCCGAACACTCAAATGCGGCGCTAAACACCAGCACCGTAGGGCGCATAACCCGGAACGGGTTATGCGCCGATGGCCATGCGGCGGATAACGCTGGCGCGTTATGCGCCCTACGAAAAGAGTCATACCGGACCACACCAACGAAAACGGCGCCCGCAGGCGCCGTCATTGGCTCAGGGAAACCTCAGCCGTGGGCCTTCTTGATAATCGCCTCGGCAATGTTCGCCGGCGCTTCGGCGTACTTGGTGAACTCCATCGAATAGCTCGCCCGCCCCTGCGACATCGAGCGCACGTCGGTGGCATAGCCGAACATCTCGCCCAGTGGCACCTCGGCGCGGATGACCTTGCCCGCCGGTGTGTCTTCCATACCCTGGATCAGCCCGCGCCGGCGGTTCAGGTCGCCCATCACGTCGCCCATGTAGTCCTCCGGCGTCACCACCTCGACCTTCATCACCGGCTCCAGCAGCACCGCGCCGCCCTTCTGCGAGAGCTGCTTGGTGGCCATGGACGCGGCGATCTTGAACGCCATCTCGCTGGAGTCGACGTCGTGGTAGGAGCCGTCGAACACCGAGGCCTTCAAGCCGATCAGCGGGTAGCCGGCGAGCACGCCGTTCTGCATCTGTTCCTCGATGCCCTTCTGGATCGCCGGGATGAATTCGCGCGGGATCACGCCGCCGACCACCTCATTGACGAACTCCAGCCCATCCTTGCCCTCGTCGCCCGGCTCGAAGCGAATCCAGCAGTGACCGAACTGGCCACGGCCGCCGGACTGGCGGACGAACTTGCCCTCGATCTCGCACTTCTTGCGGATCGCCTCGCGGTAGGCCACTTGCGGCTTGCCGATGTTGGCCTCGACGTTGAACTCGCGGCGCATGCGGTCGACGATGATGTCCAGGTGCAGCTCGCCCATGCCGGAGATGATGGTCTGCCCGGTTTCCTCGTCGGTCTTGACGCGGAACGAGGGGTCTTCCTGGGCCAGCTTGGACAGGGCGATGCCCATCTTCTCCTGGTCGGCCTTGGTCTTGGGCTCCACGGCCACGGAGATCACCGGGTCAGGGAAGTCCATGCGTTCGAGGATGATTGGCTTGTCGATGGAGCACAGGGTGTCGCCCGTGGTGACGTCCTTCATGCCGATCAACGCGGCGATGTCGCCGGCGCGCACTTCCTTGATTTCCTCGCGCTGGTTGGCGTGCATCTGCACCATCCGGCCGACGCGTTCCTTCTTGGTCTTCACCGAGTTGAGCACCGCGTCGCCGCTGCTCAGCACGCCGGAATAGACGCGGGCGAAGGTCAGCGTACCGACGAAGGGGTCGGTGGCGATCTTGAAGGCCAGCGCGGAGAACGGCTCGCTGTCGTCGGCGTGAC
This sequence comes from Pseudomonas nitroreducens, assembly GCF_010994165.1. Taxonomy (NCBI): domain Bacteria; kingdom Pseudomonadati; phylum Pseudomonadota; class Gammaproteobacteria; order Pseudomonadales; family Pseudomonadaceae; genus Pseudomonas; species Pseudomonas nitroreducens. The sequence goes on along the minus strand of NZ_WMBX01000002.1, from coordinate 540,940 downwards.
GCTCCAGGTGCTTCTCTTCGTCGTCCGGATCGGTGCCATTGATCGCCGGGATTTCCGTGGGCGCCGGCAGGTAGTCGATCACCGCGTCGAGCACCAGCGGCACGCCCTTGTTCTTGAACGAGGAGCCCAGCACCGCGGGAACGATCTCGTTGGCCAGGGTGCGCTGGCGCAAGCCGGCCTTGATTTCCTCGACGGTCAGTTCCTGGCCTTCGAGGTACTTGTTCATCAGATCGTCGTTGGCTTCGGCGGCAGCCTCGACCATGTGCGCGCGCCACTCGTCCGCCAGCGCCTGCAACTCCGCCGGGATCGGCTCCTCGGTGTAGCTGGTGCCCTGGTCGGCGTCGTTCCAGACAATGGCCTTCATCTTCACCAGGTCGATCTGCCCAGAGAAGGTTTCTTCCGAGCCGATGGCCAGCTGGATCGGCACCGGGGTGTGGCCCAGGCGCTGCTTGATCTGTGCCACCACCCGGAGGAAGTCGGCGCCCTGACGGTCCATCTTGTTCACGTAGGCCAGGCGCGGCACGTGGTACTTGTTGGCCTGGCGCCAGACGGTCTCGGACTGCGGCTCGACGCCATCGGCGCCGCTGAACACCACCACCGCGCCATCGAGCACGCGCAGGGAGCGCTCCACCTCGATGGTGAAGTCGACGTGCCCGGGGGTATCGATGATGTTGAAGCGGTACTTGTTGGGGTACTGCTTGGAGGAGCCCTGCCAGAACGCCGTGGTGGCCGCCGATGTGATGGTGATGCCACGCTCCTGTTCCTGCACCATCCAGTCCATGGTCGCCGCGCCGTCGTGCACCTCGCCCATCTTGTGGTTCACACCGGTATAGAAAAGGATGCGCTCGGTCGTGGTGGTCTTGCCGGCGTCGACGTGGGCGACGATGCCGATATTGCGGTAAAGCTCGATGGGCGTATTGCGAGCCATGGTGTGCTCCGTTTCTGCTGGTTGACTGCCGGGCCTGCTGCTGCGGGTCCGTTGCCTGCGCGGGACGGCGGGAGGGAGTGCGGCATCAGAATTTTCTGAGCGCAACAGGCTCAAGGTAGCGCGTCTTCGTGGCAATTCCAGTGCCGGAGCGTCACGGATGTCGCAGTCCGACCGGCTGCGTCGCTCCGGCATTTCACCGCATGGCGGGAAACCCATGAAATGATTGTAGTTCTCAGGTGACAACCCGAAGCAGCCAATGCGTTCGTCGTCCCCCCTCTCCCGCCCCCTGGTGCTCCCTTCGCGACAGGGATGTCGCCCCGATGGAAGACCCACGCCCGAGACAAGGGCGCCAAGGCCTGGCCAACGGGCCGAATCACCGCCCGGCGCTATCGCCACTGGATTGGAACGCCCATCCGGGTCCATGCTAGGCGCTCGCCCATTTGCCGGAGTTCGCCCCCATGAGCGACGCCATCACCATTGATTTCGTCTCCGATATCGTCTGCCCCTGGTGCGCCATCGGCCTCAATGGCCTGCTGGAGGCCATGCGCCGGGTGGATGGCGAACTGACCGTGGAATTGCACATCAAGCCCTTTGAACTCAACGCCGACATGCCTGCCGAGGGTGAAGACCTGGTGGAGCACCTGCAACGCAAGTACGGCAGCAGCGCCGAGGAAATCGCCCGCAACCAGGAGCATTTGCGTTCCATGGGCGAGGAAGTCGGCATGCACTTCGATCTGAAGAAGCGCAACCGCATCTACAATACCTTCGACGCCCACCGCCTGTTGCATTGGGCCGCCGAGTCGCATCGCGACGTGGCGTTGAAACAGGCCTTGCTGCATGCCTACTTCGGCGAAGGCCGCGACCCGAGCGACCCGGAAGTGCTGCTGGAAGTGGCTGTCAGCGTCGGCCTGGACGCCGTGCGCGCCCGGGAAATCCTCGATAGCGACGCCTATGGCGACGAGGTGGTGGCCGAAGAAGATTTCTACACCAGTCGAGGCATTCGCGCCGTGCCAGCGGCGATCCTCAATGGCCGCCAGCTGATATCCGGGGCGCAGAGTACCGACTACTACGAGCAGGCACTGCGCCAGGTCGCGCGGCAGGCGCCACTACCGGAGTGACTACCTTTGCAGGAACGTAGGAGGGATAACGCTGGCGGGTGATGCGCCGCGTACGGACGTTCGTCTCATGCGGGAAGATTTGTACCCCGGGCCAGCCACTTACCCACCCTCTCTCTGAGGGGAGAGTGGTCCCACTGCCAATGCTCAAACGACCAAAGAAAAACGGCGCCCGAAGGCGCCGTCTTTCATGCTGCATCAACCAATCAGAGCGCCGACCAGCCGTCCATCTGACCGCCCAGGTCAGCGGAGTGCTCGGACAGCAGCGCCGCGTAGCCGCTGATGTGCTCGTGGGAGAGCTCCATCACCGGGTAGGCCAGTACCTGCCAGGGCAGCTTGTCGTTGCCGTCGTACTCGGAGTACGCCACCTTCTGCCCGTTCTGCAGCAGCATGATGGCGAAGTCCAGGGCGGACTGCTCGTCCGGGAAGATCACCGCGAACTCCACCTCATGCTCGAGGGAGAGGTCTTCGCCGTCTTCCTGCAGGGCCCACAGGGCATCGCCGATTTCGTCTTCCGGGAAAAGCTGCTTGTCGCGGCTCATGTCACTGCTCCAATTCGATTTACAAAATGCCCGGTGTGGGCACGCCCGCGCAGGATACCCGTCCTGCATGACAGATGCCGGAAAATCTCGCCGGCACCATCGCCTTTGGTGATGTTCACCATCACGGTGTTTCACTTCCGCCCTTGCCCGCTCGGCGCGACGATGCCTCCATCGGGCCTGCGCCCTCCCACATCGAGCCTGCGACCATGCACAGCACCGAGGCGGCGTACCGCATCACCTACATCACTCTGGACGAGCTGCAGCTGCACTTCGAGACCCAGATCGCTGTGCTCGACGAGGAAGGCGGCCTGGCGCTGCACAACGCCGCCACCCTGCCCGAAGAACGCCGGGTGCTGCGCGAACTGATCTGCGAAGGGCACGAACAGCAGGCCCTGGTCGCCTGATCTCGGGAAAGTCTAGACCCTGCCAAGCAAATGCCCCGCTCGTGCGGGGCATTTGTGTTACCAGCCAGGCATCACGCCTGTAGCTGATTGCCAATCGGCAGGTTGCGGATGCGCTTGCCGGTCGCCGCGAACAGCGCATTGGCCAATGCAGGCGCCAGCGGCGGAACCCCCGGTTCACCCACGCCGGTGGGCGGCTCGGCGGATGGCACGATATGCACCTCCACCACCGGCATCTCGTTGATCCGCAACACCTGGAAGTCGTGGAAGTTGGACTGGTCGACCTTGCCGTCGGTCAGGGTGATGGCGCTGTGCAACGCCGCCGACAGAGCGAAGGCGATGCCACCCTCCATCTGCGCCTTGATCACGTCCGGGTTGATCGCCAGGCCACAGTCCACTGCGCAGACCACGCGGTCCACCTTGAAGCTCTTGTCCGCCTTGTAGGTCACCTCCACCACCTGGGCGACGAAGCTGCCGAATGACTCGTGCACGGCGATGCCGCGGCCCCGCTGCTCGCCGTCCTTGCCTTTGTCCAGCGGCGCCAGCCAATTGGCCCGCTGCGCCACCAGCTCCAGCGCGCCGCGATGCCGCGGGTGTTTCTCCAGCAGCTTGCGACGGAACTCGTAGGGGTCCTGCTTGGCGGCGATGGCCGCTTCGTCGATCAGCGTTTCGGTGGAGAACGCCGTGTGGGTGTGGCCCACCGAGCGCCACCATTGGGTCGGCACCGTCACGTTATCCGCCAGCGCCTGCTCGACACGCAGGTTGGGCACGGCGTAGGGCAGATCGGCGGCGCCTTCCACGGCGATCTTGTCGACGCCATCCTTGACCATGAACTTCTCGAACGGCGTGCCGACGATGAAGGATTGCCCCACCAACCGCTGCTCCCAGCCCACCAGATTGCCCTGGGCGTCCACCGCCAGTCGCGCGCGGTGCAGGAAGGCCGGACGGTAATAGCCGCCACGGGTGTCGTCTTCGCGGGTCCAGACCATCTTGATCGGCACCTTCACACCCTGGTCGCGAGCCGCCTTGGCGATGGCTGCCGCTTCCAGCACATAGTCCGAGTGCGGGTTGGCGCGGCGGCCGAAGCTGCCGCCGGCGTACAGCTGCGTGATGTTCACCTGCTCGGGCTCCATGCCCAGTAACTGCGCCACCGACATCTGGTCGCCGGTCTGCCACTGCTCGCCGTTCCAGATCTGACAGCCGTCTTCCTTGAGGAAGACCACGCAGTTCAGCGGCTCCATGGCGGCGTGGGCAAGATAGGGGAACTGATACTCGGCCTCGATCAGGTGCGCCGGTTTCTCCAGCGCCTTGGCGACATCCCCGTCATTGCGCGCCACCAGGCCCGGCTTGCTGGCCATGTCGCGATACTGGGCGAAGATTTCCTTGCTGCCCATCTTGAAGGCCTTGCTCTCATCCCACTCGACCTGCAACGCATCGCGGCCCTGACGCGCAGCCCAGGTGTTCTTCGCCAGCACGGCAACGCCAGCGAAACGGCGTTCGCTCCCCGGAAACTGGACCACATCGACCACGCCTGGCACCGCCTTGGCCTTGCTGGCATCAACCTTGGCCGGCACCGCACCGAAACGCGGCGGGTGGGCGACCACGGCGACCAGCATGTCCGGCAGGTGCACATCCTGGGTGAACTGGGCGGTGCCGTCGGTCTTGGACGGGCTGTCCTTGCGTGGCAGTTGCACCTGACCGATCAGCTTGAAGTCCTTCGGGTCCTTGAGCTTAACGTCTGTCGGCACGGGCTGTTTCGCCGCCGCCTCGGCCAACTCGCCGAAGCTGGCCTTGTGTCTGGAAGCAGCGTGGCTGACGACGCCGTCGTGCACCTCGATCTCGGCCGCCGGCACCTTCCACTGCTCCGCCGCCGCGCCCACCAGCATGGCGCGGGCGCTGGCGCCGGCCTTGCGCATCTGCTCGAAGGAGTTGGCCATGGCGTTGCTGCCACCAGTGCCCTGCAGATTGCCGAAAGCCAGGTTGGCGTAGCGTTTGGCATCGGCCGGAGCGCCTTCGACCTGCACGCGATTCCAGTCGGCATCCAGCTCCTCGGCCACCAGGGTGGCGAGACCGGTGTAGCTGCCCTGGCCCATTTCGACATGCTTGGCGATCACGGTGACGGTGCCGTCAGGGGCGATACGGACAAAAGCGTTGGGTTCGAAGTCGCTGGCCGCCTGGGCGTCGCCCAATTTTCCCAGCAACGGTGCGAAGTAGATGCCCAGCGCAAGGCCGCCGGCGCCGCGCAGGAAGCTGCGGCGGCTGACGTTGAGGATGCTGCCGGCCTCGGCCGGCTGCTGGTCGATACGGGGTTCGAGCATGGTGTCGGTCCTCAGGCCAGGGTCTGGGCGGCGTCGTGGATGGCCGCACGGATCCGCGCATAGGTGGCGCAGCGGCAGATGTTGCCGCTCATCGCGGCATCGATGTCCGCATCGCTGGGCGCCTTGTTGGAGGCCAGCAGCGCGGTGGCCGACATGATCTGCCCGGACTGGCAGTAGCCGCATTGCACCACATCGAGCTTGCGCCAGGCTTCCTGCACCGCCTTGCCGGCGGGCTGTTCGGCCACCGCCTCGATGGTGGTGATCTTCTTGCCGGCCACCGCCGCCAACGGAGTAACGCAGGAACGCGTCGGCTGGCCGTCGACGTGCACGGTGCAGGCACCGCACAGCGCCATACCGCAGCCGTATTTGGTGCCGGTCATGCCGGCGACATCGCGCAAGGCCCAGAGCAGCGGCATCTCGCCGGGGGCGTCGAGTTCGTGGTCCTTGCCGTTCAGGTTCACGGTAATCATCAGGGTGTTCACCTCTTCTGCGGGTGATGGAATGGGGCGAAGCACAGCCGCTTCGTCACGCAATGGATTCAGCCTAGGCGCAAGCGCCGACCAGTGCCGCGACGATACGCCAGGAAGGCGCCGAGCGGTTTGCCTGGTTCTCTTGAGGCTTGCCTGATACTGCTCAGGGTGTGACGGCATATGAGCCGTGCGGCCTGAATCGAGGGCTAGCGGGCAGGTCAATTCCCACTGGGACAACGCAGAATCTCGTGTGCACAAAAAAGCCACTCCGAAGAGTGGCTTTCTCGCCTCAGGGAGGCCGGATCACTCCGGCATCTTGATGACTACACGGCCGCCGCCCGGGCAGGTTTCCATATAGGTGTTGGCGTCCAGGTACTGGGCGAAATCGAACACCCGGTCGATGCTCGGCTTGAGCAACTGGTCGGCGGTCATCTGGTTGATCGCGGTCAGCGCCCGGTGCACGGCTTCGTCGTTGCGGGTCAGGCCGATCTCCGGCTGCCCGGTGAAGTCCAGCACGCAGTGGCGGAAGAACTGCAGGTGCTTCTTGAAGGCCGCACAGGCCGGGAAGGCTGCGTCATTGCCACCGTTGATGCCGTACAGGATCAGCTTGCCGCGCGGGGCCGCGACGTCACCCAGCAGTTTCATCTGCGGGCCGGCGCACTGGTCGAGGACGATCTCGACGCCTTCACCCTTGGTGAAGCGCTCGACTTCAAGGACCAGGTCCTGCTCCTCGGTATAGATGACCTTGTCCGCCCCCAGGCCCTTGAGGAACTCGCGGGTTTCCTCATGGCTGGTGGTGGCGATCACCTGGGCGCCGAGCGCCTTGGCGAGCTGCACCGCCTGCGGGGCCAGGCAATGGCCGGCCTCGGTGATCAGCACGCGCTGGCCGGGCTTGATCTGGGCAAGCTCCACCAGGGCGAAATAGGAGTACATCAGGCCGGTGTAGTGCACCGCCGCCTCGACCGGGGTCAGGACATCCGGATAGCGGGTCAGCGACGTGCGCGGCAGGATGACGTGGTCACCCCAGGCCGGATACAGGTTCGGCGAATTCGCCGGGAAGCTGGCCACCGCCACGCCGGGCTCGAGGTCTTCCACACCCTCGCCCACGGCTTCGACGATACCGGAGAGTTCATAGCCGATGCCCGCCGGCAACTTGGCCTGATCCGGGGCGAGGTTCTGCCGCCAAAGCACGTCGCGCCAACTGACGCCCAACGCCTGGGTGCGAATCAGTACTTCACCCGGCCCCGGTTGCGGGGTCGGCATCTCCTCGATCTTCAGGACCGAGGCGTCACCGAACTGGTGGAAACGGATCATGCGGGACATCACATACCTCGCCTTTGTAGTGCTTCATAGCCACGGACTCTATCCGGGCTTTAGGGGTGACGCCACCGTTCACCATTGATAGTTGACATAAATGGCGATGATTCGGCCCGCGCTACAAGCCTTGTCCTGCGCGGCTGCAAGGCTCTGCGCCGGGACTGTCCACGGGGCCGGGGTGGCTCTGCTCATACAGAGTCAGACCACACCGCCGGGACGAGATTCTCATTAAAAAAGTAGAAATTGATCAAGGACTTATCTGACAGACTTGACTCAGGACACGCTCGGCCTCACTTTTCCCCCATCGCCAGGGAGTCCCCATGAACCGCAACGACCTTCGCAAGGTTGATCTCAACCTGTTGATCGTTTTCGAGACGCTGATGCATGAACGCAGCGTGACCCGCGCCGCCGAGAAGCTGTTCCTCGGCCAGCCGGCGATCAGTGCGGCCCTGGCGCGCCTGCGCGGTCTGTTCGACGATCCGCTGTTCGTGCGTACCGGGCGCAGCATGGAGCCCACCGCGCGGGCGCAGGAAATCTTCGGCCACCTCTCGCCGGCGCTGGACTCCATCTCCACCGCGCTGAGCCGCGCCGCCGACTTCGACCCGGCCACCAGCAAGGCGGTGTTCCGCATCGGCCTGTCCGATGACGTGGAATTCGGCCTGCTGCCGCCGCTGCTGCGCCGCCTGCGCTCCGAGGCGCCGGGCATCACCCTGGTGGTGCGCCGCGCCAACTACCTGCTGATGCCGCAACTGCTGTCGTCCGGGGAGATTTCCGTGGGTGTGAGCTACACCGACGAGTTGCCGGCCAACGCCAAGCGCAAGACCCTGCGCCGCAGTACCTGGAAGATCCTGCGGGCCGACTCGATCCCCGGCGCGCTGACCCTCGATGACTACTGCGCGCGCCCACACGCGCTGGTGTCCTACGCCGGCGACCTGGACGGCTTCGTCGACCAGACCCTGGCCGAGATGGACCGCAAGCGCCAGGTGGTGCTGGCGGTGCCGCAGTTCGTCGGCCTCGCTCAATTGCTGGCCGGCACCGATATCATCGCCACCGTCCCCGAGTACGTGGCCCTGGCCCTCACCGCCGCCGGCGGCCTGCGCGCAGAGGAACCGCCCTTCCCCACCCGCCTGGCCGAACTGTCCATGGTCTGGCGTGGCGCCCAGGACCAGGACCCGGCCGAGCGCTGGCTGCGTTCGCGGATCACCATGTTCGTGGGTGACCCGGACAGCCTTTGACACCGCCCCACCTAACTCGCTCCTCCAGAAACCCTCTTAGGCCGTACCTCGGTGCGAGGCGACTCCCTCACTCCGGCGCTGGCTGCGCGCCCCGCTCCCGAGGGAGAGGGTTAGTGTGAGGGCAGCCCGAGCACGCCAAACTATCCAGTAGCGCTTTCGGGCAATCCCCGTGCCCACTCCTTCTATCTATTCCTGCGCATAGTGCAAAAGCATTTATCACTGCGCGTGATAATCAAAATCTGCTCGTTCGATTAGTTCCCAAGCGCCCTGTTGCGCAGACTCCGCTCCATCAGAAATCCCAAAACCAATTAGATCGCCGGAGTCTTTTCCATGGAGCGAAATCTGAACACCTTGCGTATTCCGTTGGCGTTGGCCGCCGTGCTGGTTCTCAGCGCCTGCGGCAAAGGCCAGGACGCGGCCCAGAACATGGCCGCGCCCAAGGTCAGCGTGGCGGATGTCATCGAGCAGCCAATCAATGAATGGGACGAATTCACCGGTCGCCTGGAGGCGCCGGAATCCGTCGAACTGCGCCCACGCGTCTCCGGCTACATCGACCGCGTCGCCTTCCGTGAAGGCGCCCTGGTGAAGAAAGGCGACTTGCTGTTCCAGATCGATCCACGGCCATTCCAGGCCGAGGTGCATCGCCTGGAAGCCCAGCTGCAGCAGGCTCGCGCCAACCAGACCCGTACCGTCAACGAAGCCTCCCGGGGCGATCGCCTGCGCGCCACCAACGCCATTTCCGCGGAACTCGCCGACGCCCGTACCGCCGCCGCCACCGAGGCCAAGGCCGTGGTCGCCGCGACCCAGGCGGAATTGGACAACGCCCGCCTGAACCTGTCGTTCACCCAGATCACCGCGCCCATCGACGGCCGCGTCTCGCGGGCCGAAGTCACTGCCGGCAACCTGGTGAACAGCGGCCAGAGCGTGCTGACCACCCTGGTCTCCACCGACAAGGTCTACGCCTACTTCGACGCCGACGAGCGCGTCTACCTGAAGTACGTCGACCTCGCCCGCAAGGGTGGTCCGGACGCTCGTGGCAGCAGCCCGGTGTACCTGGGCCTGACCGGCGAGGACGGCTTCCCCCACCAGGGCCGGCTGGACTTCCTCGACAACCAGGTCAACCCCAAGACCGGCACCATCCGTGGCCGCGCCGTGTTCGACAACGACGCCAACCAGTTCACCCCCGGCCTCTATGCCCGCATCAAGCTGGTCGGCAGCGGCACCTACCCCGCCGCGCTGATCAAGGACGAAGCGGTCGGCACCGACCTGGGCAAGAAGTTCGTACTGGTGCTCGACAAGGACAGCAAGGTGCAGTACCGCGGCATCGAGCTGGGCCCGAAACTCGAAGGCCTGCGCATCGTCCGCAGCGGCCTGGTCAAGGGTGACCGCATCGTGGTCAACGGCCTGCAACGGGTTCGCCCCGGTGCCCAGGTCGACGCCCAGGGTGTCGAGATGGCCAGCCAGTCAACCCTCGCCAACCTCGAAAATCAGCGCCGTGCGCTGGAGAGCTTCGAGGCGCCGAAGGTGGCCGAAAAGTCCGTCAAACCGGGCGCGCCTCGCGGCTGACCCAACCCGTACGAGTTCAGCGAGGATCCTGCCGAGCGCAGGCCAGGCAAGGCGGAAGGCGGTGAGGAAGCGCAGTTCACTGTAGTGAATGAGCATTCCGAGCCGGCTTCCAACGCAGCCTGGGCAAGCGCAGGCGGATCATCGACGAACTCACCCTGAATCGATGTACCAGGCCCTTCTCCCACCAGGGCCTTGGGTGACCTTTGTCCCGGGTTTGGCGAACCGCAGCGTTCGCGACAGGAACCAGCCATGAACTTTTCGCAATTCTTCATCCAGCGGCCGATCTTCGCCGCCGTGCTTTCGCTGATCATCCTGATCGGCGGGGCCATCTCGCTGTTCCAGCTACCGATCAGCGAATACCCCGAAGTGGTGCCGCCCACCGTGGTCGTACGCGCCAACTTCCCCGGCGCCAACCCCAAGGTGATCGGCGAGACTGTCGCCGCGCCGCTGGAACAGGCCATCACCGGCGTCGAGAACATGCTCTACATGTCCTCGCAATCCACCGCCGACGGCAAGATGACCCTGACCATCACCTTCGCCCTGGGCACCGACCTGGACAACGCGCAGGTGCAGGTGCAGAACCGCGTGACCCGTACGCAGCCCAAGCTGCCCGAGGAAGTCACCCGCATCGGCATCACCGTCGACAAGGCCTCGCCCGACCTGACCATGGTCGTGCACCTGACCTCGCCGGATAACCGCTACGACATGCTCTACCTGTCCAACTACGCCATCCTCAACATCAAGGACGAGCTGGCGCGCCTGGACGGCGTGGGCGACGTACAGCTGTTCGGCATGGGCGACTATTCGCTGCGTGTGTGGCTGGACCCGAACAAGGTCGCCTCGCGCAACCTGACCGCCACCGACGTGGTCGCCGCGATCCGCGAGCAGAACCGCCAGGTCGCCGCCGGTGCTCTGGGTGCCCCGCCCTCGCCGAGCGACACCAGCTTCCAGCTGTCGATCAACACCCAGGGTCGCCTGGTCACCGAGGAAGAGTTCGAGAACATCATCATCCGCAGCGGCCCGGACGGCGAGATCACCCGCCTGAAGGACATCGCCCGCGTCGAACTCGGCTCCAGCCAGTACGCTCTGCGCTCGCTGCTGGACAACCAGCCGGCGGTCGCCATCCCGATCTTCCAGCGTCCCGGTTCCAACGCCATCGCCATCTCCAACCTGGTGCGCGAGAAGATGGCCGAGCTGAAGAAGGATTTCCCCCAGGGCGTGGACTACTCCATCGTCTATGACCCGACCATCTTCGTTCGCGGCTCCATCGAAGCGGTGGTGCACACCCTGTTCGAAGCCCTGATCCTGGTGGTGCTGGTGGTGGTGCTGTTCCTGCAGACCTGGCGCGCCTCGATCATCCCGCTGGCCGCCGTACCGGTATCGCTGATCGGCACCTTCGCGGTGATGCACGCCTTCGGCTTCTCGCTCAACGCGCTGTCGTTGTTCGGCCTGGTATTGGCCATCGGTATCGTGGTGGACGACGCCATCGTGGTGGTGGAGAACGTCGAGCGGAACATCGGCCTGGGCCTGACGCCCGTCGAGGCGACCAAGCGCGCCATGAAGGAAGTGACCGGGCCGATCATCGCCACCGCGCTGGTGCTGTGCGCCGTGTTCATCCCCACTGCGTTCATCTCCGGCCTCACCGGGCAGTTCTACCGGCAGTTCGCCTTGACCATCGCGATCTCCACGGTGATCTCGGCGTTCAACTCGCTGACCCTGTCGCCGGCGCTGTCCGCCGTGCTGCTCAAGGGGCACCACGAGCCGAAGGACCGCTTCTCGGTGATCCTCGACAAGCTGCTCGGCAGCTGGCTGTTCCGTCCGTTCAACCGCTTCTTCGACCGCGCCAGCCATGGCTATGTCGGAACCGTCACCCGCGTGCTGCGTGGCAGCTCCATCGCGCTGCTGCTCTATGCGGGGCTGATCGGCCTGACCTACCTGGGCTTCTCCAGCACCCCCACCGGCTTCGTGCCGCAACAGGACAAGCAGTACCTGGTGGCCTTCGCCCAGTTGCCCGACGCGGCTACGCTGGACCGCACCGAAGCGGTGATCAAGCGCATGTCGGACATCGCCGGCAAGCACCCGGGCATCGAGCACACCGTGTCCTTCCCGGGTCTGTCGATCAACGGTTTCACCAACAGCCCCAACAGCGGCATTGTCTTCACCCCGCTGAAAGACTTCAGCGAGCGTAAAGGCCCGGGCATGTCGGCCAACGAGATCGCCGCCGAGCTGAACAAGCAGTTCGCCGACATCCAGGACGCCTACATCGCCATCTTCCCGCCGCCGCCGGTACAGGGGCTGGGCACCATCGGCGGCTTCCGCCTGCAGATCGAGGACCGCGGCAACGCCGGTTACGAGGAGCTCTACGCACAGACCCAGAACATCCTCAACAAGGCCCGCGCATTGCCGGAGCTGAACCCCATGTCGGTGTTCACCAGCTACCAGGTGAACGTGCCGCAGGTGGATGCCGCCATCGACCGCGAGAAGGCCAAGACCCACGGCGTGGCGATCAGCGACATCTTCGACACCCTGCAGGTCTACCTGGGTTCGCTGTACGCGAACGACTTCAACCGCTTCGGCCGCACCTACCAGGTGAACGTCCAGGGCGAGCAGCAGTTCCGCCTCGAACCCGAGCAGATCGGCCAGCTGAAGGTGCGCAACAACCAGGGTGAAATGGTCCCGCTGGCCACCTTCATCAAGATCAGCGACACCGCCGGCCCCGACCGCGTGATGCACTACAACGGCTTCATCACCGCCGAGATCAACGGCGCCGCTGCACCGGGCTACAGCTCCGGCCAGGCCGAGGCCGCCATCGAGCGCCTGCTCAAGCAGGAGCTGCCCAATGGCATGACCTACGAATGGACCGAACTGACCTACCAGCAGATCCTCGCCGGCAACTCCGCAATCTATGTGTTCCCGCTCTGCGTGCTGCTCGCCTTCCTGGTGCTGGCCGCGCTGTATGAAAGCTGGGGCCTGCCGCTGGCGGTGATCCTGATCGTGCCGATGACCCTGCTGTCGGCCATTGCGGGCGTGATCCTGTCCGGTGGCGACAACAACATCTTCACCCAGATCGGCCTGATCGTGCTGGTGGGCCTGGCGTGCAAGAACGCGATCCTGATCGTCGAGTTCGCCAAGGACAAGCAGGACGAAGGCATGGATCGCCTGAGCGCGGTACTGGAAGCCTGCCGCCTGCGTCTGCGGCCGATCCTGATGACCTCCATCGCCTTCATCATGGGCGTGGTGCCCCTGGTGCTGTCGTCCGGCGCCGGCGCCGAAATGCGCCATGCCATGGGTGTCGCAGTGTTCTCCGGGATGCTCGGCGTGACCTTCTTCGGCCTGCTGCTGACCCCGGTCTTCTATGTGCTGATCCGCCGCTTCATGGAAGCCCGTGAAGCGAAGAAACAGGCGCAGCAAGCGCGCATCGCCCAGAACCACGAGGCCCATCAGGCATGAGCGTCATGATCAACAATGCTGTGAGCAAGAGTGCCGTGAAACTGTTCGTCCCCTCCCTGCTCGCGCTGGCCCTCAGCGCGTGCATGGTCGGCCCCGACTACCAGAAACCGGACACCGCGCCGGCGCAACTGGACAGCAATGCCCAGGTACAGAACTACGACCGCAGCCGTTACGAAGACGCCTGGTGGAAGCAGTTCGATGACCCGGTGCTGACCCAGCTGGTCGACCAGTCCCTCAAGGAAAACCGCGAGCTGCGCGTGGCCTACGCCCGCGTGCTGGCTTCGCGGGCGATCCGCGACGACGTCGCCAATGACCGTTTCCCCACGGTCACCAGCCGCGCCGAAGGCCAGGTCGGCAAGGGCCAGGTGCCCGGCCAGACCGAGGACCGGGTCAACCAGGAGCGTTACGACCTGGGCCTGGACATGATCTGGGAAGTCGACCTGTTCGGCCGCGTGCGCCGCCAGTTGGAATCCAGCGACGCGCTGAGCGAAGCCACCGTGGCCGACCTGCAGCAGCTACAGGTCAGCCTGATCGCCGAGCTCGCCGATGCCTACGGGCAACTGCGCGGTGCGCAGCTTCGCGAGAGCATCGCCAGGAGCAACCTGGAGAACCAGCGCGAATCCCGCGACCTGACCATCCAGTTGCGCGACGCCGGCGTCGGCAGCGAACTGGACGTGCAACGCGCCGAAGCGCGCCTGGCTTCCACCGAAGCCAGCGTGCCGCAACTGCAAGCCGAGGAAGTGCGCCAGCGCAACCGTATCGCCACCCTCCTCGGCCAGCGCCCGGATGCGCTGACGGTGGACTTGTCGCCGAAAAAGCTACCCGCCATCGCCAAGGCCCTGCCCATCGGCGATCCGGGTGAATTACTGCGCCGTCGGCCGGACGTGGCCTCCGCCGAACGCCGCCTGGCGGCCGCCACCGCGGATGTCGGTGTGGCCACCGCCGACCTGTTCCCGAAAGTCAGCCTCGGCGGCTTCCTCGGCTATACCGCCGGCCGTGGCTCGCAGATCGGCTCGTCCGCCGCCAGCGCCTGGGGCGTGGCCCCGAGCATCACCTGGGCGGCCTTCGACCTGGGCAGTGTGCGGGCTCGCCTGCGCGCCTCCAAGGCCGACGCCGACGGCGCCCTGGCGACCTACGAGCAGCAGGTCCTGCTGGCCCTGGAAGAATCGTCGAACGCCTTCAGCGACTACGGCAAGCGCCAGCAGCGCCTGGTCTCGCTGGTGCGCCAGTCCGAAGCCAGCCGCAATGCCGCGCAACAGGCCGGCCTGCAATACCGCGAGGGCACCGTGGACTTCCTCAACCTGCTGGACGCCGAGCGCGAGCAACTCGCCGCCGAGGACGCCCAGGCCCTCGCGGAAGTCGACGTGTACCGCGGCATCGTGGCGATCTACAAGGCCCTTGGCGGCGGCTGGCAGCCGACGCCTGCGGCCTGATCGATCCTCCCCGGTCGAGAGTTTCTCGACCGTTCTGGCCCTGCGGTCTGACGCTCCGGACCGCGGGGCTTTTTTATGGCCATGCTTCAGCGGCGTTTCCTAGCTATTGGCAACCCGGTTCCGGAATCTGTCAGATACTTAGATGCTGATCAGTATTTTCTGATAGCAATAGAAAATAAGCTGAAGCTCGTTCGAATTCAGAATTCACTGACGCCAGGTTTAAGGAATACCGCTCAGTGTCCGACGCCGATGAAACCAGAATCCCAGCCCCTCGCCGCGGTAACGAGTTGAATGATCTCCTGCGGCGCGTGCGGCGCGGCGACGTTTTTCACCCGGACCTGAAAAGATGGCTCGTACACCTGCAGCTGGCTGAGTTCCGCGGCCTGCAACTGGTGCTGACGAACAAGGGGCAACTGCTGGCGCAGTCTTGAGCCTTGGGCTGAGCGGTTCGTGCCGTTATGATCCAGCGCGACTTGCCAGGGATCAAAAGAGTTCGCCCTCGCCCTGGCCTAGACTTTCTATATCGGAATTTTCAGACAAGGATTCGCCATGGACGCCACCGCCCACTTCATCCCCCTGGACCCCACGTCCCTCTTCATCACCCTCGGCATCCTCGTCTTCGGCATGTTCATGCTGGGGATCGGCTTCACCATCCGCCAGCGCCCGGTGGGTGTGTTCCTGATGTGGGTCGGCACACTGAGCATGCTGTCGATCATCGCCTACCGCATCTACATCGCTACCTCCGTGTAACGCAGGCAAAAAAATGGCGCCCTCCGGCGCCATTTCCATTTCTTCCAGCCTCAGCGCTGCATTGCCCGCGCGTATCCCTTGGGCGAAAAGCGCAACGTCACGCCCAGCATCAGCACCACCGACACCGCCAGCAGGATCCACGACGCCTGGAAGCTCCCGGTGCTGTCACGCAGCCAACCGGTGACGTAGGGCACGATGCCGGTAACGATGAAGCCGATGCCCTGTACGAAGGCCGCCAGC
This sequence comes from Pseudomonas nitroreducens, assembly GCF_010994165.1. Taxonomy (NCBI): domain Bacteria; kingdom Pseudomonadati; phylum Pseudomonadota; class Gammaproteobacteria; order Pseudomonadales; family Pseudomonadaceae; genus Pseudomonas; species Pseudomonas nitroreducens. Next base: position 525,175 of record NZ_WMBX01000002.1, on the reverse strand, counting down.
CGACCGGCCGCGCCGGCATCGGCGAGGTGATCCAGGGTCAGCGTCAGACTCAGCGCAAAGCAGGCGCCCAGGCCGTAGCCGATCATCGCCACCCAGATACCCGGCAGGTACAGCGGCGCCGAGATCAACCCGATGAAGCCCGCCAGTTGAATCAGCAGGCACAGACACAGCCAGCCGCGGCGATCCAGCGAGCGGCGGATCAGCAACGGGATGGTCAGCGCAGCGATCACCTGGAAGATGGTCATCAGGCCGATCAGCTGTCCACTGGCCTGGGCCGTCCAGCCCAGTTGGCGGTAATACACCGGCAGCCAGGCCACCATGCTGGTGTAGCCGCCATTGATCAGGCCGAAGTACAGCGCCAGCAGCCAGGCGCGACGGCTGCCGAAATAGTGCTGCGCCTTCTGCCGGGGCGGCGCCGCCACCGGCGTTTCCCGCGGGCGGGCCAGCGCCCAGAGCACCAGGCCGACAATGGCCAGCAGCAGCCAGGCGCCGAGACCGTCCTGCCAGCGATGGAAGTGTTCCGAAACCACCGGTGCCAGGACTGCGGCGCTACCGCCGCCAGCCATCAGCGATGCCGAGTAGAGACCCATGGCGGACGGCACCTTGTGCGGGAACCAGCGCTTGATCACCCCCGGCACGAACGCCTGGATCACCGCCACGCCGCAGCCCGCCAGCACCGCGCTGGCGATCAGCGCGAAGCCGCTGTCCAGCAGCAGCCGCCAGAAGCATGCCGCGCCGATGGCCAGCAGGCCGAGCACCATGCCCCGGCTCTCGCCCAGGCGCGGGCCGACCCACGGCAGCCCCAGGGCGAACAGCCCCATGCACAGCACTGGCAGTACCGTCAGCATCGACAGGCCCTGGAAGCCCAGGCCGGTGGCGTCGTGGATGTCGGCCAGCAGCGGGCCGATGGAGGTGAGGATCGGCCGCAGGTTGATGCCCAGCGCGACGATCACCAGCAAGCCGATCCAGCCGGCGCGCACGTTCTGCTCGCTGCCGCTCTGCGCGCTCGCCATGGCGATGCTGCGACTCACGAGCGGAGCTCCTGCCAGTGATCGTAGAGGCCTTCCTCGCCGCTCGGGCGCAGGGCCCGCAGCGGCACCGCCTGCCATTGCGGCGGCTGGGTCATCTGCTGGTACACGGCGGAAGTCGACAGCCCGAACGGCTCGCCATCGTCGTTGGAATAGGCGAAGTACGCGCCTTCCACGCCACACAGGTGCATGGCCGCCAGGCACATGGGGCAAGGGTGTCCGCTGGCGTAGATCACGCAGCCGTCCAGCCGCGACATGCCCAGCACCGCCGAGGCGCGGCGGATCGCCAGCAGCTCGGCATGGGCGGTGGGGTCGAAATCCAGGTGGATGGAGTTGGCGGCGCGGGCAATCACCCGGCCGTCCTTGACCAGCACGGCGCCGAACGGGCGGCCGCCGGCCTCGATGTTGTCGCGGGCCAGTTGCAGGGCCTCGCGCATGAAGACTTCGTGTGACATGGCAGTTTCCAGCGAATCGGTTCGATCAATGCGCGCCGGCGACTTCCAGCATCCTGGCGATGGTGGTCTGGTTGCGCTGGCGGGCGTGTTGCAGCGGCGTGACGCCGTCGTTGTCGGCCAGGTTCAGGTTCGCCCCGGCTTCTATGAGTTGTTTCACGATGGCCTGGTGCCGCGGGCCGCCGTCGCTGAGCAGGATGGCTTCGAGCAACCCGGTCCAGCCCAGCTTGTTGACGTGATCGGGGTCGACGCCGGCCTTGAGCAGGGTCGCTACCACGTCCACATGGCCACGCTCGCAGGCCGGTATCAGCGCCGTGCCGCCATAGCGGTTGGTGCTGCGCAGGTCGGCGCCGTGGGCCAGGGTCAGCTGGAGGATATCCAGACGTCCCGCCGCACCGGCCAGCAGGTAGGCACTGTCGTGGATGCGGTTCTGCCGGTTGACGTCGGCGCCGGCGGCGATCAGCAGCCGCGCGACTTCCACGCGGTTCTGGGCGGTGGCCAGCAGCAGCGGCGTGTTGCCCTGCCCGTCGGTCACATCCACTGGCACACCGCGTTGGAGCAGCGTCGCCACCTCGGCTTCCCGGCCGTCGCTGGCGGCGCCCAGCAGTGCGTCCGCGGCGGCACGGCTGTGCACGTCCTCGGTCTGGATGGTCGGCATGTCCATGGGCGCTCCCCCGCGATGGCTGTCGTGCCTCGAATCACTCTCGATAATGAGCAGTCGCAGTATGACAAAGGGATTTTCTATGCTGAAATTAAATAGAAACATGAGTTTCAGTGGGAATCCAAATGCTTGACCCCAACCTGCTGCGCAGCTTCGTGATGGTAGTGGACGCCGGCAACTTCACCCGCGCCGCCGAATTGCTGCACCTCACCCAGTCCACCGTCAGCCAGCAGATCCTGCGCCTTGAACAGAGCCTGGACTGTCGTCTGCTGGACCGCAGCCAGCGCCAGGTGCTGCCCACTGAACAGGGCGAACGGCTGCTGGGCTATGCGCGGCGCATCCTCGAACTGGGCTCGGAGGCCCGTGAGGCTCTGAGCAGTGAGCACAGCGAGGGCGTGCTGCGCCTGGGGATGCCGGAAGACTTCGCCGGCGAGCGGATGATGCCGCTGCTGGCGGCCTTCAGCGCCGAACGCCCGCGGCTGCGCCTGGAGGTCTCCAGCGGTCTCAGCCAGGAGCTGTTGCGCCAGTACCGCAGCGGCGAGTTGGACCTGGCGCTGGTCAAGCAATGGGGCGCCGATGCCGATTGCCTGGCGCACTGGCCCGAACCGTTGGCCTGGCAGGACAGCGCCGCCACCCCCGCCGCCGCGCGCGACCCGTTGCCGCTGGTGGTATTTCCGCTGGGCGCGCTGTACCGCCAGGAGATGATCCACGCGCTGGAAGCCAGCGGCCGGCGATGGCGCATCAGTTACAGCAGCGCGAGCCTGGCCAGCTTGTCAGCCGCGGTGGCGGCCGGCATGGGCGTCAGCCTGTTGCCACTGCGCGGGCGCCACGAAGGCCACCGGGTGCTGACCGCCGAGGAGGGTTTTGCGCCCATCGAGGGGCTGGAGCTGGCACTCTACGCCCGCCCGGAACTGGGCAGTGCCGGGCGCCGCCTGTGCGAGCAACTGCGTGATCTGTGTACCCAGCTGGCGGCGCTGCCAGCGGAGTACTGAGCCACTCAGCCCGGAGCGCCGAGACGCTCGAAGAATTGCTCGGCCGGCACGGGCTTGCCGAGCAGGAAGCCCTGTAGCGAATCGCAACCCAGGCGGGTGAGGAAGCTCTGCTGGCCGGAGGTTTCCACCCCTTCGGCAACGATGCGCAAATCCAGCGCCTGGCCCAGGGCGACGATGGCCGAGACGATGGCGGCGTCGTCGCTGTCCTGCTCCAGGTCGCGGACGAAACCGCGGTCGATCTTCAACTCGTTGGCCGGCAGGCGCTTGAGGTACAGCAGGCTGGAATAGCCGGTGCCGAAGTCGTCGATGGACAGGTCCACGCCCATCTCCGACAGCTTGCCGAGGATTTCCAGGCTGGAATCGGCATCGCGCATCGCCGTGGTCTCGGTGATTTCCAGGGTCAGGCAGCGCGCCGGCAAATGATGGCGCTGCAGCGCATCGGCCACCGATTGCACCAGTGCCGCATGGCAGAACTGCAGGGCCGAGAGGTTCACCGCCACCCGCCAGCTTTCGTGGCCCTGCAGGTACCACTCGCGCATCTGCCGGCAGGCCTCGTCGAGCACCCAGTCGCCGATGGGGATGATCAGCCCGGTGCGTTCGGCCAGGGCGATGAAGGTATCGGGCATCAGCAGCCCGCGTTGCGGATGCTGCCAGCGCAGCAGCGCCTCGGCGCCGATGGGTTCGCCGCTGGCGGCAAACTTGGGCTGGTAATGCAGGATGAATTCACGACGGTCCAGGGCGGCGCGCAGGTCGTGCAGCAGCTGCAGGTGGTTGCGCGCATTGGTGTTCATCGATTGTTCGAAGAAGCTGTAGCCGTTCTTGCCATTGCCCTTGGCGTGGTACATGGCTGCGTCGGCGTTGCGCAGCAGCTCCTGCTGGCTGGTGCCGTCGCCCGGATAGAGCGCGATACCAATACTGGCGGCGATGCGCAGCTCCTGCCCGGCCACCTGGAACGGCTGGGCCAGCAGGTTGACCTGCTGGCTGGCGACGCTCACCGCGTCTTCGGCTTCGGCGAGCGCCACCAACATCACGAATTCATCGCCGCCGATGCGCGCCACGGTGTCGTCGCTGCGCAGGTTGCCACACAGACGCAACGCCACATCCTTGAGCAACAGGTCGCCGACATGGTGGCCGAACGCATCGTTGACCGGCTTGAAGCCATCGAGGTCGAGGAACATCAGCGCGAAGTAGCCGCCGTTGCGCTGGACCTTGCCGATCATCTGCTCGACGCGGTCTTCCAGCAGGATGCGGTTGGGCAGACGGGTGAGGTTGTCGTGCAGGGCGAGCTGGGTCAGCTCCTGGTTGGCCTGGGCCAGCGACGAGGTGAGCTGTGCCGTGCGCGACTCCAGGCGCGCATCCAGCACCGACGTGAGCAGCGCGATGCCAATGATCGCCAGGGTCACGATGACGACCAGCATCGCCAGCCAGTCGCTGCTCAGCCCGTTGGGGGATGCGCCGCAGAAGCTACCCTCGGGAAAGCGCGCCGCGGCCATGCCGGTGTAGTGCATGCCGACGATAGCCAGGCCCATCACCAACGCTGCGCCACCCCGGGCCAGGCGCACATAGGGGGTGTTCTGCCGCAGCTTGAAGGCGATCCACAATGCGGCGCCGGACGCCGCCACGGCGATCGCCAGAGAGAGCCCGAACAGCGTCGGGTCGTAGTCGATGCCCGGCTGCATCAGCATTGCGTACATGCCCAGGTAGTGCATGCAACTGATCCCGGCGCCCATGGCCAGCGCGCCGCAGATCAGTTGCCAGAGCGGTAGCCGCTCCTGGCTGACCAGCGCCAGGGCGAAGCCGGAACTGAGTACGGCGATGGCCAGCGACAGCAGGGTCAGGGTGAGGTCGTAACCCAGCGGGATCGGCAGGCTGAAGGCAAGCATGCCGATGAAGTGCATCGACCACACGCCGATTCCCATGGCCACCCCGCCGCCACCGATCCACAGCAGCACCGGCCAGCCGCGGGTAGTCGCGATGCGCCCGGCCAGGTCCAGGGCGGTGTAGGACGCCAGCATGGCGACGCACAGCGAGATCAGGACGAGGGCGGGATCGTAACTACCGGTAAGCATGGGGGCTCTCTAATGGACTCAAGCGCTGATGGCCGCGCGCGGTCCATGCACGCAAAAGTCCGGGATTCTAGCGAAAACCCCCAGGGCTCAACTACTGGCCAGTGGCCGTGCTCGTCTTCAACTGGCCAACGTCGTCCCGCTTCAGGCAGCCCTGGGCCAGCCAGGGGCAGGCCCGCGCCCAGAGAAAGCCCTGCTCGCGGTCTCCCTGCGGGTTGTAGTAGGCCAGCTGCAGCCGGTCCGCGCTGAAGGCCAACCGTGCAAAGCCGTGCTGTTCGACCGCGAACAAGGTGCCATCGGCCGGCACACCGGGCCCGATGCCGTCGAGCGTCTGGCCGCCGCCACCGGAGACCAGCCAGGCGGGCTCGCCAGGGCGGACTATCACCTCCTGGTTGTGCTCATGGCCGGACAGGTAGAGATCCACCCCACTGTGCTGCATCGCCGGCAGCAACTGCTGCAGCAACGCGTTGTCATCGCCGTGCTTGCCGCCACTGCTGCGGATCGCGTGGTGTGCCACCACCATCTTCCACAATGGTGCAGGCCCCGGCCGGGCAAAGGCCGCCTGCAGGAAGTCTGCCTGGCGCTGGCGGCCGGCGGCATCGGCATTGGTATCGAGGAACGCGACCCGTAACAGCGGGCGCCCCTCTGCCTCGCCGAAATCGCGCGTATAGAAGGGAGCAGGCATCTGCCAGCGGCCGGAGCCCGCGCGCTGCCGGGCGTAGTCCAGTTCGACGGCGGCGGAGGCCGGGAAGTCGTGATTGCCCAGTACCGCGTAGAACGGCACATGGCTGAGCCAGCGACCGTGGTAGACGCGCTCGAACTTGAGCTGCCAGGCCGGATCGTCGACACCGCTCAGCGCCTTGCCGTAGAAGTTGTCGCCCAGCAGCAGGACCATGTTCACCCCGTTATCACTCTCCGCCACACGCTCCATGCCCTCCGCCACGCGCCATTGCTGCAGGTCGCCACTGCCCTGGTCGCCCAGCGCCAGCAAGGTGACCTGTGCGGGGTTCTGGCCCAGCAAGGGCGTATAGGGCGGCGGTGGCACCAGCACCATGAAGCCGGCCAGGCATCCGGCCACGACGATCAGCACGAACAGAGTCAGCAGCAGATAACGCCGGCGCGAACGAGGGGCCGGGGTAACGCGGGAACCAGGCAGGCGAGCGGACATGGCGACCCCCAGGGGAGTACCGGGTGAGGGTCGCAGTGAAGCACCGAGAAGGTTAATTTCGCGTTAACGAAATGTCGCCTATACATGCAGGCTAAAACCCCCTGCCCGGGATCCGCCATGAACCAGCGCCGCCATCTACTCCTCCTGCTCGTGCTGGGCGGCCTGCTGTTCTTCTGCGCGCTGGGCAATCACCAGTTGCAGGGCTCCACCGAACCCAGGGTGGCGGGCATCGCGATGGAAATGTACCTGGATCGCGACTGGGTGACGCCGCGCCTGAACGGCCAGCCGTTCCTGGAAAAGCCACCATTGAGCCTGTGGCTGGACGTTGCCGCCATCCAACTGTTCGGTCCGACCACCTTGTCCGTGCGGCTGGCCTCGGCATTTGCCGGGCTGTTCTGCGTGCTGCTGCTCTACGGCGCGCTCCGGCGCAGCGGCCGACCGGCGACGCTCGCGCTGCTCGCCGCGCTGATGCTGATGACCCTGGCGAGTTTCTGGGCCAATGCACGCCAGGTGGGCGAAGACGCCCTGCTCACGCTGGGCGTAACCCTGGCGCTGTTGTCCTTCCTGCAGGCCTGGCTCAGGCCACCGGGGCGCACCGGGCACTGGCTGGCGTTCGCCGCAGGGATCGCCCTCTCCACCCTGAGCAAGGGCGTACTGGGCCTGGCGTTGCCGGGGGTGGTGATCTTCGCCTGCCTGCTGTGGGACAGCCTGGCGCGGCGCCGCCTGGCAGTTTCCACCTGGCTGCGACCGCTGCTGTGGACACTGCCGGGCCTTCTGCCGCTGCTGGCCTGGCTGTTGTTCCTCTATCACGATGGCGGGCCTGCAGCCCTGCAGGAAATCCTCTGGACCAACAGCGTCGGCCGCTTCAGCGGCTCGTTCAGCGAAGCCGGGCATTTCGAACCCTTCTACTACTACCTGGTGCGTCTGCCGCAGGCCTTCCTGCCGTGGAACATCCTGCTCTACCTCGGGCTCTGGCACCTGCGCAAACGCCTGGCGCGGGACCGCTACCTGCTGTTCTTCTGCCTGTGGCTAGCGGCACAGTTCGCCCTGCTCAGCTTCGCCTCCAGCAAGCGCCTGGTCTACCTGATGGCGCTGGCCCCGGCAGCGGCGGTAATCGCCGCCGAGTTCGGTCATGTCCTGCTGACGCGCTGGCATGCCCGGGCTTCGCAGTGGATGCGCCGTGCCTCCGTGTTCCTGGCGTTGCTGGTACCCGCCTGCTACCTGGGATACGCGATATGGGTCGAACCCCGCGCCGATCTGAAGGAATCCTTCCTGCCGCTGACCGAGCAGATTCGCCAGTACCAGATGCTCGGGCGCCAGGTGGCGCTGTACCAGCCCAGCGAGCGGCTGGCCGGCGCCAGCGTGTTCTACAGCCGCAGCCTGCTGCCGGCCCTGCAGACCAGCGAGGAGCTGACGACCTTCCTCGGCCAGCCGGATGAGCACATCGCCCTGCTGGAAAGCCAAACCGTGCCACAGGCGCCACTGAGCGTGCTGCAGCACTTCCGAGTGGGCGAGCGCGACTACTACTTCGTCGGCCAGCAGTCATCGAGATGATTGACCCGGGGCCGACCGTTGCGGTCGGGAGCGGCTAACCTTGCTGCATCGCCACCGTCCGCACAGGAGCCGCTTCCCTTGGCGAAGCAACCCTCGATCCTGACCTTGCCGTTCCGCCGCCTGGCCAATCCCTACACCCGTTATCGCTACGCCGCCTGGATCCACTGCGTGCGCGTCGGCCTCGCCCTGCTCGCCTCGATGCTGCTGACCAGCGCGCTGAAACTGCCGCACGGGCTCTGGGCCTCGGTGACGGTGCTGGTGGTGATGGGCGGGCTGGTGCACCAGGGGACGATCCGCGGCAAGTCCTACGAACGGGTGCTCGGCACCCTGGCTGGCGCGGCGCTGGGCCTGTGCGTGATCGCGGTCTACGACCGCACGCGCTCGCTCGCCCTCACCTACCTGGTGATGTCGGTGCTGGGCGCAGCCTCGGCCTTCTATGCGATTCGCCGTCCCGGCTATGTCGCGCTGCTGGCGGGGATCACCATGTGCATTGTCGCCGGCCCCGGCGAGACTGGCTTTACCGAAGGGTTGTGGCGCTCGGCCAATGTGCTGATCGGTGTCGCGGTGGCCCTGGTCTTCTCGCAGATCTACCCGTTGCGGGCGGTCTACGTCTGGCGCTACCTGCTCTCGGACAACCTGCGCGCCTGTGCGCGAATGTATGGGCAGTTGTCGTCCAACCACGACTTTACCGCCGAGCATTTCGCCCGCCAGCTGGAAGAACTGGACCATCGGCTGGTGGCTTCACGTGCCCACCTGGGTCCGGTATCGCGGGAGACGGGCATGCCGCTGCGCGAGCTGGAGATCCTCCAGCGCATCCATCGCGCCATCATGGGCACCCTGGAATCGCTGATCGCCTCGCGGCAGTTTGCCGCCCAGGCCGGGGAGATAGAACCGGTGCCTGCCAGCCTCGACACCCACCGGCAGATCATCGGACGCCTGTTGCTGCAATCGGCCCACGCCCTGAAGTTCAGCCGCACCAGCAAGCTGGTCCAGGCCTGCCAGGGCCTGGACAACCTGCCGGCACGGCCGCACAACCTGACCGATTCCTTCGAGAAACAGGGCTTCTACTGGCTGACTCTGCGCCTCTACGAGCAGGTGGAGATGCTCTCGGCAAAACTCGCCAGCACCTCCACCCATTGGAACATCCAGAGCCGCGACCGGGCCTGAGCCCGGCCGTGCTGCGCTTACCAAGAGCCCATCAGGCGCCGAAGCCGCCGTCGATGGTCAGGCTGGCGCCGGTGATGTAGCCGGCTTCCGGGCCAGCCAGGTAGGCGACGAAGGCGGCGATCTCTTCCGCGCGGCCGTAACGGCCTACCGCCATCAGGTCCATCAGCGATGCGGCGAAGTCGCTGTCGGCCGGGTTCATGTCAGTGTCCACCGGACCGGGCTGCACGTTGTTCACGGTGATGCCGCGCGGGCCGAGGTCACGAGCCAGGCCCTTGGTCAGACCGACGATGGCCGACTTGCTCATGGCGTAGACCGCGCCGCCGCCGAAGGGCATGCGGTCCGCGTTGGTGCTGCCGATGGTGATGATGCGCCCGCCCTGTCCCATATGCCGCGCAGCGGCCTGGGTGGCGACGAACACGCTGCGCACGTTCACTGCCAGGGTGCGGTCGAGGTCTTCCAGGCTGAACTCTTCCACCGGGGCGATGGCCAGCACGCCGGCGTTGTTCACCAGGATATCGATGCCGCCCAGGCGCTGGGCGGCGGTATCGATGGCGCTCTGCACGGACGCCGCGTCGCCGCTGTCGGCCTTCAGCGCTAGGGCGCGGCCGCCGGCAGCTTCGATGCTGGCGGCGAGGTCTTCGGCCTTCTGCGCCGAGCTGACGTAGGTGAAGGCCACGGCGGCGCCTTCGCGGGCCAGACGCTGCACGATGGCAGCGCCGATGCCGCGGGAACCGCCTTGTACGAAAGCGACTTTGCCAGCAAGGGATTGGGTGGTGGTGGTCATGATGCGTCTCCGAAACAGGAAGTGGGATTAAGTTCGACGGGGCCAGTTTCCCCTTCGTACTCGTTACTCGGTAGCCAGCAATCGCTATATTCAGTCGATACCAAACGTCCGGAATACCACCCATGGAAAGCCTGATCAGTATCGAATGCTTCGTCCGCAGCGCCGAAGCCGGCAGCTTCGCGGCGGCCGCGCGGCGTCTGGGCCTGACCCCGGCGGCAGTGAGCAAGAACGTCGCCCGCCTGGAAAACAACCTGGGCGTGCGGCTGTTCCAGCGTAGTACCCGCAGCCTGACCCTGACTGAATCGGGTGAGCGATTTCTCGATGAAGCCGGCGGCGGCCTGGCCAGCCTGCAGAGCGCCATCGCCAACCTGGCCAGCGCCGATGGCCAGCCCAGCGGAGCGCTGAAGGTGAGTATGGGGCTGGTGTTCGGCCGCGATTACATCCTGCCGCTGCTGGGAGACTTCCTGGCGCGCTACCCGGCGATCCGCCCGGACTGGCACTTCGACAATCGCCAGGTCGACCTGATCGCCGAGGGCTTCGACGCGGCCATCGGAGGCGGCTTCGAACTGCCGCCCGGCGTTGTCGCACGCAAGCTCTGCCCGGCGCACCTGGTGCTGCTGGCCTCGCCGGCGTACCTGGAAGGCCGCCCGGCGATCCGCTATCCGTCGGACCTGCCCAGCCATGACGGCATCCGCATCCGCTCGCCGCAGACCGGGCGCGTCCGCCCCTGGCCGCTGACCAACCGCCAGCAGTCCCAGGCGCCGATCGCGCTGAAGGAGCGCATGACCTTCAGCGACCCGGAGGCGGCGTGCGTCGCCGCGCTCATGGGCCTGGGCGTGACCCTGGTCAGCATGCAGCACGCGGTGCCCTACCTGGACGACGGCCGCCTGGTACGCGTGCTGCCGCAGTGGTACGTGGATGCCGGCAACACGGCGCTCTACTATGCCGCGCAGAAACTGCTGCCGGCCAAGACGCGGGTATTCGTCGACTATGTCATCGAGCACTTCCGCAGCCAGGGCCTGGAGCGGAAGTTCAGCGCCATCTGACCAGCGACACGGCGGATCGGCATTTTCCTGACTAGCGTCAGAAATGAAATGAATTCGCGGGGAAAGCGCTTGTCGATTGTTAGCAAGCTAACTTAATTTCGAATTTCTTCGATTCGGTAAATGAGATGCAAGGAGAACCTGCATGAAAAAGTACGCTCTGCTCCTGGCCATGGTGTTTTCCGTACCGGCTTTCGCTGACAGTGCGCTGTGCGATGGCAACCTGCAGCAGATCAACGACTTCCTCAAGACCGCTAGCAAGAACGCGACCGGCGTTAAGGTCAACGCGGTCCATGAGTACCTCGCCAAAGCCGAGGAAGCGAAGAAGGCCGGCAACTACGAGGAGTGTGTCAACCAGTCCAGCCAGGCACTACGCGTGATCAAGAAGCCCGCCAACCGCTGATAATCACTGGACAGGAAAAGCCCCGCCTAGGCGGGGCTTTTTCATGGGTACTGACAGGTGCTCGGCTCAGCCGCAGGAAACCTGCTTCACCACCTGATTGTCGTCAACATCAATGTTCAGGCGCTGCGAGTTGTACTCCATGGTCACCGGCTGGTGCGGAGTGAGCACGCGGGCGACACTGGCGCCGGCATCGCGGCGCGCCTCTTCGGTCAGCGTCGGGGTAACGACCTTGCCGATGATCGACTGCACCGCCTTGGCATTGCAGGTGCCGGTCATCGCCGGCGAGCTGTCCGCGGCCGGCTGGGCGGCATCGGACGGGGAATCCTTGGAACTGCAACCGGCTAGCGCGGCGACAGCGAGAAGCGACAAGAGAGTCACTCGGTTGAAGGGCATGGAAGGTCTCCCTGGTTCTTCATGGAAAAAACGCGAAAGGCGCCACCTTACCAGCCCCAGGGCTGCGGCGGCGCGATGGATGTATTGCAGGCTGATACATGCAGGCCCGTCGCAGAGCCTTGCAGCACCATTTACACAACCTTTACACCAGCGGCGTTACGATTCTTTCGAGGCCGATGTCTCATAGATACCGGGATCCTCGCCGGGTTCCTCAGGAGGTGCATCATGCTTCACCGTCTCCCCCAGATCGCCCTGCTCTGCGCTGGCCTAGCCCTCGCAGGTCAAGCCGCGGCCAACAGCAACACTGATGCCGCCGCCATCGGCGCCGTGGTCGGTGCCGTTGTCGGGGGTGCAGTGGTTGCCGGCTCGCAACCCGCGCCAGCGCCCTATTACGCGCCGCCACCCCCGGTGGCGTACTACCCGCCGCAGCCGGTTTACTACCAACCGGCGCCGGTCTACCAACCCGTCTACCAGCCGGTCTACCGCCCGGTGGTGGTGGTGCCGGGCCCGCGTTACTACGGGCCGCCTCGCTACTATGGTCCGCCGCGCTATTACGGCCCTGGCTACTACGGCCCGCCGGGACACTACCGTCACTGGTAATAGCCATTACGGACAAAAGACCCCGCCTCCTGGCGGGGTCTTTCATTCAGGCCGGCAGGCGAATGCTGCCGGCCAGTTCCTCGAACAACGTCACCACCGCCCGCAAGGCCCGGCAGTCTGGCCGGGTCAGCAGCCAGAGATGGATGCTGCAGCCGGGCAGTTCCGGCTCCAGCACCTGCAAGCCGTCGTCCGGGCGCAGCAGGAACGCCGGCAGCGCCGCCAAGCCCAGGCCTGCGCGGCACAGGTCCAGCACCGACAGCATGCTGTTGCAGCGGTAGGCCGGCAGCACCGAGGGGTAAGCCTGGCGACGCCAGGCAACGCTGGAGTGATCGGGGAGAAAGTCATCCGGGGCGATCCAGCTCATTTCCTGCCAGGGGCGGTCGCCCTGCTCGGCCAGGTAATCGCGATGGGCGCAGAGGACGTAGTGCACCTCGCCCAGCTTGCGTCCCACCAGATGCTCCGGCGGCGCATTGGTCAGACGCAGGGCAATGTCGGCATCGCGGCGACTGAGGTTGGCGAAGGCATTGGAAGTGGTCAGCTCCAGGTTGAGCGCCGGGTAGCGCTTCATGAAGCGCGCCAGGGCAGGCAGGAGCAGGCCCTGCAGCACGGTATCGGAACAGGTCAGGCGCACGGTGCCACTGAGCACGTCGTGCCCCTGCTCCAGCCCCAGGCGTGCCGCTTCCAGCGCCTGCTCGGCCAGTTCCGCCTGGGTCGCCAGTTGCTGTGCGGTGGCGGTCGCCAGGTAGCCGTTGCGGCCCTTCTCGAACAACGCGGTACCCAACGCCTTCTCCAGCCTGCGCACGGCACGGAATACGGTGGAAACGTCTACCTCGAGCAATTCCGAGGCACGGGCAAGGCTGCCCCCGCGCACCAGTGCCAGCACCAGGGCGAGATCGGCGTATTCCAGACGGTATTGCATCGACGCACTCCAAGGTTGCGCAACCGCCCATTTTCGATTGCGCCTGCGCAACTATAAATTGCCTCCCATGGGCCCGCCAATGGGCCACGACGCCGGGGGGAACAACGGATGGGAAAACGTCGTAAAACACTGCGGATCGGCCTGATCGGCGACCGCGACAGCCGCGTCACCGCCCACTGGGCGATACCCCTGGCCCTGCAGCAATCGCTGCTGCCGCATTCGGGGACGCTGCGCGTGGACTGGCTGGATACCCCGCGCCTCGCCGAAGGCCTGGAGTTGGAAGGGTACTCGGGCTTCTGGTGCATCCCCGGCAGCCCCTACCTGAACACCGAAGGTGCCTTGCGCGCGATCCGCTTCGCCCGCGAGCGCGAGGTGCCCTTCCTTGGTACCTGCGGTGGCTTCCAGCATGCCCTGCTGGAGCGCGCTCGCCATGTACTGGCCTGGAGCGACGCGGCCCATGGGGAACTGGAACCGGAGGCGACGCAACAGGTGGTCCATGCGCTGCCCTGCTCCCTGCTGGAAGTCAGCGAGACCATCCGTCTCACGCCCGGTTCGAACCTGGCGGCCATCTACGGGCTGCCGGAGATTCGTGAAGGTTACCGCTGCCGCTACGGCGTGAACCCCGAGTTCCAGGACGTCCTGTTCGGCGGCTCGCTGCGCGCCTGTGCCCGCGGCGAGGACGACAGCATTCGCGCGCTGGAAGCCGCCGACCATCCGTTCTTCATCGCCACCCTGTTTCAACCCGAGCGCAAGGCCCTGGCCGGCATCGCCGTACCGCTGGCCGAGGCGCTCCTGTCCGCCGCGTTCCGCCATCATTCCAGCCGAATAGGGAGTCCCGCATGATCGCCAGCACACCGCAACCGCCATACTACGCCGTGACCTTCACTTCCTACCGTACCGAGCTGGACGAAGGCTACGGCGCCACTGCCGAGCGCATGCTCGAGTTGGCGGCACTGCAGGACGGCTTCCTTGGCGTCGAGTCCGCCCGGGGTGCCGATGGCCTGGGCATCACGGTGTCCTACTGGCGCGACGAAGCCGCCATCCGCAGCTGGAAGCAGCAGAGTGAACACCGCTTGGCGCAGCAGGCCGGCCGCCGCGACTGGTACAGCGCCTTCCGCGTGCGCATCAGCCGCATCGAGCGCGAGTACGGTTTCGAACGCTGAGCGACCCGTTCTGGCCCAGACACGACATGCCGGGTTCGATGCCCGGCACACATCGTCTAGGCTGGTCCCCATTGAGCAAGGGGGACCGACGCATGCACCGACAAGCCAGTGAACTGCAGGCCGCCTACCTGGGCGAGGTCCGCGGCGAAAACTTCTTTCTCGGCCTGGCCGAGCAATTGCCCGAAGGCGCAGCCTCAATGCTCCTGCTGGCACGGCTGGAGCGCCAGACCGGCCTGCGCATGGCGCGCCTGCTGCAGCGCCACGGCCTGCCGCTTGGCGATACCGCCCACGCCGCCGCCCAGGGCCGGCAACGCGCCGCCGACTGGCTCGGGCTCGACTGGACGCAGACCCTGGAGAAACTCGAAGTGCTGGTGGAGCCTTACGTCCAGCGCTACGACAGCCTGGCCGATGATGGCGACGACGATGACCGCGACATACTCGACGAACTCGCCGAGCACGAACATGCCCTGCTGGAATTCACCCGCCTCGCCCGCCAGGGTCAGATAAACGCGGCCAAGGCTACCATCACTCGCCTGCTGGCCGTACCGGCCTGAAACCGACAAGGAGCATGCCCATGGCCCTGTCGCCCTTCCACCTGGCCATCCCCGTCTATGACCTGGCACTGGCGCGGCGTTTCTATGGCGAGGTACTGGGCCTCGGCGAGGGCCGCAGCAGCGCTCAGTGGGTGGATTTCGACTTCTTCGGTCACCAGTTGGTGATCCACCTGCACCCGCGTACAGCCAGCCAGACGGCCGCGCATACCACTGCCGTGGCCGGCCACGATGTGCCGGTGCCGCACTTCGGCGTAGTGTTGGACTGGGGGGACTGGGAGCGCCTGGCGCAGCGCCTGCGCGAGCACGGCACGCAGTTTGTCATCGAGCCCCACGTGCGCTTCCAGGGACAGGTGGGCGAGCAGGCGACGTTCTTCTTCTTCGACCCTTGCGGCAATGCCCTGGAGTTCAAGTCGTTCAAGGATATCGGCCAGCTGTTCGCATCCTGACCGTCGGTCAGACGTGGAAATCGCCTTCATGCCACATGGAAATCTCCTACATAGCACCTGATAGCCAGTTCCTAGGATAACGCCCGTCTCCAACGCTCACCCTGAGGTGACTCGACGTGCGCCCCATCCGCTGGATTCCGTTTTACCTGTTCTGCACCCTGGGTGCGTCCATCGCCCTGGCAGATGATTACGACGCGCCAGACTGGCGTCGTTACGAAAGCGCCGTGATCGACCGGAGCTTCTCGTCCGCTGGCCACGCTTCGCGCGGCAGCGAGCAACGCGGCGTGGCCCATCGCATGCAGCGCAACGGGGAATTCTCACAAGCACACCAACGAAGCGCCGCGGTCCTGGCCTCCCGTGACCACGACCTGGGCAGCCGGCAATTCAGCCCGGTAGACACCTCGCGCATCGTCGAGCGCGCCCACGAGCTGATCGGCACTCCCTACCGCTGGGGCGGTGAAAGCGAGGAAAACGGCTTCGACTGCAGCGGTCTGCTCGTCTATCTCTACCGCAGCATCGCCAACCGCAAGCTGCCGCGCACCACCCATTCGATGATTGCCCAGCGCCAGAACGAAGTCAGCCGCGCCGAACTGCAACCCGGCGACGCGGTCTTCTTCAACCACAACGGCGGCGGCAGCGCCAGCCATGTCGGCCTGTATATCGGCGACGACCGCTTCATCCACGCGCCGCGAACCGGCAAGACCATTCGTATCGACTCCCTGGACAACAGCTACTGGCGGCGCAGCTACACCACCGCGCGTCGTTTCAGCGGCTGAGGCGGCAGACGTTCGAACCGAGTCACTCGTAGATTCATTAATCGGAAAAAACCCACAAGACTATGCAGGTTCCCCACGTTAATCCGATGCAGGAGATTTCTAAGATAACGCCCCGTTTCGCTAACTAGCCACACGATGTGTCGACGATGCGCTTCCTTACCCTGCTGAGCACGACCCTGCTGCTCACCCTGGCCATGCCCTTTGCCGAAGCGCGCGAAGTCAAGCGTCCGGCGCCGCACAAGGCGACATCCCACCTGTCGCGCACAACCCATGCCAAGGTGGTCAATCGCAACAACGTTCGCCCGCACAGGGAACTGAAGCGTCCGCTGCGGACCGGCGCGCACAAGGCAGTGCCATCGACCAACTGGCGAGTGGTCGCTAGAGCCCGAGAGCTCATTGGCCTGCCCTACCGCTATGGCGGCACCACACTGGCCAGCGGCTTTGATTGCAGCGGGCTGCTGGTCTACCTCTTCCGGACGGAGGCTGGCATGCAGTTGCCACGCACCACCGGCGAAATGATCGAGGAAGCCGGGCGTCATGTCGCGCGCGATGAACTCAAGCCTGGTGACGCGGTGTTCTTCAACCATAATGGGCGCGGCAATGTCAGCCACGTCGGCCTCTACATCGGCAATAACCTGTTCATTCACGCCCCGAGCAGCGGCGAACGAGTCCGCATGGACTCGCTGAACAGCGATTATTGGGAACGCAGCTTCACCACCGCCCGCCGCTTCAACGGCTGATATTCAATTTCCACCACAGGACCTTCCGAACAATGCCCAGCCTGCTGGTCGAAATAGTGCGCTACACCGAAGAGTGCTTTCCGGGATGGGCGGAATGCCGCTTGATCGACGCGGGTGGGCGTGACTGGCGCTTCCTCAAGCCGCGTGCGCGGCTGCACACCGGCAGCAGCGATGACCGTTTGCCGGCCGTTGGCCGCATCGATTGCGAAGTACTGGAGCGCCTAGACGGCAGCGTATTGGTGAGTACCGCCAGCCCACGTGGCATCAAGTCGCTGGAAGGGGAAAACCGTTTTCGGATTCCCCTGAGCGCCCTGATCGAAGATTGAATCCGGCGCGGGCTCAGTCCCGCGTCGCCTGCCCTTCCTCGGCGATCTTCGCCGCATCCCAACCGCCGCCCAGCGCGGCGATCAGCTGCACGCTGGCGGTCAGGCGGCTGCCGGTCAGGGTCAACAGCGTCCTTTCGTTGGACAGCGCGCTGGTCTGGGTGGTAACGACATCGCTGTAGTCGATGGTCCCGGCCTTGTACTGGTTGGTGGTCAGGCGCAGCGCCTCGCGCGCGGCGTCGAGCGCTTCCTGCTGCACCCCGCTCTCCTCTTCCAGCACCTTGAGCTGGACCATGTAGTCCTCGACCTCGCGGAAGCTGTCCAGCACGGTCTGCCGGTAGCTGGCCACGGTCTGGTCGTAGCTCGCCTCGGCCTGCTCGACCTGGGAGGCGATCAGCCCGCCGTCGAACAGCGTCATGGCGAACTGCGGGCCGATGGACCAGTAACGGTTAGGCGTCTCGATCCAGTTCTGGAAGCTGCCGCTGCGGTAGCCGCCGGCGGCGGTGAGGGTCAGGTCGGGGAACCAGGCAGCCTTGGCCACGCCGATCTTGGCGTTGGCGGAGATCACCTGGCGCTCGGCCGAGGCCACGTCCGGGCGGCGCTGCAATATCTCCGACGGCAGTAGCGCGGGCACTGACGGCAGGCTCGGCACACCTTCCACGGCGGCCAGGGAGAACTGCGCCGGCGGTACGCCGACCAGCACCGCGATGGCGTGCTCAAGCTGTGCACGCTGGTACTTCAGGTCGATGGCCTGGGCCTCGGTGCTTTTCAGCTGGGTGCGCGCCTGGGCGACGTCGGCCTTGGTGACGATGCCGGCGTTGTACTGGTTCTCGGTGAGCTTGAGCGAGCGCTGGTAGGCCGTGACCGTGTCGTTGAGCAGCTTGATCTGCTGGTCCATCACGCGCAGCTGCAGGTAGTTCTGGGTCAGCTGGGATTGCAGGGAAAGACGCGAGTTGGCCAGGTCCGCGGCGCTGGCATCCATGCTGGCAGTGTCGGCTTCCAGCTGGCGGCGCAGCTTGCCCCACAGATCGAGCTCCCAACTCACGCCCAGGCTCGCCGAATAGCTGTTGCTGATCGAACTGCTGCCGCCACCACTGCTGACGGTGGAGCCATCGGGCAGGCGCACGCTGCCGCCGCTGCCGGTGCCCTGGCCGGAACGGGTCTTGCCGACGTCGGCACTGATGGTCGGGAAGAACGAGGAACGCGCGCCCTTGGCCAGCGCCTGGGCCTGGCGGTAGGAAGCGACCGACTGCGCCAGGGTCTGGTTGGCGGCAACCAGTCGGGTCTGTAGGTCGTTCAGCGTGGCATCGCCGTACAGTTCCCACCAGGCGCCATGGTTGAATCCGTCCTGCGGCTTCGCCAGTTGCCAGCCCTCGCCCTCCTTGAAGCTGGCGGGCACCGCCAGCTCGGGGCGCTGGTAGTCCGGACCGATGGCACAACCGGCCAGGGCCACGGCCAGCGCCAGAGCCAGCGGAGTGAGCAGGGAACGGGAACGGATCATACGGGTGTCTCCAGGGCGCCGTCGGTTTTCACACCGCGCTTCTTGTTGACCCAATGGCGCAGGCGGTCGAGGTAGAGGTAGACGACGGGGGTGGTGTAGAGGGTCAGCAACTGGCTGCCGATCAGGCCGCCGACGATGGTCATGCCCAGCGGGCGGCGCAGCGCGGCGTCGCCGCCGATGCCGAAGATCAGCGGCAGCGCGCCGAGGATGGCGGCCAGGGTGGTCATCATGATCGGCCGGAAGCGCTTCATCGCCGCTTCGAGGATCGCATCGCGCGGCGACAGACCGAGTGTGCGTTCGGCGTCCAGGGCGAAGTCGATCATCATGATGGCGTTCTTCTTCACGATGCCAATCAGCAGGATCACCCCGATCAGCGCGATCAGCGACAGTTCGGTGCGGAACAGCATCAGCGTGAGCAACGCACCGACGCCCGCCGAGGGCAGCGTCGAAAGAATGGTCAGCGGATGCACGTAGCTCTCGTAGAGGATGCCCAGCACGATATAAACCGACACCAGCGCCAGCAGGATCAGCCAGGGCATGTCGTTCTGCGTGTCCTGCACCGCGCCGGCGTTGCCTTCGAAGGTGGCCTGGATTTCCATCGGCAGATGGATGGGTTCCACCGCCGCCAGGATCGCGTCGCGGGCCGGGCCGATCTGCGCGCCCTGGGCGAGGTTGAAGGAGAAGGTGGTCGCGGCGAACTGGCCCTGGTGGTTGACCTCCAGCGGTGCACGGCTCGGCTCGATGTGGGTGAAGGCCGAGAGCGGGATACGCTGCCCTTCGCTGTTGATCACGTAGACCTGGCGCAGCTCCTCGGGGGTTTCCTGGTACGGCTGGGCGACCTCCATCACCACGTGGTACTGGTTCAACGGGTTGAAGATGGTCGAGACCTGGCGCTGGCCGTAGGAGTTGTTCAGCACCGCGTCGACTTCGGCAACGTTCACCCCCAGGCTCGCCGCGCGGTCGCGGTCGATCACCAGGCGGCTCTGCACGCCCTTGTCCTGGGCATCGCTGCTCACGTCGACGATCTGCGGCACCTTGTTCATCGCCGCCTCGACCTTCGGCGCCCATTCGCGCAGCAGCGTGAGGTCGTCGCTGCGCAGGGTGAAGTCGTACTGCGCGTTGCCCTGGCGGCCGCCGATGCGCACGTCCTGGCCGGCGACCAGGAACAGATTGGCGCCAGGCACTTCTGCCAGTTTCTTGCGTAGACGATTGACGATGGCTTCTGCCGAGTCGCGCTCGGTGATGTCCTTGAGGGTGACGAAGAAGGAGCCGGTGTTGCTCGACTGCCACTTGCCGCCGCCGACGAAGCCCACCACGTTCTCCACGCCCGGGTCTTCGGAGAGGATCCTGCGGAACTGCGCCATCTTCTTGTCCAGTGCCTGGAACGAGATGCTCTGGTCGGCCACCGCGAAACCGCGCAGGCGCCCGGAATCCTGCTGCGGCAGGAAGCCCTTGGGCACCACCACGAACAGGTACAGGTTCAGCGCGATGCAGCCGAGCATGATCACCACCATCAGCCGCGAGTGCTCCAGCGCCCAGCTCAGGCTGGCGCGGTAGCGCTGCATGAAGGCGACGAAGTAGCGGTTGCTCTGACGCTCCACCGAGGCCTTCTTCGGCCCACGCTCGACCGGCTTGAGCAGGCGTGCACAGAGCATCGGCGTGAGCGTCAGCGAGACCACCAGTGACACCAGGATGGCCGCCGCCAGGGTCACCGAGAACTCGCGGAACAGCCGCCCGGTGATGCCGCCCATGAGCAGCAGCGGGATGAACACTGCCACCAGCGACAGGGTCATCGACAGCACGGTGAAGCTTACTTCCCGCGCACCACGGATAGCGGCCTGGATCGGCGGGTCGCCCTCCTCGATGCGCCGGGCGATGTTCTCCACCACGACGATGGCGTCGTCCACCACGAAACCGGTGGCAATGATCAGCGCCATCAGCGACAGGTTGTTCAGCGAGAAGCCGCACAGGTACATGACCGCGAAGGTCCCCACCAGCGACACCGGTACCGCGAGGCTGGGGATCAGCGTGGCGCGGCCATTGCGCAGGAACAGGTAGACCACCAGGATCACCAGCACCACGGAGATGATCAGGGTCAGCTCGGCCTCTTCCAGCGAGGAGCGGATCGACGGGCTGCGGTCGTCCATCACCGACAGTTTCACCTGCGGGCCGAGCACGTCCTGGATGATCGGCAACTGCTCGTGGATGGCATCGGTGGCCTCGATGATGTTCGCGCCGGGCTGCCGGGTGATGATCAGCAGCACCGCCGGCAGGTCGTCGGAAAAGCCGGCGTTGCGCACGTCTTCCACCGAGTCGGTGACCGTGGCGACGTCCTTCAGACGCACCGCTGCGCCAGTCTCGGCGTTGTAATGGACGATCAGCGGGGCGTATTCGCTGGCCTTGCGCAGCTGGTCGTTGGAGTCCACCTGCCAATGGCGCTCACCGAACTCCAGCGAGCCCTTGGGTCCATCGGCGTTGGTGTTGTTGATCGCCGTGCGCACCGTGTCCAGGGAGATGCCGTAGTGGCTGAGCTGGTCCGGATTGACGTCGACCCGTACCGCCGGCAGCGACGAGCCGCCAATGCTCACCTGCCCCACGCCTTTCACCTGCGCCAGCTTGGGCGAGACGATGGTCGAGGCCAGGTCGTACATCTCCCCGCGGGTGTAGGTGTCCGAGGTCAGCGTGAGGATCATGATCGGCATGTCCGACGGGTTCGCCTTGCGGTACGTCGGGTTGTTCGGCATGCCGGTGGGCAGCAGGCTCATCGCCGAGTTGATCGCCGACTGCACCTCGCGGGCAGCACCGTCGATGTCCTTGGACAGGTCGAACTGCACGATGATGGTGGTGTTGCCCAGGGAGCTGCTGGAGGTCATGTCGGTGACCCCGGCGATGCGCCCCAGCGAGCGTTCCAGTGGCGTCGCCACGGTGGACGCCATGGTTTCCGGGCTGGCGCCGGGCAGCGAGGCCTGCACCAGGATGGTCGGGAAGTCGACGTTGGGCAATGGCGCCACCGGCAGCAGGCTGAACGACAGCGCGCCGGCCAGCATCAGCGCCAGGGTCAGCAGGCAGGTGGCGACCGGGCGCAGGATGAACAGGCGCGAGAGGCCGCCCATCAGGTGCGCTCCGCCGGGTCGATGCTGTTCACGTCCAGGCCGTGGCGGCCGCGCCAGGCAGCCCAGCGTGCGGCGAGGCGATCGAAGTACAGGTAGATCACCGGCGTGGTGAACAGCGTCAGCAACTGGCTGACCAGCAGACCGCCAACCATGGTGACGCCCAGCGGTTGGCGCAGCTCGGCGCCGGCGCCGCCGGCGAGCATCAGCGGCAAGGCGCCCAGCAGCGCGGCCATGGTGGTCATCAGGATCGGCCGGAAGCGCAGCAGGCACGCCTGGTAGATCGCCTCATGGGGTGGCTTGCCCTCGTTACGCTCGGCGTCCAGGGCGAAGTCGATCATCATGATCGCGTTCTTCTTGACGATGCCGATCAGCAGGATGATGCCGATGATCGCCACGATGCCGATGTCCTGCCCCGACAGCATCAGCGCCAGCAGCGCGCCCACGCCGGCCGAGGGCAGCGTGGAAAGGATGGTCACCGGGTGGATGAAGCTCTCGTAGAGGATGCCCAGCACGATGTACATGGTGACGATGGACGCCAGCACCAGCAGCAGGGTGTTGGACAGCGAGGCCTCGAACGCCTGGGCGGCGCCACGGAAACTGCCCTGCAGGCTGACGGGCATTTCCATCTGCGCCTCGACGTCGCGGATCGCCTGCACCGCCTCGCCCAGGGCGACGCCCTTGGCCAGGTTGAAGGAGATGGTCGCCGCCGGGAACTGGGCGATGTGATTGACCGCCAGCAGGGTGTGGCGCTCCTCCACCTTGGCCAGGCTCGACAGGCGCACCTGGGTGCCGTCGCTGGACGGCACGTAGAGGCTCTCCAGCGACTGCGGGCCGATCTGGAACTCCGGCGCCACTTCCAGCACCACGCGGTACTGCGTGGCCTGGGTGAAGATGGTGGAGATCAGCCGCTGGCCAAAGGCGTTGTACAGCACGCTGTCGATGTTCGACAGGCTCACGCCCAGGCGGGAGGCGGTGTCGCGGTCGATGTTGATGTAGGCCTGCAACCCCTTGTCCTGCCAGTCGGTGGCCACGTCGGCCAGCTCCGGCAATTGCTGCAGGCGGTCCACCAGGCGCGGCACCCAGTCGGCGAGAACATCCGGGTCGGCGTCCTGCAGGGTGAACTGGTACTGCGTCCGGGCGATGCGGTCTTCGATGGTCAGGTCCTGCACCGGCTGCATGTACAGCTTGATGCCGGCGATCTGGTCCAGTTCCGGCTGCAGGCGATGGATCACCTCGCTGGCGGTGACGTCGCGATCGGCGTGAGGTTTCAAGTTGATCAGCAGGCGCCCGGTATTCAGCGTGGCGTTGGTGCCGTCGACGCCGATGAAGGACGACAGGCTTTCCAC
Source organism: Pseudomonas nitroreducens (assembly GCF_010994165.1). NCBI lineage: Bacteria > Pseudomonadati > Pseudomonadota > Gammaproteobacteria > Pseudomonadales > Pseudomonadaceae > Pseudomonas > Pseudomonas nitroreducens. The sequence continues at coordinate 501,983 of NZ_WMBX01000002.1, read as the reverse complement.
CGCCGGGTCCTTCAGCACGATCTTCGCCAGCTCCTGCTGGCGGCCCGCCATGGCCTGGAAGGAAATCGACTGCGGTGCCTCGGCGATGCCCTGGATCACACCGGTGTCCTGGATCGGGAAGAAGCCCTTGGGCATGAAGATGTACAGCAGCGCGGTGAGTACCACGGTGGCGATGGCCACCAGCAGGGTCAGCGACTGGTGACGCAGCACCACACGCAGGGCTGCGGCGTAGCGCTCGATCAGGTTATCGATGAAGCGCCCGGCGGCGCGGGCGAAGCGCCCTTCCTTCTCCGGCTCGACGTGGCGCAGCAGCTTGGCGCTGAGCATCGGCGTCAGGGTCAGGGAGACGAAACCGGAGATCAGGATCGCCACGGCGAGCGTGATGGCGAACTCGCGGAACAGCCGGCCAGCCACGTCGCCCATGAACAGCAGCGGGATCAGCACGGCGATCAGCGAGAAGGTCAGCGAGATGATGGTGAAGCCGATCTGCTTCGAGCCCTTGAGCGCGGCCTCCAGCGGCGGATCGCCCTGCTCCAGGTAGCGCGCAATGTTCTCCACCATGACGATGGCGTCATCCACCACGAAGCCGGTGGCGATGGTCAGCGCCATCAGCGTCAGGTTGTTGATCGAGAAGCCGGCCAGGTACATCACGCCGAAGGTGCCGATCAGCGACAGGGGCACGGCGAAGCTGGGGATCAGCGTCGCGGAGATATTGCGCAGGAACAGGAAGGTGACCATCACCACCAGGCAGACGGCGAGGAACAGCTCGAACTGCACGTCCGCCACCGAGGCGCGGATGGTCGTGGTACGGTCGGTCAGCACCGTTACTTCCAGGCTGCCCGGCAGGGTCGCCTGCAGTTGCGGGAGCATCTTCTTGATGCTGTCGACCACCTCGATGACGTTGGCGCCCGGCTGGCGCTGGATGTTCAGCACCACGGCCGGCGCGGTGTTGGCCCAGGCGGCCAGGCGCACGTTCTCGGCGTCGTCCTCCACGCTCGCCACGTCACGCACGCGCAGCGGCGAGCCGTTCTTGTAGGCGATGATCAGGTCGCGGTAGGCGTCGGCGGACTTGAGCTGGTCGTTGGCGTCCAGGGTCGAGGAACGGGTCGGGCCATCGAAGCTGCCCTTAGGGCCGTTGAGGTTGTTGTTGGTGACGGTGGTCTGCAGGTCCTGCAGGCTCAGGCCGGCCGCCGCCAGGGCGCCGGGGTTGGCGCGGATGCGCACCGCGGGCCGTTGGCCGCCGCTGATGCTGACCAGGCCGACGCCGGAAATCTGCGAAATCTTCTGCGCGAGACGCGTGTCCACCAGGTCCTGGATCTGCGGCAGCGGCATGTCCGGGGACATCACCGCCAGCGTCAGGATCGGTGCGTCCGCCGGATTCACCTTGCTGTACACCGGCTGGTTCGGCAGGTCCTTGGGCAGCAGGCTCTGCGCGGTGTTGATCGCCGCCTGGACTTCCTGTTCGGCGACATCCAGGTTGATCTGCAGGCTGAACTGCAGGGTGATCACCGAAGCACCGCCGGAACTGGTGGAAGACATCTCGTTCAGGCCGGGAATCTGCCCCAGCTGGTTCTCCAGCGGCGCGGTCACCGAGGAGGTCATGATGTCCGGGCTGGCGCCGGGATACAGGGTCACCACCTGGATGGTCGGGTAATCCACCTCCGGCAGGGCCGAGATCGGCAGGAAGCGGTAGGCGATGATCCCCGACAGCAGGATCGCCACCATCAATAGCGTGGTGGCGACCGGCCGCAGGATGAACAGGCGGGACGGGTTCATTCGCTCTTACCGCTGTCCTGGACCGGAGTGTCCGAGCCGAACGGCTTGGCGGTGGACTTGTCGCCCTCCTCCGTCGCGGCCGCGCGGGCCTTTTCATCGGAGGCGACGATGTTCATGCGGGTGCCTTCGCGCAGACGGTCGGTGCCTTCGACGACCACGCGGTCGCCTTCCTTCAGGCCCTCGGCCACCACCACGCGCTCGCTCTCGCTGGTGCCCAGGGTGACCAGTTGGCGCTTGGCCTTGCTCTCCTCGCCGACCAGGTAGACGTAGGTGCCGTCGTTGCCGCGCTGCACGGCGTTGGCCGGAATGGTCAGCACGCCCGGCAGGGTCTCGGCGAGCAGGCGCACGTTGACGAACTGGTTGGGGAACAGCTTGTGGTCGGCGTTCTCGAAGCCGGCCTTGAGCTTGACGGTGCCGGTGGTGGTGTCGATCTGGTTGTCCAGCGTCTTCAGCACGCCGGTGGCCAGGGTCTGGTTCTGGTTGCGGTCCAGCGCCTCGACCGGCACCGGCTTGTTGCTGTACAGCTCACGGGCGATGGTGCCCAGTTGCTGCTGCGGCAGGCTGAACACCACGGAGATCGGCTTGACCTGAGTGATCACCACCAGCGGCGTAGTGTCGCCGGAGGTGACCAGGTTACCCACGTCCACCTGGCGCAGGCCGACGCGGCCTGCGATGGGCGCGCGCACCTGGGTGAATTCGAGGTTGAGCTTGGCGTCGGCGACCTGGCCCTGGTTGGTCTTCAGGGTGCCTTCGTACTGGCGCACCTGGGCTTCCTGGGTGTCCAGGGTCTGCTTGGCGATGGAGTCCTCGGCGTACAGGCCCTTGTAGCGGGCGAGGTCGATCTGCGCGTTCTTCAGTTGTGCCTGGTTCTGCAGCAAGGTGCCCTGGGCCTGGTCCAGCGCGGCCTGGAACGGACGCGGGTCGATCACCGCGAGAACGTCGCCGGCCTTCACTTCCTGGCCTTCCTGGAATGGCACCTTGACCAGCTGGCCGCTGACCCGCGCGCGGACGTTCACGGTGTTGTAGGCCGTCACCGTACCCAGCGCATGGTAGTGAACCGGCAAGTCGCCCCTGGTCACCGGCGCGACGCTGACGGTCACCGCCGTACCGCCCTGCCCCGCGGCCATCTGTCCCGGCCCCGGCCGTCCGCCTCGCCCACCCTGGGCTGCCGGCACTCCGGTCGACGTCGAGTGCAGCCACATGATCAGCCCGACGACGGCGGCGAACAGCAATGCCGTGATGAGCCAGGGGCGCAGTTTGCGGAGTTTGGAGGGCGATCCGTTGCTTGCAGTCATGGGGCTCTGTCTTGTTGAAAAGAGGGCTTCACGCAAAAAAGTGAGAATAGCGAGGCTGAACGATAAGCACAGCCAGGCCGCAGGCAAAGTCTCTTTACCCGCTATTTACCTTTGATTTACCGGGAGTTACGAAATTCCGGGGCATTGCGACCCGGATTGACCGGCAGGGTTCCCCGCCAGTGGGCCGACCCTCGATGGGCCGGCCCGGCTTTCTCACGAAAGCAGCAGCGTCATCAGGCCAGGGCGGCGATGGCGGCGGCGTAGTTCGGCTCGTCGGCGATTTCGCCGACCAGCTCGCTGTGCAGCACCTTGTTCTGCTCGTCCAGCACCACCACGGCCCGGGCCGCCAGGCCGGCCAGCGGGCCGTCGGCGATGGCTACGCCGTAGTTGGCGAGGAACTCGCGGCCACGCAGGGTGGACAGGTTCACCACGTTCTCCAGACCTTCGGCGCCGCAGAAGCGCGCCTGGGCGAACGGCAGGTCAGCGGAGATGCACAGCACCACGGTGTTGGCCAGCTTGCTCGCCTCGGCGTTGAACTTGCGCACGGAGGTGGCGCAGGTCGGGGTGTCGACGCTGGGGAAGATGTTCAGCACCTTGCGCTTGCCAGCGTAGGTTTCCAGGGTGACGTCGGACAGGTTGCCGGCGACCAGCGACAGGGCCGGAGCCTGCTCGCCTTTCTGCGGCAGCTTGCCGTCGACGGATACCGGGTTGCCCTTGAGGGTGACTTGAGCCATTGCTTGGGTCCTTCTGTGAGGGATGGCGGCGCTGGCGGGTTGCCAGCGCCGCAGGAGGATTCGGGGCCGGAGCAGATGCTAGCACGACTTGCCCGAGCGCAATGCTCGGACATGCATCCGGCCAACCCTCCCCTCAGGCCCGGCTCAAGCGGCAGCCGCTACAGGAGCGCCGGCAGCAGCACCCACGAATGCCTGGTCCTGGAACCCACGCGGCAGGCGCTGGGTGCCAGGCATCGCGGCCAGGCGTTTCTCCCAGAAGCTGCGCCAGTCGTTGTGCACGGCTTCTGCGCGGGCCTTGCGCTGAGCACGGCGCGCGGCGTTGCGTGCATCGCGGCGGGCCTCCTTGTAAACGTCGGTGTTACGGCAGCTCCGGCATTTCACCCGGTTCAGCTCGGTGGTGGACTCCAGGTGCTTGCCCGCGTGCCCGCAAGCCAGGTGGCCTTTGACCTTGTAGTGAGTGACCATCGCAGATTCTCCCTGTCCGGCGAGCGCACCCTCGCCGCTTGGCGGTGCCGCAGTCGGGCGAACGGTGCGTGCCGGTTGACTGTGGCGCTCAGGGAGTTGGACGGGCCGCTACGCACTGAGGTTCGAAATATCTGCCAGATGCGACCGTCAGTGGGTCGCTACCATCCGCGCGCCGAACAGCAGGTAGCAGCAGCCGGCAAAGCGATCCAGCGCCCGGCGGAAGCGGCGGTAGGCGCCCGCCATGCGCTCGCTGGCAAAGACCAGCACCACGCAGCAGTACCAGCTGAACGACAGCGTCACCATCAGCGCGATAGCCATGCCCAGCAATGCAGCCGAGGGCGCAGCCGGCATGGCGGTGGCGAACAGGGTCGCCACGAACAGCGCGGTCTTCGGATTGGTCAGGTTGCCCAGCAGGCCGAGACGGAACGCCGAGAAGGCACTGCGTTCACGGCTGACTTCAGCGAGGCTCTCTCCACCATCGGCCGGCGTCCTGCGCTTGAGCAGCTTGATGCCGAGATAGATCAGGTAGGCGCCGCCGGCCAGCTTGAAGCCCATGTACAGCGCGGGCGCGGCGCTGAACAGCGACTTGATTCCCAGGCCGCCGGCAAGCCCCCAGATCACCGTGCCGCAGGCAACTCCCAGGGCGGCGATGAGTCCATGGCGACGCGAATGCACAGCGGCGATGCGCGCCGTGGTGAAGAAGTTCGGCCCCGGCGTGACCACCGCCACGGCCCATAACAGGGCCACGGAAAGCAGCGGAGCGAAAGTGCTGGCAGCAGTCATGGGCATTCTCGTCGACAGGATGGCAAGTGCGCATTCTAGCGCCCTCGCTCGCCGCTCACTCCGGCAGATGACAGACGCAACACAGCTTGTTGCCATCCAGGTCGCGCACATAGGCACCGTAATAGGTCGGCGAATAATGCAGACGCAGGCCCGGCGGCCCTTCATCGACGCCGCCCAACTGCATGGCACGAGCATGGAAACTGTCCACCTGATGCCGCGTACGCGCCTCGAAGGCCACCAGGCTGCCATTGCCGGCACTCGCCGCCTGGCCGTCGATGGGCTCGTAGACGCAGAACACCACGTCGCTCTCCGGATGGGCGAAGATCGCCCGCTCCGGCGCATGGCGGTGCGCCTTGAGGACGATCCCCAGCGGCTCGAGCAGCTTGCTGTAGAAAGCGATGGCCCGCGGCAGGTCGTTGGTGCCGACGGTGATATGGCTGAACATGTCGCGCGCCCTCTTCTTCCGTGCCGGCCTCAATTACCCGCGTGGGCACGCTCGATGGCGGCCATGTCCAGCTTCTTCATACCCATCACCGCCTGCAGCGTGCGGCTGGCCCTGGCCTTGTCCGGGTCGGCGACCATGTCGCCGACATGGCGCGGGCAGATCTGCCAGGACACCCCGTAGCGATCCTTCAGCCAGCCGCAGATCTGTGCTTCCACCGGACCGCCGGCGCCGAGCTTGTCCCAGAAGTGGTCGATCTCCTTCTGGCTGTCGCACATCACCTGCAGCGACAGCGCCTCGGTGAAGTTGAACGCCGGCCCGCCGTTGAGGGCGATGAAGGTCTGGCCGTCGAGTTCGAACTCCACCGTCAGCACCGAGCCGGGCACGCCGCCGTGGCGGTCCTTCTCGGCTTCGGGGTAATAGGCGGTCTGGACGATCCGCGAGTTGGGGAATATCCCGGTGTAGAACTTGGCCGCTTCCTCGGCCTTGCCGTCGAACCACAGGCAGGGGGTGACGCGTTGCAGGCTGGACATGGTGACTCTCCTGATTCTCACGCGGTCGGCGTGACCGGCATGCAGCTTGGTCGCCTGGGCGACGACGGAATCGACAAGTCTAGGCGGACTTTCGCGCCTCACCGGACGACCGGTCGGGCGGTATGCCGGGTTCGCCGCGCAGCAACCCTGCAGACGAAAAAGGCACCCGAAGGTGCCTTTCTGCTCAGAGGCCCGATCAGCGCGCCACTGCCCTGGCCCGCGCCTGGTGCAGCTTCTTGTAGCTCTCGATCAGGCGCAGGTGCTTGTCCAGCCCTTCCAGCTTCATGCTGGTCGGTGTCAGGCCGTAGAAACGCACGCTGCCGTCCAGCGAACCCAGTACCGCGTCCATGCGCTCGTTGCCGAACATGCGGCGGAAGTTGGCCTCGAAGTCGGCCATCTCCAGTTCCTCGTCCAGCTGCACTTCCAGCGCCGCATTGAGCGCCTGGTAGAACAGCCCGCGTTCGACGGTGTTGTCGTTGTACTGGAGGAACATCTCCACCAGCTCCTTGGCGTTCTCGAAACGCTTCACCGCGAGGTTGATCAGCAGCTTGAGCTCCAGGATGGTCAGCTGGCCCCAGACCGTGTTGTCGTCGAACTCGATGCCGATCAGCGTGGTGATGTCGGTGTAGTCGTCCACCTCGCAGGCTTCCAGGCGCTTGAGCAGCGATTTGAGGCGGACGATGTTCAGACTGTGCAGGTTGAGGATGTCCGCGCGGAACGCCAGGGCCTTGTTGGTGTTGTCCCAGATCAGGTCTTCCACCGGGTAGATTTCCGAGTAGCCGGGCACCAGGATGCGGCAGGCGGTGGCGCCCAGGTGCTCGTACACGGCCATGTAGACCTCCTTGCCCTGCTCTTCGAGGATACCGAAGAGGGTCCGGGCTTCCTGCGCGTTGGAGTCCTCGCCGTGGCCGGAGAAGTCCCACTCGACGAACTCGAAATCGGCCTTGGCGCTGAAGAAGCGCCACGACACCACGCCGCTGGAGTCGATGAAGTGCTCGACGAAGTTGTTCGGCTCGGTCACCGCCTGGCTTTCGAAGGTTGGCCGCGGCAGGTCGTTGAGGCCCTCGAAGCTGCGGCCCTGGAGCAGCTCGGTGAGGCTGCGCTCCAGCGCCACTTCCAGGCTGGGGTGCGCGCCGAAGGAGGCGAACACGCCACCGGTGCGCGGGTTCATCAGGGTCACGCACATCACCGGGAACTCGCCGCCCAGGGACGCGTCCTTGACCAGCACCGGGAAGCCCTGTTCCTCCAGGCCCTTGATGCCGGCGACGATGCCCGGGTACTTGGCCAGCACCTCCTGCGGCACGTCCGGCAGCGCCAGCTCGCCTTCGAGGATTTCACGCTTCACCGCGCGCTCGAAGATTTCCGACAGGCACTGCACCTGAGCTTCGGCCAGGGTGTTGCCGGCGCTCATGCCGTTGGAGAGGTAGAGGTTCTCGATCAGGTTCGACGGGAAATATACCGTCTCACCGTCGGACTGGCGCACGAACGGCAGCGAGCAGATGCCGCGCTCGGTGTTGCCCGAGTTGGTGTCGTACAGGTGCGAGCCGCGCAGTTCGCCGTCCGGGTTGTAGACCTCCAGGCAGTGCTCGTCGAGGATTTCCTCCGGCAGCGCGTCCTTGGGGCCGGGCTTGAACCAGCGCTCGTCGGGGTAATGCACGAAGGGCGCGTTGGCGATCTCCTCGCCCCAGAACTGGTCGTTGTAGAAGAAGTTGCAGTTCAGCCGCTCGATGAACTCGCCCAGCGCCGAAGCCAGCGCGCTTTCCTTGGTGGCGCCCTTGCCGTTGGTGAAGCACATCGGCGATTGCGCGTCGCGGATGTGCAGCGACCAGACGTTGGGCACGATGTTGCGCCAGGAGGCGATCTCGATCTTCATCCCCAGGCCGGCGAGGATTTCCGACATGTTGGCGATGGTCTGCTCCAGCGGCAGGTCCTTGCCCGGAATGTAGGTGGTGGTATCCGCGCTCGCACTCGGCATCAGCAGCGCCTGGGCGTCGGCGTCGAGGTTTTCCACCTCCTCGATGACGAAGTCCGGGCCGGTCTGCACCACCTTCTTCACCGTACAGCGGTCGATGGAGCGCAGGATGCCCTGGCGGTCCTTCTCGGAGATATCCGCCGGCAGCTCCACCTGGATCTTGAATATCTGCTTGTAGCGGTTTTCCGGGTCGACGATGTTGTTCTGCGACAGGCGGATATTGTCCGTGGGGATGTCGCGGGTCTGGCAGTAGAGCTTGACGAAGTATGCCGCGCACAGCGCCGAGGAAGCCAGGAAGTAGTCGAACGGACCGGGAGCCGAGCCATCGCCCTTGTAGCGGATGGGCTGGTCGGCAATCACCGTGAAGTCGTCGAACTTGGCTTCGAGTCGGAGGTTGTCGAGAAAATTGACCTTGATTTCCATGCGGGCATTACCAGTAGAAAGCGAACTGCCCGGCATTATCCGGACAAAAGCGCCGCGGGGATATCCCGATGTACCCGGCGCCGGTCTGGACGCCTGCCCTCATGGCAGATGCGTACTCGACGCATGGTCGAGCGCAGGCCCGTGCTTCGGGTAAGATGCGCCGCCTCCAGCGTCAGCCAACCCGTACTACAAGGAAACCACCGTGCTCACCTCCCAGGTCATCATCATCGGCGCCGGCGCCGCGGGACTGATGTGTGCCATGAGCGCCGCCGCGCGCGGTCGCCAGGTTCTGCTGATCGACCACGCCAACAAGGCCGGCAAGAAGATCCTCATGTCCGGTGGCGGGCGCTGCAACTTCACCAACCTGTACTGCGAGCCGGTCAACTTCCTCTCGCACAATCCACATTTCTGCAAGTCCGCGCTGGCGCGCTTCACCCAGTGGGACTTCATCGCTCTGGTGGCCAAGCACGGCGTGCCCTACCACGAGAAGAAGCTCGGCCAGCTGTTCTGCGATAACAAGTCCAGCGACATCCTCGGCCTGCTGCTGGACGAGTGCGACCAGGCCGGCGTCGACCTGCGCCTGGACACCTCGGTGAGCGAGATCGCCCGCCTCGACGAAGGCGGCTACCAGTTGCAGACCAGCCTCGGCCCGGCGCGTTGTGAATCCCTGGTGATCGCCACCGGCGGCCTGTCCATCCCGACCCTGGGCGCCACCGGCTTCGGCTACCAGATCGCCCGCCAGTTCGGCCACAGCGTGCTGCCGACCCGAGCCGGCCTGGTGCCTTTCACCCTTACCGATCCGCAACTCAAGGCCCTGTGCACCGAGCTGTCCGGCACCTCGGTGGAGGACTGCCGGGTCAGCTGCAACGGCCAGAGCTTCGTCGAGAACATCCTGTTCACCCACCGCGGCCTCAGCGGTCCGGCGATCCTGCAGATATCCTCCTACTGGCAGCCTGGCGACACCCTCAGCATCGACCTCCTGCCGCATATCGACCTGCCTGCCTGGCTCGCCGAGCAGCAGCGAGAGCGCCCCAACAGCGAGCTGAAGACGTTGCTGGGCGAGCTGTTCACCAAGAAGATGGCCGGCCTGCTGGCCGAACAGTGGTTCGTCTCCAAACCCATGAAGCAGTACACGCCAGGCGAGCTCAAGGCCATCGCCGAACGCCTGGGCGACTGGCAACTGGTGCCCGCCGGCACCGAGGGCTACCGCACGGCGGAAGTCACCCTAGGCGGCGTGGACACCCGCGAGGTGTCGTCCAAGACCCTGGAGTCGCTGAAATCCCCCGGCCTGTACTTCGTCGGCGAAGTGCTGGATGTCACCGGCCACCTGGGCGGCTTCAACTTCCAGTGGGCCTGGGCCTCGGGCTACGCGGCGGCGCAGTTCGTCTAGGGCTGGCGACGCATTCGACGACCGGCCGAGCGGCACGCCCGGTCGTTCCGCATCAAGTCCAGTGGCGCCACAACCCTAGACTCGGAAGCCAGGCCCGGCCAGCCCGGCACGGGCATCGCTCCCGGAGCCGCCATGCCAACGCTCGCCAGCCGCACCCTCGACACCGGCCTGGAACGCCAGGGCCGCATCGACCTTGCCTGCGCCTTCCGCTGGGCCGCACGCCTGAACCTGCACGAGGCCATCGCCAATCACTTCAGCCTGGCGTTGTCCGCCGATGGCCGGGACTTCCTGATCAACCCCTACGGCCGGCACTTCTCGCAGATGCGCGCCAGCGACCTGCTGCGCCTGCACGCAGACGACCCCGAGGCAATCAACCGCCCGGACGCACCGGATATCACCGCCTGGGCGCTGCATGGCGCACTGCACCGCAACAACCCGCAGGCACGCTGCATCCTGCATGTGCACTCGAAGTACGCCACCGCCCTCGCCTGCCTGGACGACTCACGGCTGCCGCCCATCGAGCAGAACAGCATGCGCTTCTTCGAGCGCGTGGCCATCGACAAGGGCTTCGACGGCATGGGCCTGGGCGATGAGGCCGAGCGCGTCAGCCGCCTGCTGGGCGACAAGCCGATCCTGCTGATGGGGAACCACGGCGTGCTGGTCGCGGCGCCCAGCGTGGCCCAGGCCTTCGACGACCTCTATTACTTCGAGCGCGCCTGCGAGGTCTACCTCACCGCCCTGGCCACCGGCCGCCCGCTGCGCATCGCCAGCGACGAGGTCGCGCGCAAGACCATGCACCAGTGGCTGGAGTATCCGGGCTTCGCCGAGCGGCATTTCGCGGCGCTGCGGGAGATGTTGCTGGAGAGCGAACCGGCGTTCGTCGATTGAGATACGACGGAGCACCGGGGCTCCGTCGGGATAACCCTGCGCGCCTCAGCCCTCTCCCCCCGCCCTCTCCCTGAAGGGAGAGGGAGCTGTCCATGCCGACTGACACAATTGCTTCAACCTGCATCGGACGGTCCCCTCTCCCTTCAGGGAGAGGGTTAGGGAGAGGGAAAGCCCGGGCATGGCCTGTCCGAGAGAGGCCCTTGCTTCTAGGAATCGCGCCCCAACGGCTGGCGCATCACCGGAGCGCTATAGGTCTGGGTGCGGTCCGCACTGGGCGGGCAACCGAAATGCGCTCGATACGCGCGGGAGAAATGCTCCAGCGAACCGAAACCGGAACTCGCCGCGACCTGTGCCACGCTCAGGCGCGTCTGCTGCAGCAGGCTGTGGGCGCGGCCCAGCCTCAGGACGATGTAGTACTTGAGCGGCGACAACCCGGTGTGCTGCTTGAACTGCCGCTCCAGTTGGCGCCTGGAAAGCCCGACGCGCTCGGCGATGGCATCGCACTCCAGTGGTTCCTCCAGCGCCTGCTCCATCAGCGCGATGGCGCGGCGCACCTTGCCACCGTGGGCATGAGCGTCGCTCTGCCGGCCCTGCAACTGGTGCGCGCCGGGCTCGCGGGTTTCGCCCAGCAGCAGGTGCATGGCGATCTCCCGCGACAGGTCTGTGTCCACCCGCTGGGCGATCCAGCCCAGCATCAGGTCGAGGATGGCGCTGGCCCCGGCGCAGGTCAGGCGCTGGCGGTCGAGGGTGTAGAGCTGCGCGCGGGCCTGGACCTTCGGGTAACTCTCCCGGAAGCCCTGCAGGTTGTCCCAGTGCACCGCTGCGGGAAACCCGTCGAGCACCCCGGCGGCGGCCAGCAGTTCGGTGCCGGTCTCGATGCCCGCCAGCGTGGCGCCGAACGCCGCCTGCCGGCGCAGCCAGCTCTTCAGCAGTCGATTGCGCGCATGCTTGTGCACGTCGAAGCTGGCGATGACGAAGCAGGCATCCCAGCCCCGCTCCGGGTCGATGGCCTCGTGGACCGTGCTGGTCAGGCCGTTGCTGGCGGTGACCGGCTCGCCGTCCAGCGACAGCAACTGCCACTCGAACAGCGCCTCGCCGCCCAGCCAGTTGGCGATCGCCAGCGGCTCGACCACCGCCGCCAGCCCCAGGCCAGGGAACGACGGCAACAACAGCAGGCCCACGCGCAAAGGTTCGCGGCGGAACCGGGAAGGCGGTGCAACACTGGCCATCGACGCTCCTTAGCGCTGTTGGTGCTGCCACTGCGGATGCAGCCACACCGGGACATTGGCCGCCGGCAGCGGCGGCATTCCCCGGATCATATCGCTGGCCTTCTCGGCGATCATCACCGTCGGCGCATTGGTGTTGCCGCTGACGATGTTCGGCATGATCGACGCGTCCACCACGCGTAGCCCCTGCAGCCCGTGCACGCGCAACTGTGGATCGACTACCGCTTCGGGGTCATTGACCAGGCCCATCTTGCAGGTGCCGCTGGCGTGGTAGCCGGTCTCGGTCACCCGGCGCGCCCAGGCGTCCAGCTCGGCGTCGCTGTATGCCAGCGGGCCGGGCGTCAGCTCTTCGCCGGCCAGGCCGCGCATCGACGGCTGGCGCATCAATTCGCGCACCAGCCTCGCGCCGGCTCGCATGTCAGCGCGGTCCCGTTCGGTCTGCAGGTAATTGAAGAGAATGCGTGGCGCCTGCCGTGCCTCGGCGCTGCGCAGGGTCACGCTGCCTAGACTCGTGGGGCGCATCAGGTCGATGTGCACTTGGAAGGCATGCTCCGGCACCGGCGCCACGCTGCCCGGCTGCACCGCCAGCGGCATGAAGGTCAGTTGCAGATCCGGATGCTCGACTCCAGCGCGGGAGCGGATGAAGGCGCCGGCCTCGAAATGGTTGCTCGCTGCCAGCCCGTCATGGCTGGCGAACCAGCGGGCGCCGATCCACCACTTGCCCGGCATGCGGGTCCAGGGATAGATCGACACCGGCGCCTTGCAGCGGAACTGCACGACGCTGTCCGGATGGTCGTTGAGCCGGCGGCCGACGCCGGGTAGATCATGCTTCACTGCGATGCCCAATTGGCGCAGCTCATCCGCCGGGCCGATGCCCGAGAGCAACAGCAGATGCGGCGAATTGATCGCCCCCGCGGTCAGCAGCACTTCGCGGCTTGCGCGGGCGGTCAGTGCCTGGCCGTTCTGTTCGTACTCCACGCCCACGGCACGCTCACCCTCGAAGAGCACACGCAGCGCCAGCGCCCCGGTGGCGACAGTGACATTGCCGCGCCCCAGCGCCTCGCTCAGGTACCCGCGTGATGTGCTCCAGCGCCGCCCCTGACGCGTGGTGCGGTCCACCGGGCCGAAGCCCTCCTGGCGATGACCGTTGAGATCGCTGCTGCGCCCGTAGCCGGCCTCCTCGCCCGCCGCGACGAAAGCCGCGCACAGCGGCGTGTCGATATCACCCGGAGTGACATGCAGGTGCCCCGCCGCGCCGTGGTAATCGTCGGCGCCATTGGCGTGGTTCTCCGAACGAATAAAATACGGCAGCACATGCTGGTAGTCCCACCCCGCGCAGCCTTGCGCGGCCCAGCCGTCATAATCGCGGGCGTGGCCACGGATGTAGACCATGCCATTGATCGAGGACGACCCGCCCAGCGTACGCCCGCGCGGCGTGGCGATCCGCCGGCCATCCAGATACGGCTCCGGCTCGCTGCTGTAGCTCCAGTTGTAACGTGTACCACCGACCACGATGCCCACCGCCGAGGGCATGTCGATGGTCCAGCTCCTGTCCGCCGGGCCCGCCTCCAGCATGAGGATGCGCACGGCCGGATCGGCGCCCAGGCGGTTGGCCAGGACACAGCCGGCCGAGCCCGCGCCGACGATGACGTAGTCGTAGTCCATGGCCATTCCTCAGCGCTGCGCGCCGTGGATGCCCTGGAACACCAGGCGGTGGAAGTGGTGCACCAGGTGCTCGCTCTCGTTGCTGCGCTCGGCGTCGATCATGTAGCGGCCCTGGTCGTAGCCCATGGAGTGCAGGCCCTTCTGCACGCTGATGTTCAGGGAGATGTCCTCGGGCCCCAGCTCCTCGTTCATCCAGCGCATGCAGGCCTTGCTCACCTCGGCGGTCTGCTCGTTCGCCGAGTAGTAGCCAAAGCGCAGCAGCGAACGCTCGGCGTCCAGCGGAATCATGATGAAGGTGCCGAGGAACTCGGAAAACGGGAAGGTGTAGAAGGTGTTGTTCGGCCACAGGCCGATGTTGAAGAAGCACTCGTCGGGGTTCAGGTCGCTGCGCAGTTTCACGCCGTAGGCTTCGCCGGCCTCAAGATTCGCCGGGGCGATGTAGGTCCACCAGTTGTCGCGCTTGGTCAGTCGGTAGCCCTTGAAGTCGATCAGCTTGGCGAGGTCGATGTGGCACGGCCCGGAGAGCTTGAAGTGATAGCCCTCGATGGAGTTGTCCATGATCACCTTCCAGTTGGCCGGGACGATCACGTCCGCCTCCTCGATCAGGCGCATGTCGGCGAGGTTCGGGAACACCCGGTGCATCTCCTCGTCGGCGCCAGGGAACAGCTCGGCCAGCGACGGCGCGTTCGGGTCGAGGTTGAAGTAGAGGAAGCCGCCCAGTTCCTCCAGGCGCACCTGCGGGATGGCGAATTCTTCCTTGTCGAAGTTCTTGATCCGCTCGCAGCGCGGCGCACTGCGCAGCGTGCCGTCCATCTCGTAGCACCAGGAGTGGTAGGCGCAGCGCACGATGCCGCCGGTGTTGCCGCGACGCTCCTCCAGCAGGCGGTTGCCGCGGTGTTGGCAGACGTTGTGGAAGGCGCGGATGTTCCCACTGCGGCTGCGGGCGATGACGATGCTCTGGTCGAACAGGTCGCAGACCACGTACTGCCCAACCTCCGCGAACTCGCTCAGGTGCCCGGCGACGTGCCAGGAGCGCAGGAAGATATTGTCGCGTTCGGCCTTGAACAGCGCCTCGTCGAAGAAATAGCGCGACGGCAGGGTGAAGGCCTGCTCCGGGTCCTGGCGGTCCCAGCCGTCGATGGAAGTACGCAGTTTCAGGCTCTCGATGGACGACATGTTCGACTCTCCTCGGCTTCTTCTGGCGTGGCCGGCTCATGGTCCGGCGGCTCGGTTCGAGGACAAATCTAGGGGCACGCCTGCGGCGGCTCTTGATGAAAAACGACAAGTTTTCCGTCAGACGCATCAAGACCGGTTCGCCTGAAGACTCCCCATTGGCAGCAAACGAACGACGGCTGTCCGGATTCACTCCCTCGCTCTCGTTGTCCGCACAAGGCCGTGGATTTCCAATGGAACCGACCGCGACGCAGCCCGCGACGCACCCTGGAAACCCTGCCCCGGAGCCCGCCATGAGCCTCGATCTGAACGGTGTCAAAGTCCCTGACAGCAGTCTCGCCAATGCCATCACCGAGATGGTCCGCGACAACGCCACCCCGCTGCTGTTCCACCACTCATCCCGCGTCTATTACTGGGGCGCGCTGACCGGCGCGCGCAAGGAACTGAAGTTCGATGCCGAGCTGCTCTACGCCGGCGCGATGTTCCACGACATGGGCCTGATGCCGCGCTATTGCAGCCAGTGCGAACGCTTCGAAGTGGACGGCGCCGACTGCGCGGCGCAGTTCCTGCGCAGCCATGGCATCGCCGAAAGTGATATCGACACCGTGTGGACCGCCATAGCCCTGCATACCACGCCGGGCATTCCGCAGCACATGAAGCCGGAGATCGCCCTGGTCACCGCCGGCGTGGAAATGGACGTACTGGGCATCGCCTACGACCAGTTCCCCGACGCCCAGCGTGACGCAGTGGTCGCCGCCCACCCCCGCGGCGGGCAGTTCAAGCAGGACATCCTGCAAACCTTCTACGACGGCATCAAAGCCAAGCCGGAAACCACCTTCGGCAACGTCAAGGCCGACGTGCTGGCCATGAAGGATGCGGACTTCGTGCGCGGCAACTTCTGCGAAGTGATCCTGAATTCCGACTGGGCCAGCTAGGGCTTCGCCTCCAGGGGCGTGCCCAGCACACCGGGCTCGCCCAGCAGCTGCGTCAGCCACTGCATGAACGCCCGTACCCGCTGCGGCAGGCGCCAATGAGCGTAGAGCAGGGAGATTTCCATGGGTGGCAACGGAATGTGCCCCAGCACTTGCACCAGACGCCCCGCCTCCAGGTCATCCAGCACGCCATGAATGGGCACCTGGATGATCCCCAGCCCACCCATCGCCGCGCTTTCGTAAGCCTCGGCGTTGTTCACCGACAGCGCTCCGCCCATCGGTATGTAGCGCACCTCGCCCTGATGCAGGTACTCGAAGCCCGGCGGCCGCGCGCCCAGCACCGTCACGTAGTGGATCAGTTGGTGCCCCGCCAGGTCGTCCAGCGACTGCGGCACGCCGCGCTCGGCAAGGTAGGACGGACTGGCGCAGGTCACCTGCGGGAACTGCCCGAGGGTGCGCGCCACCACCGACGGATCGTTCACCGCACCGACCCGCACCACGCAATCGAAGCCCTCGCGCACCAGGTCGACACGGCGGTCGGTGCAGCTCACCTCCAGCTCCAGCGCCGGGTGCCGCGCGAGGAACTCGCCGAGGCGCGGCATTACCAGCTTGCGCGCCATCACCGTCGGCATGTCCACCCGCAGACGGCCGCCGAGGGCTTCGTCGTCCTGGCGGAACAGGCCCTGCAACTCGTCCAGCTGGGCCAGCATGTCCTTGCTGCGCTCGTAGAGCACCAGCCCGTCCTGGGTTGCGGTGACGCGCCGGGTGGTGCGTTGCAGCAGGCGCGTGCCCAGCAGCTCCTCCAGCGCCTGCACGTGCTCGGAGACGGTGGAGCGCGGCAGGCCGAGTTGCTCGCCAGCCTGGGTGAAGCTGGCCAGTTCGGTAACGCGGACGAAGGTACGCAGGAGGTCGGGGCGGATCATGGACAGGCCTGTTGTTCGCGGATCATTGTTCGCTCATACCGACCAGTATTTCCGATTCTCACCGATTTATCACAATTCAATCGAACAATAAGCTATCCCTCAACCCCACCCGCCAGCTACCGCAAACAAGGAGCTTCGCCATGACCCGCAAGATCGCTCTCATCACCGGCGCCAGCCGTGGCCTTGGCCGCAACGCCGCCCTGCACCTCGCCGCCGCAGGCGTCGACATCATCGGCACCTACCGCAGCCAGGCCGACGAAGCCCAGGCCGTCGCCGCCGAGATCGAACAGCACGGCGGCCGCGCCGTGATGCTGCACCTGGACGTGGCGGAGAGTGCCAGCTTTACCGCCTTTGCCGAGCGGATCCGCGCCACCCTGGGCGAGGCGTTTGGCCGTCAGAACTTCGACTTCCTGGTGAACAACGCCGGCATCGGCCTCTACGCCAGCTTCGCCGAGACCAGCGAGGAGATGTTCGACCAGCTGATGAAAATCCAGCTCAAGGGCCCGTTCTTCCTGACCCAGAAGCTGCTGCCACTGATCGCCGATGGCGGCCGCATCCTCAATGTCTCCAGCGGCCTGACGCGCTTCTCCCTGCCCGGCTACGCCGCCTACGCGACCATGAAGGGGGCGATGGAGACCCTGACCAAGTACCAGGCCAAGGAACTCGGCGCGCGCGGCATCGCGGTGAACATCCTCGCCCCCGGTGCCATCGAGACCGACTTCGGCGGCGGCGTGGTGCGCGACAACGCCCAACTGAACCAGCAGATTGCCAGCAACACCGCCCTGGGCCGCGTCGGCCTGCCGGACGATATCGGCGCGGTGATCGCCGCCCTGCTCTCCGATGGCGGCCGCTGGATCAACGGCCAGCGCGTGGAGGCGTCTGGCGGCATGTTCCTCTGATCCGGACGACAGCATGATCATGGGAGCGGACTTCGTCCGCGATGGGGTCCGCATCGCGCCGGACCCCATCGCGCAAAGAGTCCGTTCCTGCCCCGTCCGACCGCCTAGGCTGCGGACTTTCTCGATATACGCAATAAACATTTACCGCGAAAATTCCTGCAACATTCTGTTACGGCCTCTAGTCTAAAAACGCGCGTGGAGAAGACGAATCGCAGATTCCGCCTGGGCGAAGGACCCGTTCAGCCGATCTGCACAGCGCCCCGATGGGACGACTTCGCACCCTCGCTCCGCTCATCCGGCATCTGCCGCGAGCGCAGATCACCGTGAACCGACCTGGCACTACCCGTTCCTGCCACCTCGATAACGAGCGGACGGGTGCTGCCTCAGGAGCCGAAATGACCGAACACCCCAAGGGATTCACCCGGCGTCAGCTGTTGAAGTCTTCCGCCGCCTCCCTGGCCGTGGGCGCCGCCGCCAGCACCCAGGCCGCCACCGTGATCGGCACGCCGAAATGGCTGCCCTTCGACCACAACGGCCCGCTGCACTACGACAGCCCCGGCTGGCAGTTCTTCACCGCCGAGGAAGCCACCGAGGTGGAGGCCATTGTCGAGCAACTGATTCCCGCCGATGACCTGAGCGTCAGCGGCAAGGACGCCGGTTGCGCGGTGTTCATCGACCGCCAGCTGGTGAGCGATTACGGCGACTTCGGCCGCCTGTACATGACCGGGCCCTTCACGCCGGGCACCCCCGCGCAGGCCGACCAGTCGCCACTGGTGCCGCGCGAGCGCTATCGCATCGGCCTGGCCGCACTGGGCAAGTACTGCCAGGGCAAGTTCCAGAAGCCGTTCAGCGCCCTGCCCGGCGAACAGCGCGACCAGGTGCTGACCGACCTGGAGAAAGGCGCCATCACCCTCGACGGCATCGACGCCAAGGCGTTCTTCCAGCAGGTGCTGGACAACACCATGGAAGGCTTCTTCGCCGACCCCATCTATGGCGGCAATCGCGACATGGTGTCGTGGAAGATGCTCGGCTTCCCCGGCGCGCGCTACGACTACCGCGACTACATCAGCCTGCACAACCAGAAGCTGAATCTCGTGCCGCTCTCCATCGTCGGCAGCTCCGCCTGGACCAAGAAGGGTTAACAACGCCATGGCCAAGAAACTACCTTCCACCGACGTCGTGGTTGTCGGGCTCGGCTGGGCGGGTTCCATCATCGCCCACGAACTGGCCGACGCCGGCCTCGATGTGATCGGCTTCGAACGCGGCCCCTGGCGCGACACCGCCAGCGACTTCAACCTCGCCTCGGCCGCCGACGAACTGCGCTACAACCGCCGCCAGGAGCTGATGCTGCGCACCCGGCAGAACACCTGCACGATGCGCAACAAGGAGTCGGAAACCGCCCTGCCGATGCGCGTCTGGGGTTCGTTCCACCCCGGTAACGGCACCGGCGGCGCAGGCAACCACTGGGCCGGCATCACCTTCCGCTTCCAGCCCGAGGAATTCCGCCTGGCCAGCCACCTGAAGGAGCGCTACGGCAAGGAAGTGCCCGCCGAGCTGACCCTGCAGGACTGGGGCACCACCTGGGAGGAAATGGAGCCGCATTACGACGCCTTCGAGCGGCTCGCCGGCGTTTCCGGCAAGGCCGGCAATCTGGGCGGGCAGATAGTCGAAGGCGGCAACCCTTTCGAGGGCGCGCGCTCGCGCGAGTATCCCAACCCGCCCACCGCGCAGACCTACGCCCCGACGCTGTTCGCCGAAGCGGCGCGCAACCTGGGCTACAAACCCTTCCCGGTGCCCTCGGCACTGGCCTCCCAGGGCTACACCAACCAGGTGGGCGTGACCATGGGGCCCTGCACCTTCTGCGGTTTCTGCACCAACTACGGCTGCGCCAACTATTCCAAGGCCAGCGCCATCGTCAACGTCCTGCCGGCGCTGATCCGCAAACCCAACTTCACCGCCAGGACCAACTCCGAAGTGCTCAAGGTGACCATGGACAGCAGCGGTTCCCGTGCCACCGGTATCGTCTACGTCGACTCCAGCGGAGAGGAATGGGAACAGCCGGCGGACATCGTGGTGGTCGCCGCGTTCATCTTCGAGAACGTGCGGCTGATGCTGCTTTCGGGCGTCGGCGAACCCTACAACCCGATCGCCAATACCGGCACCACCGGGCGCAACTTCGCCTACCAGACGGCCAACAGCGTCAAGCTGTTCTTCAAGGACAAGAACTTCAATCCCTTCATCGGTGGCGGCGCCATCGGCATGGGCATCGACGAGTTCAACAACGACAACTTCGACCACTCCGGCCTGGGTTTCGTCGGCGGCGGCAGCACTCGCGTGACCCCGATCGGCGCCGCCCCCATCGACTCGCGGCCGGTTCCGCCCGGCACGCCTGCCTGGGGCTCCCAATGGAAGAAAGCCACGGTAGAGAGCTACCTGAGCAACATGTCCATCGGCTGTGAGGCCAGCAGCTACACCACGCGCAGCAACTACCTGTCGCTGGACCCCAACTACAACGACCCCCACGGTCGACCGCTGCTGCGCATCACCTTCGACTTCCCGGAAAACGACCTGCGGATGGCGCAGTACTGCACCGACAAGGTGGCAGAGATCGCCCGCAGCATGAACCCGCAGCAGATAGTCCCGGCTCCGCGCAAAGGCCCCTGGTCGAATACCTCTTACCAGTCTTCGCACATCGTCGGCGGCTTCATCATGGGCGCCGATCCGAAGAACAGTTCGGTGAACAAGCACCTGCAGGTCTGGGGCGTGCCCAACCTGTTCGTGGTGGGCTCCTCGGCCTTCCCGCAGAACCCCGGCTACAACCCTACCGGCACTGTCGGCGCACTGGCCTTCAAGGCCGCCGATGCGATCCGCAGGCTATACCTTAAACGCCCCGGGGAGATGATCAGCGCATGAAGACTCTCCTTCGCATCGGCACCCTCGCCCTGCTGGGCCTGAACCTGCAGCAAGCCAGTGCAGGAACGGGCGCGGACTCCTACAACCTGGTGGAAAAGGGTCGCTATCTCGCCGTCGTCGGCGACTGCACCGCCTGCCACACCCTGCACGGCGGCGCGCCGTTCGCCGGCGGCGTGGCCATCGAGACACCGTTCGGCAAACTGGTCGGTGCCAACATCACCCCGGACCCGGACACCGGCCTGGGACGCTGGAGCTTCGAGGACTTCCAGGCAGTAATGTCCACCGGTCACAGTCGCGGCGGCAAACGCCTGTACGGCGCCATGCCGTTCACCGCGTACACCAAGGTGCACCGCGAGGACAACCGGGCGCTCTGGGCCTACCTGCAGACCTTGCAGCCGGTGCACAACCCGGTGGAAACCAACCTGTTGCCCTTCCCCTTCAGCGTGCGCACCAGCCTGATCGGCTGGAACTGGCTGAACTTCACCCAGGGCGAGTTCGTTCCCAAGCCAGACAAGTCGGCACAATGGAACCGTGGTGCCTACCTGGCGGAGGGGCTCGGCCATTGCGGCACCTGCCACACACCGAAGAACCTGCTCGGCGGTGACGACAACAAGCGCTTCCTCGCCGGCGCCAACCTGCAGGGCTGGGTCGCCCCGGACATCACCGCCAACCCGCACAGCGGCATCGGCCAGTGGAGCACCCAGGACCTGGTGCAGTACCTGAAAACCGGCGCCAACCGCTTCGACATCGCCTCCGGCCCGATGGCCGAAGCGGTGGAGAACTCCACCCAGCACTGGAGCGACGAAGACCTGATGGCGGTCGCCGTGTATCTCAAGGATGGCGTCCCCGGCAAGGCCGCTCCCCCACCCGTGGCGGCGGACGACGCCGACATGGTGGCAGGCAAGGCGATCTACGCGGACCGCTGCTCCGCCTGCCATGTGAGCAACGGCCAGGGCGTGAAGAACCTGTTCCCGACCCTGGCCGCCGCCCCCCTGGTCAACAACGACGACCCCACCTCGCTGATCCGCGTGGTGCTGGCCGGCAGCCGCGCCGGAAGCACCGACGCCGCCCCGACGGCGCCGGCCATGCCCTCGTTCGCCTGGAACCTCGACGACGACAAGGTCGCCAAGGTGCTGACCTACGTGCGCAACACCTGGGGCAACGCGGCGACACCGGTGACCGCCAGCCAGGTGGCGGACCTGCGCAAGGAACTGGCTGAGTAAGGTGCAATGAGCGTGGGAGCGGACTCCTTCCGCGATGGTCTCCGCACGACGCGGACCTATCGCGGACGGCGCCCGCTCCTACGTATCCTGCTATTTCGTACCCTGCAGGAGCGGGCCCGCGAACCCCTCCCCGGCTTCGCGCAACCCGGCGCTCCCCGCTCCCGCGAACGCCCGGCGCCCAGGCGTGGTGATTACTTCAGCCGACGCTCGGCGGCGATCTCCGGCAGATCGGTGCGGCGCAGATAGGTGAGCAACGCCTCGTTGAGGTTCAGCCTGTCGTGGATATTCTGCTCGGCGAGGATCTGCAGGCACTCTCTGCTCAAGGTCATCACCTCGCCGCTCCTGGGCGCCCAGACGAACTCGCACACCGGACGGATACTGTCCTCGGCCACGTCCATACCGAAGGAATCCTCGCTGAAGCGCACGATGTACTTGCCGGTCTTGAGATTGAAGCCGACGAAGCCGGACAGGCCCTCGGCGGCGTTGCAGATATCGCTGGAAGTGATGGCCATGATGGTGCCCCCTGGATTTCTTCTGTTATGGATTCGCACGCAGGAGGTTCCCGCTTCTGGGAGCAGGTGAACGGGGAATTCTGACAGCCTTCCCCAAGCCTGCTCAGGGGCCGGTTGTCGCACCCGCCACTGTTGCCTGTCCAACACCTGGCCAGCAGCATTGCTCCCGGCAAAACACCGGCGGCTGTCCCGGCGAACCGGCAAGCTGCTGATCAGGCTGGAGTTTCCTCGCGTGGCACGGCTTTCGCTCTGATCACCTTGCGGCACCTTCGCCGCCGTGCAGCAACGAGGAGCCGAGCCATGAGCCAGCAACCGATCCGTTTCGCCTACTGGGTCCCCAACGTCAGTGGCGGCCTGGTGGTCAGCAAGATCGAACAGCGCACCCACTGGGACATCGACTACAACCGCGAACTGGCGCGCATCGCCGAGAACGCAGGATTCGACTACGCGCTGACACAGATTCGCTTCACCGCCGGTTACGGCGCCGAGAACCAGCATGAGTCCGTCGCCTTCAGCCACGCGCTGCTGGGCGCCACCGAAAAGCTCAAGGTGATCGCCGCTATCCTCCCCGGGCCCTGGACGCCCTCGCTGGCCGCCAAGCAACTGGCGACCATCGACCAGCTCACCGCCGGCCGCATCGCCGTGAACATCGTGAGCGGCTGGTTCAAGGGCGAGTTCCAGGCCATCGGCGAACCCTGGCTGGAGCACGACGAGCGCTACCGTCGCTCCGAGGAATTCATCCGCGCCCTGAAGGGCATCTGGACCCAGGACAACTTCACCTTCAAGGGTGACTTCTACCGCTTCCACGACTACAACCTGAAACCCAAACCCATCCAGCGCCCGCACCCGGAAATCTTCCAGGGCGGCAGCTCCCGGGCCGCGCGCGACATGGCCTCGCGGGTATCCGACTGGTACTTCACCAACGGCAACAGCGTGGAAGGCATCAAGGCTCAGGTGGACGACATCCGCGAGAAGGCCGCCGCCAACTGTCATTCGGTGAAAATCGGGGTCAACGCCTTCGTCATCGCCCGCGACACTGAGGAAGAGGCCCGCGCGGTGCTCGCCGAAATCATCGACAAGGCCGACCCGGAAGCAGTGAATGCCTTCGGCCACGCGGCGAAACAGGCCGGCGCCGCCTCGCCCGAAGGCGAAGGCAACTGGGCGAAATCCACCTTCGAGGACCTGGTGCAGTACAACGACGGGTTCAAGACCAACCTGATCGGCACGCCGCAACAGATCGCCGAACGCATCGTCGCGCTAAAGGCAGTCGGCGTGGATCTGGTGCTGGCGGGCTTCCTGCATTTCCAGGAAGAGGTGCGCTACTTCGGCGAGAAGGTACTGCCGCTAGTGAAGGAGCTGGAGCAGAAGAAGGCGCGGCGGACCGAGGCCGCCTGAAGCCTCGGGAGAACGCTCTCAGGCGCCTTGCGTCAAGTGCCTGGCAATCGCCGACCGCAGCGGCGGCAGGTTCTGCGCCAGGCGCAGGCCGGCATTGCGCAGCAGACGAACCGGAGGACGCGGGTCGGTGTACATGCCGACGATCAGCCGGGTGGCCTGGTACAGCGGCCAGGTCGCCAGGCGATGGGCCATGGCGTAGCGGCGCAGCGGCCAGGAACCGCCGATATCACCGCCCCGGCGGTGGGTCGCGAGGATTTCATTGGCCAGCCGGCGCTGGCTCTGCAGGCCGAAATTGAAGCCGTGCGCCGTCACCGGATGCATACCGACGGCGGCATCGCCGATCAGCGCGCTGCGCGGGCCGACGAAGCGGTCGGAGTAGACGCCCACCAGCGGGTAGCTGTGCCGCGGGCCGAGCAGTTCCATCCCGCCCAGGCGGCGGTCGAAGCGACGTTCCATTTCGGCGGCAAAGGCTTTCTCGTCCATCTCCAGCAGCGGCGCCATCTCGCGCTGCGGCAGGGTCAGTACCACCGAGGAGCGGTCGCCGTTGATCGGCAGCAGCGCCAAGGTCTGGCCGTAGCCGAACCATTCCCAGGCGACGTTGTGGTGCGGTTTCTCGTGGGCCATGCGGCATACCATCATGGTCTTGCCGAAGTCCTCCATGCTCGCGCCGATACCCAGCATGCGGCGGGTCTCGGAGAAGCGGCTATCGGCGGCAACCAGCAGGCGCGCATGGACGCGGCTGTCGTCATCCAGCGTCAGGTCCACGCCGTTCTGCCCGACACGCAGCGAGCGCAGTGCACGCCCGCAGACCAGCGAGACGTCCGGGCACTCGTGCACTGCATCGAAGGCCGCGCGGCGGATCATCTGGTTCGACACGAAGTAGCCCAGCTGTTCGGCCCCGGCCTGTTCCGCCTCGATGCGCAGGGTGAACAGCGACGGACCGTTGAGCACCTGGGCATCGCGCAGCGGCGAGACTTCCTGCGGGTCGATCCGCGACCACATCCCCAGGCGTTGCAACTCGGCGCGTGAAGCGTGGGTCAGGGCGATCTCCCGGCCATCCTCGGCGGGTTCGGCCACGGCGGCCAGCGGCTGGCGCTCGATCAGCAGGATCGACAGGCCATTGCCCGACAACGAGCGGGCCAGGCAAAGCCCGGCGGGGCCGGCGCCGACGATGGCGATGTCCACGTGCATGGGTGACTCCTTTCGCTGGGGAGGGGCGGTCCCGGAGTCTAGGCTGGCCAGTGGCCGGTTTCGTTGCCGTGGATCAGTTGCCCGTGGCGAATACCTCCAAATAGACGGGCCTAGATCGACAACCGCACGCCCCTGTCCGGGTCGATCACCGCCGCGCCCCGGCGCTTGTTCACCACCAGTTCGCCGATCTCGATCAGCCGCGTGCGCGTGACGTTGCGGCTCAGGCCCAGCAGATTGGCAGTGTGCACCTGGTTGCAGTGGCAGAAGCGATAGGCTGCGCGCAGCAGCGCGTCTTCCACCCGTGCGTGGAGGTTGCCGCCCTGCTCCTCGAACAGGCGCTGGAAGGCCTGCTGGAGAATCTGCTCGGCGCCCAGCGATTCCAGGCGCGGCTCGTCGCTGCGCTCGATGCGCAGGTTGGACAGGTGCAGGTCTTGCGCGCGCACCACGCCGTCACGGCAGATCAGCAAAGTGTGGTGGATGACGTTTTCCAGCTCGCGGATGTTCCCCGGCCAGGAATAGCTGCGCAGCTTCTGCGCCGCCTCGGCGCTCAGCTGGCTCTGCCCGTAGCCCAGGCGACGGCTGTATTCGGCGATGAAATGGCGGGTCAGCGGGAGGATGTCGCCGGGCCGCTCGCGCAGCGGCGAAAGCTCCAGGCTGACCACGTTGAGCCGGTAGTAGAGGTCCTCGCGGAAGTGCCCGGCGTTGATCGCCTTCTCCAGCTGCACGTTGGTGGCCGCCAGCACCCGCACGTTGATCGGGATGCTCTTGCGCGAGCCCAGGCGCACCACTTCGCGTTCCTGCAGCACGCGCAGCAGTTTCACTTGGATCGGCATCGGCAAGTCACCGATCTCGTCGAGGAACAGGGTGCCTCCATCGGCTTCCTCGAACCAGCCGGCCTTCGCCGCCAGCGCTCCGGTGAAGGCGCCTTTCTCGTGGCCGAACAGCTCGGCCTCCACCAGGGATTCGGAGAAGGCGCCGCAGTTCACCGCCACGAACGGACCGCCCCGTCGCACGCTGAGATTATGGATGTGCCGCGCCACCAATTCCTTGCCGGTGCCGGTTTCGCCAATGATCAGAACGCTGGCCTCGCTGGGCGCGACCTGTTGCAGGTGGTCGAGCAATGCCTGGGATTTCGGGTCTTCGAAAACCTGGGCCGTGGCGCGGATGGAAGTCGCCAGCGCGGGGGACTTGGGCAGGGTCAGCAGACCCTCGGGTGTGGTCGCATTCATGAGTAGAAAGTCGGTTGCGGGAGTTGCTGGTTCAGCGCCCAGTCACCCAGCTCGCGGACCTTGTAGTCCACCGGGTCGTGCAGGGTCTGGGTGCGCAGGTTGCGCCAGTAGCGGTCGATGCGCAGTGCGGCATGGGTGGAACGTGCGCCGGTGACCTCGAACAGGCGGTTGCAGATTTCCAGGCCGTTGCGCGTGGCCGCGACCTTGGCGGTGGCGATGGCCACGGCCAGCCGGCCACGCTCCTCGGCGTCCAGCGCGGCGCCCTTGCCCCAGGCCTCGTCGAGCAGTTGCGCGGCACGGCGCACCAGCAGGCGGGTGCTTTCCAGGCCGACCCAGAACTCGCCGTAATGGGCAAGCACGTAAGGGTCTTCGCTGACCGTGGCGGCATTGGAGCGGAACCACGGGCGGGCTTCCTTGAGCGTGTATTGCCGCGCCTCCTCGAAGGCGCCCTCGGCGATACCCAGGAAGACGTGGGTAAAGATCAGTTGCGCGATCAGCGGGCGCAGGCAGGCGAACGGCGTGCTCAGCGGGCCCGGGTCGAGCAGCAGTTCGCTCTCCTCCACGCGCACGCGCTCGAAGGTGGCGCTGCCGCTGTCGGTCTGGCGCTGGCCCATGTTGTCCCAGTCGTGGGCGAGGCTGATGCCGCTGCGCGCGGTGGGAATGGCGGCGATCAGCAGCTTGCCGCCCTCGCCGTCCAGCGCCGAGGCGATGAGCATTTCCGAATCCAGCGCGCCGGAGCAGAAGCTCTTGCGCCCGGAGAACTCGCGCCAGCCGGCGAAGCTGCGCGACACGGTGCGGGTGTCCAGCGGGTTCAGGGCGTTACCCCAGAACCATTGGTTGCGCGCGGTCAGCTCGAACCACGGCTGCCACTGCTCGGGTCGCGAGAACAGGCGCACGGTGGCCAGCATCAGGTGCTGGAAGCCGAACACATGGGCAATGGAGCTATCGACCACGGCGAACTGGCGGACGATGTCCAGCGTGGTGCTCCAGTCGGCGCCCAGGCCGCCGTATTCGCTGGGGATGATCAGCGACAACAGGCCGCTCTGGCGCAGCGCGTCGCGCTCGGCTTTCGGCGTGCCGCCGCGGATGTCGCGTTCGGCGGCGGTTTCGGCGAAACCGGCGGCCAGGCGTTGGGCTATTTGCCCAGGTGTCTGTGCGTCGAGACGCGTCTTGGCGTTCACGCTCGCTTCCTCTTTGTTCGATTGAATGCGTACCGGGCTCCTGCCCGGCACGTCATGGGTGGGGCTCAGCCGGCCTTGCGTCCGGGCAGCACATCGTTGGCGATCATTTCGCCGAAGGGCCCGGTCAGGTTGGTCACGCCGCGCCCGGCGAGGCTCGCATAGGGTTCGGGTAGCAACGGGAAGACCAGCTCGGCGAAGCGATACGCCTCTTCCAGGTGCGGGTAGCCGGAGAAGATGAAGCTGTCGATCCCCAGGTCCGCGTACTCCTTGATGCGCTCGGCGACCTGCTGCGGGTCGCCCACCAGCGCGGTGCCGGCACCGCCGCGCACCAGGCCGACGCCGGCCCAGAGATTGGGGTAGATCTCCAGCTGGTCACGCCGGCCGCCGTGCAGCGCGGCCATGCGCCGCTGGCCTTCGGAATCGAAGCGGGCGAAGGACTTCTGCGCGTTGGCGATGGTCTCGTCGGAGATGTTGGCGATCAGCTTGTCGGCCGCCTGCCAGGCTTCCTCGGCGGTTTCGCGGACGATCACGTGCAGGCGGATGCCGAACTTCACGCTGCGCCCCTGCTTCGCCGCCTTCTCGCGCACGTCGGCGATCTTCTGCGCGACCGCCTGTGGCGGTTCGCCCCAGGTCAGGTAGACGTCCACCTGCTCGGCGGCGAGGTCGTGGGCCTCCGCGGAAGAGCCGCCGAAGTACAGCGGCGGATACGGCTTCTGGATCGGCGGATAGAGCGCCTTGGCGTTCTCCACCTGCAGGTGCTTGCCGGCGAAGTCCACGGACTCGCCCTGCAGTACGCGGCGCCAGATGCGCAGGAACTCGTCGGTGACTTCATAGCGCTCGGCATGGCTGAGGTGGATGCCGTCGCCACGGTTTTCATCCGGATCGCCACCGGTGACCACGTTGATCAGCAGGCGTCCGCCGGACAGGCGATCCAGGGTCGCGGCCATGCGCGCGGAGACGGTCGGCGAGATGATTCCCGGACGAATCGCCACCAGGTAGCGCAGGCGCTCGGTGAGGGGCGCCAGGGCCGAGGCGACCACCCAGGAATCTTCGCAGGAACGACCGGTGGGAATCAGCACCCCGTAGTAGCCGAGGGAATCGGCGGCCTGGGCGATCTGCTTGAGATACGGCAGCGATACCGGGCGCGCGCCCTCGCTGGTGCCGAGGAAGTGGCCGTCGCCGTGAGTGGGCAGGAACCAGAACACGTTCATCGAGGGCTCCTCAGGCGGTCTTGCGCAGTTGCGGACGGGCGAACAGCGGCGCGGCGCGCTCGGCGGCCAGCTGGATGCGCGCGCGCAGGGTGTCGCTGGTGATCTGGTAGTTGGCGAAGTCCGCCTCGCTGGCGTACACGCCGATGGGCAGCGTGATCGACTGGAAGAAGCTGAACAGCGGGCGCAGCTGGTGGTCGAGGACCAGCGCGTGGCGCTCGCTGCCACCGGTGGCGGCGAGCAGCACCGGGGTGTCGATCAGGGCGTTCATGTCCACCAGGTCGAACAGATGCTTGAGCAGGCCCGGATAGGAACCGCGGTAGACCGGCGAGGCGACGACCAGCAGGTCGGCGGTCTCGATCTCGCGCAAGGTGGCTTCCAGCTCGGCGGAGAGCTCCTGGCGGGACAGCGCGGCACCCAGCGGGCGGGCGATGTCAGCCAATTCGATGACTTGGGCTTCTACCGGGAGCTGCTCGCCGAGGGCGTCGAGCACGGCCTGGGTAAGCACCAGGGTGCGCGAGGGGCGATAGGTGCCGCCGGAGACGGCGACCACTTTGATGGGGCTGGTCATGGGTTTTCCCTGTTGACTGTTGCGCTAGGTACAGAAGCCTTGAGCAAGGGCCGTACCAACAGGGAAATGTGCGGTTTCAGGGCACTTGAGCGGGGAACCGGGGGTGACTCATGTCACTCAGGCAACAGCGCTGCTGATCGACTGTTGCCTGAGCAACAGCCGACACTCAATGCACGGCCAGCTCACGCAGGCCGTGGGAGATATCCAGGCCCTCCAGTTCAGCCACGTACTCATCCTTGCTGAGCAGGCCGATACAGGGCGTGGCGCCACGCTGACGAAGCTCCCCGGCGGCCAGCTTGCGGGCCAGTGCCACCGCCGCCATGCAGGGGATATTCGGGCCATGGTCGCGCTGCGCAAGTATTTCCCAACACAGCAGCAGTGGCTTGCCTTCGCCGTCAAGGCCTTGCAGCTGGACGAACATGCCACTGCGGCCATCGCCCAGCGGCTCCATGGCCACGGCCATGCGATGCAGGCCTGCGCCCAGTCGTGCGGCATCCTTCACCAGGCCGGCGCGCACCAGCCAGGACAGGCCCCAGGTACCGAACTGGGTGAGCCGCAACCCCAGGCCGGCGGAGAAACGTACGTCCTGCACGCCGGCATAGCGCTGCGGGAAGAGATCCAGGTCCGGCACATCGCAATGGGCCAGCCAGCGTTTGCCCAGGGGGGCGGGAAAGCGGTGGCGATTGAGCCCCTGCCAGCCGTGCACGTCCTGCCAGCGTCCCTGCCGCCACTGCCGCAACGGCTTGCCGCAGTAACCGAGCACTGCGGACACTGTGGCCTCCCCGGGAATCTTTGCCGAGGAGCTGATGCCATGGTGGATGCTGTCCAGCCGCTGGAAGCGTGGCAGCAGTTCGTCGATCACCGAGGCGGCCAGCGCAGGCACCGAACTGGCGCCGCTGCAGACCAGCACGCCGGCACTGCGCGCGGCGCGGTCGAGTTCGTCGATGCCGCAGACGAACTGGCGCGCGTCCGCCAGGTCGACGTAATGGGCGCGGGCGCCGATGGCGGCACGGGCGACGCGGTAATCCTGCCCCTGGAAGGGACCGGCGGTGGAAATCACCAGGTCCACCTTCAGCTCGTTGAGGCGGCCGGCCAGGGTCGGCTGGTTCATATCCAGGCACACCGCCTCGCCGCCCACCTGCGCGGCCAGCTCATTGGCGCGGCGCTGGTCGCGTCCGCCCACCAGGACGCGGATTCCTTCGATACCGCTCAGACGCCGTACGATCAGGCTGCCGAAGTTGCCGTAGCCCCCGAGCACCAGCACGCGAAATTTTCGTTCCATTCCCACTGACCCTGCTACTCCCTGAGTACTGGCGGCTGAGCCAGCTCATTCATCCTGGTTTTGCACCCTCGTGACGGGGCAGATTGTCCTCCAGCGGCCACCAGCTGGCGCGGGACGCGACGTAATAATGTGCTTCGAGCTTTGTCCGTACCGGCTCGTCCAGGGTTCCCGCACGCACCCGCAAAGTCTCCGGCAGGGCATCGCGGGCGCTGTAGATCGGCGAGCCGCAGGTGCGGCAGAACACGCGCTTCTTATCGGCGGTAGCGCGATACTCGCCCAGCTGCGACTCGCCGCCGAGCAGGCGGAAGGCCGCGCGGTCCACGGGAATGTTGGTGGCGAACGGCCCGCCCTGGGCCTTGCGGCACTGGCTGCAATGGCAGACCTGGACAGGCGCCAGTTCGCCATCGATCTCGAAACGCACTGCGCCGCACAGACAACCGCCCGAATGCATGGCCCTGCTCCCTCGTCCCGTTTTCACGAAGTGCAGGAGTCTAGATCAGCAACGCGGGTAATCACCACCGTGCCTTCGAGCGGTTTCAACCCTCGCTGCCCCAGCCCAGCGGATAGAGCAGTTCTTCCTTGTAACCGGCCCACACCCGCACTGCAGCGGGGAAGCTTGCGTCCAGCTCGGCGTCGCCGCTGTCCACCAGCAGCGGCCGGCCTTCGAGGGTGCCGAGCTTGCGCTTGGTGGCGATCACCCGCAGCCGTTCGATGCCGATGGCGCGCAGCACCCGTGGGCTGATCTGCTGGTTGCCACGGCCGAGGATATGCCCCTGGCCGCCAATGGCCGTCACCAGCAGGAAGGCCGGGTGGCCGTGCACCAGCTCGAACAACTGCGCCTCGGTGACATCGCGGGCGATCACTTCACCGTTCTCGACCACGTCGACGCCCAGCAGCGTGGTGTCCAGGTGCAGGTCGGCAGCCAGCCCATGCAGCGTCGAACCGGGGCCGAAGACGTAACGTACGTCGTCTTCCCAGCTGTCTTCCAGCCAGGCGGCGAGATCGGCCAGCACCAGCTCCTCGGTCTCCATGCCAGCCTGTTTCACATGCTGCATGAAGTGACCTTCCTCGGGCACCGTCAGTTCGGCATACCAGCGCGCAGCGACACGCCCCTCGCGCAGCGCCGCTTCGTCGAGGTCGCGCACTTCGCCCTGGGTCAGGCGCACCAGGCCGCCGTCCACCAGTCGTCGTGCCAGTTCCCCGGCGGCCCGCGGGCTGATGGCATAGACGCCGGAGTGGATCTTCACCCCGGCGGGGATGCCCAGCACCGGCTGGCCTTCGCGGGCCGCTTCGGCGACGTCCCGCGCGGTGCCATCGCCACCGGCGAAGAGGATCAGCGCCACGCCAGCCTCCTGCAGCGCCTGTACGGCGTGACGGGTATCCGCCGCACTGCTCTGCTCCTTTTCCAGCACGCCGACCAGGCGGTGGCCGAAGCCCATGCTCGCCAGCAGCTCGGCGCCCATGGCGCCGGGAAAAGTGAGGAACTCCAGGCGCTCGCGCACCGGCAACAGATGCTCCAGCGCCACGCGGGTGCGCTCCGCTGCCCGCGGCTGCGCGCCGCGCGCGAGGGCCAGCTCGGCCACCCCGTCACTGCCCTTGAGCGCCGTCGGCCCACCAATACCGGCCAGCGGATTGATGATCAGCCCTATGCGAATCCTGTCCATACTCAACCTCGAGGGAAACTTCTTCGAACCACCGGCGCAAGGCCGGGTCGGACCAGGGAAGCGACGGTTCCACTCACTATAACGACAAGCAGACGACCGGGGACCACGCGATTGGCATGCAATCTGCGAGGGCATTGGTCGCCTGTCTTCGGTGACGGTTCTTCGGCGCTGCCACGCGCAGCCTCTGTCACCGGGCTTTCATCTGATCTGCCTAGACTGCAACGAACCTGATGTAGAGGAGATTGGCCATGAGCCTGCAAACCCACCGTGAACCCACTCCCCGCCCCGCCCCGCGCAACCCGCAGCAGCCGGTCGGCGGCTCGATCATCGATGCCCAGGGCCGCGAGGTCCCGATCACCGAAGACATGATCCAGCGCGCCTGCCAGGAACTGGACAAGACCTGCGAGCAGCCACGCCGCTGACAGTCGGTGCGGCGGCGCGTCCGCCCTATTCCCCGACCCGGTTGGCGCCCAAGGCGGTCAGCAGGCTTTCCAGGCGCGGCGAATCACCCTGGATGTCCACCCATAGCCCGTTGATCTCGCGCCGCGGCGGGTAGTGCTTGCGCAGCGCGTCGAAGGCCGCCCGCCGGGTCTTGGTATCGCCTACCAGGCTGCGACGGAAGTTGGCGTCGTCGCTGCGCGGGTCATAGACCGCACGGCAGAGCATCGCCAGCGCCCAGTCCGGGTCGCACTCTTGCTTGAGGCTCAGTTCGGCCAGCCATTGCGCGGGCAGCAGGTCGTCGAGATCGACTTCCGGCGCGCGCTGCTGCCAGGCGCAGAACGCTTCGTAGATCTGCGCGGTGCCGCGCAGCTTGCCGTCGAGGCTGTAGCCGGCGATGTGCGGCGTCGCGATGCGGCAGAGTTCGGCCAGGCGCACATTGACCTCCGGCTCGCCCTCCCAGACATCCAGCGCCACGTCGAGATTCGCGCCGGATTCCAGGTGAACGCGTAGCGCGGTGTTGTCGACCACACCGCCGCGGCTGGCATTGATCAGCCAGGTGCCGGGGCGCAGTGCCTTGAGGCGCTCGGCGTCGATCAGGTGGCGGGTCGGGTTGTCGCCGTCGCGGGTCAGCGGCGTGTGCAGGCTGATCACGTCGCACTCGCGCAGCACTTCCTCCAGGCTGCGAAAATCGCCGCCCTCGACAGCCGCGCGCGGCGGATCGCAGACGCGCACATCCCAGCCCAGACCGCGCAGCACGTCCACCAGACGACCGCCCACCTGCCCAGCGCCGATCACGCCATAGCGGCGCTCGGCGAGCTTCGCGCCGTGCACGTCGGCCAGCGCCAGCAGGCTGCCCAGCACCCAGTCGACCACGCCACGGGCATTGCAACCCGGCGCACTGGACCAGGCGATACCGGCCTCGGCGAAGTAATCGAGATCGAGATGATCGGTGCCGATGGTGCAGGTGCCGACGAACTTCACCTGGCTGCCCTGGAGCAGCTCGCGGCTGACGTCTGTCACCGAGCGCACCAGCAGGACTTCTGCATCGCCCAGGGCGGCACGGTCGATGCCGCGTCCCGGCAGACGGCGGATATCGCCGTGGGCACCGAAGAAGGCTTCGACCAGGGGAATGTTTTCATCGGCAAGGATACGCATGGGCTGACTCCAGAAATCGGCAGCAGGTACTTTACCAGCGCTGCTGCGCGCGGTCCCGCACAGCCAT
Organism: Pseudomonas nitroreducens; assembly: GCF_010994165.1. NCBI lineage: Bacteria > Pseudomonadati > Pseudomonadota > Gammaproteobacteria > Pseudomonadales > Pseudomonadaceae > Pseudomonas > Pseudomonas nitroreducens. The sequence continues at coordinate 468,432 of NZ_WMBX01000002.1, read as the reverse complement.
GTAGGGCGCATATCCTGGAACAGGTTATCCGCCGCTCCCTTCAAGGCGGATAACGCTGGCGCGTTATGCGCCCTGCGTCAGCGCCGATCCTTCAGCCCTGCGCGCGGTCCCGCGCGGCGCGGGCAAGACTTCCTGACTGGCCCGTCAGCCCTTAAACTGGTCGGCTTCCCGCCAATTTCTTTCGCCAAGGAAAGCCGTGACCAGCCTCGCCCAGCCCGTCTCCCGCGGACGGCGCACCGCCACCGAACTCAAGGAACTGCTGACCCTCGCAGCGCCCATCATGATCGCCCAGCTGGCCACTACCGCCATGGGCTTCGTCGATGCCGTGATGGCCGGCAGCGTCGGCCCGCGTGACCTCGCGGCCGTGGCGCTGGGCAACTCGATCTGGATTCCGGTGTTCCTGCTGATGACCGGCACCCTGCTTGCCACCACCGCCAAGGTGGCCCAGCGCTATGGTTCCGGCGACCAGGCCGGGACCGGCCCGCTGGTGCGCCAGGCGCTGTGGCTGGCGCTGCTGGTCGGCCCACTGGCGGGCGCGACGCTGTGGCTGCTCTCCGAGCCGGTATTGCGGGCGATGAAGGTCGAGGAAGCGCTGATCGAGCCCAGTTGCTTCTACCTGCGCGGTATCGCCTGCGGCCTGCCGGCGGTGGCGCTGTACCACGTACTGCGCTGCTACAGCGACGGCCTGGGCCGCACCCGGCCGAGCATGGTGCTGGGCATCTGCGGGCTGATGCTGAACATCCCGATCAACTACGTGCTGATCTACGGCCACCTCGGCTTCCCGGCCCTGGGCGGCCCCGGTTGCGGCTGGGCAACCGGCTCGGTGATGTGGTTCATGTTGCTGGGCATGCTGTTCTGGGTGAACTGGGCCAAGGTCTACCAGCCGAGCCAGTTGTTCAGCCACTGGGAACTGCCGCAGCCGAAGGTGATCGGCAGCCTGGTGGCGGTGGGCCTGCCCATCGGCATCGCGGTATTCGCCGAATCCAGCATCTTCTCGGTGATCGCCCTGCTGATCGGCGAGCTCGGCGAGAAGGTCGTCGCCGGGCACCAGGTGGCGCTGAACTTCAGTGCACTGGTGTTCATGATCCCCTACTCGCTGGCCATGGCCGTGACCGTGCGCGTGGGCCAGTCCCTCGGCGCCGGCGCACCGCGCGATGCGCGCTTCGCCGCCGGCGTGGGCATGGGCGCGGCGCTGGCGTACGCCTGCATTTCCGCCAGCGGCATGCTGCTGATGCGCGAGCACATCGCCGGGCTCTACACCCAGGACCCGGAAGTGCTGGCGCTGGCCGCCACGCTGCTGGTGTTCTCGGCGCTGTTCCAGTTCTCCGATGCCGTGCAGGTCACTGCCGCCGGCGCCCTGCGCGGCTACCAGGACACCCGCGCGACCATGATCATGACCCTGTTCGCCTACTGGGGCATCGGCCTGCCGGTGGGCTACAGCCTCGGCCTGGCCCACTGGCTGCAGGAGCCCACCGGCCCGCGCGGCCTGTGGGAAGGCCTGATCGTCGGCCTGACCTGCGCGGCGGTCATGCTGTGCATCCGCCTGTCGCGCAGCGCCAAGCGGCAGATCCTGCTGAAGGAAATGCGCGTGGAGGGATGACACCCACGCACGCAAAAAAGCCGCCCTCGGGCGGCTTTTTCCTGTCGGACACCGCTCTCAGTCGGCGACCAGCGCCGGCTTTGGCCGACTGCTCAACGTGGTGCCCACCGAAGCGACGATGATGGCACCGATGGCGATCCACTGGTGCGATGTCAGCTGCTCGCCGAGGAACACCAGACCGGACAACGCACCGAACGCCGGCTCGATGCTCATCAGCGTGCCGAAAGTGCGCGCAGGCAAACGGGTGAGCGCAATCATTTCCAGGGTGTAGGGCAAGGCGCTGGAGAGGATCGCCACGCCCAGCAGCGCCGGGAACAGGCTGACATCGAACAACCCCATGCCACTGTGCGCGAGGCCGATCGGCGCCACGCAGATCGCCGCGATGCTGATGCCCAGCGCCGCGCCCTGGGCGCCCAGATCGTTGCCGGCGCGCTGGCCGAAGATGATGTAGAGCCCCCAGCAGACTCCCGCTCCCAGCGCCAGCGCGGCGCCCTTGGGGTCGATGCCGTTGCCGAAGTCGGCGATCGGCAGCAGCAGGCCGAGACCGACCACCGCGATGGCGATCCACAGGAAGTCGATGGGTTTACGCGAGTAGAACAGCGCCACCGCCAGCGGCCCGGTGAACTCCAGGGCCACGGCGACACCCAGCGGGATGGTCTGCAGCGCCATGTAGAAGGTCAGGTTCATCAGGCCCAGCGTCACGCCATAGATGAACAGCGGCTTGAGCGGTTTACCGCGCAGGGAGGTGCGCCACGGCCGCAGGATCGCCAGCAGGAGGATGGCGGCGAAGATCAGGCGCATGGAAGTCACGCCTTCCGCGCCGAGCACCGGGAACAGGCTCTTGGCGACGGACGCACCGGTCTGGATCGAGGCCATGGACACGATCAGGATGAGGATGGGAAAGACAGTGGCAAGAAAGCGAGAGCGAGGCATGATGCGGACCAGGACAGGCGTTGCAACGGTGGGAAAATCTTGATTGACTGTTATGCGCAACATAATGCGCAAAAAGGCCAGAATGAGCAATATACTGCCCACCCCTTCTGAACGTCCCAGCGTGCTGGTCCACGTCGCCGATAACGTTAAGACGCACCGTCGGAGCGCCGGCCTCAGCCAGGACGCGCTGGCCAAGGCCTCGGGCGTCAGCCGGCGGATGCTGGTCGGCATCGAGGGAGGCGACAACAACGTCAGCCTCGCAACCCTCGACCGTATCGCCGCCGCGCTCCACGTGACCTTCGCCGACCTGGTACGCCCACCGGCCACCGGCGGCCTGACCCGCGTAGACGCCGTCGCCTGGGGCGGCCAGCAGCCCGACAGCCGCGGCACCCTCCTCGCCAGCACGCCCGCCACGCGCCAGGCCGAACTCTGGCACTGGGCACTCGCCCCCGGCGACCGCTACAACGCCGAGCCCGACGCCGAAGGCTGGTACGACATGGCCTATGTCATCGAGGGCCGGCTGACCATCGTGCTGGCCGAGGAGACGGTGGAGGTCGAGGCCGGCGGATTCCATGTGTTCAAGAGCAACCAGCCGTTTTCCTATCAGAACCATGGGGATGTGCTGGTGCGGTTTGTGCGGAACGTTGTGAATTGAGCATTCTTGCTTGGTGTTCATGCGCCGCCTCGGAGTGCACTGGGACTTCTGGTTTCGCCCCCTCGGGCGAGTCACTTTCTCAAACGCGAGAAAGTAACCAAAGCGCTTGCCCCTCCATCCGGTTTTTCGCTTGGGGCGAAAAATACCCTCGTTGGATCGAAGTTTCAGGGGCACGCCACGACGGGCCATCCCTGGCCCATCGTGGCTCTCGCGACATCCATGTCGCTCAACCCCTGAAACTTCGATCCAACGAGGCCTACTGAAAGGGGCGGTCCGGAGTGCTCGGATGTTTCGCTGGAAGTCATCAAGAGCCAAAAGAAAGAAGGCCCGCATCAAGCGGGCCTTCTTTGTTATCGCTCGGGATCAGCAGCCCTGCGGCATCTCGCCCCGCGCCAACCGCGCATTGATATCGGCAATCACCGCCGGCAGTTCGGCGATGGTGTCGATCAGGTAATGCGGCCGCGAGCCCTCGAACATCTGCCCGATGCGACGACGCTCCTGATCGAGCTTCTCGGCCGGCAGCGCCTTGTACTGCTCGTAGGTCAACCCCAGGGCGTTGCCCGAGCAGGTCAGCGCCACGGTCCACATGCCGGCGCTGCGGCCCTCGAGGATGCCCGGCCAGGTGTCGTCGACCTTCACGCAGGCTGCCACGTCATTGATGCCCAGGGCGATCACATTGGCCAGCGCCTGGGCCGGGTGCGGACGGCCGTTGGGCACTTCGTCGGTGGCCACCACGTGGTCGGCGACGTAGCCGTTGGTCTTGGCCAGCGCCACGACCTTTTCCATCACCACCGCCGGGTAGCCGGAGCAGGAGCCGATCTTCAGCCCGCCCTTGCGCAGGGTGGCAATGGCATCCAGCGCCCCGGGAATCAGCGCCGAGTGCTCGGCGATCTTCTCGATCTGCAGCGGCATGAAGCGCTCGTAGATGGCGGTGACGTCATCGTCGCTCGGCACGCGGCCGAACTTGGCCTTGTAGCGCTCGGCGATGGCCGGGATGTCGCACAGGGTACGGATGTGGTCCCACTTGCCCATGCCCATGGGGCCGCGGGCTTCTGCCAGGCTGACCTGCACGCCGAACTCGGCGAAGGCTTCGACGAAGATCTGGGTCGGTGCGAAGGAGCCGAAATCGACCACGGTGCCAGCCCAGTCGAGGATGGCGGCTTGCAGTTGCTTGGGTTGTTCGTAGTTCATGGCATTCAATCCTGTGGGAATTCGGGCAGGCGTCAGATTTCGAAGACTTCCATTTCTTTCAGCGTCTCGGCGATGGCCGCGACGGCGGCACGCATGCCGTTGGCGTCGACCTGGCCGATGCAACCGACGCGGAAGGTTTCCACCTGGGTCAGCTTGCCCGGGTAGAGGATGAAGCCCTTCTCGCGCACCCGGTTGTAGAACTCGGTGAAGCTGTAGCGGGCGTCACTCGGAGCATGGAAGGTGACGATGATCGGAGCCTGGATCGCGGCCGGCAGGAAGCTGCGGAACCCGAGTTCGGCCATCTCGGCCAGCAGAGTCTGGCAATTGTTTGCGTAACGCTGATGACGGGCCGCAAGGCCGCCCTCCTCCTCGTACTGGGTCAGCGCTTCGTGCAGCGCGGCGACCACGTGGGTCGGCGGAGTGAAGCGCCACTGGCCGGTCTTGGCCATGTAGGCCTGCTGGTCCTGCAGGTCCATGGACAGCGAATGGCAGTTGCCGGCGCTGGCGTTCAGCGCGCTGCTGCGGGCGAAGACGAAGCCCATCCCCGGCACGCCTTCCAGGCATTTGCCGGAAGCGGCGATCAGCGCGTCGAAGGGAATGTGGCGGGCGTCGATGTCCAGGGCGCCGAAGGAGCTCATGGCGTCGATGATCAGGCGCTTGCCGTGGGATTCGATGACCTTGGCGATGTCCTGCAGCGGGTTGAGGATGCCGGTGCTGGTCTCGCAATGGATCAGTGCGACGTGGGTGACGCTGGGGTCTTCCGTGAGCAGACGGTCGACGTCGGCGGCGGTGGTCGGCACGTCTTCTTCGGTTTCGAAGGTGCTGAACTCGCGGCCGATCACCTGGCAGATTTTCGCCAGGCGCTTGCCGTAGGCGCCGTTGATCAGCACCAGCACCTTGCCGTCGCGCGGCACCAGGGTGCCCACGGCGGCCTCGACGGAGAAGGTGCCGCTGCCCTGCAGGGGCACGCAGGTATGGGTCTGCTCGCCGTGGATGATCGCCAGCAGGCGCTTGCACACATCGGCGGTCAGCTCGTTGAAGTCGGCGTCCCACGAACCCCAGTCGACCATCATGGCGCGACGGGTGCGGGGGGACGTGGTCAGCGGACCGGGAGTCAGCAGGATGGGGGCTCGCTCGGCAGTGCTCATGCTCGATTCCTCTTTCGTGGGAACGTCGTCAGGGCTGAATTCGGTTGGGCCGGGCGGGTTCGCCGTGGCCTGGGCATAACTTGCCGGCCGGGCAGATATCGTTCAAATTGTTTATCACGATGCACTGCATAAGCCGGACATATACCTCATGAACCTCTTCCAGCTCCGGGCGTTCGACGCCGTCGCCCGCGAACGCAGCTTCACCCGCGCCGCCGAGCGCTTGTTCATCAGCCAGCCAGCGGTGACCGGGCATGTAAAGGCGCTGGAGGAGCACTACCAGGTCAACCTGTTCCGCCGCACCGCGCGAGGCGTGGAGCTGACAGAAGATGGCGTACGCCTGTCGGCGATCAGCCGCACCCTGTTCGCCCTGGAGGAGGAAGCCGAAGCCATGCTCGACGCCAGCCGCGAGCTGGTGACCGGGCGTATCGAGGTAGCCGCCGACGGCCCGCACCTGGTGATGCCGATGCTCGCCCGGCTGCGCGCGTCCTACCCCGGCATCACCGTCAATCTGCGCCTGGGCAATGCGCAGGAAACCCTCGCAGCACTGATGGACGAGCACGTCGATATCGCCGTGCTGACCGAAGTGGAGCCGCGCGCCGGGCTGTTCCTGCGCGAACTGGTGGAGTCACGCATCTGCGCGTTGGTGCCGGCCAGCCATGCCTGGAGCGAGCACGCTGGCGAGCTGCCGCTGGGCGAGTTGGACCAGCGGATCATGGTGCTGCGCGAGCCCGATTCCATCACCCGGCGCACCTTCGATGCGGCCTGCTCGGCAGCCTCAGTGGCGCCGCGCGTGCTGCTGGAGTTGGACAGCCGCGAAGCGGTGACCGAAGCAGTGGCGGCGGAGCTGGGGATCGGCATCGTGTCGTCGCTGGAGGTCAGCCCGGACCCGCGGGTGAAGGCGATTCCACTGAGCGGCGACGGGCTGCTCAACCGCCACGCCATCGGCTGCCTGGAACGGCGCCGGGGGTTGCGGGTGGTGAGTGCGTTTCTGGAGTTGGCGGAAGCCTGACCTGAGGTTCGGCAGGATGCGGTTCGCGAGCAAGGTCGTTCCTACAAGGGAAACGCCAGCGTATGACCAATCTGTAGGAGCGAGGGGACGCCTAGTTCTTGCTCGCGAACCACCCACAACCATGCCCTACTCCGCCGGCAAATCTTCCTTCACCAGATCGAGAAAGGTCGCCACGATCCGCCGCGTGCTCTGCTCGCGCAGGCATACCAGCGTCTCGCTCATACGCCAGTGGCAATCGAGGATCGGCAGCGCATGCACGCGCGCATCCGCGCCCAGTTCGGCGGCCGAAACCACGCCCACACCAATCCCCACTGCCACCGCTTCCAGCGACGCCTCACGCCCCTCCACCTCGATGGCCGGACGGATGCGCAGGCCGGCGCGGGCCATTTCCGCTTCGAGCATCTGCCGGGTCACCGAGCCCTGCTCGCGCAGCACCAGCGGCATGTCGTCGAGATCGGCCAATTCGATGGACTCGCGCCCGGCCCAGGGATGACTGCGGCCGACGAAGGCCACGATGGGGTCGCTACGCAGGGTGAAGGTCAGCAGGCGTTCGTCCTGGACTTCGCGGCCCAGCAGCGCCAGGTCGGCCTGATAGTCGAACAGCCGTTGCAGGGACTCGTCGGTGTTGCCCGTTTCCAGCTTCACGCGGATACCCGGATGGCGTTGGCAGAAGCGCGCGATCTGCGGCAGCACGTGTACCGGTGCATCCACCGCCAGGGTCAGGCTCCCTGTCTGCAGCGCGCTGGATTCCTGCAGCAGCTCCTGCGCCTCAGCCTCGATCACGAACAGCCGCTGGGTTACCGACAGCAGGCGTTCGCCCAATTCGGTCAGGCGCACCGAACGCTTGTTGCGGTGGAACAGCAACACGCCATAGCGCTCCTCCAGCTTGCGCACCTGATCGGAGACCGCCGGCTGAGTGAGAAACAGGCGCTCGGCGGCGCGGGTGAAACTGCCGTGCACTGCGACGGCATGGAAGGCCTTGAGCTGGGCGTGGGAAACGGACATGGGCGCGCCTCTGCAGGAAAGTTCTGACCCATCATCCGCCATCGGACAGAACGCGACTGAAAGGTCATTCACGCAGAACACTAGCGTCATGGCGCTCTGTCATACAAGCCCAGCTTATTTTTGAAATCTGATAAATCGATTTCAGTTATTTATTCGAAATTGTTTCCATCGCTCCACCGCCGCTTCCCGACATCCACACGGAACGGCGGTACAGAACAGCTACAGCGCTTCTGACCCGCACCGCGAAGACGGTGCGACGTGCTCCGAAAACAACAATAAAAAAGGCGTTACCCACTGACTGCCGGCACAGCACAACAACAAAGAGGTCAGACCATGCTCAACCCTCACGGCATCGCATCGCCGCGCGCCTCCCTCGCCCGCTGGAAATGGCAGATCTTCGCCATCACCTGGCTGGCCTACGCGGCCTTCTACTTCACCCGAAAGGCCTTCTCGGTGGCCAAGCTCGGCATCGCCGAGGACCCCAGCTTCCATCTCGACAAGATCGCGATGGCCAACCTGGACGCCATCTATCTCACCGCCTATGCAGTGGGCCAGTTCACCTGGGGGGTCTTCGCCGACCGTTACGGCCCGCGCGTGGTGGTGTTCGGCGGCCTGCTGATCTCCGCCGCTGCCGCGCTGGTCATGGGCAGCTTCGCCACCCTGCCGATCTTCGCCACCTGCATGGTGGTCCAGGGCCTGGCGCAGTCCACCGGCTGGTCGGGGCTGTGCAAGAACATCGGCAGCTTCTTCGCCACCCATGAACGCGGCCGCGTGCTCGGGCTGTGGAGTACCTGTTACGCCTTCGGCGGACTGGTGGCCTCGCCCTTCGCCGGCTGGTGGGCCTATGAAGTGTTCGGCACCTGGCATGCGGCGTTCTACTCCACCGCCGCCGTGGTCGGCGCAGTCGCCATCCTGTTCCTGCTGCTGCAACGCAACCGCCCGCAGGACGTCGGCCTGCCGCCAGTGGAGGCCGATGTACAGCAACCCGAAGCGGTGAACTACGCCGGCTTCAAGCACGAGGGCGAAAACGGCAAATCCCTGCGCATCCTCGGCAAGGTGCTGCGCAACCGCACCGTGCTGACCCTGGGGCTGGCGTACTTCCTGCTCAAGCCGGCGCGCTACGCGATCCTGCTGTGGGGCCCGGTGATCGTCTACGAACGCATGCCGGGGTTGGGCAAGGTCGGCGCGGCGATCCTGCCGTCAGCCTTCGAGGTCGCCGGGCTGCTCGGTCCGATCCTGATCGGCTACGCCTCCGACCGCATCTTCGGCGCACTGCGCATGCCGGCCTGCGTGATCAGCCTGCTCGGCCTGACGGTGTGCCTGGCGCTGTTCGTCCCGGCCATGCAGACCGGCAGCAGCCTGTTGGTGCTGGGCCTGCTGTTCATGATGGGCCTGACCCTGTACGGACCGGACTCGATGATCAGTGGCGCCGCTGCCGTGGACTTCGGCACCGGCGAAGCGGCCGGCACGGCAGCGGGTTTCGTCAACGGCTGCGGTTCCATCGGCGCGATCCTCGGTGGCCTGCTGCCGGGCTACTTCGACACCTACACCGTGTTCATCGGCTTCACCGTTACCGCGCTGATCGCCGCCGGCATCCTCATTCCGCACTGGAACAGCCGCCCGGAAGCGGCCAACCAGCCAAACTCCGGCAACGACGAACCCCGCCTGAACGCACGCCCCGTGCGCTCCTGAGTCCCGCTTGCCCCTCACCAGCCGGCTGAGGGCATGGGTGAGGCGCCCCGCGCGCCTCGCCCTTTTTTCGTTTACCGAACACACCCGGAACCATGGATGGACTTGTGCCATCAGTCACAGCTGAATAACATTGATTATCATTTGAAAATTATTCCTGCTGGACGCCCTTGTGAGCACTTCCAACCTCGACGCGGTCTTCCTGGCCCAGCGCCTGCCGCTGCTGCGCACGCTCGTTCGGATGGTGAAGAACCCGAGCATCGCCGAAGACCTGGTGCAGGAAACCTACCTGCGCGTCGCCCGCACCCTGCTCGAACGCCGCATCGATCACCTGGAGCCTTTTCTCTTCCAGACCGGCCGCAACCTCGCGCTGGACCACCTGCGCCACCTGCGCATGCAGTCGCGGACCATGCTCGAGGACGTGCCTTTCGATATCGTGCAGGCCGTGCCGGCGCCGGGCTCCAGCGCCGAGGACCAGCTCCACGCGGAGAAACTGCTGGAGCGCCTGGGCGCGACGCTCGAACAACTCAGCGAACGCCAGCAACGCATCTTCATCCTCAGCCGCCTGCACGGCTGCGGCTATGCGGAAATCGCCGAGCAGCTGGACGTCTCGCCCAGCACGGTGCAGAAGGAACTGAAACTGATCATGGCGATCTGTGTCGGACTGGTCAGCCGCCTCGAGGAAACGGTATGACGGACTACCGTTCGCCGGCCGATTCGACAACAATGCGCGGCTCACCCTCCCAGGACCGCCCCGAGGATCGCCCCTTGCCCCCCGCAGACCCGCAGCAGATGGCCGAAGCCCTCGACTGGCTGATCCTCGAGGACGACATGGACGCCGCCACCCGTGCGCGCTTCGAGGCCTGGCTCGCTGCCAGCGAAGGCAATGCGCAGGCGTACCAGCGCGTGCGCGATGCGTGGCAGTCGCCACTGCTGCCGGTGGCTGCCGCCCGCCTGGAACGCAAGCGGGAGCAGGCAAAGGTTCAGCCGCTGCGCCGACAGCGCCGCTTCTGGAAACCAGTCGCCACGGCTGCGGCGCTGGTGCTCGCCATCGGTGTCGTGGTTCAGGGCGACCTGCTGATGCGCCTGCGCGCGGACCATCTCACCGCCGTGGGCGAACGGCAGAAAGTCCAGTTGGCCGATGGATCGAACGTGCTGCTCAATACCGACACCGCGTTCTCCAGCAAGGTCGACGACCAGCAACGCGTCGCCCGCCTCTATCGCGGCGAAGCCTTCTTCGACGTTGCCCACGACCGCAGCCGCCCGTTCGAAGTGGAAGCCGGGCCGGTGCAGGTCACCGTGCGCGGCACGGCATTCGCTGTGCGCTACCTGGGCAACGAGGCGGAGGTCAGCGTGCAGCGCGGCGAGGTGGACCTGCGCACGCGCCTGGACGATGCCCGCGTCAGCCTGGGTGCCGGCGACAGCATCCGCGTCGGCCCGCAGGGTTTCGGCGAACGCCAGCACAGCGGCGAGGCTGCCTCGCAACTGGCCTGGGTAAAGGGCCGCATGGTGTTCGAGAACTGCCCCATGAGCCAGGTACTGGCCGAGTTGCGCCGCTACTACCCCGGCTGGATCGTCAACACCAACGAGCGCCTGGACACCGTCAGCGTCACCGGCAACTGGCGCCTGGACGACCCGCTGGGCGTGGCCCGCTCGCTGGCGCAGATCACCTCCGCCGAGCTGCACGAATACCCGAAACTGCTGATCCTCAACTGATCGCCCGCCGCTGAACGGAAAGTATTTTTACTCGATTCGAAAGGCTCGTTCGTTTAGTCAGAAGCCAATGCAATAGATTCGCATTTACGAATGCGAACAACGACTGACTAAGAGAGCCCTTCGATGACCATTGCTTCTTCGCGTGCCCCTCTGCGCCGGCTGTCCGCGCCGGCCAGCATCTCGCTGCTCGCCCTGTCCATCGGCCTCGCCAGCCTGCCGGCCACTTCCGCACTGGCGGCCGAGACCAGCCAGACCCAGGCCGGCTACCGCTTCGATATCGCTCGCCAGCCCCTGCCGCAGGCGCTGAATGCCTTCAGCTCGGTGACTGGCTGGCAGGTGGGCGTGGCTGGCGATCTGGCCGACGGCGTGGAATCCCCAGGCGTCAGCGGCCGCCTGCCGGCGGAGCGCGCACTGAAGACCCTGCTCGGCGGCACCGGCCTGACCGTCCGCCAGCTCGGCCCGCGCAATGTGGTCCTGGAACGCAACCTCTCCTCCGTCTCCGAGATGCAGCCGCTGACTGTCACCGCCACCCGCCAGGCGCAGAGCGTCACTTCGGTGCCGACCACCGTCAATGTGGTGAGCCGCGAAGAGCTGGACCGCAAGAACGTCAACAGCATCAAGGAACTGGTGCGCGACATGCCCGGCGTCTCCGTCGGCGGCACCGGCAACCGTGCCGGCATCACCGGCTACAACATCCGCGGCATCGACGGCGACCGCGTGCTGACGCAGATCGACGGCGTCGAGATCCCCAACAGCTTCTTCAATGGCCCGTATGCGCAGACCGAGCGCAACTACGTCGACCCGGAGATCGTCAAGCGCGTCGAAGTCCTGCGCGGCCCGGCCTCAGCCCTGTACGGCAGCAACGCCATCGGCGGCGCGGTGAGCTACTTCACCCTCGACCCGGACGACATCATCAAGGACGGCCAGGACGTTGGCGCGCGACTGAAGACCGGCTACAGCTCCGCCGATGACAGCTGGCTGACCTCCGCCACCGTCGCCGGCCGCCTCGACACCTTCGACGGCCTGCTGCACCTGAGCCAGCGCAACGGCCACGAGACCGAGTCCTACGGCAGCACCGGCGGCACCGGCCTGTCGCGCACCGAAGCCAACCCCGAGGACGTGCGCACCACCAACGTGCTGGCCAAGCTGGGCTGGAACTACGCCGAAGGCAGCCGCTTCGGCCTGGTCTACGAGAAGTACAAGGACGACGTCGATACCGACCAGAAAAGCGCCTACGGCGGCCCGTACTTCAACGGTGCGCCGACCATTCCCGATTCCGTGCTGCCCGGCGGCATGTACCAGTGGCGCACCGGCAACGACACCATCACCCGCGAGCGCTATGGTCTGGAACACCAGATGCTGCTGGACAGCGCCGTGGCCGATCACCTGAAGTGGACCTTCAACTACCAGATCGCCAAGACCGACCAGAGCACCGACGAGTTCTATTACCCCATCACCCGCCAGGTGCTGCGCACCCGCGAGACCCAGTACAAGGAACGCCAGTGGGTGCTCGACCTGCAGATGGACAAGGCCTTCGCCCTGGGCGACACCGACCACCTGCTGACCTACGGCACCACCCTCAAGCGCCAGAAGGTCACCGGCTACCGCGAAGGCGGCGCCACCTGCCTGGCCGTCAGCCGTACCTGCCCCACCATCGGCGGCCCGAGCACCGTGGCCAGCGATCAACTGGCGCGCAGCAGCGACTTTCCCGATCCGACCATCGACACCTACGCGCTCTTCGCCCAGGACGAAATCCGCTGGAACGACTGGACCTTCCTGCCCGGCCTGCGCTACGACCACACCCGCCTGAAGCCCCACGTCACCGACGAATTCCTCAACACCGTCGACCAGAGCGGCGACGGCGACGTGAGCAGCGAAAGCAAGACCTGGCACCAGCTCTCGCCCAAGCTCGGCGTGACCTATTCGTTCAACGACAACTACCTGTGGTACGGCCAGTACGCCCAGGGCTTCCGCACCCCGACCGCCAAGGCGCTCTACGGTCGCTTCGACAACCCCACCAGCGGCTACCGAGTGGAGCCCAACCCGGACCTGGACCCGGAACGCAGCCAGAGCTACGAGACCGGCCTGCGCGGCAACTTCGAGGAAGGCTCGTTCGACGTGGCGGTCTTCTATAACAAGTACCGCGACTTCATCAACGAAGACGCCATCACCCCCGGCTACGACGAACCGACCTTCACCAGCAACAACATCAAGCACGCCATCATCAAGGGCGTGGAAGTGAAGGGCCGCCTGGAGCTGGGCGCCTTCGGCGCACCACAAGGCCTCTACACCAAGGGCTCGGTGGCCTATGCCTACGGTCGCAACAAGGACACCGGCGAGCCGATCAACAGCGTCAACCCGCTCACCGGGGTGTTCGGCCTGGGCTACGACGAACAGGCTGGCCGCTATGGCGCGCTGCTCGACTGGACCCTGGTCAAGCGCAAGAACCGCGTGGACGACAGCCAGTTCAACGCCCCGGACGGCACCAGCAGCCAGTTCAAGACGCCGGGCTTCGGCATCCTCGACCTGACCGGCTACTACAAGCTGACCGACGACCTGACCCTCAACGCCGGCCTCTACAACCTCACCGACAAGAAGTACTGGCTGTGGGATGACGTGCGCGGCTACGACGGCGTCGGCGAAGCGGCGGTGCTGGCCCCGGCCAACCTCGACCGCCTGACCCAGCCGGGCCGCAACTTCGCGATCAACCTGGTGTGGGATATCTGATGCACTGATTGGCACGGGATTCCTGATGAACCCCGTGCCAGCTCGCGAACCTGTCTCGCTCCGGCATCACCCATTGAACGCGCGACAATCTTTACGCTTTCCAAACGCTGATTCGTCTCGTCTACAAAGCCCTGTAATTTCAAGGAATTGGACATGACCACCGTGGAACTCCCTGCCCTGCGCTCGCAGCGCCTGAACGCGCTGACCCACGCTCCCCACGAGCGCCTCGACCACGCCGTGAAGGCCCGCGAGCCCTTCTCCAGCCGTGAGCGCTTCGCTCGCTTCGTGGTCGCCCAGTACCTGTTCCAGTCCGAGTTGCAGGCCCTGTACCAGGACGCCGAGCTGGGCAAGATATTCCCCGACCTGCCGCAGCGCTGCCGCGCCGATCAGGCCCGCCTGGACCTGGCCGACCTGGACACCGAAGTCCCCGCTCCGGTTGCCGGCGCCGTCGACAAGCCGAGCCTGGCCCACGCGCTGGGCTGGCTGTTCGTCTCCGAGGGTTCCAAGCTGGGCGCTGCGTTCCTGATCAAGCGCGTCGCCGCGATGGGCCTGGACGAAAACACCGGCGCGCGCCACCTGGGCGAGCCCGAGGGTGGTCGCGCCGAAGGCTGGAAACGCTTCACCCGCACCCTCGACGCCCTGGAGCTCAGCGAAGCCGAAGAGCGTGAAGCCGAAGCCGGTGCCATTGCCGCCTTCGAGCGCTTCGCCCATCTGCTGCAACACAGCTACGACAGTGCACCTGCCGCCGTCTGAGGCCATCGAGCGCGCGCCCGTAGCAGGAGCGCGCGCCACGCCGTTCGGCCCGGCACGCTCGCGCCTGGCACGGATCGCCTTCGCGCTGCTCGCCTATACCAGCCTGGGCGTGGGCATGGTGGGGTTGGTGGTGCCAGGGTTGCCGACCACCGAGTTCGTCCTGCTCGCCGCCTGGGCAGCGTCGAAGAGTTCGCCGCGTCTCTCGGCCTGGCTGGAGAACCACCGGCTGTTCGGCCCCATCCTGCACAACTGGCGCAATGGGCGCGCCGTCGCCCGCCGCGCCAAGATCAGCGCCAGCCTGGCAATGCTCGCCGCCCTGGCGATCATGCTGATCACCCTGCCCCACGGCCTCTGGCTGTACGCCGTGATCCTCGGTATGGCGGTTGGCAATCTGTGGATCTGGTCGCGCCCGGACACACCCGGGCCGTAGCCAGCACGCGGGCGCGGACCTATGCTGGAGGTCCGTTTCCTTTCTGCCTCAACGAGCCATGAACCAGCCCACCAGCAAAGTCGACGCCGTCCTCGCCGAAGCCCAACGCCGCCGCGAAACCAGCTACCGCGAAAAGGCCCTGAAGATGTACCCCTGGATCTGCGGTCGCTGCGGCCGCGAGTTCAGTGGCGTGCGCCTGCGCGAACTGACCGTCCACCACCGCGACCACAACCACGACAACAATCCCGAAGACGGCTCCAACTGGGAGCTGCTGTGCCTCTATTGCCACGACAACGAGCACCAGCGGCAGGTGGACCTGCATTACCAGAACGGCAACGACGCCGGGAACAAGGGGCCGAAGGTCACCCACAAGGGACTCGCCGGGCTGGCCGACCTGCTGAAGAAGAAGGACGACGGCGAAGCATGAATCCCACATCCTTCCTGTAGGAACGGACTTGTAGGAGCGGACTCCGTCCGCGATCGGTTTGCCACCGCACCGGTCGACAAGGGATCTCCACGAAGCCATCGCGGGCGGAGTCCGCTCTTACACCGCCTGCCACAATCTGGCATGCACCTGTAGGAGCGAGTTTGCTCGCGAACAACCCCCGCTGCGGACCCGGTTCGCGAGCAAGCTCGCTCCTACAAACCGGTCCGCGCGATGGAGACTTCAGCGCAGGCCGGCAACGATCTCCAGCGAGCGCAGGCGCAGCTCGTGATCATAGATGTCGCTGGTGAAGATGATCTCGTCCACGCCAGTCTGCTCCAGCAGGATTTCCAGGCGGCTGCGCACCTTCTCCGGACCACCGATCACCGCCAGACCAAAGAAGTTGCCGACAGCATCCTGCTCATGAGGTAGCCACAGCCCGGCCATGCTCGGCACTGGCGGCTTCTGCTTCAGGCTGTCGCCACGGATCAGCGCCAGCACGCGCTGGAAGGCAGTGGTCGCCAGGTATTCGGCTTCCTCGTCGGTCGGGGCCGCCACCAGCGGTACGCCGATCATGGCGTACGGCTTGTCGAGCACCGCCGAAGGCTGGAAGTTCTCGCGGTAGATGCGCAGCGCGTCGTGCAGGTAGCGCGGTGCGAAGTGCGAGGCGAAGGCGTAGGGCAAACCCTTTTGCGCTGCCAGGTGGGCACTGAACAGACTGGAACCCAGCAGCCAGATCGGCACGTTGGTGCCCTCCCCCGGAATCGCCAGCAGCGACTGTTGCGAGCGACGCGGACCGAGGAGCATTTCCAGCTCGGCGACCTGTTCGGGGAAATCGGCACCGTCACCCAGGCGGTCGCGGCGCAGCGCGCGCATGGTTGCCTGGTCGGCGCCCGGTGCGCGGCCGAGGCCGAGGTCGATGCGGCCCGGATACAGCGTCTCCAGGGTGCCGAAGTTCTCCGCCACCACCAGCGGCGGATGGTTGGGCAGCATCACGCCGCCGGAGCCGACGCGGATGCGCTCGGTCTTGCCGGCGATGTGGCCGATCAGCACGGCCGTGGCCGAGCTGGCGATGCCGTCCATGTTGTGGTGCTCTGCCAGCCAGTAGCGGGTAAAGCCCAGGCGTTCGACGTGCCGGGCCACCGCGACGGCGTTGTTCAATGCCTCGGCAGCGGTGCCCTGGTCGCGCACGGGGACCAGGTCGAGCATGGAGAAGGCAGTTTCTGACAGGGACTTCATAGGCACTCCGATTCGGGTCGCGCAGGCACCGGCACGCAGCGCCGCGGACAGGACTTTGACAATGACTCTATCGATGCGCTCCTCGCCTGACCACTTGTCGGGATCGATAGTGCTCATGCCGGCGAGTGATAAAGGCGCAGGCGCGTTGCCATCACCTGTTCACGGGACAGTCACCGCGCTGTCATGCCGGACCGCCAGAATGCCCTGGCGCTGAAGGACCAGCGCCCCATCTACACGGGCATCCGCCGCCAATCCTCCCCAGGCAACGGCGAATCCTGTGGCCTGCGAAGCAAAAAGCCCGCATCCGTGCGGGCTTTTTGCTTTGTCATCGCCAGAAACTTCAGTCGCGGTTCTTCACCATTTCGAAGAGTTTCAGGCGATCGCTGATTTCCTGCAGGGTGTGGCGGAACGGGTCGTGCTGTTCGCTGTGGGCCGGGTCGACGAAATTCCACACGATCACCTGGCTGGAAGTCGGCAGTTCGTCGCCCTCGTCGCTGGACTTGTCGCACAGGTCGATCAGGTAATCGAAATGCTGGCCGCGGAATTCATCGATGGACTTGCTGCGCAGGCCCTCGGTGGAAATCCCCGCATGTTCCAGCACGCTGCGCGCACGGGGATCGATGGCGGTCGGGTGGATACCCGCGCTGAAGGCTTCGAAGTGTTCGCCGTCGGTGTGCCGCAGCAGCGCTTCCGCCATCGGCGAGCGGGCGTCGTTGGCGACGCAGACGAACAGGACTCGGCGTTTCTCGGTCATCTTTACCTCGGCACGGGGGATCGGCTTTGCGCCCCCTTATACGTCAGGTTTTATGACAAGGCCGTGTCAGCGCCATGAAGGCTCACAACACGATGTAGTCGCTGCGCTGCACGATGCCGCGGCTCTCGCCCTCCACCAGATGAACATAACGCCCGCCGACCTGGTCGACGGCAATGCAATCGTCGACGTCGATCACGGCATCGGTGTGCGCCTTGTCCCAGCTGCGCGGCATGCGGCGCTTGGCGCGTACCTTGGCGTCGGCGGCATCGCGTGCGGCCACCAGCACGTACTGGTGCGCCTCGCCGAAACTGCCCAGCTCGTAGCCGCCCAGGTTGACGAAGAACAGCCGCTGCTCGCCTGGCGCCGGCATTGAATCGCTGAACTCCACGCGATACGCCTCGACGCCGTCCACCTCCAGCCAGGAATCGATGTGCAGGCCTTCCGGGCTGCCGAACCAGGCGTCGCGCAATTGCGCGTAGGTGGATTTCAGGTTGTCGCCAAGGACAAAGGCCACATCGTGAACCTCGATCCGCGCGCGCGGATGGCGTCCCCCCAGCATGACTACGAACAGCATCTCAGCCCCTTCCTAGGTTTCAGACTGGCTCTGACAAATTCGTCACACGGCAGGTTCAATCTAATGGCGGATAAATGGCCATCCGCCAGTCAACCTCATGGGTGTGCAAGCGCTATATAGAAAGTTATATTCTGAACCCTCGTTTGATTGCCCCGATGTTTCCCCATGCCCCAGACCGCGCCCACCCCGACGCGCCGCCGTCAGCGCCCCGCCCTCAGCATCCGTGACCGCAATCGCCAGCGCATCCTGCTGGCCGCCGGCGAGGAATTCGCCGAGAAGGGGTTCACCGCCGCCAAGACCCAGGACATCGCCAGCCGCGCCGACCTGCCCAAGTCCAACGTTTATTACTATTTCCAGAGCAAGGAGAATCTTTACCTGCGCCTGCTGGAAAACGTGGTGGAAGCCGTGCTGGAAGCCTCCGCCCTGCTGCGCGAGTGTGACGACCCGGCCTGGGCGCTGCCCGCGCACATCCGCGCGCGCCTGTACATCGCCCGGCAGTGGCCGTACGCCTACAAGGTGTTCGCCAGCGAAATGCTCCACGGCGCTCCGCGCCTGCCGCCGGAATGGTTGCAGCGCCTGCGGGCGGAATCGCGTCGCAGCCTGGAGTGCATCGCCAACTGGATCGACCGTGGCCTGCTCGCCCCCGTGGACCCGCAGCACCTGCTGCTGAGCATCTCCGCCGCCACCCGTACCTACGTCGATTTCGACTGGCAGATCGCGATGATCACCGGCAAGGCGCAGCCGGATGCCGATGACTTCGACGCGGCCGCCGCGACCATCACCCGCCTCGTCCTGCGCGGTACCGAGCCGGAACCGGCAGCACGCCTGCGGCCCTTGCCGCTCTAGCGCGCCACGAGGTCTGCACTAAGCTGTGATTGTCCGCGCGGCCTTGCGCCGTGTCCGCAGCTCTCAGGGAGACGCCATGAAACCGCTACTGATCGCTACGCTGTCGCTGATCGTCGTGCAGCCCGCCTTTGCCGCCATCCCCATGCTCAACTACGACTGCCCCAATGACATTCAGGTCCACACCGACGAGGGCGGCCCGGTGTACATCAACGGCAAGGAAGCCAAGGTCAAGCAGAAGAACGACCAGTACCTCGAGGCCAAGGGCGAAGGCGTGACCATCTCCATCAGCCTCAATGAGGATGGCAGCGCCACGGTGTCCTACACCGGGCCGAAAGGTGCCAACGGTATGTGCCAACCCGCCGAGGGCGACTGATTCAGTCCTTCGGCGCACGCCCCAGGCAGCGCTGGTAGCGCTCGTCCACGCGCTGGGCGAACCAGGCGGTGGTGAGCTGGCGGGTGATCTTCGGGCTGTGCAGCGTGATCCCCGGCAGCATCGCCCGCGGCATCGACTTGCCGGCGGAGCGTTCGGCCAAGGCGAACACCTTGGTGTAGAGCTCCGACCGGGTGAACTCCGGCTTATCGCCCAACTCCAGGTCGCGGCGGATTTCCCGCTCGCTCATGCCCAGCTTCGGCCCCAGGGTGCGCACCGCCTTCTCGGTGCTGCCCGCGTCATTGCTGCCATAGAGGATCACGTCCCCGTCCAGTGCCAGGGTGATACCGGTGAGATCCGCGACCACGCGCTGGAACGCTGCGTTGCGGCTGGCATACCAGCCGGCGTTGAAGTCGGCGAAACGGTACAACTGACGCGGATAGTTCACCGGATAACCCAGCAGGTGGGCGGTACCGAAGTACATGCCGCCTCGGCGGCTGAACACCTCGCGGCGGATACTGCCGTCCACCGGGTACGGGTAGCCCTCGGCATGGGCCTGCGCGAACGCGATGCTGACCTGCATCGGCCCACCGGTATGCACCGGGTTGAAGCGTCCGAACAACTGCTGGCCCAGCGGTACGCCGCCGATGAAGTCATCGAAGATCGCGCTCAGTTCCCTCTCGGTCTTCGCGCTCGCCAGGCGCTGGCTGTAGGTACGGCCATTCGGCGATTTCAGCGCCAGCGCGGTATCGATGAGGAAACCCGGCACATGGACCTTGCTCGCACGCCGGTCGATCTCGGCGCGAGCGATCTTGCCCAGCCCAGGTACGGCCGGGTCGGCCTTGAAGTTGGACTCCTGCTCGGTGATCGCCACCACTGAGCAGAGGTTCTCGGTAGTCGCCGGAATGCGCTGGGTGGTGAAGGCGACCTGGATGTCCTTCGCCCAGCCCTCGCGGTCAGAAGTGCCAGCGGGAATCAGCCTGACCAGCTTGCCGCGCACCTCCTCCGGGGTCGGCTCCGGCACGCTCGGCGCGCGGCTGCCGCAGCCGGCCAGCGCCAGTAACGCGGCCACGCCCAGCAGCTGAATGTATCGGGATGAAAGCCTTTTCAGGCTGGGTGAATCTGCCGTCAGGGCAGCCGCAGTCATAGTCCGTTCCTTGCTTGAAGTCCGCCTACAGGACCGGTGCGCAGCGGCACAGGTTCCCCGGCATTGTCAGGCAAGCACGGATTTCAGCGCTAGGCCAGGCGCCGCAGGTTCAGGCTCCAGCCGCGCTGCATGCCGGCGGCGGCCAGCAGGATGGCGATCACGCCCAACCATTGCAGCGGAGTCAGGCGATGTCCGAAGGCGAACCAGTCGACGAAGATCGCTGCGATCGGATAGATGAACGACAGCGCCCCGGTCAGGGCTGTCGGCAGTTTCTGGATCGCGCCGTAGAGCAGCACGTACATGATGCCGGTGTGCACGATGCCCAGGGTCGCCAGGCTGGCCCAGGCCGTGCTCGCCTGGGGCAGCGAGGTCAGGTTGGCCCAGGGGGCGAGCAGGAGAACGCCGGTCACCGCCTGGATCAGCGCGATCAGGTGCGGCGGCACGCCGGTCAGGCGCTTGATGATCAGCGCCGCCACGGCGTACAACGCCGCCGCACCGAGCGCCAGCGCGACCCCGCCCAGGTAGTCGCTGCCCACCTGCCCCGCTTCACCGTGCGCGCTGACGATGGCCAGCATGCCGAGGAAGGAAATACCCAGCCAGGTGAGTTTTTGCGCCGTCACCTTCTCGCCGAGGAACAACGCGCCGAGCAACACCAGCAGGAATGGCTGCACGTTGTACACGGCCGTGCCGATGGCGATGGAGGCCCGCGAGTAGGAGCCGAACAGCAGCACCCAATTGCCAACGATGGCCGCGCCGCTGAGCAACGCCAGGCCGAAGGTGGCGCGGCTGAGAATGCCAGGGCGCAGGAAGCCCATGGCGGCGCAGATCACCAGCAGGGTGGCGGCGCCGAATACGCAGCGCCAGAACACCACGTCCAGCACCGGCTGGCCGGAAACCACCACCAGCCAGCCGATGGTGCCGCAGATCAGCATGGCGATGATCATTTCCAGGGTGCCGCGCCTGATTCGCTCGTTCATGATTCACCTCCGCTTGTGGTGATCAGTATGAAGAGGTGAATTCATGCACTCCATCGCCTGACGCAGGCAAAGCCAGCTATTCACCTTTACTATCAAGGCAACTATCCGAATTCACCTTTCGAGACAAAAATGACCGACGATATCGACCAGTTGCTGATCGCCGCACTGATGGAAGACTCGCGCCTGTCCCTCAAGGCCCTGGCCCAAGTCAGCGGCCTAAGCTCCCCCAGCGTCGCCGAGCGCCTGCGCAAGCTGGAGGAGCGCCAGGTGATCACCGGCTACACGCTGAACGTCGACCCGCGCGCCTTCGGCTACCAGTTGCAGGCGATTGTCCGGGTGCGACCGCTACCGGGAAAATTGCAGGAAGTGGAGAAGCAGATCCTGGCGATCCCCGAATTCACCGAATGCGACAAGGTCACCGGGGAGGATTGCTTCTACGCGCGGATGTGCGTGCGCTCGATGGAGCAGTTGGATGAAATTCTCGATCACCTCAATGGCTTCGCCGAGACCAATACGGCCATCGTCAAGAAGAGTCCGGTAAAGCGGCGGTTGCCGCCGATGGCGTGATGCCTGGATGCACAGGTTCGCGAGCAAACTCTCTCCTACAAAGAACATGCCGGCCTGACCTGTAGGAGCTTGCTCGCGATCCACTGGTGGTCAAACGACAAAGGCCCCTCGCGGGGCCTTTGTCGTTTGCGCTTAGCGAGAGGCCTTGCGGCGCAACGCCGAGGGACTGAAGTTGGAGTCGTCCGGGGCCGGCTGGCTGAAGTCGGCGGTGCCAGGCTCCTCGTTGTCCAGCCACTGGATGCTGTAGCGGTGCGCCTGGAGGTCATGGAAGGTGTCCAGGGCGGTCCACACCATCGGCTGCTCGTAGAAGCTCTTCAGGTAGGCCAGCGACACGCGCCACAGCTCGCCGCGGCCGTCGTACTGGTCCACCACGGCGGCGCCCCAGCTGTCCTCGTCGAGGTAGAGGGTGCGGCGCGAGTAGATGTGCCGCGCGCCGGGCTTCAGCTTGCCGTCCACTACCCACACGCGGTGCAGTTCGTAACGGGTGTACTTGGGATTGACGTGGCCCGGGGTGAGCAGGTCCTTGTACTTAACCTCCGGGCTGGTGATCTGGTAGTTGTTGTAGGGAATGTAGATTTCCTTCTTGCCCACCAGTGTCCAGTCGTAGCGGTCCGGCGCGCCGTTGTACATGTCGGTGTCGTCGGCGGTGCGCAGACCGTCGGAGTCTTCGATCGGAGTGTCGTAGGCCAGCGTCGGGGCACGGCGCACGCGGCGCTGGCCGGGGTTGTAACCCCAGGCCTGGCGCGGTTCCTTGACCTGGTCGAGGGTCTCCTGGACCAGTGCGCCGTTGCCGGCCAGGCGAGCCGGCGCGGTGGTGAAGGTCATGTAGTAGAACAGTGTATTGCCGAGCTTGTCGTAGCTGCCCTTGGGGTCGTAGAAACGGAACAGCGCCTCGTCCTGGGAGGTCACCAGCGCGTAAGCGCCGTTACGCTGCACGCCGGCCTGGGACGAACGCCGCACGATATAGGTGCCGCGGTAGCGGGCGATGTGATTCCACACCGCTTCCACGCCACTTTTCGGGATCGGGAACGGCACGCCGCCGTAGGCGTCGGAGAAGCCGTTGCCGCCCTCCACCAGCTTGGCACTGGTGGCGTTCTTGTAGATGTTGTCGTAGATCCACTGTGGCGCCGAACCGGTACGGTGGGTCTCGTAGACCGGCATCTGGTAACTGTCCGGATAGGCGTTAAACAGTGCGATCTGCCCCGCGGTCAGGTTGGCCTTGTACTGGTCAAGGTTGGCCTTGGTGATGACGAACTTCGGCTTCTCCCCAGCGAACGGATCGACATGGTGCGCACCCGGCCCCTTGTAGCCGGCGGGTGCCGAGGTCAGGCCGCCGCTCCAGGCAGGAATGGTGCCAGCGGCGTTGCCGGCCTTCTCCGCGCCCATGGGCGTCAGGCTGCTCTTCAGCTGGGCAGCCTGGTCGGCCGAGACGGCAGCGCGCGCATCGGTGACGGCGAGGGCTGTCAGCGTGGCAAGGACGATCAGGGAACTCTTCTTGTACATGGTCCTCTCCGGATCAGAACGAGTATTTCGCGGTGATCGAGACGTTGTCGCGGTCGCGCATGGAGTTGCTGGAGCCGGCGCCGTAGTAGTTGGTGTACTGGGTGCCGACTTCGAAGGTGTTCAGGTAGCTGGCGTCGATGCCGAGGGTGTAGGCCTTGCGGCCTTCGATGAAGTTGCCGGTGCGGTCGGAGTTGCCGCTGAAGTCCTCCTGGTAGACGGCGTAGGGCGAAAGTTTCACCCCAGCGTAGACGTCGTTCCAGCTACCGGTGAGCAGCAGCGTGTAGCCGTAGCTGTCGCGGCTGATCTGCACGTCGTCGTCGTTGCCGCCGACGTAGGCCTTGTCCTGGGCGCCGACGAACTTGCGCTCGGTGCCGTCCCAGGCGGTGTACTTCAGGCTGCTGCCACGGATGTGCTCGGAGGCGAGCTCCGCCACGCCGGTCATGGAGTCGAAGGTCAGGTGCGGGCCGAAGTTGTAGATGGTCGACAGCGAGATGTTGTAGGTCTCGGCGCGTTCATAGTTCTCGAACAGGCTGCCGCGGCACAGCTGCTTGCCGGCCACCTGGGCGCAGGCCTGCCCGGCGGCCACATTGCCGTCGTAGAGGTTGGTCTGGCCCAGCACGCCCTGGGTCAGCAGGTCGCCGAGCAGGTCGTCGGTGGCGGAAATGCTGATGGGCATGTTCGGCCGGTAGGCGATCTCGCCGGATACCGAGGCATCGCCCAGGGTGGTGTTGAAGCTGAAACCGTACATGCGGATGTCTTCGACATAGTCACGGCGGGCTTCGGCGTTGCTCGCCATGTCCAGCGTGGCCAGGCCCGGCACCGCCTCGCCCAGGCCCAGCGGGCCGAGCAGGCTGTTCAACGCGTCGACATCGACACCCTGGTAGTTGCGCAGATCGACCGCGACCTGCGGCTCCTTGGCATGGTAGTTGACGAAGTAGAAACCGAACTCGGTGGAGTTGAGCTCCTCGGCGATGTAGCGGAACGCCACGCCGAACTGGCCGTCGTCGCGCGCCTCGATGTCCTTGCCGATGTTGGCCACCTTGAAGGTGCCGGTGTTCGGATCGAGGAAGGCGTTCGGCCCATGCGGGCCGTTGCCCAGCAGGCCGAGAGAGGCGACCGTCGGGTAGCCGGCCAGCAGTTCCTTGATCAGCGGGTCGGTTTCGGTGGTATAGGCGGTTTCGCCACCATCGCTGAACAGGTCGGTATCGGAGAAGTAGGTACCGACCGAGTCGAGGCGGGTTTCCTTCCACTTCCACTGGTAGAAGGCTTCCATGGAGAGGTCGTCGGTCAGGCCGAGGTTGAAGCTCAGGGCCTCCACCGGCACCAGCACTTCCTTGAGTTCGGAACCCGGCAGGTGGAAGCGTGCGGCGTCGACCGGGTTGATGGTGTTGACCCCACCACGGTAGAACACGCCCTCGCCCCAGTTCAGCACCTGGCGGCCGACGCGGCCGGTCAGCGGGTGCTCGTCGACATCCCAGCTGCCGGACAGGTAGGCATCCAGCAGCTCGGCCTTGCGGCCGGCGATATGCCGGGTGTCGTCGGTGAAGTGGTCGTCCTGCGGGTACGACTGACTGGGACGCTCCACGCCATTGGTGGTGTCGTAGTAGTCGTTGCGCTTGTCCATGATCTGCGTGTCGTAATACGCGGTGCCACGCATGAACAGGCCATAGTTCTGGTACTTGGCCGAGAGGTCGGAAGTGAGCTTGAAGACCTGGGAAACCAGGCCGGTGTCGAAGTTGCGGTTGCCGTCGTCGGCGTTGATGTCGCTGATGTTGCTCTTGTCGCGGCCCTGCACGCGCCACATGGCGCCGTAGGACAGCGTGCTGTCCAGCGAGCCGGTGATCTCGTTGTCGGCCAGCTTGAACTCCAGAGCCTGGGCCGAGCCCGCCACCAGCAGCGGCAAGAGTCCCATCACCGCCCCCGCCCGCCGCGGCGCCCAGAAAATGGACGAGCGCGCACCCAATCGACTGTTCATAGACAGCATTACCTCCATGGCCAAGATTTATCGCCCCGGTCATTGCGGCCAGAGCTGTTCTTATTCGTTTCTCGGCTGCCGCCAGCCTCGGACAAAACCGGGCCGCCGTGCAGTAACACTCCTGCCAGAGCGCTTGCGGGCGCTATGGCCCCCCCTCCTCTTCTGCTTGCACGCTGGAGTTGGGACTATCGTGCAGGCAAAGTAACAAACTGTTTCCCCTCTGCCAATGGAAAGGATGTAATCCGTCTCTTTCAACAGGCAAAGAAAAGCCCGGCATATGACCGGGCCCTTCTCTTACAGAGGGTTATTACTGCGTGATTTGTTCGACGGTGAAGGTCTTTTCTGCCAGCAGGCGATCGCCCTGAAACACCATGAAGCGCCACTGGCCCTGTACCACTTCATGATTCTCGGTGAACTGGTAGGCCATCACATCGGTGGGCGCGCCCACGACCAGCTTCTGCACCACTTCGAACTTGTCGTGGCGCTGGCCATCGGGGCTGACCACGCCGGGAGTGAAGTACAGCAGCGTCAGCGGAGTATCGCCCTCGACCTTGCCACTGAGCTGGTAGCGCAGGCCGAACTTGGTGCCCAGCTTGGCCGGCACGCGGGTGGTGGACTCGAGCTCCTGCTCGCTGCGCGTCAGCACGCGCTCGCCCGGCTGGTAATCCTTGTAGTTGCTGACGAAGACGCCGTACTCGACCGGGCCGTTGACGCGCACTTCGGCAAAGGCCGAGGAGGCGAAGGCAGAAGCCAGGGAGAGAGCCAGGACTGCTGGCAGGCGGGAAATGGGCATGTCGCGCTCCTTGTTGGGGTCCGCGCGAGGCTATGACATCGCCGTGACAGCCTGATGACAGCTTGGCGCCGCGTGGGTAGGCATGGCGCCAAGCGTCTATCATGCGTGGATCGGACCACTGGACATCATCATGAGCGACAGCCTGCTAGCCATCCGCCCGCGCGCCGAAGACGTCGAGGGCGTGCCCATCCTGCGGCCCCTGCCGTCTGCACAGCGGCGCAGCATCGGCCCCTTCGTATTCTTCGACCACATGCTCGAAAGCAGCTTCGCGCCGGAGCATGGCATGGACATCCGCCAGCACCCCCACATCGGCCTGTCCACCCTCACCTACCTGTTCGAGGGCCAGGTGCAGCACAAGGACAGTCTCGGCTCGGACCAGCGGGTACTGCCCGGCGACGTCAGCTGGATGACCGCCGGCCGCGGCGTCGCCCACGTCGAGCGAACCCCCGCCGACCTGCTGCACAGCGGCTCGCGCCTGCACGGCCTGCAGGTCTGGCTGGCTCTGCCGCGCGAGCTCGAGAGTTGCGAGCCCAGCTACAGCCACCACGCCAGCGCCAGCCTGCCGGAAAGCGACCACCTGGGCGTGCGCATCCGCATGATCGCCGGCACCGGCTTCTGCCTGGAGTCACCGGTGCCGGTGCACTCCAGAACGCTTTACGCCGACCTGCAACTCAATGCTGGCGCGACCCTGGTGATACCCGACGAACACCCCGAACGGGCGCTCTACCTCATCGAGGGAGAGGCCCTCCTGGACGACGAGCCCTTGTCACCGCATGAGCTGGTGGTGCTGCCCGAAGGTGAAACCTTCACCCTCAGTGCCTGTGGCGACTGCCATGCCGTGATCGTCGGCGGCGAGCCGCTGGATGGTCCGCGACGGATGAACTGGAACTTCGTCGCCAGCGACCCGGCACTGATCGACAACGCTCGTGCCCGCTGGGCCGCCCACGACTGGCCGACGGTGCCGGGTGAGCAGGAACGCATCGAGTTGCCGCGCTAGCCGAACAGAGAAACCTATCGGACATCGCCGCCGCGCTGTCGAACACCGGCGAATGCTTGAGGACTCGCGCGAAGGCCTGCTGTAGCATCGCGCGCCCTGAACCCTTGCCCCCGGCAAGCCCGTTACTTCTGGCCCGAGGAGTCCGCGATGGACCAGTCGACCGCCCAACGCCACACCAGCGCCCTCACCGTGCTGACCCTGCTGTTCTTCATGTGGGGCCTGATCACTTCGCTGAACGACATCCTCGTGCCGCACCTCAAGGCCGTCTTCACGCTGTCCTACGTGGAGGCCTCATTGGTGCAGTTCTGCTTCTTCGGCGCCTACTTCATCATGTCCTTCCCCGCCGGGCGGCTGGTGGAGAAGGTCGGCTACAAGAGCGGCATCATCGTCGGCCTGTCCACGGCCGGCCTCGGCTGCCTGCTGTTCTACCCGGCGGCCGGCTCGCAGTCCTATCCGTTCTTCCTCGCCGCGCTGTTCATCCTCGCCTCGGGCATCACCCTGCTGCAGGTTGCGGCCAACCCCTACGTGAATGTGCTCGGCCCCGCCGCCACCGCGGCCAGCCGGCTGAACCTGACCCAGGCGTTCAACTCCCTGGGCACGACGGTCGGCCCGCTGCTGGGTTCGGTGACCATCCTCGCCATCGGAGCCGGTGCCGCTTCGCAGATCGGTGGCTCCGCCGCCAGCGAAGCCGACTCGGTGAAGACGCCTTACCTGGTGCTGGCCGGGCTGCTGTTCGCCATCGCCGTGCTGATCGCCCTGTTCCGCCTGCCGAAGATCCATCACGGCGAACCCACCGATGGCGCGGCAGGCCGCCAGTCGATCCTCGCCCACCGGCACCTGGTGTTCGGGGTGATCGCGATCTTCTGCTACGTCGGCGCCGAAGTCTCCATCGGCAGCTACCTGGTGAGCCTGATGGGCCAGCCGGACATCGCCGGGCTGCCGGCGGAGCAGGCCGGCAAGTACCTGTCGTTCTACTGGGGTGGCGCCATGGTCGGTCGCTTCATCGGCAGCGCCCTGATGCGCGCGATCGCGCCGAACCGCCTGCTGGCCTTCAACGCCGTGGCCATCGCGGTGCTGATCGGCATAGCGCTGACCCTGGGCGGGCACGTGGCGATGTGGGCGCTGATCCTGATCGGCCTGTTCAATTCGATCATGTTCCCGACCATCTTCTCTCTCGCTCTGGAGGGCCTGGGCAACCTCACCAGCAAAGGCTCCGGCCTGCTCTGCATGGCCATCGTCGGCGGCGCGCTGATGCCGCTGGTGCAAGCCTTCTTCGCCGACCGTATCGGCCTGCTGCCCTCCTTTGCCGTGCCGCTGGTGTGCTACCTGTACATCATCTGGTTCGGTGCGCGCGGCTATCGTGCCGACCAATCAGCCTCCGCCCCTGCCGGTACCCCCTGAAACCACACTGCGACGGGGCGCGGTGTCCGCGCCCTTTCACCTGATTCCTACAGGCCTATCGGCCCCCTCGCCCTAGCTGGCGTCAGCTCGTTCCCGAAGACTGCCTTCCGTTTCCCTCCGCCGACCCTCTTCGGCGCAAGGGACCGATTTCCCCGGAAGGAGCACACCCCGTGGCTGACCCCCTCTCGCTGGTCGTCAATGGCCAGCCCCGGCACCTCGCCGTGACCGCCGATACGCCGCTGCTGTACGTCCTGCGCAACGACCTGCAGCTCAATGGCCCCAAGTTCGGCTGCGGCCTGGGCGAGTGCGGCGCCTGTACCGTGCATCTCGACGGCATCGCCACCCGCTCCTGCGTCACGCCGGTCTCCGCGGCTGTGGGGCGCCAGGTCACCACCCTGGAAGGTCTCGGCACACTGGATGCCCCGCACCCGGTCCAGCAGGCCTTCATCGACGAGCAGGCGGCGCAGTGCGGTTACTGCAGCAACGGCATGATCATGACCAGCGCAGCCCTGCTCGCCCGCAACGGCTCGCCCAGCGACGAGGAGATCCGCCAGGAACTGGCCTATAACCTATGCCGCTGCGGTACCCACGTGCAGATCCTCAGTGCCGTGCGCAGGGCCGCCGAGCGAATCGGCAACCGCGGCCAGGAAAACCCGGCATGAGCCTGCTCGGCCGCCGTGAGTTCCTGAAGGCCGGCGCGGCCCTGCTGGTCAGCACTCAACTGCCTGACCCATTGCTGGCGCAAAGCGCCGATGGCGTGTTGACCCTCGACGAGGTCGACAGCTTCATTGCCATCGCCGGCAACGGCACCGTCACCGCTGCCTGCGGCCATGTCGACCTCGGCACCGGCATACGCACTGCCCTGACCCAGATAGTCGCCGAGGAGCTGAACGTCGACCTGCAGCAGATCACCCTGCTGCTGGGTGACACCCGCTACACGCCCGACCAGGGGCCGACCATCGCCAGTTCGACCCTCCAGGTCAGCGCCATTCCGCTGCGCCGGGCAGCCGCCGAGGCAAGGGAGTTCCTGATGCAGCGCGCGGCGCAACACCTCCGGGTCGACATTCGCCAGCTCGACTGCGCCGGCGGGGCAATCTTCGTCAGAGGCAAACCCACCCGCAGTATCGGCTACGGCGAACTGCTGCGTGGCGAGCGCTTCGAACTGAAGGTCGATGCCAGCGCGCCGCTCAAGGCCCACAGCGATTACCGCGTGGTCGGCCGCTCGGTGCCCCGCCTGGACATCCCGGCCAAGGTCACGGGCGGGCTGACCTACGTACACGACATGCGCCTGCCGGGCATGCTCCATGGCCGCGTGGTGCGGCCGCCCTACACCGGTGCGGATGTCAGCGCGCCGCTGGGCAGAAGCCGGGCGGAAGTGGATGAGCAGTCCGTAGCCCACCTGCCCGGTTTTGTCCGGCTGGTGATAATAGGTGACTTCATCGGCGTGGTAGCCGAGCGCGAAGAGCAGGCGATCCACATTGCCCGCCAGCTGAAAGTACGCTGGAAGCACTGGAGCGGCCTGCCACCCCTGGGCCTGGACGAACTGGAATCCACCCTGCGCGCCCATCCCAAGCAGCCACGCATGCTCCAGGACGACACGCAGATGGATGCCGCGCTGGCGCAGCTCCACCGTCCCCTGCAGCGCACCTACGTCTGGCCCTATCAGCAGCACGCCTCCATCGGCCCATCCTGCGCGCTCGCGCACTTCGAGGATGGCCTAATGAAGGTCTGGTCGGGCAGCCAGAACCCCCACGACCTGCGTGCCGACCTGGCGACCTTGCTGGGCATGCAGCCGGAACAGGTCGAGGTCATCCGGATGGAAGCGTCGGGCTGCTATGGCCGCAACTGCGCCGACGACGTGAGCGCCGATGCCGCGCTGCTCGCCCTGGCCGTCGGCCGACCGGTGCGCGTGCAACTGATGCGCGAACAGGAACACGGCTGGGAGCCCAAGGGTTCGGCGCAACTGATCGAAGTCCGCGGCGGGCTGGATGAGAACGGCGACGTGGCGGCGTACGACTTCTCAACCTGCTACCCCTCCAATAACGCGGCCAACCTGGCCCTGCTGCTCACCTCGCGGGTGGACGCCAAGCCCCAGATAACCCAGATGGGCGATCGCACCGCCGTCCCGCAATACGCCTTTGCGCACATGCGGGTGGTCTGCAACGACGCAGCCCCCATCGTTCGCGCCTCGTGGATGCGCGGCGTATCGGCACTGCCCAACGTCTTCGCCCATGAGTCCTACATCGACGAACTGGCGCAGATGGCCGGCGCCGACCCCATCGAATTCCGCCTGCGCTACCTGCATGACGAACGTGCCATAGCGCTGATCAACGCGCTGGCCACCGCCGCCCAGTGGCAGCCGCGCGTCTCGCCCAACCCGCGGGCACGCCAAGGCAACCTGCTGGTCGGCCGCGGCTTCGCCTACGCGCGCTACTTCCACAGTACCTTCCCAGGATTCGGTGCGGCCTGGGCGGCGTGGATAGTCGACGTCGAGGTCGAGCCGCACACCGGCGCCGTCCGCGTGACCGAGGTCCACGTGGCGCAGGACTGCGGGCAGATGGTGAATCCCGACGGGGTACGCCACCAGGTCCACGGCAACGTGATCCAGGCCACCAGCCGTGCACTGATGGAGTGCTCGACCTTCGACCGCAGCGGTGTCACCAGCCTGGAATGGGGTGGCTACCCGATCCTCGGATTCCCCCAGGTGCCCAGGATCACCGCGCTGCTGCTCGACCGCCCCGGTACACCGCCGCTGGGGGCCGGCGAATCTGCCTCGGTACCCAGCGCCGCCGCCATCGCCAATGCCCTGCACGACGCGACCGGCGTGCGCTTCACCCGCCCGCCGTTCACGCCAGAACGGGTACTGGCTGCCCTGAACGAGAAACAACCCAAATGAAAAACCACTCCCCGGGCGTCATCGCAGCGCTGGCCGCATCAAGCCTGGTAGCGCTGGCCATTACCTGGAAAGGGAGCATTGCACCAGCCGACCCGCCGGCCGTCGACAGCTTCGGTGCCGAGTCCATTGCCCGCGGGCAGAAACTGGCGGCCCTGGGCGACTGCGCCACCTGCCACACCCGTGAAGGTGGCGTGCCGCTGAGCGGTGGCCGTGCGATGGCCACACCGTTCGGCACGCTCTACACCAGCAACCTCACCCCGGACCGCGATACCGGGCTGGGCAGCTGGTCCTTCGAGGCCTTCGAGCGAGCGATGCGCGAAGGTGTCTCGCGGGAGGGCGACTACCTCTACCCGGCCTTCCCCTACACCGCCTTCACCCGCATTGGCGACGAAGACCTGCGCGACCTCTACGCCTATCTGATGAGCCGGCCGCCGGTGAAGGCGCAGCCCAGGGCCAACCGCCTGCGCTTCCCCTACAGCCAGCGCAGGCTGATGGCCACCTGGAACCTGCTGTATTTCGACCAGGGCCGCTTCCAGCCTCAGCCGCAGCGCGATGCTGCCTGGAACCGCGGCGCCTATCTGGTGGAGGGGCTCGGCCACTGCAGCGCCTGCCATTCACCGCGCAACGCACTGGGCGCCGAGCGTGCCGGCAAGCAACGCTTCACCGGTGCGACAGTGGACGGCTGGCAGGCGCCCCCTCTCGACGGCAGCGGCCAGACGGCGATTCCCTGGACCCAGGCGACGTTGTACGACTATCTGCGCAACGGCTTCTCGCGCTACCACGGCGGCGCCGCCGGCCCCATGGCAGCGGTAGCTGCAGGCCTTGCGCAGCAACCGGACGCGGACCTGCAAGCCATGGCGCGCTACCTCGCGAGCCTCCGGCCGGAACAGCCCGTCGACTTCTCGCCACAGAAGCAGGCGAGCGAGTTGGAAGAGCGTACCTACGGCACCCTGCAACCGGTCAGCGGTACTGGCGCCAGGCTATTCAATGGCGCCTGCATGGCCTGCCACCATGACGGCGACAGCCCGAAGCTCAATGGCGTGCGGCCGTCACTGGCGGTGAGCAACAAACTCTATGCGGCCACGCCGGACAATCTGCTGAGGGTGATCCTGGATGGCATCGGCGAACCCGCCCGACCGGAGCTGGGCTACATGCCGGCGTTCCGTCACAGCCTCAACGACGAACAGATTGTCGCGCTGGCGCGCTTCCTGCGGGAGGACTTCGCCGGCCTGCCAGCCTGGCCGGACCTCGAATTCAAGGTCGCCAAGCTGCGCTGAGCCCGACGTGGGGGAGCGGCGCGACCGCCCTCCCCCCGATGCCGTCAGGCGCCGAAGCGCTCCTCCAGCAGGTCGAACATCGCGGCGAAGGCACGGCGCGCCACCTTGGCGTCGTACTGCATCTTGCCGGGAATCTGCGCGTGCGGGTCGGTGAAGGAATGCGCGGCGCCGCCGTAGCTGGTCAGGGTCCAGTCCACCCCGGCATCGATCATTTCCTTGGCGAAACCGCTGAGCTGCTCGCGCGGCACGAACGGGTCGACAGCGCCGTCGAGGACCAGTACCGATCCCTTGATGTTCTGCGCATCGGCCGGGTTCGGCGTATCCAGGGTGCCGTGGAAGGACACCGCAGCCGCCAGCGGCGCGCCGTCACGGGCCAGCTCCAGGGAGCAGCAGCCGCCGAAGCAGAAGCCGAAGGTGGCCAGCTTCGCGGTATCCAGCGGCGCCTTGTCGGCCTGTTCCAGCAGGGTCTTCAGCGAAAGCTGCATGCGCTTGCGCAGCAATGCACGGTCGTTCTTCAGCGGCATCATGGCGGCGCCGGCCTGTTCCGTGCCATTGGGGCGCACATCCTTGCCGTAGAGATCGGCCACCAGCACCACATAGCCGCGCTCAGCGACCTTGCGGGCGATATCCACTGCGCCCTGGCTGACGCCCATCCAGTTCGGCGCCATCAGCAGGCCGGGACGCGGCGCGTTGCTGGCGGCATCGAATACCAGTTGGCCTTCGAAGGACACGCCATCGAGGCTGTAGGCGACAGGTTGCACGCTGATCTGGCTCATTCGGGAAGTCCCCTTTCGCTTGTCGGTGTAGTTGATCGAGTACTGGAAAAACACAAAGCCCGCCGAAGCGGGCTTTGGGCTGGTTCAGCTTAGGCGGAAAGTTCCACCAGCAGCTTGTTCAGGCGGCGCACGTAGGCGGCCGGGTCCTTCAGGCTGTCCCCCGCGGCCAGGGCGGCCTGGTCGAAGAGGATGTGGGTCAGTTCGCCGAAGCGGTCTTCGTCGGCTTCCGCGTCGAGCTTCTCGATCAGCGGGTGGGCCGGGTTGAACTCGAAGATCGGCTTGGCTTCCGGCACCTTCTGCCCGCTGGCCTCGAGGATCTGGCGCATCTGCAGGCCCAGGTCCTGCTCGCCGATGGCGAGGATCGCCGGCGAGTCGGTCAGGCGGTGGGAGACACGCACCTCGGCGACTTCATCGCCCAGTGCGGCTTTCAGGCGCTCGGCCAGGCCTTCCTTGGCCTTGGCGATCTCTTCCTGAGCCTTCTTGTCCTCTTCCGAGTCCAGGCTGCCCAGGTCCAGGTCGCCACGGGCGACGTCGACCAGTTGCTTGCCGTCGAATTCCGGCAGGTAGCTCATCAGCCACTCGTCGATGCGGTCGGTGAGCAGCAGCACTTCGATGCCTTTCTTGCGGAAGACTTCCAGGTGCGGGCTGTTCTTCACCTGGGCGAAGCTCTCGCCGGTGAGGTAGTAGATCTTGTCCTGGCCTTCCTTCAGGCGGCCGATGTAGTCGGCCAGGGAAACGCTCTGCTCGCCGCTCTCGTCGCTGGTGGAAGAGAAGCGCAGCAGGCCGGCGATCTTGTCCTTGTTGGCGAAGTCCTCGGCGGGGCCTTCCTTGAGCACCTGGCCGAAGTTCTTCCAGAAGCCCTTGTAGGCCTCGGCGTCATTGCTGGCGAGTTTTTCCAGCATGTCCAGGGAGCGCTTGGTCAGCGCGGACTTCATCGAATCGACGATGGGGCCGGACTGCAGGATCTCGCGGGAGACGTTCAGCGACAGGTCGTTGGAATCCACCACGCCCTTGATGAAGCGCAGGTACAGCGGCAGGAACTGGTCGGCCTGGTCCATGATGAACACGCGCTGCACGTACAGCTTGAGGCCGCGCGGGGCCTCGCGGTGGTACAGGTCGAACGGCGCGCGGGCCGGGACGTACAGCAGCGAGGTGTACTCGAGCTTGCCCTCGACCTTGTTGTGGCTCCAGGTCAGCGGGTTCTCGAAGTCATGGGCGATGTGCTTGTAGAACTCCTGGTATTCCTCGTCCTTCACCTCGGTGCGCGGACGGGTCCACAGGGCGCTGGCACGGTTGACCACTTCCCACTCGGTTTCAGCCGGCTTGTCGGCCTCTTCCCCGTGGTGCTCCTTCGGCAACTCGATGGGCAGCGCGATGTGGTCGGAGTATTTCTTGATGATGTTGCGCAGGCGCCAGCCGTCGGCGAACTCGTCCTCGCCGTCCTTCAGGTGCAGGACGATGCGCGTGCCGCGCTCGGCTTTCTCGATGGTGGCAACTTCGAACTCGCCCTCGCCCCTGGACGACCAGTGCACGCCTTCGCTGGCCGGTGCACCGGCACGGCGGCTGAACACATCGACCTGGTCGGCGACGATGAAGGCACTGTAGAAGCCCACGCCGAACTGGCCGATCAGGTGGGAATCCTTCTTCTGGTCACCGGAGAGGTTCTTCAGGAAGTCGGCGGTACCGGACTTGGCGATGGTGCCCAGGTGCGCGATCACTTCCTCGCGGCTCATGCCGATGCCGTTGTCTTCGAGGGTGACGGTCTTGGCGTCCTTGTCGAAGCTCACACGGATCTTCAGCTCGGCGCCGCCTTCGAGCAGCTCGGGCTTGGCCAGGGCCTCGAAACGCAGCTTGTCGGCCGCGTCGGAGGCGTTGGAAATCAGTTCGCGAAGGAAGATTTCCTTGTTCGAATACAGGGAGTGAATCATCAGGTGAAGCAGCTGCTTCACTTCGGTCTGGAAGCCCAGTGTTTCTTTTTGAGTCTCCGCGCTCATCGTTTCTCGCTCCGAGGGTGACAAATGCCGCGTCGTGCGGCCGATGTCAGCGAGATGGGGGCTTCCCGAACCAATTCAAGGGGTTGGAGAAAATTCGCCGGCAAATGACCGGCGAAAGGTCAGCGCGCCGGCAGTTCGATGTCGGTCACTTCGCTGGGACGCAGCGTGTAGCTCGCCTCGCCCGGGCCATCGATGACCTGGCGGATGACGATGCGGCCGTCGACATCGAGGCCGACGAAGACGCCCTCGGCAACCCGGCCGCGCTCGGTGGTCACGCGCATGCTGCGGTTGACGTAGCGCTGCGGTGCGGACAGCAGGCGCTCGATGGCCAGGCGACCGCTTTCCGGCGCCTGCGGCACAGGGGCACTGGATTTCGCCGGCGTGGCGGCCGCAAGGGGGGCAGCAGCGACGTTCGACGCCTTCATCCGCGGGTAGCGGTCGTCCCGCACACCCCAGCCGCGCGTGGGGGTCTTCTCCAGCGTGACCTGCAGGTCCTGCGGCGCGCCGCCAACCTCGACGGTCAGTGCAACCTCCTGGGAGGCTCGCTGGGTATCCAGGGCAGGCATGCGGGTGACGGCGACATCACGACGCGCAAAGCGGCGCTGCAGGTAGTCCTGCAGTACATAACGCAAGGTATCGCGGGAGTCGAAGCGGGTATCCACCTCGCCATCGCGATAGCGCAGGCGGTCGGTGAAGACTTCGATGGTGCCCGAAAGCGTGGTCTGCATCTGGGCCGGCAGCACCAGGTGGAAGGCGCCTTCCAGGCGGTTGGGAGCCTTCGGCGTCAGGTCCAGGTGCAGGCTGTAGCCACGCTGCAGACGGACCGCTTCGGGCAGGTCCTGGCCTGGCGCGAGCCAGCTGACTTCGATTTCCGGCAGGCGTCCCTTGTCGTCGGGCAGCACGTCCAACCTGAGCGGGCCGCTGACCGGCGCAGCCAGGCGCACCTGGATTTCGCGGTGAGCGTAGAAGTCCTGGCCTTCGCGCAGGCTGAGCACACCGTCGATGAACTCGGCCTGTTCGGGCACGAAGGGCTGGCCATTCAGCTCCCCGCGCAGGTTGATCGCCAGTTCAGGCTTGGCGACCGCCTCGGGCTTGAGCCACTCCAGGCGGAGGATGGCCTCCAGGCGCGCACTGTCGCGGCTGGCCAGCATCGTCAGGCCGACCACCAGCGGAATGCAGCCCAGGGCCCCGAGGGCCACGGCGCTGCGGGCCAGGCGCCAGTGGATCAGGACGAACAGCACGGCCAGCGGCGGCAACAGGCTGGCAAGCCCCCAGAACAGGCTGCGCTCGAACGCGCGGGCAATCAGCCAGACGTACCCCGCGAGGATCAGCAGCAGGCCGAGCAGGATCAGCAGCGTATCCATTCAGGCGCCATCGACCTTGAAGTGCGCGCGAGCGGTGGCGATGGGTTCGGTGCGAGTGGTCTGCCAGGCGGTAATGGCGACGTTCGCCACGCGCCGGCCCTGGCGCCAGACCTGGCACTGCGCGTAGGTATCGCGGAAGTGCCCGGCGCGCAGGTAGTCGATGGAGAAGTCAATGATCTTGGGCATGTGCGGGATGCCCATGAACATCAGCAAATGCAGCAGCGCCGAGTGCTCCATGAAACCGGCGATCACCCCGCCATGCAGGGCCGGCAGCGTGGGGTTGCCGATGTTGTCCGGGTTGGCCGGCAGGTGGAAGATCGCATCGTCGCCCAGGCGCAGGCAGCGGATGCCGAGCAGCCGGGCATAGGGGATCGCGTCGATCAGCGGGTCGTAGTCCTTGCTCTCGTGCGCGGCGCGCACCATGGCCTCGATGTTCACCGTGGTCATCCCTGGCCCCCATCGACGTCGCGCTTCACCGAGCCGGCGGATACCGCCTTACCCATGCGCATGAAGGTCCCGACCACATGGGCGATGGGTTCGCTGGGGTCGTCCTGATAGGCATAGCCACGGGTGAAGATGATGTTCGGGGTGACCCGGTAGCACTCGGCGAACCCGTAGACATCCTTGTGCGGCTGCGCCGGGTGCATGTAGTCGATACGCAGGTCCAGGGTCGGGCAGATCTCGAACTGCGGCAGCACGCAGACGGTGGAAATGCCGCAGGTGGTGTCCATCAGCGTGGTGATGGCGCCGCCATGAATCACGCCGGTTTCCGGGTTGCCGACAATGGCCTCGCTGTAGGGAAGCCGCAGGGTCAGGCCGGAGGCGTCTGCCGCATGCGCGCTGATGCCCAGCAACTGGCAGTGACGCAGCGCCGAAAGGAAGCGTTGGGCGCGCTCCAGGAGTGGGTTTTCGGACATGGGAGGGTCGACCGATTGACTGCACGGGGCCGCATCATACCCCGGTCGTTGTCACTCCTGCAGTGATGGAATACAGGGGCGCAGGAATATTCATTGAACTAATTCACACAAGCCTGGTTCAAAGGGCTAACACCAGGAAAGCCGCACATGGAGGCTCCGCATGAAAAAAACCCTTCCCTTCGCTCTGCTGATCGTTGCAGGTCTGGGCCTTGCCGCCTGCGACAAGAAAGAAGAGCCGAAAGCGCCGCCGGCACCGGCCGCGACCGAGCAGCCGGCTACTCCGGCGCCGACCACTCCACCGGCACCTGAAGCCTCCCCGGCCACTCCGGCTGCCCCGGCCACTGCGCCGCAGGAGCCCGCCGGCGACGAGCAGAAACAGTAAGTCGCTTGCGCTGCACAAGACAAGGCCCGCATTTTGCGGGCCTTGTCGTTTCTGCCGTTTGCCGCTCAGCCGCTGGGAGGAATGTCGTTGTCCCGTGGCGCGTCGCTCTGGGGCGTCGGCGTGTAGACCATCACATGGAGCACGCTGGAGTGGAATTCACGCTGGTACAGCACGCCCACTACACCCGCCGTCACCAGCATGAAGATCCAGGGGTTGATGAACCAGGCCAGCATCGCCAGGCCGAAGTAGTAGGTGCGCAGGCCCTGGTTGAACTGGTGCGCCGCCAGCGACACCACGCGTGCCGCGCGCTCGGCGAAGGATTTGCGCTCCAGCTCGCCGACGTTGCGCTCCCCCACCATGGGCGCCGAACCGATCAGCACCGCCGCGAAGTTGTATTGGCGCATGCACCAGCTGAAGGTGAAGAAGGCATAGACGAATACCACCGCCAGGCACAGCAGCTTCAGCTCTGAAAGCCCGCGAGTGGGCGGCGTCACGAAAGGCAGGTCGGCGAGCACCGATATCGTGCGCTCGGCCGAGCCCAGCAGGGTGAGGATACCGGCCAGGATGATCAGGGTGCTGGAAGCGAAGAACGAGGCGTTGCGCTCCAGGTTGCCGATCACGCTGGCGTCCGCCACGCGGTTGTCGCGCAGCAGCACGCGACGCATCCAGTCCTGGCGGTAGAGATGCAACACGCTGGCCAGGCACGCGGTGTCGCGGGCCTTGGTCTT
Source organism: Pseudomonas nitroreducens (assembly GCF_010994165.1). NCBI lineage: Bacteria > Pseudomonadati > Pseudomonadota > Gammaproteobacteria > Pseudomonadales > Pseudomonadaceae > Pseudomonas > Pseudomonas nitroreducens. The sequence continues at coordinate 429,675 of NZ_WMBX01000002.1, read as the reverse complement.
GGCGTAGCGGGTGTAGCCGATCCAGCAGAAGAGGAACCAGAGGATGGCAAGCAGGTTCCAGAAATACTGGATGTCGAACAGGTCGACGACGTCGGTCATGGATTTCCTTGCGATTGGAGACGGAATGAAGTCGGTACGCAGCCGATAGACGCCAGTTTATCCCGCCAGGACACGCGCCCCCTGCGCAGGCTTACCGGTATGTGGCGCATGTCCGGGCGCGGGGGCCGCCGGGCGTTCACAAGCCTTCGCAGCCGCGCCCGGTGGGCGTGTTGCCCGGCACGCCCCTACCAGCGCAACAGGCGCGGCCCCAGGGTCAGGCCCAGCAGCGTAGGCAGGAGCATGCCGAGCAGGTACCACACGCCCCAGAAGGGAATGCCCATCTCCGGGCAGTGCAGGCAGTACGCCAGGGTCGAGGTAGCCCCGGCGAGCAGACCGCCAGCAGCACCGGCCAGGCGCAGCCGGGTGGGCGCCAACCCACGCAGCGCCCAGAAGACGGCGATGAATGTGGGTATCGAGAGCAACGCAATGTTCAGCGGGCAGGTGCGCCAGGTCTTGCCCAGTATCAGCCCGGCGCGCGCTTCGGCAGGCACCGCGGCCAGCTCCACCGCGCCACCCAGCCACACCAGCAGCACCGGCAGCCCGAGCAGCAGCCACGCAGCACCGCCCTTGACCCCCGGCCGCGCCAGGCGGCTGCTCAACCCGTACGCGATCAGCGCCAGGCTGCCGGGCAGCGCGACCTTGGCCCAGAACAGCGGAGTCCGCGCGACGTCAGCGAGGTCCGCGCGCACCCCATAGAGCGCGGCCATCAGCAGTATCGCGCCCAGGCCGCCGCCCAGCAGGGCCAGAGCAAAGCGCTTGCCCAGCGCTCGCCGATCGACCGCGCTTTCGCCGGCAGCCAGCAGATCGATCAGTTCATTGGTCTTCATCGCTTCGCAACCCTCGGATCATATTCGCCAGGGCCTTCAGCCCGCGGTGGATGCCGACCTTCACGGCGGAACTGGAAAGCCCGGTCAGGTTTGCCGTTTCCTCTACAGACAACCCTTCCAGCTTCACATGGACGATCGGCAGGCGCTGCTTGTCCGGCAACTGCTGCAGCAGTTTGCCCAGATCGCGGCTGGCCTGCGCCGGCTGGTCGTCCTCGGTGGCGAACAGCTCGCCCTCATCGCCGTCCAGCGGATCATGCAGCGCCTCGCGACGGGCAAAAGCGCGGAAATGGTCAGCCAGCTTGTAGCGCGCAATCGCCTGCACCCAGGCCGTCAGTGGCTGTTCTGCGCGATAGGTGTGGCGGGCGTTGTGCACGGCCAGCAGGACTTCCTGCACCAGGTCCTCCACCTCGCCGGGGCGCTGCGCCAGACGGCGGCGCAGGAACGCGCGCAAGTGCGGGCCAAGGGCGGCGAGGAACTCGCGGTAGGCCACCGCGTCACCGGACATGCCCTGCATCAGCAGTGTCTGAAGCTGCGCTTCGCGCGCGATCAACACGTCCTGGCTGGTAGTTCGTTGCATCGACCGTCCTGGTTACAGCGCGCAAGGAAAATCTTCCCGAGTCTGCCCCACACTTGCTGGCAGATCGCCGGCCCGCAGAAAAAACAGGCAGCTGTTCAATACCTTAGGGCCGCCCCAGGGAAATCTCAAAAAAATCTTCAGGCGGCTGTAACCGGATCACCACTCCCGGCGAACTACTCGACAAGCCGCCGGAAGTCTCTGTGCGGCCCCACCACCCAACGGGAGACCGCACCATGAAAAACCTCACCCTCGCCACCGCCGCCCTTGCCCTTGCCGCCCTTGCCGGGAACGCGCTGGCCGACGACATGAATACCAAGGCCAGCACGGGCGCGGCCATGGAGAAATGCTACGGCGTGGCCCTGGCCGGCAAGAACGACTGCAAGGCCGGCGCCGGCACCACCTGCGCAGGCAGCGCCAAGAAGGACTACGACGGCATGCACTGGAAGAACGTCCCGGCCGGCACCTGCGCCTCGATCAAGACGCCGCACGGCATGGGCTCGCTGACCCCGATGAAGTCCTGAGTGCAGGCTGCCGACCATGAACGTATCGACTCAACCGGGTGCCGGGCTTGGGCTCAAGGCCGAGCACTACACCCAGGCGCTCGACTGCTGCGCGCGAGGGCTCTGGTTCGAAGTGCATCCGGAAAACTACATGGTCGGCGGCCCTCGCCTTGCCTGGCTGGAGCGGATCGCCGAACGGCATCCGCTGTCGCTGCACGGGGTTTCGCTGTCCCTGGCGGCGGACGCCGCCCCCGACAAGGCTCATCTGCTGCGGCTGCGCGCGCTGGTTGAGCGCGTGCAGCCCGTGCTGATCTCCGAGCACCTGGCCTGGTCCACCTGGCGCGGCCGGTACCTGCCGGACCTGCTGCCCTTCCCGCGCAGCCACGCGGCCCTGGCCCGCATCGTCGACAACATCGAGCGCACCCAGCATGCCCTGGGCCGGCGCATCGCCATCGAGAACCCCAGCCACTATCTTCGCCTCGACGGCCACGACTGGGACGAGATCGAATTCCTCACCGAACTGGCGCTGCGCACCGGCTGCGGCCTGCTGCTGGACATCAACAACGTACACGTCAGCGCGCACAATCTCGGCTTCGATGCCAAGCGCTATCTCGACCGATTCCCCGCCGCGGCCATCCTGGAAATCCACCTGGCCGGGCACAGCCACGACGAGCGCGGCGAGCTGCTGATCGACTCCCACGACGCCCCCATCGCCGAACCGGTCTGGGAGCTCTACCAGCACCTGATCCGGCGCATCGGCCCGCGCCCGACGCTGATCGAGCGCGACGACCAGATCCCCGCCTTCAGCGAACTGCTGGCCGAGCGCGAAATCGCCCAGGGTATCCTCAACCAGGCGAAGGTGGCCGCATGAAGACGTCCCTCGGCAGATTCCAGGAAGCTTTCGTCGAAGCGCTGTACCAGCGCTCTCCCCCCGGACTGCAAGGTCTGACCGAGCAGGCCGGCTTCAGCGTCTACCGCAACACCGTGCTCAAGGGCTGCACCGACGCCTTGTGCGACAACTTCCCCAGTGTCGAACGCCTGGTCGGCACCGACTGGCTGCGCGGCGCGGCGACCATCCACGCACAGCAGACACCGCCGAACGACGCTCGCCTGGTGCTCTACGGCGAAGACTTCGCCGATTTCCTCGACGCCTTCGAACCCGCGCGCGAGTTGCCCTACCTGGTCGGCGTGGCGCGCCTCGACCGCTTGTGGCTGGAAGCCTACACCGCACCACAGGAGCCTGCGCTGCAGTGGTCCGACCTGGCGGGCATGACCGCTTCCGACCTTGCCCCCTGTCACCTGCAACCCCGCGCCAGCGCGCGCTGGCGCTGGTTCGACCAACAGCCGATCTACAGCATCTGGCGCTACAACCGCGAAGCGCTGCCATTGCCCGAAGAGCTGCCCTGGCACGCTGAAGGCGCGCTGCTGGTCGGCCATGCCGAGGGCGTCACCTGGCAGGCACTGGACGTGGGCGGTTGCGCCTTCCTCGATGCCTGCGCCAGCGGTCATGACCTCGATCAGGCATCGACCCTGGCGCTCAGGGCGCAAGCCGACCTCGACTTCACGGTACTGCTGGGCAACCTGCTCGGCGCCGCCGTGTTCCAACCGCTGAAACTCACCTGAGGAAGCCGCCATGGACATCTCCCGCAGCCACTACCCGGGCGGCGCCTTTCGCCAGCACTGGAACACCATCGCCAGCCGCCTGCAGTCCCTGCTCAGCGACTCTTTGTTGTGCCTGGTGGCGCGCCTGGGGATCGCCTCGATCTTCTTCCTCTCCGGGCGCACCAAGGTCGAGGGCATCCTGACCATCACGCCGAGCACCTACGAGCTGTTCCAGACCGAATACGTGCTGCCGCTGGTGCCGCCCTATATAGCCGCGCACCTGGCGACCTACGCAGAACACTTCTTCCCGGTCCTGCTGGTGCTGGGCCTGTTCACCCGCCTCTCCGCCCTCGCCCTGCTGGGCATGACTGCCGTGATCGAAGTGTTCGTCTACCCCGATGCCTGGCCGACGCACCTGTCCTGGGCCGGCCTGCTCCTGCTGCTGATTGGTCGCGGCGCGGGCGCCTGGTCGCTGGACCGGGCATTGAAGATCGGCTGACGGCATGGCGGCTCTCGTCGACGGTCATCCTGGCTTTCCCGGTTCAGCCGGTAGCGGTCATACTCGGTCTTTCTGGGACGAAACCTCTACCCGCCGATGTCCGACTCTGACCTCCAAGATGAACCCGATGCACGAAGCGTTTCCGCCGCGAACAAGCGCACGCGGCGACTGCTTCGCTCGCGCTGGCTGAAATGGCGACAGCACCTCGCGTTCTGGGTCGGCGCCCTGCTGGTGGGGCTGGTGGCCCTGGCTTTTGCCTGGCTGGCGGATCGCTCCTTCGGGTTGTTCCAGCGGATGCTGCAGGTATCGCCGTGGTTGCCGCTACTGGCAACGCCGCTGGGTTTTGCGCTGCTGGCCTGGATCACCCAGCGCTGGTTCGTGAACTCGAAAGGCAGTGGTATCCCGCAGGTGATTGCCGCGCTGGAATCGCCATCGCGACGATTCCGTGCACAGGTGCTCGCCCTGCCGGTGGCGCTGGTACGGATGCTGTTCACCCTCGGCGCCCTGCTGGTCGGTGGCTCGGTCGGCCGTGAGGGGCCTACCGTGCACGTAGGCGCCGCGGTGATCTACGCCTTCGGCACGCGCCTGGGCCTCCACGGCCGACGCACCGTGGCAGGGCTGATCCTGGCGGGCGGCGCCGCCGGCATCGCGGCAGCTTTCAACACACCCCTTGCCGGGGTGGTTTTCGCCATCGAGGAATTGAGCCGCACCTACGAGCAGCGCTTCAGCGGGCTGGTGCTGACCGCCGTACTGATCGGCGGCGTGGTCACCCTGGGCCTGATGGGGCACTACTCCTACTTTGGCGACATCAGCGGCGGGTTGCCCACGGGCTGGGGCTGGAGTGAAGTGCCCGCCTGCGCGCTGCTGGGCGGCGTGCTCGGTGGGCTCTACGTGAAGCTGGTACTGCCGGCGCAGCACGGCTGGATCGGCCGGATGTGCGCCGTGCGAGAGCGCTTCCCGGTGCGCTTCGCTGCTGTCTGCGGGCTTGCACTGGCACTGCTCGGCGTGATTTCCGGCAACCACGTGTTCGGCACCGGCTACGAGGAAACCCGCGCCCTGCTCGACGGCAACCCGGTGACCGACGCCAGCTTCCTGCTCTGGAAGTTCCTCGCCAACGTGGTCTCGTACCTGGCCGGAATCCCTGGCGGCCTGTTCTCGCCATCATTGAGCGTCGGCGCGGGGTTCGCGCCCGTGCTCTCCCTGCTGCCGGGCGTCAACCCGCAGACCTGTGCACTGCTCGGCATGGGCGCCTATCTGGCGGGCGTTACGCGCTCGCCATTGACCGCCTCGGTGATCGTGCTGGAGCTTTCCCACAGCCCGGACCTGGCCATTCCCATGCTCGCCGCCACGCTGCTGGCCGCGGCCATTTCCGGCTGGATAGCGCCGGTGTCGCTCTACCATGCCCTGGCCCGGCAGATTCTCGACAAGGTGGCGCCGAACAAGCCCTGAGTTCAGCGCACGACATGGAGGTAATGCAGGTGCCGCTCGTACTGGTCGAGGATGTCGGAGATCACATCGTCGCGGTTCCACCCCATTACGTCGTAATCCTGCCCGCCTTCGCGCAGGTGAACCTCGGCGCGGAAGTACTTGCGCGCCTCGGTGCCCTCGTCCTCCTCCAGTAGAACGAAGCTGGGGCTGGTGAAGGCCCGCGGGCGGACTTCATAGAGGAAATGGCCCTCCCCCGGCTGCACCAGCTCCAGGGCCACGCGGCCATCTTCGCGCTCCAGCACCTGCACGTCATGGCCTTGCTTGCGCAACTCGGCGGCCACTTCCTCGCAAGCCGGCCGCACGACCTCGGCAATGAAGCGAGTCACGTGGGCGCGCCGGGGGCGCATGGCAATACTGCGCAGGCGCCGTTGCCAACCGCCTTCGTGGTGTGGCGCATGCCGCGGCGCAGGTAGCGACTGGTGGCGCAGGCCGCGCCGCGTGGCATCCAGGTGCAGCGCGCGGAACAGTCCCCAGATGGACGCCAGCAGGATCGCCGAGAATGGCAACGCACTGGCGATGGTCGCTGTCTGCAGGGCCTTCAGCCCGTTCGCCAGCAGCAATGCCACCGCCACCACGCCAATGCTCACCGACCAGAAAATGCGCTGCCACAACGGCGAGTGGGAGTGCCCCGAGGACGCGAGCATGTCCACCACCAGCGCCCCGGAGTCTGCCGAGGTGACGAAGAACACCACCACCATCAGCACCGCCACCATCGACACCACGCTGGATAGCGGGAAGTGCTCGAGGAAGGCGAACAGCGCCAGGGAACTGTCCTGATCAACAACCGCCGCCAAGGTGATCACGCCCTCGTTGAGGATCATGTGGATCGCCGAATCGCCGAACACGGTCATCCACAGCAGGGTGAAGCCGGCCGGGACGAAGAGCACGCCGCAGACGAATTCGCGGATCGTCCGCCCGCGCGAGATGCGTGCGATGAACAGCCCCACGAACGGTGACCAGGACAGCCACCAGCCCCAGTACAGCAGGGTCCAGCCGCCAATCCAGTCGGTCGGCTCGTAGGCATAGAGGTTGAAGGTCTTGTTGACGATGTCCGAGAGGTAGGCACCGGTGTTCTGCACGTAGGTCTGCAGCAGGAACACGGTCGGGCCGAGCAGCAGCACGAACAGCATGAGGATCACCGCCAGCGCCAGGTTCAGCTCGGAAAGGATGCGGATGCCCTTGTCCAGGCCGCTGGCCACCGAGAGTGTCGCCAGGGCGCAGGTCGCGGCGATGAGGATGATCTGCACCGTCGCATTCACCGGCAGGCCGAACAGATGGTGGAAGCCACTGTTGATCTGCAGCACGCCATAACCCAGTGAGGTGGCGACGCCGAACACCGTGCCGAGGATGGCGAAGATGTCCACTGCATGGCCGATCGGGCCGTAGATGCGCTCGCCGATCAGCGGATACAGCGCCGAGCGCAATGTCAGCGGCAGGCCCTTGCGGAAGCTGAAGTAGGCCAGGATCAGCCCGACGATGGCGTAGATCGCCCAGGCATGCAGGCCCCAGTGGAAGAAGGTGATCTTCATCGCTTCGCGAGCCGCGGTGACCGTGCCCGCCTCGCCCACCGGCGGGCTGGTGAAGTGCATCACCGGTTCGGCCACGCCGAAGAACATCAGGCCGATGCCCATGCCGGCGGAGAACAGCATGGCGAACCAGCTGCTGCTGCGATACTCGGGCTCGCTGTGATCAGGCCCGAGCTTGATGTCGCCGTAGCGACTGACCGCGAGGAACACCACGCTGATCAGGATCAGCGCCACCGCGAGGATGTAGAACCAGCTGGCGTTGGTGAAGATCCACTGCTGGATGTGTTCGAACTGCGTCTGGGCCTGGCTCTTGAAGAGCACGGCGTAGAGCACCAGCAGCAGGATCAGCGCCGCGCTGGTATAGAAGACCGGAGGGTTCAGGGTTGTCCTTGGCTTGCCGGATGAGCTCATCGGGAAGGTTTCTCCTGTGCAACGACATCGCGCGCGCCAACCTGCAAGCCCCGGCGTGCGTGGCGGCACGCCGGTCCAAGGGTATCGCGTTCAGTACTCGTAAAGATTCGGTTGGCACCCTGCCCCGAACATCAAGGACAACGCGTGCCGCCGCTGGCGTTCGCTTGCGCCACCAGTTCGGCGAACTTGCGCACATTGGCCTGGTGCGCGACCACCAGCCCGTCCACGGTACCGTTGGCCGCCGTCTGCAGGCTGCTACGGCAGCTCAGCGGTTTGTTCGAGCCGGGCCGCTGCAGGCGCCAACGGGCATCGAGCAACGCGTACTGGCCCGGCACCGAATCGAAGCGCTGCACTTCCACGCGCAGCAATGCAGCGCCTGGCCCCGGAGCGCCGAGCTGGTCCTCCAGGGCATTGCGGAACTCGTCCACCAGGTTGGCGCCCCACCACTCGGTTTCCAGGATCGACAGCCCGCTGCCGCCCTGGCGGACGACAATCTGCGAGCGATCGACCTGCGGCGGCATCTCCACCCGTTCGACGCGTACCTGGCCGCTGGCGGGGCTGCCCGGCTGTGCGGGAACCAGCGTGTGGTAGTGGATCGGAGCGCTGCTGCAGCCCGACAACACGGGGAACAGTGCGGCCAGGAGCAGCATGGGCAGCTTCGGCATCTGAAGTCTCTCCTTGTACGCGAATCAGGGCTGCAGGTTGTCGGCGTTGGCGTTCTTCGGACGACCACGGATCAAGGATTCCGGGTGGCGCCCGAGGTAATCGGACAGGTCACGCAACGAGCGCGACATGCGGTCCAGCTCATCCAGGGTGTCGCTGAGCTTTTCCCGTTGCGGCGAGTTCTCGCCCAGCGCCGAGTTGGCCGTGGCGAGCGTGGTGCGCACCTCATCGAGCGTCCGGGTGACGCCCGGCAACGTCTGCGTATTGAACTGCTTGAGGCTGCCCTGCAGCTCACGCAGGTTGCCGTCGAGGTTGTTGGCGATACGCTCCAGCGGCAGCTTGCCGATGCGGTCGACCACCGCCTGCAACTGTTCCTGGAGTTTCGCCAGGCTGCTGGGCACCGTCGGGATGCGCAGCGGCCGCGCGCTGGCATCGAAGGCCACCGGCTTGGCGTCGGGATAGAAGTCCAGCGAGATGTACAGCTGCCCGGTCAGCAGGTTGCCGCTGCGCGCCTGGGCACGCATGCCGTGCTCGACGAAGCTGCCGATCACGCGGGTGACGCCGCCCTGGTCGCCCACGCTGCTGTTGAAGACCTTGAGCATCTTCTGGTGCACGGGCCCCAGGCGCTGCGGGTAGATCACCGCATCGACCACCACCGGGAAAATCTGCAGCTTCTCGTCGTAGTCCAGCTGGATGTTGGTGACCTTGCCGAACTCGACACCCATGAACTCCACGGGCGCGCCCACGCTCAGGCCGCGCATCGACTGGTCGAAGCGCAGGCGCAGGTACTGCGGCAGGCCGGTGGGCGGAGCCAGGGCATTGTCGCGGTCGACGTAGAGGTCGAAGGCTTCGTTGTCCTGGGCGGCGGCCGTTTCCTCGCTGCCCTCGGGCGTGCCGAAGGCCAGCCCGCCGACCAACAGCGCGGACAGCGATTCGGTGTTCACCTTCAGGCCGTTGGCGCTGACGTTGACGTCGACGCCACTGGCATTCCAGAACCTTGTGTTCTGGGTCACGAAAGCGTCGTTGGGCGACTCGATGAAGATGCCCAGGTCCACGCCCTTGCCATCGCTGCGCAAGGCGTAGGAAGTCACCTGGCCCACCGGAATCTTGCGGTAATAGATAGGCGAGCCGATATCCAGCGAGCCCAGGTCGTCGGCGCGCAGGACGAAGCTCTTGCCCTTCTCCCCATAGGTGATCGGCGGCGGCAGCTCCAGGCCGGTGAAGCGCTTCTTCGGCGCACTCGATTCACCGGCGTCGGCACCGATGAAATTGCCCGACAACAGCGTGTCGACGCCGGTCACGCCGCCAGCGCCGATGCGTGGCCGCACGACCCAGAATTTCGCCCCCTCGGTGGCGAAGGATTCGGCCTCCTTGTTCAGCTTGACGCTGGCGGTGACGCTCTTCTTGTCCTTGGCCAGCTCGACGCCTTCGACCTCGCCGATCACCACGCTGCGGTACTTCACCTGGGTCTTGTGCGCGACCAGGCCCTCCCCCGTGCGGAAGGAGATCTCGATGGTCGGCCCCTGCTCCATCCAGTTGCGCACGATGAGCGAAGCGCCCACCAGCAGCGCCACGATCGGCACGATCCAGACCAGCGATACATTCCAGCGCCGCGTGCGTACCTGCGGCTGTCCGGGGGCGGCGTGCTTAGGGGTGTCCTGCTCCATCGATCGGATCTCCGTCGTCCCAGATATGTCGTGGATCGAAACTCATGGCGGAAAGCATGGTGAGGACCACCACCATGCCGAAGAACAGGATGCCGGCGCGCGGCTCGATGGTGCCCAGTTCATGCATCTGCACCAGGGCCGCCACCAGTGCGACGACCATCACGTCGAGCATCGACCAGTAGCCGATCAGCTCGACGAAACGGTACAGCTGCGAACGCTGCCGGCGTGCCCAGCTGCTGCGGCGCTGGGCAGTCCAGAGCAGCAGCCCGAGGGAGAAGAACTTGATCGCCGGCACGCCGATACTGGCAATGAAGATGATCAGCGCGATGTCCCAGGCGCCGCTTTCCCAGAACTCCAGCACGCCGCCGCCGATGGTGCTGTCAATGCCCTGGCCGAGCATCTCGGTATGCATGACCGGCAACAGGTTGGCCGGCACGTAGAAGATCAGCGCCGCCACCAGGTACGCCCAGCCGCGGGTGATGGCATCGGCCTTGCGCGGGTGCAGGGGGGCACCACAGCGTTGGCAATGATGGCCGCCGCTGCGCGTATCGCAGGCGGCGCCGCAGCCGTGGCAAAGGCACAGGTTCAGCTGAGCGGCGAGCGGGGGCGTGTTCATACCCGCTCCCAGAGATCGCGGATGTCCTTGCCGGCGATGTAGATGATCAACACGCTCAGGGCGGCCATCGCCAGCAGACCGATACCAGGTATCACATCGAGCAGTCCGGCCAGCTTGATCACCGCGACCATGGTGCCCAGCAGGCAGACCTCCAGCATGCTCCAGGGGCGCAACGACTCCAGCCAGCGCATGCACCCGGCGAAGGCCGGCGCGCGGCGCCCGGCCAGGGCAAAGCCGAGCACCCAGATCAGCAGCGTTACCTGCAGCGCCGGCGCGAGGATGATGGCCAGCGCTGTCACCAGTGCGATGAAGGTGATGGGGCCGCTGCTCAGGATCATCACCGCGTCCCACAGCGTCGCCGAATTGCTCAGGCCCTGCATGCTGATGGTCATCACCGGGTAACTGTTGGCGAAGGCCAGCAGCACCGCGCCGGTCAGCGCCAGCGCCAGGCGTTGCTGCACGGACAGTGAGTTGTGCCGATGCAGTACCCCGCCGCAGCGCACGCACAGTGCACGCTGGTGTCGCTGCAGCGGCTGGCGTTCGTACACCGCATCGCAGTACTCACAGATGATCAGGTCGCTGGCTGCTGCCATGGGCGCTCTCGTGGTGAGCCGGCGCACGGCGCCGGCCAGGGAAATCGCTATCCACGACGAGAGCCTGGGCACAGGCTCTGGAGCGATCCGCATGAAGTCTGCACAAGACTAGTCGAGGTTTTTCGATGGTGGGGGTCGCGCGGCGAAAACGCACTAAAGAGAAAGTCGTTCCACACTCCGCTGCATAACGGCAGCTCGGCATTCACCGTCCATACTGCACGGACGCCACTTCGACAGGGAGCCGCGTCGATGCTCGATTTTTTCCTCCACGCCTTGCGCGCCAACCCCGAGATCGCGGTGTTCCTGGCGATCTCCCTGGGGGTTCTGCTGGGGCGGATACAGATCGGCAGCTTTCACCTGGGCTCGGTCGCCGGCGCGCTGCTGATGGGCCTGCTGATCGGGCAGATCGGCCTGGAAGTGCCCCATGAGCTGAAGTCGGTGTTCTTCGCGCTGTTCATCTATGCCGTCGGTTTCAAGAGCGGCCCGGAGTTCTTCGGCAGCCTCAATCGCGGCACCCTGAAGCTGGTGGTGCTTTCCGTGGTGCTCTGCGCCACTGCCCTGGGCGTCATCCTCGGCCTGTATCACCTGTTCCACTTCGACGCCGGCTTCACTGCCGGCCTGGGCGCGGGAGCACTGACCGACACGGCGATCATGGGCACCGCCAGCAGCGCCATTTCCCAGCTGGCCATCGACGATGCCGCCAAGAGCCAGCTCAACAGCCACATGGCGGTGGCCTACGCCATCACCTATCTGTTCGGCACCATCGGCCTGATCGCCTTCGTCGGCAGCATCGCGCCGAAGCTGCTGCGCGTCGACCTGCGCCAGAGCGCACGCGAGCTGGAGCGGGAGCTGGGCATCGAGCGCGAAGAGAACGCCATCAGCATTCCCTACACCCGCATCGTCGTCCGTGCCCATCGTGCCCAGTCGGCGGCAGCGATCGGCCAGCGCATCGCCGATGTCGAGGCGCGGCACGCCGCGCTGAGCGTCGAGCGGGTCATCCGTGGCGGTCAGATTCTCGAGCGCGACCCGCAATTGCGCCTGGAGAGCGGCGACATCCTCGGCGTCTACGCCCTGCGCGAAGCCGTGGCCGACCTCAACGACTGGATCGGCCCGGAAATCGACAACCCCGACAGCATGTCCTTCGCCACCCGCGATGCCGACATCGTTCTGACCTCGCCCCAGCTGGCCGGCAAGACCATCCACCAGATCAAGACGCTGCTGGTCGGCGCCGACCGAATGGGCTGCTACATCCGCTCCATCACCCGGCAAGGCCTGGAGCTGCCGCTGCTGCCCGACACCGTGCTACGCCGTGGCGACGTCATCACCCTGGCCGGCCGCACGGCCAGCGTCGAGGCACTGGCAGCGCAGATCGGCCGCATCCGGGCGAGCGACTACAAGAGCGATATCGCCATCCATACCCTGGGCATGGTCGTGGGGTCGCTGGTCGGCATGCTCTCCACCCACATCGGCATGATTCCGGTGGAGCTGGGTATCGGTGGCGGCATGCTGCTCGCCGGCCTGCTGATCGGCTGGTACAACTCGCGGCATCCCGAAGTGGGCGCCCTGCCCCCGGCCGCACAGTGGGCCTTCTCGGAGTTCGGGCTGACCGCTTTCGGCGCCGTGGTGGGGCTGCTGGCCGGCCCGGCCGCCATCGCCGCGATCCAGAGTCAGGGCGCGGCGCTGCTGCTCTCCGGCGCCCTGGTGACCATCATCCCGCCGCTGGTGACGCTCTACTTCGGCCGCTACGTCCTGGGGCTGCACCCGATGATCCTGTTCGGCGCCCTGGCCGGCGCGCAGACCGAAGCGGCCTCGATGAACAAGATCATCGAGCAGTCCGGCAGCAACACACCCGTCATTGGCTTCACGGTGTGCTACGCCATTTCCAACGTACTGCTGGCGGTGTGCGGTCCGATCATCGTCGCCGTCACGGCGGGCTGAGCCCGCCATCGATTCACCGGCTGCGTTGCGCTGTCGTCGGCCGGCTTCCCCAAGGAGGTCGAAATGCTGAAGTTCATCCGCACCACCATCGCCGGTGGGCTGCTGTTCATCCTGCCGCTGGTGCTGCTCTTCATTCTGATCGAAAAGGCCATCCACCTGCTCACTCCACCGGTGCAGAAGATCCTGCCACTATTCACCGGCTTCACCGCCTGGGGTGTCACCTCGGTAACGCTGGCCTGCATCGTTCTGCTCCTGTTGCTGTGCTTTCTCGCCGGGTTGCTGGCAAGGACCCGCGCCGCGGCGGCCTCGCTGCGCACGCTGGAAGACCGGCTGCTGAGCAACTTGCCGGGTTACCAGTTGCTCAAGGACGCCACGGCGCGCTTCGCCGGAATGGACGAAGTGGAAGGCGCCAAGGTCGGCCTGGTGGGGGAGGACGTCGGGTTTCGTTTCGCGCTGATTCTGGAAACTCGGGACGACTGGCTGCTGGTCTACCTGCCCGATGGCGGCCCTGCCGGTGGCACCGCCGGGGAAGTGCGGATGGTGCCGGCCGGCTCGGTGCGTGTCACCGACATTCCCTGGCTGCCCCTACTAGCTTGCCTGCGCCGTGGTGGCCGAGGCGCGCTGGAACTGGCGGCACGGCACATGAACCCGGCTGAGCCTGACGCTCAAGGCGAGCCCAGGAACCATCGGTAATAGGGATTGTCGCCGTCATCGATCGCCACCTGCCGCGCATCCCGTGCCCAGGCCTGGCGGTCGCCCCGGTACGCGTGCAGGCTCAGATCGTAGAAGCGCCGCAGCCGGGCCCAGTAATCGTCGACTGACGCGCGGACCGATGGCACGGCGTTCTCCAGTGGCGGTGCCGTGCGCAGGGCCAGCAGCGTTGGCAGCACACGGGCGATTTCCTTGGAACGTACCCACGGCGCATATTCGATTCGCGGCTGGTCGTCGGTGACCGGCAACGCATCGCCGGCATAGCGCTCAAGGCCCGCGCGGTCGGTCACCCAGGTGGCCAGCAGCGCTTCGACCGAATCGATCCCCACCTCTCCCAGCGCAGCGGCCACATCGGGCTGTTCGAAGCGTTGGCGGATGGTCGTCACGTCCAGATGCAGAGGCTGCTGCGAGCCCACCAGGAGCATTTCATGGAACTCGGTCGTCCAGAGCGTGGCATTGGGGAAGACATCGATGAAGCTGCGCACCAGGGAGCGGCTTTCCTCATCGTTCTGCGTCGGCAGCGGCAACCACTGGGCGACTATGCCGTCCTCCTCCAGCCGCGACGCCGCCAGCTCATAGAAGTCCCGCGAATACAGGTTGACCACCCCGGCAGCCGAGGGCGGTGGCGGTTCGAGCGTGATCATGTCGTAGCGCTCGGCGCTGCGCAGCAGCTCACGCCGACCATCGCGCAGGCGGATATCCAGGCGCGGGTCGTGGATCGCGTCGAAGTTGCCCTTGAAGCGCGGGGCGGCGGCCAGTACCTCGGGCAGCAACTCGGCCACCACCGGGTGCTGCAGGTCGCGATAACGCAGCATCGCGCCTGCGGTAATGCCCGTGCCGAAACCGATGACCAACGCAGAACGCGGTTCGCCGTTATGGATCAGTAGCGGCAACAGCGCTTGCAGTCGCATGTAGCGCAGCGACGGCATGGCATCGCCGGTGTTGGAAACGCCCTGGATGTAGAGACGGCTGAAGCGGTTGTCGCCCCGGCCCTGCTCGATCACCGCCACCGTGCCGCCGCGGCCCTCGGCATAGAAGCTGATCTGACCGTTGCGCGCCCCCGGCATCAGCTGCGCCAGATGCTGCGCTGGCGTCACTGCGCCGATGGCCAGTGTCAGAACCGCGACCATGGCGACGCCAATGCGCGGGACCTTGCCCACGCCCTCCCCCCGCCAGACTGCCAGCAGGCCGATGAACGCAGCCAAAGCTCCGAGGACCGCCAGGGTGCGTACCAGGCCGATCCCCGGCACCAGGACGAACCCCGTCAGCATCACGCCGACGATGCCGCCCAGGGTATTGAGCGCCACCACCGTGCCCACATCGCGCCCCACGTGCTGCTGGTCCACCGCCAGGCGCAGGGCGATGGGGAACGCCGCCCCCAGCAGGGTGGTCGGCAGGAACACCACGCACAGCGTGGCCACGGCGAAGCGCGCGCACATGCCCGCCAGTTCGCTGCCACCGGCCTGCAGCACCAGCCATTCGGCGCGGGTCTGCAGGCCGACCAGCCAGGTACCCAGCCCGGCGACCTGCAGGATGGCCAGCAACCCGGCCGCCGCGATGAGCAGGCCGAACAGGCCCCAGGGGTCGCGAACGCGGTCCGCGCGCCGGGCATACAGGGCGCTGCCCAGCACCAGGCCGCAAAGATAGGTGGCCAGCACCACGGCGAAGGCAAAGGTACGGGTGCTCATGAACTGGACGATGGATTGCGTCCAGACCACCTCGTAACCCAGCGCGACGCCACCCGCCACGCAGTAAAGGGCGATGGCCAGGCGCGCCGCCTTGCCGCGCGGAGCGGCCAGCGATTCACCTGCGATCACTGGCGTGGCGGGCTCGCGCCGCAGCGTCAGCGCGCCTGCGGCAGCGATCAGATTGAACACGGCTGCCGCAAAGGCGCTCGCCAACACGCCAAGCATCGGCAGGAAGACGAACGCCGCCATCAGCGTGCCGGCGATGGCGCCGGCGGTATTGGCGGCGTACAAACTGCCGCCCGCGCGTCCCATCTGCCCGTCGGCGGGCTCCACGGCGCGCACCAGCACCGGCAGCGTGCCGCCCATGAAGAATGCCGGCACGCCCACCAGCACCAACGGCAGCGCCCAGGCCAGGATGCCGAAGGCTTCCTCCAGAAACGCGAAGGCGCTGGCGGCATTGGCCAGCGCCACGGTGGACGCGACGGCCAGCAGCGCCACCAGGACCTCCAGCGCTGCATAGAGTCGCAAAGGCCGCGCCAGCCGATCGGCGAGCCGCCCGAAAGCCAGTCCTCCCAGCGCCAGGCCGGCGAAGAAGGCGCTGATCGCCGTGGTCACGGCGTACACCTCCACACCGACCACCAGCGACAACTGCTTCACCCACAGCACCTGGAATACCAGCGCCGCACCGCCGGAAGCAAACAGCAGCAGAGCCGGCATCCACATGGCCAGCCGGCGCGGAACGCCAATGGCGGCCTGTCTGGCGGGGCGAGCATTCATGGTCGACGAACTGGCAGGTGACGGCATCGGGACAACCTTGTCGAACAGAAGAATCCCCGCGACAGCTGTGCTGTCGCGGGGATTGAGGTGGGCAATGCCGGAGCGCTGCCCAATGCGTGGATCACTACTTGCTGCCCTGCTTCATCTTCGCTTCGATCTTCGCGTCCACATCCTTGCGAATCTGATCGATGCTGAAGCTGGCCGGGCGCTGGCTCGGCGGGTAGTCGACGAAGGTCTGGAGGAACTTCGCCGCCTTCTGCGTGCCCTGGAACAGCAGGTAGTCGTTCTTGGTCAGCCAGTCGTAGTACTGGTCCGATACCACGTCCGCCCGCTCGTAGGGGTCCATGCGCAGGTTGAACAGCTTGGGCACCCGCAGGCAGGTGAACGGCTCGCTCCAGACCTTCAGCCCGCCCGGTGCGCGTTGTTCGCACCAGACGATCTTCCAGTCCTCGAAGCGCATGCCCACCAGCTCGGCATCGTCGTTGAAGTAGTAGAACTCCTTGCGCGCACCCTTGTCGGTCTTGCCGGTCAGGTAGTCGAGCTGGTTGTAGCCGTCGAGGTGCACCTTGAAGTTCTTGCCACCGATATCGGCGCCCTTGAGCAGACGGTCCTTGATGTCGGTGTCACCGATGGCGGCCAGCAGCGTCGGGAACCAGTCCAGCCCGGAGAACATCTGGGTGGAAACGCTGCCCGGCTTGACGTGGTTCGGCCAGCGGATCATCGCTGGCACACGGTAGGCACCTTCCCAGTTGGAGTTCTTCTCGTTGCGGAACGGGGTCGTCGCCGCGTCCGGCCAGGACCACTGGTTCGGCCCGTTGTCGGTGGTGTAGATGACGATGGTGTTGTCGGCGATCTTCAGGTCATCCACCGCCTTGAGCAGTTTGCCGACGTCGCCGTCGTGCTCGATCATGCCATCGGCGTAATCGTTGCCTGCCATGCCGCTCTGGCCCTTCATCGAATCACGCACGTGGGTGAAGGCATGCATGCGCGTGGTATTCATCCAGACGAAGAACGGCTTGTCCGCCTTCACCTGCTTGTCCATGAAGTTGATCGCAGCCTGGGTGGTGTCATCGTCGATGGTTTCCATGCGCTTGCTGTTCAGCGCACCGGTATCCTCGATCTTGCCGTCGGCAGTAGCCTTGAGTACGCCACGGGGCGTCGCGGCCTTGGTGAAGGCCTCGTCATCCTTGGGCCAGTACGGGCGCTCGGGCTCTTCCTCGGCGTTGAGGTGGTAGAGGTTGCCGAAGAACTCGTCGAAGCCATGCTTGGTCGGTAGGTATTCGTCGCGGTCGCCCAGGTGGTTCTTGCCGAACTGGCCGGTGGCATAGCCGTGGGCCTTGAGCGCCTGGGCGATGGTGACATCGCGGTCCTGCAGCCCCACCGGCACCCCCGGCATGCCAACCTTCGACAGCCCGGTACGCAGGATCGTCTGCCCGGTGATGAAAGTCGAACGCCCCGCGGTGCAGCTGTTCTCCGCATAGTAGTCGGTGAACATCATGCCTTCCTTGGCGATGCGATCGATGTTCGGCGTCTGGTAGCCGACCACGCCGAACGAATAGGCGCTGATATTGGTCTGGCCGATATCGTCGCCGAAGATCACCAGGATGTTCGGCTTGTCAGCAGCGCTGGCGACCGTACACCCCACTATCGCGGTCGCCGCGAGGGCGAACTGCGATAACCATCTTCCCGTGCGCTTCATTGTTGTCTCTCCATTCCAGTTACTCATCGTTTGCCACGACTGCGTCACTGGAGATACCGACTGCTCGACTGGAGATCCCCATGCCCCTGCGGTTTTCACTTGTTGGTCTTACTGATCAAACGGGTAGATACGCTTCCACTCCTTTGCCATGTCCACTGCCACCCAGTCCTTGCTCTTCGCCTCATCGAGCGCCTTGTCCAGGCGCCCGACCTTGCTCTCCCGGTCATAGGCCCACTCCCGCCGGGCATCGGTGTGGTGCACCAGGCCGGCAAAGCGCAGCCCCTTGCCGGCGGTCGTCCACTGCAGCATCTGCAGGTCGCCGTCGGAGTTGCCGAAGGCCAGGATCGGCCGGCGGCCGATGATGCTGTCGATGCTCTCCGGCTTGCCGGGGCCGTCGTCGTTGTGCACCAGTTTGGGCAGGCGCTGGATCGACAGCTTGCCGTCGCGGTCCTCGAAGCGGCTGCCCAGGGTGGTGCCGATCACCTGCTCCGGCGCAATGCCATAGACCTCTTCGGCGAAGGCGCGCATGAACGCCACTTCGCCACCGGAGACGATGTAGGTCTTGAAGCCGTTGGCCCGCAGGTAGCCCAGCAGCTCCAGCATCGGCTGGAACACCATCTCGGTGTAGGGCCGGTGGCTGCGCGGGTGCTTGGCGCTGGCGAGCCAGCGGCGGGCATTGGCGATGAAATCTTCAGTGCTCATGCCCGAATGGGTGGCGGCGACTATCTCCAGGATGCCGTTCATGCCGCTGGCGGCGAGGGTCTTCTGGTCGCCCTCGAGCACCGCCTTGAACGGCTGCTTCTGCTTCCACTCCGGATGCTGCGGCGCCTGCCGCTTCACCTCGTCCAGGGCGAAGAGCACCTGGAAGTACATCGGCTGCTCGCTCCACAGCGTACCGTCGTTATCGAACACGGCGATGCGCTCGGCCGGCGGCACGAAGTCCTTGCCGCCCTCGTGGGTCACGGCCTCGACGAATTCGATGATCGCCTGCCGCGAGGGTCCTTCGTTCCACGATGGCAACTCGTCCGCCGCCTGAACCAGCAGCGGCAGGCAGAGCAGCAGGAGCATCCAGCGGGCAATCGGTCGCGCAAGGTACGAAGGCATGTCACATCCCTGGATCACGGATTCAAAGGTTTGAGGGCATGGGCCGGCAGGCTCGCCGGCTTGCCGCGGCCCATCTCTCGATGGATTTCCGGCAACGCCTGTATCAGTTGGGCGGGAGCGCTACGCACCTGCGCATCGGCCCGGCCGTAACGGGCCCTGAGAAACGCTAGCAAAGAATTGCCGGGTTTGACGGAACCATCAGGCACTGCCGTGCTTAATTCACGACCTCCGGTTGTCCGCCGCAGCCACAGGTACAGCGCACCGAGCTGCGGCGGGTCGCCCTTGAGCTGGGAGCGAACCTGGCGCCAGGCGTAGCCAGGCGACTCGCGCCATGCCTGGCGGCGGCGTTCGATGGCATTCATCACGCCGGTACGCAACGGCGCGCCCCACGCATGCGCGGCGTAACCCGCGCCCACCAGAACCGCCAGTAACACGGCCAGCAGCAACCAGTGACGGGCGATACGCAATTGGGCATGGCGCCCCAGCTCGCGCAGGTCATCGCTGATGGAGAAAGGCGCCTTGTAGACGGCCGCAGCCTGGGCCGACAGCTCCAGCGCAGGGACCGAAACAGTACGTTGTTCCCCGCTGTCCGCCGCCCACCAGTGCAACTCGATGGGCGGCAGCTGGAAATCGCCGGCCTGGCTGACCACGTAGGTGGCCGCATCCATGCGCTCACCGCCGCTGCTGCCGCCACGCCCATCGCTCAAGGCCTGCACCGTCGGGGGCTGCACGTAGCGGCGCAACCCCTTCACCTCGGCGAAGTCCGGCGCGGGAATCAGCATGGCCTGGGCGTTTTCGGCGGTGATGTGCAGGCTGCGGGTCACGCTGTCGCCCACCCGCAGTGGCTCGCGGGAAGCCTTGAGCTGCTGGGTCATCTGCACCTGGCTGGCGACCAGGCGCTGACCGCCGTCGGCAGCAACGCCAGCGGGGGCCTTGGCGGTGAAGTGCAGCGGCTGGCTGGTGATCTTCAGCGGACCGCTGCCCTGCCCTGGCTGCACCTGGATATCCAGCGCAGGCAGCGTGAATTCCCCGGCATTCTGCGGGGTGATCTGGTAGCCGTAGCGCAGGCCGAAGAACGGCTTCCCGGCGATCTTCTCGTTGAGATGGGCAGCCTCGCTGCTCGGCTCGGAGACCACCGCGCCGGCAACCTTCAGCGCGGGCAGTTGCGGCGGCTGGGCGAACCAGGTGTCCACCAGCAGATCGACCTGCAACGTGAGCGTCCCACCGACCAGCACCGAATCGCCCGGCAGCAACTGGGTACGGACCTTCACCTCCGGCTCGGCGGCGAAGCCCAGCCACGGCCAGCACAACAGCAACAGCAGCAGCGCGCGCGTCATGACCCTGTCCCCACTGCGGCGTCCTGCAGCAGGAACTTGCGGCGCAGGAACTGTGCCGGCGAGGTGCTCAGGTTGTTCAGCCACTGCTCGTCCGAGTCGGCCTTGGCGCGTGCGCGGGGCACGCTCTTGCCCTTGCCGGCGGTGTTGTCGAAGACCTCCTGGTCGGGCTTTTCGTCGGGCGGGCCGGCTTCCTGCTGGTCTTCGCGGTCCTTCTGCAGGGCCAGCGCCAGGGCGAGGTTGGCGGTGGCGGCTGGAAAGTCCGCCTGGCGCTGCAGCGCCTGACGATAAGCGTCGATGGCCTGATCGAACTTCGACAGGCGCACATAGGTATTGCCCAAGTAGAAGTACGCCTCGGACGAATCCAGCCGGGCGAAACTGCTCAGGGCCAGCGGGTAGTCTGCGGCGCGATAAGCGGCCAGCCCCCTCCAGAATGGATCACGGAAATGCGCAGCCGCCTGCGGATAATGGCCGTGTTCGAAAGCCCAGCGCCCCTGCTGGTCCGCCGTAAAAAAGGCATCGGCCAGCGCGCCGGCACGCGCCGGTTCCGGGGCGCCACTCAGCCCGACGGCGAGCAACAGTGCGCTCATCCAGTGCACCTTCCAGCCCTTGCGCACGCTCAGCAGCGCGAGCAGCAAAAGCGGCCAGCACAGCCAGTATCCGGCATCCTTCCAGTGCAATTGCTGCTCGTCCCCCTGGGCCGCCTGGAAATGTTGCTGGGCGTGCAATTCGATCCAGTCCAGGTCGTCATCCCCCAGGGTCAGGCTGCCCAGTGGCGCATCCGCCGCCTCCGCGAGTCCCTTCAAGGCGTCCGAGTCGAAGCTGGCCAACAAGGGGCGGCCGGCGGCGTCCTGCTGGCCACCGTCGAGCAAGCCGCCATCCTGGCTACCTACGGCGAGCACCAGCACTTGCAGATCACTGCCGCGCAGGGCTTTGTCGATGGCGTCGAACTGCTGCTGGTCGGCGCCATCGGTCAGCAATACCAGGGTACCCGGCGACTGCTCGGCCGCCAGGAGGCGCTTGGCGATCTCGATGGCACCCAGCGCGTCCTTGCCGCTGCGCTGGATAAGGCCGGGGGACAGCGCCTGCAGGAAGCTGTCGAGCAAGCCGCCATCGTCGGTGGCGGGCAGCACCAGGTGTGCGCTGCCGGCATAGGCGATAAGCGCCGTCGGGCTGCCCGGCCGCCGCACGATGAGGTCGTGGAGCTTGTGCTTCACCGCCTCGATGCGTGACGGCGGAACATCGCTGGCGGCCATGGAGGGCGACAGGTCCACCGCCAGGATCAGCGGCGCACGGTTCTCCAGAAAGGCCGGGCGGTCCTGCTCCCAGGTCGGCCCGGCCGCCGCCACGCCGCCCAGCACCAGCACGGCGCCGAGCAGCTGTACCGGGCGCACACGCTGGCGTTCGGTGGGCGTGATCACCAGGTGCGCCAGCAGATGGGGAGCAATGATGCCGTCGAGGCGGCGGGCCAGATCGTGACGCCGGCTCCACAGCAACGGCAGCAGCACTCCCGGCAGCAGGAGCAGCAACCACCACGGCCGCAGGAAATGAAAGGCACTGAGATCGATGTCCATCAGCCCTCCACTTCCCGGTTGGCGCGCGAATCGCCTGGCACGGCCAATCGTCCGGCGATGGCCGCCAACAGGTGCGACAGCACCAGCAACGTCAACGCAGCGCCAAGCGGCACCCAGAACAGGTCGCGCTTGGGCTGGTGGCTGAGGGTCTTCACCTGGTGCGGCGTGATGTGGTCCAGTGTCGCGTAGACGGCCTTCAACGCCTCGCGGTCGCCGGCTCGGAAGTAGCGCCCGCCGGTGCTGTGGGCGATATCCTGCAACGTCTTCAGGTCCACCTTCGACTCGCCGCTGGCCGCGGGGTCGCCAATGCCGATGGTGTGCACCACCACACCGCGCTCATGGGCCATGGCCGCCGCGTGGCTGGGCGTGATGGCGCTGGCGGTGTCGTTGCCGTCGGTGAGCAGGATCAGCACCTTTTCCTGCTCCGGCGCGTCCTTGAGCAGCTTGAGCGTCAGGCCGATGGCATCGCCCAGGGCGGTGTTCGGCCCCGCCATGCCGATGCCGACTTCGTCCAGCAACATCAGCAGGCTGGCGTGGTCCTGCGTCGGCGGCGCCTGGGCGAAGGCGCCGGTACCGAAGACGATCAGGCCGATACGGTCATCCTTGCGCTCGCCGATGAAGTCGCGCACCACGCCCTTGACGATGCTCAGGCGGTCCACCCGCTGGCCACCGGCATCGAGGTAATCGTTGGTCTCCATGGACTGCGAGATATCGATGGCCAGCATCAGGTCGCGGATCGGCCGCACCCGCTCGATGGGTTTCTCCACCAGCACCGGACGCGCGCACGCCACCAGCACCAGTCCCCACACCAGCAGGTTCAGCGGGAGTTGCCAGCGCCCGCCGGCGGCTCCGCCGCGGCTGGGTTCCTGCCCCACGGCGCGGCTCATGGCGGCGAAGAACGGCACCCGCAAGGCGCTGCGCGATTCCCGGTAGGCCGGCAGGTAGCGCCAGGCGAGCCAGGGCAACGGCAGCAGGAGCAGCAGCCAGGGCAGGTCAAACTGCCACATGGTGCACCTCGATCCATTCCCGGCAGACCGCCAGCAGGGCCTGCGCCTCCTGCTCACCCAGTGCCTGGACGCGCTCATCCGGCGCATAGGCCAGCATGGCCAGCCGCTGATCCAGATCGGCCGGCAGCTGCGCCGGGCTGCGGCCTTGCAGATAGCTGCGCCAGGCGCGGCCACCCAGCGCCGCCGTGGCTTCGCCACCGGGCATCGACAACGCCACACGCTTGAGCAGCGAAGGCAGCTGGCGCAGCGCGGCAAGACGACGCTGTGGGTCCGCCAGGGCCTCGCCCAGATCATCCAGGAGCAGCAGCGCCTCGCGCCGATAGCGGTCGCGCCGCCATCGCCGGTAGCGCCATAGCGCCCACACGGCCAAGGCCGCCACGAGCAGCAGGGCAAGTACCGCCCAGGCCCAGGTCTGCGGCCAGTAGCTGACCAGCGTCGGTGGCGGCGGCAGTTCCTGGAGCTGGTCGATGCGCGGAGTGCTCATCGGGCCAGGCGCCCCAGCTCGCCGCGCAGTTGCTCCAGGCTGTCGCGGCCGCTGCTGAACATCATCAAGGGTACCTGGCTGCGGCGCAGCAGGGTCGCCACGTCCTTCAGGCGACCGGATAGGAACTCGCCCAGCGGCCGGTGCACCTGCCGCCGGCCAACCTCCAGTTCCACCTGCAGCTCGCCCTGGGTCACGGTCACGCGGCCGCGGTCCGGCAGGCGCAGGGCAAGCGGATCGAATACCTGCAAGGCCAGCACGTCGTTATGCGAGCTCAGCTGCCGCAACAGCTGCAGCGTCTGGTCGGTCACGCCGGCAAAGTCGCTGATGATCACCACCAGGCTGTCGTGCCCCGCTACCCCCAGGCATTGGCGCAGCGCCCGGTCGAGCTGGCCGGGTGCATCGTCGTCGCTGCGGGTGGCTTGCAGTGCATGGTTGTGCCGCACGACGGCCGCGCACAGCGCCTCGACTCTGGCCCGGCTGCGCAAGGGGCGGATGTACTCGATCTGGCGGTCGCCGAACACCAGGCCACCGACCCGGTCACCCGCCTGCAGGGCCATCCAGGCGCCAAGTGCGGCAATCTCCGCGGCGGTCACGGACTTGAAGCTGCGCTTGGAGCCGAAATACATGCTCATGCGCTGGTCCACCAGCAGCAGCGTGGGACGGTCGCGCTCCTCGGTATAGCTGCGCACGAAGGGCTTGCCGTAACGCAGCGAGGCACGCCAGTCCAGATGACGCAGGTCGTCGCCAGGGTTGTACTGGCGCAGCTCGTCAAAGCTCAGCCCCCGGCCGCGCAGGCGCGCCGCGTGGCTGCCGGAAAGGATGCTGGACAACGGTTGCCGTGACAGGAAGCTCAGGCCGCGCACGCGATGTTCCAGCAGCATCAGTTGCTGCAGCGAGGCGTAGACGAAACCATCGGCGACCGGCTGCTGATCCGCCATCGACGCCCTCCTCCTCAGGCAGGAATCGCAACTTTGTCGAGCAGCCGGTCGATCACCTGATCGGCACCGACGCCATCGGCCACCGCGTCATAGGACAGCAGCAGGCGATGGCGCAGAACGGGATGCACGACAGCGCGTACATCGTCGGGCGTGACGTAATCATTGCCGGCCATCCAGGCGTGGGCGCGGGAAACGCGGTCCAGGCTGATGCCGCCGCGCGGGCTGGCGCCGACCTTCAACCAGCGGGCCAGGTCGGCGTCATGGTCGGCGGGTCGGCGGGTGGCATGGATGAGGTCGATCAGATAGCGGTCGATGGCGTCCGAGACATGCACGTCGCCCACTTCCCGGCGCGCCGCGAACACGGCGTCCTGGGCAAGCGGCGTGATCTCCGGCGGCTCGGTGCCGGACTGCTGGCTGCGCTCCTCGGCGCGCACCAGCTGCAATACGCGGGACTCGTCTTCGACCTTGGGATAGTCGATCAGCAGCTTCATCAGGAAGCGGTCCATCTGCGCTTCCGGCAACGGGTACGTGCCTTCCTGCTCGATGGGGTTCTGCGTCGCCAGCACCATGAACAGGCCAGGCATCCGATGCGTTTGTCCGGCGACGGTGATCTGGCGCTCTTCCATGGCTTCGAGCAACGCCGCCTGCACCTTGGCCGGCGCGCGGTTGATCTCGTCGGCGAGGATGACATTGCCGAACAGCGGCCCCGGCTGGAACCTGAGCTGGTTGCCCTGCTCGGTCTGCTGGAGGATCTCGGCACCGGTGATGTCCGACGGCAACAGGTCGGGGGTGAACTGCACGCGGCTCATGCGCGCATCGAGGTGCTTCGACAGCGCCTTGACGGTGCGGGTCTTGGCCAGGCCGGGCAGGCTTTCCAGCAGGACGTGACCGTTGGCCAGCAGGCCCAGCAGGATGTGGCGGACGGTTTCTTCCTGGCCGAGCACCTGCGCCGACACGGCGGCTTCCAGGCCAGCAATCTGCTCACGCGTGGACACGGGGATGATCCTTGTACCGTGGGTTCGGGTTCCTTGCCGATGGCGTGCTGGAGCTGCCCTCCAGCCACACTGCCGTGCCACGGCCTGCTGGATAACAGTAGCCCACCGGTAATACTTCGCTATGGAAGCGGGTTGCCATGATGCGGGCAGGCAAAACCAGGGAGGCTGGCGGCGGCGTGCTCTGCAGCCTTGGCTTCTGCCATCGCCACTTCGAGCATGCACAGCAATGCTGGCGGGCCTCGTGCAGCAGAGCTGGGGAACGGTCACCGCTCCTGGTAGTGCATGATTTTCCCCAGCTGGCGATCTCCTACAATCGGCACTACGTCGGCTTTTTTCATTTCACGCCCGAGAGATTCATCCTGGCTCACGCACTCCCCGGCAGAGCTGAGCAAGCGGTTTGCATCTGAAGGGGGATGCGGTGGGCATTAATTTCATTAAGAATTTAAAGTCGGCTTGCACATCGCATTTGGCTATCTAGGCTGATTTCACGGTCCCCCACTCAATGGGGAATCAGCAGTCGACTCCAGACAGCATTCGGAGCATTGAGCCACCACAGACCTGAATCTGGGGCGGTGGCTAACGATATGCACCCGGAGCGCCAGATGAACGCGGATCACCTACGAACCAAGCCTGCTTCTGTTTATCTGCTATCGACCGTTTTCCTGGCTTGCCTGAGCAGCCCTGCGCTGGCGGGCGGCATCCTGATCTACGAGGCCGGGCAGGAAGGCAACGGCCTTGCCAACGCCGGCTCAGCTGCGCTGACCACCGACCCGAGCGTGCTGATGAGCAACCCGGCCGGCATCGCCGAACTCAAGGGCACGCAGATCAGCGCCAACGCCCAGGTGATCCTCGGCGACATCCGCTTCTCCCGTGACAGCGACAACCAGTTCGATGGCAACGAAGGCGGCAACGCCCTGCAATGGCTGCCGGGCTCCAGCCTGTTCATCAGCCACCAGATCGACGACCGCTCCGCCATCGGCTTCGGCATGTACGGCAATTTCGGCCTGGCGCTCGATTACGACGACGACTGGGCCGGCCGCTACTTCACCCAGGAGGCGGCAGTGATCGGCGTGTCCTTCCAGCCGACCCTGGCGCACAAGTTCACCGACGACCTCACGGTGGGCATCGGTCCGCGCTTCGTCTACGGCTACTACCGCACCGAGATGGCCATCAACAACAACCTGCTCGGGCTGGCGGACCGGCCGGACGGCCAGCTGGAATACAAGGACACCGACGTCGGCACCGGGGTCAACCTGGGTCTGCTCTACCACGTGAGCGACCGTACGCAGATCGGCCTCGCCTACACCAGCAAGGTCAAGCTGGAGTTCAAGGACAGCCCGGATGTGCACAAGGTCAGCAACCCGATCATCAATGCCGCCCTGAATCGCCTGGATGTCGACTCGCTGGAACTGGACATGAACATCCCGCAGACGGCGACCCTGAGCATCGCCCACCAGCTCGACCCGCAATGGAAGCTGCTGGGCAGCCTGGGCTGGCAGGACTGGAGCGACTTCGGCCAGATCGGCGTGGAAGTCGACGCCGACGCCGGCGGCGTCGACCGCACCGTCGACCGTCAGTACAAGGACACCTGGCACGCCTCCGTCGGCGCGCAGTATCAGGCCAACCCACGCCTGCGCTGGAGCATGGGCCTGGGCTACGACAGCTCGGCGGTGGACGATAAGGACCGCACCGTCGACAACCCCATGGGCGAGGCCTGGCGCCTGGCGACCGGGGTGAACTACGAGCTGGAGGAAGGCCTCGACCTGCACCTCGCCTACACCCTGGTGTGGCTCGGCGACATGGACGACGAGCAGACCAAGTCCCGCTCTGGTGAAACCCTATCCGGCACCTATCGCAATGCGGCCCTGCACATTCTTGGCGGCGGTGCGACCTGGCGATTCTGACCACTCACGCCAAACGAAGCATTCACGCGACGAAGAACGCGATCCAACCCCTGCTGTACCTACAAGGAGCGACTCGATGCACACCAAACTCCTGGCCCTGTGCCTGGCTTCCATCACGCTCGCCGGCTGCGCAAGCAAGTACGTCGAGCCCGAGAACTACTCCGGCTTCCTCAAGGACTACAAGGTCCTCAAGGAAGAGAAGTCCCCTTCCGGTGCGCCGGTGATGCGCTGGATCAAACCCGGTATCGACGTCAGCCAGTTCACCAGCGTGTACGTCGAGCCGAGCCAGCTCTATCCACAACCACAAGCCAGCGAGAAGATTCCGCAGAGCACCCTGGATGGCATCACCAAGTACTATGACCAGGCCCTGCAGACGCAATTTTCCAAGGCCCTGCCGCTGGCCAGCGGCCCCGGCCCGGGCGTGCTGATCGTGCGCCCGGCGATCACCGCCGTCAGCGCCTCGACCAAGGGGCTGCAGCCCTATGAGGTCATCCCCATCGCCCTGATCGCTGCCGGCGTCAGCACCGCTACCGGCATCCGCGACCAGGACACCAGCATCGCCACCGAAGCCGCCTTCCTCGACGGCAGCAACGGCACGGTGGTCGCCCAGGTGGTCCGCAAGGGCGCCGGCACAGAGCTGGAGAACTCCTCCCAGGTCATGACCGCCAATGACGCCAAGGCCCTGCTCGATGGCTGGGCGCGGGATATGGTCAAGTCCTACGAGCAGTTGAAGCACAAATAGTACCCGACGAGTCCACGAAGGACGCCGCCAAGCATCTGCTGGAGCAATGAAAAAGGCCGCCTTGTGGGCGGCCTTTTTCATTGGTGGCTCAGTACGGCGGGATCAGGCCATCGCTTCCTGGGGTTTGCCCAGCAGGCGGTCGATCACCACCATCACGGCCAACATGGCGACCGAGGGGATCAGCCAGGCGAGACCCTGCTCGGCCAACGGCAGATGCTCCATCCAGGACGGCATCCAGGCGTCGAGCTTGGCGCCCTTGAGCGCGTCGATGATGCCGAATGCGAAGGAAATCACCATCACCGGAGCGACGATGCGGGTCTGCGAGCGCCACAGGCTGGCGCAGAAGCTCAGCGCTACCAGCACGATGCACGGCGGGTAGATGGCGGTCAGCACCGGGATGGAGAACTGGATGAGCTTGGTCAGCCCCAGGTTCGACACCAGCAGCGAGAAGCCCGCCAGGATGATCACCAGGCTGCGGTACGACAGCGGCAGGATGCGGCAGAAGTACTCGGCGCAGGCGCAGGTCAGGCCTACGGCGGTGACCAGGCACGCCAGCGCGATCAGCACGGCGAGGAAGGTGCTGCCCAGCGAGCCGAAGGTGTGCTGCACATAGGCGTGCAGGACGGCTGCGCCGTTGGCGGCACCGGCGGCGATGTCGTGGCTGCCAGCGCCCAGACGGAACAGGCTGATGTACACCAGCGCCAGGCCAACCCCGGCGATCAGGCCGGCGATGATGGCGTAGCGGGTGATCAGCCGTGGCGACTGTACGCCACGGGAGCGGATCGCATTGACGATGACGATGCCGAAGACCAGCGCACCCAGGGTGTCCATGGTCAGGTAGCCATTGACGAAACCCTGGGAGAACGCCGCGGCCTGGTAGGCCGGCTCAGCAACGCCGATGGGGCCCGCCGGCAGCATGAAGGCGGCGATGCCCAGGGCGGCCAGGGCGATGATCTTCAGCGGCGCGAGGAAGCGGCCGACGGTATCCAGCAGCTTGCCCGGATACAGCGAGATCACCAGTACGATCAGGAAGTACACCAGACTGTAGAGGAACAGCGGCAGAGCGCCCTCCCCGGTCAGCGGCGCCAGGCCGACCTCGAAGGAGACCGTGGCGGTACGCGGGGTGGCGAACAGCGGTCCGACCGACAGGTAGCAGACAGCCGCCAGCAACCCACCGGCGACTTTGCCGATCGGGTGGCTCAGGGTATCCATCGCACCACCGACCTTGGCCAGCGCGACCACGGTGATTACCGGCAGGCCGACCGCGGTGATGAGGAAACCCAGCGCGGCCATCCAAACGTGCGGCCCCGACTGCAGGCCCACGATCGGCGGGAAGATGATGTTGCCCGCGCCGACGAACAGCGCGAAGGTCATAAAACCCAATGCCAGGATGTCCTGGCCTTTCAAGACGTTCATGAAGGGAAATACCACAGTGCTTTAGCGGGTTTGTGGTCTCCCAAGGCACGCACACCGTACGGACGTGACAAAGCCGCATCGAACGGGACTGGCCGACTCACTCGGGGCGAGCCTGCGCATCCTGTGATGCTGCTGTCATCGGTACGGAGAGTTGTTCTTGGAAGTCCGATAGCAGAGGTTTTCCATGGGCTCGTGGCCCGTTTGCTCCTGCATTCTGGTTATCCCGCCATCCTTGACGGTCAGGAATCGCCGTCGCTTCCGGGTAGGAATGGACGGTGAGCGAGCCCTCCCTTGTGGGGAACGCGACGCTTCATATAGTTGCTAGCCTAACGATCTATTCCGATGAGCTGCACTGACATACGTCAGATCGTCCGCGCAATGATCGGCGATGTCGCTTGAACGACACTTTTCAGACGAGGCGGAAACGACAGAGGCCACCCAAAGGTGGCCTCTGTTGACGAACGGTTAAATAAGCGAGGCGCTTACTTGACCGGCCAGCCGGTCAGCTCGGCCAGGGCCTTGCCGATGTCGGCCAGGGAACGCACGGTTTTCACACCAGCGTCCTGCAGGGCGGCGAACTTCTCGTCCGCAGTGCCCTTGCCGCCGGAGATGATGGCGCCGGCGTGGCCCATGCGCTTGCCGGGCGGTGCGGTGACACCAGCGATGTAGGACACCACCGGCTTGGTCACGTTGGCCTTGATGTAGGCAGCCGCTTCTTCTTCAGCCGAACCACCGATCTCGCCGATCATGACGATAGCTTCGGTTTTCGGGTCTTCCTGGAACAGCTTCAGGATGTCGATGAAGTTGGAGCCCGGGATCGGGTCGCCACCGATGCCCACGCAGGTGGACTGGCCGAAGCCGGCGTCGGTGGTCTGCTTCACGGCTTCGTAGGTCAGGGTGCCGGAACGCGACACGATGCCTACCTTGCCCGGCAGGTGGATGTGACCCGGCATGATGCCGATCTTGCACTCGCCGGGAGTGATCACGCCCGGGCAGTTCGGGCCGATCAGGCGTACGCCCAGCTCGTCGCACTTGACCTTGGCTTCCAGCATGTCGATGGTCGGGATGCCTTCGGTGATGCAGACGATCAGCTTGATACCGCCGAAGGCCGCTTCCAGGATCGAGTCCTTGCAGAATGGAGCCGGAACGTAGATGACCGAAGCGTCGGCGCCGGTAGCTTCCACGGCTTCCTTGACGGTGTTGAACACCGGCAGGCCCAGGTGGGTGGTGCCGCCCTTGCCGGGGGTCACGCCGCCAACCATCTTGGTGCCGTAGGCGATGGCTTGTTCGGAGTGGAAGGTACCCTGCGAGCCGGTGAAGCCCTGGCAGATGACTTTGGTGTCTTTATTGATCAGGACGCTCATTACTTACCCTCCGCGGCCTTGACGACTTGCTGGGCAGCGTCGGTCAGGCTGGTCGCCGCGATGATGTTCAGACCGCTTTCGGCCAGGACCTTGGCGCCGAGGTCGGCGTTGTTGCCTTCCAGACGAACGACAACCGGGATTTTCACGCCGACTTCTTTCACGGCGCCGATGATGCCTTCGGCAATCATGTCGCAGCGAACGATGCCGCCGAAGATGTTCACCAGAACGGCAGCGACGTTGCTGTCGGACAGGATGATCTTGAACGCTTCGGTCACGCGCTCTTTGGTGGCACCGCCGCCAACGTCGAGGAAGTTGGCCGGCTTGCCGCCGTGCAGGTTGACGATGTCCATGGTGCCCATGGCCAGGCCAGCGCCGTTGACCATGCAGCCGATGTTGCCTTCCAGCGCGACGTAGTTCAGTTCCCACTTCTGCGCATGGGCTTCACGAGCGTCGTCCTGGGACGGGTCGTGCATGGCGCGCAGCTTGGGCTGACGGTACATGGCGTTGGAGTCGATGTTGATCTTGGCGTCCAGGCAGTGCAGGTTGCCGTCTTTCTTGATCACCAGCGGGTTCACTTCCAGCAGCGCCAGGTCGTAATCCTGGAACAGCTTGGCCAGGCCAACGAAGATGTGGGTGAACTGCTTGATCTGGTCGCCCTTCAGGCCCAGCTGGAAGGCCAGCTCGCGACCCTGGTACGGCTGAGCGCCAACCAGCGGATCGATGGTGGCTTTCAGGATCTTCTCAGGGGTCTCGTGCGCCACTTTCTCGATGTCCACGCCACCTTCGGTGGAGGCCATGAAGACGATGCGACGGCTGGAACGGTCGACAACGGCGCCGAGGTACAGCTCCTTGTCGATGTCGGTGCAGGATTCCACCAGGATCTTGCTGACCGGCTGGCCGTTGGCGTCAGTCTGGTAAGTCACCAGACGCTTGCCCAGCCAGTTGGCGGCGAACGCCTTGGCGTCCTCTTTGCTCTTGACCAGCTTCACACCGCCCGCTTTACCGCGGCCACCGGCGTGTACCTGGGCTTTAACGACCCACTCGGTACCACCGATTTTTTCACAGGCTTCTGCGGCCTCTTCGGGTGTGTCGACGGCGAAGCCCTTGGATACGGGCAGGCCGTACTCAGCGAACAGCTGCTTACCCTGATATTCGTGGAGATTCATGCTTGTCTACCGTTTTCGTCTTGGGTATTGCGCATTCGGCGCGGCGCTCGTGGCGCCACGCCACCTGTGACCGAGTCCCCCTCGGGGGAGAAACGATCCGGCGGGTCGGGGGCAGCCCCTCGCAAAAGACTGCCGCCCTCCCCGCCGTGGTCCCGTTCCTTAGCGCTTCTTGCGGTTGGCGATGTGGATGGCGTGGCCATTCACTGCCAGTGCCGCTTCGTGCAGCGCTTCGGACAGAGTCGGGTGGGAGAAGACCATCATGCCCAGGTCTTCGGCGCTGGTGCCGAATTCCATGCCGATCGCGCCTTGCTGTACCAGCTCGGCGGCGCTCGGGCCGATCACGTGGACGCCCAGTACGCGGTCGGTCTTGGCATCGGCGATGACCTTGACCAGGCCGGTGGTGTCGTTGGCAGCCATGGCACGGCCGCTGGCGGCGAACGGGAAGGTACCGACGTTGACTTCAACGCCTTCGCCTTTCAGTTGCTGCTCGGTCTTGCCGACCCATGCGATTTCCGGGTGGGTGTAGATCACCGACGGAATCAGGTCGTAGTTCATCTGGGCCTTGTGGCCGGCGATACGCTCGGCAACCATCACGCCCTCTTCCGAGGCCTTGTGCGCCAGCATGGCGCCGCGGACCACGTCACCGATGGCGTAGACGCCCGGAACGCTGGTCTTGCAGTGGTCGTCGACGTAGATGAAGCCACGCTCGTCCAGGGTCACGCCGCTGTCCGCGGCCAGCAGGTCGGTGGTCACCGGGCGACGGCCCACGGCCACGATCAGCTTGTCGAAGGTTTCCTTCTGCTCGCCGTTGGCGTCGGTGAAGGTCACGGTGACCTGCTTCTTCTTCACGTCCGAACCGGTGACGCGAGCGCCCAGGCGGATGTTCAGGCCTTGCTTGGTCAGGACCTTCAGGGCTTCCTTGGCGATCTGCTCGTCGGCAGCCGGCAGGAACTTGTCCAGGGCTTCCAGTACGGTGACTTCAGCGCCCAGGCGAGCCCAGACCGAACCCAGTTCCAGGCCGATGACGCCAGCGCCGATCACGCCGAGCTTCTTGGGTACGCTCTGGAATTCCAGGGCGCCGGTGGAGTCGACGATCACGTCTTCGGTCAGCGGGGCCGGCGGGATTTCAACCGGCTTGGAGCCCGAGGCGATGATGATGTTGTCGGCTTCCAGAACCTGGGTCTTGCCGTCCAGGCCGGTCACTTCGACCTGCTTGTTGGCCAGGACCTTGCCGTGGCCTTCGAAGGAAGTCACGCCGTTGGCCTTGAACAGGGTGGCGATGCCGCCAGTCAGGTTCTTCACGATGGTGGCCTTGCGGGCAATCATCGCCGGAACGTCCATCTTCACGCCGCCGGTGGAGATGCCGTGGACGTCGAAGCCCTCTTTGGCTTCCTTGTACTTCCAGGAGCTGTCCAGCAGTGCCTTGGACGGAATGCAGCCTACGTTCAGGCAGGTGCCGCCGAGGGCAACCTTGCCCTCTTTACCGATGTACTTCTCGATGCAAGCGGTCTTCAGGCCGAGTTGGGCGGCACGAATAGCTGCTACGTAGCCGCCGGGGCCGGCACCAATCACAACCACGTCGAATTTCTGGCTCATGTCTCAATCCTTATTCCGGTGAAGCGGACGGCCCCTCGCGGGGCCGTCGTGTAGTACGGGGCCGTCGTGTGAATTGACGTATCAGACGTCCAGCAGCAGGCGAGCCGGATCTTCCAGCAGATCCTTCATGGTGACCAGGAAGCTTACCGCTTCCTTGCCATCGATCATGCGGTGATCGTAGGACAGCGCCAGGTACATCATCGGCAGGATCACAACCTGGCCGTTAACGGCCATCGGGCGCTCCTGGATCTTGTGCATGCCGAGGATGGCGGTCTGCGGCGGGTTGACGATCGGAGTCGACAGGAGCGATCCAAATACGCCACCGTTGGAAATGGTGAAAGTACCACCGGTCATGTCTTCGATGGACAGCTTGCCGTCCTTGGCTTTCTTGCCGAAGGTGGCGATGCCGTTTTCGATCTCGGCCAGGCTCATGAACTCGGCGTTACGCAGGACCGGTACGACCAGACCGCGGTCGCTGGAAACTGCCACACCGATGTCCTGGTAGCCGTGGTAGACGATGTCGTTGCCGTCGATCGAGGCGTTGACGCCCGGGAAGCGCTTCAGGGCTTCGGTGGCGGCCTTGACGAAGAAGGACATGAAGCCCAGGCGTACGCCGTTGTGCTTCTTCTCGAACAGGTCCTTGTACTTGTTGCGCAGGTCCATGATCGGCTTCATGTTGACTTCGTTGAAGGTAGTCAGCATGGCCATGGAGGACTGGGCCTCGACCAGACGCTCGGCAACCTTGGCGCGCAGGCGGGTCATCGGAACGCGCTTCTCGACGCGGTCGCCAGCGGCGAAGACCGGAGCCTCGGCAGCCGGAGCTGCAGCCTTGGCAGCCGGAGCGGCGGCCGGGGCGTTCTTCTTCGCTTCAACGGCAGCGACGACGTCTTCCTTGGTCACGCGACCGCCCTTGCCGGTACCGGCCAGGCTGTTCGGGTCGATGCCGTTCTCTTCGGCCAGCTTGCGGGCAGCCGGCGAGAGGATGTTGTCGTCGCCAGCGGCGGCCGGTACAGCGGCAGCAGGTGCAGCAGCGGGAGCCGAGGCAGCAGCCGGAGCGGCAGCGGCAGCGGCAGCACCGCCTTCGCTCAGCTTGCCCAGCAGTTCGTTGGAGAGAACGGTGTCGCCTTCGTTCTTGACGATCTCTGCCAGGACGCCGTCAGCCTCGGCCAGTACTTCGATCACGACCTTGTCGGTCTCGATGTCGACGATCAGTTCGTCGCGCTTGACGGCTTCACCGACCTTCTTGTGCCAGGTTGCAACGGTGCCGTCGGCAACCGATTCCGGGAAGGTTGGGGCTTTGATTTCGATAGCCATTATGTGTGTTTCCTTAAATTCGGTATCAACTGCGCGTTGGCGTTAAACGGTGAAGGCGTCCTGCAGCAGTTTTTCCTGCTGCTCGGCGTGCATCGAAGCGTAGCCGCAAGCCGGAGCTGCCGAGCCTTCGCGGCCCGCGTATTCCAGGTTGAGACCTTTCTTGTGCGCGGCGATGACACGACGCATATGGTGCTGCGAGCAGAACCAGGCACCCTGGTTCATCGGCTCTTCCTGGCACCAGACGATGTGCTTGAGGTTCTTGTACTGCGACAGCACCTCGGCCAGATCGTCTTCCGGGAAGGGATACAGCTGTTCGAGGCGAACGATCGCGATGTTCTCGAGACCTTCGGCGCGACGCTTCTCCAGCAGGTCGTAGTACACCTTGCCGCTGCACAGCACGATGCGGTCGACTTTCTTCGGATCCAGGCTGTCGATCTCGTTGATCACAGTCTGGAAAGAGCCGTCTGCCAGATCTTCCAGGGTCGAGATGGCCAGCTTGTGACGCAGCAGCGACTTCGGAGTCATCACGATCAGCGGTTTGCGCAGCGGACGGATCACCTGACGGCGCAGCATGTGGTAGACCTGAGCCGGGGTAGTCGGCACGCAGACCTGGATGTTCTGCTCGGCGCACAGCTGCAGGTAACGCTCCAGACGAGCGGAGGAGTGCTCCGGACCCTGGCCTTCGTATCCGTGCGGCAGCAGCATGGTCAGACCACACAGACGTTGCCACTTGGTCTCGCCGCTGGTGATGAACTGGTCGATCACGACCTGCGCACCGTTGGCGAAGTCACCGAACTGGGCCTCCCAGATCACCAGCGCGTTCGGCGTGGTGGTGGCGTAGCCGTATTCGAAGGCCAGTACGGCTTCTTCCGAGAGGTAGGAATCGTACAGGCTGACGCGCGGCTGGCCGTCGAACAGGTGAGCCAGCGGGATGTAGACCGAGTCGTCCTTCTGGTTATGCAGCGCCGCATGGCGGTGCGAGAAGGTACCGCGGCCGACGTCCTGGCCGGTCATGCGCACCGGGTGACCTTCGAACAGCAGGGTGGCGTAGGCCAGGTTCTCGGCGAAGCCCCAGTTGATGGGCATGCCGCCGGCAGCCATCTTCGCGCGGTCTTCGTAGATCTTCTGCACCTGACGCTGCATGACGAAGCCGTCCGGGGTTTCCAGCAGCTTGGCGGAGAGGTCCTGCAGGGTCTTCAGGTCGAAGCGGGTGTCGTGACGCGCGGTCCAGGCGTGCCCCACGTACGGACGCCAGTCGACGAAGAGCTCCTTGTTGGGCTCCTTGACCAGGCTCTTCACCACGTGCTGACCGTTGTCGAGAGCGTCGCGGTATTCGTCGACCTTCTCCTGGGCCTGCTCGGTGCTCTGCACGCCGGCAGCGATCAGCGCGTCGGCATACAGTTCACGGGTGGTGCGCTGCTTGGCGATCTGCTGGTACATCAGCGGCTGGGTGCCGCTCGGCTCGTCGGCCTCGTTGTGGCCGCGACGGCGGTAGCAGACCAGGTCGATAACCACGTCACGCTTGAACTGCATGCGGTAGTCGACGGCCAGTTGGGTCACGAACAGGACCGCTTCCGGATCGTCGCCGTTCACATGGAAGATCGGCGCCTGGATCATCTTCGCAACGTCGGTCGCGTACTCGGTGGAGCGAGCGTCGTCCTG
Organism: Pseudomonas nitroreducens; assembly: GCF_010994165.1. NCBI lineage: Bacteria > Pseudomonadati > Pseudomonadota > Gammaproteobacteria > Pseudomonadales > Pseudomonadaceae > Pseudomonas > Pseudomonas nitroreducens. Next base: position 393,194 of record NZ_WMBX01000002.1, on the reverse strand, counting down.
ACGGCTGGTGGTGAAGCCGACCTGGTTGTTGATCACGATGTGGATGGTGCCGCCCGTCTTGTAAGCACGGGTCTGCGACATCTGGAAGGTCTCCATGACCACGCCCTGCCCCGCGAAGGCGGCATCACCGTGGATGGAGATCGGCACGACCTTGTCGCCGCTGCCGTCCTTGCGACGGTCCTGGCGGGCGCGTACCGAACCCTCGACCACCGGGGAAACGATTTCCAGGTGCGAGGGGTTGAACGCCAGGGCCAGGTGGACTTCACCGCCGGTGGTCATGACGTTGGAGGAGAAGCCCTGGTGGTACTTCACGTCACCGGAGCCCATCTCGACCAGCTTCTTGCCTTCGAACTCGTCGAACAGCTCGCGCGGGTTCTTGCCCAGGGTGTTGACCAGGACGTTCAGACGGCCGCGGTGGGCCATGCCGATGACGATTTCCTTCACACCATAGGAGCCGGAGCGCTGGATGATCTCGTCGACCATCGGGATCAGGCTCTCGCCGCCTTCCAGGCCGAAGCGCTTGGTGCCCGGGTACTTGGTGCCCAGGTACTTTTCCAGGCCTTCGGCAGCGGTCAGGCGCTCGAGCAGGTGGGAGCGGGCGTCGGCGGAGTACGTCGGACGGCCACGGACGCTTTCCAGGCGCTGGGCGAACCAGTGGCGCTGTTCGGAATCGACGATGTGCATGAACTCGGCGCCGATGGTGCTGCAGTAGGTCTGCTTCAGCGCATCGATGATTTCACGCAGGGTCGCTTCTTCCTTGCCGATGTAGAGCTCACCGGTCCGGAAAGTAGTGTCGAGGTCTGCAGCGGTGAGCCCGTAGTGTTCGAGCGACAGATCGGAGGGAGCGGTACGCACCCAGAGACCCAGCGGATCGAGCGATGCTGCCTGATGTCCACGCAGACGGTATGCCAGGATCAGACGCAGGACTTCAACCTGCTTTTTCTCGTGCTCGGTGCTTACGCTGCCAGCGGAAACAGGCGCGGCGCGGCGCTGGTTCTTGGCCAGGAGTACGAAATGATCACGGATAGAGGAATGCGAAACGTCGGGGGCAGGATTGCCGTCGGCAGGAAGCTTCTGGAAGTACGTGCGCCACTCTTCTGGCACAGCGTTCGGGTCGTGCAGGTAGAGCTCGTAGAGCTCTTCGACGTAGGCAGCGTTTCCACCGGATAGATGGGCACTGTTCCACATCCGCTGCATTACGCTTTCGTGCATGCTTGGTCACCCTCGGTAAGGGGACTCCACCTGTGGAACCTCTGGCGCGAAGTCAAACACAGCGACTTCAAGCCACCGATTCCCGCAGATAGTCCGGGTACCAGCCCGGATGCCCCTGCTGGTCATATATACGTTTTCAAAACAGGACCCCCGCTTTGTGGGCTTGGGTCCTAAGGACTGTACCGCCGGACAATGTTCCGGCGGCACAGGTGTCGCTCTTTCATGATCTTTGGGCGCAAGGCCCGCAGATCAAGTACCGCTCTGCAGCAGCATGTTACGGATGTGACCGATTGCCTTGGTGGGGTTCAGACCCTTCGGGCAAACGTTCACGCAGTTCATGATCCCGCGGCAGCGGAAGACGCTGAACGGGTCATCCAGGCTCGCCAGGCGCGCCTGAGTTTCGGTGTCACGGCTGTCGGCCAGGAAGCGGTAGGCCTGCAGCAGCGCGGCGGGACCCAGGAACTTGTCGGGGTTCCACCAGAACGACGGGCAGGAGGTCGAGCAGCAGGCGCACAGGATGCACTCGTACAGACCGTCCAGCTTCTCGCGCTCTTCCGGGCTCTGCAGACGCTCGATGGCCGGCGCTGCATATTTGTTCTGCAGGAACGGTTTCACGCTCTCGTACTGTTTGTAGAAGATGCGCATATCGACGACCAGGTCACGAATGACCGGCAGGCCCGGCAGCGGACGCAGAACCAGCTTGCCGCCCTTCAGGCCAGCGGCCGACAGGGGGGTGATGCAGGCCAGGCCGTTCTTGCCGTTGATGTTCATACCGTCGGAACCGCACACGCCTTCACGACAGGAACGACGATAGGAGAAGCCCTCGTCCTGTTCCTTGATCAGCGCCAGCACGTCCAGGACCATGATGTCCTTGCCGTCGGTATCGACCTGGAAGTCCTGCATGTAGGGTGCAGCGTCCTTCTCAGGGTTGTAGCGGTAAACACTCACTTGCAACATGGCGGGCACCCTTAGTAAGTACGAACCTTGGGTTCGAATGCCGGAACAGTTTTCGGCGCGAAGTTGACGGCACGCTTGGCTACACGCTTCTCACCCGGGAAGTACAGGGTGTGGCACAGCCAGTTCTCGTCATCGCGCTCCTCGAAGTCTTCACGGGCATGCGCGCCGCGGGACTCTTTGCGGGCTTCTGCCGCAATCGCAGTGGCTTCGGCCACTTCGAGGAGGTTCTGCAGTTCCAGCGCTTCGATACGCGCCGTGTTGAATGCCTGGCTCTTGTCGTTGATCTTGACGGTGGCGATACGCTCACGCAGATCAGCCAGCTGAGCGATACCTTTCTGCATGTACTCGCCGGTACGGAACACACCGAAGTAGTTCTGCATGCAGGATTGCAGCTCGCGCTTGAGCGGAGCGACTTCTTCGCCGCTGGTGCGCTCGTTCACACCGTTCAGGCGCTTGAAAGCGGATTCCAGGTCGGACTCGGAAGCCTGGCGGTGCTCGATACCATCCTTGAGCGCCTTCTCCAGGTGCAGGCCAGTGGCACGACCGAACACAACCAGGTCGAGCAGCGAGTTGCCGCCCAGGCGGTTGGCACCGTGTACCGATACGCACGCCACTTCGCCTACGGCGAACAGGCCTTCGACGATCTGCTCGTTGCCGTTGGCATCGGTAGTCAGGGCCTGGCCATGGATGTTGGTGGCCACGCCGCCCATCATGTAGTGGCAGGTCGGAATAACCGGGATCGGAGCGACGACCGGGTCGACGTGGGCGAAGGTCTTGGACAGTTCGCAGATGCCGGGCAGGCGGCTGTGCAGAACTTCTTCGCCGAGGTGGTCGAGCTTCAGCAGTACGTGGTCCTTGTTCGGGCCCACGCCGTTGCCGGCGATCACTTCTTTCACCATGGAACGGGCAACCACGTCGCGGCCGGCCAGGTCCTTGGCGTTCGGAGCGTAACGCTCCATGAAACGCTCGCCATGGGCGTTGATCAGGTAGCCGCCTTCACCGCGGCAGCCTTCGGTGACCAGTACACCAGCGCCGGCGATGCCGGTCGGGTGGAACTGCCACATCTCGATGTCCTGCACCGGCACACCAGCGCGCAGCGCCATGCCGATACCGTCACCGGTGTTGATCAGGGCGTTGGTGGTGGAGGCGTAGATACGGCCGGCACCGCCAGTGGCCAGGACCACGGCCTTGGAGCGGATATAAACGGTGTCGCCGGTTTCGATGTCGATGGCGATGACGCCAACCACATGACCGTCCTGGTTCTTCACCAGATCGACTGCGTACCACTCATTAAGGAAGGAAGTACCGTTCTTCAGGTTGGCCTGATAGAGGGTGTGCAGCAGGGCGTGACCGGTACGGTCAGCCGCGGCACAGGTACGAGCAGCCTGGCCACCCTTGCCGAAGTCCTTGGACTGGCCACCGAACGGACGCTGATAGATGCGGCCCTGTTCGGTACGGGAGAACGGCAGACCCATGTGTTCCAGCTCGAACACGGCTTCCGGGCCGACGGAGCACATATATTCGATCGCGTCCTGGTCACCGATGTAGTCGGAGCCCTTGACGGTGTCGTACATGTGCCAGCGCCAATCATCGTTCGGGTCGGCCGAAGCGATGGCGCAGGTGATGCCGCCCTGGGCGGATACGGTGTGCGAACGGGTCGGGAAGACCTTGGTCACCACGGCAGTCTTGTGACCACCCTGAGCCAGTTGCAGTGCGGCACGCATGCCGGCACCGCCGCCACCCACGATGATGGCGTCGAAAGAAAGAGAGCGAATGCTAGCCATGGATCAGTTACCCCAGAGAATCTGCACACCCCAGACGAAGAATGCGAACATGGCCATGCCGCATACCGCCTGGACGAGGAAACGCACGACGGTCGCGGACTTGCCCAGCGCCATCGGAGTCAGGTAGTCGGTGGTGATGGTCCACATACCGACCCATGCGTGCACGCTCAGGGACACCAGCGTCAACAGGCTGAAGATCTTCATCAGGCTGTGGGAGAACAGACCATGCCACTCGGCGTAGGTGATACCTGGGTGAGCGATCAGGAAGCCCAGCAGGAAGAGAACATAAGCCGCGAGAACGACCGCGGAGACGCGCTGGACCATCCAGTCGTAGAGACCCGAACGCGACAAGTTAGTGACGTTAGTTACCATACCCATACCCCCGCCAGAACGATCAGCACCACTGCGACAGCGATGACGATTTTCGAACCACGCTTACCGCCTTCCAGTGTTTCGCCAATACCTGCGTCCATGACGAGGTGACGAATACCGGCTACCAGGTGGTACAGCAGCGCAGACAGCAGGCCCCAAATCACAAGCTTGACCAACGGATGGGTCAGACACGCCTTCACCTGCTCGAAGCTGTCTTCGGATGCGAGGGAACGATCCAGTGCGAACAGCAGCACTGCGATACCCACGAACAGAATGACGCCGGAGATACGGTGGAGAATCGACGTGTAAGCAGTGATAGGGAGTTGGATGGTCCTTAGGTCTAGGTTTACGGGTCGTTTGCTATTCACGGCTTTTTTCACACTGAGAGCCCTTCTATGGATCAGGGCTAGTTGTCGGGAGGTGCACTTGTCAGGTACCCATCACCTTCGGGAGTGACAACCACCAATCAAGCGAGGCCGGACGGCCCTTGGCGGCTGGTCGCCAAGTATAGACAGTTAGGCCCCTAATGACAACGGAAAGACCTCCACCTAAGGACTAATTGCCGCACCCCCATAAAAGGCGTAAACAGGCAAATTTTTCCGGCAAAACAGGGGCTTGGAGGAGCCAAACTTCTCCGATTGTGCAAATTGACATTCGGATTTATCTCTCTATAGTGGTGCGGGCCCTGCGTGGGGGGTCGTACAGATGATTTCAAGCATAAATAGGAGGCCATCATGGCTGACAAAAAAGCGCAGTTGATCATCGAGGGCGCTGCCCCCGTCGAACTGCCTGTCCTCTCCGGCACGCTGGGTCCCGATGTTGTCGACGTGCGGGGCCTGACCTCCACGGGTCACTTCACTTTCGACCCCGGCTTCATGTCCACTGCCTCCTGCGAGTCGAAGATCACCTTCATCGACGGCGATAAAGGTGTACTGCTGCACCGCGGCTACCCGATCGAACAGCTCGCCGAGAAGTCCGACTACCTGGAAACCTGCTACCTGCTGCTCAACGGCGAACTGCCCACTGCCGAGCAGAAAGAGAAATTCGTCGGCACCATCAAGAACCACACCATGGTTCACGAGCAGCTGAAGACCTTCTTCAACGGTTTCCGCCGTGATGCACACCCGATGGCCGTGATGTGCGGCGTAATCGGTGCCCTCTCCGCCTTCTATCACGACTCCCTGGACATCAATAATCCGAAGCACCGGGAAGTCTCGGCGCATCGTCTGATCGCCAAGATGCCGACCATCGCTGCCATGGTGTACAAGTACTCCAAGGGCGAGCCGATGATGTACCCGCGCAACGACCTGAACTATGCAGAAAACTTCCTGCATATGATGTTCAACACCCCCTGCGAGACCAAGCCGATCAGCCCTGTGCTGGCCAAGGCCATGGACCGCATCTTTATCCTGCACGCCGACCACGAGCAGAACGCCTCCACTTCCACCGTTCGCCTGGCGGGCTCCTCGGGTGCCAACCCGTTCGCCTGTATCGCCTCGGGCATCGCCGCCCTGTGGGGACCGGCTCACGGCGGTGCGAACGAAGCCGTTCTGCGCATGCTGGACGAGATCGGTGACGTGTCGAACATCGAGAAGTTCGTGGCCAAGGCCAAGGACAAGAACGATCCGTTCAAGCTGATGGGCTTCGGCCACCGCGTGTACAAGAACTTCGACCCGCGCGCCAAGGTCATGAAACAGACCTGCGACGAGGTTCTCCAGGAGTTGGGCATCAACGACCCGCAACTGGAACTGGCCATGAAGCTGGAAGAAATCGCTCGCCACGATCCGTACTTCGTGGAGCGCAACCTCTACCCGAACGTGGACTTCTACTCCGGCATCATCCTCAAGGCCATCGGCATTCCGACCAGCATGTTCACCGTGATCTTCGCCCTGGCACGTACCGTGGGCTGGATCTCGCACTGGCAGGAAATGCTCTCCGGCCCGTACAAGATCGGCCGTCCGCGCCAGCTGTACACCGGCGCCACCCAGCGCGACTTCGTGGACCTCAAGGCCCGCTAAGCGCTACGGCGTAAAAGAAAAGGCCGCCTTCGGGCGGCCTTTTTATTGCCACAGCTTTTCTGTAGGAGCGAGCTTGCTCGCGAACAGCCCCGCTGCGAGCTTCCCCACCCCTCGGTTCGCGAGCAGGAACTGGGCGTCACCTCGGTCCTGCAAAAGCAAAAAAGCCGCCCGAGGGCGGCTTCTTCACGAAAGGGAACGACAGCGCCGATTACTTCTCGGCAGCGCTGCGCAGGCCCTTCAGGGTATTCATCGGCGCATCGACCACGAAGCTGTTGGCCAGCCAGGACGGGATGCTGCCACCCGGCTCGGTCTGCACCTGGTAAGTCACCTCGGTCACGCCAGCGCCCTTGGGCACCAGCTTCCACTCGCCGATCAGTTTCGGCACGCGGATTTCGCCTTTCTCTTCCGGGATATAGGTCGGCTCGGCCTTGAGATGACGGATCAGGCCACCGTCGGCGGTCTTCTCGGTGGTTACGTGGATCACCACGTCGCGGCCAGTCACCGGCCAGGGCATGTCGATCTTCGAGTAGGTCCAGGAATTGTCGCCCTCGGTCTTCAGCAGACGCATCTCGGCGCAGGCGTGGATCCACTTGCAGGAGCCGGCCACGTCTTCCTGCAGGGCGTTGATCTTGGCCACATCGGCCTTGATATCGACGACGCCACGGTAGGCCTTGTACTTGGAGCCCGCGACCGGGCTGAGGAAGACCTTCACACCGTCGTCTTCCTTCTCCAGCTTCCAGTCGTCCGCCAGGGCAGTACCGGCAAAGCCCATCACGGCAGTGGCCAGCAGGGTCATACGCAATACACCACGCATCGTCTTACCTCTCTTTATTCTTGGTCTCGTAGGGTCGGCAATTGCCGGCGCCCTGTCGCAATCCGCGGTCTTGAGCGGATCGGGGCGTCAGTATGGACCGCGAAATCGTGACTTCCAAGTCACATCAGGCGGCGGTGATGCGCTCCCACTCGGTGAGGATCCGCAGGGCCTGTTCGTTGCTGCTGCCACAGGCATCGGCGTCCGCATCGAAGGCCGCACAGACCTTTGGACGCCGCGAGTCGCCGAATAGTTTGCACAGATTGCGCTCATCCAGTTGCACGCAGCGAACACCCGCCGGCTTGCCGTCGGGCATGCCAGGGATGGGCGAGGAAATCGACGGCGCTATGCAACAGGCGCCACAGCCGATACGGCATTGCATGGATCTACTCTCTATTCGACATCAAGACGTCATCGGGGCTGGTCGCTCAGCAGCCGTTGCTTGCGCAGCTTCGCCACTTCACATATCGACTTCGACCGCGCGGCGAGCCAGCATCTTGGGGGGGCAGCTCTCCAGCAAGGCCCGCCAAGCCCTTTCGCCGCGGGCGGATATGCACGGCGGGCGGCAATCCCGAGGCGAGCAGAACGGGGCCGCCGAGCATATAGCGGGTCGAGCATTCCGCCAAGCGGGCCAGATCAGCGGGAAACTCCGGCAACGGCTCGCCCATCGGACACTCTCGGACTCCCGTCTCACCCCGACCAGGCCCAGGGATGTCAGCTTCACAGCGACAGCATGCCGTCCTAGCGCCGCGATCGCCGCCCCTTGGCTGTATCGCGGCGCATCCAGTAGGCTCATGCGCAGCCCCCAACCCTGGAGCCTCTGCCATGCCGGTCTGGCTGCAAACCGCTTTTCTTCTGTGTCTTTCCAACCTGTTCATGACCTTCGCCTGGTACGGCCACCTGAAAACCCTGAACAGCAAGCCGTGGATCATCGCGGCACTGGTCAGCTGGGGCATCGCACTCTTCGAGTATTTATTGCAGGTGCCGGCCAACCGCATCGGTTACACGGTGATGTCGGTGGGGCAACTGAAAATCATGCAGGAGGTCATCACGCTGGCGGTCTTCGTGCCGTTCAGCGTGTACTTCATGCAGCAGCCACTGAAGCTCGACTATCTATGGGCCGGGCTGTGCCTGCTGGGCGCGGTGTACTTCATCTTCCGCGCCTGAATCGGACTGACTCGGCACACGACGATCTCCGCGACCGCCCGGGGAAATAGAAGACCGATCAGGACTCGGACGAGTCCCGCAGACGGGTGATCAGGCTGGAGGTATCCCAGCGCCCGCCACCGGCAGCCTGCACCTCGGCGTAAAACTGGTCGACCAACGCCGTGATCGGCAGTTGCGCGCCGTTGCGGCGGGCCTCGTCGAGCACGATCCCCAGGTCCTTGCGCATCCAGTCCACCGCGAAGCCGAAGTCGAAGCGCCCTTCCAGCATGCTCTGGTGGCGATTCTCCAATTGCCAGGATTGCGCCGCGCCCTTGCTGATCACTTCCATGGCCGCCATGCCGTCGAGGCCGGCGCTCCGGGCGAAGTGCAGCGCCTCCGACAGCCCTTGCAGCAAGCCGCCGACGCAGATCTGGTTGACCATCTTGGTCAGCTGGCCGCTGCCCACCGAGCCCATGCGCCGCACCATGCGCGCGTAGGTGGCGATCACCGGTTCGGCGCGCGAATAGAGGTCCGCATCGCCGCCAACCATCACCGTCAGCGCACCGTTCTCGGCGCCGGCCTGGCCGCCGGAGACCGGCGCATCAAGGAAGCCAAGCTCGCGCTCCGCCGCCGCCACGGCCAGTTCACGGGCGACCTCAGCCGAAGCGGTGGTGTGGTCCACCAGCACAGCGCCCGGCTGCATCCCGGCCAACGCGCCTTCCTCGCCCAGCACCACGCTGCGCAGGTCATCATCGTTGCCGACGCAGCACATCACGAACTCAGCCCACTGCGTGGCCTCGCGCGGAGTGTCCGCCGAACTGCCGCCGAACTGCCTGACCCACTGGGCCGCGCGGCTCGCGGTGCGGTTGTAGACGCACACCTCATGCCCTTCGCGCGCCAGATGCCCGGCCATGGGATAGCCCATCACGCCCAGACCGATGAATGCCACTTTCGCCATCTTGATCCCCCTTGTCCTGGTAGCCGGTCAGCCTAGCACAGCGGTTTGCCGGCCCCGCAAACGCCTTCCATACTCGATTCGTACCCAACCACGAGCACCGACTATGCCCCACTGGCTGGTGATCGACCTGGAAGCCACCACCGAGGAAGGCGGCTGGCCGGTCGAGGAAATGGAAATCATCGAGATCGGCGCCAGCCTGGTGGCCGAGGCCGACGGCCGCGAGCTGGATCACTTCCAGCGCTTCGTGCGCCCGCAACGTCGACCGCTGCTGACCGCCTTCTGTCGCGAACTCACCCACATCACCCAGGCCAACGTCGATGCCGCCGCGCCCCTGCATGAGGTCTGGCCGCAATTCGAGCGCTGGCTGGCCCAGCACCGCCCGCGCCTGGCCGGCTGGACCAGCTGGGGCGACTACGACCGTCACCAACTGGAACTGGAATGGCGCCGCCAGAACCTGGACAGCCACCTGGCCCGTGTTCCTCACGTCAACCTCAAACAGCGCTTCGCCCAGGCCCGCCAGCTCAAGCGGCCGGTGGGCCTGAATGCCGCGCTGCACCTGGCCGGATTGAACTTCCAGGGACAGCCGCACCGCGCCCTGGAGGATGCCCGCAATACTGCCCGCCTGTTGCCGCTGACACTGCCGGTGGCCGGCTGAAAGAAGGCTCCATTCACTGACCGAACGGTCGCCTGCGCCGCTCTAGTGACGGAGCCTGCGCCCTTGGGCATACTGGCGGGCCCTTTTTCACCCCTCTAGCAGGAGAAGCCCATGTTCAAGGTCAACGAGTACTTCGACGGCACCGTCAAATCCATCGCCTTCGACATGACCGCAGGCCCCGCCACCATCGGCGTGATGGCTCCCGGCGAATACGAATTCGGCACCAGCCAGCTGGAGGTGATGCACGTCGTCGCCGGCGCGCTGACCGTCAAGCTGCCGGGCAGCGACAGCTGGGAAACCTTCGAAGGCGGCAGCAACTTCACCGTACCGGCCAACAGCAAGTTCCAGCTGAAAGTCGCCCAGGACACCGCCTACCTCTGCGAATACCGCTGAGTTCGGCTGTTCCATGAAAGAGCCGGCCCTGAGGCCGGCTTTTTATTGCCGGTACAACTGTCGAGCTCTGTCCTACGAAAAGCAGCCGCATAACCCGGCCGCAAGATCAGCCCGCAATCCTGCGTCCTTTTCCGCGATGAACACCAGCCGCGATCCCTGTGCCGCTTCGGCCGCCGTCGCCGGCCGCAGCTGATAGCGCCCGCCAACGTACTGCAGCCACAACGCATCCCCCTGTCCAGACAGTCGGATCAGTCCCTTAAGGCGCAGCAGGCCACGCGGCAGCGTCTCCAACCAGAGTTTCAGCCGCACACCCTCAAAGCTTTCATCCCCCTGCCAACTCCAGCTGTCGAACAGGTCGCCATGGTCGACACCTTCCTGCCCATGGGGCCGCAGCTTGCGCGACGGCTCGCCCAGCAGCAGCTCATCGGGAATCTGCGCCTGGATGGTTTCCAGCACCCGCGCGCCACGGCCGAAGCGTTCGCGCTGGGCGGCCAGCTCATCGGTTTCGAGCAGGTCGCACTTGTTCAGCAGCAGCAGATCGGCGGCAGCCGCCTGCATGCGTTCCAGCCGCGCATACTCGCCTTCGAGCGGCTCACGACGGGCGGCGTCGACCACGGTCAGCACCGCATCCAGGTGCAGGCGCCTGCGCAGCTTCGGGTAGCCGAGCGTCTGTACGATGCGCTGCGGGTCGGACACCCCGCTGCACTCGATCACCACCTGTTCCAACGGCGGGTGCATATTCGCCAGTCGTTCCAGCTGCGCCAGCAGGTCGTCCTGCACCGAGCAGCAGATGCAGCCGTTCTCCAGGCTGTACACCGCCTCGGTCTGCTCGGCGATCATCCCGGCGTCGATGTTCAGCTCGCCGAAGTCATTGACGATCACTGCCAGCCGCCGCCCTTCACAGCGCTCCAGCAGGTTGCGCAACAGCGTGGTCTTGCCGGCGCCGAGGAAGCCGGCGACCACCGTTACCGGGATGCTCGCGGCATTCATGCGTTGACCCCTTCGATACGCGGCGGCTCGCCCTGCCACACCGCCGCCAGGGCGGTATCGCTGAACTGGCCGAGGCGGTCGTACACCGGGCGACCTTCGACGAAGGTCAGTTGCACCTCGGTGCGGTGGATGTAGTTGCGCGCCGGCTGCTCGAACAGGTTGCGGTCGAGGACGATGAAGTCCGCCGACTTGTCCGCCTCCAGGCTGCCGGTAAGATTTTCCAGGCCCATCGCATAGGCACCGTTGAGGGTCGCAACGCGGATCGCCTGTTCCAGGCTGATCGGCTCGCCGAAGCAGGCCGGGTCGTCATTCCATGGGTTCTGCCGGGTCACCAGGGTTTCCAGTGCCAGCCACGGGTCGATTGACGCCACCGGCCAGTCGGTGCCGAATACCGCGACGCCGCCGGCGGCCAGCACGCCCTTGAAGTCGTAGATGCGCTTCAGGCGATCCGGGCCGTAGCCGGAGCGCGCGCCGCTGGCGAAAGGCGTCGGGTACCAGGCCGCCGGGGAGAACTCGGCGATCACCTCCAGCTCACGGAAGCGCTTGAGGTTGCCCGGATGCAGGATGGTGCTGTGCGCGCACTGGTGGCGCACGCCGGAAAAGCCATTGCGCCGGCGCGCTTCGGCCACCGCATCGAGGAATACGTCGGACGCCGCATCACCCGTGCAATGGGCGATCACGCGGATGCCGCGACGGTCCATGTCCACCACCATGTCAGTGATGTGCTCCGGCGTCAGGTTCAGCTTGCCGCGCCAGGCATCTTCGCCCGGCCAGGGAGTGATAAGGAAGGACGAGCGCGGCTCGACGGTGCCGTCGAAGTGGAATTTCACCGCATTCGCCGACAGCCGCGCACTGCGGTAGTAGTGGCGTTCGCCGGCGAGCAGCTCCCAGCGACGACGCACCGGGAAGATGTCGTCCTGCCAGCTGATTGCCGCTTCCACTCGCAGGGTCAGCTGGCCGGCGTCATCGAGGTACTTAAGCGCATCCAGGCGGTTCTCGCAGACGTGCAGGTACTTGGCCGCGGTGACGCCGCGAGAACTCTGGAAGTGCACGCCTTCGCGGTAGGACTGGCGCAGCACCTTGGCCGGGGTCGGCGGCATGGCAGCGTGGATCAGCGCGTAACCGCCGTCGATCAACAGGCCGTTGGGCTCGCCGGTCAGCTCGTCGCGCTCCAGGTAGCCATTGCGCGGATCGGGCGTATTGGCGTCGATGCCGGCCAGTTCCAGCGCGCGGGAGTTGACCATCATGGTGCCCCACATGCGGTCGAGCAGCGCCACGGGGCGATCCGGCATCACCGAGTCGAGCCACTCGCGGCCCGGCTTCAGCCCGGCTTCGCGGAAGGTGTAGCGCACCCAGTACTGGCCGTAGACCCAGCCATCGCCCGGGTGGCTGTCGGCATAGTCTCGAATGGCCTTGGCAAGCTGCTCCGGAGTCGGGTCCTCGATGCCGACATCGAGGTCGTCGGCATAGCGCGGATTCAGCGCCAGGTCCGGGTGAGTGTGCATGTCGTGCAGGCCAGGCATGCAGAAGGCGCCTTCGAGATCATGCACCAGGGTGTCCGGGCCGATCAGGTGCTCCATCTCTTCGCGAAGGCCGACCGCCAGCAACCGACCATCCCGGATGGCAACGGCCTCGGCCCAGGGTCGTGCGGGATCGAGGGTGTAGAAGCGGCCGTTGTGCAGCAGCAGTTCGGCAAAGCGGCCGGTTGGGGAATTGGAGGAGCGGAAGCGGTCCGGAGCGGTCATGGGAAGCCCTTGTTGTTCTTGTCCGTGGGGGCAGTATAGGGCTCGACTTTCAACCATTGACTAGCACAAGATGACAACTCGCTAGCACTAAACAACAGGTTGACCGCGCGAATGCCCACCGCTTCCTTCGATATCGATTACGCCGCGCGTCAGCTTTTCCGCCATTTCATCGACGAATGGCGCGCTCGCCCCGCCCTGCCACCCGTGGCTCCCCTGCTCGGTGGCCTCGGCTTGCCGCCGAGCGGAGAAGCGGCAGCCAGCATGATGAACTTCGCCCGCTACTATCGCCTGCTGCAGCAGGCCGCCGGACTGCTCGGCCCGAGCGACTTCTTCCTGCGCCTGGGCCAGCGCTACAACCTCTATGACCTGGGAGTGATCGGCTACGCGCTGATCAGCGCGGCCAACCTGCGGCGCTCCTGGGACATCTCCCTCGGCCAGCCGTCGAGCCTGATGCCTCACCCGATCCACACCCACCGAGAGGAGGTCGACGAGCACATTCGGCTGACGCTGCAATTGCCGCCTTTCAGTGAAGTGGAGCGCATCGCCCTCTGCGAGGAATGGCTGAGCAGCACCTGGCGCTGGTTGTGCCAGCGCCTGCCGGACCTGGAGAACTGCGCCAGCATGCAGTTGCACCTGCCCTACCCGCCGCCGGCGCATGCCGCGCTGTACGGCGAGATTTTCCCCGGCCTCTGTCATTTCAATGCCGAGCGGGCCGAATTGTGGATGCCACGGGAATTCCACGATCGCCCCTTCTCGACCGCCAACCCTTCCGTGACGCGGCTGTGCCAAGCCCAGGGCGCGGCGACCCTGGCCAGTTTCGAACGCGGTCAGGCGCTACCGGATGACGTGCGCTATTACCTGCTGCAGAACGCGCGTATCCCACTACCGGATCTGGAACAGACCGCCGCCTGGTTGCGCCTGCCGCCGCATACGCTGCAACGCCGGCTGCGGGAGCACGGGCTGACCTTCAAGGGCATAGTGCTGGAGGTGCGGATGGCGCTGGCCCAGCGTTATCTGCTGGCCAGCCGGATGGCGCTGCAGGAGATTGCCTTCCTCCTCGGCTACGAACACGTCACCAGCTTCCACCGGGCATTCCAGCGGTTTACCGGGACGACACCGGAGCGATTCCGCGCAGCGGGCGGGATCTCAGCTGAATAGGCAAGCGCGGGCAGAGTCCACTCCTACGCCAGGGTCGGCCCTTGTGTAGGAGCGCACTCCGTCCGCGACAGGCTCGCCGTTGCGCTTAAGCTTCCTTCTCGCAGTTGATCATCCACGGCACGCCGAAGCGGTCCTCCACTGCGCCGAACAATTCGGCCCAGAAGGTCTGCTCCAGCGGCATGGTGACCTTGCCGCCCTTGCCCAGCGCCTCGAACAGGCGCCGGGCCTCGGCCTTGCTGTCGACGTTCAGGGTGATCGACACACCCTTCACTCCTTCGTACTGGCCGCATTGGGGCGAGGCGTCCGATCCCATCAGCACATGGCCATCCACTTCCAGGCGGACGTGGATGACGCGGTTCTTCAAGGCCTCGGGCATGTCCTCGCAACCCGGCGCATCGGAGAAGCGCATCAGCGCCGGCAGCTCTGCGCGCAGCACCTCGGCGTAATAACGGAAGGCTTCCTCGCAGTTTCCATCGAAGACCAGATAGGCATTCATCAACATGGCGGTATCCTCCAGATTCAGGATTTGCTGGCGATTTCGGCGCGCAGACGCTCTTCCTGCTCACGCAATTCAGGGGTGAATTCGGCACCGAAGTCCTCGGCCTCGAAGATCTGCCGGATTTCGATCTCGGACTCACCATCGAAGGGATTGGGCGAGCGCTTGACCCAGTCGATGCACTCCTGCAACGACGCGGTCTGCATGATCCAGAAGCCGGCGATAAGCTCCTTGGTTTCGGCGAACGGGCCGTCGATCACCTGCCGCGAAGCGCCATCGAAGCGCACCCGCGCGCCCTTGGCGCTGGGGTGCAGCCCTTCGCCCGCCAGCATCACCCCGGCCTTGACCAGTTCTTCGTTGAACGCCCCCATGGCGGCGAGCAGTTCTTCCTTGGGCATCACACCCGCCTCGGAGTCGGCGGTGGCTTTGACGATCACCATGAAACGCATGGGTTTTCTCCTCTTGTCATTCTCTTGTAATTGCCAGCGTGGCGGCCGGTTTCATCCGGTTCCTGACGAATAGTCGAAGGGCAGGACGACGAATCGACAGCCCACGCAAAAATATTCTCAGGGGTACTGCGAGGGCTTTGAGCATAGGTCGCGCCAAGGACCGCAGCCGCAGAAATGGGAAAATTCGCTATGGACGCCCAGGGCCAACGCCATTAGAACGTGCCGTTCGGAAAACTCCGGGCGCCCCCATGCAGGTCCAGCTCATTCCCGTCATCGAACTGTTCTACCTGGTCGACTCCGTGCCGGTGCCGACCGAGGGGCCGTACTGGGAGCACGTGGAAAGCTGGCGGGCCTTCCATGAGCGCAATCTGAGGGCCAGCGGCTTCGATCCGAGCCTCAGGCCCTACCGGCCGGGAAGCGCATTCCACCGTATCGCCGAGCTGAGCGATGCTGACATCTCGCGCCTGATACGGCTGCACTGTGAAGAGGGGCTGGCGGGCTCGGGGAACTGGAAACAGATCCAGCCCTTGCCCGGCGGCTATGTATTGCGGATCGGCAGTCTCGATGTGCTGTTCCCGCAGTGCTGCAGCGACCTGGGCGACCTGCACAGCTGGAAGCGCATCGCCGCTGGCAAGGGTGCCTACCTGTACAGCGGCCACCCTTCGCCCGACATCAGTCGCCGCAACCAGTCCGCCCATTTCGACTTCAACGGGCCGGGCGAGGGCTTTGCCCCGCCCCCGCCGCTGCATTCGGTCACGGTACCATTGAGCGAACTGATGCGCGCCGTGCATGCCGCCGATCGGGAACTACGGATTTTCGCGGCGCGATTGGCATTGGTGAACGCCGAGCAGGCGCTGCACGTACCGGACATCGAAACCCTGCTCATCCACGGACGCTAGCCTTCCGGGCTGGACAGTCTTCTCCGCGCTTCTTAGATTCAGACCTTTTCGCAAGATACGGAGCATTGCCCCATGAGCCTGGAATCGGTTCGCGCCTTCTTCGCCGAAAAGGCCCCCGACATCGCCATCATCGAGCTGGAAACCAGCACCGCCACCGTCGCCCTGGCCGCCGAGGCCCACGGCGTGGAGCCGGGCCGCATCGCCAAGACGCTATCCCTGCGCGTCGGCGAACGCACCGTGCTGGTGGTGGCGCGCGGCGATGCGCGGCTGGACAACCGCAAGCTCAAGGAAGCCTTTGGCGGCAAGGCGAAGATGCTCGGTGCCGAGGAAGTCGTGGAGTTGACCGGCCACCCCGTGGGCGGGGTCTGCCCGTTCGGCCTGGCGACGCCGTTGCCGGTGTATTGCGATGTGTCGTTGCAGGCGTTCGACGAGGTGCTGCCGGCCGCTGGCGCGGTGCACAGCGCCGTGCGGATCGGGCCGCAGCGCATGGCGGAGCTGGTGGCGGCGGACTGGATCGATGTCTGCCAGGAGCGGGTTGATCAACCAGTTTAGGTTTGCCGACCATCGCGGACGAAGTCCGCTGCTACACCCGATGGAAACTTCCGTTAGCAGCGGACTCCATCCGCGATGGGCGTCAGGCCGCTCCAATCCGCCAAGGTATATCCCTGCTCCGCCACTGTTGCCACAGCAACACTCGCCCAACACTTTGCTGTTCGCCCAGCGTCTCAACTGTTTACCAAAAACGCCAAACTATTGATTTAAAAGACTTTTAAATTACGGCACAGCTTGTGCAATGACCTGAACAGACAGGCCCGAACACCGGGCCGATTCATCTGCCCCGAGGTCGCTGTACTGCCATGTCCCAACTCCCCGAATCCGCCCACTACGACATCCGTGAGCCGAACGCCCAGGTAATCACCTCCGACGCCGAGGCCATCGACGTCGCCCACAAGGTCGCCGCCTTCCTGCTCGAAGGCGCCGCCGAGCGCGACCGCAACCGCGAAGTCCCCCCGGAAGTGGTCGAGGTCTACTCCAACAGCGGCCTGTGGGGCATCACCGTGCCGCGCGCCTTTGGCGGCGCCGAGGTGTCCTACGCCACGCTGGCGGAAGTCATCGCCATCATCTCCGCCGCCGACCCGTCGCTGGGGCAGATTCCACAGAACCACTACTGCCTGCTGGAAGACATCCGCCTGCAGGGCAGCGACGAACAGAAGCGCTTCTTCTTCGACCTCGCGCTCAAGGGCAACCGCTTCGCCAACGCACTGTCGGAAACCGGCGGCAAGACCGTGCAGGACATCCAGACCCGCCTGCGCCGTGACGGCGATCATGTCGTGCTCGACGGCCGCAAGGGCTATTGCACCGGCTCGCTATACGCCCATTGGCTCGGCGTGCTGGGCCTGGACGAACAGGGCAACGCCCAGCTGGCCTTCGTCCCGCGCGGCACGCCGGGACTGGTGATCGTCGACGACTGGGCCAGCATCGGCCAGCGCACCACCTCCAGCGGCACCGTGCTGGTGGACGGCCTGCGGGTGCCGGCGTTCAACGTCTTCCCTACCCACCGCTCCTACGACGTGCCGACCCTGGCCGGCCCGTTCGCGCAGATCACCACCGCCGCCATCGACGCCGGCATTGCCCGCGCTGCGCTGCGCGACACCATCGCCTTCGTCCGCGAACAGGCGCGCCCGTGGATCGACGCCGGCGTGGAGAGGGCCAGCGAAGACCCACTGACCATCATCCAGGTCGGTGAACTGGGCATCCGCATCGAAGCCGCCGATGCCCTGCTGGAACGCGCCGGCAGGGTGATGGACGCCGCTCGCCCGGCGCCGGACGAAGACAGCGTGGCCCGCGCCTCGGTTGCCGTGGCCAAGGCCAAGGTGCTGACCACCGAAGTCGCCATCGATGCCGCCAACAAGCTGTTCGAGCTGGGCGGCACCCGCTCCACCCTTGCCCGCCACGCCCTCGACCGCCACTGGCGCAACGCCCGCGTGCACACCCTGCACGACCCGGTGCGCTGGAAGTACCACCTGGTCGGCAACTGGCTGCTCAACGACAAGCGCCCGCCGCGCCACGACTGGAACTGAGGCCATCGCCATGAGCAAGCAGATTCGCCTCAACGCCTTCGCCATGAACTGCGTCGGCCACCTCTCGCCCGGCCTCTGGCGCCACCCGCGCGACCAGCAGGTCGCGCGCTACACCGACATCCACTACTGGATCGAACTGGCGAAAACCCTCGAACGCGGCAGGATCGACGGCCTGTTCCTGGCCGACGTGCTGGGCGTCTACGACGTCTACCACGGCAACGCTGACGCCGCGCTGAGCGCCGGCGCCCAGGTGCCGGCCAACGACCCGCTGCAGATCGTCCCGGCCATGGCCGCGGCCACCGAGCACCTGGGCTTCGGCATCACCGCCTCGGTGTCGTTCGAACACCCGTTCCCGTTCGCCCGGCGCATGTCCACGCTGGATCATCTGACCCGTGGCCGAGCCGGCTGGAACATCGTCACCTCCTACCTCAACAGCGGCGCGCGCAACCTGGGGCTGAAGCAGCAGCTCAACCACCAGCAGCGCTACGCCCTGGCCGCCGAGTACCTGGAGGTCTGCTACAAGCTCTGGGAAGCCAGCTGGGACGATGACGCCGTGGTCGCCGACCGCAAGAGCGGCGTCTACGCCGACCCGCGCAAGGTCCACCCCATCGAGCACAAGGGCGAACACTTCGAGGTGCCCGGCTTCCACCTCAGCCAGCCATCGCCGCAGCGCACGCCGGTGCTGTACCAGGCCGGCGCCTCCAGCCGCGGCAAGGCCTTCGCCGCCGGCAATGCCGAGTGCGTGTTCGTCGCCGCGCCGACGAAGAACATCCTCCGCGACCAGGTGGCCGACCTGCGACGCCTCGCCGTGGAAGCCGGTCGCCAGCCCGACGACGTGCTGGTCCTGAACCAGCTTACCGTGATCGTCGCGCCGACCGACGCCGAGGCACTGGCCAAGCTGGAAGACTATCGCCAGTACAGCGACCGCGAAGGCGCCCTGGCGCTGGTCTCCGGCTGGACCGGCATCGACTTCGGCCAGTACGCGCCGGACCAGGTGTTGCGCCACGTACAGAGCGACGCCATCCAGTCCGCGGTGGACGCCTTCAGCGCTGCCGACCCGCAGCGCCAGTGGACCGCCGCCGAGATCGCCGACTACTGCGCACTGGGCGGTGACGGCCCGCTGCTGGTGGGTTCGCCGCAGACCGTGGCGGATCAGCTGCAGGCCTGGGTCGAGGAAACCGACGTGGACGGCTTCAACCTCTCCAGCCTGGTGGCGCCGGAAACCTTCGTCGACATCGTCGACCTGCTTGTTCCGGAACTGCAGGCGCGCGGCCTGTTCAAGCGCGAGTACGAACAGGGCACGCTACGCAACAAGCTGTTCGGCCAGGGCGACCGCCTGGGCGCTTCGCACCGCGCCGCCAAGCTGCGCAGGGGCCGCGAATGATGGACGGCTGGTTCCGCAACCTCGACTGGCACGACCTCGCCCAGGCCTGCCTGGACACCCTGGCCATGCTCGGCGGCGCGCTGGCCTTCACCGTGCTGCTGGGCCTGCCGCTGGGCGTGTTGCTGTACCTCACCGGCAAGCGCCAGCTGCACGAGAAACCCGGCCTGTACCGCGCCCTGTCGGTGGTGGTGAACATGTTGCGTTCGCTGCCGTTCATCATCCTGCTGATCGTGCTGATCCCGGTCACCACGCTGGTCACCGGCACCTCGCTGGGCGTGCCCGGCGCCATCCCGCCACTGGTGGTGGGCTGCACGCCGTTCTTCGCGCGGCTGGTGGAAACCGCCCTGCGCGAAGTCGACCGCGGCCTGGTGGAAGCCACCCAGGCGATGGGCGCCAGCACCTGGCAGATCATCTGGCACACGCTGCTACCGGAAGCCCGCACCGGGCTGATCGCTGCCGTCACCGTGACTGCCATCGTGCTGGTGGACTACACCGCGATGTCCGGCGTGATCGGCGGCGGCGGCCTCGGCGACCTGGCGATCCGCTTCGGTTACCAGCGCTTCCAGACCGACGTGATGATCATCACCGTCGCCCTGCTGATCCTGCTGGTGCAGGCCCTGCAGATGAGCGGCGACCGACTGGTGGCGCGCTACACCCGGCGCTGAAATCCCCGCCCACTCCCTCTCCGGGAGCGGCACCCAGAACACCCGCCGGCAGCCGGGCTCCGCTGCCATCAAGGCCCCACGTCCACACCACGACGGCCCACCCACTATTGCCAAGGAGCAACACCCATGAAAAAGGCCATCGCCATTCTGGCGGCCGTCGTCGCCTTCTCCGCCCACGCAGGGGAAAAACTCGTTGTCGGCGCCACCCCGGTGCCGCACGCGGAAATCCTCGAGTTCGTCAAACCGGAACTGGCCAAGGAAGGCGTCGACCTGGACATCAAGGTCTTCACCGACTTCATCCAGCCCAACCTGCAACTCGCGCAGAAGAACCTCGACGCCAACTACTACCAGTACCGCCCGTTCCTCGATGACTTCAACAAGACCCGCCACACCGACCTGGTGCCGGTGGTGGGCATCCACATCGAGCCGTTCGGCGCCTACTCCACCAAGTACAAGTCCCTCGCCGAACTGCCCGACGGCGCCAGCGTGGCCATCCCCAACGACCCGGTGAACACCGGCCGCGCCCTGGTACTGCTGGCCGAGAGTGGCCTGATCAAGCTCAAGGATCCGAGCAATCCGCAATCCACCGAGCGCGACATTACCGACAACCCCAAACACCTGAAGATCCGTGAACTGGAAGGTGCCCTGCTCGCCCGCGCCGTGAAGCAGGTGGACCTGGCCTTCATCTTCGCCAACTACGCCCTGGAAGCAGGCATCGACACCAAGAGCGCGCTGATCGTGGAGAAAGGCAAGGACCTCTACGCCGAGTTCCTGGTGGCGCGTCCGGACAACATCCAGGACCCAGGCATCCAGAAGCTGGCCAAGGTGCTGAATTCGCCGGAGGTCCGCCAGTTCATCCTGACCCGCTACAAGGGCGAGATTGCGCCGGCGTTCTGATCGAGCTCCGGAAACGGTCTGCTGAGCGTCGGCCATGCCGCGCTGGGCAGGGACTCGCAATGCTCATTCACTGGAGTGAACAGCACTTCCGAGTCCCTGCCCGCCTTGCCTGGCTCTAGCTCGCCAGACCTCGATACCACCGGCAGCAACAAAAGCAAAAAAGAAGGCAACGCATGACCAACGAATCCGCACCCAAGGACCTTCGTGACCAGGCGCCCCGGCTACTCCCGGCGCGCCGTATCAGCAACGACGCCCAGGCCATCGAAGCCGCCCACGAAGTGGCCCGCCTGGCGAAACCCGGAGCCGCCGCGCGCGACCGCGAGCGCGCGCTGCCCTGGAGCGAACTGGAACACTTCACCGCCCTCGGCCTGGGCGGCATCAGCATTCCCCGCGAGTACGGCGGCGCGCAAGTTTCCTACGCCACCGTGGCCGAAGTCTTCCGCGTGATCTGTGCCGCCGACCCGGCTCTGGGGCAGATCCCGCAGAACCAGTTCGGCCTGCTCAACGTCATCGACAACGTCGCCAGCGACGCACAGAAGCGCGTGCTGTTCGGCGGCGTACTCAACGGCCGGCGCATCGGCAATGCCGGCCCCGAGCGTAATACCAGGAACACCCTCGAACTCAAGGCACGACTGGTGCGCGACGGCGAGCAGTTCCGCGTCAGTGGCGAGAAGTTCTATTCAACCGGCGCGCTGTTCGCCCACTGGGTCGCGGTGAAAGCCATCGACGAAGACGGCCGCGCGGTCATGGGCTTCGTCGAACGTGGCGTGGATGGCCTGCGCATCGTCGACGACTGGTCCGGCTTCGGCCAGCGCACCACCGCCAGCGGCACCGTGCTGCTGGATAACGCACCCGTCGCCGACTCGCTGGTGATCCACAACGGTCGCCTGGCCGACATCCCGAACATCCAGGGCGCCGTCTCGCAACTGATCCAGGCCGCCATTGATGCCGGCATCGCGGCGAACGCCCTGGAAGACGCCATCGACTTCATCCGCACGCGCACCCGCCCCTTTATCGACGCCAACGTCGAGCAGGCCAGCGAAGAGCCTTTCACCCTCTTCGAGATCGGCCGCCTGCAGGTCGAACTGCACGCCGCCGAGGCGCT
This sequence comes from Pseudomonas nitroreducens, assembly GCF_010994165.1. Lineage (NCBI taxonomy): Bacteria > Pseudomonadati > Pseudomonadota > Gammaproteobacteria > Pseudomonadales > Pseudomonadaceae > Pseudomonas > Pseudomonas nitroreducens. The sequence continues at coordinate 371,019 of NZ_WMBX01000002.1, read as the reverse complement.
GCTGGAACGCGCCGGCCATGTGCTCGACGAAGTCAGCGCACGCCCCGTCGACGACGAGTCCGCCGCCCGCGCGTCCATCGCCGTGGCCGAGGCCAAGGTGCTGACCACCGAGATCAGCCTGGCCGCCAGCGAGAAGCTCTTCGAACTGGCCGGCAGCCGCGCCACCCTCGCCGAGTTCAACCTCGACCGCCACTGGCGCAACGCCCGCGTGCACACCCTGCACGACCCGGTGCGCTGGAAGGTCCAGGCGGTTGGCGCCTACCACCTCAACGGCGCCCGCCCGGCGCGACATTCCTGGATCTGAGGAGCGCCGATGAACAGTCTCGTACAGCCAAATCCCGTCCACATCATCCGCAGCGACGACGAAGCCCTCGACGTCGCCCGCGCCTTGGCCGCCGACTTCCGCGCAGGCGCCATCGCCCGCGACCGCGAGCGGCGCCTGCCGTGGGACGAACTAGAACGCTTCAGCCGCTCCGGCCTGTGGGGCATCACCGTGCCGCGCGAGTATGGCGGCGCGGGCGTCTCCCGCGTCACCGTGGCGCGGGTGATCGCCATCATCTCCGCCGCCGACGGCTCGCTGGGGCAGATTCCGCAGAACCATTTCTATGCCATCGAACTGCTGCGGGTGAATGGCAACGACGAGCAGAAAGCCCGCCTGTTCGCCGAGGTGCTGGCCGGCGTGCGCTTCGGCAATGCGCTGGCGGAGATCGGCACCCGTACCGCCCATGATCGCACCACGCGCCTCAAGCGCGAGGACGGCCGCCTGCGCATTCACGGCCGCAAGTTCTACTGTACCGGCGCGCTGTATGCGCAGCGCATTCCGACGCTGGTGATCGATGACGATGGCCTGCAGCAATTCGCCTTCATCCCGCGCGACACCCCGGGCGTCGAGATCATCGACGACTGGTCCGGCTTCGGCCAGCGCACCACCGGCAGCGGCAGCGTGGTGTTCGATGGCGCGCAGGTCGGCGAGGACGACATCGTCTCGTTCCAGGCTGCTTTCGAGCGCCCGACCACCGTTGGCCCTTACGCACAGATTCTGCACGCGGCCATCGATGTCGGCATCGCTCGGGGCGCTTATGAAGACACGCTGACCTTCCTGCGCGAGAAGGCACGGCCGTGGATCGATTCGGGCGTGGACAAGGCCAGCGATGATCCGCTGGCGATCAACGAGGTGGGCCGCCTGGCGATCCGCCTGCATGCCGCCGAAGCGCTGCTGGACCGCTCCGGCCGAGTGCTCGACGCAGCCACCGCCGAGCCGACTGCCGAAAGCGTTGCCGCCGCGTCCATCGCCGTGGCCGAGGCGCGCGCCATTACCACCGAAGTCTCGCTGCTCGCCGGCAGCAAGCTGATCGAACTGGGCGGCAGCCGCGCCAGCCTCGCCGAACTGGGCCTGGATCGCCACTGGCGCAACGCCCGCGTGCACACCCTGCACGACCCGGCGCGCTGGAAGTATTTCGCGGTGGGCAACTACTACCTCAACGGCAAGCTCCCGCCGCGCCGGGGAACCCTATGAGCCAGAAACAGATTCTCCTCAACGCCTTCAGCATGAATTGCGTCGGCCATATCAACCACGGCCTGTGGACCCACCCGCGCGACCGCTCGACGGACTTCAACAGGCTCAGCCACTGGACCGAGCTCGCCCGCCTGCTGGAGAAAGGCCTGTTCGACGGCCTGTTCCTGGCCGATATCCTCGGCGTCTACGACGTCTACCAGAACGGCATCGAGCTCACCGCGAAGGAGGCCATCCAGCTGCCGGTGAACGACCCGCTGATGCTGGTCTCGGCCATGGCCGGCGTTACGCAAAATCTGGGCTTCGGCGTCACCGCCAACCTCACCTACGAGGCACCCTACCCGTTCGCCCGGCGCCTCTCCACACTCGACCATCTGAGCGATGGCCGGGTCGGCTGGAATATCGTCACCGGCTACCTGGAAAGCACCGCCCGCGCCATGGGCCAGGACCGGCAGATCGACCACGACCGCCGCTACGACCGCGCCGACGAATACCTGGAGGTGCTCTACAAGCTCTGGGAAGGCAGCTGGGAAGACGACGCGGTAATCGCCGACCGCCAGCGCCGCCTCTATGCGCAGCCGGGCAAGGTGCACAAGGTCCGCCACCACGGCGAGTTCTTCGACGTCGAGGGCTACCACCTCAGCCAGCCATCGCCGCAGCGCACGCCACTCTTGTTCCAGGCCGGCGCGTCCAATCGCGGGCTCGCCTTCGCAGCACGCCACGCCGAGTGCGTGTTCGTCTCGGCACAGAGCCGTGAAGCCACCCGCGTGCTGGTGGACCGCATCCGCCAGGCGGCAGTGGACGCGGGGCGTCGGCCGGGCGACATCAAGGTGTTCATGGGCATCAACGTCATCGTCGCAGCGACCGAGGCCGAGGCGCGCGACAAGCTCGCCGAGTACCGCCGCTTCGCCAGCGCCGAGGCCGGGCTTGCGCACTTCGCCAGCACCACCGGCATAGACTTCTCGCGCTACGCGCTGGACGAGCCGATCCGCTACGAAAAGACCAATGCCATCGAGTCCGCCACCAAGGCCCTGACCGTGGCCCGTACCGACGCCACCGTGCGCCAGTTGCTGGAACAGTTCACCCTCGGCGGCCGCTACACCACGCTGGTGGGCGACCCGGTGCAGGTAGCGGACGAGCTGCTGGGCTGGATCAACGAGGCGGGCCTGGACGGCTTCAACCTCACCCGCACCGTGGAGCCGGAAAGCTACGCCGACTTCATTGAGCTGGTGGTGCCCGAATTGCAGAACCGCGGCGCCTACAAGACCGCCTACGAGGCCGGCACCCTGCGGGAAAAACTCTTCGGCGCCGGCCGCGCCCGACTGCCCGCGCAGCACGTCGGCGCGAGCTATCGCCAGGCAACCGCCACTGGAGCGACTCCAGCCTTCTCTCTTTAAAAGGCCGTCAGGCTCTAAACCCCATAAGGATTCGTTGCCATGCATGCACGCTTCAAGCTCACCCTCGGCCTCTCGCTGAGCCTCCTCGCCGCCGGCCTCGCCCAGGCCGCCGATACCCTGCGCCTGGGCACCACCGCCGCCTTCGCCCCTCCGCTGGAGGTGGCGGTGAAGGAAGCCGCCGCACAAGGCCTGAAGGTCGAGCTGGTGGAATTCACCGACTGGAATGCACCGAACATCACCCTCGACCACGGCGACATCGATGCCAACTACTTCCAGCACACGCCCTTCCTGGAAAACGCCAACCGCGAAGGCGGGCTGCACCTGAAGGCCTTCGCACCGGGGATCATCAACAACGTCGGCCTGTATTCGACCAAATACAAGGCCATCGCCGACCTGCCCGAGGGCGCCAAGGTCGCCATCGCCAACGACCCCATCAATGGCGGCCGCGGCCTGCAGCTGCTGCAGAAGGCCGGGCTGCTCAAGCTCAAGGATGGAGTGGGCTACAAGGCGACGCTGGACGACATCGTCGCCAACCCCAGGCACATTCAGATCATCGAACTGGAAGCCGTGCAGCTGGTGCGCGCGCTGGATGACGTCGACCTGGCCCAGGGCTACCCGCACTATATCCGCCTGGCCGGCACCATCGATCCGAACAGCGCGCTGCTGTTCGACGGTATCGAGAACAAGGAGTACGTCATCCAGTTCGTCACCCGCGATGACTACAAGGACCCGGACGGCAAGCTGAAGAAATTCGTCGACCTCTACCAGCATTCACCGCAGGTGCGCGCCGCGCTGGACAAGGCCCATGGCTCGCTCTACCAACCCGGCTGGCAGTGAGCGCGCCGACGTTCATCGGTAAGGGTAAATGTCTTCTTCTGCGAAGCCGAGGCGGAGCTTTTTCCCTATCCCCAGCCCTCTCCCTGAAGGGAGAGGGCAACCAGCCTTCTCCGAACTCCAGAACAGGCCCCCACCATGGTCAGCTTCAACCGTAACCTCGAACTCGCCACCCAGCACATCGCCCTGCGCGGCCTGGGCAAGACCTACGCCGGCCACCACGGCCCGGTGGAGGCACTGAGCGATATCGAACTCTCCGTCCGCCGTGGCGAAGTGTTCGGCATCATCGGCCGCAGCGGCGCCGGCAAGAGCTCGCTGATCCGCACCCTCAACCGCCTGGAGCAACCCAGCGTCGGCCAGGTGCTGATCGACGGCGAGGACATCGGCGCCTTCGACGCCCAGCAACTGGTCGGCCTGCGCCGCCGCGTCGGCATGATCTTCCAGCACTTCAACCTGATGTCGGCCAAGACGGTCGCGCAGAACATCGCCCTGCCCCTGCGCGTGGCCGGCGTGCCCAAGGCGCGCATCGCCGAGCGGGTGGACGAACTGCTACAGCTCGTAGGGCTGCAGGACAAGCGCCACGCCTACCCGGCGCAACTCTCCGGCGGGCAGAAGCAGCGCGTCGGCATTGCCCGCGCGCTGGTGCACCAGCCGGAAATCCTGCTCTGCGACGAGGCCACTTCGGCGCTGGACCCGGAGAGCACCCAGGCCATCCTCGCCCTGCTGCGCGACATCAACCGCCGCCTCGGCCTGACCATCGTGCTGATCACCCACGAGATGGCGGTGATCCGGGAAATCTGCGACCGCGTGGTGGTGCTCGAACGGGGCCGCATCGTTGAGCAAGGCGACGTCTGGGAGGTCTTCGGCAACCCGCAGCACGAAGTCAGCCGCACCCTGCTCGGCTCGCTGCAGCAGCACCTGCCGCCGGACCTGCTGGCGCGGCTGGAAAATCCGTCGGACGACGAGGTCATCCTCGACCTGCACTACACCGGTGTACGCGAGCAGGAGCCCGACCTGCTGGCCATTGCCCAGGCACTGGGCAGCCGCATCAGTCTGCTGCACGGCGGCATCGAACGTATTCAGGGCCGCGCCCTTGGTCGCCTGCTGCTGAGCGTCGCCGCGCCCGCAACCAGCGCTGCGCAACTGCTCGAACGCGCCCGCGATGTTGCCGATCGCCTGGAGGTGCTCACCCATGCCTGACCGCCTGCTGCAAGGCCTGCTCGACACTCTGCTGATGATCGGCGCATCCTCGGCCATCGTCCTGCTGGTGGGCATTCCGCTGGCCCTGGTGCTGGTCACCACCGGCCCCGGCGGGATCTTCCAGGCGCGCCTGGTCAACCAGAGCCTGGGCAGCGTGGTCAATGTGCTGCGCTCGATCCCGTTCCTGATCCTGATGGTCGCGCTGATCCCCTTCACCCGTCTGATCGTCGGCACCAGCTACGGCGTCTGGGCCGCGGTCGTGCCGCTGACCATCGCCGCCACGCCGTTCTTCGCGCGCATCGCCGAAGTCAGCCTGCGCGAGGTCGACCACGGCTTGATCGAGGCCGCGCAGGCGATGGGCTGCCAACCCCGGCACATCATCTGGAACGTGCTGCTGCCCGAGGCACGGCCAGGCATCGTCGCCGGCTTCACCATCACCCTGGTGACCATGATCAACTCCTCGGCCATGGCGGGCGCCATCGGTGCTGGCGGCCTCGGCGACCTGGCCTACCGCTACGGCTACCAGCGCTTCGATACACAGGTGATGCTCACCGTGATCATCCTGCTGGTGGCGTTGGTGACCCTGATCCAGTTCGGCGGCGACCGCCTGGCGCGCTGGCTGAACAAGCGGCTGTGACGTTCGTCGGCTGAATCCGCCACGGCCCCGCTCCGACGCGGGTTGCGTCTAACCTGACAACACACCCGCCCCTCCGTGCCCCGGCACAGCTCGTGGATGCGTGGCGTCCCTGTGCTCACTGCGGAGGCGTTCGTCATGGCCAACCCCCTTTCCACCCTGGGTATCGTGCATACCGCCATCAGCCTGGTGCCCCTGGTCGCGGGCATCTGGGCGTTCTATCAGGCGGGGCGCATCGACCCGCGCAGCCGTGTCGGCAGGTGGTATGTCTACGGGATGATCCTCGGCGTGCTGACGGCATTCGGACTCTCCAGTACCGGCGGCTTCAACGCGGGGCACGCCATCGGCATCCTCTGCCTGGTCGCCATTGCGGTGGGCAGCTACGCGCAGCGCGTCGGCGCCCTCGGCGGCCTGGGCGAGTACGTGGAAACGGCGGCGATGAGCTTCAGCTTCTTCCTGATGATGATCCCGACGCTCAACGAATCGCTGTCGCGCCTGCCGCCGTCGAACCCCATCGGCCAGGGTCCGGATTCGCCACCGGTGCAAACAGCGGTGACTATCGCGCTGCTGGTCTTCGTCGTCGGTGTGCTCTACCAGTTCTACCGCATCCATCGTCGGCGGATGCCGCCGGCACGCCCGGCACACTGAGGGTCTATGCTGGCGGTTGTCCTTATCGGAGCTCCGCCATGACCGTCCGCCGCATCGTCGCCAACCTCGCCGCCGGCGAGCCTGCCGAAGTCGCGCGTTTCTATCGCGAACTGTTCGACCTAGAGATCGTGATGGACCACGGCTGGCTGATCACGCTCGCCAGCGGCGAAAGCGCACTCGCGCAGTTGAGCCTGGCCAGCGAAGGGGGCTCCGGCGCGCCGGTGCCAGGCCTGTCCATCGAGGTGGACAATCTCGATGAGGTGTATCAGCGTGCCCAGGCCGCCGGCCACGAGATTGTCTATGCGTTGACCCTCGAGCCCTGGGGCGTGCGGCGGTTCTTCGTGCGCGATCCCCAGGGGACGCTGGTGAACGCACTCCAGCATGTTCATTAAGAAGTGGGTGTGCGAGCAGGCTCGCTCCTACAACTGCCTGTGCGCTACTCCTGCAGGAGCGAGCTTGCTCGCGAATGGCTTCAGCGATTGAGGAAGCCCAACAGATCCGCGTTCACCTGGTCGGCCATGGTGGTGCACATGCCGTGCGACCCGCCCTTGTACACCTTCAGCTCACCTTTCTGCACCAGCTCGACAGAGCGCTGGCCGGCGGCGCCAATGGGCACGATCTGATCGTCATCGCCGTGGAGGATCAGCGCCGGCACGTCGATCTTCTTCAGGTCCTCGGTGTAATCCACTTCGGAGAACTCACGGACGCACAGGTACAAGCCCAGGTGCCCGCCCATCATGCCCTGCAGCCAGAAGTTGTCGATGACTCCCTGGGAAACCTTCACACCCGGCCGGTTGTAGCCGTAGAAAGGTAGCGCCAGGTCCTTGAAGAACTGCGAGCGGTCTTCCTTCACGCCCTTGCGGATGCCGTCGAACACGTCGATCGGCAAACCACCGGGGTTGGCGGCGGTCTTGAGCATCAGCGGCGGCACCGCACCGATCAGCACGGCGCCGGAAAGCCGCTTGGTGCCATGCCGGCCGATGTAGTGCGCCACCTCGCCGCCACCGGTGGAGTGGCCCACCAGTGTGGCGCCCTTGAGGTCAAGTGCCTCGATCACCGCCGCCAGGTCGTCGGCGTAGGTATCCATGTCATTGCCATTGGCCGGCTGGCCCGAGCGTCCATGGCCGCGCCGGTCATGGGCGATGACACGGTAGCCCTTCTGCACCAGGAACAGCATCTGCGCGTCCCAGGCGTCAGCATTGAGCGGCCAGCCATGGGAGAACACCACTGGCTGCCCGCTGCCCCAATCCTTGTAGAAGATCTCGGTGCCATCTTTCGCTTTCACGATGCTCATTTGGGTCGTTTCCTTCAGGGAGTAGTTGAAAAGAAACGCCGCAACTTCAGCGACTGCAAACCGCTCTACGGCGGCCTTGAGCATAGCCAGCACAGTGACGGCGGCAGGTTTCGCCGGCAGCTTTCCGACGAGCGACGGCTCAGCCGATGCCCGCCTCGAACAAACCGCCGAGCCAGTCGGAAAACACCCGCAGGCGCCGCGACATCTGCCGGCGCACTGGATACAGCACGCTGACCGGCAACGGTGGCGGCTGCCAGGCGCGCAGTACTTCGAGCAGCTCACCGCTGGCCAGCCCCTCGCGCAAGTGGTAGCGCGGCGCCTGGATCATCCCGAAACCGGCACGACAGGCGGCGATGTAGGCATCGGCGTTGTTCACCGTGATCCGGCTGGGCAACCGCTGGGTACGCAGTTGGCCGTCGAAGCGGAACTCCAGGTCGAAGATGCGCCCGCTGGAAGCCGACTGATAGTTCACCGCCAAGTGCCCTTCGAGCCGCTGCGGATGCTCGGGCAGCCCGAACTCCTGCGCGTAGGCGCGCCCCACGCAGGTGAGTTGCTCGAGCTCGGCGATACGCCGGCCGACCAGGCTGGAATCCGGCAATTCTCCGGCGCGCAGCACGCAGTCCACCCCCTCGCGAACCAGGTCCACCTGGCGGTCGTTCAGGCTCAGCTCCAGCTCGATCTGCGGGTAGCGCCGGCAGAACTCCGGCAGCGCCGGGATCACCACCAGCCGCCCCAGCGAGCTGGGCAGGTCGATGCGCAGCTTGCCGCGCGGGTTGTCGGGGGAGTCGGAGAAGCAGTTCTCCGCTTCCTCCAGATCCTCCAGCAGGCGCACGCAGCGCTCGTAGTAAGCCTGCCCGTCGGCGGTGACACTCACCTGCCGGGTGGTGCGGCGCAGCAGTTGCACGCCCAGGTGCGTCTCCAATTGCTGGATCAGCTGGGTCACGCTGGCGCGCGGCAGCTGGAGGCTGTCCGCCGCCTTGCCGAAGGCCCTGAGTTCGACGATGCGGGTGTAGACCTGCATGGCCTGCAAGCGGTCCATAACACGCTCCGATTATTCATCCATACCGAATAGTTAAACCGTAATCCGCTGGTTTATCCATGCCAGACAAACAACAAGAATGGTCCTGCCCCTTTCCTCACCTGGAGAATCCCGCATGAAAACCCGTCGCCTGGGCCCGCAAGGCCCCATCGTCTCCGCCATCGGCCTCGGTTGCATGGGCATGTCCGACTTCTACACCACCGGCAGCGATGAAGCCGAATCCATCGCCACCCTGCACCGCGCGCTGGAACTGGGCGTCACGCTGCTCGACACTGCCGACATCTATGGCCCGCACACCAACGAGGAACTGCTCGGCCGCGCCCTGAAGGGCAAGCGCGAACAGGTCTTCCTTGCCACCAAGTTCGGCATCGTGCGCACCCCGGACCAGCCGCAGGTACGCGGCGCCAACGGCAGCCCGGAGTACATCCGCCAGGCCGTGGAAGGCAGCCTGCAGCGCCTGGGCACCGACCACATCGATCTCTACTACCAGCACCGCGTCGACCCGAATGTACCCATCGAGGAAACCGTCGGTGCCATGGCCGAGTTGGTGAAGGCCGGCAAGGTGCGCTTCCTCGGCCTCAGCGAAGCCTCGGCAGAAACCCTGGAGCGCGCGCACCGGGTCCACCCGATCACCGCGCTGCAGAGCGAGTACTCATTGTGGACCCGCGACCCGGAGGAGAACGGCGTGCTGACCGCCTGTGCGCGCCTGGGAGTCGGCTTCGTGCCCTACAGCCCGCTGGGCCGGGGCTTCCTCACCGGTGCGTTGAAGAGCCCCGATGACTTCGCCGAGGATGACTATCGCCGCTCCAGCCCACGCTTCACCGGCGAGAATTTCGCGAAGAACCTGCAACTGGTGGACAAGGTCGCCGAGCTGGCCGCCGCTCGGGGCGTGAAACCCTCGCAACTGGCGCTGGCCTGGGTGCTGGCCCAGGGCGAGCACCTCGTGCCGATCCCGGGCACCAAGCAGCGCAAGTACCTGGAGGAGAACGTCGCCGCCGTGAACCTGGCGCTGACCCAGGCTGAACTGCTCGAACTGGACGCGATCTTCCCGGCCGGCGCCGCCGCCGGCGGACGCTACAGCGAACAGGTGATGGCGCTGATCCAGTAAAAGCTCTGCAGCGGCGCTCCGGTGGACACTCGCAGCGGTTATGCTGACGGGGTCCACCGGAGGCTCCATGCGATTCGTTCCCGCCGCACTGCTCGTACTATCCTTCCTTCCCCTCGCCGCCCACGCGGATGAGGAATGCCAGGTGACGGCCGTCTTCAGCGGCGACCAGTTGAACTGCCAGCGCGCGGACGGTGGCGACACCACCATCCACCTGCGCGGCGTGACCGCTCCGGAACTGGAGCAGCCCTTCGGCCAACGTTCCCGCGCAGCCCTGGTGCAGCTTGCCCTGGGCAAGAGCGCCACCCTCAAGCACGCCGAACCGCTGGCCGACGGCAGCCTGCGCGCGGCGGTGTGGGTCACTCCGGCGGAGTGCCCGAACTGCGGCCACACCCTGGATATCGGCCGCGCCCAGTTGAGCATCGGCCTCGCACGCTGGCGGCAGAGCGACGCGCAGACGTCCGAGGAAGTCGGCCAGTACCAGTTCGAGGAACACGAAGCCAAGGCGCGCCGAATCAACCTCTGGCGCAAGCCCTGAAGTCAATTGCTGACATAGTGCTGCAGGATGCGCCGATCCTCGCCCTCTTCCACCAGGGTCTTGAGCATCTGCGCATAGCGACGGACGAAACCCTCGTCCTGGGTGCGCTTGCTGAACGCGACCTCCGCCGACTCCGCTGACACCACCACGCCCGTAGGTTCGATGCGCCCCGCCAGGCCCAGTTGCTGAAGCTCATACTGGCCGCTGTGCTCGTCGGCGATGATGCCGTCGATGCGCCCCTTGTCGACCATATGCCAGAGGTTGCTGCGGTTTGGGTTGAAGAACACACGCGCGGCGTAGTCCGGATCGGCCATCAGTTGGCGGAAGGGTTCGCCGTAGGACACATCGATCTGTGCGCCGAGACGGAAGCCGCTGCCGGCCAGATCGGACAGCTGCTGCAGGCTGTCGCGCTGGGGCAAACCGCGTCGGACAAAGAGGATGTTGCGCGAGGGCGGCAACAGGGCACCGGAGAACCAGGCATAGACCTCGCGCTCGGGCTTGCGGAAGGCGCCGGGCAACACGTCGAGGCGGCCCAGCTCCAGCTCCTTCAACGCCCGCGCCCAGGGCAGCTTGACCATGCGCACCTGGCAACCCAGGCGCTCCAGCACGGCACGGTTCAGCTCGACGTAGAGACCTCCGATGCGGCCGTCGGGCAACTGCATGCTGAACGGCGGGTCGTCATCCCAGCGCAGTGACTTTTCGCAGGCAGCCAGCGGCAAGCTGGCCAGCGCCAGGCCCAGCAGGACCAGGCGCTTGAAGCGCACACGCAGGAGCAACGGCAGGCGAACGGCTCGCGATGGCAATATCTCGACTCACAGCGGGAGAAGACGGACGCCGCAGTGTATTGAACCCCATGCCCGCGTGACCAGCGGTGATCGGGTTCGGACGTTCGTCCCGTTTCGCTCACTGCCAGCCGTAGCGCCGCGCGAACCAGCCCTTCACCGCCTGGGTCAGCGCCATGTAGCCCAGCAGGATGGCCACCAGCCAAGGCCAGTAACCCAGCGGCAACGCCTCCATGCGGAAGGAGTGCGCCAGCGGTCCCATGGGCAGGAAGATCGCCACCGCGACGATCACCAGGGTCATGCCCAGCAGCGGCCAGGCGGCGCGGCTTTGCAGGAAGGGAATGCGTCGGGTGCGGATCATGTGCACCACCAGCAGTTGCGAGATCAGTCCCTCGACGAACCAGCCGGACTGGAACAGCGTCTGGTGCACGGGTGAGTTCGCACCGAACACATGCCAGAGCACGAGGAAGGTGGCGATGTCGAAGATCGAACTGATCGGCCCGAAGAACACCATGAAACGCCCCAGCCCGTCCGGGTTCCATTGCTGCGGTTTGCGCAGCAGCTCGTCGTCGACATGGTCGAAGGGAATGGCGACCTGCGACAGGTCGTAGAGCAGGTTCTGCACCAGCAGCTGCAGCGGCAGCATCGGCAGGAACGGAATGAAGGCACTGGCCACCAGCACGCTGAACACGTTGCCGAAGTTGGAGCTGGCGGTCATGCGGATGTACTTGAGCATGTTGGCGAAGGTGCGGCGACCTTCGATGACGCCCTCCTCCAGGACCATCAGGCTCTTTTCCAGGAGGATCAGGTCGGCGGCTTCCTTGGCGATGTCCACCGCCGAATCCACCGAGATGCCGATGTCCGCCGTGCGCAGCGCCGGAGCGTCGTTGATGCCGTCGCCGAGGAAGCCGACCACATGGCCGCGCTCGCGCAGCACGCGCACCAGGCGCTCCTTGTGACTGGGGGTGAGCTTGGCGAACAGCGTGGTGCGCTCGGCCAGTTCGCCCAGCGCGGTATCGTCCAGTTCGTCCAGCTGCGGGCCGAGCAGCACACCCTCGACCACCAGGCCCACATCACGGCAGACCTTGAGGCTTACCCGGTCGTTGTCGCCGGTCAGCACCTTCACGGCCACGCCGTTCTGTGCCAGCGCGCGCAGCGCCGGGGCGGTGGTTTCCTTGGGCGGATCGAGGAAGGCGATGTAGCCGGCCAGGCACAGCCGGCTCTCGTCCGCCACGCCGTAGGTATCGCGGGTCGGCGGCAACTCGCGAGTGGCGACGGCGACCACCCGCAAGCCTTCCTGGTTGAGCTCGTCGGCCACCGCGCGAATGCTGTCCAGGCGGGCACCGGTCAGCGGCTCGATACCCTCGGCGGTCTCCACCGATTCGCACACCGCCAGCACTTCTTCCAGCGCGCCCTTGCAGATCAGCAGGTGGTTGTCCTCGCGTTCACTGACCACCACCGACATGCGCCGGCGGGCGAAGTCGAAGGGAATCTCGTCGAGCTTGCGGAAGCGGCTGTCCACCTTGAGCGCATGGCGCAGCTCGACGTGTTCGAGCACGGCGACGTCCAGCAGGTTCTTCAGGCCGGTCTGGTAGTGGCTGTTGAGGAAGGCCAGTTGCAGCACGCGGTCCTGCACCTGGCCGAAGGCGTCGGTGTGGCGTTCGAGGACGATGCGGTCCTGGGTCAGGGTACCGGTCTTGTCGGTGCAGAGGATGTCCATCGCGCCGAAGTTCTGGATGGCGTCCAGACGCTTGACGATCACCTTGCGCCTGCTGAGCACCACCGCGCCCTTGGCCAGGGTCGAGGTGACGATCATCGGAAGCATTTCCGGGGTCAGGCCGACGGCGATGGACAGCGCGAACAGCGCGGCCTCCAGCCATTCACCCTTGGTGAAGCCATTGATCAGCAGGACCACCGGCGCCATCACCAGCATGAAGCGGATCAGCAGCCAACTGACGCGGTTCACCCCGGTCTGGAACGCGGTCGGCGTCGGATCGCTGGCGATCACTCGCTCGGCAAGGGAGCCGAAGTAAGTGCGCGTGCCGGTGCCGATCACCACCGCCAGGGCGGAGCCGCTGACCACCGTGGTGCCCATGAAGCACAGGCTGTCGCGCTCCAGCGGATTGCCCTGGCGGGCATCGCGCAGCTGAGCGAACTTCTCGACCGGCAGGGATTCGCCGGTCAGTGCAGCCTGGCCGACGAAGAGGTCCTTGGCGCTCAGCAGGCGCACGTCCGCCGGCACCATGTCGCCAGCCGACAGCCACAGCACATCGCCGGGCACCAGTTGACGGATCGGCACCTCCACGCGCAGCGCGGGGCCATCGTCCTCGGCGCTGCGGAATACCGTGGCGGTGTTGCTGACCATCGCCTTGAGCTTTTCGGCGGCCCGGTTGGAGCGCTTCTCCTGGATGAAACGCAGCAACGTGGAAATAGCCACCATGCTGCCGATCACCACGGCGGCCTCGACGTCCTCGGTAAGCCAGGAGATGGTCGCCAGCACGGTGAGCAGCAGGTTGAAGGGATTGCAGTAGCAGTACCACAGGTGCATCCAGGCGCCGATCGGCCGGTCCTGGTCGACCTCGTTCAGCCCGTCGCGCTGGCGGCGTTCCTCTGCCTCGGTTTCGCTGAGGCCCTCGCGCCGGCTTTCCAGGCGTTCCAGCACAGAGGCGGACTCCAGCGCGGACCACTCCAGCAGGCTCGCGGTCAGCGCATTGGACGCCTGGCGCCCGACGGCGGCTCCCCGCAGCAGGTCGCGCGCGGCCAGCCGGCGCAATTGACGGGCCGGGAAGCCCTTGTTGATGAATTCGAGCAGGTGGGTCCTGATGAGGTCCAGGCGCATGATGACTCTCCCCTTGTGCGCCACGTCGTCCGGCGGCGGGGGAAGTCTGTGCCGGCTACCTTAAGGGGCCATGAAGGCTGGCGGGGCCGGGGCGGAAGAGTCGGCAGCAACGCTGCCGACTGCACTCAGAAGTCGCGCTTGTAGAAGATATCCAGCGAACTGGCCAGGCCGCTGGCGGCCTCCAGGTAGACCTTCTTGCTCAGCAGGTAGCGCAGCGCGATGGTGTTGGCCGGCTCGAACACGCCCACGCCATAACGCAGGCTGAGACGGTCGGAGAGCTGGCCGCTGGCGACCACGCTGGTGCTGTTGCCGGTGCCCTCGGTGTCCAGCTGGAAGTCCTGGATACCCAGCCTCTGCGCCACCTCGCCGGTCAATGGCGCACTGCCCGCCAGACCGAGCGCCAGGGCCGCCTCGCCCAGCATGTTGCTGTCCTCGCCGCTGGACATCGGCCGCCCCAGCACCAGGTAGGACAGCGCCTGCTGCTGGCTCATGGCGGGCTCGGAGAACACCTCGCTGCGCGGCTGCTCGGCATTGCCGGTGAGGCGCAGGCCGGCCACCACGTCGTCGACCTTGCGGATCGCCTCGACGTCGAGGAAAGGCTGGTCGATGGGCCCGGCGAACAGCAGCCGCGCTCGGCGGATGATCAGCTTCTGGCCGTAGGCACGGTAGCGGCCGTTGTTCAGGCGCAACTCGCCACGGGTGTCCATGTTGTCGCCGATGTGCACCTGGCCGGCCAGTTCGGCATTCAGGCCGAAGCCGCTGAAGGTCAGCTTGTCGCTGCCGACCTTGACGTCGATGTCCATGTTCAGCGCCAAGGCGCTCCTGGGTTCCTGCTTCGCGCCGACGATCACGGTGTCGTCGGAGACCTTGACCGTGGACGGCGGCAACTGGCGAATGGTGATGGCGCCACGCGGCACCTGCACCGAACCGGAGACCGCGAGCTTCTCACCCGCCATCTGCACGCTGAGGTCCGGTTCCACCTCCAGGTTGGCGTAAGGCTCCACGGTGACCGGCAAACGATTGCCGCGCAGCTTCACGTCGACATCCAGGCCACTGGCCCAGGCGATGCGTCCGGACAGGCTGCCGTTGCCGTTCTCGCCCGCCTTCCAGTCGCCACTCAGGTCGACCTGCTCGCCGGCGATCCGCGCGGTGACCTGCAACTGCTCGAAGCGCGTCGGCAGATCGCCACCGGAAATTTCGCCGTCACTCAGGCGCAGTTCGCCGTCCACCCGGGGCGCCAGCAGGCCGCCGGAAATCTGCCCGCTGCCATTGAGATGGCCTTTCAGGGTTTCCACCATGGGCGCGAACGGCCGGGCCAGGGAGATATCCAGGCCATTGAGGCTGAAGGTGCCGTTGACCGGCTTGTTCTTCGGGCGCGGATCGAGCTGGACCTGGGCCTGCAGGCTGCCGAGCTTGTCGCCCTGGAACTGCAGGTTGGTGTCGATGCGCCGTGGCGTCAGGCGACTTTCCAGCTGCAGGCGCTGGTAGGGGAAGTCGACCCATTCCTCCTGCTCCTTGATGCGCAGGGTGCCGTTATTGGCATTGATCAGGATCGAACCGTTCGGCCCGCTGCCAGGCAGGTCGAGCTGCACGTCGCCGTCGAGCTTGCCCTTCCAGGCAAAGTCTTCCGGCAGCCAGCGCGCCAGGCTGTCCAGCGGGAACTCGCGCAGGTGCATGCGCAGGCGCGGGTCGGGCATCAGGCGCTGGTCTTCCATGCACAGGCTGGCCGGGCCGGAGGCCCAGCAATGGGCGCCAAGGTTGATGCGCCCGTCCGCCAGACGCTCCAGGCGCGCCGGCTGCTGCAGGCGCCAGTCCTGTCCGCCGCTCTGTATGTCGCCTTTCGCGAGGCGTCCGCGCCAGTCCTTGCCGTTCCAGTTGCCGTCCAGGCCGAGGTCGAGCACCACCGGTTTGCCTTGCAGGTTCAGGGCAAGCTGCTGGCGCTTGAGATCGCCGCTGCCGTCCAGCTTGAGCACGCCGAAATCCGTATCGCCGCTGCGCAGGCCCTGGGCCGTCAGGTTGACCCGGCCGCGCTGGGCGGCATCCAGGGAGGCGGTCAGGTCCAGCGTGCGCAGGCCCTGGTCGGCGTAGGCGACGCGCTGGCCGTCGAGCTTGAGCTGCCCCTGCGGCGCCTGCAGCGTGCCGGCAAGATCGAGCTGGCCGCTGACCTTGCCGAACAATTGCGGCCACAACTGGCCCAGGCGATTCAGCGCGATATCCAGGCGGCCGGACAACCGCTGGTCCAGCGCAGCCTGCCCGCTGATGCGGTTGTCGCCCAGTTGCAGCGTCAGTCCATCGACCTTCCACGCCTGACCAGCCGCCACGGCATTTGCCTTGAAAATGGCTGGCTGGCCGCGCAGGCGCCCCTGCAGGTCGAGGTTGGCATCAAGGTTCAACGCGTCGCCCTTGAGCGAGCCCTTGCTGCGCAGCGGCCCGCCAAGGCGGCCGGGCATCTCCTCCAGCCAGTAGGCCGGGTCGAGGTCGGACAGGCCGAGGGCCGCATCCCAGGTCACCGCGTCGGCGAAGCCGACCTTCAGGTGTCCTTCGGCCTTGCCCTGCCCCGCCACCAGTTTCAGCGACGGCAGGAAGACTTCCGAGAGGTTGCCCGACACCGGGCTGGCCAGGGTGAAATCGCCGGCAGGCCCCTTGAAGGCGCCATCGAAGTTGCCCAGGTAGGCACCCTCGCTGTAGCTCACTTCGGCTTTGAAGGTATGCACACTCACCGGCGGCTCGTCGATGGCCGGATACAGGCGGCGCCAGGGGAAGTCGAGCCAGTCGAGCTGAGCGTTGGCAGCGAAGGCATCCTTCCAGTCGAGCCGGCCGGTCAGCGCCACGCGCTGGTCCTTGGCGGCACTCAGGTCCAGCGCGGCGATATCCGCGCCCTGGGCGTCGACACGGCCGCGCAGCGTCAGTACCACCGGGCTTTGCTCGGCGGGCAACACGGCAGCGCCGGCCAGTTGGTAGCCATCCTTGAGATTGCCGCTGGCGTTCAGGCGCAATTGATTCAGCGTCAGGGTATCGGGCAGCGAGGCGTCCGCCTTGAAGCCGTCGGCAATGACCAGTGCGGTGGCCGGCAGGTTCTCCGCCAGCGGTTGCAGGTCACCTTCCAGGGTGCCGTTCAGATAGCCACTGCTCTGCGCCTGCAACTTCAGGTGGCCCATCAGCTCGCCACTGGCCTGCAGTTGCAGGGTCCAGGGTTTCTCGCCCGGCGCCGGCAGGCCGAGAGTGCCCTCGGCCTCCAGCGGCCAGCCCTGCGTGGGTTTCAGCAAGCCCTTGAGCGACAGGTTCAGGCCATCGCGGACGAGCTTTACCGAGTCGATATGCAGGCCTTCACGGTCCCAGTGCGCCGCCAGTTCGGCGTCGCGCAGCTGTTCCTGGCCATCCAGCAGGAAGCGACCAATACGGATGTCACCCAGCTCCAGCGACAGCGGCAGGCTCAGGTCGGGCAACTCGATTGGGCCGGAGGACTCGCTCGGCTCGCTTGGCGGCAGGGTCAGCAGCACTTCGTTGGCCACCACCTTGTGCAGGCACAGGGTCATGCGCAGCAGGCAGGCAGGCGACCAGTCGATCTGCGGCTGATCGAGCACCAGATGCGTTGCACCATCGCTCCACTCCAGGCGCTTGGCGCTGAAACCGCCGGCGAGGCGACCGTCGAATCCTTCCACGTTCAGGCCCGGCACCCAGCTCAACACTGCACGGCTGCCGGCTGGAGTGCCGAGCAAGGCAGCCACGGCGATAACCAGCAGCAGAATCAGCCCGAGCAGGCCGCCCAGGCTCCAGCGCAGTGCGCGCATCCAGCCCACGCGACTCACAACTCAGGCCCCATGGAGAAGTGCAGGCGGATGCCGCCGTCCTCATCCAGGCCGTCGGCGAGGTCCAGGCGCAGCGGGCCGACCGGGGAAATCCAGCGGATGCCGATCCCGACGCCAGTCTTGATCGAGGGGAAGTCCAGCGAGTTGAAGGAGTTGCCCTGGTCGACGAAGGCGGCGATGCGCCAGCGCTCGGCGATGGGATACTGGTATTCGACGCTGCCGGCGACCATGTAGCGGCCGCCAATGCGGTCGCCATCGGAATTCTTCGGCGACAGCGTCTGGTAGTCGTAGCCACGCACGCTCTGGTCGCCGCCGGCGAAAAAGCGCAGCGACGGCGGGATCGCGCTGTAGTCATTGGTGGCGATGCCGCCGACCTGGATGCGTCCAAGCAAGCGCTGCCCTCCCCAGAAACTGGTCACGCCCTTGGCCATGGCGTTGATGTGCGCCACATCGGCGTCCGCCAGCAGACCTTCCTTGGCGCCCTTCACTTCGAACTGCAGGCGGTAGCCCTTGCCAGGGTCGATCTTGTTGTCGGCTTCGAGGATCGAGTAGCCGATCCCCGGCATCAGGAAGCTGCTCAGGCCCGAATCGTCACCCAGCTTGTATTCCTCGCGCTGCCAGTTCAGCGAGACGACCCGCTGCCAGCCGCTGTCGAGCTTGTGGTGCCACTCGCCACCGAGCGTGAGCAGCTTGCTCTCGGTGTCCACCAGGTCTTCGTACTGGTAGCCGCTGGTGAAGCGCAGCTTGTCGGTGAGCGGCGGGTCCAGCGGGATCTCGTACCAGGCGCCGACGTTCTGCCGGGGCGCGGAAACTTCCGCCTCGAAGCCCAGGCTGTGGCCCTGCGGGTTGACCCAGTGACGGGTCCAGGTCGCCCGTGCGCGCGGCCCCACGTCCGTCGAGAAGCCGAGGCCAAGCCCCATGGTGCGCGGCTTGCGCGCTTCCAGGTGAACGTGCACCGGCACCACCTCGCCATCGGCATTG
This sequence comes from Pseudomonas nitroreducens, assembly GCF_010994165.1. Taxonomy (NCBI): domain Bacteria; kingdom Pseudomonadati; phylum Pseudomonadota; class Gammaproteobacteria; order Pseudomonadales; family Pseudomonadaceae; genus Pseudomonas; species Pseudomonas nitroreducens. The sequence goes on along the minus strand of NZ_WMBX01000002.1, from coordinate 352,406 downwards.
GTCGGTGCAGCGTCGACCCGCACGCCATCGAAATAGCCGCTGGATTGCAGAGCCTGGTTGAGATCGGCGATCTGCTCGGAATCGTAGTCGCTGCCTTCCTTGAACGGCACCATGCGCTGCAGCAGGTCCTCGTCGAAGGGGAAATCGCCGGCGAAGTCGACCTTGCCCAGCCGGTAGCGCGGCCCGCTGGCGTAGACCAGCTCGATATCCGCCACACCCGCCTCGGGGTCGATGCGCAACTGCTGCTGGGTGAACTGCCCGCGGAAGAAACCGAAGCGCGAAGCCTGGTTCTGGATCAGCCGCTTGGCGTCCTCGTAGGCGCCGTGGTTGAGTTGCGCGCCAGGCTTCAGGGAATCCCCGCCGGGAACGCGGAAGCTCTTGAGCTTGGCGGCCGGCCCGTCAACTCGCACCGTCACATTACGCAGGTGCACGGGCTCGCCTGGCCGCACATTGATCCGCAGCGTGGGCACCTTGTCATCGGTCACCCGGCCACGGATCCGCGCCTGGTAGTAACCCAAAGCCTGGGCGGCCTTCTGCGCCTGCTCCACGGCATTGCGCCGGAATCTTTGCAGGGCCGCCTGATCACGCTCGCCAAGGCTGCCCACATAGGCCTCGATATTGGCCTTGAGCGCAGCGTTGGCGGGGGTGACACGAACGTCGAGATGGGCTTCGACCGCCAGCGCCCTCTGCAAGCAGAAGGCCATTACCAGCAGCAGCCCAAGCAATCCTTGGACAACTCTCATGGCGCGAAATGCTAGCACGGGTTTTCCCCGCGATGCCTCACCCTAGAGCGTAGGAAACGTCTGAGCGACTGGCCGCCGGCCTATCCCGCAGCTGCCTTTGCCGCCTCGCGCCCCACATTCGGGTGGAACAGGACATGCTCGCGGATCGGTCCCAGGGCAACTTCACCGAGTTCCTCGTAGCCATGACGCCGATAGAACTCCAGGTACCGTGCGTTGCCCGTATCCAGCACCAGCCCTTGCGAGCCGCCATCCTCGGCGCACCAGGTATGCAGCGCGTCGAGAAGCTGTTCGCCCAGGTGCTTGCCCTGGAACTCCGGGTGCACGCCAATCAGCGGCAGGATGTGGTATGGCCCCGGCGGCAGGCAGCCAATCACGGCGGCGTGGTAGTCCAGATAGCGCCGGGTGCAGCCCAGGCCGGTGGTCAGCAGCATGCGCATGCGCCAGAACCAGCTTTCCGTGACATCCAGCCGGCGCTGCGGCGGAACGATCAGCGCGACGCCCACCAAGCGGTCCTCGAGCAGCAGCCCGATGGATGGCAACTCCTCGAGGAAGTGCTGGTTGACCAGTTCACGGATGGTGGCTCGCACGCGCTGGTCGAATCCAGGGCGATCGGATTCGAACAGATAGGCAAAAGTGGGTTCGTGACGATAGGCGTGGTACAGCAGCGAGCGGACTTCACGGCTGTAGCTGCCGTCCAGCAGACGGACTTCGGCGCGGGTATCAGGCATGCGGACGCCTCTTCTTGTGAGTTCTTCTTATGGTTATGAGTCCAGCCACAAAACCCTAGCAGCGCCTCGCCGGGGTCGCCAGGGTCCGTCCACCTGGGCTAGCATCGTGCTTTTGCCAGGGCGCCCAGGATGAAAATCGTCTCTTTCAATATCAACGGTTTGCGCGCACGTCCCCACCAGCTCCAAGCGATCATCGAACGCCACCAGCCGGACGTGATCGGCCTGCAGGAAACCAAGGTCGCCGACGAACAGTTCCCCCGCGAGGAAATCGAAGCCCTCGGCTACCACGTGCACTACCACGGGCAGAAAGGCCACTACGGCGTCGCCCTGCTCTCCCGTCAGGAGCCGCTGGAACTGCAGCGCGGCTTCCCCAACGACGGCGAGGAATCCCAGCGCCGCTTCATCTGGGGCACCTTCAAGGACGCCCAGGGTCAGTTGATCACCGTGATGAACGGCTACTTCCCGCAGGGCGAGAGCCGTGATCATCCGGTGAAGTTCCCGGCCAAGCAGCGCTTCTACGCCGACCTCCAGGACCTGCTGGAAACCCGCTTCCAGCCCGACCAGCAACTGATCGTGATGGGCGATATCAACATCTCGCCGGAAGACTGCGACATCGGTATCGGCGAAGAGAATCGCAAGCGCTGGCTGAAGACCGGCAAGTGCAGCTTCCTGCCGGAAGAGCGCGAATGGTTGGCACGCCTCAAGGGCTGGGGTCTGGTGGACAGTTTCCGCCTGCAGAACCCGAGCGTGGATGACCGCTTCAGTTGGTTCGACTACCGCAGTCGCGGCTTCGAGGACACCCCCAAGCGCGGCCTGCGCATTGACGTCATCCTCGCCTCCGAAGCCCTGCGCGGGCGCATTGCCGATACCGGTGTGGACTACGACATCCGCGGTATGGAAAAGCCGTCCGACCATGCGCCGATCTGGTTGCAGCTGAAGTGACACCCTGAGTGAAAAGCCCGGCAAGGGCCGGGCTATTTCATTCTCAGGCTCGGCTTCGGGCTCAGGCCTCTTCCGTGCCGGTTCCCACAGTCTTGCTGATAGCACTGTAGGTGGTGTTGAAGCGTACGGTTTCGTTGAATCCCTTGACGATGGCGCCAAAGCGCTCCTTGGCATCGAGCAGTTGCTTGAAACGATCGGACAGCTCCGCGCCCTGACGTTGCAGCCCCACCTCTCGATCATCCAGTTCCTGCACCCGTGCGCGTAGCTGATTCAACTGACGGTCAATGCTTTGCTGCTCCTGGCTCAGGATCTCGGCACGTTTCGTCGTCGCGCGGTCGCGGCTGTCGACTGTTTCAGCAAGGGCCTGCAGCGCGCTGCTGCGCTCTGCGAGCACGGCAGCATTGTGCTCGGCAATACGTTCGATGCCGTGCTTCTCTTCCTGCAACCGTTGTTCCTGCTGGCTCAGGCGTTCCTCACGCTCGGCCAGCTGACGCTCACGCTCAAGCGCCGCCAGGCGACGCTCCTCGAGCGCCTCGCGCATTTTCACGATCTCCAGCTTCTGCTGCGACAAGCCATGGGCCATTCCCGCCAGGGAATCGAGCGTGGACTGCACGTCGTGCAGTACGCCGTCGGTTTCAAGGGAGGACGACTGACGTACAGTCACAGCCGACTCCACGGGCGCCTGGGCATTTGCGACTCCGGAGCTGACGGATTGGGCTTGGGCATTCATGGTGGAGGATTCCTCGTTGGAAAAGTGAAAGGCCGGCTCGCCGGCAGGCGAGAGGATTGCTGCGTCAGCCACATTGCATTCGGCGTCATGCGCATATGCCGGCAGTTGGAGCGAATCGAGCAGAGTCGTGACGGCTTCAGCTTCATTGATCGCCGGACAGGCAGATGCTGCGTCGCTGATCATTGCCAACGGCTCGATGGAGTCGGAGCAACTGGGCTCCACAGGGCCCAGCCCCGAGCAGGCCGAGGCGAGATCGTCGAGATCCCGCTCCAGGTTTTCGAAAGCCTTCACGGAATGGAGATCGGCCGGTTCCCCAACTCCAGTCACGGCGTTCACTTGGATTGGGATATATCCCACCGACACGGAAGGACGAACCATGCCTTCGGTGGTCGCAGGCAGAGGAGACAGGAGCCCGGGCAGATCCTCCTCGATATCTGGGGAAAGAAATGCGGTTTCCTGAACGGACGGCTGAGTGGCGGTCATGGCTGACAAGCCCTCTTCTTGATGTCCTTCGTACCGCTTCGCATCTGAAGTCATGAAACGTCCTACCCTGAAGGGTGGTCAGCCCCACCGTCCCGACAGAACGCTCGACAATGCGAACGAGCCCTGGAATCTGATGGTGATTGCGCTTCGAAAGCAGAGGCAATCAGGCCGACTGGATGAGCCGATGGGCTGCCCCGCTCTACCTTGATAGTTTGAGACCGGGACAGGTTGCGGGAAGGATTCTCACAGCCCTATGTCGTCATGAATGTCAGTAATTTCCCGCATGGGCGAAGGAAAACTATGTAAGACCACCCGAATCATTCGACGCCTCGCAAGACAATTAACCCACTGGGCTCCAGGAACCGGCTGATAGCTCGAGCGCCCCGCCATTAGAGCAGCCCAATCTGTTCGCTGATGCTGAACAGCTCATCGAGAGTCGTGGCGGACAGTTTCCGCATCAGTTGCCTCCTGTGCTGGCCGATGCTTGCTCCCGACAATGCCAGGACATCGGCCAGCGCCCCGACCGAGCGCCCCCTGCGTAACCCATAGAGAACGGCCACCAAATGGGTGGGAAGTGCTAGCGCGGACTCCAGTCGGGGATCACGGTCCAACGGCAGACGCGCGTGCTCGGGAAATATCTTTCCGCCCGCGAGAACGGCGTCGACGGCCCGACCGATCAGGGTCGGACGGTCGTCCATCAGCAGAAACCCCGACACGCCGATGCGAATCGCCCGTTGAATGTTCAGTGGCGATCCCAGGCTGGAGCAGACCAGCACCGGGGTAGTGGCCTTGAGTCGGCCATCCCGTCGAAGCATGGTGACCAGTTCCATGCCATGGATGTCGGGCAGCTCCAGGGTCACCACCAGGAGATCACAGCTGCTGGTATCCAGGCCACTCAAGGCTTGGCGTGCAAACTTGAAATGCACGTCACACTGATGACCGTGGTCCAGCAGAAACCGGCGAAGCGCGACGAAGTCACGTCGCAACGGTTCGATGAGAACTACGCGGGCCATGTTCCTCCTTGCAGCAAAGGCCCCACGGGCCGGGTGCGACATGGCGCATCGACAGAAATCGCCGCCGCAGTCGTTCCCGCAGAATGTCGTTGAATGGCTGCCGCAACGGTATTCATGGCAATCAAATGAACGTAAACGGACCAATCCGGGTCTCGGCAACGCCCATACGACAGCGCACCCGCTGTGACAGCAGCTCGGCCAGCAGGTTTTCCAACCTACCGGCCTGCTCGGTTACTCGCTCACTGTCTTGGAAATGGCCGACAAGGTGCTGTTGAACTTCACCGTCTCGTTGAAACTCTTGACGATGGTGCTGAACTTATCCTTGGCGCTCTGCAACTGCTTGAGCCGCACCGCCAGTTCCTCGGTCTTGCGCTTGAGTGCGCTTTCAAGTTCATCCAATTCGCTCGCTCGGCCGCGCAGGCTGGCCGAGTGCTCATCGATGCGCTGCTGCTCCAGCTGGATAGACTCGGCACGTTTAAGAGTCGCCTTGTCGCGCATATCGACTGTCTGGGCCAGCTCCTTCAGTGCTTCGCTGCGTTCTGCCAGCAGGCGATTGTTCTCGGCGGCCATGCGATCCAGATTGGCCTTGGCCTCGTTGAGGTGGTTCTCGAGCTGCAGCAGACGCTCTTCCTTGTCACCCACCAGGCGCTCGCGCTCCTGCAACTGGGTGCTCCACTCCTCCAGCTCTTCCTGCAAACGGCCGGCGGCCTGCTTCTGCTGGGTCAGTCCCTGGGCCATCCCGGCAAGGGAGTTGAGGGTACTCTGGACGTCGGAGAGAACATCTTCCGGGTCCGCCTCGAGCTGAGGCACGTTCAGCACAGCCGACACTTCCTGCAACTCCACCGAGGTTACTGGGACAGCCGTTTCCCGCACCTCGGCCTCAGGTAACTCATCGTGCACATGGGTCATTTCAGTTTCCTTCTGGATAAAGACTCCCTGAAGCACCGCTGCCTCAAGGTGGTTGTCAGCCAGTGGCTGGGGCTCGACTGCGGGAACTGCAGGAGCCACGCTCGACTGGGAAGTGGTCGCCGCCGCGACATCGATCGAGGTAGTAACGAGGAACTCCGACCCTGAGGACTCTTCGTCGTTGCAGCCGCACGGCAGGCTGTGTTTGCCGTCGTGATTGGTACTGGCTGCCTCCAGCATCGCCAGCGCGTCTTCAAGGCTTGCGATGATCGGCTCCAGGGCTACGTCGCTCTGAGCAGGGCCGCAGCCGGAAACGCCATGACTGGATTGCTCGTCCATTGCAGGCTGCACCATCAAGTGGTCGGATTGACCTGCCGAGGTCCGGTTCTCCTGGGGCAGGACGGCTTCCGTCAGCGTGTCTTCTTCCGGCTCGAAATGCCCTAACGCCTCCGCTGCGACTCGCACTGTGGAAACCGCTTCGTCCAGCGACTGCAGATCCATTGCACCAACTCCGGCCGCCACTGCCGATTCGGGTGACGCCGCTGGCTCCACCATCGGGGTCGACAAAGGCTCGACAGCTGCAGCCCCCTCTTGAAGATCCGCCACCTTGGCACCATCCGGCTCGGGGAACTTCTCCACCTGCACAATTTCCTGCTCGACCAATGCCTGCTGTTCGGGCTCATCCGGGACATCGGCACCGGTCGCATCAACAGCCGAAAGCTCCGAAGACTCGATCGGAACCTGAACAGCCAACTCAGGCGCGAGGGGGGCGTCGTCGATAGGTTCATCAAGGTCGGCACCACCCGTCACATCATTCGACTGCCATTCGAGAGAGCGCTCATCCACGGTGGACTCGTGGTGGACAAAGGCCTCGGTGTGCGGACTCTCCAGCGGCTCCAGAATGTCCGGGGCGTCTGGCAGAGACTGGGCGAGCGATGCGTGTACTACGACCTCATCTGAGAAGATGCCGGGGGATATTTCGGTGTTTTGCCGATCCGGCTGCGGGGTCAATACGGACGTCGACGGAACAGGCTCTGCTTCAGCGGACTCGGGCGGTGTGCCGATTGGCTCGGCGCCTACTTCCCGCTCCGGCAGGAAAGGCCTGTCCGGCTCGATTAGTATCGACTCTTCGCGAACGGACTGTTCCGAGGCATCTGCCACAATCCTCTCGACGCCCTCCACCGCCGCGGAAGCGGCTGACACCGAAGCCACCGTTGAATACATCGGCACCGACCCCGAAACTGGGGCGGTCTCATGGCCGGTAACAGCTGGCGATTCCACGGCTTGCAGCTCATCCGTCACGGTGCCACCGGAGCCATGCTGTTCAATTGGCTCTACGGCAGTGCCTTCCGCATGTTGCGTAGTCTCGCTGCTCTCTTCATCTGCCGTGTCCGAGCTACTCACGGGATCCAGGAATTCCGCATCCAAAACATCCGATGACACGGCATCCATCGAGACTTGGCTGAGAACTGCATCGGCGTCACTGGGCAGGCCATCGAACCGCTCCTGATCACCGGTGGAGTCGGACATATCCTCGCTACCAACTATGGAAGCCTGCTCCTGCTCTCTCTTCAATCGCGACAAGCGGGCGAACTGTGCGAAATCCGGAATCATCTCCGAACTCCACTCGAAGGCCAGGTCTGCCAGTGCTGAACTGGCTTGCGGCGTCTCTACCGGCAGCGGAGCCTGATTCGCCGTCTCGCTTTGAGGACTGACTGCAGGCACGGCCCTACGCCGGTTCAACATCCCGGACCTTGCCAGCAGGTGCAACCATGAGTGCACTTGTTGCGTCGGCAGTCTGATCCCCTTGAACGTCAGCTCCCGCGGATACAGCACACTCAAAGTGCGCCGGCGCCACGGGCGCCCCCAGTGATTGGCAGAGGCGTTGTGTACAGCCAGGGAAATCAGCTTGACAGGATGCTCGGGGCCGACCGGCGTTGGTGCACTACGGGGGTGAGTCATGATTAATGTCCGGCGGGGATGTTAAAACCGCGCAAGTTTCGCTTGGCCGGAAAACTGGCGTTATCAGGTAATCCTGATGAGCCTGAAGTATTTTCCCATCACCCTTCCTCTGGGTCTGCGTTGATCAACGGTGGCGAAAATCGTGCAATGGCTTCGATGCATAGCGGCCCCGCGGGTGGCGACGCAGCGCGCCAGCCAGGTCGAGCAGTGTCGTCAGGACAAACAGCGGGGCGACCAGCCACAGCGTCGCGAAGGCGTTCTCCACCATCGATTCGGGTGCCACCACCAGGGTTGCAGCCATCAGCGTCACCAGCAGGATGAGCACCAGCTTCATCAGAAGCGACGAAAAGTCGAGAATCTCGTCCATTTTGCTCTCCGGCCTGCTCGCACAAGGTGATCTGTATAACCCCGCCCGCACGGAGTCGAAATCGGAAATCTCCGACAACCCGCCAGTCATATCCGAAGGCAGCGGCAGGCAGTCAGCAGCCCAGCGATGCGTCATATCGGTGCAATGATTCCGACTTAATCTGCCGCGCCAACGATGCCTCAAATGGAAGTTGACCCATGCAGTACAAGCCGAGCCCCAGCGACGCCCAACCCTGGCCCGTGACCATCGCCTGGCTCACCATCGCCTTCATCTGCTATGCGTTCCCCTGGTCGGCGTTCGCGGCTCTGCCTTCGTCCCGGGGCGGCGAGCCGGTACTGCGCATCCAGGGCTCCAACACCATCGGTGCGCACCTGCTGCCGGAGCTGGTGAAAGGCCTGCTGGTGAGCGAGGGCTACAGCGACGTCACTGCCAAGCCGGGCAAGGCGGAGAACGAACAGCGAATCATCGGTCGCACCCAGGACGGCAAGGAGGCCATCGTCGACCTGGCCGCCCACGGTTCCAGCACCGGCTTCCTCGCCCTGAAGGACAACAGTGCCGAGCTGGCAGCCGCCTCGCGCCCGATCAAGGACGCCGAAGTCGCAGGCCTCTCGGCATCGGGCAACCTGCGCAGCGCCAAGGCCGAACAGGTGATCGGCATCGATGGCCTGGCAATCATCGTCAATGCAGCCAACCCACTGGATGAACTGACCACCGATACGCTGGCGAAGATCTTTTCCGGCGAGGTGAAAACCTGGGAAGAGATTGGCGGGCGAGGTGGTGCCATTCGCCTGTATTCCCGCGACGACAACTCCGGCACCTTCGATACCTTCAAGGAGCTTGTCCTCGCGAGTCACGGCAAGGCGCTGGCCAGTGGCGTCCAGCGTTTCGAATCCAGCGACCAGTTGTCCGCCGAAGTGAGCAAGGACCCGCAGGGCATTGGCTTCGTCGGCCTGTCGTCCGTCCAGAATGCCAAGGCGCTGCGCATTGCCGACGGCGACTCCCAGGCCATGCCGCCATCGACAACGCTGATCGCCACCGAGGACTACCCACTGTCGCGCCGCCTGTTCCTCTACATGAAGCCCGAAGAGCCAAACCGCTGGGCCCGCGCCCTGCTGCAGTTCGCCCAGGGTGACAAGGGCCAGGCCCTGGTCAGCGCCAGCGGCTTCGTCGGCCAGCGTGTACAGGCAGTGAAGATGGCACCGCGTGCCAGCATGCCGGAGAACTATCAGGCCCTGGCGCGAGACGCCGAGCGCCTGTCGGTGAACTTCCGTTTCCGCGAAGGCAGCGCAACCCTGGACAACAAGGCACAGCGCGATATCGACCGACTGCTCGCCTACCTGCAGCAGGCCGGCAAGATGAACAAGCAGGCCGTGCTGGTCGGTTTCGGCGATCCCAAGCAGGACCCGGCGCGCGCCGAACTGCTTTCCAAGCTGCGCGCCATGGCCGTGCGCCGTGAGCTGGCCAAGGAAGGCGTGATGTTCCGCGAGATCAGCGGGATGGGCGATGCCCTGCCGGTGGCAGCCAACAGCGACAATGACGGACGGGTGAGGAATCGCCGCGTCGAAGTCTGGGTCTACTGATCCCCCTGGCGATCAGCGTCTAGACTGTCTGAAGGAAGCTGATCGCCCGGTCTGGAAATACTGTAGGAACTTGTTACGTTCCTTCGCTTGTCTCTGCCCGGCGCTCTGCTATTTTCCCGCCAGTGACGCCGGGCCCCTCTGACGGTTGCCAACCGCCATGTCGGAGTCACTTTTCGACAACGACACTAAGGGAGGGGCCAAATGACAGCTCTGCACGCCTTTTTAACCGAACCATTCCTCGGAACCGCCACCTGGTTCTGGCTGGCCTTCCTGGCCATCGTGATTCTTCTCCTCGTACTCGACCTGGGCGTCCTGCAACGCGATCACCACGAGATCGGCGTGCGCGAGAGCCTGATGCTCTCTGCCGGCTACTTCGCCTGCGGCCTGGCCTTCGGTGGCTGGGTCTGGTACGAGTTCGGCGCCACCAGCGCGGTGGAGTACTACACCGGCTTCCTCGTCGAACAGTCGCTATCGATGGACAACGTGTTCGTCATGGCGATGATCTTCGGCTTCTTCGGCATCCCTCGCCGTTACCAGCACCAGGTGCTGTTCTGGGGCATTCTTGGTGCCATCGTCATGCGCGCGCTGATGATTGGCCTGGGCGCCGCGCTGGTGAAGGAATTCGAGTGGATCATGTACGTATTCGGTGCCTTCCTGCTGTTCAGCGGCGTGAAGATGCTGTTCAGCAAACATGATGCCGAGCCGGACCTGGCCAACAACCCGGTGCTGAAGTTCCTGCGCAAGCGCATCCGCATGACCGACACCATTCACGAACACCACTTCTTCGTGAAGATGCCGGACGCCTCGGGCAAGCTGGTGCGCTACGCCACCCCGCTGTTCCTGGCGCTGATCCTGATCGAGCTGGCCGACCTGGTATTCGCCGTGGACAGCGTGCCGGCGATCTTCGCCATCACCCAGGATCCTTTCATCGTCTACACCTCGAACATCTTCGCCATCCTCGGCCTGCGCGCCCTGTACTTCTCGCTGGCGGCGATGATCCATCGATTCGTGTACCTCAAGTACGCCCTGGCGCTGGTCCTGGTGTTCATCGGCACGAAGATTTTCCTGCACGGATTCATCGGCAAGGTTCCCGCCGCACTGTCCCTTGGCGTAACCTTCGGCCTTTTGGCGGGTGGCATACTGCTATCCTTGCTCAAGACGCGCAGAACCGGCGAGGAACCGCTGGAAATCGTCAGCCAGGAGAGGATCCATGCAAGCGCTGGAGGTGAGGATCGAAGCCGTTGAGTTTCGCGGCAGGGCCTATTGGCAGGTCCGTCTCGGTCGTCGCGCGCTGCGATTTCCCCACGAGGCCGCTGCGCGGGCCTTCGCCGCCCAGTTGCACACGCGCCGGGAGTGGTTGCTGACGCAGCAGAGCCAGGCGGATGGGCCGGAGCCGTCACCGGAACAGTGAATGAACAGGGCCAGCGCAAGCTGGCCTTGTTCTGTGTGCCGTTGCACAACCGATATCCGACACCCTGCGCGGGACGCCCCACCTTCCGCGATGGTGTCCGGCACGATGCAGGCCAATCCCGGACGGAGTCCGCTTCTACGAAAAGCACCCTGTCCCGCCCAAGAAAAAGGCCCGCATCAGCGGGCTTTTTCATTGCAGGTTGCGATCAGTGACTGCTGCGCAGCGCGTCACGCGGTACGTACTTGCCGATCTCGTACTTGCCGATTGCCGCACGGTGCACCTCGTCCGGGCCGTCGGCCAGGCGCAGGGTACGCTGCATGGCGTACCAGTAGGCCAGGGGGAAGTCGTTGGAGACGCCGGCGCCGCCGTGCATCTGGATGGCGCGGTCGATCACCTGCAGGGCGACGTTGGGCGCGACGACCTTGATCTGGGCAATCTCGCTCTGGGCAAACTTGTTGCCAGCCTTGTCCATCATGTACGCGGCATTGAGGGTCAGCAGGCGGGCCTGGTTGATCTCGATGCGCGAGTTGGCGATGTGGTCGATATTGCCGCCCAGGCGCGCCAGCGGCTTGCCGAAGGCGGTACGGCTGACGGAGCGCTTGCACATCAGTTCCAGCGCGCGCTCGGCCATGCCGATGGAGCGCATGCAGTGGTGGATGCGGCCTGGGCCGAGGCGCCCCTGGGCGATCTCGAAGCCGCGGCCTTCGCCGAGCAGGACGTTCTCGTAGGGCACGCGGACGTTCTCGAACAGCACTTCGGCGTGGCCGTGCGGAGCGTCGTCGTAGCCGAATACAGGCAGCGGACGGAGAATCTTCACGCCGGGGGCGTCGGTGGGAACGAGGATCATCGAGTGTTGCTGGTGACGCGGTGCATCCGGATTGGTCAGGCCCATGAAGATCATGATCTTGCAGCGCGGGTCGCAGGCGCCGGAGGTCCACCACTTGCGGCCATTGATAACCCACTCGTCACCATCGCGCACGGCGTTGGCCTGCATGTTGGTGGCGTCGGAAGAAGCCACGCCCGGCTCGGTCATGGCGAATGCGGAGCGGATCTCGCCGCGCAGCAGCGGCTCCAGCCAGGTGCGCTTGTGTTCTTCGGAGCCGTAGCGCACCAGCACTTCCATGTTACCGGTGTCGGGAGCTGCGCAGTTGAAGGGTTCGGAGCCGATCAGCGAGCGGCCCATGATCTCGGCCAGCGGTGCGTATTCCATGTTGGTCAGGCCAGCGCCCAGCTCGGACTCGGGCAGGAACAGGTTCCACAGACCTTCGGCTTTCGCCTTGACCTTGAGGTCTTCCATGATTTGCGTGGGCTGCCAGCGGTCACCCTGGGCCACTTGCTCCTCGAACACCTTTTCGGCGGGATAGACGTTGGCTTCCATGAACGCGGTGAGGCGCTCACGCAGGTCCTGAACCTTGGCGGAATAAGCGAAATCCATGGGGGCTAACCTTCTGGCGGCGGTTGTTTGTGTGGTGATGATGCTAGAACAGCCAAGGGCATTTACCCAGCCTATTATCCGAATCAATGAACATTCATAACCCGTATGGACCTGAGCGTCGGTTCGGGTATGATCGGGCCAAAACAATGACAAGCGGAGCCCCGGTAATGAACCTCAGCAAGGTCGATCTGAACCTGTTCATCGTCTTCGACGCGATCTACACCGAAGCCAACCTGACCCGCGCCGGACAGATCGTCGGCATTACCCAGCCCGCCGTCTCCAACGCCCTCGCCCGCCTGCGCGAAACCTTCAACGACCCGCTGTTCGTGCGCACCGCGCAGGGCATGGTGCCCACGCCCATGGCGCAGAACATCATCGGCCCGGTACGCAACGCGCTGCAGCTGCTGCGTGTGTCGGTACAGGAAAGCCGCACCTTCACCCCGACCCAGGCGAACAAGACCTACCGCATCAGCATGACCGACCTCACCGAGGCCATCGTCCTGCCGCCTCTGTTCCAGCGCCTGCGCCGCCAGGCGCCGAACGTGCACATCGAGAGCTTCCTCTCCAAGCGCCGCGAAACCACCAAGGAACTGGCCGCCGGCCGCCTGGACTTCGCCGTCGACGCGCCGCTGAACACCGACCCGCAGGTACGCCACGTCAAGCTGATGGAAGACCGCTACGTCTGCGCCATGCGCCAGGGCCATGCGCTGGCCAAGGACAAGGTAACGCTGGAGGAATACCTGTCGGTGGCGCACATCCAGATTTCCAGCCGCCGCAGCGGCTTGGGCTACGTCGACCTGTCGCTGGGCAAGATGGGCCTGCAGCGCAAGATCGCCCTGCGTTCGCAGCACTACCTGATGGCGTCCACCGTGGTACAGCAGACCGACATGGTGGTCACCGTGCCCGAGCGCTTTGCCCGCCACCACGGCCTGCACTTCGTCGACCTGCCGGTGAATGACGTGCCGAAGCTGGAAACCCACCTGTACTGGCACGAGAGCACCGACCAGGACCCGGCCAACCGCTGGATGCGCGAGCAGATCATCGAGCTGTGCCAGCAGGTGACGGCGCGCGAGGCGGCGGAGCGCGCCTGATGCCTGGAGCGATCCCATTGATGGGTATCGCTTCGCTCCCCGCCATAAGCGAAGGCGTCATGTTCGACAAGCCACCTGCAGACCCCGCCCTGCCGAAGTGCCTGTCCAACGAACAGGCCGGGGTCTGCCGGCGAACCCTTTACAAGCTGCGCGCGATCACCAGCCGCTGCACATCGCTGGTGCCTTCATAGATCTGGCACACGCGCACGTCACGGTAGATGCGCTCCACCGGGTAGTCCTGCAGATAGCCGTAACCGCCCAGGGTCTGGATCGCCGCGGAGCACACCCGCTCGGCCATTTCCGAGGCGAACAGCTTGGCCATGGAGGCTTCGGTCAGGCACGGCAGGCCGGCTTCGCGCAGGCTGGCCGCGTGGTGAACCATCTGCCGGGCCACGGCGATCTCGGTAGCCATATCGCTCAAGCGGAAAGCCACGGCCTGGTGCTGGATGATCGGTTTGCCGAAGGTTTCGCGCTCGTGGGCGTAGTCGCGGGCGTACTCGAACGCGGCGCGGGCCATGCCGACGGCTTGCGAAGCGATACCGATGCGCCCGCCTTCCAGGTTTGCCAGGGCGATGGCGTAGCCCTGCCCCTCTTCGCCCAGCCTGTAGCTCGCAGGAATACGCATGTCGTCGAAGGCGATTTGGCAGGTATCGGAAGCGTGCTGGCCGAGCTTGTCCTCGACGCGTACCACGCGATAGCCAGGCGTTTCGGTCGGCACGATGAAGGCGCTGATGCCTTTCTTGCCTGCCGCCGCATCGGTCACTGCGAAGACGATCACTACACCAGCATGGCTGCCGGAGGTGATGAACTGCTTGCTGCCGTTCAGCACGTAATGGTCGCCGTCCCGGCGTGCGCGGGTTTTCAGGAAGCTGGCGTCGGAGCCGGCCTGCGGCTCGGTCAGGGCAAAGGCGCCGATCATCTCGCCACGGGCCAGGGGCACAAGGAACTGGCGCTTCTGCTCGTCGTTGCCGAACTTGGCGATGGGCATGCAGCCCACCGAATTGTGCACGCTCATGATGGTCGAGCAGGCGCCGTCGCCGGCGGCGATCTCTTCCAGCGCCATGGCGTAGGCCAGGTGGCCGGTCTGCGCGCCGCCCCACTGCTCCGCCACCAGCATGCCGAGGAAGCCGAGGTCGGCCATTTCCTTGATGGCCTCGGCCGGGAAACGGTGCTCGCGGTCCCAGTCGGCGGCAAAGGGTTTCAGCCGCTCCTGGGCGAACTGGCGGGCAACGTCACGGATCTGGAGGTCTTCTTCGCTGGGAATCATGGCTCGCTCCTTAGGCCAGGCGCTCGACCGCGATGGCCGTGGCTTCGCCGCCACCGATGCACACCGAGGCCACGCCGCGCTTGAGGTCGTACTGCTTGAGCGCCGACAGCAGGGTCACGATCACCCGCGCGCCGGAAGCACCGATGGGATGACCGAGGGCGCAGGCGCCGCCGTGGACATTGAGCTTGTCATGGGGAATATCCAGGTCGCGCATGGCGGCCATGGCGACGACGGCGAAGGCTTCGTTGACCTCGAACAGATCGACGTCGCCGATCGCCCAGCCGGTGCGTTGCATCAGGCGCTCAACCGCGCCCACCGGGGCAGTCGGGAACAGGTTCGGCGCATCGGCGTAGGACGAATGGCCACGGATCGCCGCCAGCGGGGTCAAACCGCGCTTCTCGGCTTCGGACAGGCGCATCAGCACCAGTGCGGCGGCGCCGTCGGAGATGGAGCTGGCATTGGCCGCCGTCACGGTGCCGCCTTCGCGGAAGGCCGGCTTCAGGCTCGGAATCTTGTCCAGCTTCGCCTTCGGCGGCTGCTCGTCTTCACTGATGGCACGCAGTTCCTTGCCAGCCTTCACAGTGACCGCGACGATCTCGTCCTTGAAGCGGCCTTCGCTCATGGCCTTCTGCGCGCGGCTCAGCGAGGTGATGGCGTAGTCATCCTGCTGCTCACGGGTAAAGCCGTATTTCTCGGCGCAGTCCTCGGCGAAGGTGCCCATCAGGCGGCCCTTGTCGTAGGCGTCCTCGAGGCCGTCGAGGAACATGTGGTCAAGCACCTTGCCGTGGCCCATGCGGTAGCCGCTGCGGGCGCGCTCCAACAGATACGGTGCGTTGGACATGCTCTCCATGCCACCAGCCAAGGCGACGCGGGCGCTACCGGCGAGGATGGCGTCGTGGGCCATCATCGCGGCCTTCATGCCCGAGCCACACATCTTGTTCACCGTGGAGCACGGCGTGCCACGCGCCAGCCCCGCGCCCAGCACCGCCTGGCGCGCGGGCGCCTGGCCCTGGCCGGCGGCGAGCACGCAGCCGAGTACGGCTTCATCCACTTCTTCGGCACCCAGGCGGGCGCGCTCGACGGCCGCACGGATAGCGGCTGCGCCGAGGGTGGCGGCGGTGACATCCTTGAAGTCGCCGAGGAAGCCGCCCATGGGGGTACGGGTGGCGCTGACGATGACGATGGGATCGTTCATGGCAATTCTCCTGCTTACTTCGCGGCCATGCGGATGGCGCCGTCGAGGCGGATCACTTCGCCGTTGAGCATGCTGTTCTCGATGATGTGGCGGGCCAGCGCGGCGTACTCGTCGGGACGACCGAGGCGCGGCGGGAACGGCACGCTGGCGCCGAGGGAGTCCCGGACTTCCTGGGGCATGGCGGCCATCATCGGCGTCTCGAAGATGCCGGGGGCGATGGTCATCACGCGGATGCCCGAGCGCGCCAGTTCGCGGGCGATCGGCAGGGTCATGCCGACCACGGCGCTCTTGGAGGCGGAATACGCGGCCTGGCCGATCTGCCCGTCGAAGGCCGCCACCGAGGCGGTGTTGATGATGATGCCGCGCTCGCCGCCGGCGTCCGGCTGGTTCTGCGCCATGGCTTCGGCGGCCAGGCGCAGCATATTGAAGGTGCCGATCAGGTTGATGTTGATGGTGCGGGCGAAGCTTTCCAGCCCGTGCACGCCATTGCGGCCAATGACTTTCTCCGCCGGCGCCACGCCCGCGCAGTTGGCCAGCCCATGCAGCGCACCAAAGGCGTCCAGGGCGAGTTGCACGGCAGCCTTACCGTCCGCCTCGCTGCACACGTCGGTGCGGATGAAGCGTGCATTGGCTTCGCCCAGTTCGGCAGCCTGGGCCGCACCGGCTTCGGCGTTGATATCGGCCAGCACCACCTTGGCGCCAGCGCTCACCAGCAGCTTCGCGGTGGCCGCACCGAGGCCGGAACCGCCGCCGGTGATGAGGAATACCTTGTTCTGGATCTGCATGAAGTTTCTCCGCTGGACTTAGTGAGCCGCCGCTTTCTCGGCCGCTTCGCGTTGCTTGGCGATCTCCTGGTTGCGCAGGAGGAAGCGCTGGATCTTGCCGCTAGGGGTCTTGGGCAGTTCCTCGACGAACTCCACTTCCCGCGGGTAGCTGTGCGCCGACAGTCGCTTGCGCACGTACTGTTGTAGTTCCTCGGCCAACTCCGCGCCCGGCCGGTAGGACGAGCAGAGCACCACGAAGGCCTTGACCAGTTCGGTACGCTCCGGGTCCGGCTTGCCGATCACCGCCGCCTCGATCACCGCCGGGTGCTCGATCAGCGCGCTCTCCACGTCGAACGGGCCGACGCGGTAGCCGGAGGTGGTGATCAGATCATCGGCGCGGCCGACGAAGCTGATGCTGCCGTCGGCGTTCAGCTCCACGGTGTCGCCGCTGAGGTAGTAGTCGCCAACGAAGGATTTGGTTTCCATGTCCTGGTAACCGGCGAACCACATCAGCGGCGAGCGCTTGCGGTCCATGGCGAGGACACCGGGCTGACCGGCGGGCAGCTCGTTGCCCTGCTCGTCCAGCACCACCACGCGGTGGCCGGGGATGGAGAAGCCGGCAGCGCCCAGGTGCACCGGGT
This sequence comes from Pseudomonas nitroreducens, assembly GCF_010994165.1. Lineage (NCBI taxonomy): Bacteria > Pseudomonadati > Pseudomonadota > Gammaproteobacteria > Pseudomonadales > Pseudomonadaceae > Pseudomonas > Pseudomonas nitroreducens. The sequence continues at coordinate 335,148 of NZ_WMBX01000002.1, read as the reverse complement.
GTTCCAGCTCGTGGTGATTGGCCAGCACCATGCCCAACTCGGTCTGGCCGTAGTGGTCGTGGATGGTTACACCCAGCTCGCTGGCGAACCAGCGGATCACTTCCGGCGTCAGCGGCTCGCCGGCGCTGCTCACGGCACGCAGGCGGCCCTTGAGCGGTTTGGACGCTGCCTCGCCAGCCGCGATCAGCAGACGGTAGGCGGTGGGCGAGCCAGCCAGGTTGGTGATGCCGTACTGGCGCACGATGCGGCAAGTGCTCTCCACCGTGAACGCGCCTTCGTAGAAGGTGATCGGGTGCCCCATGGCCAGCGGCCCGGTGAGGCCATAGTAGAGGCCGTAGGCCCAGCCCGGATCGGCGAGGTTCCAGAACGAATCCTCCTCGCGAAGCCCGACCGCATCGCGCATGTAGCCGACGAAGGCGACGATGGCCTTCAACGGCACGGCCAGCGGCTTGGCCAGCCCGGTGGTGCCGGAGGTGAACATCAGCAGGAAGGGATCTTCGCCGCTGCGCAGGACAGGTTCGAAGTCCGGCGAGTGTCGTTCCAGTTCGGCCCAGAAGCTGTAGTCGCCATGACGAATACCCTGCCCCTTCGGCCCGCCGACGGTGACCCGCGTGGGGGCGTCGGGGACCTCGTCGAGCTTGCCGCGGTTGGCGCCGTCGGTGACCACCACCTTGCTGCCGGCGAGCTTGACACGGTGCTCGATGGCCTTGGGTCCGAAGGCGGTGAACAGCGGCTGGTAGACCGCGCCGAGGCGCCAGGTACCGAGTACGGCGATCAGCAACTCCGGGGTACGCGGCAGCATGCCGGAGACGCAGTCGCCGGGGCGCACGCCGAGGCTGTACAGGAAGCTGGCGAAGCGGCCGGAAAGTTCTTTCAGCTGGGTGAAGGTGTAGCTGGCGCTGTCACCGTCCTTGCCCTCCCAGAACAGTGCGATACGACCGGGAATGGCGTGGCGGTCGCAGCATTCGACACAGGCATTGAGGGCATCGAAGTTGCCGGCCAGGGTGGCGTCGGCGGCGGCGAAGTAGTCGAACTCGGCCGTGGCGGCGGTATGGGAACGCATCGCGGAACTCCTGGGTTTGTTCTTGTGTGGAGTCCCCTGATGTTCCCGCTGCACTGGCGCGCGGGCAATGTCGAAAGCCGCCAACCTGGATGAGCGGATTGGACAGCCCGGCGAGTGCTTTTGTTGGGTGGATAACGCGCCAGCGTTATCCACCGCTGGCTGAGCGGCCTGCCTTCCTTAGATGGCAGGCCCGGAACTCAAACCCTGAACTGATCCATCAACCCCTGCTGGTGATTCGCCAACTTGTTCAGCGACTGGCTCACCTGCGCCGACTCCTGCGCCTGGCTCGACAGCGATTCGGTGACGTCACGGATGCCTGCCACGTTGCGATTGATCTCCTCGGCCACGGCGCTCTGCTCCTCGGCGGCGCTGGCGATCTGCAGGTTCATGTCGGTGATCACGCTGACCGCATCGCCGATGCGCTTGAGCGCGGCCACGGCCTGCTCGACCTGGGACACGCTGTCCTGGGCCTGGCGGTGGCTGTTGCTCATGGCGCCGACCACGTCGCGGGTACCGTTCTGCAGGCCCTCGATGACCTGGCGGATTTCCTCCACCGAATCCTGGGTGCGCTTGGCGAGGTTGCGCACCTCGTCGGCGACCACCGCGAAGCCGCGCCCGGCTTCACCGGCGCGAGCCGCTTCGATGGCGGCGTTGAGCGCCAGCAGGTTGGTCTGCTCGGCGATGCCGCGGATCACTTCCAGCACCGAGCCGATCTGCTCGCTGCTCGCCGCCAAGCCTTCCACCTGGCTCATGGCGCTGCTCATGTCGCTGGCCAGTTCGTCGATCAGGCGGGTGGTGTTGTCGATCACGTTGAGGCCGTCGCGGGTCGCACCGTCGGCGCCACGGGCGGCATCGGCGGCCATGGCGGCGCTGTTGGCGACGTCGTGGGCGGTGGCGCTCATCTCCTGCGAGGCGGTGGCGACCTGGTCGACTTCGCGGAACTGCTGCTGCATGCCGGCACTGGTCTGGCTGGCGATCTCCGAGGACTGGTCGGCGGTGGCGCGGGCGTCGTGCACCGAGGATTTCACGTCGCGGATGATCGGCTGCAGCTTGTCGAGGAAGCGGTTGAACCAGCCGGCCAGCTCGCCCAGTTCATCCTTGCCGGCGTAGTCCAGGCGCTTGGTCAGGTCGCCTTCGCCGCTGGCGATGTTGCGCAACATGGCGGCCACACCGAGGATCGGCCGGGTCACGCCGCGGGCGGTGAGCCAGACCAGCAGCAGGCCGACGATGGCGGCGATCAGGCCGAAGATCGTCTGCCACAGCGCGCCGCTGGAGTTGCGCTCATCCAGCTGCTTCTGCAGTTGCAGCGCGGGAGCCAGTAGCACCTCCTGCGGTACGTCGAGCACCACGGCCCATGGCTTGGTGGCGTCCGGGATCGGCAGCAGCGGCTCGACCACGCGCAGTTGGCCATCCTTCTCCAGCACCTGCGGGCGGCCGCTGGCCTGCAGCGACAGCAGTTCGGCGGCCTGGCCGGGAATGGCCTTCTCCAGCGGCTGGCCGAGCAACGCTTCGTCGCTGCTGTAGCCGGCGAGCAGGCCCGCCGGGCTGACGATGCTGACGCTGCCGGCACCGTCGTAGAGCTCGCGGTCGCCATCAACGGCCAACTGTTGCAGGCGGCTGAGGCTGATGTCGATACCGATCACGGCGATGACCTTGCCCTGGTCCATCAGCGGGAAGGTCACAGTGGTCATCAGCACCTTGGTGCCCGAGGCGCTGTCGAAATAGGGGTTGAGCACGCAGGCCTTGCGGGTCTGCAGCGGGCACAGCTGCCAGGTGTTGAACGGGCTGCCGTCGAGCATGGCCGAGGTGTCGGCGATCATGTCTTCGGTCACTGCCAGGCCGGTCATTTCACCGGAGGCCTTCTGCGCCCAGTAGGCACCGAAGCGGCCCTTTTCATTGCTGCCGGCGTCGGCCTGGTCGTGGAAGTCGGCATCCTGGCCGTCCAGCGCATCGGGTTCGAAGACCACGTAGAGGCTGAGCAGGTTGGGGTTGCTCTTCAGGCCATCGCGCACCAGCAGGTTGAGGTCCTTGCGCACGGCTGCCGGGTCCGCGCCGTGCTTGGTGGACTGTTCGCGCAGTTGGGCGACCTGGCGGGAGAACTGGTTGCCGAAGTGGTACACGTCGGTGAAGAAGCGCTGGATGATTTCCGCCTGCTGCTCGCTGCGCGCCTGCATCCGCGACTTGGCCGCGTCCTTGAGCATGTCAGCGTTGGCCGCCTTGATCAGCTGCGCATCATGGTTCATCCGGAACAGCGAGAGGCCGACCAGCAGGCAGACGATACAGAGCAGGCAGAGGCCGGTCAGCAGCGTAATCTTCCACTGGATCGAAAGGCGGGACAGGGGCATGGAGGGGCGTCCTTGGGCAAGAGCGGTTCTGTGTCGTTCTATCGGCTTGAAAGGCGGCTACTTGAGCGGCGCCCTTAAATTTCAGGCTCCTGGCGGATCAGTGCGCGGTATTGCCCCGGCGTCGATCCGGTCCATTTGCGGAACGCCTTGTAGAAGGCGCTGGTGTCGGCGAAACCCAGCTCTTCGGCCAGGTCGGCGAAGTTGCCGTCGCCGCTGTCCAGCCATGCAAGGGCGAGGTCGCGGCGCAACTGGTCCTTGAGTGCCTGGTAGGACTGCCCCTCGGCGGCCAGCTTGCGGCGCAGGGTCGAGGGCGCCATGTAGAAGTGGCTGGCCAATGCGTCGAGGTCCGGCCAGCGCTCGAACTTCAGGCTGCGCAGGTAGGCCTTGGTACGTGCAGCGAGGCTCTGCGGGTCGCGGTAGCGCACCAGGATATTGGCCGGCGCGCCACCCAGGAATCGCCGCAACTCGCGCTCGTCGCGGCGCACCGGTAGCTCCAGCGCTTCGGCGTTGAACAACAGGCGCGACTGGCGGCGGGCGAAGCGCAGATTGTCACAGAACATCACCCGGTAGTCCTCGATGAAATCCGGCCGTGGACAACGCAGCTCGATGGCGAGGATCGGGATGCGCCGCCCCACCAGCCAGCAGGCCAGGCCATGCAGCATCAACCACAGGGTGAAGTAGCAGAAAGCGCGAGGCGCGGAGCTTGCAGGCTCGTCGAGGGTGATCGAGGCGACGCCGTCCTGGCGCACCAGGCGCGGCGAGAAGTCGTCGAACACCAGGCCCATGAAGCGCAGCGCGGCGTTCATCGCCGCTTCCAGGGTCGGTTCGCGGATCGCAGCAGCGGCCATGAAGTTGAAGCTGCCGGACTTCATGCGCCGGGCATTCATGCCGAAGAATTCGTCGTCCATCTCCTTCGCCAGGCGCAGCCAGAGCCGCGCGTAAGCCTGGCTGGAAACCCGCGCGTAAGGCTTGCCGAACAGCTCCGGGGCGATGCCGGCGGCGGCCAATAGAGGCCCGTCGTCACGGCCGGCGCGACGAAACTCGGCCAGCGCTTCGCTGACCAGGCGGATGGAGATGGTGCCCTTCTCTACGCCCATGGCGCGCCGATGTCAGGGACGCACGCCTGGGCGCAGGAAGGTGTCGAACGCTCAGCCACGCTTGGCGCGCACCTCGTCGATGCTGATTTCGCGCATGCGGAACTTCTGGATCTTGCCGGTCACCGTCATCGGGAACTCGTCGCAGAAGCGGAAGTGGCGCGGCACCTTGAAGTGGGCGATGGCGTTCTTGCAGAAGGCGCGCAGCTCGTCCTCGGCGACGCTGTGGCCGGGGTGGAACTTGACCCAGGCCACCAGCTCCTCGCCGTACTTCTCGTCGGGAATGCCGATCACCTGCGCGTCGGCCACGGCGTGGTGGGTATAGAGGAACTCCTCGATCTCGCGCGGATAGATGTTCTCGCCGCCGCGGATGATCATGTCCTTGCTGCGCCCGACAATGCGCACGTTGCCCGCCTCGTCCATCTCGGCGAGGTCGCCGGTGAGCATCCAGCGCGCCGGGCTGATGGCCTCGGAAGTCGCCTGCGGGTTGTTCCAGTAGCCGAGCATCACGCTGTAGCCACGGGTGCAGAGTTCGCCGATGGTGCCGCGCGGGACGACGCGGCCGTCGGCGTCGATGATCTTGCTTTCCAGGTGCGGCTGGGTGCGACCGACGGTGGTGACGCGGGTTTCCAGGTCGTCTTCCGGGCCGGTCTGCAGGGACACCGGGCTGGTCTCGGTCATGCCGTAGGCAATCTGTACCTCGGCCATGTGCATCTCGTCGATCACGCGGCGCATCACTTCGATCGGGCAGGTGGCGCCGGCCATGATGCCGGTGCGCAGGCTGGAGAGGTCGAAGTCGTGGCGGGTCGGGTGATCCAGTTCGGCAATGAACATGGTGGGCACGCCGTACAGCGCGGTGGCCTTCTCTTCTGCCACCGCCGCCAGGGTTGCCTCGGGCTCGAAGCTGGGCGCGGGGTAGATCATGGTGGAGCCGTGGGTCAGGCAGCCGAGGTTGCCCATCACCATGCCGAAGCAGTGGTACAGCGGCACCGGGATCACCAGGCGGTCGTGCTCGGTGAGGCCGAGGCTGTCGCCGACCATCAGGCCGTTGTTGAGGATGTTGTAGTGGCTGAGCGTGGCGCCCTTGGGGAAACCGGTGGTGCCAGAGGTGTACTGGATGTTGATCGGCTCGTCGAACTGCAGCAGCGCCTGGCGCTCGGCCAGCTCGGTGGCGGACGTGCCGCGGCCCAGCGGCTCCAGCTGGCTCCAGCGCAGGAAGCCGGACGGCGCCGTATCGGACAGGCTGATCACCCCGCGCAGCTCCGGCAGGCGGTCGCTGGACAGCTCGCCCGGTCGCCCCTGCCCCAGTTCGGGCAGCAGGTCGGCAAGCATGCCGTGGTAATCGGACGTCTTGAACGCATCGGCGCACACCAGCCAGCGGCAGCCGGACTGCTTGAGCGCGTATTCGAGTTCGCTCACCCGGTAGGCCGGGTTGATGTTGACCAGCACTGCGCCGACCTTGGCGCTGGCGAACTGGGTGACACACCATTGCGCGCAGTTGGGCGCCCAGATGCCCAGTCGGTCGCCGGGGCGCAGGCCGAGGGCGAGGAAAGCGCGGGCGATGCCATTGACCACCTCGGCCAGCTCGGCCCAGGTGTAGCGCAGGTTCTGGTGACGCACGACCAGAGCCTCGCGGGCCGCGAAACGCTCTACCGTGGCGTCGAAGGCCGCGCCGACGGTCATGGCCAGCAGGGGTTTGTCCTGGGGGCCGCGGGTGTAACTCAGGTGGTTCATGGCTTTCCCTTGTTGTGCTTGTTCTGGGATCAACGCTGAACGATCGGCTCTGGCAGCGGTGCCAAAGCACCGAGAGCCAACCTACCCCGCCGGACTGACTGACCGGTCGCGGGCGACGGAGAATGTTTACGTTAACGTAAAGGTAAACGCAACCCCGACCATCGGCAGAACGATGTTGGCGGGCGCCTCCGCATCATTCAGGATAGCTACTCACAAAGCGTGCCATTCGGCCTGAAAGCCAGAGGTGGCGAGGCCTTGAGAAGAGTTTCGGAAGTTCGCCTCCCAACCGCTGCGGTTGCATTTCGCAACAGCTCGAGCTGGTAGCTGAGCTACGGCCGCCAGTACCAGTCGTGGCCTTGCCTGGAGGACGTCGGCACGTCTCAGGCTGTCGCAAACTGAGACGCCCAGCGCCAGGTGCGCTAGCGCAGGCCTTGCAGTAGAATTCGACGAAAATGCCTACATGGATGTAGACAAATTCCCACTCAACGCTTGCGAATCACATCCATGACTACTCGTCGTTCGATACTGAGCCTGCTGTTTGCCTGCGCCGCTGTTGTCTGTACATCGAACTCCTTTGCTGCCACCCCCAAGGCGGCCTCCGCCAAAGAACTTGTCCTCGCCTCCGGCAGCGCGCTGGTGGTCGACCTGGAGAACGGTAAGACCCTCTACTCCAGCAACCCCAACCTGGTAGTGCCTATCGCCTCGGTGACCAAGCTGATGACCGCGATGGTTACCTTGGACGCCAAGCTGCCGATGAACGAGCTGATCCCCGTGGACATCTCCGAGACCGCCGAGATGAAGGGCGTGTTCTCCCGCGTCCACCTGGGCAGCATGATCAGCCGCCAGAACATGCTGCTGTTGGCGCTGATGTCCTCGGAAAACCGCGCCGCCGCCAGCCTCGCCCACAACTACCCGGGCGGCTCCAGGGCCTTCGTCGCAGCCATGAACGCCAAGGCGAAATCCCTCGGCATGACCAGCACTCATTATGTCGAGCCCACCGGCCTGTCGATCCACAACGTTTCCGACGCCAATGACCTGATCCGCCTGGCCAAGGCTGCCTACACCTACCCGCAGATCCGCCAGTTGAGCACCACGGCGACCAGCGATGCGCGCTTCAGCAAGCCCAGCTATTCGCTGAGCTTCTTCAACACCAACCCGCTGGTGCGCAACGGCAAGTGGGACATCCGCCTGACCAAGACCGGCTTCACCAACGACGCCGGCCACTGCCTGGTGATGGTTACCATGATGAACGGCCGCCCGGTCGCCCTGGCCCTGCTCGATGCCTTTGGCAAACGCACCCACGTGGCCGATGCCGGTCGCATCCGCCGCTGGGTCGAAACCGGTGTCGCTTCGCCGGTGCCCGCCGTCGCCCTGCAATACAAGGCTCAGCGCAGCCAGGCCCGCGCGGCCAGCATGACCGCCACCGCCGAGTAAAGCCCTCCGCGCTGGCGGAGTCCGCTCCGCCAGCGCCCTCTCCTTCCCCCTTTCCCTGTCGTTTCAGCCCTGCTGGATGGCGCTTCCGTCACTTATATGCCAATCATCATTCAATGCTAGTATGATGACCGTAATATTTAATCGAAGTGCTGGAGCCCGCGATGACCGAACTGACACCGACCCGTGAACAGAAGATTGCCGCCTGGGAAGCGGCGGCCGCGCAAATGCGCCAGCGCCTGGCCGAGCCTGGCGTGATTGCCGTGCAGGAACTGCGCAGCAAGACGCCCCAGGAGTTCTTCGACGGCATCGGAGCAGGCGAGCTGCCCGCCCCGCCGATCAACGCGCTGATCGGCTTCGTCCCGCTGGAATGGAGCCAGGGCCGCTTCATCTTCCAGGGCACCCCGGACATGCGCCACTACAACCCGCTGGGCACCGTGCACGGCGGCTACGCGGCCACGCTGCTGGACTCGGCCATGGGCTGCGCGGTGCACACCATGCTCGAACCGGGCCTGGGCTACACCACCACCGACCTGCGCATCAGCTACATCCGCGCACTGACCCGCGACACCGGACCGATCCGCGCCGAGGGCACGATCGTGCATGTCGGCCGCTCCACCGCCCTGGCCGAAGGCCGTCTCTACGACGTGGACGGCAAGCTCTACGCCACCGGTTCCACCACCTGCCTGATCCTCGGGCGCTGACAGCTGTTCAGGAGACCGACCATGACTTCCGTAGTGATCGCGGGTTATGCCCGCTCCCCGTTCCACTTCGCCAAAAAGGGCGCGCTGATCGACGTACGCCCGGACGACCTCGCCGCGCAGACCGTCAAGGCACTGGTACAACGCAGCGGCCTGGATGCCAGCCTGATCGAGGACCTGATCATGGGCTGCGCCTATCCCGAGGGCGAACAGGGCATGAATATCGCGCGCATCACCAGCTTCCTCGCCGGGCTGCCGGAAACGGTGGCCGGCGCCACGGTGAACCGTTTCTGCGGCTCGTCCATGACGTCCATCCACTTCGCCGCAGGGCAGATCCAGCTCGGCGCCGGCGATGCGTTCATCTGCGCCGGCGTGGAATCCATGACCCGCGTGCCCATGGGTGGCTTCAACCTGTCACCCAACCCGCACCTGCTGGCCGAATTCCCGCAGGCCTACATGCCGATGGGACAGACAGCGGAAATCGTCGCCGAGCGCTTCGGCATCTCGCGCGCGGACCAGGAAGCCATGGCGGTGGACTCCCACGCCAAGGCGGCCCGTGCCCGCGAGCAAGGGCTGCTGGCCGCGGAGATCGTGCCCATCGACACACCCAACGGCGTGGTCAACGAGGACGGCTGCATCCGCCCCGGCACCAACCTGGAGGCGCTGGCGCAGCTCAAACCGGCGTTCGGCGGCAGCGTCACCGCGGGTACTGCCTCCCCCCTCACCGATGGCGCAGCGGCCGTGCTGGTGTGCAGCGAAGACTTCGCCCGTGCCCATGGGCTGAACATCCTGGCGCGGGTGAAAGCCGTCGCCGTGGTTGGCTGCCCGCCGGAAATCATGGGCATGGGCCCGCTCTATGCCACCCGCAAGCTGCTCGACCGCGCGGGTCTGCGCATGGCCGACATCGACCTGGTGGAAATCAACGAAGCCTTCTCCAGCCAGGCACTGGCCTGCCTGCGCGGGCTTGAGCTGGATATCGACCGCGTCAACCTGCACGGCGGTGCCCTGGCCATCGGTCACCCGCTGGGCGCAACCGGTGCGCGCATCACCGGCAAGGCGGCGGCGCTGCTGAAGGAAACCGGCGGGCGTTATGCCATTGCCACCCAGTGCATTGGTGGCGGGCAAGGTGTGGCGACGTTGCTGGAAGCTGTTCGCTGACGGTTACCGAGCGCTTTTGACGTTTGTGGGAGCGAGGGGGACGCCTGGTCCTTGCTCGCGAACCTGGACCCGCTGCGGGGGTTCGTTCGCGAGCAAGCTCGCTCCTGCAACTCCATCCACACCTCTGCCCTGAATCACCTCCCCTCGCCCACCCTGCGTTAGAATGTCACCCAGCATTCCATGCACCGCAGGAGACACCCGGTCATGCGTTACTCCGAAGACCACAAGGCCCAGACCCGCGAACGCATCATCAACGAGGCGGCGCAGCGCTTCCGCAGCGAAGGCGTCGACGCCACCGGCCTGCAGACGTTGATGAAGGCGCTGGGCCTGACCCACGGCGGCTTTTACGCGCACTTCAAGTCCAAGGACGAACTGGTGGAAATCGCCCTGCAGCAGGCCGCCGAGCAACTGCGCCCGGTGGTCGACCAGCAGTTCGCCAAGGACGACCCACTGCCCGGCTTCATCGACCAGTACCTCTCCACCGGCCATCGCAACACGCCGGGCAAGGGCTGCCCGTTGCCGACCATCTCTGCCGAACTGGGCGCCCGCGGGCATGCCAGCGCCACCACGGACGCCATCGTCCAGGCACGCATCAAAGCCATCGAGCAGGCGCTGCCAACCGAGCATGCCGAGGACCAAAGCGTCGCCCTGCTCGCCACCCTGATTGGCGCGCTCGTGCTGTCGCGCAGCGTGGCGGACACCGAGCTGGCCGAGCGCATCCTGGACAGCACCCGCCGGCACCTGAAGCGGGAAATCGGCGCGGCGGAATAAGAGACACCCGCAGGACCGAGGGGGACGCCCAGTCCATGCTCGCGAACCGCTTGGCAGCGTGCCTTGCAGGTTCGCGAGCAAGCTCGCTCCTACAAAGAGCCGCGCATAAAAAAGCCCCGGCGCAAGGCCGGGGCAAGCTTTTCGCCACTCAGTTACTCGGTTAGCCCACTGCAACTCCGTAGCGCTGCGCCGGCACGCTGCGCGAGAGGTTCGGCGCCAATTTCAGGCGCGCAGCGGTGAAGGCGTCGAACTCGCCGGCATCCGGCAGCGCCGGCAGGGTCACTACTTCGCCCTGGGCCAGGCCGGCCAGCGCGGCGTCGACCATGTGGTTCACGTCCATCAGCATTTCCGCCGGCAGTGCGGAGATATCGGTGCCGGCGCGATCCCAGATTTCAGTGCGGGTGGCACCCGGCAGCACGGCCTGGATACGCAGGCCCTGCGGCGCCAGTTCCTGCTGCATGGATTGGGTCAGGTTGAGCACGAAGGCCTTGGTGGCGCTGTAGCTGCCGTTGAACAGCTCCGGCGCCAGGGCCAGCACCGAGGCCACGTTGATGATGGTGCCGCGCCCGCGCCCGCGCCCGGCGAAGGCCTTGGCGGCAGCGCCGGCCAGGCGCGCGGTGGCGGTGACGTTCAGCTCGATCATGCTTTCCAGGCGGTCCAGGTCGGTCTCCAGCAGGGTGCCGTTGATGGCGACACCGGCATTGTTCAGCAGCAGGCTGATGCTGCTGTCTTCGGCCAGGCGCGCTTCGACTCGGGCACGATCCTCGCGACGGGTGAGGTCGGCCTTGAGCACATCCACGGAAACGCCGTACTCCTCGCCCAGCCGTGCGGCCAGGGCCTCCAGGCGTTGCTGGTCGCGGGCCACCAGCAGCAAGTCGTAGCCCTGGGCGGCGAAGCGCTGGGCGTAGGTGGCGCCGATGCCGGAGGAAGCACCGGTGATCAGTGCGCGGCCCAGTTCGGATTTGGCATTCATGGTTCTGTCTCCAGTGAGGCGGTTGCCCCGCATGCAAGGTGGGTAGGGCCGATTGGCCGTCTGGAATGTCCGACCCGATTCAGATTATGGCCGTCATCTGAAGGTGAATATTATGCTCATAATATTAACTGTCAAGGTCCATTCCCTGAGGGTGACGAGTGGTAACCGGCGTGGCGACAGACCGCACCGCACGGGCCATGAAGGCCATTGGGCGGTTTAGATTGCCCATTCTAGAGCGCTCGCGAGAACCTCTCGGGCGTCTCCACACAAGAACAAGCCGGGAGCCACACCTGCACCTTTCTGCCTGTCTCAACACCGGCGTTGCCGGAGGAGGACACATGCGATTGCGCTGCTTTTTCCTGGGCTGTGTTTGGGATGAAGGGAATCTGACCGAGATCGGCCATGTGCCGATGCTGTGCCAGCGCTGTGCGCGCTGCGGGGCGCAGCGGTACCTGAGGCCCGCTCCGGAAATCTGAGCCGGGATTGCGGGCCGGAAACGAAACTGCCCGGAGCACGCAAGTGCTCCGGGCAGTCCGGTACAGCGGAGGTGAATCAGTTCGCCACGAAGGCCTGGCTGGTGGTGATCGCCATGTCGCCGCCCGGCAGCTTCAGATCGCCGATGCGCTCCAGGCTGTCGGCATCGTAGATCGCCACGTCGTTCAGGGTGCCGGTCAGGTACAGCTTGTTGCCGGCCTTGTTGGTCGACAGGCAGTAGTAGGAGTGGTCCAGGTTCGCCGCCTTGACCAGCTTCTGCTCCTTGATGTCGTACTTGGCCAGGCGGTTCAGCACGCCGTAGATGACATTGCGGTCCTTGGCCGAGCGAATACCGCTGAAGTACACCTCGGTGACCGGGCCGAAATCGACGGTCTCGGTCTTGCCGGTGGCCAGGTCGATGTTGAAGAAGCCGTAGAGGAAATCGGCCGTGGCCATGTCCTGCTTGGCGTCCTTGAACTTCGCCGTGGTGTAGAGCAGCGAGAAGTCACGCGGGTAGGTCTGCTGGTTCCACACGTAGAGCACATCTGGCGGCGCGTAGTTGGGGCGCTTCCAGTTGCGGCTGGGGATGATCACGTCGAACTTGCCGGTCTTCACGTCCACCTTGTAGATGTCCGGGCCCGCCACGTAGAGGGTGCCGTCATCGCCGCTCTGCATGATGGTCAGCTGGCGCGGCGCCGGGAAGGTGCGCACCGGCTTGGCGCCCATGCCGTCGGCCACCGAGTAGACCTGCAGGCGCGGCTGCTGCACTTCGTAGTGTTCGGAGAGGATCAGCGTCGGGTTGGCGATGGCGTAGATCTCCTTGCCGTCGTGGCTGACGGTCATGGAGAACATCGCCCGCGCGTTCTCGCCCGGCTTCTGCGCGATGGTGGCGTGGAACACCGGTTTGCAGTCATCGAGCTGGATGCCGTAGATGTCCGCATAGTGGTTGCTGAGGATGTAGGCGACCTTGCGATCCGGCGACAGCTGGGTCATGCCCGGGCCATAGGCGCCGGGGATCGCGCAGGTCTTGTAGAGCTTGTCGGTCTGCATGTCGATGACGTGCAGGTTGTTCGGGTAGTTGGTGCTGATCAGGTACTCGTGGCCACTTTCCAGCGCTTTGCCGGTGTCGGCGCCGGCATCGGCGGCGACGGCTTGCAGCGCGCAGGCCAGCGAGAGGCCGCCGAGCGCGGCGGCGAATGCTTTTCTGGACATGCAGGTTTTCCTCTTGTTCTTCTGGTCCATGCTCTTTGGGCCGATATTCGTCAGTCCGGTCATTTGTCGTCCGGGAATACGGTGCCGAGGTTGCGCCAGTTCTCGGCCGAGGCCTGCGCATCCTTGTTCCAGTCGGGGTAGGTGCTCATCATGTCCGGCACCTGGGCCGGCCACCAGCAGGGGTCGGAGCAGCCGTAGAGGTCCGCTTCCATCGGCTGGCAGAGCGAGGACACGCCGCCGAACACGTCGACTTCCCAGCCCGGGTCGGTGGTGGCCGCGCAGCCGGCCACGGAGTTCATCGCCACCACGTCCTCGATGCGATCCTCGGCGGCGGCCTGTTCGAGCTTCTGTGCTTTGGTGTTGATCGCTTTCAGATGTTTCATGTCAGTGCGCCTTCCGCGGGGTGATGTGGCGGTCGATGAAGCTGGGGTTGGAAGCCATGATCCGGCTGTAGACCTCGATGCCGAAATCGACCCAGTCCCTCATCAGTTCGCAGTAGTGGTAGGTGGGGTGCGCCGGGTCGCCGTAGCGCGCATAGCTCTCGTGGTAGCAGCCGCCGGAGCAGAGGTTGCGGATGTGGCAGCTGGCGCAGCCGGTGTCGGTGCGGTCCAGACGCTGGGAGAGGAAGTCGTTCAGCTCGGCCTGCTTCACCCCTTCATGGACGTTGCCGAAGGTCGGCAGCGAGGAGCCGGTGAAGCGATGGCACAGGTTCAACTCGCCCTTGTGGTCCACCGCCAGCATCTTCAGCCCGGCGCCGCACGGCAGGGCCTTCTTCTGCCCTTCGTGGATATCGGTGATCAGCTGGTGCAGGTTGGAGAAGCCGATGTTGCGCCCTTCCAGCGCCTCGTCCAGGTAGCGCCGGCCGAGGGCCTTCATGCCGGCGAAGACCGCCTTCAACTCGTCCCCGGTGAGGTTGTAGCTGCTGATGTCGCCCGAGGTGACCGGGGCGAAGCCGACTTCGGCAAAACCCATCTCGTTGAACAGGTGGTTCCAGATGGTCTCGACATCGGTGACGCCGGTGGTCAGCGTCACCCGCGCGCCGACCGGCCGCGCGGTGTAGCGCGACAGCAGCATGTCGGCCTTGCGCCGCACCACGTCATAGGTGCCCTGCCCGCCCACGGTGATGCGGTTGCGGTCGTGCACCGTCTTCGGCCCGTCGATGCTGATGGACAGCCCGAAGCGATGGGCGTTGAGCCAGTCGACGATTTCCTCGGTGAGCAGCGTGGCGTTGGTGGTCATGACGAAGTCCACCGTCTTGCCCAGTTCGCCGAAACGGCGCTCGCAGTACGCGACCATGTGCTCGATCAGCGGGCGGTTGGACAGCGGCTCGCCGCCAAAGAACACCACGGTGTAGCGCTGCTCGTCGGGGGACTCCTGGATCAGCATTTCCACCGAGGCCTCGGCGGTTTCCGCACCCATCTTCTTGCCGGCGGAGGGCTTGTCCAGGTCTTCCTTGTAGCAGTAGGTGCAGCTGAGGTTACAACCGGTATTGACGTTCAGCACCACGGTATTGAGTGCGGTGCGGTCAACCTTCTTGATACCGATTTCAGGGGTCAGCGGCGAGCCGTCGCTGACCAGCTCCAGCGCGATCAGCTCGCGCAGGGTCTCGTCGATTTCCTCGGCGCCGAAGCGCCCGGCCAGGCGTTGGGTCAGCTCGTCCGGCGAGCAGGCATGCCCGCGCAGCGCGTCGATGATCCCGCCGGTCAACTCGTCGCTGGCGAACAGCGAGGAGCTGGGGATATGGAACAACAGGCGGTCGGCGTCGACCTGCACTTCATGCAGGTTGCGTTCGACCAGATTCAAGATGGCGCCCATGGCGACCTCCCGGAACTTGCTTGCCAATCCCCGTCCGAAGACGGGGTTCAGGGGTTCAGTTCATCCGATCCCGCATCACGGAATCGGCGGGTTGTTCCAACGCTGCACGGTGACGATCATGTGCCCTTCGCCCTTGTGCGACTGGCCAGCGTCGTCCACCGCGGCAATCACCTTCAGGTTGCCGGCGTTGTTGGTCATCATCTTGCGCGCCGGGTTCGGGCCGGCGTCGCCCGGCGTGAAGATGCCGCTGTCGGCGTCCATCACCCCGGCGAACTTCACGTCCTGGTCTTCCTTGGCGCGGTCGTCGAACGGCTCCACCGACCACTGCGCGGGGAACACGCCGATGCGGAACGGTTTGCCGTCGGCACCCTTGCCCCAGGCCTCGGCGTCGAAGCTGCCCTGGACCTTGGGCGTCGAGCCGCCATTGCCGCCGATGCGGGAGATGGAGAACTCCGGCACCACCTTCACTTCGGCGATGTCCTTGTACACCGCGAGGCTGCCGCCCTTGGCGCTGCCCACGGCAACATCGCGCTCGCCGACGGCAGCGGAGTCGGCGGCCTTGACCTTGACGGTCACGCGCTCGGGCGTCGCGGAAACCACCGACACCACCTCGACGCCTGGGCCGAACGACGGCTTGCCTTTCAGGCCGCTGCCGATGACGCTGACTTCGGTCTCGGCGCCCGCCTTCAGGTACGCCGGCTGCACGCCCAGGACGCGGCTGGTGCCGTTCTGTGCGGCGACGAAGTCCAGGCCGCGCTCGTCGTGGGCCTTGTCGAACATGCGGCCCTGCATCTGGCCGTTCAGGGCGGCGAACACCTGGCGCATGGTGACGTCACCGACCTTCACCGCGCCGCGCCATTCGTAGCCGTTGTAGAGCACAGCGCTGCCCTCGCCATCGAACGGCGAACCGTCGGCATACTTGCCGGTCACGCTGACCTTGAAGGCGTCGTCGCCGTCCTTTGCGACTTTCATGCTGCCGGCGACATCGCCCTTGCCCGGCATGTGCCCGGCGAAGCTCCACTCGCCGGCCAGTGTCTCGGCCTTGGGCCGGTTCTTCTGCCAGTCGCTCCAGGCCTTGTCTTCCAGCGGGAAGCGTTTGGCCAGCTCCGGGACCATCTCCTTCTTCGCCAGGTAGAACCAGTCACGGTCACGGGCCAGGGCCTGGTATTCCAGCGACGGCCAGCGGCCGAGGTGGAAGTTCACCAGCTTCTCCCACTCCGCCGCCGGGCGGCGCTGCAGGGCGATGCGCGCGCCCGAGTGGCAACGGGCGCACATCTGCTCGAAGTTGGTATCGAATGTCTCGACGGTGTTCAACCGGCGCTCGAGGGCGTAGCGCACGCCTTCGGTCTCGCTGGGCGCCAGGCCCTGCTTGTCGGCGAGGAACTTGACCACCGCACGACGCTCCTCGTCGGTGATCTTCAGGCCGTACATCACCTGCATGCGGCCGATACTCATCAGCCAGCCCTCGGGGGTCTTCCGCTGATGACTGATACGGCTGAGGGAGTTGTTGCCTTCGGGCGTGTGGCACGCCTGGCACTTGGCGTTGATGATCGCCTGACCCTCGGGTGCGGCCTGGGCCGTCTGGTGCAGCGCAAGGGCCAGTGCGGCCAGGGTTCCGGCACCCAGATAGTGCCGAAGTCGTGTCATCTTCAAGGTCAGGCCTCCTCGGTATTCTTGTTGGTTATTGGCGCCCACCGATGGGCTAAGAGCGAGCTCTTGAAAGCGGTTTAGCAGGTTGTGTGCCACTCCTTTGCAAACCCCGCCTACTCAGGCTTCCGGCGGTACTTGCCGGCACGCCCGGCGGGTGGCAGCGGGGTTGCGACGTCACATTTCGCGATTGCTGTCTAACTCTGAGACAGGGCCTGTGAGACACCCTGCGAAGCAGTATGGTCCTGCCTGCGCAAAGTGCCGCCCGCCGGCAGCATCAGGGCGCCGAACAGCATGGTGAGCAGGCCGATCCAGACCAGCGAGAGGAACGGAAAGCGGCGCACCACCACCACGCTCTCAATGTCGTCGCCGGGCTGGTTGAGCAGACGCGCCGAGGCTGGCACCCATATCTGCAGATCGCCCCTCCAGCCGCGAACGATGAAGGGATGCAGCACGTAGCCGCGGTCCGAGGCGAAGCGCGCGTAGTGGTAGTCGAGGATTTCGCAGAGTTGGCGGACCGGGCCCTGGTAGGCCGGCGGGTTGCCGCGGCTGTCCTGGAACAGCGCGTGGCCAGCCAATGTGCGCTCGCCGTCGCGCAACTCGACCTTGGCCACCGCGTGGTAACCGGAGAAATCCGGGCGGCTGGAATCCGGCGAGACGCGCATCTGCATGCCGCCGATCACCGCGTGCCACTGCTCAAAGGACGTGCCCGGCGGGATGCTGATCTGCTGGTAGCTGTTCAGCGCCGTGGCGGCCAGCCCGCCCACCAGCGCAATCACCGCGCCGCCGTGCACCAGCGCCAGCCCGCCGCTGTAGCGCAGGTTGCCCAGACGTCGGCTGCGCCACAGGCTCTGCACGCCCCACAGCAGGCAACTGCCCATCAGGAAGGCGCCCCCCAGCAGCGCCGCGTCCAGCCACGGCAGTACCCGCACGATGTTCTGCGAGAGCATGCCGTCACCGTTGTAGCCGCCGCTCAGCCAACCGCCGCGCCAGCCGGTCCAGAGCATCAGGGCGGCCATCAGGGCGGTTGCCAGCAGTGCCGGCCGCGGTCGCCCGCAACGGTGCAGGAAGCTGTAGCCGCCCATCAGGCCGAGGGCCGCCAGCAGCGGCACGACCCAGTGCGCCAGGCTGTAGCCGTTGACGTCCCACTGGTCGAAGGCGCGACGCAGGCTGTCCATCTCGGCGGTGGTGGCCCAGGCGGTCAGGGTTTCGAAGAAGGGTTTCAGCTCGCTCGGCCGCTCCATCCCCAGCCATTCGTAGAGGTGCGCCTGGAGCAGCGCGCCCAGGGCCAGCAGGCCGGTGCCGGCGAACAGGTAGATGGCCACGTCGAGCGTCCAGTCCGAGGCTCCGCGCCGCCGCCCTGCCCGCTTGCGGGATCGCCATCCGGCCAGCAGGTGGAACGCCGCCAGGGCCAGCAGGATCGCCGCCAATGCCAGGTGGCTGAGCCAGGACGTGGTGCCGATGTAGCGGTGCGAGCTGGCCAGCACCGTGCTGCGGGTCACCGCCATGGCGCCGCAGGCCATGGCCGCCGCCAGCAGGCTGAGCACCGGTAGCAGACGTGCGTAGGCGCCGTCAGCGCGCCAGCGACGGGCGCCGTGCAACACCGCGCCAAGCAGCGCCCAGATGATGAAGGCCGAGGTCTGCACCGGGTCCCAGTGCCACAGCTGGCCGTAGGTGAAATCTTCCATGGCCCAGGCCATGCCGACGCCAATGCCGGCGCTGAGGATCAGCCAGGCGCGACGGCTATAGCGCGGCATCACCCAGGCATAGGCGTGCCCGCCTCGCCCCAGCGCTTCGAGCGCGGCCCCGGCGGGCGCCAGCACCCAGGCATAGGCGCAGAGAATCAGCGGCGCGTGCAACGACATCCAGAACGTCTGCAGGTGCGCGTTCATGCCCTGGCTCGGCTGCGCCGCCAGCCAATCCCCCGGTGTCGCACTGAACGGCCCGAGCCAGGCGGCGGTGGCGGCATACCAGGCAGCGATCAGCGCCATGCCGCGCCCCGCCCAACCGGGCAGCGCGGCGCTTTTCAGGGCGATCGCCATGCAGAAGGTCGCCAGCAGCAGCACCGTGCCTTCGTCGCCACCCCAGAGATTGGAAAACTTCAGGTAGGCCGGCAGCCCCGCGCTGCTGTAGAGCCACGCATAACGCAGCTGAAAGTGGTCGGCCACCAGGTGCAACGCCAGCGCCAGGCAGGCGCCGCAGAGCGCACCGACGGCAATCGGCCAAGCCGGCCCTCGCCATTCATGGCGGATGGCGCCCAGGGCAATCAGACCCGCCAGCCCCCAGAGCAAAGCGTTGCCCACGCCGGGCAGCAACCACAGCAAAAGGCAGGTCAGCGCGGCGGCCGGCGGCCCCGCCATCCACGGCAACGACAGATGCATCCTCTTCAAGCCAGGCCTCCTTGTGCAGCGCCGACGCGGCGCTTGGCGAAACCCAGCGCTCTTCACGTTGCGTGCCAGGGGGGAAAATCCTTGTGAAACAGCAGGCTGCGCTCACGCGATGGGCAATGCGGCGTGGCAGATCGCGACAGCTGTAGCAGCCTGAGACAGCTCCACCCGTTATAGACGATGGTCTAACAGCAGAAAGCCATCATCGAATACCGCTCCCGAGAAAGGCGCCAGCCAGACGCGTCACTTCCCACCGCTTGTCCAGAACAGGTGCCAATCCGCGCCAGCCGGGGCTTTTCCGGTGATGGCCAGTGGATATCCGCGGCAGGCCGATTATGCTTCTCATTGACCTTGCGACGTGCCGCAGGGCTGCCTGTATTCAAGCTTCGCGCAATCCGTACGACCTGACATCAGCCCTGGGCTCGAGTGCGGTAACGGTATTGAGGGACTCCGGCCCAACACAACAACAAGACGGAGACGAACATGGCACAGACATACAGCCCGTCCGCGGGCAACGCGCCTTCCACCGGAGTGACGAAGGAGGAGCGCAAGGTCATCTTTGCCTCCTCCCTGGGCACCGTTTTCGAGTGGTACGACTTCTACCTCTATGGCTCCCTGGCGGCGATCATCGCCAAGCACTTCTTCGCCGGGGTCAACGAAACCACCGCCTTCATCTTCGCCCTGCTGGCCTTCGCCGCCGGCTTCGCGGTGCGGCCCTTCGGCGCCATCGTGTTCGGCCGCCTGGGCGACATGATCGGGCGCAAGCACACCTTCCTCATCACCATCGTCATCATGGGCGTGTCCACCGCCGTAGTCGGCCTGCTACCGGCCTACTCCACCATCGGCGTCGCTGCGCCGATCATCCTCATCACCCTGCGCCTGCTGCAGGGCCTGGCGCTGGGCGGCGAGTACGGCGGCGCGGCGACCTACGTCGCCGAGCACGCGCCCAAGGGCAAGCGGGGCTTCTTCACCTCGTGGATCCAGACCACCGCGACCCTCGGCCTGTTCCTCTCGCTGCTGGTGATCATGGCCTGCCGCACCGTGCTCGGCACCGAGGCGTTCGAAGCCTGGGGCTGGCGGATTCCGTTCCTGCTGTCGATCCTGCTGCTGATCATCTCGGTGTACATCCGCCTGCAACTCGCCGAGTCGCCGGTGTTCATGAAGATGAAGGAAGAAGGCAAGGCCTCCAAGGCGCCGCTGACCGAGTCCTTCGGCCGCTGGGAGAACCTCAAGGTAGTGATCATGTCGCTGCTCGGCGGCACCGCCGGCCAGGCCGTGGTCTGGTACACCGGGCAGTTCTACGCGCTGTTCTTCCTGCTGCAGACACTGAAGATCGACCCGCAGACCGCCAACCTGCTGATCGCCGGCTCCCTACTGCTGGGCACACCGTTCTTCGTGTTCTTCGGCAGCCTGTCCGATCGCATCGGCCGCAAGAAGATCATCATGACCGGCTGCATCCTCGCGGCGCTGACCTACTTCCCGATCTTCCACGGGCTGACCCAGTTCGGTAACCCGGACGTGTTCGCCGCCCAGGAGAAGAACCCGGTGACGGTGGTCGCCGACCCGAGCGCCTGTGCCTTCCAGTTCGACCCGGTGGGCAAGGCTAAATTCGTCAGCTCCTGCGACATGGCCAAAAGCCTGCTGGCCAAGCGCGCGATCCCCTACGAAAACCTCAAGGCCGAAACGGGCGCCGTCGCCCAGGTGCACATCGGCGACAAGGTCATCGCCAGCTTCGAAGGGGCCGGCATGCCGGCGGCAGAGTTCAAGGTGCAGTCCGAAGTCTTCACCGCGCAACTGGCCGCCTCGCTGAAGGAAGCCGGCTACCCCGAGAAGGCCGACCCGGCGAAGATCAACCACCTGATGATGCTGGTGCTGCTGACCGTCCTGGTGATCTACGTGACCATGGTCTACGGCCCCATCGCCGCGTGGCTGGTGGAGCTGTTCCCGACGCGTATCCGCTACACCTCCATGTCGCTGCCCTACCACATCGGCAACGGCTGGTTCGGCGGCTTCCTGCCCACCGTCGCCTTCGCCATGGTGGCGGCCACCGGGGACATCTACTACGGGCTCTGGTACCCCATCGTCATTGCCGTGATGACGGCGGTGCTGGGCATTCTGTTCCTGCCGGAGACCAAGGACCGGGATATCACTCACTGATCTGTCGTGCCACGCCGGAGAGCCCCTCTCCCCAGCCCTCTCCCTGAAGGGAGAGGGGGTGTTCGTGCCGTTCTGGCTACCGTGATTCCCGGCGACTACGCGCTATCGCACCCCAGCGAAAGCAGCATGTCAGCAGGAAAGTACCGTGGCCACGCTTCGCGCCAGGCCAGTCCCCTCTCCCTTCAGGGAGAGGGTTAGGGAGAGGGCACGCCCAACTCCGCTCCCTCTGAAAACGCCCCTTCAAACGTCTCAACTGCTGTCGCAATGTGCGACAGCAGCTCCACTTCGTCGTCATTCATAAATGAAATAATTATTTAAATTTCAATTAGTTAAATGGAAATAACAGCCTTGGCACAGCCGTTGCGATGCTCCGCCTCAACGTTCCTGGAACAGACAACAAGAGGCCACCGCAATGCTCGCTTCCCTGCCCATCAAGCCCGAATCCCGCGCCTTCCTGCAGCGCGCGCCGAAGATGCTCATCGGTGCCGACTGGACCTCCGCCAGCGACGGCGCCCTGATGGACCTGCGCAATCCGGCCACCGGCGAAGTGCTCTGCCAGGTGCCGGCCGGCACCGTCGCCGATGTCGACCGCGCCGTGCGCGCCGCACGCCAGGCCTTCGATGACTCCGCCTGGAGCCGCACCCGCCCGCGCGAGCGGCAGAACCTGCTGTGGAAGCTCGCCGAGCTGATGGAGCGCGATGCCGACCTGCTGGCCGAACTCGAATGCCTGAACAACGGCAAGAGCGCCGCCGTCGCCCGCGTGATGGACGTGCAACTGGCCATCGACTTCCTGCGCTACATGGCCGGCTACGCCACCAAGATCGAAGGCACCACCGTGGACGTATCGATGCCGCTGATGCCCGACGGCGACTTCCACGGCTACATCCGCCGCGAAGCCGTCGGCGTGGTCGGCGCCATCGTCGCCTGGAACTTCCCGCTGCTGCTGGCCTGCTGGAAGCTCGGCCCGGCGCTGGCCACCGGCTGCTCGGCGGTGCTCAAGCCCGCCGACGAGACGCCGCTGTCCGCGCTGAAACTTGCCGAACTCGTCCTCGAAGCGGGCTACCCGGCCGGCGTGTTCAACGTCGTCACCGGCACCGGCATCACCGCGGGCGCCGCCCTCTCTCACCACCCGCTGGTGGACAAGCTGACCTTCACCGGCTCCACGCCGGTGGGCAAGCAGATCGGCAAGGCGGCCATGGACAACATGACCCGCGTGACCCTGGAACTGGGCGGCAAGTCGCCGACCATCGTCATGGCCGACGCCGACCTGGCCACCGCCGCAGCCGGCGCCGCCCAGGCGATCTTCTTCAACCAGGGCCAGGTCTGCTGCGCCGGATCGCGCCTCTATGTGCAGCGCAAGCACTTCGACAACGTGGTGGCCGACATCGCCGGCATCGCCAACGGCATGAAGCTGGGCAACGGGCTCGACCCGAGCATCGACATGGGTCCGCTGATCTCCGCCAAGCAGCAGAAACGCGTGTTCGACTACATCGAACTGGGCCGCGACAAGGGCGCCACCATCGCCTGCGGCGGCGAGCAGTTCGGCCCCGGCTACTTCGTCAAGCCGACGGTGATCGTCGACGTCGACCAGAAGAACCCGCTGGTGCAGGAAGAGATCTTCGGCCCGGTGCTGGTCGCCCTGCCCTTCGACGACATCGAAGACGCCCTGCGCCTGGCCAACGACAGCCCCTACGGCCTCGGCGCGAGCGTCTGGTCCAACGACCTGGCGGCGGTGCACCGCATGGTGCCGCGCATCAAGTCCGGCTCGGTGTGGGTCAACTGCCACAGCGCGCTGGACCCGGCGTTGCCCTTCGGTGGCTACAAGATGTCCGGCCTCGGCCGCGAAATGGGCGCCGCCGCCATCGAGCACTACACCGAGCTGAAGTCGGTGCTGATTCGCCTGTAACTCTCCACTCGTCTACCTCGTCCGCGCATCCTCTGTGCGGGTCTTGCATCCCCCGGACGCGGCAGCGCACGGGGGATTTTTTTGCGCTCAATCGCGATCCGGCGCTCCCAGCGGGAACAGTGTCCGCAGAGGTCGCGCATCCTCCACCGCGCGGGCGAAGGACGGGCGCGCCAGCAGGCGCGAACGGTAGGCGCGCAGGGTCGGGTAGCGGTCGCCGATGGGGTGGGTCCAGTCGGCGTAGAACAGCGAAGGTGCCGCAGCGCAGTCGGCCAGGCTGAAGCTGTCGCCCGCCGCCCAGGCGCGCCCGGCCAGTTCCTCTTCCAGCCAGGCATAGGCCAGTTCGAGCTTGCTCACCGCGTGGGCCAGGCCTTCGGCACGCTTGCTCGCCTCACCGCTCATGGCCCCCAGCACGGCGTGCTGCACCGGGGTCATCACGTGCCAGTCGAAGAAGCGGTCGAGGAAGCGCACGTCCAGCGCCTTCAGCGGATCGTCCGGCAACAGCCGCACCGGGCCGGGATGCTGCAAGTGGAGGTACTCGATGATGATGCTGGTCTCGGCGACGCTGTGCTCACCGTCGAGCAGCACCGGGAACTTCGCCAGCGGCCACAGGCGCAGCCAGTGCGCACCGTTGTCCGGCTCATCCGGGCCCAGGCCGCGGAACTCGAAGGGCGTGGCGTTCTCGTACAGCGCGATCAGCACCTTCTGCGTGTAGGAGGAAAAGAGATGGCCGAAAAGGACAAGGGACATGGCGGAATTACCTGGGGTGGACCAAAGCCTTGAGCCTAGCCCCGAATGCAGGGGAGCGACCGACGGCCCCGCCGACCGGCCATGTCGTTTTTGGCGATGCCCACGACGATGTCGAGTAACTCACAGCTCAGCCACTGCCTTAGCTTGAGTCTCACGGCGCCCCCATTCCCAGCCCGCCCACGGCCATCGGGCGTTCACGGTTGACGCTTGCCCACAGGAGAACCGCCAATTGGTCGAACGCCGCCAGTTCAGTGGGGCCATGCAGAGGCGCAACCTGCGCTATCTCGACGGAGAGTCCCGGGAGCCCGGCCGTCTCGCGCGGGTAGGCTTCCTGCTGCTGGAGCACTTCTCCCTGCCGGCCTTCACCCAGGCTCTGGATACTCTGGTCACCGCCAACCTCATCCGCGCACAGACCTTCGCCACCCAGACCTTCAGCCTCGATGGCGAGTCGGTCACCAGCGACCTGGGCCTGGTGATCTGCCCCGGCGCGACACTGACCTCGGCGCAACTCGCCGAGCTCGACCTGCTGGTGGTCTGCGGCGGCTTGCGCACCTCGCTGCGCGCGATCCCCGAGCTGACGCGCCTGCTGCGGATCGCCGCCGACCGCGGCATCGCCCTCGCCGGCCTGTGGAACGGCGCCTGGTTCCTCGGCCAGGCGGGCCTGCTGGACGGCTACCGTTGCGCCATCCACCCGGAGAACCGCGCGGCGCTGGCGGAGATCGCCCGGCACAGCGATGTCACCAGCGAGAGCTACCAGGCCGACCGCGACCGCCTCACCGCCGCCAGCCCCACCGGCGCCTTCAACCTGGTGCTGGAGTGGATCAACGCGCGCCACGGCCGCGAACTGGTGGACGCCATCGTCGACATCCTGGCCTTCGAGGAGTCGCGCTTCCGCCGCACTCGCCCCGCACTGCACGAGAAGCTCAGCGAGCCATTGCGCGAGGCGATCAACCTGATGAGCGCGAACATCGAGGAACCGCTGAGCCAGGACCAGCTGTCGAACTACGTCGGGCGCTCCAAGCGGCAGATCGAGCGACTGTTCCAGGACCAACTGGGCACCACGCCGGTACGCTATTACCTGGAGCTGCGCATTACCGAAAGCCGTCGCCTGCTGCAGCATTCCAGCCTGCCGATGTACGAGGTGGGGCTGGCCTGCGGCTTCGTCTCGCCCAGCCATTTCAGCAAGTGCTACACGTCCTTCTACGGCTACTCGCCGTCCAAGGAGTCGCGCTTCGGTTGCGTGAAGGCGGTGCGCACAGTGGAGCGGTTGTAGAGGCACGCTTCGCCAATCGGGCCGGCGCCTGGTCGCTAATATGGCCCATTAGCACACCAGATCATCGAAAACGTCGCACCCAGCGCTTCTGGCAATAAAAAACCGCGCCCTGGGCGCGGTTTTTCATCCTGCTGGAAGCAATCGACCGATCAGCCCAGCGGCGGCGTGCTCGGCGGCACCAGGCGCTTGGAGCCGGTGGCCTCGAAGGCCGCGGCAAAGGTCAGCAGCGCCGAGTCGTCATAGGCGCGACCGGCGAAGGTCAGGCCCACCGGCATGCCGATGTCGGCCATCACGCCCATGGGCACGGTGACGGTCGGCACGCCCAGGTGACGGATCGCCAGGTTGCCGTTGGCCACCCAGATGCCGTTGCTCCAGGCGATGTCGGCCGACTCCGGATTGACGTCGGCGTCCGCCGGGCCCACATCGGCCACAGTGGGGAACAGCACGGCGTCCAGCTTCAGCCCGTCCATCCAGTCTTCCAGATCGAGCTTGCGGGTCTTTTCCAGGCCACGCAGGCCGTCGGGCAGGGTCTCGATCTGGTCCCAGGTCTTCAGGCCGCGCTTGGCCATGTTGACGTACTCGTCCATGCCGGCGACCAGGTCGTCCTCGCGGTTGGGCAAGGTGCCCGGATCGTGCGGGAATATCTGCGGACCATCGACGTCGGCCAGCTTGTTCAGCTTGGGGTCGCCGTTGGCGCGCAGGAAGTCGTCGAAGCCCCAGCCGGACAGCTCCCACAGTTCATCGTGGAGGAACTCGGGGGATACGATGCCGCGGTTGAATACGGTCGGCGCGCCGGGACGGTCGCCCTCGCAGTTGGAGACCAGCGGGAAATCCACTTCGACGACTTCGGCGCCGGCAGCTTCCAGGGCCTTGCGGGCCTGTTCCCAGAGGTCGATGACCGAGGCGCGGGTGTTGATGCGCTGGCCGGTCGGGCCGCCGATGCCAGGCTTCTCGCTGGTGCCGGCCAGTTCGTCCTTGTTGATGAACATGCGCGGCACGCCCAGGCGCTTGCCCTTGAGGGCTTCGGGGCCGGCGGCGAGGTCCAGGTAGGACGCCGGGCGCACTTCGCTGACGGCGGGGATCGGCACCCACGGCTGCAGGCGCCACAGGTCACCGCGCTTGTCGGCGTCTTCAGCGACGACCACGTCGAGCACTTCCAGCAGGTCGGCCATGGTGCGGGCGTAGGGCACCACCACGTCCATGGTCGGGGTCAGCGGCCAGTTGCCACGCACCGAGATCACGCCACGGGACGGGGTGTAGGCGCACAGGCCGTTGTTCGAGGCCGGGCCGCGGCCGCTGGACCAGGTTTCTTCCGCCAGGCCAAAGGCCGAGAAGCTCGCGGCGGTCGCAGTGCCGGCACCGTTGGAGGAGCCGGAGGCGAAGGGCGCGGTGAGGAACTTGCGGTTGTACGGGCTTTCAGCACGGCCGTAGACGCCGCGCTGCATGCCACCGTTGGCCATGGGCGGCATGTTGGTCTTGCCCAGGCAGATGGCGCCGCCGGCGCGCAGGCGCTCGACGGTGAAGGCGTCGCGGTAGGCGATCAGGTCCTTGAAGGCCGGGCTGCCGGAAGCGGCGGTCAGGCCTTTCACCAGGTAGCTGTCCTTGGCGGTGTACGGAATGCCGTCCAGCGGGCCGAGGGTTTCGCCACGGGCGCGGCGGGAGTCGGAGGCTTCGGCTTCCTTCAGGGCCTCGGGGTTGCGCACGACCACGGCGTTGAGCTTGGTCGGGCCATCGTAGGCATCGATGCGCGCGAGGTAGGCCTTGACCAGTTCGACCGAGGTGGTGCGGCCCGACTCGAGGGCTTCACGCAGCTGCGCAATGGAAACTTCGGTTACCTCGATCATGCTTTCACCGTCGGCTGAAGGTTGGTGGGATGGGGCAGGTCTGCGTCGCGAAGGACCCAGACGGCGCAAGTCGGAAAATGCGTGTTCATCTCGATTCTCTTGTACTTCTGTTACGCGACGGGAGTGAGTTTACCGTCGGCCGGCGGCGTCGTTCAGCGCCCGGCGGACAAACCGGATGCGCATCCTGGGCAAGGCAGGGCGAATACACCCGCCAGGGCGCACACACTGGCATGTCCGATCAGAATACACAACACGCGTAAATTAAAAAAAACGCCCGCCGAGCGCGAACTCGACGGGCGAGATACGGGTGCCGGGGGAAGCACCCTTGGAGAGTGAATCAGCGAAAGCCCGAAGGCAGACGCTGGCGCAGGCTACTCGCCGCCTGCCGGCGCTGGGCGGGTCGCTGGGGGGAGCGATCCGCTCGAAGACGTATCAACCTCTACAGATCATCAACCGTGCTGCGAACACTGGTAGGCGGCGTCCAGCAACTCGCCCTTGTCCTGCCAGGCGCTGCGCTGGAAGGCGCTGAAATGGTTACCGCCGGCGATGGGGGTCACCTGGACGATGCCGCTGGCCTGCAGCGGATCGGCGCTGCCGGTGAGCAACTGGCGGGTGGTGCCACGGTCGCTGACGAACGTGGCGGTACCGGGAGTCAGCCTGCCGTCGACGCAGTTGAGATAGGCGCTGCTGTCCTGGGCAGTCATGCCACCGAGGCTGTCCCAGCTCAGCTGGCTTTCGGAGGTCGCCGCGCAGCCGGTCAGGCTTGCCACCGCCAGCAGCAGCGGACCAAGGGCGATACGGGCAGCCGGGCGATTGGCGGTGGGGCGCTGGGTGTTCATCGATTCTGTCCCTTGCTCGGTTCATCGATCTCGTGGGGCAGATAGTCAGCCGTGCCCGGCCCGCGCACCACTCGATTGCATCGATAGTGAAGCTCGACGGCATTGATGGTTGCGCGCCGCTGCGCAGGAAGTTCGAACCCTCCCCGCCCTGGCCGGTCGCAAATCAGGAAGCCCCCGACTTTCCAACCCCGGAGGACATGCCATGAGCTACGACTGGGACCTGATCGAACACCTGCTGCTGCGCGCCCAGGAATGCGCCGACCAACCCTACAAGGCTCGCGAATGCGGCGAGGAAGTGGCCGAGCAGCACCGGCTGCAGGGCGAGCCGGTGGAGGGCAGCACGGATCATCTGAAGAAGGTCGCCGGCGACCTGGAGGGCGATCTCTACGCCAACGGCTATATCCAGGAGCGCCCGCGCGAGCACGGCGGCACCGGCAACAACTTCGAGCTGACCGAACGCGGCACCGAGCTGCTCACGCTGATCAGCCGCAGCTTCCCGGACCACCTGGTATTCCGCCAGTTGCTCGACGAGCAGGGAGAGGCGGCGCTGCTGCCGGAATCCTTCGACCGGCTGGCCGAGCGCGCCACCCGCGACCGGGTGAACGATCGACCGGAGCGCTGAAGGCTCAGGCGGCTGGCAATTCCATGACCATCTCGTGCCACGCCATGCCGCCATGGTCGGACGCCGACGGCTTGACGTAGCGGTAGCCGAAGCGCTCGTAGAGCGGCACGTGGCGGTCCTTGCACATCAGGTGGATGCTGCGCTTGCCCAGGCCCGCCATGCGTTCGACGAAGGTGCGCATCAGCAGCGACGCATAGCCCTTGCCCTGCAGCGCCGGGTCGATCACCACCGACATGATCACCACGTTGGGCGCCGCCGGATCATGGCCGATGAGTTCCTTGAAGCCCTCGTCGGACATCACCACGTCGAACGCGCAGCCACTGTTGATGAAGCCGATGATCTCGCCGTCCAGCTCCATGATCAGGAAGCCTTCGGGATATTGCGCGATGCGCGTGGCGATCTTCTCGTGCGTCGCCGCCTCGTCGCCCTCGTAGGCGGTGGTTTCGATCGCGAAGCAACGGTCGGTGTCGGCGGAAACGGCGGTGCGGAAGGTCGGAGCGGTCATGGGGAAATCCTGGCAGGGCAAAACAGGACGGCATGGTAAAGAAACCCGGCCGTCCCGTCTCGCCGCCCTGCCCTGCGGCCGGTTTCAGCCCTGTGGCAGGCGCGCGATCACCTTGATCTCGAAATCGAAGCCGTAGAGCCAGGTCACGCCCACCGCCGTCACCGTCGGATAGGGGGCTGCGCCCCAATAGTCGGCGGCGACCTGCCAGGCGCGCTCGAAATTCGCCTGGGGGTCGACCATGAAGATCGTCACGTCCATCACGTCATCGAAGCTGCAACCGGCGGCGTCGAGGATCCCGTTGAGGTTTGCGAAGGCACGCCGCACCTGGGCATCCAGCCCGGCCTCGGGCGAACCGTCCTCGCGGCTGCCAACCTGGCCCGAGACGAACAGCAGGCCGTTGCTGCGGATCGCCGGGGAATAGCGGTTGCGTTCATAAAGAGCCTGGCGGCCGGAAGGGAAAACCACGTCACGTGTACTCATCTGCTTGCTCCAGCGAGGGGCACGATGGCCCCGGTTCAACGATGGAGGCAGGTTACGGCGCGCGCGGGCGGCGATAATCGGGCAACACTGGTCAGCATTGTTTGTAGAATCCAAACAATCAGCCCCTCTCAACGCCCTCCTTCCTGGGCCAGCCGGAGCCGCCATGGACCGTTTCGATGCGATGCAAGCCTTCGCCCGCGTGGTGGAAACCGGCAGCTTCACCAAGGCCGCCGACACCCTGCACATGAGCCGCACCAGCGTGACCCAGCTGATCCAGCAGTTGGAGGCGCGCCTGCGTGTGCGACTGCTCAACCGCACCACGCGCAAGCTCAACCTCACCGCCGACGGCGCTGCGTACTACGAGCGCGTGGTGCGCCTGCTGGCGGACATCGATGACGCCGAGACCAGCCTCTCCAGCGCCGCCACCGAACCCCGCGGGCGGCTGAGGGTGGACGTGCCCAGCCCGCTGGCGCGCATCCTGCTGATCCCCGCGCTGCCGGACTTCCACGCGCGCTACCCGGACATCCAGATCGACCTGGGCGTCAGCGACCGCATGGTCGACCTCATCGATGAGAATGTGGATTGCGTGGTGCGTGGTGGCGAACTTACCGATCAATCGCTGATGGCCCGGCGCGTCGGCGACCTGCAGTTGGGGGTCTTCGCCGCGCCTTCCTACCTGCAGCGCGCCGGAGTGCCGGAGCACCCGCGTGACCTGGAGAACAGCCAGCAGCGCATCGTCGGTTACCTCTGGGCGCGCACCGGCAAGCCGTTGTCGTACGCGCTGCGCAAGGACGGGGAGACCGTGCAGGTCCAGGGGCGGCCGGTGCTGACCGTGGACGACGGCAACGCCTACCTCGCCGCCGGTATCGCCGGCATGGGGGTGCTCTGGCTGCCGCGCTACATGGCCGACGAGGCCGTGGCGCGCGGCGAACTGGTGGAGCTGTTCGCCGGCTGGACGATGGAAACCATGCCGCTGTTCGTGGCCTTCCCGCCCAACCGCCACGTCAGCGCGAAGCTGAGGGTGTTCATCGACTGGATCGTCGAGCTGATGGCGCGGCACGCGCCGGTGGCCCAGCCCCAGCTCTAGACAGCGCAACTTCAACCCAGGCGCATGGACAATTCCACGTCATCGGCAAACGGAATCGACAGGTAGCGCCCGCCCGGCAGGCGGACCTCCGCCAGGTACTCCGCGCTGTAGTCGGCGTTGTCGGCGATGACCAGCGCACCGGGCCGCAGGCGGTTTTCCACCAGGGCGAGGATTTCCGGGTAGAGCGCCTTGGCGCCGTCGAGCAGCAACAGGTCGATACTCTCAGGCAGGTCGCGGGCCAGCGTCTGCAATGCATCGCCCTCGCGGATTTCCACCAGGTCGGCCACGCCAGCCGCGACCAGGTTGGCCTGGGCGCGTGCCACTTTCGAAGGCTCGAACTCGCTGGTGATCAGCCGGCCGCCGCCGTTGTCGCGCAAGGCAGCCGCCAGGTGCAGCGTCGAAATACCGAAGGAAGTGCCGAATTCGACGATGTGCCTGGCGCCGATGCTGCGCGCCAGCATGTACAGCAGCGCAGCGGTTTCCCGCGAGACGGGCAGCGGCTGATCCCTGAGCTGGCCGTAGAGCTCCCGGTACTCAGTCTTGCTCTGCATCAGGCGCGTCAGCGCGGCCTGGTCGAGATTGGCGAAGGCCGGGCTGGACTGGGGAGAGGCCGCATCAACTTCCTCGAAGAGGCGTTGCAGCAGGGGTGCCAAGGGGGCAGAAGTGAGGGTCGTCATGCTGGTCTCCGGATAGGGGATTGAGCGCGAAAAAGCGCCCGACTAGAATGCGACGAATTCGTCAGGTTCCACTATTCGCATTGCCGGAGAGCCCCATGCCCGAACGCCGCAGCCCGCGTATTTCCACGCGCAAGGAGCCGAAACAGGCGCGCTCCAACGACCTGGTGACGGCCATTCTGGATGCCGCTGTTCAGGTTCTGGAGAAGGAAGGCGCCTCGCGTTTCACCACCGCGCGCGTGGCCGAGCGCGCCGGGGTCAGTGTCGGCTCGCTGTACCAGTACTTCCCGAACAAGGCGGCGATCCTGTTCCGCCTGCAGAGCGACGAATGGCGGCAGACCACCGAGATGTTGCGCGGCCTGCTGGCGGACGAAACGCAGGCGCCATTGCAGCGCCTGCGCAACCTCGTCCATGCCTTCATCCGCTCCGAGTGCGAAGAGGCGCGCATGCGCATCGCCCTGAGCGATGCCGCCCCGCTCTACCGCGATGCGCCGGAGGCCCGCGAAGCCAAGGCCGCCAGCGAGGGGATTTTCCAGGGGTTCATCGCCGAAGCCCTCCCGCTCGCTCCCGAAACCCAGCGCACGCTGGCTTGCGAGTTGATCACCACGACGCTCGGCTCAGTGGGCAAGCAGTTATCGGAAAGCCCGCGCAGCGCCGAGCAGATCGATGCTTTCAGCGATGCGCTGGCAGATATGTTCTGCGCCTACCTGAAGAGCCTCATGCAGTAGAGGCTTAACCCCGGCACTCCACCAACTGCGCCTCGGCCTTGGCGCCCGGCATCATCGCCTGCAACCCGGCGATCAGTTGGTCGCCCGCCTCGCGCAGGGCTTCCAGCGGCATCTGCGGCAGGCTTTCGAGGATGAACCACATCCGCTGCGCGTCGGCGTCCAGGCGGGTGCGCACGCCCTGCCGCCAGTTCCAGCGGCGACAGGTGACACCGAGGTCGTCACGCCAGATGACTTCGCCGGATTCGGGCGATTCGTGGGCCGGCGCGCCGTCCTTCATGGTGTCGAAGAGTTCGTTGCCGTCGGCGATCACCAGGCGCGGGGTTCCGGCGTAGGCGGCGAGGTTCTCCCCACCCACCGGAATCGCGAACTGCACGCTGATGGCGTTGTACAGGTCCACCACCGGATCGATGACCGGCAGGCTGCCGTCACGCAGTACACGCTTGCGCAGCGCCTCCGCCGAGCAGGGCGTGCGCTGAGGCTTGGCACCAAAACGGCGGAACACGTCGGCCCACGCCGCCAGGTGTGCCTCGGCCCAGGCCGGCTCACCCGCCAGGAGAGCCGCGCAGGCTCGCTGCAGGGCCTGCTCGGCCACCGCCGGGTGGCGGATCGGCGCGGCCTCGACCGTGATGCTCAGGGCCCGAAAGCCGGGGGCGATGGCGGCGATGGCGGGGGCAATGCGAGGCGTGACGGGATGCATGGCGAAATCCTAGGTGTACAGCGAATGCGGACGATCAAGTTGCCCATCTCAGCGGCGGACGAAGTTGCGCTTGTGGTAGTCGCCCCAGGCAACGGACAGGGTTTTCAGCAGGCAAAGCAAAGTGGTCCATCTGGACTTCATGGGAATGTCTCCGGAATCGGTGGGCACGAAGGCGCCGGGCAGCAAGCCTGGCCACGCTATTTCTACCGGGAAGGCGCCGACGCTGCCATGAAATCCCCGAATGAAGTATTAGCCAGGCTTATCTAAGCTCTCAAAAATCAGTCCGGCTAATCCGCAATGCTTTAGTCGAACCGAACTGTCGGGCCACAGAAATCGTGCATTGAAGTGCGCCCCTGCCAGCGGTGAGATGGAGAAGGACATCAGCATCCTGACCGACATCCAGTTCACGGATGGGCGCGGTTACGGCTACTGAGGCCTGCGCCCAAGCCGCCTTTTGCAGACTCACCCAAGCCACAGCGCTCCCGGGTTGAGCACTACTCACCAACCGACAGCAACCACTCGATGAACGCCCGGACCTCCGGGCGTTCCCGCTTCGCCTCAGGGCAGACCACGTAGTAGTTGTGCACTGCCGCCACCGAGATCGGCGCCGGACGCACCAGCCGGCCTTCGTCGAGGTCGCGCTGTGAAACCGCCTCGTCGCTGAGCGCCACGCCGAAGCCAGCGCGCTGGCCACGCTCTTCTGCAGCGCTCGCCCACTGGCGGTCAGCACCAACTGGCGGCCGCGCTTCTCGAACAGCTCCACACCCAGGCCGGCCTGCAGCGCCTTGACCTGCTGGCTGACCGCGCCGCTGGTGACGTGCAGTTCGATGGCAGCCGCCGCCAGGCTGCCCAGGCGGGGCACGCTTTCGAACACCCTGAAACTGTGCAGTGGCGGGAAGGCCATCTTCTGAAGCAGTCCTGCGCACATCGTGACGGACGGTTATAGCAGGAGCGGCCTTCACCCGGGAACGCAACGCGCTCCAGGCACCTCTGGCCCGCAATTTGCGAAGTCCTGTGTCCAGGTGGGTGCAAAGAAGCTTGCGGCGCTTTGCATGCAGCCAACTGGTGCTTTTGGATTCAAGAATGCACACATTTTGGGCAGAGCATACCGAGTCAGGATTTCATGCATAACGCTGATTACAGAGCCATCTCAACGGAAAAGGCACCTAACCACCCGGTCAGATTCCGGACCATTGGACGCGAAAATGTATACAAACCAGTGGATATTTCCCACGAACTTTGTCTACAGTGGCCGCACAACAAAAACAAGCGAGTCCTCAGCCATGAATGATCGTTCAGCTGTAGCGTCCGCCGGCGCACGCCCGGAAGACGAGAACCTCGGAATCGGCGCCAACCTGGCGTACGGCCTGCAACACGTTCTGACCATGTACGGCGGTATCGTCGCCGTGCCCCTGATCCTCGGCCAGGCGGCCGGGCTCTCCCCCAGCGAAATCGGCCTGCTGATCGCCGCCTCGCTGTTCGCCGGTGGCCTCGCCACCCTGCTGCAGACCCTCGGCATCCCGTTCTTCGGCTCACAGATGCCGCTGGTGCAGGGCGTATCCTTCGCTGGCGTCGCCACCATGATCGCCATCCTCGGCGGCGGCTACGAGGGCGGCGGCCTGAATGCCGTGCTCGGCGCAGTCATGGCCGCCTCGTTCATCGGCTTCCTGATCACGCCGATCTTCTCGCGCATCACCAAGTTCTTCCCGCCGCTGGTGACCGGCATCGTCATCACCACCATCGGCCTGACGCTGATGCCGGTGGCCGCGCGCTGGGCCATGGGCGGCAACCCCAAGGCACCGGACTTCGGCAGCATGGCCAACATCGGCCTGGCCGCGCTCACCCTGGTGATCGTCCTGCTGCTGAGCAAACTGGGCAGCGCGTCGATCTCGCGCCTGTCGATCCTGCTGGCCATGGTGATCGGCACCCTGATCGCCGCCGCCCTGGGCATGACCGACTTTTCCCGCGTGGCCGAAGGTCCGATGGTGGCCTTCCCGGCGATCTTCCACTTCGGCATGCCGACCTTCCACATCGCCGCGATCCTGTCGATGCTGATCGTGATCATGGTGACCCTGGTGGAGACCTCGGCGGACATCCTCGCCGTGGGCGAGATCATCGGCACCAAGGTCGACTCCAAGCGCCTGGGCAACGGCCTGCGCGCCGACATGGCGTCGAGCATAGTGGCGCCGATCTTCGGCTCCTTCACCCAGAGCGCGTTCGCCCAGAACGTCGGCCTGGTGGCGGTGACCGGCGTCAAGAGCCGCTACGTGGTAGCCACCGGCGGCCTGATCCTGGTGACCCTCGGCCTGCTGCCGGTGATGGGCCGGGTGATCGCCGCGGTGCCCTCCTCCGTGCTGGGCGGCGCTGGCGTGGTGCTGTTCGGCACCGTGGCGGCGAGCGGCATCCGCACGCTGTCCAAGGTCGACTACCGCAACAACATGAACCTGATCATCGTCGCCACCTCGATCGGCTTCGGCATGATCCCGATCGCCGCGCCGAGCTTCTACGAGCACTTCCCCAGCTGGTTCGCCACCATCTTCCACTCGGGCATCAGCTCGGCGGCGATCATGGCCATCGGCCTCAACCTGCTGTTCAACCACTTCAAGACCGGCAACTCGGACCAGCAGTCGGTGTTCGTCGCCGCCGAGGAACGCACCCTGCGCTACCGTGACATCGCCGCGCTGAACGAGGGTGACTACTTCCAGAACGGCAAGCTGTTTGACGCCGAGGGCAACGAAGTACCGGTAATCGTCGACGATCACGACCACGACGAGCACCACGCGCCAGCGACCCGACCGCTCAAGCGCGAGACGGTGAACAGCAGCGCCTGATACTCAGTCAGACGTCCATGAAAAAGGCCCCTTCCGGGGCCTTTTTCATTCAGGGCGCCTGTTCCTGCTGCAGGGCCTGATCGATCAGCCGCCAGGTCTTCGGCCCCACTATGCCATCGGCCACCAGCTCGTGGCGGCGCTGGAACTCCCGCACCGCAGCTTCGGTCTTCGCGCCAAAATGGGCGTCCTCATCGGCACCACAGGCACGCTGGACAAGGCGCACCAGGTCACCTACCGCACCGCGCCGCAAGGTCGGCCGCGGTAACTGACCAGGTACCGTATCCGACTCCAGGGCCGGGATCATCGGACGCAGGATCGCCTTGCCATCGAGTATCTCGCGCACCCTCGTGCGAAATGCCTCCATGTCGAAGGTCGGATCGTTCTTGCGCCCATGCGGCAGGGCGTACTCCTTGTGGCCGGCGCAGGCCTGTTCGTCCTGCTTCAGGTGCCTGAGAATGGCCGCGACACCGCGCTGGTAACTGTCCATCTGTACATCGCTCCAGGCTTCATCGAGCCCGGTATTTTCCGCCTCGATGCCGATGAAGCTGCTGTTGCCGGAACTTAAGCCTTCCCAGCTTCCCTTGCCGGCATGGTTGCAGCGGCCGGCGGCGATCACGTAGTAGGTGCCGTCACGCCCGAGCCCCAGCTGGGCCAGTGGCCCACTGAGGTCACGGCGCCCCTCGATCAGGGTCTTCAGGCTGGGCATATTGCCGCGCAACGGGCCAGCGGTGTGATGGCAGATCACGCCATGCACCTGCCCCATATCACCCACCCCGCGACTGCTCCAGCCGTCCACACGGGCGACTTTCAAGCCGGCGGCTTCGAGCACGTCCGGCAACCAGGTCAACGCGTAGTTCATGCTTGGACTCCTCCGGTAGCGGCGGGCAGGTCCTCGTCCGCGGTTTCCTCTTCGATGGGGCAATCGCAACCGTCGATCTCAACCTCCGGGTGCAGCATGACGACGCCAGGCGCCGACAGCCCCACCGGCGCCGCGAGCGGCGGCGCGGCAGCCTCCAGCAACGGCAGCATCAGCGGCGCCGAGGCGCCTCCCCCCGGAGGCGGATTGACTACCACCAGGCTCAGCTGGCGGCCCGTCAGCAGGTCCTCCTCCAGCAGCTGCACCGCCAGGCGAGTGCTGTCGCTGACGGTGGTTTCACGGCTCACGCCGTTGACCTGGACGACGGCGCCGCGCACGAAACCGCCGCCCTGCAGGCAGACATGGAGGGACTGGGCATCCACGGCGCCAGGCTGTGCGTCGGTCAAGGTCGGCACGGGGTTGCCCAGACCGTCGCGGCGCTTGTCGCTTTCACGGGTGCGGAACAGGGTGTCGAACAGCTCGCCCAGCTTGTCGGTGGCCTGCTTGGCGAACATACCGGCAAGGCATGCCATGCCCACCAGGCCGTAGAGGTTGACGTTGACCACACCGTCATCGGCAGCCGCCGTGGTGCCGACGGTGAGGAATCCGCCGCGGATGACCAGGTAGAGCATCAGCGCGAGGATCATGCCGATAAAGGGCTTGAGGATGTACCACCAGATCCAGCTGGCCATGAAGCGGTCGTTGCCGACGAAGTCGCCGAACGACTTGGCGATATGCACGAAGCTGCCCAGGCCGCCCGCGACCATCACCATCACCAGCAGCCGGGCATCTGGGCCAGGGCACCAGCCGAGCAGGCATTGCGCGCCAGCATCGCCTTCGACACCGGCCAGCGGGAACTTCGGGTAGTGCTGCGGCCACAACGACACCAGCAGCCAGGCCAGCAGAAGGGAAAGGAAGATCAGGCCAGCGCCCATCGTCCATATCTGCAGACGATTCGCGCGACGGGTCCGGGGGCGTGTGTCCATAGTGGCTCCGGGCAACGAGGGATGGAAACGATCCCTGTCGCGAAGCGCCACGGCATGCGCCCAATGCTCCAACCACGGGCGCCTGCCGCGCATTCGCACGGCTGACAGTCCAGCTCACGTTAGCGCAGCGCAAAGGCTCTGCAAGGGGGCTTTGCGGATAAATTCGAGCGTATTGCCAACGTTACGTTGCAGCGCTGAAACAGCAGCTGTTTCAGCGCTGAAATCAAGCCGCTTCGGTTTCCGCGCCCGGCGCGTCCAGTAGCTCGATAAAGGCCCGCAGCGCCGGCGTATCGGTGCCGCGCCGCCAGAACAGCCAGGTCGTCGCATCGGCATGCTGCGGCGCCAGCCGGTGGATCGCCACGTTGCGACCGCCGGCCAGGCTGTCGAACATCCCCCGCGGGATGATCGCCACGCCGCCGCCCGCCGCGATGCAGGCGAGCATGCCGTGGTAGGACTCCATCTCGACGATCTTGCCCGGCACCACCCGGTGTTCGGCGAACCAGCCCTCCAGGCGCTTGCGGTAGGAACAGGTATCGCGGAAGGCGAATACCGTCTCCCCCGCCACGTCCCGCGCGTCATGCACCGGCGCATGGTGCTTGGCGCTCATCAACACCAGCTCTTCTCGGTACACCGGCTGGCCGTCCAGTTGCGGGTGGTTGGCCGGGCCGTCGGCGAAGGCGGCGATGAAGCGGCCGGAGAGCACGCCGTCGATCATCTCGCCCGACGGGCCGGTGGACAGGTCCAGCTGTACCTTGGGGCAATTCTGGTGATAGCGCGCGAGCATCTCCGGGATGCGCACCGCCGCCGTGCTTTCCATCGAGCCCAGGGAGAACCCGCCGTGCGGCTCGGCGCCCACCGCGACCTGCCTGGCTTCCTCCACCAGATCGAGGATGCGCTCGGCGTAGTCGAGAAAGCTGCGCCCGGTTGGCGACAGACGCAGGCGCAGCTTCTCGCGGATGAACAGCTCGGTGCCCAGCTCCGCTTCCAACTGCTTGATCCGCGTGGTCAGGTTCGAAGGCACGCGGTGCAGACGGGCCGCAGCGGCGGTGATGCTGCCTTCGGTGGCGACGGCGCGGACGATTTCCAGCTGGGTCAGGTCCATCATTCTCTCCTGGAGAAAGAGTCTTTCTTGATTATTCATTTTACATGAATGGTTCGACATCTTAATTTCAGCGTCATTCCGGAGCCAGTGCGACCGGACGAACCGCCTCCTACAGAACAAGCAGGACTCACCATGAACCAGATCGCCGCCATCCCCGCTGCCATCTCCCGCAGCCCCGCCACCGGCCAGGAACTGGCCCGCTACACCTTCGAAGACGCCGCCCAGCTGGAAACCGCGCTGGCCCGCACCGATGCCGCGTTCCGCCAATGGCGCGACACCGGCATCGCCGAACGTGTCGCCGTGCTGCGCAAGATGGCCGAGGTGCTGCGCGCCAACGTCGAGCCGATGGCTCGCATGGAAGCGCAGGAAATGGGCATGCCGGTCACCCAGGCCCGTGGCGAGATCAACAAGTGCGCCAACCTCTGCGAGTGGTACGCCGACAACGGCCCGGCCATGCTCGAAGACGAGAAGACCAGCATCGACGGCGCGTACATCTCCTACCTGCCGCTGGGCCCGGTCCTGGCCGTGATGCCGTGGAACTTCCCCACCTGGCAGGTCATGCGTGGCGCGGTCAGCATCATCCTCGGCGGCAACACCTACGTGCTCAAGCACGCGCCCAACGTCATGGGCTGCGCCTATCAGCTGCGCGACGCCTGGCTGCAGGCCGGCCTGCCGGAAGGCGTGTTCGAGGTGCTGAACGTCGAGCCGCCGCTGGTCTCCAAGGCCATCGCCGATGACCGTATCGCCTCCATCGCCGTGACCGGCAGCGTCGGCGCGGGCGCCGCCATCGCCTCCCAGGCCGGTGCCGCGCTGAAGAAGTGTGTGCTGGAACTGGGCGGCTCCGACGCCTTCATCGTGCTCGCCGACGCCGACCTCGACGCCGCCGTGAAGGCCGCCGTCGCCAGCCGCTTCGGCAACTGCGGCCAGGTGTGCATCGCCGCCAAGCGCATGATCCTCGAAGAATCCATCGCCCCGGCCTTCACCGAGAAGCTGCTGGCTGCGGTGAAAGCGCTGAAGATCGGCGACCCGCTGGCAGACGACACCTTCGTCGGCCCGATGGCCCGCTTCGACCTGCGCGACGAGCTGGACGGCCAGGTACAGCAAGCCATCGCCGACGGCGCCACCCTGCTGCTGGGCGGCCACAAGCTCGACGGCGAAGGCAACTACTACGCGCCGACCGTGCTGGCCAACGTGCAGCCGGGCAACACCGCGTTCAAGAAGGAAATCTTCGGCCCCGTCGCCTCGCTGATCGTCGCCCGCGACGCCGAGCACGCCCTGGAACTGGCCAACGACAGCGAGTTCGGCCTCTCCGGCGCGATCTGGACTGCCGACAAGGCCAAGGCCCAGCACATGGCCCGTCGCCTGGTCAGCGGTGGCGTGTTCATCAACGGCTTCTCCGCTTCCGATCCGCGCGTACCGATCGGCGGCGTGAAGAAAAGCGGCTTCGGTCGCGAACTGTCGCACTTCGGCCTGCGCGAGTTCACCAACCCGCAGACCGTTTGGATCGACCGCAAGTAAGCCGCTCTGAAAGCAGAAGGCCCCTCTATCGCCAAGCGGTAGCGGGGCCTTTTTCATGGGCGATGTGCCGTGCGTTTCGTTCAAGGCAGAAGGGCCTTTGCAGGGGCAGACTTTTTGCTCGCGAACCGGACCGAAGTCCGTCATCAAGCCGTAGGGCGCATAACCTGGAACAGGTTATCCGCCCTACAAGAACTTGAGGCGCTTCTGCATCAGGGCTTGGCCGCGCCCTTCTTCAGCTGCAGGAGCTCACGGGTGCTATGCCGGAGATTCTCGGCCAGGCTGCCCTGCTCGTTGAAGCAGTCCTCGACGAGCCAGCCGCCTGAC
Organism: Pseudomonas nitroreducens; assembly: GCF_010994165.1. Taxonomy (NCBI): domain Bacteria; kingdom Pseudomonadati; phylum Pseudomonadota; class Gammaproteobacteria; order Pseudomonadales; family Pseudomonadaceae; genus Pseudomonas; species Pseudomonas nitroreducens. The sequence goes on along the minus strand of NZ_WMBX01000002.1, from coordinate 295,167 downwards.
GTGCGATGCAACAGCAGGCCAAGGTCGCGGTCCTCCCCGGTCAGTGCATCCTTGAGCACCACCCGGGCCTTGATTCGCTCATCGTCCACCGGCGCAAACTCCAGCGACTTCACCTTGATATCGCCCCAGTCCTGGCAATCGCATAGCGGGTCGCCACCCAGGTAGCCCAGCTCGCCATCGGCGGCGTCCTGGTCGGCCTTCATCAGGGCGATCAGCGAGGCATCGTAGACGTCCTCTTCCTTCAGCGACGGGTTCGGCACGCCCGGCCCGTCCGGCGAATAGCTGGCGTACAACTGGCGCAGGAAGCGTTCCGCGCTGGCGGTGTCGACCGCCGACGTCGAAGCCGCGAGCGAGGTATCGAAGAGCGTCAGCAGGATCAGCGACAGGGCAAAGGCGGATCGCAGGAAGGCCATGGGATTCTCCATCGGGCAGCCGTACATCATCGCCCGGCGCAGCCTCGAAAATCCGTGAAGTGGTTAAAGCTGCGGGCGATAGCCCTGGGCGAGCAGCCAGCCCTGAAAGGCTCGACGCCGTTCCGGCGGCAGGTCCGCCAGCACCTGGGCTTCCGGCTCCGCGCGCAGCCGCCGCAGCCAGGGCGCCAGTTCCAGGCCGTCGAGGTGCCAGATGCCCAGCGGCTGATCGGCGCTGACCACCACTTCCGCCTCATCGACGAACTCGCCCTTCAGGACCGGTGCACGCTCGATGCGCAGGCTGGCGAAATCCGCAGGCACGTGGCTCGGCTGCTCGTCCGGCCACCCGCGGCGAGCCTGCCAGAACGGCTGGCCACTCCATTGCTCTTCGCTGGCATAAAAGTCACGGCCAACGCGGGCGAAGCGCAGGAACAGCTGCTCGACCCGTTGCCGGTGGAAGCGCTTGGCCAATTCAGCCCGCTCCGGCGCGCGCAGCAGCGTGTTGATCACCAGCGGCGCCTGCAAGGCCGAGGACAGCGACTGGAAGATGCCATTGCCCGACAACGGGTCCACCGCCATCGCCGCATCGCCCACGCGAATCCAGTTATCGCCGCAAGCTTCCAGGCAGAGGATCGCCGTGCTGCTGCGGGCGTGCAGGTCCAGTTCGCGCTCCTCGGCATCCCCGAAAAATTGCCGGACCAGCCTCGACGCGCGGCGGCGCTCGCGGCAGTAGTCCAGCAGTTGCTCGCGGGGCGGCAGTTGGCTGCTGGCGACGTCCAGGGTGAGCTGCCAGTAGCAGCGCCCATCCTCCAGCCGCGCCATCCACGCCCAGCCGTCGGGCAGGCTCTCCACCGCTGTCGCCAAAGGACCGGGCTCGCCCTGCCAGCGATTGAGCAGGCTGAGGGTTTCCGGGCCGCGCCGGGCCTTCTGGCCCTTTTGATTCAATGGTGCCTGGCGGCCGCGGGCTTCGACGAGGAAGGCGCCCTGCACTACCCGGCCGTCATCCAGCGTCACGCGCCAAGCAGCGCCGTCTTTCTCCACCGCCAGCACCTGCGCTTCGATCAGCTCGACACCGGCTTGGGTCATGTCCTCGCGCAGCCCGGCATCGAAGCGCGGACGGTCGAGGATGCATTCGATGTTCTGCGCGCTTTCCACGCCGTTCCAGTGCACACGCCGTTGCGAGGGCGGCGCGGCACATTCCAGTGCGTGCTTCAGACCGGCGTTGCGCAATCCTTCGAGCACGCGCCGGGAGACACCTTCGACGGCGGCGAAGCGGCGCCATTCGCTGATCACTGTGACGGGATGACCGAGACGGTGCAGGCCGAGGGCGACGGCGGCTCCGGCGGGGCCGGCGCCAAGAATCAGGATCGGGCGTTCACTCATGCTACGGAGGCCCTCACCCTAGCCCTCTCCCAGAGGGAGAGGGGACTGATCGGCGTGCATGGGGATTTCTGTTCACGCCGAGGGCTGCAGCAAAGTCTCAGAACTGAACGCCTGCAGAGGACGGCTCTCTCCCGGAGGGAGTAGGGACTGATCGGCGTGCATGGGAGTTTCTTCGCACGCAGAGGGCCGCGGGAAAGTCTGCGTAATGAACGCTTGCAGAGGACGGCTCCCTCTCCCTCCGGGAGAGGGTTGGGGTGAGGGGAAAAAACTCGACCATGACTCACAAACTCACCTTCCGCTCGATCCCCCGAAAAGCTGCCCGCTCCCGCATCAGCTCAATGAGCTGCACATTGGAAAGCTCCGGTCGTTCCACCAGCAATGCCGCCAGATGCCCGCAAAAAGCCGCACACCCCAGGCTCGCCCCGGAACGCCCGCCAACCTTCACCGCCGCGCCAAAATCCGCCTGCGGACTATCCAGCCAGGACCACTCGCCTTCACCGCAGCGCGCATCACCCGTCACGCGAATCACACCCGGATAACCTGCCGGAAACACCGCTTCCCCCCGCGCCGGGCTGGACGCGCAAACGATCAGGCCGGCTTCGACCAGTTCCGCCACGGCATCACGCAGGATCGGCCGATCCTGGCGCACGCCCAGGCTCAGGTTGATCACCCGCACGCCCTGCTCGCCGAGCCAGTGCAGCGCAGCGGCAATCTGCAGCGGGCTGGTCACGCCGCGTTCATCGAAGACCTGTGCAACAGACAGGCGAGCATCCGGCGTACGGGAAAGAATGGCCTCGCAGACAGCGCTTCCGTGGCCAAGGGCATCCACCTGGGGTTCGCTTCCAGCATGGCCGGTGTCGGTGAGGAAGAAACGGCGCGCAGCGCTGACACTCGCTGACTGCGACTCGGCAAAACCGCTATCGACCACCCCGACCCGCAGCTCAGGCCTCATGTCGCTGCACCGGCTGCGCTGCGCGCACGCGCATCTGCCCGTCCTGCAATTCCAGGTACAGGTCGGCGGCGGCCAACGTCGAAGTACGGTGGCTGATCAGCAATCGCGTACGCCCGGCAAACAACTGGTCGATGGCCGCGATCACCTCGCGTTCGGTGCTCTCGTCCACCTGCGAAGTGGCCTCGTCCAGCACCAGGATCAGCGGGTCCTGCAGCAGCGCGCGGGCAATGGCGATGCGTTGCTTCTGCCCACCGGACAGTTGCTGGCCGCGCTCGCCCAGCGGGCTGTCGAGCCCCTCGGGCAGGCTGGCGATCAGGCTGTCCAGCTGCGCGGCGCGAGCGGCCTTCTCGATGGCCTCGCGGCTCGACTCGGGTGCGCTGTAGGCCAGGTTGTCGGCGAGGCTGCCGCGGAACAGCACGATGTCCTGACTGACCACCGCCACGCGCCGGCGCAGGGCTTGCAGGTCGAGTTCGCGCAGGTCCACGCCGTCCAGCAGGATGCTGCCTTGGTCGGGGTCGTAGAAGCGCTGCAGCAGGTCGATCAGGGTGCTCTTGCCAACGCCGGACGGGCCGCTCAGCGCGACCTTGAGGCCGGCAGGAATCACCGCCTGTACGTCCAGCAAAACGGCTTGCGCACGGCCCGGCCAGGCGTAGCTCAGGTTCTCCAGGCGCAGCTCGCCAATCGCAGGCATGGCCCGTGGAGTGACCGGTGAAACGATGCTGGCCTCCTCGCCGCGCAGTTCCATCACCCGGCCAAGGCTGACCGTCATGCGCTGCAACGCGACATACAGGCCGAGCAGGCTCTGCACCGGCCCGATGGCCATGCCCAGGTACGTGGAAAAGGCGATCAGCGAACCCAGTTGCCAGGTGCCCTGCACCACCCAGTAGCCACCGACCAGGAAGGCGCAGGCGCGGGACAGCGACATCAGCGTGCCCGGCACGGCCTGGGTGAAGAACTCGGTGAGTTGCAGGCGCAGCAGCTGGCCCAGATAGCCCTGCCCCAGGCCTTCCAGGCGCCCGGCTTCGCGGTTCTGCTGGCCGGCGGACTGGATGAACTTCATTGCCGGCAGGGTCTCGACGAAGAACGACGAAAGGTCCGCCGAACGCTCGCGCAAACCGCGCGCCTCGCGCTCGACCTTGCGCCGCATCCAGCGCAGCCAGAGCACGTCCAGCGGAATCAGCAGCGCCACCAGCAGCGACAGTTTCCACGACAGGGTCAGCAACAGCACCAGCGCGCCAACCAGGCCGATCACGCTGGAAACGGCGGAGAACAGCGAGTCCACGGCGAAGCGCTGGATTTCCGCGACATCGCCATCCAGCCGGGACATCAGGTCGCCGATGCGACGGCGGCCGAAGAAGCTCGGCGAAAGCGTCTGCAGGTGGCGGTACAACGCATCGCGCAAGGCGAACAGGATGCGCCCGGACAGCCGCGTGTGCAGGTAGCGGTTAAGGCCGGACAACGCCGTACCCGCCAGGCCGACGATGATCATCGCCACCGCCACCGTCACCAGCACCGGGAAGTTCTTCGCCAGCAAGCCGTCGTCGATCAGCATCTTGGTCAGCCAGGGCTGCGCCAGCACCAGCAGGGATGCGCAGAACGACAACCCGAGCAGGCCGGCGATGGCCGCCTTGTGCGGCCTCACGAAGCCGTACAGCCAACGCAGCGAAGCCTTGAGCGCCTGCGGATCGTCGCTCTCGATCAGGCGGGTGAAGAACATCAGCCCACCTTGAGTTGTTTGAGCTTTCGGTACAGCGTGGCGCGGCTGATGCCCAGCGCATCGGCAGCGGCGGAAACGTTGCCCTGGTGGCGCTCCAGCGCCTGGCGGATCAACTCCAGTTCGTTCTCGCGGATGCTGCCGCTCTGCGGCCGCTCGCCGGCGGCGAGTTCGTCGAGAGTGCTGTCGGGCAGATGGTCGAGGCCAAGTTCCTCCTCGCCCTCCTCGCGCATGGCCAGCGCGGTGCGCAGGACCATCTCCAGCTGGCGGATGTTGCCCGGCCAATGGTATTCGCGCAGCAGGCCGAGCAGTTCGGCTGAAAGTTTCACCTTGGGTGCGCCCAGGCGTGCCAGTAGACCTCTGGCGAGCTCGGCGAGGTCGTCGCGTTCGCGCAGCGCCGGCAGCTTCACGCTGATGCCGTTGACGCGGTAGTAGAGGTCCTCGCGGAAGTGTTTCTCTTCCACCAGGCGCTTGAGGTCGCGGTGGGTGGCGCAGATCAGCGCGACGTCGATGTCCTGCTCTTCGCCGGCGCCCAGCGGCGCCACCTTGCGCTCCTGCAGTACGCGCAACAGCCGCGCCTGCAGGGCCAGGGGCATATCGCCGATTTCATCGAGGAACAGCGTGCCGCCGTGGGCCTGCTGCAGCCGTCCGACCATGCCGCCGCGCCGAGAGCCGGTAAAGGCGCCGTCGCGGTAGCCAAAGAGTTCGGACTCGATCAGGCCCTCGGGAATCGCCGCGCAGTTCACCGCGACGAAGGGCTTGTCGCTGCGCGCGCTGGCCTGGTGCAGGGCACGGGCCACCACTTCCTTGCCGCTGCCGGTTTCGCCCAGCAGCAGCACGGGCAGTTCGTTCACCAACCCCTGGCGCGCCATGCGCAGGGCACGGGCGTAGCGGGGGTGATTGCCGGCCAGAGCTTCGAGTTCGGGACCGGCCGCCGGGCGCGGTGCACGCGTACTGACCGGCACCGCATGGCTGCGCAGCGGCGCTTGCAGGGTCTTGTAGAACAGCTCGCCCTTGGGCGTCTGCAGGCTGCCCACGCCGCCCTGGTATAGCCGCGCGATGAGCTGCTCACCGCGCACGCCGAGGAAATCTTCACTGCGCCGGCCGACGAGGGCTTCGCGGTTGGCGCCGAGCAACTGGCAGGCCTGGCCGCTGACGGCCAGCACCTTGCCGTCCAGCCCCAGCGCCAGCAGGCCCTGCCAGGCGGAATCGAGGTACTGGCGGCGGTAATGGAAGGCGATCACCACCTGTCCCGGATGGCTGACGGCGAACAGCCGCGCCTCGATCTGGAACACCGCGAGGCTGAGCAGCGAGAGGCTTTCCCGCGGACCGGAAAGCGGCCCTTCGCGGGTCATGTCGAGCACACCGAGCAACGTGCCTTGCGGCCCCTCGATGGGCACCGAGGTGCAGGAGAAGCGGCTCAGGCGGTCGAGGAAGTGTTCGCCGCAGTCGATCTGCGTGGCGCGCTTTTCCACCAGCGCGGTGCCCAGGGCGTTGGTGCCGCGGGAAGCTTCACTCCAGCAGGCGCCCTGGACGATATCGGCCAGGCCCTTGCTCTGCATGCGCTCGCGCGCGCCTTCGACGGACAGGATGGTGGCGTCGGCGTTGGCCAGGATGATCACGCCGTCGTGGCCCTGGCGCTGCTGCAGGTAGTCGAGCTCGGGCGTGGCGGCGTCGAGCAGTAGGCGATTGCCGGCCAGCAGCACGTCGGGCTTCACCCGCGTGTCGAGGCCGTGCTCGGTGCCGCTGGCGCAGTCCAGGCCGTGGCCGAGGCTGCGTCGCCAGGAGGCGTCGATTTCCTCGCGGAGCACGCCGCTGGGCACTTCGCCCTCCTGCTGCAGGTGTTCACGGGCAAGGTGGGCTTCGCGCAACAGGTTGCTGCTTATTGTTCTTGTCGTCATGCATCGCTCCGGTAGGTTCCGCGCCCTCTTTCAGGGCACGGAACTCGCAGGCTGGTCAGGGCTGTGTACACCCGCCGGCGGCGTCCGTAAAGGGGAAGCCCCTGGTGGGAAAGGTTAGAGGCGACCACGAGGCAATTCCCGCGCCATCCACCTTTCCTACGCCACCTGCGAGGTGTGTTGACAGTGACCCAAGGCAGGTTTACGTTAACGTAAAGGTAAACGACCGAGCAAGAAGATTCCCATGCCCACGACCTACACCATCTCCGAGCTGGCCCGCGAACTGGACGTCACCACCCGCGCCATCCGCTTCTACGAGGAGCAAGGCATGCTCAGCCCCGAGCGCCGTGGCCAGGAGCGCATCTACAGCGCCAAGGACCTGGTAGCCCTGAAGCTGATCCTGCGCGGCAAGCGCATCGGCTTCTCGCTGGCCGAGTGCAAGGAGCTGATCGACCTCTACGACCCCAGCAGCGGCAACACCAGGCAGCTGCAGACCTTCCTCGACAAGATCACCGCGCGCCGCGCGCAGCTTGAGCAACAGTTGCTCGACATCGAGCAGATGAAACTGGAACTGGACACGGCCGAGGAGCGCTGCCTGGCGGCCATGGCCGAGACCGACAAACCCCGCAAGCAGCGCGCCACGAGCTGACCTCGCCGCCCTGCCCGCTCTCTCATCCGCATATAAATACAAGTACAGGTGATTCCATGAGCTACCCCTCCCTCAACTTCGGCCTCGGCGAAACCATCGACATGCTGCGCGAGCAGGTGCAGGGCTTCGTCGCCAGCGAACTGGCCCCGCGCGCCGCACAGATCGACGCCGACAACCTGTTCCCCATGGACATGTGGAAGAAGTTCGGCGACATGGGCCTGCTCGGCATCACCGTGGCGGAGGAATACGGCGGCGCCAACATGGGTTACCTGGCCCACGTCATCGCCATCGAGGAAATCAGCCGTGGCTCGGCGTCGGTCGGCCTGTCCTACGGGGCGCATTCCAACCTGTGCGTCAACCAGATCAAGCGCAACGGCAACGCCGAACAAAAGGCCAAGTACCTGCCCAAGCTGATCAGCGGCGAGCACATCGGCGCCCTGGCCATGAGCGAGCCCAACGCCGGCTCCGACGTGGTATCGATGAAGCTGCGCGCCGAGAAGCGCGGCGACCGCTTCGTCTTGAACGGCAGCAAGACCTGGATCACCAATGGCCCGGATGCCAACACCTATGTGATCTACGCCAAGACCGAACCGGAAAAAGGCGCCCACGGCATCACCGCGTTCATTGTCGAGCGCGACTGGAAGGGCTTCAGCCGTGGCAGCAAATTCGACAAGCTGGGCATGCGCGGCTCGAACACCTGCGAGCTGTTCTTCGATGATGTGGAAGTGCCGGAAGAGAACGTGCTGGGCGCGGTCAACGGCGGCGTGAAGGTGCTGATGAGCGGCCTGGACTACGAGCGCGTCGTCCTCGCCGGCGGCCCGATCGGCATCATGCAGGCGTGCATGGACGTGATCGTTCCCTACATCCACGACCGCAAGCAGTTCGGCCAGAGCATCGGCGAGTTCCAGCTGATCCAGGGCAAGGTCGCCGACATGTACACCCAGCTCAACGCCAGCCGCGCCTATCTCTATGCCGTGGCGCAGGCCTGCGACCGTGGCGAAACCACCCGCAAGGACGCCGCCGGGGTGATCCTCTACACCGCCGAGCGCGCCACGCAAATGGCCCTGGACGCCATCCAGATACTTGGCGGCAACGGCTACATCAACGAGTTCCCCACCGGCCGCCTGCTGCGCGACGCCAAGCTCTACGAGATCGGCGCCGGCACCAGCGAAATCCGCCGCATGCTGATCGGCCGCGAGCTGTTCAACGAGACCCGCTGAGCAGCCTGAGAGCACCCTCACCCTAACCCTCTCCCGGAGGGTTAGGGAACTGAGCGGTGCCGGCTGAACCTTCAGCGTTCCGATTGCGCCCCCTCTCCCTCAGGAGCGGGGCGCGCAGCCAGGGTCGGGGTGAGAGAAAAGCCCCCGCACCGAGCTCAACCTGATGGAGCCCCCATGGCCATCCTGCACACCCAGATCAACCCGCGTTCCCCCGACTTCGCCGCCAACGCCGCGACCATGCTGGAGAACGTCCAGGACCTGCGCGCCGTCCTCGGCCGCGTCCATGAAGGCGGCGGCGCCGCCGCCCAGGCCAAGCACACTGCGCGCGGCAAGCTGCTGGTGCGCGAGCGCATCAACCGCCTGCTCGACTCAGGCTCCCCTTTCCTCGAAGTCTCCGCCCTCGCCGCCCATGAGGTGTACGGCGAAGACGTCGCCGCCGCCGGCGTGGTCGCCGGCATCGGCCGCGTGGAAGGCGTGGAGTGCATGATCGTCGGCAACGACGCCACGGTAAAAGGTGGCAGCTACTACCCGCTGACCGTGAAGAAGCACCTGCGCGCCCAGACCATCGCCCAGCAGAACCGCCTGCCGTGCATCTACCTGGTGGACTCGGGCGGCGCCAACCTGCCGCGCCAGGACGAGGTGTTCCCCGACCGCGAACACTTCGGCCGCATCTTCTTCAACCAGGCCAACATGAGCGCCCAGGGCATCCCGCAGATCGCCGTGGTGATGGGCTCCTGCACCGCCGGCGGCGCCTACGTGCCGGCGATGAGCGACGAGACCATCATGGTGCGCAACCAGGCCACCATCTTCCTCGCCGGCCCGCCGCTGGTGAAGGCCGCCACCGGTGAAGTGGTGAGCGCCGAGGACCTGGGCGGCGCCGACGTGCACTGCAAGACCTCCGGCGTCGCCGACCACTACGCCGAGGACGACGAACACGCGCTGGCCATCGCCCGCCGCTGCATCGCCAACCTCAACTGGACCAAGCAGGGCCAGCTCAACACCCTCGCCCCGCGCGCGCCGCTGTACGCCGCCGACGAGCTGTACGGCGTGATCCCGGTGGACAGCAAGCAGCCCTTCGACGTGCGCGAGATCATCGCCCGCCTGGTCGACGGCAGCGAATTCGACGAGTTCAAGGCGCTGTTCGGCACCACCCTGGTGTGCGGCTTCGCCCACCTGCACGGCTACCCGGTGGCGATTCTCGCCAACAACGGCATCCTCTTCGCCGAGGCCGCGCAGAAAGGCGCGCACTTCATCGAACTGGCCTGCCAGCGCGGCATCCCGCTGGTGTTCCTGCAGAACATCACCGGCTTCATGGTCGGCCAGAAGTACGAGGCCGGCGGCATCGCCAAGCACGGCGCCAAGCTGGTCACCGCGGTGGCCTGCGCCCAGGTGCCGAAGTTCACCGTGATCATCGGCGGCAGCTTCGGCGCCGGTAACTACGGCATGTGCGGCCGCGCCTACGACCCGCGCTTCCTGTGGATGTGGCCCAACGCGCGGATCGGCGTGATGGGCGGCGAACAGGCTGCCGGCGTGCTGGCCCAGGTCAAGCGCGAGCAGGCCGAACGCGCCGGCAACGCGCTGTCCGCCGAAGACGAGGCAAAGATCAAGGCACCGATCCTCGAGCAGTACGAGCGCCAGGGCCATCCCTACTATTCCAGCGCCCGCCTGTGGGACGACGGCGTGATCGACCCGGCGCAGACCCGCGACGTGCTCGGCCTCGCCCTCTCCGCCTCGCTCAACGCACCCATCGAAGCGACCCGCTTCGGCGTCTTCCGCATGTAAGGCCGCTGCCATGACCGATTATCAGACTTTCTCTTTTGAGAGCATCGAGCTCGATATCGACCCGCGCGGCGTCGCCAGCCTGTGGCTGAACCGCCCGGAGAAGAACAACGCCTTCAACGCACAGACCATCGCCGAGCTGATCCAGGCACTGGACACCGTGGCCAACGACGACCGCGTACGCCTCGTCGTGCTGCGCGGCCGTGGCCGCCACTTCTGCGGCGGTGCGGACCTGGCGTGGATGCAGGAGTCCGTGAAGCTGGACTACCAGGGCAACCTGAACGACGCCCAGCAACTCGCGGAGTTGCTCTACAACCTGCACCAACTGAAGAAGCCGACCCTCGCCATCGTCCAGGGCGCGGCGTTTGGCGGCGGTGTCGGACTGGCCGCCTGCTGCGACATGGTGCTGGCCGCCGAGGACGCGCAGTTCTGCCTGTCCGAAGTGCGCATCGGCCTGATCCCGGCCACCATCGGCCCCTTCGTCACCAAGGCCATCGGCCAGCGCGCCGCCACCCGCTACGCAATGACCGCCGAGCGCTTCAGCGGCATCCGCGCGCGAGAGTTGGGCCTGGTGGACGAAACCTATCCGGCGGCCGAACTGGACGACGAGGCCGAGGCCTGGACCGCCAACCTGCTGAACAACAGTCCGGCGGCCCTGGTGGCCTGCAAGGCGCTGTTCCACGAAATCGGCGCCGGCGAGCTCACCCCCGAACGCCGCCGCTACACCGAAGCCGCCATCGCCCGCATCCGCATCAGCCCCGAGGGGCAGGAAGGCCTGCACGCCTTCCTGGAAAAACGCAAACCGGCCTGGCAGGAGCAAGTCTGATGAAGAAGATCGATACCCTGCTGGTGGCCAACCGCGGCGAGATCGCCTGCCGCGTGATGCGCACCGCCAAGGCCCTGGGCCTGACTACCGTGGCCGTGCACAGCGCCACTGACCGCAACGCCCGCCACGTCGAGGAGGCGGACATCGCCATCGACCTGGGCGGCGCCAAACCCGCTGAAAGCTACCTGCGCGCCGACGCTGTGCTGGCCGCCGCGAAAGCTGCCGGCGCCCAGGCCATCCACCCCGGCTACGGCTTCCTCTCGGAGAACGCCGGCTTCGCCCGCGCCTGCGAAGAGGCCGGGCTGATCTTCCTCGGCCCGCCGGCCAGCGCCATCGACGCCATGGGCAGCAAGTCCGCCGCCAAGGCGCTGATGGAAACCGCCGGCGTGCCGCTGGTGCCCGGCTACCACGGCGAAGCGCAGGACTACGCCACCTTCCAGCGCGAAGCGCAGCGCATCGGCTACCCGGTGCTGCTCAAGGCCGCCGCCGGTGGCGGTGGCAAAGGCATGAAGGTGGTCGAGCGCGAGGCCGAACTGGCCGAGGCGCTGGAATCCGCCCAGCGTGAAGCGCAGTCCGGCTTCGGCGACTCGCGCATGCTGGTGGAGAAGTACCTGACCAAGCCGCGCCACGTGGAAATCCAGGTGTTCGCCGACCAGCATGGCCACTGCCTGTACCTCAACGAGCGCGACTGCTCGATCCAGCGCCGCCACCAGAAAGTCGTCGAGGAAGCGCCGGCTCCGGGCCTCTCCGCCGAACTGCGCGCCGCCATGGGCGAGTCCGCTGTGCGCGCGGCCCAGGCCATCGGCTACGTCGGCGCCGGCACCGTGGAGTTCCTCTACGACGAAGGCAGCGGGCAGTTCTTCTTCATGGAAATGAACACCCGCCTGCAGGTGGAACATCCGGTCACCGAAGCCATCACCGGCCTCGACCTGGTCGCCTGGCAGATCCGCGTCGCCCGTGGCGAGCCGCTGCCGATCACCCAGGAACAGGTGCCGCTGAACGGCCACGCCATCGAAGTGCGCCTGTATGCCGAAGACCCCGAAGGCGGCTTCCTGCCTGCCAGCGGCCACCTCGCGCTGTACCGCGAACCCACCGCCGGCCCCGGCCGCCGCACCGACAGCGGCATTCGCGAGGGCGACGACATCTCGCCGTTCTACGACCCGATGCTGGCCAAGCTGATCGCCTGGGGCGAGAACCGCGAGGAAGCGCGCCAGCGCCTGCTGTCGATGCTCGCCGAAACCGCCGTTGGCGGCTTCAAGACCAACCTGGCCTTCCTGCGCCGCGTGCTGGCCCATCCGGCCTTCGCCGACGGCGAGCTGGACACCGGCTTCATCGCCCGTTACCAGGACACCCTGCTGCCCGCTCCGACCGCCCTGCCCGAGCGCTTCTGGCAGCTGGCTGGCGAAGCCTGGGTGCAAAGCGAAGCCGCCCGCGTGCGCGGCGATGACGCCCATTCGCCCTGGTCCGCCCAGAGCGGCTGGCGCAGCGGCCTGCCGGGCGAGACCGACCTGCACCTGCTGGCCAAGGGTGAGTCGCACGTGGTGCGCCTGCGCCATGCCGACGGGCAGCGCATCGCCCAGCTCGAGGGTCAGTGGCTGGATGTGAAGGACGGCGAGATTCGCCGCCGCCATCAGGTGATCCGCCGTGGCGACAGCCTCTACCTGGAGTGGAACGGTGAACTGGTCAACGTGCAGCGTTTCGACGCCATCGCCGAGGCCGAAGCCGCGCATTCGCACCAGGGCGGCCTGGGCGCGCCGATGAACGGCAGCATCGTGCGCATCCTGGTCGAACCGGGGCAGAGCGTCGAAGCCGGCGCCGCACTGGTGGTGCTCGAAGCGATGAAGATGGAACACAGCATTCGCGCGCCGCACGCCGGCGTGGTGAAATCGCTGTATTGCAGCGAGGGCGAACTGGTGTCCGAAGGCACCGCGCTGGTCGAACTGGAAGAAGCGCCGGCCTGACACTGGCTCTGGTAGGGCGCATAACGCTCCAGCGTTATCCGCCGCCAGGCAACGGCGGATAACGCGTTCCGCTTTATGCGCCCTACTTGGCCGAAAGCTCCTGCGCCCTTCGCCCAAACCCAACGAGGACATTTCATGACACTGCCAACATCCGTCCGCCTGGTCGAAGTCGGCCCGCGCGACGGCCTGCAGAACGAGAAGCAACCCATCGCCGTCGCCGACAAGGTGCGCCTGGTCGATGACCTCACCGCCGCCGGCCTGGGCTACATCGAAGTCGGCAGTTTCGTGTCGCCCAAGTGGGTGCCGCAGATGGCCGGCTCGGCCGAAGTCTTCGCCGGCATCCGGCAGAAGGCCGGCGTCACCTACGCCGCCCTGGCGCCGAACCTGAAGGGCTTCGAAGCCGCGCTGGAGTCCCAGGTGAAGGAAGTCGCGGTATTCGCCGCCGCCTCCGAGGCCTTCTCGCAGAAGAACATCAACTGCTCGATCAAGGAGAGCCTGGAGCGCTTCGTGCCGGTGATGGAAGCGGCACGCCAGCACGGCGTGCGCGTGCGCGGCTATGTCTCGTGCGTGCTCGGCTGCCCCTATCAGGGAGAAGTGGACGCAGAGCAGGTCGCCGCCGTCGCGGCGGAACTGCACGCCATGGGCTGCTACGAAGTCTCCCTGGGCGACACCATCGGCGTCGGCACCGCCGGCGCCACCCGGCACATGTTCGACGTCGTCGGCCAACGCGTGCCGCGCGCGCAACTGGCCGGGCACTTCCACGACACCTATGGCCAGGCGACGGCGAACATCTACGCCAGCCTCCTGGAAGGCATTGCGGTGTTCGACAGCTCGGTCGCCGGCCTGGGCGGCTGCCCCTACGCCAAGGGCGCCACCGGCAACGTCGCCACCGAGGACGTGCTCTACCTGCTGGGCGGCCTGGGCATCCACACCGGCGTCGACCTGGACCAGCTGATCGACGCCGGCCAACGCATCTGCGCGGTGCTGGACAAGCCCAACGGCTCGCGGGTGGCCAAGGCGCAACTGTCCAAGCGCTGACGTCGACCGATCCTACAAGAGCCCCTCACCCTAACCCTCTCCCAAAGGGAGAGGGAACCGTTCGGCGCCGGCTGACACCAATGTGTCAGCCGGCACGGACTGCCCCCTCTCCTCGGGGAGAGGGCTGCGGTGAGGGGGAGCCGGTGACGCCGATTCACGGGGCTGCTCGCCGGCACACTCCCAGAACGTAGGGCGCCTGAAGCAGCGCGCTTCATCCAGCGCCGAGCCATCGGCGGATAACGCCTGTGGCGTTATTCGCCCTACCGGCTGACCTGATCTTCGCATCCCGGTACAGTGCGCCCTCTGCCCTCCCCGCGCACGGCCTGACCATGACCGACACCCACAGCCTCAAGGACTACCCCAGCGTCCGCCAACTGGCGATCCGCTCGCTGTTCGAGATCTTCGAGCAGTTCAGCGAGGGCACGGTGATCGTCGACCGCGAGGCGCGGATCGTCTGGATCAACCAGCGCTATGCGCAGCGCTTCGGCCTGGACAGTGCCGAGCAGGCCGTCGGCCGCCCGGTAGAACAGGTGATCCCCGGCAGCCTGATGCGCGAAGTGGTCAGCAGCGGCCGGCCGATGCTGCTGGACATCCTCGACATGGCCAAGGACCCGCTGGTGGTCATGCGCGTGCCGATCCGCGACGATGCGGGCGAGGTCATCGGAGGCATCGGCTTCGCCCTGTTCGACGAACTGCGTGCGCTGTCGCCCCTGCTCACCCGCTACCAGCGCATGCAGGCCGAGCTGGCCTCGACCCGTTCGCTGCTGCAGGCGCGGCAGGCGAAGTACAGCTTCGGCCACTTCATCGGCACCAGCCCGGCCAGCCTGGAAGTGAAGCGCCGCGCCCGCCGGGGTGCCGCCAGCGAGGCACCGATCCTGTTGCTGGGCGAGACCGGCACCGGCAAGGAACTGCTGGCCCACGCCATCCACGCGACCTCGCCACGCGCCGACAAACCCTTCGTCAGCCTCAACGCCGCCGCCATTCCCGAGTCCCTGCTGGAAGCCGAGTTCTTCGGTACCGCGCCGGGCGCCTTCACCGGCGCCGACCGCAAGGGCCGCGCCGGCAAGCTGCAGATCGCCCAGGGCGGCACGCTGTTCCTCGACGAGATTGGTGACATGCCGCTGACCTTGCAGAGCAAACTGCTACGGGTGCTACAGGAGAAGGAGTTCGAACCGGTCGGCTCGAACGAAGTCCTGCGCAGCGACATCCGCCTGATCGCCGCCACCTCCATCGACCTCGCTGCGGCCGTGCGCGAGGGACGTTTCCGCGCCGACCTGTTCTACCGCATCAACGTCCTGCCCATCGAGATTCCGCCGCTGCGCGAGCGCCTGGAGGATTTGCCGGCGCTGTGTGAAGCCATCCTCGACGGCCTGCGCGACGACCGCCAGACACTTTATGAACTGAACACCGATGGCCTCGCCCTACTCGCCCGGCACTCCTGGCCGGGCAACGTGCGCGAGCTGCGCAACCTGCTGGAGCGCACCGTGCTGCTGGGTGATCGCCCGCAGATCGACGCCGCCGCGCTGCGTTCGGCACTGGGCGAGTTGCAGCCACTGCCCGCCGCCTCGACGACACCGGGAACCCGTCTGGCCGAGGGGCAGGACTTCTACGCAGCACGGGATGCCTTCGAGCGCGAACTGATTGCCAACACCCTGGCCGAGCATGCCGGCAACGTCGATGCGGCCGCACAACGCCTGGGCCTGGGGCGCTCGACGCTGTACAAGAAAATGGCAGCGCTGGGCCTTCAGTCCTGAAAAAGAGACAAGTCTCAAAAAAGAGACAAACACTCCAAACTCTTGAATGATGGCCCCCAGGCGATTCAATCCGTCGCCTTGTCTCAAGGTAGAGACAAACCGCTTCTCCCAATCCACGAAAATCTCAAAATAAGACTTATAAATCAAATAGTTACAATCCTGGCACGGTCCTGGCTATGTCGCCTCTCGCGGCCTTCGCGCCGCACAGCCGACATAACAACAATCAACGCTGCCCGAACGCGAACAGACCCCAGCGGACACCACGGCTAGTCCCGCTTCGCATACGGCGCCGCGCCAGGAGATCACCCGATGAGCCGCTCCACGCTCACTCATGCCGCCGTCATCACCGCCCTCAGTTCCACCCTCGCCCTTTCGCCCCAGGCCTTCGCCGAATTCCTTGCCGACAGCAAGGCCAGCGTCGAGTTGCGCAACTTCTACTTCAACCGCGACTTCCGCCAGGACAACGCCGCGCAGTCCAAGCAGGACGAGTGGGCGCAGGGCTTCCTGCTGCGCTACGAATCCGGCTTCACCGAAGGCACCATCGGCGTGGGCGTCGATGCTATCGGTCTACTGGGCCTAAAGCTGGACTCCAGCCCCGACCGCGCCGGGTCCGGCCTGCTGCCGCGCGACAAGGACAAGGTCAACGGCGCGCCGGACGACTACAGCGAACTGGGCCTGACCGCCAAGCTGCGCGCCTCGAAGAGCACGCTGAAGATCGGCACCCTGCTGCCCAAGCTGCCCACCGTGCTGGCCAACGATTCGCGCCTGCTGCCACAGACCTTCGAAGGTGCGCACCTGAATTCCGCCGAGTTCGCCGGCCTGACCTTCGACGGCGGCCGCCTGCGCCAGGTGAGCCAGCGCGACTCGTCCAACCGCGAGGACATGACAGTCACCAGTGGCAGCGCGCGCGGCATCGTCGCCACCGACACCAGCGACCAGTTCGACTTCGCCGGCCTCAGCTACAAGTGGACGCCGCAACTCAACACCGGCTACAGCTACGCCAAGCTCGACGGGCTCTACGACCAGCACATCGTCAACCTGGTGCACGTACTGCCCATCGCCGCCGGCCAGTCACTGAAGACCGACCTGCGCTACGCCCGCTCCGACGACGACGGCCACAGCAACGTCGACAACCGCGCCTTCGGCGCCATGCTCACCTACACCCTCGGCGGCCACGGCTTCGGCGCCGGCTACCAGAAGATGAGTGGCGACACCGGCTTCGCCTACATCGGCGGCACCGACGCCTTCCTGGTCAACTTCGTGCAGATCGGCGACTTCGCCAACCGCGACGAGAAATCCTGGCAGGCGCGCTACGACTATGACTTTGCCGCCCTTGGCGTGCCCGGTCTGACCTTCATGACGCGCTACCTGTCCGGCGACAACATCGAACTGGGCGCCGGCAAGCCCGAAGGCAAGGAGTGGGAGCGCGACACCGACATCGGCTACGTGGTGCAGAACGGGCCGCTGAAGAACTTCGGCGTGAAGTGGCGCAATGCGACAGTTCGTTCCAGCCACTTCGGCAACGACCTCGACGAAAACCGCCTGATCCTCAGCTACGTGCTGCCGCTGTGGTGATCATCTGAGCGTCAGGCAGTCCCACTACAACAAGAACGACGCGCGGCCCGGAGCCGCGCGACAACTGGAGATACTTCGATGAGCGTGGTCATCGCCCTCGCGGCCCTCGCCCTGCTGATGCTCGCCGCCTACCGCGGCTACAGCGTGATCCTCTTCGCCCCCATCGCCGCGCTGCTGGCAGTGCTGCTCACCGACCCTTCCGCCGTGGCACCGGCCTTCACCGGGGTGTTCATGGAGAAGATGGTCGGCTTCGTCAAACTCTACTTCCCGGTGTTCCTGCTCGGTGCGGTGTTCGGCAAGCTGATCGAGCTGTCGGGCTTCTCGCGCTCCATCGTCGCCGCGGCCATCCGCCTGCTCGGCACCCGCCAGGCGATGCTGGTGATCGTGCTGGTCTGCGCCCTGCTCACCTACGGCGGCGTGTCACTGTTCGTGGTGGTGTTCGCGGTCTATCCGTTCGCCGCCGAGATGTTCCGCCAGAGCAATATCCCCAAGCGACTGATCCCGGCGACCATCGCCCTGGGCGCCTTCAGCTTCACCATGGACGCCCTGCCCGGCACCCCGCAGATCCAGAACATCATCCCCACTGCCTTCTTCAACACCACCGGCTGGGCCGCGCCCTGGCTGGGGGTGATCGGCAGCCTGTTCGTGTTCACCGTGGGCATGCTGTTCCTCCGCCGCCAGGCCGGCAAGGCGCGCGCGGCCGGTGAAGGCTACGGCAACGAACTGCGCAACGAGCCGGAAACCGCGGACGACATCCGATTGCCCAACCCGCTGCTGGCGCTCTCGCCGCTGGTGCTGGTGGGCGTCGCCAACCTGCTGTTCACCCACTGGATTCCCCAGGTCTACGGCAAGACCCACAGCCTGCAACTGGCCGGCATGGCCGCGCCGGTGGCCAGCGATGTGGCCAAGCTGACCGGCATCTGGGCGGTGCAGGCGGCGCTGCTGCTGGGCATCCTGCTGGTGCTGGTGACCAGCTTCGCGGTGATTCGCAGCAAGATCGCCGAGGGCAGCAAGACCGCTGTTTCCGGCGCGCTGCTGGCGGCCATGAACACGGCTTCGGAATACGGCTTCGGCGCGGTGATCGCCTCGCTGCCGGGCTTCCTGGTACTGGCCGAGGCACTGAAGAAGATTCCCGATCCGCTGGTCAATGAGGCCATCACCGTCACCACCCTGGCCGGCATCACCGGCTCCGCGTCCGGCGGTATGAGCATCGCGCTGGCGGCCATGTCCGAACAGTTCATCGCTGCCGCCCACGCCGCCAACATCCCGCTGGAAGTACTGCACCGGGTGGCGGCCATGGCCTCCGGCGGCATGGACACCCTGCCGCACAACGGCGCGGTCATCACCCTGCTCGCGGTCACCGGCCTGACCCACCGCGAAGCCTACAAGGACATCTTCGCCATCACCCTGATCAAGACCCTCGCGGTGTTCGTGGTGATTGGCACTTTCTACGCCACCGGCATCGTATAAACCTGTTGTTTTCCAGCGGTCGCCGCGCGGCGGCCGCTCCGTTGTAGAGGAGATTTGCATGACACTCAAGGGCAAGACCGCACTGGTCACCGGCTCCACCAGCGGCATCGGCCTGGGCATCGCTGCGCGCCTGGCCCAGGCGGGCGCCAATGTGGTGGTCAACGGCTTCGGCGACATCGACGCGGCCGTGCGCGAGCTGTCGGTGCACGGCACGCGCATCGGGCACCAAGGTGCGGACATGGCACAACCCGAGCAGATCGCCGAGATGATCGCCTACGTCGAGCGCGAGTTCGGCGGCCCCGACATCCTGGTCAACAACGCCGGCATCCAGCACGTCGCGGCGCTGGAAGACTTCCCCGTGGAGCGCTGGAACGCGATCCTCGCCATCAACCTCTCCTCGGTGTTCCACACCACCCGCCTGGCGCTACCGGGCATGCGCCAGCGCGGCTGGGGGCGCATCCTCAACATCGCCTCGACCCACGGCCTGGTCGCCTCCGCCGGCAAGAGCGCCTACGTGGCCGCCAAGCACGGGGTGATCGGCCTGACCAAGACCACCGCCCTGGAAACCGCCACCACGGCCATCACCTGCAACGCCATCTGTCCCGGTTGGGTGCTGACGCCGCTGGTACAACAGCAGATCGACGCGCGTATCGCCGCCGGCGCCAGCCCCGAACAGGCGCGCCACGACCTACTGGCGGAGAAGCAGCCGTCGCTGGACTTCGTCACCGCCGACCAGCTCGGCGAGCTGGCGCTATTCTTGTGTTCTGAAGCTGCCGCCCAGGTCCGCGGCGCCGCCTGGAACATGGATGGCGGCTGGGTCGCCCAGTGACTTGAGGGTTCTTGCGGCGCTTCGTGACATGCTGCGCAGGCACCGTTCGTCGGCGGTGCCTTCCGTCCCACACGAATCAGTTGGAGTCGTAGTCGATGAACCAGGCGCTCTGGAGCCCCTCCCCCGAACGCATCGCCGCCACCCGCATGGACGCCTTCCGGCGCAAGGTAGCGCAGCAGCACGGCCTTGACCTGCCCGATTACGCCGCCCTGCACGCCTGGAGCATCGCCGAGCGCGAGGCCTTCTGGCTGGCCATCGTCGACAGCTTCGACGTGCAATTCCACGAGGCGCCCACGGCGGTCCTCGAGGAAGGCCCGGAAATGCCCGATGCGCGCTGGTTCCCCGGCGCCACCCTGAACTTCGCCGAACACCTGCTGCGCCGCCGCGACCACAAGCCGGCGTTGATCGCCGTCAGCGAGGATGAACAGCGCGAAGTGCTCAGCCACGCCGAACTGGCCGCCCAGGTCGCCGGCCTGCAGCGCGCCCTGCGCGAAGCCGGCGTGGGCGTCGGCGACCGCGTCGCGGCCTTCATGCCCAACACCTGGCAGACCGTGGTCGGCATGCTCGCCACCACCAGCCTGGGCGCCACCTGGTCGAGCTGTTCGCCGGACTTCGGCACCCAGGGCGTGATCGACCGTTTCGGCCAGATCGAACCCAAGGTGCTGATCGCCTGCGCCGGCTACCGCTACGCCGGCAAGGTGCTGGACCTGACCGCCAAGCTCAACGAAATCCTCGCCCAGTTGCCGAGCCTCGAACAGTTGCTGATCGTCCCCTACGCCAACGGCCATGCGCGCCGCACGGACTTCCAGACGCCGGCGCGGGTCAGCCTCTGGCAGGACTTCTTCCACAGCGGCGGCGAGCCCGTATTCACCCCGGTGCCCTTCGACCACCCGCTGTACATCCTCTACTCCTCCGGCACCACCGGCGTACCCAAGTGCATCGTCCACGGCACCGGCGGCGTGCTGCTGCAACACCTGAAGGAACACGGCCTGCACGTCGACCTGGGGCAGGACGACACGCTGTTCTACTACACCACCTGCGGCTGGATGATGTGGAATTGGCTGGTCTCCGGCCTGGCCGTCGGCGCCACGCTGGTGCTCTACGACGGCTCGCCCTTCCACCCCGGCCCCGAGCGCCTGATGGACCTGATCGATGCGGAACACATCAGTGTCTTCGGCACCAGCGCCAAGTACATCGCGGCGCTGGAGAAAGCCAATGTGCGCCCGCGCCTGACCCACTCGCTGGAGCGTTTGAAGACGCTCCTCTCCACGGGTTCACCGCTGGCCCACGAGAGCTTCGACTACGTCTACCGCGAGGTGAAACCCGACCTTTGCCTGTCGTCGATTTCCGGCGGCACCGACATCGTTTCCTGCTTCGCCATCGGCAATCCGACTGCGCCGGTCTGGCGCGGGGAAATCCAGTGCAAGGCGCTGGGCATGGCAGTTGAGGTCTGGGACGAGACGGGTAAAGCGGTGCACGGTGAAAAGGGCGAGCTGGTCTGCGTGAAGCACTTCCCATCGATCCCGGTGGGTTTCTGGAACGACGAAAACGACGAGAAATTCCACGAAGCCTACTTCGCCACCTTCCCCGGCGTGTGGGCCCACGGCGACTACGCCGAAGAAACCGAGCACCGCGGCCTGGTGATCCATGGTCGTTCGGATGCCGTGCTCAACCCCGGCGGCGTGCGCATCGGCACCGCGGAAATATACCGCCAGGTGGAAAAGGTCGAGCAGGTGCTGGAATCCATCGCCATCGGTCAGGACTGGCAGGGCGACGTGCGCGTGGTGCTGTTCGTGCGCCTGCGCGACGGCGTGGAACTGGACGAGACACTGCAGGAGCGCATCCGCCAGACCATCCGCAGCAACACCACCCCGCGCCACGTGCCGGCGAAGATTCTCGCGGTCACCGACATCCCGCGCACCATCAGCGGCAAGATCGTCGAACTGGCGGTGCGTAACGTGGTGCACGGCCGGCCGGTGAAGAACACCGATGCGCTGGCCAATCCGCAGGCGCTGGAGTTGTTCAGGGATCGCAAGGAGCTGGAGAGCTGAGTCTCTCCAGAGTCGTGGGAGCGGCTCTTGATCTCATGGGAGCGGAGTTTCTCCGCGAGACTTCCCCGCTCGGACTATCGCAGGGTCGTAGGGCGGACGAGCATCAGCCAATCAGGCACCGCCCGGATGCGTGGTCCGGGCGGCGCTGAATCAGGCGTCGTCCAGCGACTCGGTACCCAGCTCGTCCCACACCGCCTCGGCGAGGTGGAAGGTGGCGTTGGCGGCGGGGATGCCGCAGTAGATAGCGCTCTGCAGCAGCACTTCCTTGATCTCTTCGCGGGTCACTCCATTATTGCGCGCGGCGCGCAGGTGCAGTGTGAGTTCGCCCTCGCGGTTCATGCCGATCAGCATGGCGATGGTGATCAGGCTGCGGGTGTGGCGCGGCAGGCCGGGGCGGGTCCAGATGTCACCCCAGGCGTGGCGGGTGATCATTTCCTGGAACTCTTCGTTGAAGGCGTTGCGCTTGGCCAGGCTGCGGTCGACGTGGGCATCGCCGAGTACCGCGCGACGCACCTGCATGCCGGCTTCGTAGCGTTCTTTTTCGTCCATCTCAAACTCCAAATCGGAACCTTGTAGGAGCGAGCAATTACGCGCGCAGGAAGGAAAGCACGCGCTGGCTGAAGGCATCCCCCGCCTGCACGTTGGACAGGTGCGCAGCGCGGAACTCCACCAGCTCGGCGCCGGGAATGCGCGCCTGCAGGAAGCGGCCGTCCTCGGTAGTGGTCACCGGGTCGACTGAGCCGCAGACCACCAGGGTCGGCGCGGTGATCGCACCGATCTCGCCACGGAAATCGGCATCACGCACGGCTGCGCAGTTGGCCGCATAACCTTCCGGCGACGTCTGCGCCAGCATGCCGACGATGGGCTCCACCTTGCCCGGCTCAGCCTCGGCAAAGTCAGCGGTGAACCAGCGCGAGATCGACGCGTCACGCAGGTTGCGCATGGCCTTGGCACCGCCGCTGAGTACGGTCTCGATGCGCGAGTTCCAGACTTCCGGGGTGCCGATCTTCGCGGCGGTATTGCACAGCACCAGCCGCGAGAGGCGCTCCGGCGCATGGATGCCCAGCCACTGACCGATCAGGCCGCCCATGGACAGACCACAGAAATGCGCGCGCGGAATGTCCAGCGCGTCCAGCAGCGCCAGCACGTCGCGGCCGTTCTGCTCGACGCTGTAGGGGCCGGGGGTGACCAGCGAAGCGCCGTGGCCACGGGTGTCATAGCGCAGCACGCGGAAGTGTTCGGCGAAGGCCGCGACCTGCGCGTCCCACATGTGCAGGTCGGTGCCCAGGGAGTTGGACAGCACCAGCACCGGCGCACCGGCCGGGCCGTCCAGTTGGTAGTTCAGGTCGCCATCGGCGAGACGTACGGCAGGCATGCAAGGCTCCTATCGGGATTCTTTGCGCAAGGAAAGTTCTTGGTGTTCGGCCAGCGTGCGCTCGACCCAGCGGCGCGCCTGACCCAGGTAATGGGCAGGATCGAGAAGACGATCCAGCTCCTCGGCATTCAGTTGTGCAGTGACCTCGGCATTGGCGCCGAGCACCACGCGCAGGTGCGCGCCCTCCTTCACCGCCTGCTTGCAGCACTTTTCCACCAGATGGTGCGCGGCATCACGGCCGATACGCTGGGCCAGGGCGATGCTCACTGCTTCGGCGAGCACCAGGCCGCGGGTCAGGTCGAGGTTGGCGAGCATGCGCTCGGCGTCGACTTCCAGGCCCGGCACGAGGGACAGCGCCTGTTGCAGGGCACCCGAGACGAGGCAACACAGCTCCGGCAGGCTTTCCCACTCGGCGTGCCACAGGCCAAGGCTGCGCTCGTGTTCCTGGGGCATGGCGGCGAATAGCGTCGAGACCAGCCCCGGCGCACGGGTGGCCGCACCGATCAGCACGGCAGCGCCCACCGGATTGCGCTTGTGCGGCATGGTGGAGGAACCACCCTTGCCCGGCGCGGATGGCTCGAAGACTTCGCCGGCTTCGGTCTGCATCAGCAGGCTGAGGTCGCGGCCCAGTTTGCCGAGGCTGCCGGCGATCAGGCCGAGCAGGCTGGCAAACTCCACCAGACGGTCGCGCTGGGTGTGCCAGGGTTGCTCGGGCAGTTGCAGGTCCAGCTCTTCAGCCAACGTCTCAGCCACGGCAAAGCCCTTCTCACCCAATGCGGCGAGGCTGCCGGAAGCGCCGCCGAACTGCAGACAGAGCAGGCGCGGCTTGAGTTCGTCCAGGCGTTGGCGGTGGCGGGTCATCGCGCCCAGCCAACCGGCGATCTTCATGCCAAGGGTGACCGGCGTGGCATGTTGCAGCCAGGTGCGGCCGACCATGGGCGTACCGGCGTGGGCTTGTGCTTGAGCGACGAGCGCGTCGGCCAGTCGAGCGAGATCACTCTCCAGAAGCTCGATGGCAGCACGCAGTTGCAGGACCAGCCCGGAGTCCATGACGTCCTGGCTGGTGGCGCCCAGATGCACGTAGCGCTCGGCCTCGGCGTCCTCAGCGGCGATGCGCTTGCCCAGCGCCTTCACCAGCGGGATCGCGGAATTGCCGGCGCTGCAGATGGCCTGGGCCAGTGCCTCGAAATCGTAGAGCTCGGCGCGACAGGCAGCGGTGATGGGTGCCACCGCGTTCGCCGGGATCACGCCAACGCGGGCCTCGGCACGAGCCAGGGCGGCCTCGAAGTCGAGCATGCCCTGCACCCGGCCGTGGTCGCTGAAGATCGCGCGCATGGCGGGCTGGGTGAAGTAGGCGTCGAACAGAAGGTTGGTGCTCACGAGGCAGCTCCGGAGATCGGCGGGCGTTGTCGGGACAGTATGGCGCGTTGGGCGGCCCTCACCCCAGCCCTCTCCCAGCGGGAGAGGGAGCCGTTCGCAGTGAGAAGATATTCCGCCATGCATCCTGACACTTCAGGATGCGCACGCAATCACCGCCATGACGGACAATCCCCTCTCCCTCCGGGAGAGGGTTAGGGTGAGGGGCTCTTGGGATCACACCCGCTCGACCACCAGCGCCACACCCTGCCCTACGCCCACGCACATGGTGCACAGACCGAGCTTGCCGCCCGTCTTCTGCAACTGATGCACAGCAGTGAGCACCAGCCGTGCACCGCTGGCGCCCAGCGGATGCCCAAGGGCGATGGCGCCGCCGTTGGGGTTCACCCGCGCATCGTCATCGGCGACGCCAAGTTCACGGGTCACCGCCAGGCCCTGCGCGGCGAAGGCTTCGTTCAGCTCGATGACGTCGAACTGATCCATCGACAGATTCAGGCGCTCCAGCAGCTTGCGCACCGCCGGCACCGGGCCGATGCCCATCACCCGCGGGGCGACGCCGGCGCTGGCCATGCCGAGTACTTTCGCACGCGGTGTCAGGCCGTGTTTCTTCACCGCTTCAGCACTGGCGAGGATCAGCGCCACAGCGCCGTCGTTGACGCCCGAGGCGTTGCCGGCGGTGACGGTCTTGCCTTCGCCGTTCACCGGCTTGAGCTTGGCCAGCGCTTCCAGGGTGGTATCCGGGCGCGGGTGTTCGTCGGTGTCGACGACGGTTTCGCCCTTGCGACCCTTGATCACTACCGGGACGATTTCCTCGGCGAAGTAACCGGAAGCCTGGGCGACGCCGGCGCGCTGCTGGCTGCGCAGGGAGAAGGCGTCCTGGTCGGCACGGTTGACGTTGTAATCGTCGGCCACGTTGTCGGCGGTCTGCGGCATCGCGTCCACGCCGTACTGCGCCTTCATCAGCGGGTTGATGAAGCGCCAGCCGATGGTGGTGTCCTCGATCTTCTGCCCACGGCCGAAGGCGCTGTCGGCCTTGCCCATCACGTAGGGCGCGCGGGACATGGACTCCACACCACCGGCGATGACCAGTTCGGCCTCGCCGCTGGCGATGGCGCGGAAGGCGGTGCCCACCGCGTCCAGGCCAGAGGCGCAGAGACGGTTGAGGGTCACGCCCGGCACGCTCTCCGGCAGGCCCGCCAGCAGCAGCGCCATGCGCGCGACGTTGCGGTTGTCCTCGCCGGCCTGGTTGGCGCAGCCGAGGTAGACCTCGTCCAGCGCGGCCCAGTCGACCTGCGGATTGCGCTCCACCAGCGCCTTCACCGGCACGGCGGCGAGGTCGTCGGCGCGCACACCGGCCAGCGCGCCGCCGAAGCGGCCGATGGGCGTGCGCACTGCGTCACAGATGAAGACCTCGCGGCTCATTCCTCACCTCCCTGCTGACCATGGGCGGCAGCGGTGCGGGCCTCCAGGGCGCGCAGGGCTTCCAATTCGACCTCGGTCGGCGCGACGGTTTCGCTCACCTGCTCGGCGAAGCGAATCGCCCAGCCAGTTGCTTCCACGACCTGCTCGCGGGTCACGCCCGGGTGCAGCGAGGTGACGATGAATTCGTTGCTGCCGGCTTCCGGTTCCATGATGCACAGGTCGGTGATGATCGCCACCGGGCCTTTTCCGGGAAGGCCCAATTGCTGGCGGTGGTCACCGCCCTCGCCGAAGCCGACCGAGGTGATGAAGGCCAGCTTGTCGACGAAGGTGCGGTGGGACTGCTTCAGGATGATCAGCACTTCCTTGGCGGAACCGGCGATTTCCGGCGCGCCGCCGGCGCCGGGCAGGCGCACTTTCGGCTTGTTGTAGTCGCCGATGACGGTGGTGTTGATATTGCCGAAGCGATCGACCTGGGCCGCGCCGAGGAAGCCGACGTCGATGCGCCCGCCCTGCAGCCAGTAACGGAAGATTTCGCCGGTGGGCACCACGGTGTCGGCGGTTTCGGCCAGCTCGCCGTCACCGATGGAAAGCGGCAGCACGCTGGGCTTGGCACCGATGGGGCCGGATTCATAGATCAGGACCACGTCCGGCGAGGCAGTCAGACGCGCGAGGTTGGCAGCCTTGGACGGCAGGCCGATGCCGACGAAGCAGACGGCGCCGTTCTTCAGGCGGCGGGCGGCGGCCACGGTCATCATTTCATTGGTGCTGTAGGCGCTCATTACTTGGCCTCCGCGAGCTTGGTCTGGAACTCGGCAAAATCCTTGGTGCCGCGGATGTAGGTATCGATCCAGGCGTTGAAGGTGTCGCGGTCGCGGGCGATCGGGTCCCAGGCCTGGTAGAAGCGGTTGTCGCGCTCGGAGTAGCCGTGGGCGTAGGACGGGTGCGAACCGCCGGGCACCAGGCAGACGGCGGACAGCGCCCAGGTCGGCAGCACGCAGGAGTTCATCGGCGCGTTCAGGTCGTCGACGATTTCTTCCACGGTAACGATGCAGCGCTTGGCGGCCAGTGCGGCTTCCTTCTGCACACCGAGGATGCCCCACAGCAGCACGTTGCCCTTGCGGTCGGCCTTCTGCGCGTGGATCACGGTGACGTCCGGGCGTACCGAAGGCACGGCAGCCAGTTGCTCGCCGGTGAACGGGCAGTTGATGAACTTGATGTTCGGGTTGACCTTCGGCAGGTCGGAGCCGGCATAAGCGCGCAGCACCGCGAACGGCAGACCCGAGGCACCGGCGACGTAGGAGTTGGCCAGGTCGGCGTGGCTGTGCTCGTCGATCTCCAGCTCGCGCGGCCAGCCCTTCTCCACCGCGTCACGCAGGCGATGCAGTGAACCGACGCCAGGGTTGCCGCCCCAGGAGAAGGTCAGCTTGCGTACGCAGCCGGCACCGATCAGCAGGTCGTAGACCAGATCCGGCGTCATGCGGACCAGGTGCAGATCTTTCTTGCCCTGGCGAATCAGCTCGTGGGAGGCGGCGGTCGGGATCAGGTGGGTGAAGCCTTCGAGGGCGACGGTATCGCCGTCGTTGACGAAGCGCTCGACCGCTTCGCGGAGAGTCAGGAGTTCAGCCATGGTCGGTCTCGTTGTAGGGGTGGTGCAGGTGGGAAAAAGGTACCGCCGGGGGGATGGGCAAACAATGCGATAATCGACTATTGGTGCGAATATCGAACACTTCTCTTAGGGGACTAACGGCTGCGCTGCGAGTGAGGATTGCCATTTGAGCGAGTGCGCGGGAGGCGCAGCCCCCTGCAGGAGGGAGCTTGCTCGCGAACCCGCCCGGCGCCGGAGCAGCCGGAGAATCCGTTCGCGAGCAAGGACTGGGCGTACCCTCGGTCCTACCCGGTCAGACCTCCTGCAGCGCGCGAGGACGATTGCTGCGGTCTTCGGCTCCGGCAGCGACGGCCCGCTGCAGCTGGAAATCGAACTCGATCTCGGCGAAGCGCCCTTCCACACCGCGCGCCTTGGCCGCCGCCGCGTCCTCGACGAAACGCACCTCGCCGATCAGCCCATCGCGGGTGGCGTAGGCGAAGTCGTCCCACAGGTACTGATCACCGGCCAGGTTGATCTGCGTGGTCAAGTGGCGATGCCCCGACGCGGAGATGAAGAAGTGGATGTGCGCCGGGCGCTGGCCGTGGCGGCCGAGTTGGTTCAGCAGCTCCTGGGTCGGGCCGTCCGGCGGGCAGCCGTAGCCGCTGGGCACGATGCTGCGCGCCTGGTAGCGGCCTTCGGCGTCGGTGACGATGCGCCGGCGCAGGTTGTACTCGGACTGGGTACTGTCGAAGTAGGAGTAGGTGCCCTTGGTGTTGGCGTGCCAGAGGTCGACCACGGCACCGGCCAGCGGTTTGCCGTCGAGGTCGAACACGCGACCGGAGAGGAACATCACGGTGCCGGCATCTTTTCCGTCATCCATCCGTGCCTCGCCCTCGGACAGCGGCGCACCGGCCACGTACAGCGGGCCTTCGATGGTGCGCGGGGTGCCGCCTTCGATGCCGACCGCCGCGTCCTGGGCGTCCAGCAGCAGGTCGAGGTAGTGCTCGATGCCCAGGCCGGCGACGACCAGCCCGGCCTCCTGGCGCGCGCCGAGGCGGTTGAGGTAGTCCACGGCTTTCCAGAACTCGTCGGGGGTGACGTTCATGTCCTCGATGAGCCTGGCGGTGTCCTGCAGGATGCGCAGGACGAGGTTCTTCACCCGCGGGTTGCCCTGATCGTTCAGGGCGCCGCTGGCTTCTTCGAAGAAGGTCTGGATGTCGGCAGTCTGGGAAATCTTCACGGTCATGGTGCGATCCTCAAGTCTTGTTCTTGTCGAGTCGTACGGAACGAAAATCAGCGGTCGTCGGCATGGATCGAGGACGGATGGCGGCAGAGCCCGTCGACCTCGATGTCCATGTAGGGGAACAGCGGCAGCTGCATCAGGGTGTCGTGCAGTTCCTCGACGCTGGCGAGGTCGAACACGCTGTAGTTGGCGTAGTGCCCAGCGATGCGCCACAGGTGACGCCACTTGCCCTCGCGCTGCAGGCGCTGGGCCAGTTCCTTCTCGTCGGCCTTGAGCTGGGCGGCCTTGGCCGGGTCCATGTCGACGGGCAATTTCACGGTCATCTTCACGTGGAACAGCATCGGGTCATCTCCTCTATCGGGCAGTCGGGAACAGGTTGAAAATCAGGTGCGGCGGAAGCGCGCCAGGCGCTCTTCGTCCAGGGTCAGGCCCAGGCCGGGCGTGCGCGGTACGTGCAGCTGGAAGTCGCGGTAAACCGGCGCCTCGGTGACAATCTCCTCGGTTAGCAGCAGCGGGCCGAACAGCTCGGTGGACCAGGTCAGCTTCTCCAGGGTGATGAAGGCGTGGGCCGAGGCCAGGGTGCCGACGGCGCCTTCGAGCATGGTCCCGCCGTACAGCGCGATGCCCGCCGCTTCGGCGATCTGTGCAGTGCGCAGCACGGCGCGCGGGCCACCGTTCTTGGCGATCTTCAGGGCGAAGATGCTGGCGGCGCCGTCGGCGGCGAGACTGAAGGCGTCGGCCACGCTCTCGATGGACTCATCGGCCATGATCGGTGCCGGGCTGCGCTGGTTCAGGCGCACCTGACCGCTGCGGTTGATGCGCGAGATGGGCTGTTCGATGAGGTCGATACCGTTCTCGCCGAGCACCTGGCAGCCACGGATGGCCTGAGATTCGTCCCAGCCCTGGTTGACGTCGACACGTACGCTGGCGCGCTCGCCCAGGGCCTTCTTGATCGCCACCACATGCTTGAGGTCCTGCTCCAGCGGGTTGGCGCCGATCTTCAGCTTGAAGATGCGATGACGGCGGATGTCGAGCATCTGCTCGGCTTCGGCGATGTCGCGGACGGTGTCGCCGGAGGCCAGAGTCCAGGCCACTTCGAGGCTGTCGCGCACGCGGCCGCCGAGCAACTCGCTGACCGGCAGGCCGAGACGCTTGCCCTGGGCATCGAGCAGCGCGCTCTCGATCCCGGAGCGGGCGAAGGTATTGCCCTTGATCGACTTGTCCAGGCGCTGCATGCAGGCGTTGATGTTGCTGGCGTCCTGGCCCTGGAGCAGCGGCGCAAAGTGCGCGTCGATGTTGGCCTTGATGCTCTCCGGGCTTTCGTTGCCGTAGGCCAGGCCGCCGATGGTGGTGGCTTCGCCGATGCCCTCGACGCCGTCGGAGCAGCGCAGGCGGATGATCACCAGCGTCTGTTGCTGCATGGTGTGCATGGCCAGCTTGTGCGGGCGAATGGTCGGCAGGTCGACGATGATCGACTCGATGCGTTCGATGACGGGGCTACTCATGGACGGCGTTCCGGTCTGGGATTTCTGGATGGGCCGGGACGCACGTCGGCGATACCCGGAAGGTCTTTTCACGTTTGGCAAAGGATTGCGCCGGGGCCTGCAGGCAGTCCAATATCGATGCCGTCTTGTTGCATACCCTGGAGGTATCATGGAGCTGCGACACCTGCGCTACTTCCGCGAAGTGGCCGGCACCCTCAACTTCACCCGCGCCGCCGAGCGCCTGCACATCGCCCAGCCACCGCTGAGCCGGCAGATCCAGCAGCTCGAGGAACTGCTCGGCGTGCCCTTGCTGGAGCGCGGCCGGCCGCTGCGCCTGACCGACGCCGGACGCTATTTCCACGAGCAGACCGGCACCCTGCTGGCGCAGCTGGAGGGCATCTGCGAAAGCACCCGGCGCATCGGCCTGGGCGAGCGCCAGTGGTTCGGCATCGGTTTCGCGCCGTCGACGCTGTACGACGGCCTGCCCGAGCTGATCCGCGAGCTGCGCAGCGATGCCGGGCTGGAGCTGGGTTTGCAGGAAATGACCACAGTGCAGCAGGTCGAGGCGCTGAAAAGCGGGCGTATCGACATCGGCTTCGGGCGCATCCGCATCGACGACCCCGCCATTACCCAGCAGGTATTGCGCGAGGAGCCGATGGTCGCCGTGCTGCCGGCCGGGCATCGCCTGCTTGGCGCGCCGCTGAGCCTGGCGCAACTGGCCGGCGAGGACTTCGTGCTCTACCCCGCCAACCCGCGCCCCAGCTATGCCGACCATGTACTGGCGCTGTTCGCCAACCATGGCCTGAGCGTGCGCGTGACGCAGTGGACCAATGAGCTGCAGACCGCCATCGGCCTGGTCGCCGCCGGCCTGGGCGTGGCACTGGTGCCGGCGTCGGTGCAACAGCAGCACCGCGCCGACATCGGCTACGCCAGGCTGACCGACGCCGAGGCGGTCTCGCCGATCATCCTCAGCCAGCGCCGCGGCGACGTCAGCACGCCATTGCAACGCTGCCTGCAACTGATCGGCGCGAACCTGCCGTAAGCAGAACATGGCGGCGCCTCAGCCCAGGTCGCCGCCACCCACCGGCAAAGTCACGCCGGTGATGTAGCTGGCTTCGTCGGAGGCGAGGAAGAGGATCGCGCCGACCTGTTCGTCGATGGTCCCGTAACGCTTCATCAGGCTGCTGTTCTCGGTCTGGTCGATGATCTGCTGGTACCAGACTTTCTCCTGCTCGCTCTGCTGCGCTGCATTGCGCGGGATGCGCCGGGGCGGCGCCTCGGTGCCGCCGGGTGCGGTGGCATTCACCCGTACGCCGCGCTCGGCGGTCTCGAAGGCCAGGCAGGCGGTCAGCGCGTTCACCCCGCCTTTCGCCGCGCCGTAGGGCACGCGGTTCACCCCGCGGGTGGCAATGGATGACACGTTGACGATGGCGCCCGCGCCCTGCTCCAGCATCGGCACCAGCGCCGCGCGGCAGCACCACAGGGTGGGGAACAGCGAGCGGCGCACCTCGGCTTCGATCTCGTCTTCGGCGTAGTGCTCGAAAGGTTTGGCCCAGATGGTGCCGCCGACGTTGTTGACCAGGATATCGAGGCGGCCGAAGCGCTCGATGGTCTGCGCGACCACACCCTGGCAGTCGGCGAAACGCTCCAGGTCGGCGGTGAGAGTGAGGACTTCGCCGTGCTGGCCGAGGGCGTCCCGCAGTTCGTGGACGATCTCCGAACGGTCCACGGCGATGACCTTCGCGCCCTCTTCCACCAGCCGCTCGGCGACGCGCCGGCCGATGCCCTGGGCGGCGCCGGTGACGAGGGCAATCTTGTTGTTGAATCTTTTCATGGTGACCTCATGGCACTGGAGCGAGCCGCCCTGTAGGACCGAGGGGGGCGCCTAGCCCTTGCTCGCGAACCAAAGCCCCGCTGCGAAGCTGTTCGCGAGCAAGCTTGCTCCTACGAAGAGCCGCCCCGCGTGGGTTGTCGGGAATCAGGCAGCGCTGGCGGCGAACTTCTCGTAGTAGAAATTCGCCGGAGTGATGCCCTGTTCTCGGATGTACTGGCTGACCGCCTCGACCATCGGCGGCGGGCCGCAGAGGTAGAGGTCCACTTCGCCGTCGTTCAGGTGCGCCGGCTCGATGTGCTGGGTGACGTAGCCCTTGCGCGGGTAGCTGCTCTGCGGGCTGGCCACGCAGGCGCTGAAGGTGAAGTTGGGAATGCGCGCGGCGAAGTCTTCCAGCCGGTCCATTTCCACTAGGTCGACGTCGTGGGTGACACCGTAGATGAGGTGCAGCGGGTGTTCGCTGCCGCGCTCGGCGATCTGTTCGAGCATCGCGGTGAAGGGCGCGAGGCCCGTACCGCCGGCCAGCAGCAACAGCGGTCGGTTGATCTCGCGCAGGTAGAAGCTGCCCAGCGGGCCGGCCAGGGACAAGGCGTCGCCGGCCTTGGCCAGGCCGGTGAGGAAGCTGCTCATCAGGCCGCCCGG
Organism: Pseudomonas nitroreducens; assembly: GCF_010994165.1. Taxonomy (NCBI): domain Bacteria; kingdom Pseudomonadati; phylum Pseudomonadota; class Gammaproteobacteria; order Pseudomonadales; family Pseudomonadaceae; genus Pseudomonas; species Pseudomonas nitroreducens. The sequence goes on along the minus strand of NZ_WMBX01000002.1, from coordinate 262,699 downwards.
CACATTGCGGATCAGGAAGCTGACCTCACCGTCCTTCTGCAGCGAGCTGAAGGAATAGGCGCGGCTCTGCTCACTGCCCGGCACCTGCAGGTTGACGTACTGCCCCGGCAGGAAGGCCAGCCTGCTCAGCGACTCGCCCTTGATCGACAGCGCGATGGTACTTTCGGAGAGCTGGCGCACCGCGCTGATGTTCGCTTCGAAACTGGCCTGGGCGGTCTTGCAGACTTGCGAGGAAGCCGGCACGCGTACCACGCAATCGCTCTGCGCACGCATCTGGCAGGTGAGCACGTAGCCCTGCTCGGCTTCATCCTCGGTCAGCGCGTCCTCGATGTATTCCTGGCCCAGGTCGTAGCGGCCGGCTTCGGCGAAGCACTTGCAGGTGCCGCAGGCGCCGTCGCGGCAATCCAGCGGAATGTTGATGCCCTGGCGGTAGGCCGCATCGGCCACGGTCTCGCTCGGGCTGGCGTCGATGAAGCGGGTAACGCCGTCTTCGAAGTTGAGGGCGATCTTGTGGTTCATGGCGTGCACCTCGATGCCGCGCAGGCGGCGTCGCGCGCGGCGAATCCACGCGCGCGACGCACAGCCCTGACGGCGAAATCAGATGTGGTAGATGTCGATGACTTGCCTGACGTAGTCGTTCTTCAGCACGACCTTCTTCGCCTTCACCAACGGCCGTTCGCCACGCACGTCGTCGAGCGTGTAGAAGCTGGTGCCGAAGTAGCTGTCGACGGTCTTGTAGCGGAAGCTCAGGGTGTGCCAGTTGAAGCGCACCTGGCACTGCCCATCGGCCTCGCCGAGCACCTCGATATTGCTCAGGTTGTGCGAGGTGCGCGTGTCCGGCAGGGTCGCGCTGGAGCGCTCGGTCTTGATGCGGAACACGCGGTCTTCCAGGCCGCCACGGTTGCCGTACCAGATCAGCGAGATTTCCCGCTGCGGGTCTTCGGTGAGCTGGTCGCGGTCGTCCCAGGAGGGCATCCAGAAGGTGGCATCGGCGGCGTACAACTCCAGCCAGGCATCCCAGTCCTTGTCGTCGAGATAGCGCGCTTCGCGGTAGAGGAAGTCACGCACGAGTTCGTAGCGGCTCATCACACGCCCTCCTCTGTCAGCGCGATGCGATTGACCTGCTCGGCACCCAGCGCGTCGATCATGGTCTGCTGCCAGTACTGGTGCTGCAGCACGAACAGGCCCTCGTCCTCAGTGCGCACGCCGGACAGCGCCGGCGCCAGGTCGATTTCCCGCGCCGCGTCGTCGGCGCCTTCGATCCAGTGCTTCGCCCCGCGCGACATGTCGTTCCAGCCACCGGCACTACCCTGGTAGGCCTGCTGGCAGGAGCGGAATTCCTCCAGGTCGTCCGGCGTGGCCATGCCGCTGACGTTGAAGAAATCCTCGTACTGGCGGATGCGCTGGGCGCGCGCCTCGCTGCTCTCGCCCTTGGGCGCGATGCAATAGATGGTGATCTCGGTGCGGTTGACGTCGATGGGCCGGGCGATGCGGATCTGCGAGCTGAACTGGTCCATCAGGTAGACGTTGGGGTACAGGCAGAGGTTGCGCGAGTTCTCGATCATCCAGTCGGCGCGGGCCTGGCCATGGTCGCGTGCCAGCTCGTCGCGGCGCTCGAAGGCCGGGCGCGCCTCGGGGTTGGCCCAGCGGGTCCAGAGCAGCAGATGGCCGTGGTCGAAGGAGTAGAAACCGCCACCCTGCTTGGCCCAGCCACCGGCGCTCATGGTCTTCACGGCCTCGCCCGCTTCGCGCTGCTGACGCTGGTTCTGGGTGGCGGCGTAGTTCCAGTGCACGGAGCTGACGTGATAGCCGTCGGCACCGTTCTCGGCGGTGAGCTTCCAGTTGCCTTCGTAGATGTAGCTGGAGGAACCGCGCAGGACTTCCAGTCCTTCGGGGGACTGGTCGACGATCATGTCGATGATCTTCGCCGACTCGCCCAGATGCTCCACCAGCGGCTTGACGTCGGCCTTCAGGCTGCCGAAGAGGAAGCCGCGATAGGACTCGAAGCGCGCCACTTTGGTCAGGTCGTGGGAGCCTTCGCAGTTGAAGCCTTCGGGGTAGCCGGCCTCGGCCGGGTCCTTCACCTTGAGCAGCTTGCCGGAATTGTTGAAGGTCCAGCCGTGGAACGAGCAGGTGTAGCTGGAACGGTTGCCGGACTTTTGCCGGCAGAGCATGGCGCCCTTGTGGCTGCAGGCGTTGAGGAAGGCGTTGAGCACGCCGTCCTTGTTGCGCGCGATGAAGACCGACTGGCGACCGATCATGGTGGTCAGGAAGTCGTTCTTCTCGGGGATCTGGCTTTCATGGGCGAGGTAGACCCAGTTGCCTTCGAAGATGTGGGTCATCTCCAGGTCGAACAGGCGCGGGTCGGTGAACATCTCCCGGCGGCAGCGGTAGACGCCCTTCGCGGCGTCTTCCTCAAGCAGTGAACGCAAGTAGTCGATACCCAGGGACATGGCCAGGGCCTCCGTTGTTATTGTTCAGGCAGGCTCAGGTTAGGGCTGGGTACGCGGGGGCAATATCCGCTTTGTGCAGAGTGCTATCCGTTTTGTGCAGGCGTGCTGGTGAGCGGATGCCCTTGATTTGTGGCACGGGATTCGCGAGCAAGCTCGCTCCTACAGGCAGGGGCTGCCTCTGTGTGCTCTTGAGGGCTTCCAGAGCGACTTCCGAGCACTCCGAACGGCCCCGTTCAACGAGGGAATTTTTCGCCTAAGCGAAAAACCGGATGTCCGGGGCAAGACCTTTGGTTACTTTGGGCGGGGCGGCCATCCGTCGTTTGCCAAAGTGACTCGCCCGAGGGGGCGAAACAAAGAGTCGGAGCGCACGCCGATGCGGCGCAGGACGCCTAAACGGCACACCCATCCAATATTGGAACCAAGGCTAACCAGCAGGAACGGCTCAGGTGCGACGCTTGAAAGTTTCCGAAGGCAACTCGCCAAACTGCTGCCGATACCCCTCGGCAAACCGCCCCAGGTGCAGGAAGCCATAGTCCAGCGCCAACTCGGTCACGCTGCGGACGTTGCAAGCCGGGTCCGCCAAGCACGAGCGAATACGCTCCAGCTTGAGCCGGCGGATGTACTGCCGCGGCGTGGTGCCGGCCTGCCGCTCGAACAGCGCGTACAACGAGCGCAGGCTCATGGAGGCCTGGCGCGCCAGGGCTTCGACATCGATGTCCTCGCGCAGGTGGCCTTCGATGTACGCCTCGATGCGCTCGAAGGAGGCGCTGCCGCCAGCGATGGGCTCGCGGCTGACATTGGTCTTCAGCAGGGTCAGCAGCTTGCTGGCGACAATCTGCTGGTAGTGCTCGTCCACCCGAGCCAGACGCTCGCCGGCTTCGGACTCCTGGCAGACCATCGACAACAGGTTGACGAAGCCTTCCAGTTCGCCCAGCCGGTAGCGATTCTCGGTGAAGCGCACGCCACCGCGCGGTGCGTTCCAGCGCTGCTCGGCACAGATGGCTTCGAGCAGGGTCACCGGAATCTTCAGGATGAATTTCTCGCAGTCGTCCGAGTAGGTCAGGTCGACCGGATCGTCCGGGTTGATCAACAGCAGCTCGCCCGGCGCCAGGTAGCGCTCCTGGCGCTGGCCGCGCCAAAGGCAGTGGCCGCTCAACAGAATCTGCAAGTGGAAGATGCTTTCCAGTGCCGGCGAAGTGACGCGCACCGCGCCGCCATAGCTGATACGGCACAGGTCGAGGCTGGCGAAGCGGCGGTGGTTGAGGCTGGCCTGGGGATGACCGTGCGCCGGCAGGCGCAGGTCGTGGGTGCCCACGTGCTGGTTGACGTAACCGGAAACCGCGTAAGGATCGGCACGCTCGAATACACGGCTGCGCTCGCTCAGCAGGCTTTGCATAGAGGCACTCACAGTTGTTGTTAGTGGCCGCAATCTGCGTTGCGGTGCATCCAGTCTATGCAAGTGCAGCAGGGTCGGCGCGAGGCAGAGATGAATGGCAACACAATCCCTGCCCCGCTCGCTGCTCAGGTAGCGTCGGCGTGGCTCACCAGCCCCTTGACCAGCACCGCCGCCGTGGCGATCGCGGCCGGCACCATCAACGCGGTCAACACCTGCTCGAAGTTCCAGCCCAGGCCCAGCAGGGTCGCGCCGATCCAGGCGCCGAGGATGGCGCCGAAGCGGCCGATGCCGAGCATCCAGGACACGCCCGTGGCGCGTCCCTGGGTCGGGTAGAAGCGCGCGGCGAGAGACGGCATGGCCGACTGCGCGCCGTTCACGCACATGCCGGCAGCCAGCACCAGGGTCGCCAGGAGCGTGACGGTACCCAGGCTCTGCCCGACGAAGTAGGCGAACACGCCCGCCAGGCAATAGAAGATGCCGATGACCTTGTGCGGATTGAAGCGGTCCATGGCCCAGCCCACCGCCACCGAACTGAGCACCCCGCCGAGCTGGAACAGCGCGCCGATGAACGCGGCCTGCTCCATGCTCGCGCCGGCGTCGCGCATCAGCGTCGGCAGCCAGCTGGTGAGCAGGTAGACGATCACCAGGCCCATGAAATAGGTCAGCCACAGCAGCAGGGTTCCCGCGCTGTAGGTGCCGGAGAAGATCACCTTGAACACGTTGCGGCTCTGCACCGTCTTCTGTTCCGGCACGCTGAACTCGCGTGCCGTGACCACCTCGGCCGGCGCGATGGGCGCCAGCACGCGCTTGACCTTGTCTGCTCCGCGATTGCGCACCACCAGGAAACGCGCCGACTCCGGCAGCCATACCAGCAGCACCACCGCCAGCAGCAGCGGCAGAACGCCGCCGAGCAACAGCAGGCTGTGCCAGCCGTAGGCCGGGATCAGTTTGGCGGAGACAAAGCCGCCCGAGGCCATGCCGAGATTGAAGCCACAGAACATGCTGGTCACCAGCAGCGACTTGAGGCGCTCGGGGGTGTACTCCGAGAGCAGCGTGGTCGCGTTGGGCATCGCCGCGCCCAGGCCGATCCCGGTCAGCAGGCGCAGCGCCATCAGCTGTTCGAGGTTGCTGCTGTAGGCCGACAGAAGGCTGAAGAGTCCGAACAGGAATACCGCCACCACCAGTACGCCCTTGCGCCCGAAACGGTCGGCCAGCGGGCCGGAGCCCAGGGCGCCGAACACCATGCCGATCAACGCGGCGCTCATCACCGGACCGAGGCTGGCGCGGTCAATGCCCCAGTCCTGGGTCAGCGCCGGGGCGATGAAGCCCATGGCGGCGGTATCCAGACCGTCGAGGAAAACGATGAGGAAGCACAGCAGCACGATGCGGCACTGGTACAGCGACAGCGGCTGGGCGTTGATGAAGGACTGGACGTCGAGGGTGCCGGCAGCGGGCACGTGGGCGGAACTGGTCATGCGAAGACTTCCTGCGAAGGCGTCGTCGCGGGAAGGCCGGCTGGATCGCCCTGCACTCCCGCAAGCTGGACAGGAATGAGGCGCGAGCCGGTGGACGCAAGGACCGGCGGATGGGGCAGGCACACAGGGGCCATGGCTGACGCTCATTGTTGTTATTACCCGTCCGGCTGGACGGGTAGGAAACATTACGAATTGCCGTAGGACGATTCAATTCGTTAACCGCACCAGTGGGCGGTTAGCGAACGAGATTAAGGAGCCTGCTGCGGCTATGGCTAGAATGCGCCAGCCCGAAAGGAAAATCAGAGGAAGAAATGAACGACAACGAACGGAAATCGATCAGCAAATGGCTGTCGCTAATCCTGCGCCACAGCCCGGAAACTGCTGGGCTGACCCTGGACCAGAACGGCTGGGTGAGCGTCGACGAACTGCTGGAGCGGTCGGCCGGTAAGGGCCGTCAATTCAGCCGCGACATGCTCGAAGAGGTGGTGGCCACCAACGACAAGCAGCGCTTCACCTTCAGCGACGACGGCCTGCGCATCCGCGCCAATCAGGGCCATTCGGTCAGCATCGATCTGCAGCTGGAAGCCTGCGAGCCGCCGGAAGTGCTCTACCACGGCACTATTCCCGCCTCACTGGCGGCGATCATCCGTGACGGGCTGAAGCCCATGAGCCGCCAGCACGTCCACTTGAGCGCCGACCGCGAGACTGCCGATCGTGTCGGCTCGCGTCGTGGCAAGCCAACCATCCTGGTAGTACGCAGCGGCCAGATGTGGCGCGAAGGCCACCGCTTCTATCGCTCTGCCAATGGCGTCTGGCTGGCGGACGCCGTACCACCAGCGTACCTGGAACAACGCTGAGGAAAACTCAGTGGAACAGCCGCGTGCCCAGCTCGCGACTGGCCTCAAGCAGCACCGGCAGGAAGCGCGTTTCCAGTTCCTGGCGTGACACGCGCCCGGCGTGGGTGCCGACGTTCAGCGCGGCCAGCACCTGACCGGCGGAATCCTTCAGCGGCACGGCGATGGAGCGCAGCCCGACTTCCAGTTCCTGGTCGATGATCACCCAGCCCTGCTGGCGGATCTCGGCGATGCTCGCGCGCAGCATTTCCGGGGTGTGCACGGTACGGCTGGTTTTCACCTGCAGGTCGGCGTGGGCGAGGTAGTCCTCCAGCGCGTCGTCGTTCAGCCCGGCGAGCAGGATGCGGCCCATGGAGGTGCAGTACGCCGGCAGGCGGCTGCCGACGCTCAGGTCCACCGAAATCAGGCGCTGCGGCGTGGCCGAGCGGGCGATGTAGAGAATCTCGTCGCCTTCGAGCGTGGCCATCGAACAGGCTTCGTGCAGTTGCTCGCTCAAACGGTCGAGGATCGGTTGCGCGGTGACCGCCAGCGGCGTCGAGGACAGGTAGGCGTGCCCCAGGGTCAGCACCTTCGGCAACAGCGAATAGGTGCGGCCGTCGGAGGTGACATAGCCCAGCTTCATCAGCGTGTGCAGGCAACGGCGTACGGCGGCGCGGGGAATTTCGGTGCGGTGGCTGATCTGCGCGATGGTCAGGTGCCGTTTGCGCTCCTGGAACGCGTGGATCACCGCCAGGCCACGGGCCAGCGAGGTCATGAAGTTCGGGTCGCCGGTGAAGGCCTCGATGCGCTTGGCGGGCGAAGCGATGATCGGCGGCGCAAGGGGCGGCAGGCTGGCACGGGGGGAGTCGGTCATTGTTGTTGTCCTGGCAGGCGAATGCCGGGCGATTATCGACACGCATGGGCGATTATCGCAACACATTTGGCCGATTATCGAACAGAGGTTATCCATGCTTAGCGAATCTAGCGCATCGCGCCAGGTACAACCTGGGTTCGCGAGCAAGCTCGCTCCTTCAGGAAAACGCCTGCGCGCTCTTCGTAGGGTCAAGGGGACGCCTAGTCCTTGCTCGCGAACAACTCTCGACAGCCCGCGCGACCGCCTACAGCGACTCCAGCTTCAACTGCCGCAACCGGCTCAGCGTTCGCGAGAAGTCCAGCGCGGCCCCGCCCGCCGCCAACTCGTCCAGCGACACCGTGGCGAACAATTGCAGCCTCAACTGCCGGTCGTAGGCGATATCGATGAAGTTGAGGAAGCGCATGCTCACGTCCGGCGGGTAGTCCGCCAGCGGGCCGAGACCGCTCACCGCCATGCGCGGGAAATGCTCGATCAGCCACAGGTAATCGCTGGCTGAGCGCGGGCGTTCGAACATTTCGCTGAAATCCATCCACGCACAGTGATCGTCGTGGGCATGCACCTTCAGCGGGTGGTGATTGACGCTGAGCACCTCGTCGAACTTCGCGTCCGCCGCCAGCCCCAGTCGGGAACCGACCAGTTCGAGATCATCGGCGCGCGCCGGCCAGAGGAAGCTGCCCCACTCTTCCAGCGACGTACTGTGCTCGCGATAGTCCTGCCCGGCATCCACCGAAATCACGTCGAAGCGCTTTTCGATCAGCTCGATGGCCGGACGGAAGCGCTCGCGGTACAGCGGGTTCGGACAGAGATTTTCCGGTTCATAGTTGGACGTACAGACCAGGCCTACGCCTTCGTCCACCAGCACCTTCAGCATCCGCCCCAGGAGCATGGCGTCGCCGATGTCGTGCACGTGGAATTCGTCGAAGCACAGCAGCCTGGTTTCCTCGGCGATGACGCGGGCCACGCGCACCAGCGGGTCGGACTGCCCGGTGATCGCCAGCATGCGTGATTGCAATTCCTGCAGGAAGGCATGGAAGTGCACGCGGCGCTTGGCCTGGGTCGGCGCGGCGGCGAAGAACTGGTCCATGACGAAGCTCTTGCCGCGCCCCACACCGCCCCACAGGTAGACGCCTGCGACTGGTTTGCGCAGGAAACCGTGACGCCCGGCAAGGAAGTCGTCGAGCCAGGTGGCGAGGTGGTCCACCGCCGTCACCTGAGCCTCGTCCGCCCGATAGCCGCGCTCGTCGAGCGCGGCCGCGAAGTGCCGCCGAACGCGGTCGGCGACCGGTTCGGCGGATGTCTCATGGAGTCGTGTATCAGAAGTCAAAGAACACCGTTTCCGCATTTCCCTGGACGCGGATATCAAACCGGTAAGCGAGCCTCCCGTCCACCTCGCAACGCTTTGCAATGAGGGTTTGCCGACGTTCGGGCTGCTCGATCAGGTTCAGGACCGGGTCCACGGCATTCGCTTGCGCCTCGTCGTCGAAGTACAGGCGCGTCTGCAAATGGAGATTGATACCCCGGGCGAACAGCGAGACGTTGATGTGCGGCGCCATGGGCACACCGGCAGCATTTTTCACCACACCGGGCTTGATGGTCTGCACCTGCCACTCGCCAGCATCGAAGGTCGTTGCCGTGCGTCCGAAGCCATTGAAGGGCTTTTCCAGATCGAAGGCAGTGTCATACACGCCCTCATGATTCGCCTGCCACAACTCGAGGAAGGAATCGCGGATCAGGTGGCCGTTGCCGTCGTACACATGGCCGATCAGCAGGATGTGTTCGCCGGGCGCGCCGGACTTGGCCATCTCGCTCCAGATTTCCTGGTCACGGGCCGGATTACCGGCGGCGGCCAGCGCCAGGCCGATGTGCACGTAGGGGCCGGCGGTCTGCGAGGGGGTTTCCGGCAGCAGTTCGATAGGCATGGTCGGTCCTCCTCACTTGTTCTCGAAATGGGTCTTGCGCTGGCCGCGCAGCACGATGTCGAAGCGATAGGCCAGGCAGTCCATGGGGTTGGCGTTGCTCATGTCGAGCTTCGCGATCAGGCTTTCCACCGCATTCGGGTTGGCGATGGACCTGACGATGGGGCACATCGGAATCAGCGGGTCGCCCTCGAAGTACAGCTGGGTGATCAGCCGCGTGGAGATCGACGGGCCGCTGATGGAGAAGTGGATGTGCGCCGGGCGCCAGTCGTTCGGGCCGTTGCGCCAGGGATACGGGCCGGGCTTGATGGTGCGGAAGACGTAGCGTCCTTCGCTGTCGGTCAGCGCACGGCCGACGCCGCCGAAGTTCGGGTCCAGCGGCGCGAGATAACGGTCGTTCTTGTGGCGATAACGGCCGCCGGCGTTGGCCTGCCACATCTCCACCAGGGTATGCGGCACGGGCTTGCCGTACTGGTCCATGACCCGGCCGGAAACGACGATGCGCTCACCGATGGGCAGGCCACCGTTGTTGAAGTTGAGCAGCAGGTCATTGTCGTGCTCGCCCATCTTCAGGTGCGAGAAGTCCGGGCCACTGGTTTCGGAAACCGATTGCGGAATGCTCACCAGCGCCTGGCGCGGGGAACGGGTGATGGAAGTCTTGTAGTCGGGCGTGAGGGCTTTGGGGTGCCAGTTTCGGTCACGAATGACGAAGCGGCTGTTTTCCGCGTCGGACATATCGGTCTCCTCTTGTTGGATTTATAGGAGCCTGTTGCATCAGGCAGTGCGGCAGAGTGTCACCCGCCCAACGGACCTGGAAAATTGAAAAGATACCCGCCATCCATAACCATAAGGTTATGGATAAGTCTCGCTGCGATAAGCTTCCCCCACCTCGCGCAGTACCTCCAGGCACCAGTGCGCACCGAGGGAAAGCGGCAGCGTCGAGTTGCTGCAAATCCCCACTGAACCGCCCGGTTCCTGTACATCCAGCGGCAGTTCGACCATCTCACCGGAGCGCAGGTCCAGGCGCACCGAATCCAGCGGAGCGATCCACAGCGCGTCGCTGGTCAATACATAACGGCGGCTGAGCACCGTGGACAGGGTTTCCAGCCTCTGGCGCGGCTGGCCGAGGCCGCTCTGCACCAGCAGGCTGTCGGCGGACTTGCGAATGGTAGTGCCGGCCAGCGGCAGCACCAGCGGCCAGTCGTCCAGCGCCGAGGGCGGCAGCGGGCGGCCCAGCAGCGGATGGCCGGCGCGGGCCACCAGGGTCATCGCCTCGCTGTACAGGTGTTCGAAAGCGAGCCCCTGGATCTGCGGGCTTTCGGTCATGCGACCGACCACCAGGTCCAGCTCGCCCACACGCAATTGCGAGAGCAGGTGCGCACTCGGCCCGGTCACCACGCTGACCACCAGCGCCGGGTGCCGCTCGTGCAGGCGCCGCACCGTCTCCGGCATCAGCAGGCTTTCGACAGTGGAGAGCACGCCCAGGCGTACCGTGCTGGAGACGTACTCGCCGCCGCGCAGGCTGTTCACGCCGTCACGCAGCGCCTGCACGCAGGGGCCGGCGTAGCGCAGGAAGGCTACTCCCGCTTCCGTCAGACTGGCCCCGCTCTTGCCGCGCTCGAACAAGCTGGCTTCGAGCAGGTCCTCCAGCTCCTTGAGCGTCTTCGAGATGGCCGGCTGGCTCACGGCCAGGGCATCCGCCGCGCGGGCCAGGCTGCCCTGGCGGGCCACTTCGAGGAAGCACACGAGGTGGCGGAACTTGATACGCGAATCGATATTCATGGCGGCTCAACGCAGCTCGCGGAACGCGCGGGGCGAAACCCCGGCGTAACGCTTGAAGAATCGGGAGAAATACGCGGGTTCGGAGAAGCCCAGGCTGTCCGACACCTGCTGGATGGTCATGGCTGTGTACACCAGGTTGCGCTTGGCCTCCAGCAGCAGGCGCTGGTGGATCATCTGCAGCGCCGACTGCCCGGCCAGGCGCCGGCACAGCGCATTGAGGTGCGCGGCGCTGATGCCCAGCGCCGCCGCGTAGTGCTCGATGGGCCGATGCAACCGGAAATCCTGCTCCAGCCGGCGGGAGAACGCCTGCAGATGCTCGACGCCGCGATCCTGCTGGCTTGCCTCCGCGCGGGACTGCTCCAGCGCCCGACGACTGAGCCAGACCAGCAGCATGTTGAGCAGCGATTGCAGCATCAGGTCGCGGCCCGGCGCCTGCCCGGCGTACTCGCGGTCGATGGATTCGAACAGCGCATCCAGGTGACGCTTGCCCTCGCCCACGGCAAAGCACGCCGGCTGCTCCAGCACCGTGCTTTCCAGCAGGCTACCGAGCTGTTCGGCCAGCGGCAGCCCCATGCTCAGCACCCAGCCCTGCACGTCCTCGGCGAAGCGAAAACCATGCACCGCCAGCGCCGGCGTGACCTGCAGCGACGCCTCGCGGATCAGCGTCAGCTGCCCCTCCACCTCCAGCTCCGCCGCACCGGCCTGCACGTAGAGCAGTTGCACCAGGTCGCCATGGCGATGCGGGCGGATTTCCCAGTCATGCAGGCGACTGCGCGAGGCGATCGACTCGCAGTGGATCAGGTCCGGCGTCGGCCAAACCGTCGTTTCGCCATACAGGCGGAACACCGGGACCGGATTGTCAGCACGTTGTTCGATCACCGCCCGCATCCATGAAAAATCCAAGAAGACTGTTGGAAATTACCTTCAAAGACCGATCCCATCCACAAAAAATGCAGGAGACAAAAACAACAGCGCTCTCCAAGGAGCCACGCCATGAAGACCCAAGTCGCCATTATCGGCGCCGGCCCTGCCGGCCTCCTGCTTGGCCAGTTGCTGCACAAGGCTGGCATCGACACCGTGATTCTCGAACGCCAGACCCCCGACTACGTGCTCGGCCGCATCCGCGCCGGGGTACTCGAACAGGGCACCGCCGACCTGCTGCGCGAAGCCGGAGCCGGCGCGCGGATGGACGCCGAAGGGTTGCTCCACGACGGTTTCGAGCTGGTGCTCAACGGCCGCCGCGAGCGCATCGACCTCAAGGCCCTCACCGGCGGCAAGCAGGTGATGGTGTACGGCCAGACCGAAGTCACCCGCGACCTGATGCAGGCCCGCGCAGCCAGCGGTGCGATGAGCGTGTATGAAGCGACTGACGTGGAGCTGCACGACGTCACCAGCGACAAGCCCTACGTCACGTTCACCCATCAGGGCGAACGCGTGCGCCTGGACTGCGACTACATCGCCGGCTGCGACGGCTTCCACGGCGTGGCCCGGCGCAGCATTCCCGCCGAGCGCCTGAGCGTCTTCGAACGCGTCTACCCCTTCGGCTGGCTCGGCCTGCTCAGCGACACCCCGCCGGTCAGCCACGAACTCATCTACGCCAGCAGCGAGCGCGGTTTCAGCCTGTGCAGCCAGCGCAGCGCCACCCGTAGCCGCTACTACCTGCAGGTAGGGTTGGATGAGAAGGTGGAGGATTGGTCTGACGGGCGTTTCTGGGACGAGCTCAAACGCCGTATTCCCGAGGACGTTGCGCGCCAGTTGGTGACCGGGGCGTCGCTGGAAAAGAGCATCGCCCCGCTGCGCAGCTTCGTGGTGGAGCCGCTGCAGTACGGCCGGCTGTTCCTGGTCGGCGATGCCGGGCACATCGTCCCGCCCACCGGCGCGAAGGGACTGAACCTGGCGGCCAGTGACGTTGACGCGCTGCATCGCATCCTGGTGAAAGTCTACGCCGACGGCCGCACCGACTTGCTGGCGCAGTACTCGCCGATTGCCCTGCGGCGCATCTGGAAGGCCGAGCGCTTCTCCTGGTGGATGACCTCAATGCTGCACCAGTTCCCCGACAGCGACGCCTTCACCCGGCGCATGCTGGAGACCGAGCTGGACTACTTCCTCGGCTCCGAGGCCGGGCGCACGACCATTGCCGAGAACTATGTCGGGTTGCCGTTCGAGGACGTGGCTTAGTGCCGACTCACCGAGCTTGCAGGAGCAACCGTCGTTCCCTGGCTGTTCGTACCGATGCTTTCCCCTCACCCCAACCCTCTCCCGGCGGGAGAGGGAGCCGTCCGTGCCGGCTGACGTTGAGGTTTCATCCTGCACCGAACGGTCCCCTCTCCCGCTCGCGGGAGAGGGTTAGGGTGAGGGTGAGGGGCTCTTGATCGGGCAGGAGCGAGCTTGCTCGCGAACCGCCCCAAAGGCGAACCCACTCGCACGACTGTTCGCGAGCAAGCTCGCTCCTACAAAAAGCATCACGATCTATCCTTTCCCTCCAGCCATATCGCTCGCCGCGACACCGCCGGAGGCCGTCATCGACCCGGACGAAACCAACTTCCTCAGCTACCTGCTCGCCGAAAGCGGCGACGGAGACGCGCGCGCCTTCGCCACGCTGTACCGCTGCACCGCCCCGCGCCTCTACCCCTTGGCGCTGAAGCTGAAGGCCGATCAGACACAGGCAGACGCCCTGCTGGTCGACACCTTCCTCCACGTCTGGACCGACGCCGACCGCTACCATCCCACGCGCATCGCCGCGCTGGACTGGATGATCGCCCTGCTCTACCAGCTCGCCGGCCACCCTTCCCCACCGCCCAGCGACGAACCCTGGCCGGAACTGCCGCCCCCGGACGAACTCTGGCCCGCCATCCATGCGCGCCTGCCCGATGACGAAGAGGATAGCCCCGGCCTGCGCTGGCCGCTGATCATCGCCAGCGTGGTCGGCGTGCTGATCGGCGCGGTGATCTGCCTGAGCCTGCTGATGGAACTGCGCTCCGCGACTTAGGCGCTTGCCTGAAAGACGATGGCTGCCGCCGCACATCCGCTCTCCGTATATCCGGAAACTCCCCGCCACACCCCGTAACCCGCCATAAAAACCCTGAATTCGGTGCGGCATCACCTTGCCAATCCGTCACGCAGTTGGCATAAACGTCCGAATCTTTTTCGCACACATAACAAGGAAGTTTCGATGCGTATTCTCGGACGCGTCCTACTGGCGATTTTGCTGCTGCTCTTGCTCGTCGGCGGCCTCATCGCCTGGTACACCGCGCATCCCAACCTGCCGGAATACACCCCGCCGCAGAAGATGATCCACCTCGAGGAGCAGTGGTCCAAACAGGACCGCGAAACCTACTACTACACGCCCCAGGGCACCCAGGTGAAAGGCCTGCGCTACGACTGGTTCACCCACCTCGAGCAGCCTTTCAACAAGGACAAGTTCGCCTCCCCGGAAAACCTTGCGCGCTTCGGCTTCCTCATCGAGCCCGAGCAGATCGGCCGCGCCCCTGACGACACCCTGGCCGCCACTGCAAAGAATCCCGGCAACCTGCCGGTCGGCTTTGCCCGCCACCAGGACGGCGAGACCGGCGCCTGGTACCTGGACATCACCTGCTCCGCCTGCCACACCGGCGAGCTGCGCTACAAAGGCACCGCCATCCGCATCGACGGCGGCGCGGCCATGCACTCCATCGCCTCCACCGTGCCCACCCTGCGCGGCGGCGCGTTCGGCCAGGCGCTGGGCGCCAGCCTCGCCTCCACCTACTACGTGCCGTGGAAGTTCGACCGCTTCGCCAAGGGCGTACTGGGCGATCGCTATCCCAAGGGCAAGGCCGCGCTCAAGCGCGACGTGCGCAACGTGCTCGGCACCCTCGTCTCCACCGCCTGGAACGACACCCACCGCGGCCTCTACCCGACCCTGGAAGGCCCCGGCCGCGCCGACGCCTTCGGCCGTATCGCCAACAGCGTGTTCGGCGATGGCATCGACGCCTCCAACTACCGCGTCGCCAACGCCCCGGTGAACTACCCGCAGGTGTGGGACATCTGGAAATTCGACTGGGTGCAGTGGAACGGCTCGGCCATGCAGCCCATGGCCCGCAACATCGGCGAGGCCCTCGGCGTCGGCGCCACCCTGCGCCTGTTCGAAAGCGACGGCAAGCCGGTGATGGGCGATGAGCGCTACGCCTCCAGCGTGCGCCTGCGCGACCTCTACACCCTCGAGGAAACCCTCAAGCAGCTCAAGCCGCCGACCTGGCCGAAAGAGGTCTTCGGCGAGATCGACCTGAAGAAAGCCTCCCAGGGCCGCGCCCTGTTCCAGGCCAACTGCGTCTACTGCCACGGCCCGCACGTGAAGGAGCCCGGCGCCAAGGACTACATCGCCCCGGCGCGCGTGCCCGAATGGCGCATGAAGCTGGTGTCCACGAAAGAGATCGGCACCGACCCGACCACCGCCGACAACATCGCCGACCACACCTTCGACATCCGCGCGCTGAAGCTGAAGACCGACGAGCTGCAGGGCATGAACGTCCACCTCTACCCGCAGAGCGACGTGCCACTGGACCTGTCGAAGATCTCCGCCGCCAAGGGCCTGGCCTACGTCACCGCCTTCGTCGAGCAGCGCGCCTACCGCGACGCACACATCAGCGAGCCACAGCAGCAGGAAATGAACGGCTACGGCCTGCCCATCGGCGTGCAGGAACTGCGCGCCTACAAGGCCCGCCCGCTGGACGGCATCTGGGCCACCCCGCCCTTCCTGCACAACGGCTCGGTGCCCAACCTGTTCCAGATGCTCTCCCCGGTGGCCGAGCGCGACGCGCAATTCTGGGTCGGCAGCTTCGAGTACGACCCCAAGTTCGCCGGCTACCGCACCGAGCGCTTCCCCGGCGGCTTCCTCTACAAGACCAGCGTCACCGGCAACAGCAACCGCGGCCACGAATTCCGCGACGGCTGCCGCCAGGACGGCGTCATCGGCCGCGCCCTGTCGCCGGAAGAACGCTGGGCGCTGGTGGAATACCTGAAGGTGCTGGGCAACGCCGAATACGAAAACAAACTCGACCCGAACGTCCCCACCCCAGCGTGGACGCCCGGGCCGAAGTGCGAATAACCGGCCAGCGCTGAACTGTCTTTTGCTTTTTTGTAGGACCGAGGGGGACGCCTAGTCCTTGCTCGCGAACAGACTCCCCACCGCTCCAGAGTGAAGCGGGTTCGCGAGCAAGCTCGCTCCTACAGGCAACCCTAGGCTCCGCAGCAACCTGTAACACCGATCCGCCCCCTCTCCCCCTGGGAGAGGGCTGGGGTGAGGGCCAGCCGCCCGCTCCCAAGCACCACCGAAACACCGCCCCATCCCCTCTCCCTTCAGGGAGAGGGCTAGGGAGAGGGAAACGCTCCACAGCAAGCCCCCACGGGCCAGGGAACGGAATCCCCTCCAAAAAAAGAAAACACCAAAGGACCCCGTGCCATGCGCTCCCTGCTCACCCGAATCTGGCTCTTCCTCGGCAAATGGCTCGGCCGTCTGCTGCTCGCCATCGCTGCCATCGGCCTGCTCGGCTGGGGCATCGGCAGCCTCTACTACGCCTGGAAATTCTCCGGCCCCGTCTCCGCCCAGGAAGAAATCCCGCCGGGCGAAGCCCAGCTCACCCAGGCCATCATCGAAGACGCCGTGCGCATCGTCGAACAGCACCGCGACAACACCCGCGTACTGCGTGACGCCCACGCCAAGGCTCACGGCTGCGTAAAAGCCGAGGTCACAGTCGCCAGCGATATCGCTCCCGGCCTGCGCCAGGGCGTGTTCGCCGAGCCGGGTCACAAGTGGGAGGCCATGGTCCGCTTCTCCAACGGCAACGCCTACCCGCAGTTCGACAGCGCCCGCGACGCCCGCGGCATGGCCATCAAACTGCTCGACGTCCCCGGCGCCAAGCTGATGCCCGGCAAAGGCCACGACACCGAACAGGACTTCGTCATGTTCAACCACCCGGTGTTCTTCGTCCGCGACGTCGCCGAATACCGGCAGAACTTCGCCGCCCAGGCCAGCGGCCAGAAGGTCGCCGCCTTCTTCCCCAGCTGGAAGCCCAGCACCTGGGAAATCCGCCACCTGGTCATCGCCCTGCAGACCCTCGCCTCCGCGCCCGACAGCCCCTTCGAAACCGGTTACAACGGCATCGCGCCGTACAAGCTGGGCGAGGCGAACAACATCAAGTTCCGCGTCATCCCGCAGACCGAAGGCTGCCCGGCCTACCAGCTACCCAAGCTCAACGAGAAGCTGCCCAACTTCCTGCGCACCGCCATGTACCAGCAACTCTCGGTCGACCGCGTCCCCGCCTGCTTCGCCCTGCAAGTGCAGAAACAGGACCCGAGCAAATACATGCCCATCGAAGACACCAGCGTCGAATGGAGCGAATCCGACGCCCCCTTCCAGACCGTCGCCACCGTCAGCATCCCGCCCCAGGACTTCGACAGCCGCGAGCAGAACCTTGCCTGCGACAACATCTCCTACAACCCGTGGCATGCCCTGCCGGAGCACCAGCCAATTGGCGGAATCAATCGGTTGCGGAAGGCGGTTTATGAGGCGGTGAGTGTTTATCGGCATCAGCGCAATGGGGTGGGCGGGGAGTAATTCGAGCATTAGATAAATCAACATCACAAAGTATCGACTAAACGCAGCCGCTACTGAACCGCTTATGACAAGGAGGTCAAATATGCGAATCGAATCAATTACAGTTACAAATTTTTGCTCCTGCACAAACGTAACAATACCTCTCAACAGCTTCAACCCTGTCATCGGATATAACAACTCCGGAAAATCAAATATACTTCGCGCAATAAGCTGGCTATTAAGAAAGAGCGTACTTCAGGAGCACAGCTTCAACGACCCTTCACAATCAATTTTTGTAGAGGGATTAATATCAAATGTATCCCTGACCATTCTCCCAGCGAATCAGCAAGCTCAAGTCGCCAGATACATAAACCAAGGAACGCTACACATCAGAAGGAGGCAAGACGCCCCCGGTGCCCCAGCAGCACAAGTCCGAATTGAGGTAATGGATCAAACAACTGGCGAATGGGTAGCAAACCCCGTCGGCCTAGACAACGCCCTCGGCGTTCTATTCCCAGACCCCCTTTACATAGAGGCAATGGACGATGCAGCTGATGACATTGGAAAATTTGCCGCGAAAAACACTATCGGCCTCTTGCTTAAATACACAGTAGAGCAAATACGCACAAACAACGCAGCATCACTTCAGACTTTACTTGCTGATCTTCAGACACTCGACTCCCACCTGACCGGCCCACAACGACTGGCGGAACTTAACGCTCTAGAAACCCAAGCATCTACCGAAATATCGGAATTCTTCCCCGGTCTGGGAATGCATCTTGACATCCAATCTCCTACCCTCGAAGAGCTAGTAAAGGGTGCGACAATATCTTTGTCAGATACTGACGGGCACAAACGACCGTTCACTTCGTTTGGGCACGGTGCACAACGCACTGTCCAGATGGCATTAATTAAGCTCCTGGCATCACAGATGAACCGGCGCGCAGCTAACGGCGCCACAATAGTTCTGCTCATCGACGAACCAGAACTCTACCTTCATCCTCAAGCCATCGAGCTGCTCCGAGATGCTCTGGAAACGCTTTCCCGAGGAAACTTCCAAGTAATATTTTCAACCCACTCACCTTTGATGCTTGGAAATTCTCACATACTAAATACCTCAATAATATATCGCGGCAACAACGACGAGACATTAACTAGAGTTAAACTCTCGACCGCAACATCTGTAATCGCCGCACACCCCCACCACGCCAGCGCTGTATTCTCAATTCAAAACGCAACCTACTTCCTATTCTCCGAAAAGGTCCTAGTAGTCGAAGGAAAAACCGAGCGAATGCTTCTCCCTGAGATATACAAAACCGTCACCACCAGATCACTTTCACAAGAAAAAACCTGCATTATCGAAGGGCAAAGTAGCACTTCCACTCGACCAATAACTCAGGTCCTGCAAAGTGTCGGATACACACCAAAGGCAGTGGTTGATCTCGACTACATATTTAAGATCGCGCCATCCAATGGATTGATCGACGCAACCAGCCAAGACTTCATTGACTGTAAAAATTGGTTCACCCAGAACCACACCAACCTTGGGTTCCACCTTGGGAGCGACGGCTTCCCTTCAAGAAAGGGGCAAGACGGAACATTTTCCAACCTCACTCCCGAGGAGGCATTTGAGCGCTTAGCGTTAGCCATGGAGAGTCAGGTTTCTAGTTTGTGCGGAGTACTGAGAAACAACGGCATATGGGCTTGGAACAAGGGCGCTATCGAATCGCACCTAGGAATTCAGAAAAATGATTCCGCAAGAATGGAATTTATTACCACAATGGCAGCTACCGGCGACTTGAACCACGCAACGCACCCTGCCGATCTTCAAGCATTCGTACATTGGCTACAGACTTAATAGAAACATTGACCTCCCTGCTTGAATTTCTCTATTCTCTTCGCGCCCCGTAAAACTAACGGGGCCGGGATTAGCAGCCCGAAAACCTAAGGACTCGGTAATGCCTCGGCATTTTCCCGACGATTTTATTCGTCTGGACATTGCCATCCATGGCGGCCGCATTGGGAGGTCTTCGGACCTGCCGACGTCCTTAGGGATCGGTACTGCTAACCCTTTGCGGCTCGCCTCCATTACCGATTAGCAGCGGCTGGTGGCGAATTCTTTGGCTCCCTAAGGAATACCACCATGGACGACATATCTTTACCCACCCCACTCCCCTTCCTCCGCAATCGCCGCACCCTGCGCGCCCTGCTGATCGACGATCAGGTCTGGTTCCTCCTCTCCGATTTCTGCCGCGTGACGGGCTATACGCACGAAGACCGCATGGCCATGCGTATGGCCGACGACCAGATTCGCCAGGAACGGCTGCTGACCGAGGACGGCCTGGAACTCGACCAGGTCCTGATCAGCGAATCCGCCGTGTACCAGGCGCTGGTGCTGTTCAATGTGCCGGACTACGGCTCGCTGCGCCGCTGGATCAGCGGCACGGTGGTGCCGCAGGTGCGTAGCCAGTTCAAGGCCAGCGGCCCGCGCCATGTGCAGTTGCAGTTCGAACGGCAATGCCTGCGGGTGCTGGATTGGCAGGACGATCTCAGGGTGAGCTTCGGCGATCTGCCGCGCGTGCTCGGAGGGCGCTCGCCGATTGCCGGGCGCACCGGCTGGCGCGGCTGAGCGAAGCGATTGCGGACCTGATACACGCCGCGCATCAGTGCTGTACCCAGCCAGCCGCTTCAGCGGAGCAGCCAATGGTTTGGCTTTGCGGTATGGTGCGAGGCTTGTTACAGATCGCACGGAAGCACACCCATGCACATCGAATTGCTCACAGCGCAGATGATCGGCCACTGGGAATCCAGCCCCGGCGTCCATCAGTGTGAGTTTCAGTTCGGATCGCGACTGATCTATGTCGAGCACCCCTCCAGTGAACCACCAGAACCCTCCCTCCAGGTCGCGCTGCCACTGGCACGGGCTGCATGGAACGACATCGATGCAGTCGTCGCCTTCGCTCAGCTGACGCTCCGCCCGGGCGATCCTGAGCTGTGGCGACTGTTGGAGTCGGCGACGAGAATGGGCTCGCCACTGGATGTTTTCTCGATCCATATTTCAGAAGGCGGCGGCCTAGTGTCCTACACGCTGTCGTGGAATCCGGATTTCGATTGGCGGCAGATGTTGTACGACGAGTTCGACACTTGGAAGGAATCGCCCATTTCGCTGCAGCGCTTCGAGCCAGAAAAAGATCTCTGGCTGGGTATCAGGCGTCACAGCGACGGTCGATTCGAGCTGGAAAATCCTGAATCCCTGGCCGGGAGCGTCGAATGAATCGACTCTCCTGCAAACTGTACAAGTCGCGCTACAGCATGGACTTTTACCCAGCCCTGAGCATTGACGGGCTGCCGCTGGAAGTCTGGTTGCCGCAACACGATGCAAGCGCAGAACTCGACTTGGTCTGCGCTCATGCAGGCCTCTACAGCGATACCGATTCAGCGCTGATCTGGGATCGATCGTATTCCGTGGCACCGGGCTGGAGGACGGTCGTGCCTTTGCTGGTGTGCTCCGATGACCTGGACCTGAGCTGCGCGGTGATCGCTGTCGAACAGGTGGCAGACGAGCAACATGTTCGCTGGGAGCGCTTCGGCTTGTTGCGCGAGTGTATTACCCACCCCACTCCCATTCCCGAGTATTACGACATTCCACCGGCAGTGTTCGACCGCGACCAGTTCATCGCCGCGCTGGACGATTTTCGTCGGGAAATCGGGCTGCGGATGGAATGGGATCTGCCGTGATGGCGCAGGGCGCGGCGCAGCATCAGCCTCGCCCTCCCTGCTGAGGCGTCCCACAAAAATCAGAGCCGGCCGGTCAGCTTGAGGACGGTGAAGACCAATCCGCCGATGGTCATCGCGGCCGAAAGGATGGTGCCGAGGATCAGCGGGACGAAGGTAGCCGGCGAGACATGGGGCGAGACTTCCAACTGGAAGCCGGGGCGGATGTGTTCCGGGGTCAGGCAGGTGACCTGGTAATCGCCGGGTTCGCTGCAGCTGAACTCGCCCAGTGGGTTGCTGGAGTTGCCGCCCATGTCGCTGCGCCGCACGCTGAACAGGTTGAAACGGCTATAGCGCTGGTACGGCACGGGCTGGCCGGAGGCGCGGGCGGTGATGGCGAAGTCGGCGGAGAAACAGGCGGTGCCGGTGACCACGGTGAAGGCCGGGAAGACGATGTTGATGACGTAGCGCCCGGCGCGGGGCAAGGCGACCGTTTGCGGGCGCGTGGCGTCGGCCCAGCGCTGGCGCACGGCCGGGAAGATGATGCGGCGCAACCGGCCGATACAGCGGGTCAGCAGGTAGCCGCCCAGCAGCATCAGCACGGGAGCGCCCCATAGCAGGGTGGTGGGTTCGAGGGTCATGGGCGCCCTGCTCTGTCAGGTACGTTGGCTGGGGTAGCAGGAACTATAAGCCAGCCGTTCCCCGAGCATGCAATCTGCGGCGCTGCGCGGGCCCGATCCTGCAATCTGCATGGCCATCGGCCGCCGATATTTTACAAGTCATTGATTAGACTAGAAATATTATTTTGTTACACCTGGCATAGCCGCTGCAGCGGAAAGACGGAGGCTTCCACCTCTCTTTCACGGAGCAGTCAGCAATGATTACAACGACCGATGCCTACGCCACCACTGCCGTGGATACCACCGACCATTCGGGGGTGTCCTGGGCGGCGGTATTCGCCGGAGCCGCCGGGGCGGCGGCGCTGTCCCTGATCCTGATCATCCTGGGCTTCGGCCTGGGCTTTTCCGCGGTGTCGCCCTGGCCGGGCGATGGCGCGACGCTCAAGCAGATAGGCGTTTCCACCATCGTCTGGCTGATGCTGACGCAGATCCTCGCCTCGGGCCTGGGTGGCTACATCGCCGGGCGCCTGCGCGCGCGCTGGGCAACGCTGCATGACGACGAGGTGTATTTCCGCGACACCGCGCACGGCTTCCTCGCCTGGGCCGTGGCGACGCTGGTAACCGCGACGCTGGTGGTGGGCTCAGTAAGCAATATCGTCGGCGGTGGCCTGCAGGCCGGGGCTTCTGCGGCAACCACCGCCGCCGCTGCCGCGGGTTCGAACGCCAGCGCCAGTGACACGGACGACGGCTCGGCGTACTTCATCGACATGCTGTTCCGCGATAACCGCCCGGTGGCCGTCAATGACGACGCCGCCCATGCCATCGCCACGCGCATCTTCCTGCGCGGCCTGGCCGACGGGCAGTTGAGCGCGGACGATCGCAGCTATCTCGCCCGCGTGGTTTCGCAGCGTACCGAGATCAGCCAGGCGGAAGCCGAGCAGCGCATCGACCAGGTATTCGCTGCGGCCCAGCAGGCCAAGCTGAAAGCACAGCAAGCGGCCGATACCGCCCGCAAGGTGGCCGCCGCCTCGGCGTTGTGGATGTTCGTGGCCCTGCTCTGCGGCGCCTTCTTCGCCAGCTTCCTGGCCATCCACGGTGGCCGTCGCCGCGATGCGGTGGTGCTGCTGACCAATACCCGCACCCTGCATTCCACGCAGTCCCGTCCTGCCCACTGACCGGAGGCACACCATGCGCTCGATTCTTCTGTATTTCCTCGGCGTTCCAATCCCGATCATCATCCTGATCGCGCTGTTCTGGCACTGATTGCGGCCGGTTGGCGCAGTGACGAAAAAGCCGTCCTCGGGACGGCTTTTTCAATGGGGCGCCGAGTGGGTTCGCAAGCAAGGAACCGGCGTCCGTCCGGACCTGCACGATCAACCCTTTCCTTTCCGCAGCCAGGAATGGAGAGAGCTGCGCAGCCCTTCCAGAAGAGGCCAATTGCCCGGCCGGTTCCGGCAGGAACGAACCTTCCGGCGAATCATCGGAACAGCAGTCGCAACGGCGATGGATAGAGCAGCACTCCAATCCATCCTAAGTACATGGCGACCTCAGCCGCAGGAGCCGTCCATGGTTTCCTGGCTTTCACGGATGATGCGCTGGCCTTCGTCGCGCAGTTGCGTCCAGGTGGGTATTTCATGGCAGAGCTCGGCGACGCGCACGGTCATCTCGCCGATCTTGTGCATCGCCCTGGCGGAGCCGCAAATGCCAAGGTCCTGGTTGTTGGCTTGCTGGCCAAGCCGTTCCATGTAGGCCTGGCCCTTCTGCTGCGCTGCCTGGCAGCCGCCGGTGAGGTCGACGGAGCCGACTTCGCCGGAAACCGCTGCGCCACCGGCGCTCTGGCTGCCACCGGCCGGCGCAGCCGGGGCATCGGCCTGCACCAACTGGCTGTTGCTGAACACGCCGCTGGCGGTGGTGCCATTCGGGTAGCGATAGGTGCCGTGGCCGCTGAGCGTGCCGTTCTGCAATTCGCCTTCGTAGCGGTCGCCCTTGGCCCACTGGATCACCGCGGGGCCGTTGAAACTGCCCTTGCGCAGGGTGCCCTCGGTGGTGGAGAACACCTGGCCGTCCACCAGCGACAGGAGGATGCCCTTGCCGTCGGCGAAACCGCCCACGCACTGGCCGGACCAGATGTAGCTGGGATTGGAGCGCTGGGCGTTCCAGTCCTGAACCAGGCAGCCCTTGTCCGTTCTGGCGAACTCGCCGGCAAGGCCCGCTGCGCTGACAAGCATGGCGAGCAGGCTCGCCAGTCCGATTCGATTCATTCGATCACCCGCTGACAAGGCTTCAGGGCCCGATGGCTTTCCTGCCGGCAAAGAATAGTGGCGGGCCGATATCACCGCTAGCCGGGAGACAGCGGCGGCGCGGAAGAGACTTCGTACTTATCGCCGCCGCGCGCAGGAAATATCCGATAGAGCCCTCTCCCCCCGCTCCCTAGCCTTGCGCTCCATGCAATCGAGGGCGCGCGGGCTTGCTCATTCCGGGCAGAAATACCCGCCGCCCTCCTGCCCTGGAGAGTTTCTGCATGTCTGCCGTCGAGAAGAAGTTCCAAAAGCTGGCCGCCACCTTCCGCGCCGCCCTGGCGGCAGGCAATTACCGCCAGGGCCGCGACGTGGCGCGTCAGGCGCTGCAGCTCTCGCCGAACAATCCGACGCTGCTGACGGACTACGCCCTGTGCCTGATGCGCACCAAAGACTACGAACAGGCCTACAAGACCTACCTCAAGCTGCTGAATACGCTGGGCGAAGACAGGATGCCGGACACCGCGCTGGACGGGCTGACGGAGGTCTGCGGCTGGCTGAAGCGGGAAGACCTGGTGCGCCGCTACGGCAACCTGTCGCTCAGCGTGGCGGATCGCAAGTACGGCCAGCTCCCCGCCTATCCCCTGCCCGATACGCCGCCCCCGCCGTTTGACGGCTCGAGCCCGGAACGCAACCTGATCGTGTTTTCGCTGTTCGGCGCCCGCCCCCGCTATTGCGAGAGCGCGCTGAAGAACGTGGAAGCCGCACGCGAGCTGTTCCCGCAATGGCGCTGCCGCTTCTACGTGGACGACACGGTGCCGCCGATGGTGCTGGATCGCCTGGCGAAAGCCGGGGCGCAGGTGGTGCTGGTGGACGCGGCGACACGCGCTTCGATCCCGCCGACGATGTGGCGCTTCCTGGTGATGGAGGACCGCGAAGTCTCGCGCTTCCAGGTGCGCGATGCCGACTCGCTGCTCTCCGAACGCGACCGGGCGGCCGTTGAGGCGTGGCTGCGGAGTGGCTACTGGTATCACCACATGCGCGATTACTTCAGCCACACCGAACTGCTGCTGGCGGGCATGTGGGCTGGCTGTCACAACCCGAACCTGCCGGGCATCCGCGAGCTCATCGCCCAGTACCTGAAGGATGAGAAGGCGCATCCGCGCTTCGCCGACCAGTACTTCCTGCGCCGCAGCCTGTGGCCGACCATCCGCCAGAGCCTGCTGAACCATGACGAACTGTTCGGCTTCCTGGAGGCGCAGCCCTTCCCCGCGCACGAGCCGGTGCGCTGGCGGATGGAAGCCTTCCATGTGGGCTGCAACGTCAGCTACCAGGGCATCAAGGTGCCGAGCAAGCTGAAGGACGGCGAGCTGCAGCCCTGGGGCCTGTTCGAAGCCGAAGGCACGCTGCTGTGCCGTTACGAATCGTCAGTGGCCAAGGGGCACTGGGAGGAATGGATGCCGTACTTCCTCTGCGACGCCATCGCGGACGGCCGCTGCACGGTGCGCAGCCTGGCGTGATTGATCCCCGAGTGCGAATCGCGCCGGTGGCGCGACTCCCCGCCATCCTGCGAAAGCGCCCGCGGCCGGTCAGTAGACTTCCGGCACCTGCAACTCCTGCGGCGTGGGATGCCGGCGGTAGCCTTCGTGGCGCTGCCGCTCGGGCAGGCTGACAGCGGGCAGGTGCACTTCCTGGTAGGGAATCTGGCTCAACAGGTGGCTGATGCAGTTCAGTCGTGCGCGCTTCTTGTCATCGGCCTGCACGATCCACCAGGGCGCTTCGGGGATGTGGGTGCGCTCGAGCATGATTTCCTTCGCCTTGGTGTAGGACTCCCAGCGGCGGCGCGATTCCAGGTCCATGGGGCTGAGCTTCCATTGCTTGAGCGGATCATGGATTCGGCTGAGGAAACGGTAGTGCTGTTCCTCGTCGGAAATGGAAAACCAGTACTTGATGACCTGGATGCCGGACCGCACCAGCATGCGCTCGAACTCGGGCACGCTGCGGAAGAACTCCTCGTACTGGCCGTCGGTACAGAAGCCCATTACCCGCTCGACCCCGGCGCGGTTGTACCAGCTGCGGTCGAACAGGACGATCTCCCCCGCCGCCGGCAGGTGCGAGACGTAGCGTTGGAAGTACCACTGGGTCTGCTCGCGGTCGTTCGGCGCGGGCAGCGCGGCGACCCGGCACACGCGCGGATTGAGGCGCTGGGTGATGCGCTTGATCACGCCGCCCTTGCCCGCCGCGTCGCGGCCCTCGAAGAGGATGACCACCTTGTGGCCGGTCTTCACCACCCAGTTCTGCAGCTTGACCAGCTCGGCCTGCAGGCTGAACAGGGTGTGGAAGTAGCGCTGGCGCGCCAGGCGTTCTTCATGGGTTTGCAGGCTGCCGTGGCGCAGCCCTTCGAAATCGTAGAGTTCGTCGAACAGTTCGAGTTCGAGCTCTTCGTCGCGGTCGTCCTGCAGGTCGCGCTGGACGCGCCGTGGGAAGTTCTTGTCATCGAGCAGCATGGTGGGTTGCCTTGTGCCGTCACTGGCTCAGCCACATTGAGTGACACTTTCATGACAGAAAAATGTAGTCACGCTTTATGACGAATTCATTACAACCAGTGAAAGAAGTTTCTTGCAAAGCCCGTGCTAGAGCGTCCCTTGATAGGACACCCGATGAATTAAGAAGATCTTAAGAACGCACGCCGAGCGGTGCTGGTATCGAAGCGCTATCAGCCCGGGGAAAAGGCCGCGAACATCCGTCCGCGGCCGTGGGGAAGTGACTATGCGGGGAGGAAAATGCTCAGGCGTCAGCCAGCGGGCGCGGCTTGTTGACGTACTTGAAGGTGCCCGAGGCGGACGCCACGGCCACGCCCGCGCTATTGCGCAACTCGGCCTCGCAGAAGGCGATGGAGCGCGTGTGGTGGCGGACGCTGCCAAGGGCTTCCAGCACTTCGCCCACCTCCCCGCCCGGCCGCAGGAAATTGGTCTTCATTTCCACCGTCACCACGCCGCGGCCGGCTTCGTCGGCATCGCTGGCACTCAGGGCCATGGCGACATCGAGCAGGGTCATGATCAGCCCGCCATGGGCGTTGGCCCAGCCGTTCACGTGCTGCGGTTCGACGCGCACCACCAGCCGACCGGGGCCGTTGCCGTCCTCCGCCGGGGCATGGCGGAACTGCAGGAGGTCGAGCATGGGAATGGCGATGCCACGGTGTGCGGTGTAGAGCTTGAGCTGTTCGATATCGAGGGGCATGGGGCTTCCTGGTGCAACGAGTGGGGCCAGGCGATATTCCCCGCTCCGACCGGCGGATCGCAAGCCCGGCGAAGCTTCATGCACGGCGGGAATGCCCGTCGATTGCAGCGCTCATGCGCCCCACCGGCGCCCCTCGCCACGGGTGGTCAGCGCGCCTTGCGGGTGCCGCTCTTCTTTTCGCTCTGGCGCTCGACGGCCTGGACGAAGAGTTCCTCCACCAGCAGCGACTGGATCGGCGAGCGTGTTTCCAGCGACAGGCTCATGGACTCCAGCTTCTGGTTCACCCCCAGGCGGGCGATGCCACACAGCAGGATGCGCTGGGCGCCGAAGATGCTGCCCTTGTCGACCAGCACTTCGCGGGGCTTGTCGCCGTCCAGGTAGCTGATCTTGAGGGCTACAGCGGTGTCGTCGCGCACAGCCAGGTTGAGCCAGGTGGCAACGTTGAACTCGACCACCCATCCCAGGCCGGTCTTCTTGGCCACGGCTTCACGGACCAGATGAGCGGGAACCGGACCCAGGGGGGTACTGTGGTTTTCCATGGGGTTACTTCTGACGGCTGCGGGTAGAGCGAAATGCGCTAACGGAAGACCCGAGTTTATGTGAAGCAGTTCAAGTTTTCAGTCTGTATTTTGTAAGACACCGACTATTGAGTAAGCACGAAGTTACAGATCCGGGGCGCTCTAAAATGCCGGTTACAGCCCGGAAACGGATGACGGAAAAAGGCTGACGACGCGGATCGGCAGAGGCGCTCCGACAAAGTGAATGACTACAGAGGCAAGGCCGGCCCGGCGGGAAGCCGAATCGGCCCTGGCATGTCCCACTGGCTGGCGCACGCGCCAGTGCGGCCGGGCCCTGAGGCCTGCTTGCTCAGCCCCCGCCAGCGAGGATGCGTGGCCTCCGTTCGCCCGAGCGGTTCTTGCGCACTTCACGACGCTCTATGAAGTCCAGCTCTTCCTGGGCGTCCGTGCGGTCCTGCAGGTCTTCGATGACTTGCGGGGTCAACCGCTTGCGATGTCGAGTCATACCTACCTCCTGAATTCGTATGCCTCATGTTTTGGATTAGCACGCGAGGGGAAGGATTCAAAGGCTGCCTGCGACGGATTACCCCAACGGTCAGCCGCCAAGGATGTAAGACGTCGCCGGGAAAGACGCTTTTCTGTAGGAGCGAGCTTGCTCGCGAATACCCCGCGGCTCTGCGGCTAGGCCGGTTCGCGAGCAAGAACTGGGCGTCCCCCTCGGCCCTACGAAGAGCTCCGGGGCGGGACATCGCAAACCGCGAGGTCCGTCCGCTCGCGAATCAGCGCAATTCGTCGACCAGGCTGGCGACCGTGACCAGCACCGCCTCCGCCAGCGCCTTCGACCGCGCCCCGCTCCACCCGGTACGCGGATTGGGCGACAGGTTGTGGTCCTTGAACGGCATTTCCAGGGTCAGCGACAGGCAGTCGTAAGTGCGGCCGACGTGATTGCAGGCCAGGGTCAGGTTGGCCTGGCCGGGAGCGTCCTTCGGGTAGCCGTGCACGCTCTGGAATTCGCCGTTGGCTTCCAGGCGCTCGCGGAACAGGCTTTCCAGGCGATCCAGGCGCGGCGTGAATTCCGGGTTGCCTTCGCAGCCGGCGGCGAACACGAAGGGGATTTCCTCGTCGCCGTGCACGTCAAGGAACAGGTCGACGCCGTACTTCGCCATCTGCTCCTGCACGAACAGCACTTCCGGGCTTTCCTCGGCACTGGGCGCGGCCCAGGCGCGGTTCAGGTCCTTGCCGGCGGCGTTGGTACGCAGGTGGCCGTGGAAGGCACCGTCCGGGTTCATGTTCGGCACCAGGTAGAAATCGGCGCGCTCCAGCAGGCGCTGGACCTCGGCATCACCCGATTGCAGGCGCTCGATCAGGCCTTCCATGAACCACTCGGCCATGTGCTCGCCGGGGTGTTGCTGGGCGATCAGCCAGATCTTGAGCGCACCCGCCGCGCCCTTGCCGATGCGCAGCAGGGGCAGTTCGCGACCTTCGATGCTGTGGCCGGTGGCGAGCAGCTCGGCGCCATTGGCCTGGGCGCGCTTCACCAGCTCGGCATGGCGCTCGCGGCTGTAGGGCTCGAAGTAGGCGAACCAGGCCTGGGGCTGTTCGGCAACGAGGCTGAAGTGCAAGCCGTTGGAATCATAGGTACTGGGCACGCGGAACCAGTCGCGCTGGTCATACGAAGCCACCGCGTTGTAGCCCGGCCAGCCGCCGGTGTAGCTGGAGCCGGGGGCGTTGGTCAGGCTGAACTGATATTGCTCACCGGGCTCCAGACCTTCCGCCTTGAAGTGGAACCACTGGAAGTGCGGGCTTTTCGTGTCCGGGCGCAGCGCCAGGCGCACCTGGCGCGGGTCGCTGTCGTCGATGACCTGGATATTGCCGCTGTCGAAATCGCAGTCGATTTTCATGAATTCTCCGTAGGCGCACGAACCCGAGGCGCCAAAGCCCTGCATTTTCGCCCTCCCCGCCGCGTCTGTCATGTCTGCGTGACTTGCGTTGAATCATATATTATGTTCGTAATATAAATCGAGTAACGCTTATCCCAGGCCATGCGCTGGTGATCCGGCGAGCGCGGGCTAACCTCGATTGACCCCTTTTTCCAACTCGGAGAGCACTGCATGAGCGCATACGATGTGATCGTCATCGGCGGCGGCCCCGGCGGCTACAACGCGGCCATTCGCGCGGGCCAGCTGGGCCTGAAAGTTGCCTGCGTGGAGGGCCGCGAAACCCTCGGTGGCACCTGCCTGAATGTCGGCTGCATGCCGTCCAAGGCGCTGCTGCACGCGTCGGAACTGTACGAAGCGGCGGCCGGCGGCGAGTTCGCCAACCTCGGCATCCAGGTCAAGCCCAAGCTGGACCTGGCGCAGATGATGAAGCAGAAATCCGAGAGCGTGACCGCGCTGACCAAGGGCGTGGAATTCCTCTTCCGCAAGAACAAGGTGGACTGGGTGAAGGGCTGGGGCCGCATCGACGGGCCGGGCAAGGTGGAAGTGACCGCCGCCGACGGCAGCAAGAGCAGCCTCACCGCCAAGGACATCATCATCGCCACCGGTTCCGAGCCCTCCCCGCTGCCGGGCGTGGAAGTCGACAACAAGCGCATCCTCGACTCCACCGGCGCGCTGTCGATTCCCGAGGTGCCCAAGCACCTGGTGGTGATCGGCGCCGGCGTCATCGGCCTGGAGCTGGGTTCGGTATGGCGCCGCCTGGGTGCGGAAGTCACGGTCATCGAATACCTCGACCGCATCTGCCCCGGCATGGACCTGGAAACCGCCAAGACCTTCCAGCGCGCGCTGACCAAGCAGGGCATGAGCTTCAAGCTGGGCTCGAAAGTCACCCAGGCCAAAGTCAGCGGCAAGCAGGTGACGCTGAGCGTGGAGCCGGCTGCTGGCGGCGCGGCGGAGTCGATCCAGGCGGATTACGTATTGCTCGCCATCGGCCGCCGCCCTTATACGCAGGGCCTGGGGCTGGAAAGCGTGGGCCTGGCTACCGACAAGCGCGGCATGCTGGAGAACCACGAACACCGCAGCAGCGTGCCGGGCATCTGGGTGATCGGCGACGTGACCTCCGGCCCGATGCTCGCGCACAAGGCCGAGGACGAGGCCATCGCCTGCGTCGAGCTGATTGCCGGCAAGGCCGGGGAAGTGAACTACGACGTCATCCCCAGCGTGATCTACACCCATCCGGAAGTGGCCACCGTGGGCAGGACCGAGGAACAGCTCAAGGCCGAGGGCCGCGCCTACAAAGTGGGCAAGTTCCCCTTCACCGCCAACAGCCGGGCGAAGATCAACCACGAGACAGAGGGCTTCGTGAAGGTGCTGGCGGACGAGCGCAGCGACGAGATCCTCGGCGTGCACATGATCGGCCCGAACGTCGGCGACATGATCGCGGAGTACTGCGTGGCCATGGAGTTCCGCGGCGCCGCCGAGGACATCGCACGCACCTGCCACCCCCACCCGACCCGCTCCGAGGCACTGCGCCAGGCGGCGATGAACGTGGACGGCTGGGCCATGCAGGCCTGACCGCTCGTCGCCACCTACAAATGGCACGTGCGGCGCGATGGCGCACCCAAAAAATCGCTACAGGCCACGGCTGACGGGGCCTGTAGCGACTGAAACAGTTTTATTTGCGACTATTTTGTGTACAACCGCGACATGGGTTGTGACTTTCTTCGACTCTGAATCCATCAATTGCGTGAACGAACACGAAAGTGGATGAGCCGCTTTCGCCACCTTCGCAATGGATTACCACGCAGAGAGATCACAACCATGCATGCGACTCTTCGTTTCAACGAGGCTCTGCTGATCACTGGACGAGCCTTCCAACCCTTCAATTGTGTGACCTGGGTTGACCAAGGGGGCGACGGCAGCCTCGACCTGTCCGTCCTCGATCGCACCGGTACCCGTCTGCTGGGCCTCACCCGCATTCCCAGCTCCGCCTACTCCGACCCGGAGCAGCTCGAAGGCCTGCTGAATCAGGCCCGCGACGAGCTGAACCGCGAAGGCTACCGCCTGCAGGAATGGCACATGCCCGCCTGATCCGCAGACAGGTACCCAAAGAAGCCCGGCCCCAAGCCGGGCTTCTTCATTTCCGGCGCCAGCCGTCGGCAACCGCTCAATTTGCCGCTTCGTCTGCCGACAACGAAGTGTCGGTCGCCGTCCGGCTGCATCGTTTCAGCTTCGATTCCGAACATTGGCTTTCCGCTCGTCCGAAACCCGCATTCCACTGCCGGTTCAGCGGGTGCAGCGACCGACAATGATGGCAATTTGCAGCCATCCTGTGTTTTGCTCACCCCGTCTCGTCTTCCACCGGGCCTTCGGCACGCAGTACGGTCTCCTTCAATGCTCGATCTGCAGCGATATTTCTACAGCGGCGACACCCCTTCGCTGCTGGTTTTCGGCGAGCACAACAATGCTCTGGTGCTGCTCTCCATCCTCATTGCCGTCTTCACCTCGACCATGGCCCTGCAACTGTCAGGCGTGGCGCGGCTGGCGCGCAGCCCGTTCTACCGCCAACTGGCCATCGGCACCGGCGCGGTGGCGCTGGGCGGCGGCGTGT
Organism: Pseudomonas nitroreducens; assembly: GCF_010994165.1. Taxonomy (NCBI): domain Bacteria; kingdom Pseudomonadati; phylum Pseudomonadota; class Gammaproteobacteria; order Pseudomonadales; family Pseudomonadaceae; genus Pseudomonas; species Pseudomonas nitroreducens. The sequence continues at coordinate 230,522 of NZ_WMBX01000002.1, read as the reverse complement.
GGGCGATGCACTTCATCGGCATGCTGTCCTTCCAGCTCTGCGCGGCGGTGCGCTACGACCCGTTGATCACCCTGCTTTCCGGCCTGCCGAGCCTGTTCGCCTCCTGGATAGCCCTGAGCCTGTTGGCCCGGCGCAACGTCAATCGCCTTCAGCTTATTGGCGGCGGGGTGCTGGTGGGCGCCGGCATCGGTGCCATGCACTACAGCGGCATGGCCGCCATGCAGATGGCTCCGCTGCTGCGCTACAACCCGTGGATGTTCGCCCTGTCGATCCTTGTCGCCGTGGTGCTGGCGGTTATTGCGCTCTGGGTGCGCTTCGGCCTGCGCGGGCGGATGCGGCCGAACCTGGCGATCCTGGTCAGCGGCCTGGTGATGGGCCTGGCAATTGCCGGTATGCATTACACCGGCATGGCCGCCGCGCGCTTCGTCGGCCGCGAGGAGTTCGGCGTGCCGCAGGGCGTGCAGGGCAGCTTCTACCTGGCGCTGGCAGTGTCCATGGCCACCATCAGCCTGAGCATCTGCGTTGCCGCGGTGAATGGCCTGCTGCGCTATCGCCAGCTGTTCCAGGAACTGGAGCGCCGGCGCAAGCACCTGGATTCGCTGCTCGACGCCGCCGTCGAGGCGATCCTCACCATCGACCACAGCGGCGTGATCCGTTCGGTCAACCACGCGGTGCTGCGCCTGTTCGGCTGGCACCCGCACGAGCTGGTGGGCAAACCCATGCAGGTACTGATGAACGAGGCTTACGGCCATCAGTTCCGCATGGCGCTGGATAACTACAAGAGCAGCGGCAAGCGCCAGTTCAGCAACTCCGAACTGGAGCTGGAAGGCCTGACCCGCGACGGCCGGGAAATCCCCGTGCGCGTCAGCCTCGGCGTCACCGATCACAACGGCAAGCCCTGGTTCGTCGTGTTCGTCGCCGACATCAGCGAACGCCGCGAGATGGAGCAGGCCCTTCGCACCAGCGAGGAACAGTACCGCTCGCTGATCCGCAACATGCCCGGCATCGCCTTCCGCGTCCTCCCGGACCACGCCTGGAGCACCCTGTTCGTCAGCGATGCGGTCGAGGCCGTCACCGGCTGGTCGGCGCAGGACTTCAGCGACCAGCGCATCACCTTCGCCCAGCTCTACCATCCCGATGATCAGGAAGCGGTGAACGAGGAAGTCCGCCGCGCCATTGCCGAGCGCCGCAGCTACGTCGTCGAGTACCGGCTGTTCGACCGCAGCGGCGCCGAACACTGGATCTGGGAGGGCGGCAGCGCCTGCTATGACGAATCCGGCAACCCGCAGTGGATCGACGGTGTGCTGCTCGACCAGACCGAAACCAAGCTGCTGAGCAACGAATACGAAGGCAAGGTCACCGCCATCGGCCGCGCCATGGCGCTGATCGAATTCGACCTCGAAGGCCGCGTGCTCGCCGCCAACGACAACATCCTCGAACTCTTCGGCTACACCGAAGCCGAGGTGCTGGGGCAGCACCACAGCCTGTTCTGCCCGCCGGACATCGCCGCCAGCGCCCAGTACCAGGCGTTCTGGCAGGCACTGCGCAAAGGCGAGCACAGCGCCGGCGAATACCGCCGCCTGGCCAAAGACGGGCGCGAGGTGTGGATCCACGCCACCTACAACCCGATCCTCGACTTCGACGGCAAGCCGGTGAAGGTGGTGAAGCTGGCCACCGACCTCACCCCGCGCCGCGTCATGGAGCAGGAACTGCGCAGCGCCCGCGACCGCGCCGAACAGGCCGCCGCCGCGCGCAGCAGCTTCCTGGCCAACATGAGCCACGAAATCCGCACGCCGATGAACGCCATCATGGGCTTCACCGAACTGCTGCTGGATTCACCGCTGGAAGCGAACCAGCGGCGCTACCTGAGCACCGTACAGAACGCCTCGCGCTCGCTGCTGGGCCTGCTCAACGACATCCTCGACACCGCCAAGCTCGATCGTGGCGCCATCGAACTGGAAGCCCTGGACTTCTCCCTGCCGGAGCTGTGCGAGCAGGTCTGCGCGGCGCTGCGGCTGTCCGCCGAGCGCAAGGGCCTGAGCCTGCAGATCGACTATGGTCAGCGCGCCGGCGAGTACTTCCGTGGCGACCCATTGCGCCTGCAACAGGTGCTCACCAACCTGCTGGGTAACGCGGTGAAGTTCACCGAGCGTGGCGAAGTGCGGCTGGTCATCAGCGGCGAACCCGGCGCGCTGCGCCTGGCCATCCGCGACACCGGCATCGGCATCGCCGCCGACCGCCTGGAGCGCATCTTCGACCCCTTCGCCCAGGCCGACGCCTCCATGAGCCGGCGCTTTGGCGGCACCGGGCTGGGCACCACCATCTCGCGCCAGTTGGTGGAGCTGATGGGCGGCCGCATCAGCGTGGAGAGCCAAGTGGGCCGGGGCAGCGTGTTCACCGTCGACCTGCCGCTGCCGGCCGGCCGCAGCGTAAAGCCGGAGACGCGCAGCCACGCACCGAGCCTGCCACCGCTGCGCATCCTGATAGCGGACGACGTCCCGCAGAATGTCGAGCTGCTGGAGCTGAATCTGCGCCGCCTGGGCCATCGCCCGCACAGCGTCGGCGACGGGCAGGCCGCCGTTGACGCCTACAGCGCGCAGGACTTCGACCTGATCCTGATGGACGTGCAGATGCCCGGCATGGATGGCCTGGAAGCGACCCGGCGCATCCGCGCCATCGAGCAGCAACGTGGTGAAGACGCCGTGCCGATCATCGCCCTCACCGCCAGCGTGCTCGACCGCGACCGGCAGAACGCCCTGGATGCCGGCATGAATGGCTTTGCCAGCAAACCGCTGGACCTCACCGGCCTGCTGGACGAAATGGCCCGGCTGCTGGGTGCCGCGCCCGCGATTCGCAGCGCGCACGTCAGCGAAACTGCGCCATTGGCGACCCTGGACTGGACCGTCGGCGCCCGCCTGTGGGGCGGACCGCTGCCCATGGCACGGGCCGTCGTGCGCTTCCTCGAAGAGCAGGAAACCAGTCTGAACGCTCTGGAAAGCGCAGTGAGCAACGGCGATCGCGCCGGCATTGCCGCCCTCGCCCACCGCCTGCGCGGCGCCGCCGCCAACCTCGCCCTGCCGCGTCTGGCCGGCGCCATCGGCGCGCTGGAAGGCGCCGCAGAGCACGGCAAGGCTGAACAATTGGCGGCTGCCCTGGAGCGTGTCCGCGCGGAGTTCACTACGGTCCGCGAATCGGTGCCGCTGGTGCCGGTAGCCTTCGCCGAGGCGGTCGGGGCGGCCGTTGGCGAGGCCGCCTCGCAGGACCTGCGTGACGCGCTGCAGGCCCTGCAACTGGCCCTTTCCCGCGGCGGCCTGGACGACCAGGCGCTGGAACGCCTGCGCCTGGGCACCGCCCAGGGCGAACACCGCGAGGCCTTCGAAGCCCTGCGCTACGCCATCGACGACTTCGACTTCGACCAGGCCCTGGAATGGGTCCGCACCCTCGGCGCCCGACTGGAGCAAGCATGAGCCTGACCGCCCAAGATCATCGTCCCTGCCTGCTGCTGGTGGACGATGAAGCCACCAACCTCCAGGTGCTGCGCCACATCCTGCAGGACGACTACCGTCTGCTGTTCGCCAAGGATGGCGAGAAGGCGCTGGAGCTGGCCAACCGCGAACGCGCGGACCTGGTCCTGCTGGACGTGATGATGCCCGGCATGACCGGCTTCGAGGTCTGCCAGCGGCTCAAGGCCGAGCAGGCCACCTGCGCCATTCCGGTGATCTTCGTCACCGCACTCGCCGATGTACCCGACGAGGCGCGGGGCTTCGAGGTCGGCGCGGTGGACTACATCACCAAGCCGGTCAGCCCGCCCATCGTCAAGGCGCGCGTGCGCACGCACCTGTCGCTGGTGCGCGTGGAGGAGCTGCGCGAAACACGCCTGCAGATCGTCCAGCGCCTGGGCAAGGCTTCGGAGTACAAGGACAACGAGACCGGCCTGCACGTCATCCGCATGAGCCACTACGCGCACATCCTGGCCCGCGCTGCCGGCTACTCGGAGAAGGCCGCCGACGACCTGCTCAACGCGGCGCCCATGCATGACGTGGGCAAGATCGGCATTCCCGATGCCATCCTGCAGAAGCCCGGACGCCTCAATGAGCAGGAATGGGCGGTGATGCGCCAGCACCCGGAGATCGGCGCGCGGATCATCGGCGAACACGACTCCACCCTGCTCACCCTGGCGCGCAGCATCGCCCTCACCCACCACGAACGCTGGGACGGGACGGGTTACCCCAATGCCCTGCGCGGCGAGGAAATCCCTCTGGAGGGCCGCATCGTCGCCATCGCCGACGTGTTCGATGCGCTGACCAGCGTGCGCCCGTACAAGCCGGCCTGGAGCATCGACGAAGCCATCGAACTGCTGCGCCGGGAAAAAGGCCGCCAGTTCGACCCGGAGCTGGTGGAGCTTTTCCTCGGTCGCCTGCCCGACATCCTCGCTGTGCGCGAGCGCTGGGCCGACGCCGGCTGAGCCGCAGGCCGCGCAAATCCTGCTTTACTCTCTGACCTTCAACCCCTGCCGAGAGTAAGCAAGATGAATGCGAAGCAACGCGACGCCCTGCTGGCCACCCTGCAGGCGCGGTTCAAGCAGCACCCCGAGCGCCACAAGGGCATCGACTGGGCGGAAGTCCAGGCGCGCCTGGAGGCCGCCCCGGCCAAACTGAAAGCGCTGGAGCAGATGGAAGAAACCGGCGGCGAACCCGACGTGGTCGGCCGCGAAAGCGCCAGCGGCGCCTTCCTGTTCTTCGATTGTTCCGCCGAGACCCCGGCTGGCCGCCGCAGCCTCTGCTATGACCGCGAGGCGCTGGACGCACGTAAGAAGGACAAGCCCGCTGGCTGCGCCACCGAACTGGCCGCGCAGATCGGCATCGAGCTACTGGACGAGGCGCAGTACCGCCAGTTGCAGGAGCTGGGCAGCTTCGACCAGAAGACCTCCAGCTGGCTGCGCACGCCCGGCTCCATGCGCAAGCTGGATGGCGCGCTGTTCGGCGATCGCCGCTACGAGCGTGTGTTCACCTACCACAACGGCGTGCAATCCTATTACGCCGCGCGGGGGTTTCGCGGCGTGCTGAAAGTCTGACGCGGCACCGTTTTCACGCCTTTCGTCGAGGCTCGGCGCCACAGCGGCGGAGGGCTTTGCTCCTGAGCAGATCGGCCCTGCCCACCGGGGCGAGCGGGAGCTGGCCAGTGGATTGGCAGGATATGTGGGGTAGCTGACGTTGCCGCCAGCGTCGGTCACCGCCAAACTCGTGACATCCAATGAACGAGTGTCGCCATGGAATCGCTGCGCCGCGTCGCCTGCCTGCTCTATCCCGAAGTCATGAGCCTGGACATCACCGGGCCGCTGCAGGTGTTCGCCTCCGCCAACGTCGAGCGCCAGCGCCAGGGCCTGGCGCCGATCTATGAGCTGCTGGTACTGGGCGAACAGGCCGGGCCGGTGGCCACCTCGGCCGGCCTGCGCATCTGCGCTGACATGGGATGGCGGGAAGTCGAGCCCGCCACCCTGGATACCTTGCTGGTCCCCGGCGGGCTTGGCGTCCCGAAACAATGCGAGAACACCGACCTGCTGCACTGGCTGGCTGCCGCCGAGCCCCAGGTGCGCCGGCTCGGCTCGGTGTGCTCCGGCGCGCTGATCCTCGCCGCGGCCGGCGTGCTCAACGGCCGTCCGGCCACCACGCACTGGGCGGATGTCGATGAGCTGTGCAGCGACTACCCCGAGGTACTGGTCCAGGGCGACCGCCTGCATACCTACGATCCGCAGCGCCGGGACGGCGACGATCACGTGTTCACCTCGGCCGGCGTCACCGCCGGCATCGACCTCGCCCTGGCGCTGGTGGAAGCCGATCTCGGCCGTGCCCTCGCCCTGGCCGTGGCGCGGCGGCTGGTGATGTTCCTCAAGCGCCCCGGCGGGCAGGCGCAGTTCAGTCACTGGTTGACCCCGGAACCTAGCCGCACGCCACGCCTGGCGGCACTGCTGGAGTGGATACCGGCCAACCTGGGCAGCGACCTGTCGCTGGAGGTTTTGGCCGAACAGGCGTGCATGAGCCCGCGCACACTGTCGCGGGTGTTCATCAACGAGCTGGGCATGGGCCCGGGCCGCTACGTCGAGCGCGTGCGCCTGGAAGCCGCCCGTGCGCTGCTGCAGGACGCCCAGGCGTCGATCAGCACGGTATCGCGGCTGTGTGGCTTCGGCCACCCGGAAAACCTGCGCCGCACCTTCCACAAGCACCTGGCGATCAGCCCGCAGGAATACGCCGCGCGCTTCGGCCAGATGCACTGACTTCAATCCACCGCAAAGGACTTTGCCATGCTCGAACTTCGCCCCGGCTGCGAATGCTGCGACCGCGACCTGCCCGGCGACAGCGCCGACGCGCGCATCTGCAGCTTCGAATGCACCTTCTGCAGCGACTGCGCCGAACAGGTGCTGCACGGCCATTGCCCGAACTGCGGCGGCGAACTGCTGCCGCGCCCACGCCGGCCGCTGGCGAAGCTGGCGGCCAACCCGGCCTCGACCCAGCGCGTGCTCAAGCCTGCCGGCTGCCAGGGCTGAGGACGGAACATGCTGCTGCGCATTCCGGCGATCCGCCTGCTGTTCGCCAGCCAGGCGCTGTACTGGTCCTGCTCGCTGATCGGCATCACCCTCACCTCGCTGGTGGGCGCGCAGCTTACGCCGCTCAACAGCCTGGCCACGCTGCCGCTGGCAATTCTGGTGCTGGGCAACCTGTTGGCGGTGCAGCCGTTGTCGCTGTTCATGCAACGCCACGGACGGCGGCGCGGCCTGCTGCTGGGCGCCGCCTGCGGCGTGTTCGGCGGGCTGCTTTGCGCGCTGGGCGTGTGGCTGGCGGACTTCCTGCTGTTCTGCCTCGGCGCATTGCCTATTGGCGCCTACCAGGCGTCGGCGATGTATTACCGCTTCGCCGCGCTGGAAGCGGTGGACGAAACCCACAAGGGGCGCGCCACCGCCTACGTGATCGGCGGCGGCGTGCTGGCGGCGTTGCTCGCACCGAGCCTGGCGCTGTGGTCGCGCAATGCCCTGCCCGCGCCCTTCGTGGGTTCGTACCTGGCCATCGCCACACTGGCGCTGGTCGCCCTCGCCGTGCTCAGCCGTCTGCCGGAAGGCGCAGCGCCCGCGCCATCCACCGGCGGCTGGAAGGTGATGCGCGAGTTGCTGTCGCGCCCGGCGGTCCGCGCGGCCATGGCCTGCACCGCCGCCGGCCACGGGCTGATGATCCTGATCATGAACGCCACGCCGCTGGCCATGAGCTTCTGCGGGCTGCCGCTGGAGCGCTCGGTGAGCGTGATCCAGTGGCACGTGCTGGGCATGTTCCTCCCCGCCTTCGTCGCCGGCCCGCTGGTGGACCGCCTCGGCGGCCGCCGCGTGGCCTGGGCCGGCATGGCGCTACTGGCGGTGAGTGCGGCGGTGGCGCTGAGTGGTCAGTCGGTGGCGCAGTTCCTCATCAGCTCACTGCTGCTGGGCATGGGCTGGAACCTGATGCTGGTGGCCGGCACCACCCTGCTCGCCGTCGGCCATTCGCCGCAGGAGCGCGGGCATGCGCAAGGGCTGATGGAACTGGGCAACGGCGGCCTGGCGGCGCTGATGTCGTTCAGCTCTGGCGCGCTGATCACCAGCGTCGGCTGGAGCGCGGTGAACCTGCTGGTCTGGCCGGTGCTGCTGGTGGTGTTGGTGATGCTCTGGTCGGGGCGACGGCAAGTGGCGCAGGCCTGAGGGTTTGGCTGCCTACGCGGTTCGCGAGCAAGCTCGCTCCTGCAAGGAGCACCACTGCGTAGGGTGCATAACCCGGAGCGGGTTATCCGCCGCAATGGCGGATAACGCGTGAGGCGTTATTCGCCTTACGTTTCCGAGCAGGCCCAGACCCGGCTCCAAACGAAAAAGGCGACCCGAAGGTCGCCTTTTCGCTGCTCGACCGCCTGCCTTTAGTAGTAGGCGTTCTCGCGGTTGCTGTGGTCGGTGACGTCACGCACGCCCTTCAGCTCAGGGATGCGCTCGATCAGGGTCTTCTCGACACCGTCCTTCAGGGTCATCTCGACCGCACCGCAGCCCTGGCAACCGCCGCCGAAACGCAGCACGGCGATGTTGTCCTCGACCACGTCCACCAGGCTCACCTGGCCGCCGTGGCTGGCCAGGCCGGGATTGATCTCGGTCTGCAGGTAGTAGTTGATGCGCTCGGTGATCGGGCTGTCCTCGTTGACCATCGGCACCTTGGCGTTCGGCGCCTTGATGGTCAGCTGGCCGCCCATGCGGTCGGTGGCGTAATCGACCACGGCGTCTTCCAGGAAGGGCTCGCTGATGGCGTCGATGTAGGCGGTGAAATCCTTCAGGCCGACCGGGGTGTCTTCCGCCTTCTGCTCGCCCGGCTTGCAGTAGGCGATGCAGGTTTCGGCGTACGTGGTGCCCGGCTGGGTGATGAAGATGCGAATGCCGATGCCGGGAGTGTCCTGCTTGGACAGCAGCTCGGCCAGGTAATCCTGTGCGGCTTCGGTAATGGTGATAGCGCTCATGGCAACTCCTCGCAAACGTGGCGCCAGTTTACGCCAAACGGGGGGATCGGATAAAGCCCTACTGATTTAGTAGGAATAATTCGCAGGTAGGCCAAGCACTTTTCTGTAGGAGCGAGCTTGCTCGCGAATGGCCCCGCAGCGGGGGCCGGTTCGCGAGCAAGGACTGGGCGCTCCCCTCGGTCCTACAGGTTCAGGTCCGCGATCTGGTTTACAGGTTCTCGTAGCGATTCATGTCCAGCACGCCTGCCTCCACCGGTTCTGTTTCGCGCAGGTAGGCATCCAGGTCGTGGAAGTAGAACCAGAACTGCGGGTTGCTGCGACGCACTCCCCAGCGGTCGGCGATCTTCTCGAAGTCCGCCGCACTCTTTACCTGCTCCAGGGCGCCGACGAAGTCCCGTACCTCGGCCGCCTTCAGGTTGAACATGAAGTTCGGGTAGCTCGACAGCACGCCCGGGTAGATGGTCAGGGTATCCAGGCCCGGCTGGTAGCGCAGCGACTCGCCCGTCATGAAGGCCACGTTGCTGTGGGCACGGTTGCGCAGCACGGTGTAGATCTCGCGCTGGCCGTCCGGCAGTTCCACACGCAGCATGGTCGCCTCGGGGAACTGGTCGATGACCGGCAGGCCGGCAGCCGGGCGGCTGACCAGCCGACTGAAGGCCTGTTCGGCGTCCTGCAGCGGCGCGGCCACGGAATTGCGGTAGCAGGCGCCGTTTTCGCACAGGTTGATTGGGTCGGGCCGCGCATTGAGCGCCACGTAGTGCTTCAGCAATTGCTTGGCGAAGGCCAGCTTGGCGCCCTTCTCCGGCAGGAACAGCCCGGTGGGTGCGTCGCTGTCGGAGTTGTAGTAGTCGGCCCACATCTTCAGCTTGCCGCTGCTCTGGTACCAGTCATCCAGCAGCTTCTTGCGCGCACCGACGGGCATCAGGCGCAGGAAGTTCTGTTCGGCGCCGTTGCGGATCAGGTCGAAGTACAGGCGCGTCTGCGCCTGGTGGGCAACGTTGCCGAACACGTCGAAGTTCACCACCAGCCCGTAGTAGGTGCGCTCCAGCAGCGGGTAGTCCATCCACCAGAGGGTCTGCGGCACGCCGCCGATCAGGCCCTTGCGCACCGAGGCACTGTCGTACTGGCGGAAGATGCTCAGCACGGCGTTGTCGTTGCCGGCCCAGATGTCCGCCCAGGTTGGCGCGGGTGCCTCGTCATAGACGTCCTGGCGCAGCTCTTCGTATTGATTGCGCTTGTCGCGGTAGGAGCGCCATTGCGACAGCATCGCGCCGACGTCGTCGATCTGCCCCGGCAGCGCCAGCAGCGGCGAGGCCTGGCGCTGGAACTTCGGATCGGTGACATAGAGGTCGTGGTCCGGGTCCTGGAACACCGCCCAGAAGTTGTCGCGGATCACGTCGGTGGCGATCTGCCCACGGCACACCGGCCCGCGGATGAAGGTACGGACGAAGTACTCGGCGTTGTCCAGCATGAACTGGTAGCGCGCCCGCGCCGGAATCGCCTCGAAGGTCAAGAAGGGGTTGGCGCGGTGCTGCAGGCCATAGCCGGGAACCTTGTCGGTATCCCAGGCTGTGCCGTAGAACAGCTCCTGGTTGCGCTGGAGGCGAGCCGCGTTGAGCGGATAGGTGATGTGCGTCTTGTGTACGATCACACCCTGGATCGGCCACAGGCGGTAATAGAAGGTATTGCCCGGATCGTCGTTCGGCCGCCGCGTGGCGATGGGGTCGATGGGCTGGCCGCTGGGCGTGCGCGAGCGCACCAGCTGGAAGAAGTGCCCCGGCTCGCCGCGCTCGGTGAAGTACAGGTGGGCGAGGAACAGGTGCTCGTAGATCCAGCGCGACACCAGGCTCTGACGGGCGCCGGGCTGGTTGAGGAAGCTTTCCCACTCGCCGATCTGCTGCGCTTCGCCGCTGCCCGGCTGCCAGGCCTGTTCGTCCACCGGCGCGCCCTGGGCCAGCCAGGTCTTGATGGTTTTCAGCTGCTTGTCGGTCAGGCCGGTGACGGCGAAGGGCATGCCGCTGCGCGGGTTCTTCGCCACGAAGTCGTCGATGGTCGCGGGCGTCGGGCACTGGTTGGTGCGGTTGATCGACAGGTCTAGGCCATCGGGGATCTTCGCGTTGGGCACCAGCGGGTGGTCATGCCCCAGGTCGATCATCCGTGCCATCAGCGCCGCCTGGCTGCCGCGGCCATCGAGCACCGACCAGAAGTCCTTGCGTCGCCAGGCATCCGCACCGTGGGCGTCGAGGAACAGCCGGGTGGTGTCCTGCGCCTTGGTACGCGCGCCGTCATACACCGGCAGCTTGTTCGCGCCGCGTTGCGCGCCTTCGGCGGCCGTCAGGTTGAGCTGGCACGGCGAGTCGTAGCAGGCATGGCAGGCCACGCATTTCTCGGTGAAGATCGGCTGGATATCGCGGGTGTAGGACATCGATTCGGCACGCAGGCCCACGCTGGCCATGAGCAGGGCCAGCAGCACGAGGATCCGGGGGAGCATGGGGTTGTTCCTTGGCCAGTAACGCCGGCAAGTCTACCAACTCGCGGCCCGGCCGGCTCCGCGCCTTTTGGCTAGCGCGCGTCGCGCTCCAGGGTGGATAGCTCGTGGCGCAGCAATATGGGCAGTTCGGCGGCCTCGAACTGACCAGCGAACAGCGGCACGGCGAAGGCGTAGCCATCGCCGCTGCGCTTGAGCACGAAAGCCAGTTGCAGCCGCGCCAGGGAGGCCTTGAGCGCCACAGCATCGATGCGCTCGCCGAACAGCTCGATCAGCGCTGCCAGGCCGGTGCCGGCATGCTGCGCGCAGTGGTAGACGATGATCCGGTCCAGGCGGCAGGCCGTCTCGTCCTGGCTCAGGCGGCCCCAGCCGGCCAGTGCATCCTGTAACGCCTGGGAGGCCAGCGCGCCCTTGAGTTGCAGCCGCTCGATCACCCGCGCCCCCGGCGGCAGTGCCTCCAGGCATTCCTGGCAGAGGATGGCGACCAAATTGGCGCGCTGGCCGCTGGCGTCCACCAGGTCTTCCAGCAGGGTGTCGCTGGCGAACCCCAGCCGCAGCCGCGACAGGGGCACACTGGCCAGTTCGCGGCAGGCCTGGCGCTCCAGCGCGCCGATGGTCAGCACTTCGCCGAAGTTACGCAGCGGCGACTGGTAGTCCAGCACGGCAGTGGCATAGAGGTCCCAGAAACCGGCCAGCATGAACCAGCAACGCCCCTCCTCGCTCAATGCGCGCAGGGTCGATAGCTGTGGATACCCGTTTGCGGCCTCGTCACGGAAGAACAGGTCGGCCTCGTCGATCAGCAGGAACAGGCGCTTGCCGAGTTGCTGGGTATTGATGTGTTCGATGATCGCCTCCAGCGTGCTTTCTGCAGGAAGGCCGAACTGCAGCGCCAGCCGTGGCGTGAGGCGGTGGTCGCGTAGCGACACGTAGTGGCAGACCACCTGCGGATGATCCTCCAGGCGCCGCTGCACGGCCTTGAGCAGGCTGCTCTTGCCCAACTGCCGGCCGCCGACCACCAGGTAATTGGCCGGCTCGCGGTTGAGTACTCGCGCCAGCAACTGGTCGCGGCCGAAGAACGAGCTGGCGCGCACCACGCCACCGCGCGTCTGGTACGGCGAGATGCGGGTCAGCCGCAGTTGTGCGGCGAGCAGGCGCAGCAGCAGCTCTCCGGGGTTGCCGCCCAGCAACCATTGGGTCTGCTCGCGGGCGTCAATCGCCACGCAGAGATTGGCGGTATCGGCGCAGTACTTCAGCAATTGTTCCTGGCGCTCGCCGAGCAGCACCAGCATCACGTCGAGCCCGGTGTGGGAAACGCGCAGGTGCTGGAGGACGCGGGTCTCGTTCTCCTCAGTCGCCGGCACATAGACCAGGCAGCGATCCAGGGAAACCGGCACATCCTCGGGCAGCTTCCATTCGAACACCCTCCCCGGCAGCGCCCAGCCCCAGCTCACCTGGCAACTGGCACCCAACGCCAGGGCCAGCGCCTGGGCACGCTGCTCCGCTTCGGCGCCCACGTAGGCCAGCGCCTGCTGCCAGCTCTGCGCTTCGATGCCGGCGGCACGCAGGGTTGCCCTGCGCCGCCCGAGCAGACCGAGCAGGCGGTCGACCCTGGGCAGGTCCGCCAGCGGCATGTCCAGCAGGCGTTGCGGGCGCAGCTGCACCGGCCCAAGCAAAGGGTGGCGGAACAGCAGGAGCAACGCGGCGATGACGAACAGCAGCGCGCAGATGATCACCAGCCAGCGCAGGTTCTCCACCAGCGGGCTGTCGTTCGAGGCCTTGTCCCCGGACTCCAGGCAGAAGTTCATCAGGTAGCGCGCGGGAACCGGCGGGCTCCCCGGCCGGCAGCTCCACTCGCTGCTGCGCGGCGGCATGTCGACGATGACTTGCTTGCCGGCCAGGTCGCCCATCTCGCTGCGATCCGCGACGGTCATCAGCAGGCGCTGCGGCTGCGGCGAAACGACGCTCAACACGGGATGTTCGATGGAGGGCGCGAAGGCCTGGATGTCTTCGGGCCAGTGGCCCTCGATCTGCTGCGCCTCCATCATCGCCGTGCGCCAGGCGGCCATTTCGCCGAAGAACTGTTCGAACGCCGCATTGCCCAGTGCCGCATCGCGGGTGAAAGGATTGAGCCGGGGCGCCAACACAGCGCTGACCAGCAGGAAGGTCACGCTGGCAATCACCAGCAGGCGCTTGTAGCTCACCGCGCCCCGCTGGCGACTCAGGCCTCGACGCATGCGTCCAGCACCTGGCGGCCCGTCTGCCGGATAATCTCACAGCGCCATACCAGGCGCGCCGAATCCCCGTAACCGCGGACGGTAATCAGGTTGTTCCAGAACAGCCGACGCAGCTCGCCATCGGCCAGGTACGGGCTGGCGCGCCCCAGGTCGTCCGCCTCCAGGCGCAGGCGCAGGCGTTCGCGTGAGCTGTCGGTTTCGCTAAGCGGAAGGAAGGCCTGCCAAAGCCGGGCACTGCGGGACAGCAATTGATGCAGCGCCTGGCGGGATTCCGCGGTCAGCGCGGTGTACTGCACCAGCCACTCCAGCCCCTCCTCAGCCAGCGCCGGGTGGCCGCCGCAGCTTTCCAGCAGCTCGCCGAGCATGGCCTGGTCGAAGCGCTGCCCGGGCCAACGGCGCTGGGCGAGCAGCGCCAGGTCGGCCAGGGTCAGCTCGGACCAGTGGCTGACCTGGGCGATGTTCAGCAGCGAGAGATCGCCACTGCGGTATTTCAGGTCGGCCAGCGCTTCCCCGCCGCACAACAACAGATGCAGACGGCCACTGTGCATTTCACTCAGGCTGCGCAGGATACCGGCGAGCATCTCGCGCAGCGCCGGGGTGCCCTGTTCGAAACGGCTGACCAGGCAAAAGATCCGTTCGCCGGCCAGCAGGCGGCGCTCCAGGGCGGATTCGAAGTCGTAGTCCGAGGTGATGTCGGCGAAGCCGCACTGGCGGCCGATGGCGGCAAAGTAGTCGCTGCTGGCGGTACTGGCGCTGTAGGGCGGCTGGATATGCAGGACCGACTGTTCGCCGTAAAGCCCACGGGCACGGGTCAGCAGTTCCTGGCGGAACGGCGGCTGGCCCCAGTGAGCCTGGGATAGCAGCAGGACGATGGGATACGGCGTGAGCCTGCGCAACTGGTCGAACAACGAGTCGATGTAGGGCGCGAAAGGCACGCCGCCGGCAGTCTCGGCCTGCAGCGGGAATTCCGGTTCGAAGCCCGCGGCACTGAACAGGCGGTTGGTTTCCGACTCGGTCAGGCGCAGGTAGCGGGCGCAGGCGATGAGCTTGTCGCGGGATTTCGGGTTAGGCAGCGACAGGCCGTTGCGCCAGTTGTTCACCGCCTCGCGGCTCAGGCCGATTTCCGTCGCCACGCCCGAAGCGCTGGCGCGAATGCGCCGCATATAGAGCGTCAGCAGTTGCGAAAATGCATCCGTATCCAAGGTCGCCAATCCATAGCTTGCGTGGGGCGGCCAGCTGCGCCGCACGCTCCATCCCTGCCGGTCCTGCGATGCTGCCGGCTGCATGATCCGGCAGGCGATCATGGCGCCCTGCCGACGGCGAGCAGGCAGATAGCCACCACCTCTCGCCGCGCGCCAGCATACGCATGGCAGGGTTTTGCGCCTAGATGGGTGCGACAGCGTTTCGCTTTTGGCTGCGACGGGTTTCGCATTTCACGGTAGTGGACCGATGGGCCGGAAGCTGGCGCATCAGTCCGCGCCATCGGCAACCTCGGGTTCCTCGCGCTTTTCGCTGAGGTCGCTGTACTCGACCCAGCCATACAGCAGCGGCAGGACGATGGCGAGCACGACGCCCAGGCCCAGCCACATCCAGAAGCCCTTGAAGAACACCAGCGCCAGCACGGTCACGATCACCGCGTGCAGCAGGCCCTTGGCCATCTGCCAGAGCACCAGTCCGGTCTTGATCACGCCGCCAGGGCCGACGCCGGTCTGGCGCGCGACCTTGGCGATCTCGGCGATGCCCGCCACCAGCGCCTTGGCTTTCTCCTCCTGCTCGCGCTCTTCCTCGATCAGCTTGCGCAGGAGCACCGGTCGCGCCACGCAGACACTGGTGTCCTCCTCCCCTTCCTCGCGCTGGGCGTCCAACTGGGCGGTGACGATGGGCACGATGAAGGGCTCGCGGTGATACAGGTCGGAGCGATTCACCAGCTTGCCGTCGAGGAAGTGGTGGCGCTGGGTTTCGCCGACCTGGCCATGGAACACCTCGACCACCGCCGCGCGCAGGCCGCGCTCGAACAGGCTTTCCAGCAGCACCAGCGGCAGGTTGGCGCGCACCGAGGTGTCGAAATCCAGGCGGATGTACTCGGGCTGAGCACTGAACTGCTGGTTGAACCATTCGCCCTGCCAGACTCCCGAGAGATCGACGCCCAAGCGCTGCTGGTAGACGAGGGATTTTTCCTCGTCACTCCGCATCAGGTTGACCAGCGACAGCACGCACAACTCGTGCGGGCCCTGCTCCTTGAAGAACAGCATCAGGGTGTTGGCGTTCTGCGACATGGGTGTCTCCTTGCGTGCGGATTCCTTGGGCGAGCGGCCAGCGACACGAAACTTCCTCATCCGTGCCGCCTTGTGCCGTGGATTCTTCCAGCAAGCCCGTCGTCAGGCAGTTCCGGACTTGTCAGGTCCGGCCGGGGCGCGGTTGACAGGACGTCAAGTCGTCCCTCGCACCAACATGAGCAGAATTCATGGAAAACCGCGAACCACCGGAATGCCATGCAGCTTTGCTATCATCAGCGACCTTTCGCCACGCCCTTTTCCCCCAGGTATTCCAATGATCGACCGTGCCGCACGCCTGCAAGCCCTCCAGCAAGCCCTCAAGGAGCGCATCCTGATCCTCGACGGCGGCATGGGCACCATGATCCAGAGCTACAAGCTGCAGGAGGAAGACTACCGTGGCGCGCGCTTCGCCGACTGGCCGAGCGACGTGAAGGGCAACAACGACCTGCTGCTGCTCAGCCGCCCGGACGTCATCCAGGCCATCGAGAAGGCCTACCTCGATGCCGGCGCCGACATCCTCGAGACCAATACCTTCAACGCCACCCGCGTGTCCCAGGCCGACTACGACATGCAGGAGCTGGCCTACGAGATGAACGTCGAGGGCGCGCGCCTGGCCCGCGAAGTGGCGGACGCCAAGACCGCCGAAACCCCGGACCGCCCGCGCTTCGTCGCCGGCGTCCTCGGCCCGACCAGCCGCACCTGCTCGATCTCCCCGGACGTCAACGACCCCGGCTTCCGCAACGTCACCTTCGACGAACTGGTGGAGAACTACAGCGAATCCACCCGCGGCCTGATCGAGGGCGGCGCGGACCTGATCCTGATCGAGACCATCTTCGACACCCTCAACGCCAAGGCCGCAATCTTCGCCGTGCAGGGCGTCTATGAAGAGCTGGGCGTCGAGTTGCCGATCATGATCTCCGGCACCATCACCGACGCCTCCGGCCGTACCCTGTCCGGCCAGACCACCGAGGCCTTCTGGAACTCGGTGCGCCACGCCAACCCGATCTCCGTCGGCCTGAACTGCGCCCTCGGTGCCAAAGAGCTGCGCCCCTACCTGGAAGAACTGGCCACCAAGGCCGGCACCCACGTCTCCGCCCACCCCAACGCCGGCCTGCCGAACGCCTTCGGCGAGTACGACGAGACCCCGGCGGAAATGGCGGTGGTCGTGGAAGAGTTCGCCTCCTCCGGCTTCCTCAACATCATCGGCGGCTGCTGCGGCACCACGCCGGGCCACATCGAGGCCATCGCCAAGGCCGTAGCCAAGTACGCGCCGCGCGCCATTCCGGAAATCCCCCGCGCCTGCCGCCTGTCCGGCCTTGAACCGTTCACCATCGACCGCAGTTCGCTGTTCGTGAACGTCGGCGAGCGCACCAACATCACCGGCTCGGCCAAGTTCGCCCGGCTGATCCGCGAGGAGAACTACGCCGAAGCGCTGGAAGTGGCGCAGCAGCAGGTGGAAGCCGGCGCCCAGGTGATCGACATCAACATGGACGAGGGCATGCTCGACTCCAAGGCTGCCATGGTGAAGTTCCTCAACCTGATCGCCTCCGAGCCGGACATCTCCCGCGTGCCGATCATGATCGACTCCTCCAAGTGGGAGGTGATCGAAGCCGGCCTGAAGTGCATCCAGGGCAAGGGCATCGTCAACTCCATCTCCATGAAGGAAGGCGTCGAGCCGTTCAAGCACCACGCCCGCCTGTGCAAGCGCTACGGCGCCGCCGTGGTGGTGATGGCCTTCGACGAAGCCGGCCAGGCCGATACCCAGGCGCGCAAGGAAGAAATCTGCCAGCGCTCCTACGACATCCTGGTCAACGAAGTGGGCTTCCCGCCGGAAGACATCATCTTCGACCCGAACATCTTCGCGGTCGCCACCGGCATCGAGGAACACAACAACTACGCGGTCGACTTCATCGAGGCCTGCGCCTACATCCGCGACAACCTGCCCTACGCACTGACCTCGGGCGGGGTGTCCAACGTGTCGTTCTCGTTCCGTGGCAACAACCCGGTGCGCGAGGCGATCCACTCGGTGTTCCTCTACTACGCGATCCAGAACGGCCTGACGATGGGCATCGTCAACGCCGGCCAACTGGAGATCTACGACGAGATCCCGCAGGAACTGCGCGACAAGGTCGAGGACGTGGTGCTCAACCGCAGTCCGGACGCCACCGAGGCGCTGCTGGCCATCGCCGATAACTACAAGGGCGGCGGCGCGGTCAAGGAAGTGGAAGACGAAGAGTGGCGCAGCCACAGCGTCGAGAAGCGCCTGGAGCACGCGCTGGTCAAGGGCATCACCACCTTCATCGTCGAGGACACCGAGGAGTGCCGGCAGAAGTGCGCGCGCCCCATCGAGGTCATCGAAGGCCCGCTGATGTCCGGCATGAACGTGGTCGGCGACCTGTTCGGCGCCGGCAAGATGTTCCTCCCGCAGGTGGTGAAATCCGCCCGCGTGATGAAGCAGGCCGTGGCGCACCTGATTCCCTTCATCGAAGCGGAAAAAGGCGACAAGCCCGAGGCCAAGGGCAAGATCCTCATGGCCACGGTGAAGGGCGACGTCCACGACATCGGCAAGAACATCGTCGGCGTGGTACTGGGCTGCAACGGCTACGACATCGTCGACCTGGGCGTGATGGTCCCGGCGGAGAAGATCCTGCAGACCGCCCGCGAGCAGAAGTGCGACATCATCGGCCTGTCCGGCCTGATCACCCCGTCGCTGGACGAGATGGTCCACGTCGCCAAGGAGATGCAGCGGCAGAACTTCAGCCTGCCCCTGTTGATCGGCGGCGCCACCACCTCCAAGGCGCACACCGCGGTGAAGATCGACCCGCAGTACAGCAACGACGCGGTGGTCTACGTCACCGACGCCTCCCGCGCGGTGGGCGTGGCGACCACGCTGCTGTCCAAGGAAATGAAGCCCGAGTACGCCCGCAAGCTGCGCGAAGAGTACGCGGAAGTGCGCGAACGCACCGCCAACCGCAGCGCACGCACCGAGCGCCTGAGCTACGAACAGGCCATCGCCGCCAAGCCGAAGTTCGACTGGGCCGGCTACCAGCCGCCGGTGCCGAGCTTCACCGGCGTCAAGGTGCTGGATGATATCGACCTCAACGTGCTGGCCGAGTACATCGACTGGACGCCCTTCTTCATCTCCTGGGACCTGGCCGGCAAGTACCCGCGCATCCTCACCGACGAAGTCGTGGGCGAAGCGGCGACCAGCCTGTTCAACGACGCCCAGGCGATGCTGAAGAAGCTGATCGACGAGAAGCTGATCAAGTCCCGTGCCGTGCTGGGCTTCTGGCCGGCCAACCAGGTGCACCACGACGACCTGGAAGTCTACGGCGACGACGGCCACAAGCTGGCCACCCTGCACCACCTGCGCCAGCAGACCATCAAGCCCGACGGCAAGCCGAACTTCAGCCTGGCCGACTTCGTCGCGCCCAAGGACAGCGGCGTAAAGGACTACGTCGGCGGCTTCATCACCACCGCCGGCATCGGCGCCGAGGAAGTGGCCAAGGCCTACGAGGCCAAGGGCGACGACTACAGCGCGATCATGGTCAAGGCCCTGGCCGACCGCCTCGCCGAAGCCTGCGCCGAGTGGCTGCACGAGCGCGTGCGCAAGGAATACTGGGGCTACCAGCCCGAGGAGCACCTGGACAACGAGGCGCTGATCAAGGAGCAGTACGTCGGCATCCGTCCGGCGCCCGGCTACCCGGCCTGCCCGGACCACACCGAGAAAGGCACGCTGTTCAAGCTGCTCGACCCGGACGGTCTGTCCGGCGTGACCCTGACCGAGCACTACGCCATGTTCCCGGCCGCCGCCGTCAGCGGCTGGTACTTCGCCCATCCACAGGCGCAGTACTTCGCCGTCGGCAAGCTCGACAGGGACCAGATCGAACGCTACAGCGCGCGCAAGGACCAGGAAATCAGCACCAGCGAGCGCTGGCTGTCGCCGAACCTGGGCTACGACAACTGATCTGACGCCCCACGCCGCAGCCGGGCCCGCCCGGCGCGGCGGTTTCGTCAGGCAGGTCCGCGGCCTGGGGAAAAGCGTCGCTGCATATCCTGCGCAGATGCGGGATAATCCCGGCATCCTGGGCACCCCCAGGGCACAACGGATCGAAGCCGGCCACCCGCCAGGCTTCCGCTGAAGAGAGAGTCACAGATGAAATACCTCACCCCCGAACAAATGGCCAAGCCTCGCAAACGCCGCCTGCTGAAGAAGCTGCGCCTGGGCGAGTTCCAGGAGTTCGGCTTCAGCCTCGAAGTGAACTACACCGGCGACCTGGATGACGTGCTCGACCAGTGGATCGCCTTCGTCGAATCCGAAGGCTGGGTCTTCGTCGGCGGCGCCACCGAAGACGGCGAGTTCACCGGCTACCTGTGCCTGAACGACGTCGGTAGCCTGACCGAGGCCGACCGCGAGACCACTCGCCTGTGGCTGGAAAAGCAGTCCTGGGTGAAATCCTTCGAACTGGGCGAGCTGAGCGACTGCTGGCACGGCCTGTTCGAGGAGTAAGCACTCCTTGTGCAAAGCGTGGGCGGGCCTCCCCGCCCGCCCACGTCCATCAGCTCACCTCAGATCGCCATCTGCCCCTCCACCTCCTGCAACTTGCGCCGCGCCAGCGCCAGGTTGGCTTTCACCTTGTCCAGCACGTAGTACATGAACACCCCTTCGTGCTTCGCCATCGGGCGGATGATGTGGTACTGCCGGCCGAGGGTGATGAGGATGTCCTCGATCACGTCGTTGAGCGCCAGAGACTTCATGGTCTTGAGTTTGGCGCGAACCACTTCGGTGTTGCCCGCCGCCGCCAGTTCCAGGTCCACGCCGCCTCCTGCCTGCCCGAGCAGCATGCCGCTCTTGGCATCCACCACGGCCGACGCCAGGGCACCATCCAGGTTCAGCAGTTCGTCCAGCGATTGTTGCAGTGCTGCCATAGCGATTACTCCTTGAGTGCGCGTCCTGTTATAGGGGCCCCGCGACCGCGCGCGCCGCGAAGCCTTTTGTCTCAGCCGGCCAGCGACAGATCCGCCAGCCGGGTTGCCGTTCGCTTGGCCTGATAGAGCACCTGGCCAAGCATCTCCTCGCGATCGGCGACCAGGTTGAGGATCATCGGATGGCTCGGATGCGGTATGTCGACGATGACGATGTAGCCCTCGCTGGCCTCGACTATCACGTTCTGGTGCGGGCCGACCTCGCTCTCCTGGCCGACCATGGCGCCGAGGGCCGAAATCGAGCAGGCCATGGCGGCCAGCTTGGAAACCTCCAGCCCCTTGCCGGCACGGGAGGCCACCTCGAAGCCGTCGGTGGTGGCGATCACCGCCGCGCTCAGCCGCCCCAGGCTGGCGCCGAGCTCATCCAACGCCTGCTCGGCGTCGTTCCGCAGTCTTTCCGGCAAGCTCGTCAAGGCGTGTTCCATGGTCGACTCCAGTCGGTTGCAAACGTCAGGCTTCAGGCCGCCGTGCATTCCAGTTGCAGCAGGAGCAGGTCGAGCAGCATGCGCACCTGCTCTGCCTCACGTACGTCCACCTCGATGACTGGGAAGCTGTGGCCGGCCCTAGCCAGCGCGGCAGCGTAGTCATCCACGCCGGGCGCGGGATGCCCTGGCAGACGCCCGACGCCGATGACACAGGGCGCACCGGCGATGCAGTCGGCAAAGCCGTGGAGGTAAACCTGCAGGTCGCCCAGCGGATCGGGCCGCGAGTTGTCGATCAGGATCACCAGCCCCAGCGCTCCGCGCGCGAGGATGCTCCACATGAAGGCAAAGCGCGCCTGACCGGGCGTGCCATACAGGCGCAGGCGCTCATCGGGTCCGATCACCACCTCGCCATAGTCCAGGCCGACTGTGGTGCGCGCCTTGTCCAGGCTGGGATCGTTGTTCTGCACGTCGGTGCTGACCGGCTCGATGTCGCTGATCGCGGCGATGGCGGTGGTCTTGCCCGCGCCCATGGTGCCGGTGAAGAGGATCTTGTATTCCCTCATCGGCCGGCCTCCGAAGCACCGCCAAGGCCGAGGCTGCGACGGATGCGCGCCAGCAGGCCGACGGGAGCGGCAGCCTGTTGTTCGGCCGGCGCAGGCAGGGCCTCGCCGGGCTGGAACATTTCATGGGAGGCCATCAGGCGGACGAAGCTCTCCGCCACGTGGCGCGGCACGCCGGAGCGCTCGCAAAGCTCGTCCAGGCTCATGGTCCTTGCACAAAGCAGCGTGGCCAGCCGGACGTAGCGGTGATCACCGTTGAGCAGTGACGCGGCCGGCCAGTGCTTCAGGCGCAGGGCTTCACCCGCGGACTGCGCCGGCCTCTGGCCGATGGCGCGAGCGGCACGTTCCAGGCAATCGAATACCTCGCTGGCACGCAGCGGCCAGTGCACCCAGAGCGGCTCACCCTCGGCCGTGCGCAACCGCACCCGCGGCGCGCCCTCCTCCCCCTCCACCAGCAGGTCGGCGGGACCCTCGACATACGCCCAGCTCGCCAAGGTGCGACCACTGAGCAGGCCGACGATGGACTTGAACACCACCTGATCACGCAACGCCATCCGGGCGAACCCGTAGGTGTACTGAAGCTGGTACGGCTGATTCATCGGCGCGCTCCCTTTGGCCAACAAACACCATCAACCTGCTCGGGTTGATCAGGCGGCTCACCGGGACGTAGGAGGATGCCGAGCACAAGCTCGCAGAGGGCGCGGACGAACGTCCGGCCGGCTTGGCAACCCCGCGGTCATGGCCCTTGCGGGCGTTAGATCGGTGGCTTTGCGTCCCTGGCTTTCGCACAGGTTTGCCCTGGTCAATTGAAATTCAGCGTAGTACGCCGCTTTCGTTCGCCAAGCCGAAAAAACGTGACAGACCTCACACAAACATCGGAAATATCACCGGAACAACTTCGCAATGTTCGTAGGCATATTCCGCCCCAAAAGGGAGCAGGAAGCCTGCCCTTCGGCTAGGATTTCCCACAGCGGCGCCTCACCGGCACGGCCCGCCGGATGTCCACAACAAGCCGGAATTCACTGCCCCGAGACGCCATGCTAGAGCGCCAGAGGTTCCAGAACATTCTCAGCCTGGGCCTGCCGATCATCGGCGGCATGCTCAGCCAGAGCCTGCTCAACCTGGTGGATGCAGCCATGGTCGGCCACCTGGGGGAGAAATCCCTCGCCGGGGTCGGAATCGGCAGCTACGCCAACTTCGTCGCCATCTCCCTGGTGATGGGTCTGGGCGCCGGCGTACAGGCGCTGGTGGCCCGCCGGCGGGGCGAAGGTCGCAGCGGCGAACTGGCCGCGCCGCTGAACTGCGGGCTGCTGGTCGCGCTGGGCCTGTCGCTGCCGATCACGCTGATCTGCCTGCTGTTCGCCGAGCCCATCATTCGCGCGCTGTCTCATGATCCGGAGGTGCTGGCGGTCGGCATCCCCTACTTCGAATGGCGCGCGCTGTCGGTGCTCGCCGTGGGCCTGAACTTCTCCTTCCGGGGCTACTGGAACGGCACCCGGCGATCAGGCATGTACATGCGCACCCTGGTGGTCATGCACCTGGCCAACGCGGCGATCAGCTACAGCCTGATCCACGGCCTGTTCGGCCTGCCGCGCATGGGCGCAGTGGGCAGCGGCCTGGGCACCACGCTGGCGTTGTACATCGGCTCGCTGATCTACGCCTGGATCACCTGGCGCGATGCGCGCGCCCAAGGCTGCCACCCGCGCCTGCCGAGCGAGCGCGACGTCCGCACGTTGTTGCGCCTGTCACTGCCCAACTCGCTGCAGCAGTTCTTCTTCGCCGCCGGCATCACCCTGCTGTTCTGGATCATCGCCCAGGTCGGCACCCGCGAGCTGGCGGTGGCCCACGTGCTGATCAACCTGGCGCTGTTCCTGATCCTGCCCGGCGTCGGCCTGGGCATGGCGGCGACCACGCTGGTCAGCCAGAGCATGGGCGAGCGCGACTTCGACAGCGCGCACCGCTGGGGCTGGGACGTCGTGAAGGTGGCGGCCTGTGGGCTGGCGCTGCTGGGTGCGCCGTTCTGGATATTCCCCGAGGCCATTCTGCGGCTGTTCGTCAGCGACCCTGCGCTGATCGAACTGGGCCGCGTGCCGCTGATGCTCACCGGCATGGGCATGGTGATCGACGCCACGGCGCTGGTGCTGACCCAGGCGCTGCTGGGCGCGGGCGCCGTGCGCACGGTGATGGCGGTCAGCCTGGGCAACCAGTGGCTGTTCTTCCTGCCGCTGGCCTACCTGGTCGGCCCGGTGCTGGGCGGTGGTCTGCTGGCGATCTGGAGCATGCAGATTCTCCAGCGCGGGATGGCTTCGGCGATCTTCGCGGTGATGTGGCAGAAGCGCCAATGGACGCAGATCGAACTCTAGCGTTCGCTAGCGCAGGAGCTAGGCTTGCAGGCAAAGGGAGGACCAACGATGGACGAGCAACAGAACAAGCCGCCGACCTTCTGGCAGATGCTGCACAGTGTGCTGGCCGCAGCCTTCGGCGTGCAGAGCGGGCGCAACCGCGCACGCGACTTCACCCACGGCAAGCCCAGTCACTTCATCGCCATGGGCATTCTCTTCACGCTGATCTTCGTGCTGCTGCTGTACGGGCTGGTGCAGCTGGTGCTGCATTTCGCCGGGCTGTAGGACAGGCGGCGGGGCGTTTGGTACCAGCGGGCCGCAGGACGGCCCGCCGGCACCGCTGTCACTGATGGCTGACCCAGAACACGGCGGTCGCGACCACCAGCAGGATCAGGATGAATGCGGCGCGGGCATCGACGACGCTATCGCTGGTCTTGTTCGACGTTTCTTCGCTCATGCTTCCCCCATCTTCTCGTTATTGGCTGAAGGACCACACCACCAGTTAAGACCAGCTCCGCCCGCCCCGCTACTCCCGCCCCGCTTCGAAAGCCGTTAGGCTTGGCTGCTAGACAAGCACAACGACAAGAGCAAGGAACAGTAATGAACCTGGTATCGCTACAGGACACCGTCGCGCCGGAAGGCGTCTGCTATGGCTGCGGCGGCAGCAACCCGCACGGGCTGCACATCAAGAGCCGCTGGCACGAGGACGGCATCCACGTCGTCGCCGAGCACCTGCCCGAGGCCAAGTACTGCGGCTGGCCGGAGCTGGTCTACGGCGGCCTGATCGCGATGCTGGTGGACTGCCACTCCAACTGGACCGCCATGGCCTATCACTACCGCGCCGAGGGCCGCGAGCCGGGCAGCCTGCCGCGCATCGACTGCGTCACCGGTAACCTGGGCATCAAGTACATCAAGCCGACACCCATGGGCGTGCCGCTGACCCTCAAGGCCCATGTCGAGGGCGAAGTCGGCCGCAAAAGCCGGATCATTTGCGAGGTCTATGCCGGCGATGTGCTGACCTGTGTTGGCGACTCGATCTTCGTCCGCGTCGACACCTCGCAACTGCGCGATGCCGCCCACGGCCGCGAAGCCTGATCACGGCATAAAAAGCACTAAGCGCAGCCGCACACAGGTGCCCGTGCAAGCCGCGGCCAGACCCGTGATTCAGGCCTGGCGCGGCTTAGATCCGAAAGTTCTCGCCATATACTCAAACATCACTTTTGCGCATATTCCCGAACTGGTATCGTGCGCCCCACTCCGCGTGGAGCGCGTTGCCGTGCGCGCTGGGAAACGCAGTACGCCCTGAGCGCTATAGCCTGACAGCAGGATGATTCATGTACGTATATGACGAATACGATCAAAGGATCGTAGAGGATCGCGTCAAGCAGTTCCGCGATCAGACCCGCCGCTACCTGGCGGGCGAACTGACCGGCGAGGAATTCCGCCCGCTGCGTCTGCAGAATGGCCTGTACATCCAGCGCTATGCGCCCATGCTGCGCGTGGCCGTGCCTTACGGCCTGCTGTCCTCCCGGCAGGTGCGCAAGCTGGCGCAGATCGCCCGCGACTATGACAAGGGCTACGCGCACATCAGTACCCGCCAGAACGTCCAGTACAACTGGCCGGAACTGGAAGACGTGCCGGAAATCCTCGCCGAGCTGGCCACCGTGCAGATGCACGCGATCCAGACCAGCGGCAACTGCATCCGCAACACCACCACCGACCAGTTCGCCGGCGTCGCCCATGACGAGCTGGTCGATCCGCGCCCCTGGTGCGAGATCATCCGCCAGTGGTCGACCTTCCACCCCGAATTCGCCCACCTGCCGCGCAAGTTCAAGATCGCCGTCAACGGCGCCGTGAGCGACCGTGCCGCCATCGAGGTGCACGACATCGGCCTGGAAGCGGTGCAGAACGAAGCCGGCGAGCTGGGCTTCCGCGTCTCTGTCGGTGGCGGCCTGGGTCGTACCCCGATCGTCGGCAATTTCATCAATGAATTCCTGCCGTGGAAGCACCTGCTGTCCTACCTGGACGCCATCCTGCGCGTGTACAACCGCTATGGCCGTCGGGACAACAAGTACAAGGCGCGCATCAAGATCCTGGTCAAGGCGCTGACGCCGGAAGTCTTCGCCCAGAAGGTCGACGCCGAATGGGCGAACCTGAAGGACGGCCCGAGCACCCTGACCGACGCCGAGCTGCAGCGCGTGGCCGCGCACTTCGTCGACCCGGCCTACCAGGCCCTGGAAAACCAGGACGCCGCCCTCGCCCAGCTCGACGCCGAGAACCCCGGCTTCGCCCGCTGGCGTAGCCGCAACACCTTCGCCCACAAGAAGCCCGGCTATGTCGCCGTGACCCTGTCGCTCAAGCCCACCGGCGTGGCGCCCGGCGACATCACCGACAAGCAGCTGGACGTGGTCGCCGACCTGGCCGACCGCTACAGCTTCGGCGAAGTGCGCAACAGCCATAACCAGAACATCATCCTCGCCGACGTCGAGCAGGCTCAGCTGTTCACCCTCTGGGGCGAACTGCGTGAGAACGGTTTCGCCACCCCGAACGTGGGCCTGCTGACCGACCTCATCTGCTGCCCGGGCGGCGACTTCTGCTCCCTGGCCAACGCCAAGTCGATCCCGGTGGCCGAAGCCATCCAGCGTCGCTTCGACGACCTGGACTACCTGTTCGACATCGGCGCCATCGACCTGAACATCTCCGGCTGCATGAACGCCTGCGGCCACCACCACGTCGGCCACATCGGCATCCTCGGCGTGGACAAGAAGGGCGAGGAGTTCTACCAGGTCTCCCTCGGCGGCAGCGCCAGCCGCGACGCCAGCCTGGCGCAGATCCTCGGCCCGTCCTTCGCCCAGGAGCAGATGGCCGACGTGATCGAGAAGATCATCAAGGTCTACGTGGAACAGCGCACCGAAGAGGAACGTTTCCTCGATACCTACCGTCGCATCGGCATCGACCCCTTCAAGGAGCGCGTATATGCAGCGAATCATTAAACACCGCGAGGTCGTCGACGACCGCTGGCACCTGCTGCCCAAGGACGCGACCCTGGAAACCGTGCCCAACTGCGACGACGTGATCATCCCGCTGAACCTGTGGCTGGAACACGGCCCTGCCCTGCGCGGTCGCGACGGCGGCCTGGGCGTCTGGCTGGATGCGGACGAAGAGCCCGAAGCCATCGCCGGCGACCTGGACAACTTCCAGGTGATCGCCGTGAACTTCCCGGCCTTCACCGACGGCCGCGGCTTCAGCACCGCGCGCCTGCTGCGCGAGCGCTTCGGCTACAAGGGCGAAGTGCGCGCCATCGGCGATGTCCTGCGTGACCAGCTGTTCTTCATGCAGAGCTGTGGCTTCGACGCCTACGCCATCCGCGCCGACCGCGATCCGCAAGCAGCGCTGGCGGGCCTGGACGACTTCAGCGAGGTCTACCAGACCTCGGTGACCCAGCCGCAACCGCTGTTCCGTCGCCGCCAGCTGGCCTGATCTGGCCGATATGAAAAAGCCCCGCATCGCGGGGTTTTTTCTTTGGCTCTTCGTAGGAACGAGCTTGCTCGCGAACCCCCAGCTTCAGTGCCGCCGGCAAATCCGTTCGCGAGCAAGCTCGCTCCTACAGGGAGGCCACACTCAAGCGCGAACGCTCTCCCAGGCAATCTGCGCCAACTGATCGCGACAATCGATCAGGTCCACCCGCGTGCGCCCGGCCAGCCAGTTGCGCGCGTAGTCCTGGCTCGGGCCGATCACCACCGAATTGAACAGCTCCGGTGCGAGTTCCTTGAACGCCCCGGCCTTGCGGTGCTCGGAGAGCAGCCCGGCAATGCGGCGACCCTGTTCGCGGTTGGCCTCGCGCAACGCCTCACCCACCTCTCCCGCTTCGACGCGGCCTCGGCTGTGCAGGATGAAACGCGCCCACTCCGGGTTGGCCGCCACCCAATCGACGTAGCAGGTGACGAACAGCTTCACGCAGGCCTCCGCGCTCATGCCCTCCTCGATTCCGGCGTCCAGCAGCGCCGCGTACTGGCCAACGCCTGTGAGGTACAGCGCGCCGATGATGCGTTCCTTGTTGCCGTAGTGGTGATAGAGGCTGCCGATGCTGGCGCCGGAGCGGTCGCGGATCATCTCGATGGTGGTGGCATCCACGCCGGATTCGCTGAAGCAGGCCAGCGCGGCCTGGAGGATGTCGTCTTTGCGGGAAGGTCGGGCCATGGGGTTCCTGTTGGAAAAACCGCTCGAACATAATTCTAGAATATTTTTCTAGAATTAATTTCTAGTCTTCGTATACTGCCTGGGCGCGCATCCATCTTCAATCCGCTTTGCCCCGGAGTTGCCATGAGTCAGATGATGCAAATGTACCAGCAGGCCGGCCCCGCGCAGTTCAGCGCCATGATCGGCCAGGTCGCCCCCTACTTCGCCAGCATCGCCCCGCAGTTCGTCGAACTGCGCCCAGGCTACGCGGAAGTGACCTTCCCCAAGCGCCGCGAAGTGCTCAACCACATCGGCACCGTGCACGCCATCGCCCTGTGCAACGCTGCCGAACTGGCCGCCGGGACCATGACCGACGTGTCGATCCCCAAGGGCCGCCGCTGGATTCCCCGCGGCATGACCGTGGAATACCTGGCCAAGGCCGACGGCGACGTACGCGCCGTGGCCGATGGCCGTGCCGTGGACTGGAATCAGGAAGGCGACGTCATCGTCCCGGTGCTCGCCTACGTCGGTGACAAGAAGGTCTTCCGCGCCGACATCACCATGTACATCAGTCAGGCCTGAGGGACCGCGCCATGATCACACCGCTTCCCCGCCCGCTGGACAACGGCAATGGCCAAAGCCTCTCCAGCCACTGGTACTACCCACCCGGCGAAGCCCGCGGAGCGGTGCTGATCGTTCCTGCCATGGGCGTCGAGCAGCGCTTCTACACGGCCTTCGCCAACTGGCTGGCCGAGCGCGGCTACCTGACAGTCACCTTCGACTATGCCGGCATGGGTAAATCCCGCGCCGGCTCCCTGCGTGATCTGGACGTCGACATCCTCGCCTGGGGCAACCACGACTGCAGCGCCATGCTCGATGCCGTAGTCGCCGCGGCCGGCGAGCTGCCGGTGTACTGGATCGGCCACAGCCTCGGCGGGCAGATACTGCCCTTCGTGCGGGGTACCGAGCGCATCCACCGCGCCTTCACCATTGCCACCGGCAGCGGCTACTGGCGCGAGAACACCAAGGGCTTGCGGCACAAGGCCTGGCTGCTCTGGTACCTGCTGGCACCGACGATCACGCCGCTGCTGGGCTACTTCCCCGGCAAGCGCCTGGGCGTGGTCGGCGACCTGCCACGCGGGGTGATCGAGCAATGGCGGCGCTGGTGCCTGGACCCGGAGTACTCGGTGGGCGCGGAAGGCGGCGCGGTGCGCGAGGCGTATTCCTCGGTGAGCACACCGATTACCTCCATCTCTTTCACCGACGACGAGATGATGTCCGGGCGCAATACCGAGTCGCTGCACGGTTTCTACCGTGGCTCGCCGAAGACGCTGAAGAGAATCGCGCCGGAGGATATCGGCGTGAAGCGCATTGGCCACTTCGGCTTTTTCAGAAGCCAGTTCGCCGATTCGCTGTGGGCGGATTACCTGTTGCCGGACCTGGGCTGACACCCAGGCCCGGCACGGGCATCAATCCAGGTTGACCAGCACCCGGCCCACCAGCTTGCCGGCCAGGATCTGGTGGATGGCGGCCGGCAGGTCATCGAGCTTGACCTCGCGGACGGCTGCTTCGAGGTTGTCGAGCTTCCATTGCAGGGACAGCTTGTCCCACATGGAAGCCTTGACCACCAGCGGCAGCTCTACCGAGTCCACGCCCAGCAGGTTCACGCCGCGTAGAATGAACGGCAGTACGGTGGCCTTGAAGGCGGCGCCGGCGGTCAGGCCGCAGCAGGCGACGCTGCCGCCGTACTGCAGCGACTTGACCACGTTGAACAGGATATCGCCGCCCACGGTGTCCACCGCACCGGCCCACTGCTCACGCAGCAGCGGCTTGTCGACGCCGTCGGAGACAGTGGCACGGTCGAGAATCTGCCGCGCGCCAAGGCGGTTCAGCAGCTCGGCCTGTTCCAGCTTGCCGGTGGCGGCAGCCACGGTGTAGCCCAGTTGCGCCAGCAGCATCACCGCAATGCTGCCCACGCCGCCGGTGGCGCCAGTGACCAGGATGGGGCCGGCGGACGGCGTCAGGCCGGCGCGCTCGAGCTTGTCGACGCACAGTGCGGCAGTCAGGCCGGCGGTGCCGAGGATCATCGATTCGCGCAGCGACAGGCCCTGCGGGCGCTTGATCAACCAGGCGGCAGGCACGCGAATGTACTGGCCGAAGCCGCCCGGCGTGTTCATGCCCAGGTCGTAGCCGGTGACGATGACTTCATCGCCGACGGCGAATTCGCCCACCGAGGACTCTTCCACCACGCCGGCGGCGTCGATGCCGGGAGTGTGCGGGTACTTGCGGGTGACGCCACGGTTGCCGCTGGCGGACAGCGCATCCTTGTAGTTGAGCGAGGAATACTTCACCCGCACCAGCACTTCACCCGCCGGCAGATCGGCAACCTGCCGCTCGGCCACCTGCAGGTCATGCACGCCGTGCGCGCTCTCCGTGACCCACAACGCCTTGAATGCACTCATCTCGACCCTCCTCTTTCGAATTCGATAAACGGGCGCGATCCCGGCGCCCGACGCCCAATCATTGCCAGAAGAGTCACTGCCAGAAACGGCTGCGACCCAGGCGGTCCCACCAGGTCACCAGCACGCGATCGATCAAGCCGCTGACACCGACGCCGAAGCGCTCCTGGATGGACTTCTTCTGCACGTAGCTGAGCTGGTAGACATCCGCCTCGCGGGCGCGTTCGGCCAGGTATTCGTCACTGGTCTTCAGCTCGTCGACCAGTTTCTTGCCCAGCGCCGCCTGGCCCAGCCAGACCTCGCCGGTGGCGATTTCGTCGATGGCCAGCTGGGGGCGGTAGTGGACGACGAAGCGCTTGAACAGCTCGTGGGTGGTTTCCAGGTCTTCCTGGAACTTCTCCCGGCCCTTCTCGGTGTTCTCGCCGAACACGGTCAGGGTGCGCTTGTACTCGCCGGCGGTGAGTACTTCGAAATCGACGTCGTGCTTCTTCAGCAGGCGATGGATGTTGGGCAGCTGGGCCACCACGCCGATGGAGCCGAGGATCGCGAAAGGCGCAGACAAGATGCGCTCGCCGATGCAGGCCATCATGTAGCCGCCGCTGGCGGCGACCTTGTCGACGCAGACGGTCAACGGCACGCCAGCCTGGCGGATGCGCGCCAGCTGGGAAGCAGCCAGGCCGTAGCCATGGACCATGCCACCGCCGCTCTCCAGGCGCAGTACCACTTCGTCACGCGGGGTAGCCAGGGTCAGCAGCGCAGTCACTTCATGGCGCAGTTGCTCGGTGGCCGAGGCCTTGATGTCGCCATCGAAGTCGAGCACGTAGACGCGGTTCTTCTCGCCGCCCTTCTTCTTTTTCGCTTCCTTCAGCGTTTTCGCCTCGGACTTGCGCAGGGCCTTGAGCTTGGCCTTCTCCAGCACGCTGTGCTGCAGGCGCTCGCGCAGTTCCTTGTAGAAGTCGTTGAGCTTGTGCACCTCCAGGTGCCCGCTGCCGCCACGACGGCCGCGGCCGCGCAGAGCGGCGATCACCACCAGGACGATGACGATGGCCACCACCACGGTGAAGGTCTTGGCCAGGAAACCTGCGTAATCCGCTAGAAACTCCACTCACATCCCCTTTTACAATTCTGTACGCGCACGCGTGACAAGCGCTGTGAATCCCGCAAGCATACCCACGCCGCCGGCCCGCCACCAGCGCTGGCAAAGCGCTGTATCAGTCCAGCGAATAGCATTCAAACAAGCGTATGTTTTTTCGTTGACAGCCCCAGGTGATCCTCATAACCTCGCCGGAACTTTCAGCCCTGCCGGGACCGCGCGCGTGGGAAGCATCTACCTGATTCGACATGGCCAGGCTTCATTCGGTGCCGACGACTACGATGTGCTCTCGGACACCGGCGTGCGCCAGGCGCAAATCCTCGGCGAGCACCTGGCCAGCCTAGGCCTGCGCTTCGACCGCTGCGTCGCCGGCGACCTGCGCCGTCAGCGTCACACCGCCGAAGCGGTGATGGGCCGGCTGAACGAGGCCGGGATCGATACGCCCACCCTGGAAATCGATTCCGCCTTCAACGAATTCGAAGCCGACGCAGTGATCCGCGCCCACCTGCCGGACCTGCTGGAGATCGAACCGCAGGCGCTGCACATCCTGCGCAACGCCGCCGACCACCGCGCCGAGTTCCAGCGCCTGTTCTCCACCGTGATCGCCCGCTGGGTTTCCGGCGATCACGACAAGGACGGCCTGGTCAGCTGGGCCGAGTTCCTCGACACCGTGCACGGCGGCCTCAAGCGCCTGCTGGAGTCGGCCAGCGGCAAGGACAACATCGGCGTGTTCACCTCCGGCGGCACCATCACCGCGGTGCTCCAGCAGGTGACCGGCATTCCGGCGCTGAACGCCTTCGAGCTCAACTGGCAGATCGTCAACACTTCGCTCAACCGCCTGAAGTTCCGCGGCAGCGAAGTGGCCCTGGCTTCCTTCAACAGTCACGTGCATCTGGAACTGTTGAGGGCGCCGGAACTCATCACCTATCGTTGAGTACCGGCCCAATGCGGCGCCGAGCGCCGCGCGAGAAAACCTAGAAAAGGAATAGAACCATGAGTGTTGCTGACATCGTTTCCACCATGAAGAGCAAGTTCAACGCCAGCGCGGCCGCCGGCCTGGATCTGGTGTTCCAGTTCAACATCGAAGACGGCGACAACCACTACCTGGTCGTCAAGGACGGTACCTGCGAAGTGGTACAGGGCGACGCCGAGTCCCCCAACGTCACCCTGATCATGGACAGCGAGACCCTCAAGGGCATCACCAGCGGCGAAACCGACGGCATGCAGGCCTTCATGGCCGGCAAGCTGCGCGCCGAAGGCGACATGATGCTGGCGATGAAGCTGGGCGAACTGTTCCCGGTCTGATCCGAGGCAAACCTACCCGCGCAGCACGAAAAACCGGAGTCCCTGGCTCCGGTTTTTTTATGCCCGCGCCCCGCTCCGGCCCGCGAATCAGGCAGCTTGATCGGGGTGCAACACGGACGCCAATAACGTCCCGCCGTGCTTGTGAGCGGCAGACGTCGACATTAGATTAGCCAATGATCACCCGGCGCCATCATTGCTTTGCCTGATTCTGCCGCAACCCATCAGGCAAGAGCACGACGCCACCTTGCGCGCCACCCTTGCCCGCCGCTCTCGCTGCGGTGCGATGACCCGTACAAGCCCAGTACAAGAAGGGACCAGCATGTCGTTGACCGACCAGACCATCCGCTCCCGCGAAGGTGAAGAACTCGACGCCGCCGTGATCGACGGCTACCTCAAGGACCACATTCCCGGCCTGCAGGGCCAGCCGCGCATCAGCCAGTTCCCCGGCGGCGCGTCGAACCTGACCTACCTGATCCAGTACGACAACCAGGAGCTGGTCCTGCGCCGCCCGCCGTTCGGCAAGAAGGCCAAGTCCGCCCACGACATGGGCCGCGAATACCGCATCCTGAACCAGCTCAGGGACGGCTTCCCCTACTGCCCCAAGGCGTACGTCTACTGCACCGACGAATCGGTGATCGGCGCCGAGTTCTACGTCATGGAACGGGTCAACGGCATCATCCTGCGCAGCGACCTGCCCAAGGAACTCAACCTCGACGCGGCGCAGACCACCGCGCTGTGCAAGAGCTTCATCGATAAGTTCGTCGACCTGCACAACGTCGACTACAACGCCTGCGGCCTGGGTGACCTGGGCAAGCCCGAGGGCTACGTGCAGCGCCAGATCGGCGGCTGGATCGATCGCTACGAGAAGTCCCTGACCCCCGATGCGCCGGCCTGGGAACAGGTGAAGGTATGGCTGCGCGAGAAGATGCCGGCCGACCACCACAAGCCGGGCATCGTCCACAACGACTACCGCTTCGACAACGTCATCCTCGACCCGAACAACCCGATGCAGATCATCGGCGTGCTCGACTGGGAGATGACCACCCTCGGCGACCCGCTGATGGACCTGGGCAACACCCTCGCCTACTGGATCGAAGCGGGCGACCCGCAGCCGATGCAGATGCTGCGCCGCCAGCCCAGCCACGAGCCGGGCATGCTCACGCGCCAGCAGTTCGCCGACTACTACGCCGAGCGCGCCGGCATTCAGATCGACAACCTCGATTACTACTACACCTACGGCCTGTTCCGCCTGGCCGGCATCATGCAGCAGATCTACTACCGCTTCTTCCACGGCCAGACCCAGGACAAGCGCTTCGCCACCTTCATCCACGCCAACAAGCTGCTGGAACAGGTGAGCCTGCAGGTCATCGGCAAGTCTCGCCTGTAACGGCGCTCAAGAATAAGGAGAACTCCCCATGTCCAAGACCCAACTGTTCGACCTCGACGGCAAGATCGCCTTCGTTTCCGGCGCCAGCCGCGGCATCGGCGAGGCCATCGCCAAGCTGCTGGCCCAACAGGGCGCCCACGTGATCGTCTCCAGCCGCAAGATCGACGGCTGCCAGGCCGTGGCTGACGAGATCGTCGCCGCCGGCGGCAAGGCCACCGCGATTGCCTGCCACATCGGTGAAATGGAGCAGATCCAGGCCGTCTTCGCGCAGATCCGCGAGCAGTTCGGCCGCCTGGATATCCTGGTCAACAACGCCGCTACCAACCCGCAGTTCTGCAACGTGCTGGACACCGACCTGTCGGCCTTCCAGAAGACCGTCGACGTGAACATCCGCGGCTACTACTTCATGTCCATCGAAGGCGGCAAGCTGATGAAGGCCAACGGTGGCGGCAGCATCATCAACGTTGCCTCGGTCAACGGCGTTACCCCGGGCGAGTTCCAGGGCATCTATTCGGTGACCAAGGCCGCCGTGATCAGCATGACCAAGGTCTTCGCCAAGGAATGCGCGCAGTTCAATATCCGCTGCAACGCCCTGCTGCCGGGCCTGACCGACACCAAGTTCGCTTCGGCCCTGGTGAGCAACGATGCCATCCGCAACGTTGCCCTGCAGCGCATCCCGCTCAAGCGCGTAGCCGACCCGAGCGAAATGGCCGGCGCCGTGCTGTACCTCGCCAGCGATGCCTCCAGCTACACCACCGGCGTGACGCTGAACGTGGACGGCGGCTTCCTCGCCTAAGCGCTTTCGCGGAAACGAGAAAGGGAGCCATTCGGCTCCCTTTTCTGCTTTTTGCAGGAGCGAGCAGGCTCGCTCCTGCAGACGGCGAATTACTGCCACTCCTTGAGTGCCTGATTGGCCGCCGCATTCATCGGCTCGGCGGTCAACCCGCCCGCCCCATAACGCACGGCGAATACCGCCTGGTCGGCCATTGGCAGATAATTCACCCGCCCGGCTTTCGGCACGAAAGTCAGCAGATCATGCTGGCCATCGCGCAACCAGCGCCAGAGATCGATCCCCGGCGCATCGGAAACCAGCGACACCTTGCGCCCGAGGGACTGCTGCTCAACCGCCAGGAAGCGGCCGGACAGATCCTGCAGGCGATAACCGGGCGCCATGCCGATCAGCCGTGCCAGGCCTTTCCACTCCAGCACCCGCGCATCCAATTGCCAGAGGTCGCCGGCCAGCTCCACGCGACGCTCCTCGTCGCCCTGTAGCAGCGTCACGTCATAGCGTTGCTCGCCGACCTTGTGGAAGCTCAGGGTCGCCAGCGGCCGCTCTGCCGGCAGCGCGTCATAGCTGCGCAGGTCCCAGGCCACCAGCGCCACCAACGCGGCCAAGGCCACGAACAGCATTCCCGCCGTACCGCGCAACCAGCCGAGGAACCAGTGACGGTCGAACAGGATTCGGGCGGCTACTGCCAGGGCCAACAGCGCCAGGATGGCAACGACCCAGGCCAGACCGTCGTACTGCATCGAATGATTTCCTTCCTCGTAGAATTGCCGGCATTATGCGCACCGCGTACCTGCGCGGCCAGCCAGACCGTCGCAGCTTTCGGGTCCGTTAACGTTTCCTATGCCACCCGCTCTTTACAAAAGAGTGGCTGGACGGGCCCCTGATCAAGGCGAACCCAATGCCCTTCGAACTCGTCGTAGACCCGACCACCCTCGTCATCCTCGCCGGCGTCGCCTTCCTCGCCGGTTTCATCGACGCCATTGCCGGCGGCGGTGGCCTGCTGACCATCCCTGCCCTGCTCACCGCCGGCGTCCCGCCGCACCTGGCGCTGGGCACCAACAAGCTCAGCTCGACCTTTGGCGCCGCCGTGGCCAGCTACACCTTCTACCGCCGCAAACTGTTCCAGCCGCGCCAGTGGCGCAAAGGGCTGATCGCCACCGCCATCGGTGCAGCGCTCGGTGCCTGGGCCGCGCACCTGATGCCGGCGGAATGGCTGAACCGCATGCTGCCGGTGGTGGTGTTCGGCTGTGGCCTGTACCTGCTGTTCGGCAAGACGCCCGAAGCGCCGCTGGACGCCAACCCGCAGATCGCCCAGGGCCGGCAGTGGCCGCAGGGCCTGGGCCTGGGCTTCTACGACGGCGTGGCCGGGCCCGGCACCGGCGCCTTCTGGACCGTCAGCACGCTGCTGATGTACCCGCTGGACCTGGTACGCGCCAGCGGCGTGGCGCGCAGCATGAACTTCGTCAGTAACATCGTTGCGCTGGCGGTATTCATCGCCTCGGGCCAGGTGGTCTGGCTGCTGGGGCTGTGCATGGGCAGCTCACTGATGGTCGGCGCCTACTTCGGCGCGCGCACGGCGATTGGCGGCGGCGCCAAGTTCATCCGCCCGGTGTTCATCCTGGTGGTATTGGCGCTGACCGTGCGCCTGGCCTGGCAGCACTGGTTCACTGCCGCGGCCTGAAGTCGGCCGATACGGCGCCTGGAGTCAGGCGCCGCCGGGCAGGACGGGATCGGGACGACCGGCGCGGCGTGCCAGGTAGACCTCGATCAGGTAGCGGGCGATGGAGCGCTCGGCCGGCAGGCGCGGCAGCTCGTCGACGTGGAACCAGCGGGCATCCTCGATCTCATCCGGCTGCATGACGATCTCGCCGCTGACGTACTCGGCGTGGTAGCCGAACATCAGCGAATGCGGGAACGGCCAGGGTTGGCTGCCCATGTAGCGGATATTGCCGATCTCGACGCCGACCTCTTCGCGCACTTCGCGCGCGACGCAGTGCTCCACCGACTCGCCCGGCTCGACGAAACCCGCCAGGGTGCTGTACATCCCCGGCACGAAGCGCGGCGAACGGGCCAGCAACACCTCATCGCCACGGGTCACCAGCACGATCATGCTCGGCGACAGCAGCGGGTAACGCTGGATGCCGCAGCTTTCACACTGCATGGCGCGGTCGCGGGGCATGCGCTGATTGGGCTGCCCGCAGCTGCCGCAGAAGCGGTTCTGCCGCCACCAGATGCCGATCTGGCTGGCGAAGCCGAGCATGGCGAAGATGTCTTCCTCGGCCTGCATCATGAATTGGCGCAGGCCGATCCAGCTGGCACCCTCCAGCGGGTCGGTACGATCGACTTCCAGCAGGTACACCGGCTCGCCATCGAACTGCCCGACGGCGTGCTCGGAAAGCACGGAAAGGTCCTGGCGCTTAAGCCAGTCACGGGGGAACAGCACGCCGTTGCTGTCGGCAAGGAACTGCTGCTGGCAATGGGCGAGCGCCCAACCACCGTTCGGAGCCACCTCGAACATCGAGGATTCCCAACGCCCGGTACGCATCAGGCAGCCACCGTCAGGCCCAGGGCCTTGACGCTCTCGCTGGCGACGTCCAGGACGTCGGGTTGGCCTTCAGGCCGCATCATGGCTCCACCCTCCAGGTAATACTCCAGGCCGGTCAGAGCATCGGCCAGGGTTTCCAGCATCTGCTCGGACGGCATCTGGGTCGTCTCGATCATCTGCCCCTGAATGTAATCGGCACAGGCACCCACGAGCAATGCCGCACGCTCCTGGCCGAGGAACCACAGGCCGCCGCGCACTGCCTGCAGGCTGATCGGGACGTTGGCCAGGTGCAGCTTGTCGCCGTTGGATTCCAGGTACGCGGTGATCGCGCGCTTGGCCAGGGCCAGGCCGGCCTGGGCCTCGTCGATGACCACGATGCGTGCTTCGGCGAGCTGATGAACGGCGAAGGAATCGTCCTCGCCCATCGGCGCCGGGCGCGCGCTCATGCGCTCGCCACGCTCCAGGTTGCCGACCATGCTTTCGACGTACAACAGCGCGTCGGCCAGCGCGTTGAGCGCAGCCGGATCGTCCACCGCGCCCTTGGCGACCCAGCCGGCGACCACTCCATGCTGGTGCTGCAGCGAAGTGGCGGCAGAATTCAGGCCCACCATGCCCAGAGTCTTGGCCAGCTTGCCCAACTGGGTGTGCAGGATGCCCAGCGCATCGGCCTGGGAAACGCCGCGCTCGATCAGGTCGAGCTGGTCCTTCACCGCCGTGAGCTCCTCGCGGATCGCCACCGACAGCGAACGCATCACCGACTGGCCGGGGCCGGACAGGCGTTGCGACTCGTCTTCGAGCAGGTGATCGGTGAACGGCAGCGGTGCCAGGCCGAACACCTGGCGCAGCTCGGTGGCGCGCACGCCGCCGGTGTCCGCCAGTGTGGTGAGATAGAGCAGTTCCTTGAGCAACTGCCGCGGCGCTTCGTATTGCGGGTTGGCGATCAGTTGCTTGAGCTCGCGATCCAGGCGCGAGAACACCAGCTTGCGCGTCTTGCGCGGCAGCATCTGCGCGTCGACCAGCGCTTCCAGCGCGCCGGCGCCGACCCAGCACAGGCGGGTGCGCGCGGCACTGCCCAGCAGCACGTCGAGCTTGCCCAACGCGCGGCCCATGAGCTTGAGGCTCGGATAGAGATTCTGTTCGCGGATCAGCCCTACCAGGCCGACCTGGTACATCTGCCGCAGGCGGCGGACTTCACGCGCTGGGTCGTCCACTTGCGGCGCGGTAACGGCACGCAGCGGGCGCGGCAGGTCCAGGCGCGCACTGAAGAAGAAGCTCTCCGGCAGCGCGGGCTGGCCAGCGGCCTGGCGCACGTCGTTGATCGCCGGCAGCAGCAGCTCGGGGATTTCCTGGCGGTGCGCCTCGAGGTTTTCCAGGTAGCGGCGCAGCACATAGAGCGCATTGCCGAGCGCAGCCAGTTGGCCGTCGCGGTCTTCGCTGACCCCGGTGGGAATGTCGGTGGCCAGGTCCAGCGCTTCCTGCGCCAGCAGCTCGGCACCCGCCAGCTCGATCAGGTTCAGCGTGCCGCGAATCTGTGTCAGGCAATCGACGGAATGTTGCAGCAGGCTGCCGTTCTGACGCTCGGCGATGAAGTGCTCGAGGTTCTGCTCGGCCTCCTCCATCGTGGCGAACAGCTCGTCGCGGACCAGACTGAGGGACGTGGCTCCAGTAACCATCGGCCTAGTGCGCCTCCTGCGCGCAAGAAGAGTGGACGGACATCAATCGGCGAACTCGGCGGTCTTCTTGCTCATGTGCGCCATCATGGCGGCCTGCAGGTCAGCGGACTGCAGCATCGCGGCGTTCCAGGTGGCGATGTATTCCAGGCCGTCCTCGACGCGGTGGTCGCGGGCGTAGCCGATCATTTCCTTGGTGCCGCGGATGGCGATCGGCGACTTCGCGGCGATCTGCCGGGCCAGCTCCATCACGCCGTCGAACAGCGAGGCGTGGTCGGCGTAGACGCTGTTGACCAGGCCGATGCGCTGGGCTTCCTCGGCATTGACGTTGCGCCCGGTGTAGGCCAGTTCGCGCATGATGCCGTCGCCGATCAGGCGCGGCAGGCGCTGCAGGGTGCCGACGTCGGCAGCCATGCCCATGTCGATTTCCTTGATGGAGAACTGCGCGTCCGCGCTGCAGTAGCGCATGTCGCAGGCGGAGATCAGGTCGATGCCGCCGCCGATGCAGTAGCCCTGGATCGCCGCGAGGACCGGCTTGCTGCAGTTGTCCACGGCGTTGAAGGAGCCCTGCAGCTGGAGGATGGTCTTGCGCAGGGCGCGGGCATTGCGGCCGACGTCCTTGCCCAGCTGGCTGGCAGCCTGGGCCAGCAGCGCCAGGTCGATACCGGCGGAGAAGTGCTTGCCGGCGCCGCTGAGGACGACTACCCGGACTTCATCCGTTTCATCGGCCCACTGGAAGATATCGATGATTTCCTTCCAGAAATCGGCATTCATCGCGTTGAGTTTTTCCGGACGGTTGATCTGCACATGGGCGATCTTGTCCGCCAGCTCGATGCGGAAGGCTTTGTATTCTTTCACGGGGATGTCCTCGGGTATGCCCTGCTTCTCGTCTGGGTGCGGCGCAGTGCCGCTGGAGCCCGGGCCAACAGTTCTTATTCGTGCTGGGAATCAGATTTTGGAAATCGCGTCACTATAACAAGGCGAAACTAAAAGTCGATGCCGTGGTCTGTGACGCAGCCCACGGCATCGGGCGGGAACTGGCTCGCAGATCGGCCAGCAAGTGCTTGATCTGGCAGCAAGGCCCGGTACGCGACAATCAGTCGCCGGCCGCCACCGGTAAACCCTGGGCGCGATTGCGGTACTGCCGCCAGGTGTACATCGGGATGCCCGCCATGAACACCAGGAAGCCCCAGAAGATCGCCTGTTCGCCGGTGCCATAGAGCGCCCACAGCGAATAGAGGAAGCCCAGGCAACCGATGGCCAGCACCTGCGGGCGCGAGCGTGGAGAGAAGGATTCCGGCTTGGTCGCCAGCAACTGCAGCAGCGCCGCGGTGCAGAAGGCGTAGGGCACGACACCGGTCATGGTGCCGAGCAGGATGATGACGTTGAACACCTCCACCAGCTCGCCGTGACCATCGACCATCACCAGTGCCGTCACCAGCAGCCCGGAAGAAAGCAGCCCATTGGCCGGCGCGCCGTTCTTGTTGAGTTTGCCCAGGGACTCGGGGAACAGCCCGTCACGGGCCGGCGCCACCGGAATCTGGCCCTGCAGCAGCACCCAGCCATTGAGCGCGCCCAGGCAGGCGATCACCGCACCGCCCGCGACCAGGTAGTAACCCCAGTTGCCCAGCAGGATGCGCGCGGCATCGGCGAACGGCGACGTGGACTTGGCCAGTACCTCCGGCGGCATCAGGCCCTGCACGGCGGTGATCGAGAGGATGTACACCGATGCGGCCGCCAGGGTGCCGAACAGTGTGGCGCGGGGGATGGTCTTCTTCGGGTCCCGCACATCGTCCGCCGGCACGGTTGCCGACTCCAGGCCGATGAACGACCAGAGCGTCAGCGCCGCCGTGGTGGCGATGGCCTGGGCATACCCCATGTTCGGCAGTTCGCTCGGCGCCGGGATGGTCAGGTAATCCGGATTGAAGTGGAACCAGCCAAGAATGCCGACCAGCAGCAGCGGAATCAGCTTGAGCGCGGTCAGGCAGTTCTGCACCACGGCGAAGGCGGTGATGCCGCGCAGGTTGATCAGGGTGCACAGCCAGATCGCTCCAATGGCCGTGGCGACCATCAGCAGCGGATCGGCCAGCGCCGGAATGAACACCCGCAGGTAGCCCACCAGCGTGACGGCAATGGCGGCGTTGCCGATCCATGCGGCTTTCCAGTAGGTCCAGGCACACAGGTAGCCGGCAAAGCTGCCGAAGCCGTCACGGGTGTAGGCATAGGGGCCGCCCGCACCGGGGTTGAGCCGGGCGAGCCGGGCAAAGGTAAACGCCAGGATCACCGCCCCGGTGCTCGATACCAGCCAGCCGAACAGACTGAGCCCGCCGAACGCCGCCAGGCTCGACGGCAGCAGGAATACCCCAGACCCGACCATGTTGCCGACCACCAGCGCAGTGCAGCTCCAGAACCCCATGCTGCCCTTTTTCGCTTCCGCCATCTGCGCTCCTTAGAAGCCCGCGACCCGTACTTTTCATTTTGTTGCCCTGCCCCTTGCGAAGACGCAGAGCGGCGATCTGTCCTACAGGGTAGACAGCGCCGGGCAAAGGAGGAAACCGATTTGCGAGGCGACACCGCCCGTTTCGAACGGTTTCGCCCCGTAAGGTCAATGTCGCTGCAGAAAATCCGTCGCTCAGGCCCGGCCGACCTGGCGCCCGCCAAGGCCGTACAGCTGCTCGAACTGCAGCGCTGGCATCGGCTTGGCGAACAGATAGCCCTGCCCTTCATTGCAGCGCTCGGCACGCAGGCGGTCGCGCTGCGCGGTGGTCTCGATGCCTTCGGCGATGGTTTCCAGGTCGAAACTGCGCGCCATGTCGAGGATGGCACGGATCACCGAGAAGTCCTGCTGGGTTTCCAGCATGCCGTTGACGAAGCTGCGGTCGATCTTGATCCGCGAGAGCGGATAGGTCTTGAGCAGGCTGAGCGATGCGTAGCCGGTGCCGAAATCGTCGAAGGCGATGCCGACCCCATAGGAGCGCAGGCTCTGCAGGGTGCTGAGCACGCTGTCGTCGTGGTTGAGCACGATGTTCTCGGTGATTTCCAGCTCCAGCGCCTCGGCCGGCAGGCCGTGACGCTCCAGCGCCTCCAGCACCTGGGTGACCAGGTTGCCCATGCGGAACTGTGCGCCGAACAGGTTGACGCCCATGCGCAGGTCCGGCGCACCGTTGCGCCGCCAGTAGGCCGCCTGGGCGCAGGCCTCGTCCAGGATCCAGGCGCCGACGATGGCCGCCAGCGGCCCGCCTTCCAGCGACGGCAGGAAAGCCGCCGGCGACAGCAGGCCGCGCTGCGGATGCTGCCAGCGGATCAGCGCTTCGGCGCCGCGCAGCGAGCCGTCGCGCAGACTGACCTGGGGCTGGTAGAACAGCAGGAACTCCCCATTGGCCACTGCGCGATGCAGCTCCATGCCGTAAAGGTGCCGCGCCGCTGCCTCCATCTTCAGCGCCGGGACGAACACGAAGGCATGACTGCGCCCGCTGATCTTGGCCTTGAACAAGGCCAGGTCGGCGTCACCGACCAGCTCCAGCGCTTCCTGGGCATGCAGCGGGGCCAGCGCCACGCCACAACTGGCGGCAACATGGATTTCATGGGCATCGATGAGGATCGGCTCGGCGATGCTGGCGATCACGGCCTGGGCGAAACGCATGGCGTGTTCCGGCGAAAGCAGGTTGGGCTCG
Source organism: Pseudomonas nitroreducens (assembly GCF_010994165.1). Taxonomy (NCBI): domain Bacteria; kingdom Pseudomonadati; phylum Pseudomonadota; class Gammaproteobacteria; order Pseudomonadales; family Pseudomonadaceae; genus Pseudomonas; species Pseudomonas nitroreducens. The sequence goes on along the minus strand of NZ_WMBX01000002.1, from coordinate 187,595 downwards.
AGGATGGCGAACTCGTCGCCACCGATTCGCGCGACCGTGGCGCCGTCGGTTGCCAGACGCTCCAGCCGTTCGGCCACTTGCCGCAGGATGCCGTCACCGACCGCATGGCCAAGGGAGTCGTTGACGTCCTTGAAGCCATCCAGATCGATCATCAGCACCGTCGCCGGCCGCGACTGCACCAGCAGTTCCTCGGTTCGGCGATAGAACTGGCCACGGTTGGCCAATCCGGTGAGCACGTCGACGCTGGCCAGTTGGCGCAGCGCTTCTTCCTCCTGATGGCGGGCGGTGAGATCCTTGAGTACAGCCTCGAACTTGAGCTTGCCCTTCTCCGACCAACTGAACAGCGTCAGGCCCAGGGACAGCTCGGAACCGTCCTTGCGCACACCGGTGATTTCCCCCGGCACGGCCACGCCATCCAGCGAAGTGGCATCGCTGGCCCCGCTGATCAGCGCGCGGAATGACGGACGCTCACGCTCAGGTAACAGCAGCTCGAAAGCCTGCCCGCTGCCTTCGACCAGGTCGTAACCGAACAAGTTGGCCGCCGCCTCGTTCCAGGCGCCGATCTCACCCCAGCAGTCGAACCACACCACGGGCGTGGGTGAGGTACCGGCGTATTCCTCGAACAATGGCCGGGTGCGCGACGAGGCGACTTCGATGCGCCGCAACTCGAGCCGGTCCGACGCCATGCGCGCCAGCTCGACCAGGCGTTCGCGGTCCTCACCGGAAAAGTCCTCGTGGGGCCTGCTGTCGATGATGCAGAGAGCCCCCAGCGCCTGCCCTTCCACTGAAAGCAGCGGCACGCCGGCATAGAAGCGCACGCCATTGGGCGCGGTCACCAGCGGATTGTCGTGGAAGCGCTCATCGCGGCTGGCGTCGCCCACCACCATCACCCCGTCCTGGGCGATGGCATGGGCGCAGAAGGATACGTCGCGTCCCATGTCCACCTCGCCGATGCCTGTGGCGGCGGCGAAGAACACATGGTCACTGCCGATCATGTTCACCGCCGCAACGGGCATGCCGAACATGCGGACCGCAATCTGCACCACCGGGTCCAGGCTGGGCAGCAGGCTTTCGTCGTCGAATCCATAGTCGGAGAGTGCGCTCAGGCGCTCACTCTCATTCGGCAACGTCATGGGACAGCGCATAGGGGAAACCTCCCTTTTTCCTCAAGTTCTCCCTTTACCGGTGCGCACAAGAATAGTTCCACTTTTCATACAGTGATGTATGTCACTTCTATCAGTAGCCGGACGGTCATTTGCAGCACTCCACGGTGTAACGCTTCTGCCCATCTACCTCGCGCACCTGCAGGCCATGGACGTCCGAATCGAAGCCGGGGAAGTCGCGCTCGAAACTCTGGGCGAAGGCCAGGTAATCGAGTATGGAACGGGTGGATTCGGTGAACCGTTCGCCCGGCATGATCAGCGGGATTCCTGGCGGATAAGGCACCAGCATCACCGCGGCAACGCGCCCTTCCAACCGATCGATAGGTACCGCCTCGACCTCGCCGCGCACCAGTTGCGCGTATGCGTCGGCCGGGCGTATGGCGATCTCCGGGAGCACCGTGTACATGCGCTTCATCGCCTTCGCCGTGGCGTGGTCGCGATAACAGCGGTGCAGTTCATCGCACAGGTCGCGCAGGCCCATACCTGCATACCGCGCGCCGCCGGCCTGGGCGACGCTGGGCAGGGCATCCGCCAGCGGCTGGTTGGCATCGTAGCTGCGCTTGAACTCCAGCAGCTCGGTGACCAGGGTGCTCCATTTGCCCTTGGTCACGCCCATGGAGAAGAGTACGAGGAAGGAATACAGCCCGGTCTTCTCCACCACCAGCCCGCGCTCCCAGAGGAAGCGGCTGACTACCGCGGCGGGAATTCCCCGCGAATCCAGCCGGCCGCCGGCGGTCAGGCCCGGTGTGGCCAGGGTCACCTTGATCGGGTCGAGCAGGACGTAGTCTTCCACCGCGTCGCCGAAACCGTGCCAGTCGGCATTGGGCTCCAGCACCCAGTCGCGGGTCTTCACCTCGTCGGTCCCCTCGACGCCCGGCGGCTGCCAGACGCAGAACCACCAGTCGTCCTCGGCGAGGTTCTGCTGTACGTTGGCCAATGCCCGACGGAAGCTCAGGGCCTCGTCGAAAGTCTCCTGGATCAGCGAGCGCCCCGCCGGACCCTCCATCATTGCCGAGGCCACGTCCAGCGAGGCGATGATGCCGTACTGCGGCGAGGTGGAGATGTGCATCATGAAGGCTTCGTTGAAGCGCGCCTGCTCAAAGCGCCGGGAGCCTGCGTCCTGCACGTGGATCATCGAGGCCTGGCTGAACGCCGCGAGCATCTTGTGCGTGGAGTGAGTGGTGAACACCAGCGGGCCGCTGTCATCGCGGCGGGTGCCCATGCCGTAGCGGCCGCCGTAGAACTCATGGAACGCCGCGTAGGCGTACCAGGCTTCGTCGAAATGCAGTACCTCGACGCTGTCGCCCAGGGCCTGCTTGATCATCTGCGCGTTGTAGCAGAGGCCGTCATAGGTGGAATTGGTGACCACCGCCAACCGCACTTTCGGCTCGCGGCCACGCGCCAGCGGGCTGGCCTCTATCTTCGCGGCGATGGATTCGCGGCTGAACTCGGACAACGGGATCGGCCCGATGATGCCCAGCTCGTTGCGCTCCGGCGTCAGGTACAGCGGGATGGCGCCGGTCACGATGATCGAGTGGAGAATCGACTTGTGGCAGTTGCGGTCCACCAGCACCAGGTCATCGCGGCAGACCATGGAATGCCAGACGATCTTGTTCGCCGTGGAGGTGCCATTGATCACGAAAAAGGTGTGGTCGGCGCCGAAATTGCGCGCGGCGCGGGCCTCCGCCTCGGCGAGCGGGCCGGTGTGATCGAGCAGCGAGCCCAGTTCGGGCACTGAGACCGAGAGGTCCGACCGCAGGGTGTTCTCGCCGAAGAACTGGTGAAAGGCCTGCCCCACCGGGCTCTTGCGATAGGCCACGCCACCGCCATGGCCGGGCGTGTGCCAGGAATAGTTGGACTGCGCGGTGTGCTCCACCAGCGCGCGGAAGAACGGCGGCAACAGGCCTTCCAGGTATTTGCGCGCCGCACGGCTGACCTGGCGCGCGAGGAACGGCACGGTGTCTTCGAACAGATAAAGGATGCCGCGCAACTGGTGCAGGTCGGCCATGGATTCGGCCGGCGCATTCTCGATGGTCATCTGCTCGCCCAGGGCGAAGATCGGCAATTGCGGCGCGCGCACCCGTGCCATGCGGATCAGCTCCACCACGTCCTGCAGCAACCGCTGGTTCTCCCCCGCCCCCTCGGCGGCAACCAGGATGCAGGCGAGACCATGGTGGGTGGAGGCGACGATGCGCCCCTCCGCGGAGCTCGCAGTGGAGAGGATGCTGAAGCCGTCCTGCTCCAGCTCCCGCGCGATATCCCTCACCCGGTCGCCGGCCACAGTATCGGCCTTGATGTCGCGGTGAACGATGAGGATGGGGAACTTCAGGTCTTTGTACATTGTGAACCCCTGAAAAGACGTACGACTGGCGTCGATCCTCTTCAGAGTATGGACTCACGGAATGTAGGGGAATGCGCTGGACTGACGGCTGTACGAAAACGTCGCGTGGCTGACAGGAACGCTCACCTCGAGCGCTTTGCTCTGGCTAGCGCCCACAGACATGAAAAGGCCCCTGTTCAGGGGCCTTTTCTCGGTCAACGCGGAGGATCACTCCTTCGGTGCTTCCATCTGCGCCCACAGCGACGGGCCGCCAGCGGACTTCTCGATCACCGCCAAGCGCGCGACATGCGCCTCGATTTCGGCATCGGTGGCGCGGATCACCCGGGTCAACCCACGTTCGGCCGCCAGGCGGCGAATCGCCGTGGCCGTGGCGCGCCCGCTGCCGTCACCTTCGGCGCCATTGCCCGCCAGCGACAGGCTGGTCTGGCCACCGGTCATTGCCAGGTAGACGTCGGCCAGAATCTCGGCATCAAGCAGTGCGCCGTGCAAATCACGGCCGGAGTTGTCGACGCCATAGCGCTTGCACAGCGCATCGAGGTTGTTGCGCTGGCCCGGATGGCGCTCGCGGGCCATCAGCAAGGTGTCGAGGATAGAGCAGTAGTCGGCGACTTCGGCGCGCTCGCTCTGACCGATCAGGGCAAACTCGTTGTTGATGAAGCCAACGTCGAACGCCGCGTTGTGGATGATCAGCTGCGCGCCATTGATGAACTCGAAGAAGTCATTGGCCACCTCGCGGAAGCGCGGCATGTCCTTGACGTACTCGTTGGTGATGCCGTGGACGGCGATGGCGCCCTCGTCGATCTCGCGGTCGGGCTGCAGGTAGACGTGGAAGTGCCGGCCAGTCAGGCGGCGGCCTTCGAGTTCGACGCAACCGATCTCGATGATCCGGTGGCCGTCGGTGACCGGCATACCGGTCGTTTCAGTATCGAGTACGACGCTGCGCATTCTGTGAGAAACCTTCTTGCGGTTGATTCGCCCGGGCTGATCCGGGCGAGCTTGATGCTGATAGCGGGACGCTTAGCGCGGCAGTTCGCTCACGCCGCGGTTGGCGAGCATGTCGGCACGCTCGTTGCCGGGATGGCCGGTGTGGCCGCGCACCCAGCGCCATTCGACAGTATGCCGGTTCACCTGCTCGTCCAGCGCCTGCCACAGGTCGGCATTCTTCACCGGCTGCTTGGCGGCAGTCTTCCAGCCACGCTTCTTCCAGTTGACCATCCACTCGGTGATGCCCTGCATGACGTACTGCGAATCGGTGACGATGCGCACGTCGCAATGCCGCTTGAGCGCGGCGAGGGCCATGATGGCGGCCATCAGTTCCATGCGGTTGTTGGTGGTTTCGGCCTCGCCGCCCCACAACTCGCGCTCGGCACCCTTGTAGAACAGCACGGCGCCCCAGCCACCCGGCCCCGGGTTGCCCTTGCAGGCGCCGTCGGTGTAGATCTCGACTTTCTCTTCGCTCATTTGGCTCGCTTTCAGGACTCGGAATCGCGACGACTGACCTTGGCCACCGGCAGCGGCACCAGTTGGCCGCGCGGTTCACGACGGGGCTGACGCAGGGGCCGCAGACCGACCACCAGCTTGCGCGCCACCAATAGATAGAAGCCGGCGCCGGAGCCCTGCAGCACGGGGCCCCAGGTTTCCATGCGGGCCAGACGGCCCTGCCATTTCGCCGATGCAAGCGGCGGACGATAACACCCGAAGCGGCGTTTCTCCAGCGCGAAGCCCAGCAGGTTGAGCCAGTCGCAGACACGACCGGGCGAGATGCAGCGGGCGCGGCGCAAGGCATCACGAGCGAAGTAGTGGCGAATACCCCAGGCGCTCCGGGGATTCACCCCGACCACCAGCAGGTGCCCTCCGGGACGCACGCTGCGCGCCGCTTCACGCAATAAACGGTGCGGCGACAGGCAGAAATCCAGGCCATGCTGCAGCAGCACCACGTCCGCGGCGTGCTCGCCCAGCGGCCAGGCCGCTTCGTCGCAGGCGATCTCCACGCCGGGCAGCGGCGGCCCGAGGCGCACGCCGCGCTGGATGTTGCCAACGCTGGCCGGCAACTCCGCATGCGGCCCGTAATGGACCAGGTAACCGCCGAAATAGCGCTCCAGTTCGTCGATCAGCAACTGCTGCTCTTCGGCGAGCATCATTCCGCCAATCGGCCCGGACAGCCAATGGCGAGCCTGGTCGATCAGCTCCAGCCAGTCGGCATCGGCCTGGGCGAAGGGTTCTTCGATCATCACGTCCCCCTGTGGCACAGCGCGACACAAAAGTGCGTATCCGCACTACTATGCGCCAATGCCCACCACTTGGCGACTTTCGATCCATGATACAGATAGATGCCCTGCCCGCCTTTTCCGACAACTACCTCTGGCTGTTGCAGGATGTGACCCGCCGCGAATGCGCCGTGGTCGATCCGGGTGATGCCGCACCGGTCGAGCAATGGCTGCTGGCCCATCCTGGCTGGAAGCTGACCGACATCGTGATTACCCATCACCATGCCGATCATGTCGGTGGCGTTGCCCGCCTGAAGTCCGAGACCGGCGCCCGCGTGCTGGGGCCTGCAGGGGAGAAGATTCCAGGGCGCGACGTGGCGCTGGAGGACGGCGACCATGTGGAGGTGCTCGGACTGGATTTCGAGGTCATCCACGTACCCGGCCATACCCTGGGCCACATCGCCTTTTTCCATGCAGCAGACAGCATCGAGGAAGGAGAGCAGCCGCTGCTGTTCTGCGGCGACACCCTGTTCGCGGCGGGCTGCGGCCGCCTGTTCGAAGGCACGCCGGCCCAGATGCATGCCTCGCTGAGCCGGCTGGCCGCCCTGCCCGGCCACACTGCTGTGTACTGCGCCCACGAATACACCTTGAGTAACCTGCGCTTCGCTTGTGCGGTGGAGCCGGAAAACCCGGTCGTCCTGGCGCGCTTCGAAGAAGTCAGCCGCTGGCGCGAACAGGGGAAGATCAGCCTGCCTTCTTCCATTGACCTGGAGAGGGCGACGAATCCTTTCCTTCGCGTGTCAGAAACATCCGTTAAGAAAATGGCCGACGAGCGGAATGGCCAGCAAATCCGCACGCCGGAAGAGGTCTTTGCGACCATTCGCCGCTGGAAGGATCAGTTCTGAGGCCTGGCGAAATCTTGACCAGAGCAGGCTCGGTTTCTAGAATCGCCGAAATTTTTGCCCCGGACAAAGTCATCAACCAATGCCGCCCAAGACCAGAAATACCTCCGATCTAGACGCATTGGCACGAGCCATCCGAGTCTCTATTGTCCTTCTCGCCGCGGGCCTGGCTGGGTGCCAGTCGACCAGCCAAGTAGCCAGCAACGGCCCGATCCGCAACGCATCCCGCGCCGTCGATGTGCAGTTCAATCCTGCCTGGACGGCGTCCCAGAACGATATCTGGGAACGCATGCGTGGCGGTTTCCAGCTGCAGGACCAGCTCAACACCAACCCGCGTATCGAGCGTCAGCGCCTGTGGTTCATGAGCAACCAGTCGTTCCTGGAGAACGCCAGCGAGCGCGGCGCACCGTATATGCACTACGTCGTCGAGCGCCTGGAAGAGCGCGACATGCCACTGGAGCTCGCGCTGCTGCCGATGATCGAGAGCTCGTACAACCCGATGGCAGTGTCGCGCGCCCAGGCCGTGGGCCTGTGGCAGTTCATCCCCAGTACCGGCACGCACTTCAACCTGCGCCAGACCAACTTCTACGACGGCCGCCGCGATATCACCGCGTCGACCAACGCCGCGCTCACCTACCTGAACCGTCTGCATGACATGTTCAATGGCGACTGGCTGCTCGCCCTGGCCGCCTACAACGCCGGCGAAGGTACCGTCAGCCGGGCGATCGAGCGCAACGAGCGCCTCGGCCTGCCCACCGACTACTGGAACCTGCCGTTGCCGCAGGAAACCCAGGACTACGTGCCCAAGCTGCTGGCCCTGTCGCAACTGGTGAATGCCCCGACCATCTACGGCATCAACCTCAGCCCCATCGCCAACCAGCCCTACTTCACCTCGATCCGCGTCAAGCCGGGCCTGGATCTCTCCCAGGTCGCCGCCGTCGCCGACCTGGACCAGGACGAACTGCAGCAGCTCAACCCAGCCTTCAAGCGCGGTGTGACTCTCGACGGCCCGCACCACCTACTGGTGCCGCTGAACAAGGCCGACTCGCTCAAGGCTGGCGTCGCCAACCTGCAGCCTGTCGAACTCAAGCCGCTGGCGGCAACCGTGGCAACCAGCTCCGGTAGCCGCTACCGGGTACGCAAGGGCGACAGCCTGCACAGCATCGCCCAGCGCTACCGCCTGAGCGTCGCCGAACTCAAGGCAGCCAACCGCCTGAGCGCCAACCGCCTGCGCAACGGCCAGACCCTGGTGATCCCCGGCCAGCCGGGCCGCCCGGTCATCGAGCCGGAAAGCCCGCGCCAGTTGGCTCAGGTGGAAAGCTCGAAGACCACCGCCAGCGCGCGTGTCGCCACCCGCAGCTACACCGTGAAGAATGGCGACACACTCTGGCAGATCGCCAAGAAAAACGGCGTCGACGTGGCCGACCTCAAGCGCTGGAACGGACTGGACAGCCACGGCGTAAAACCCGGCCAGACCCTCAAGCTGCAGAGCGCCGCCGCCACCCAACTGGCGGCCAACAGCAAAGCCAAGGCCAAGCAGGACACCGCGACCTACTACAAGGTCAAGCAAGGCGACTCGATGTACCTGATCGCCAAGCGCTTCAACGTCGAGATGCAGCACATCAAGCGCTGGAACCCACGCAGTGGCAAGGCTCTTAAGCCTGGCCAGACCATCACGCTGTACCTCGACACCGCGAGCCGCTGATCCCACTTCTGCGCCGGGGCCTGCATGCCCCGGCTTCATGACTTCTGGCGGCAGGGACAAGCTGCTACTGTACGACGCAATTACCCCTCAGCCAGCCAGGATCGGATCCTACGCCTGATGCGTCGCTTGTCTCTCCTGCTCCTGGGACTCTTCCTGGGCGTCCCCGCCTCCGCCCAGATCACCGAAAGCCACGGGTACGCGCAATTCGGCGACCTCAAATACCCGGCCAGTTTCGACCACTTCGCCTGGGTCAATCCCAACGCCCCCAAGGGCGGCCTGCTGCGGCTGATGGGCCTGGGCACCTTCGACACACTCAACCCCTATACCTTCAAGGGCAGCCCGCCGGTGAGTACCGCGGACTTCCTGCAGTACGGCGTCAGCGAGCTGAACGAGCCGCTGATGGTCGGTACCGGCCTGTATGACCCCTCCGGTGACGAGCCCGCCTCCAGCTACGGCCTGATCGCCCGCAGCGTGGAATACGCCGAGGACCGCAGCTGGGTGGTGTTCAACCTGCGCCCGGAAGCACGCTTCCACGATGGCAAGCCGATCACTGCCTACGACGTTGCATTTTCCTACCGCACCCTGCTCAAACACGGCCACCCGATGTACCGCACCAACCTGCAGGAAGTGCAGCGGGTCGACATCCTTTCTGCTCGGAGCATCCGCTTCGTCTTCAAGCGCCACAACAATCCGTTGCTGATCCTGCGCCTGGGCGAGATGCCGGTGCTGCCGCAACACTACTGGAAAGGCCGCGACTTCCAGGCCACCACCTTCGAGCCACCGCTGGGCAGCGGCCCGTATCGGATCACCGAGGTGGTACCAGGGCGCCGACTGGTGTTCGAGCGGGCCAAGGACTGGTGGGGGGCGAACCTGGCGGTGAACCGTGGCAAGTACAATTTCGACCGCGTCGAGGTGGACTTCTACCGCGACGCCGGTATCGCCTTCGAAGCCTTCAAGGCCGGTGAGTTCGACATCTACATCGAGCACCAGGCGAAGAACTGGCGCAGCAACTACCGCTTCCCGGCGGTGCGCCGGGGCGAGGTCGTAAAGGTGGAAATCCCCCACCAGATCCCCACCCAGACCCAGGCTCTGTTCCTCAACACCCGCCGGGCGACCTTCGCCGACCGCCGCCTGCGCGAAGCGCTGGGGATGATGTTCGACTTCGAGTGGACCAACCGCGCCCTGTTCAACGACGCCTACGTACGCGCCAGCAGCTACTACCCCAACAGCACCTTCGCCGCCACCGGGGCGCCCCAAGGCAAGGAGTGGCTGCTGCTTTCTCCGTATCGCCAGCAACTGCCTGAAGCGCTATTCAAGCGCCCCTTCAGCGTGCCGGTGACCAAGGGCGCCGGCATCCCGCGGGAAACCCTGCGCCACGCATTGGGTCTATTGGGCGAAGCCGGCTGGAAGCTCTCCGGCGATCGCCTGCTGGACGCCAACGGCAAACAGCTGCGCTTCGAAATCCTGCTGGTCAATCCCAGCCTGGAGCGGATACTCCAGCCCTATCGCGAGAATCTGGCCAGCATCGGTATCGATGCGAGCTTGCGCACCGTGGACCGCGCCCAGTACAAACAGCGTCTGGACCAGTTCGACTACGACATGATTCTGATGACCCTGCCCCAGACCCTCAGCCCCGGCCTCGAACAATGGCAGTACTTCCACTCCAGCCAGGTGGCGGTCAAGGGCAGCAAGAACTATGCGGGCATCGCCGATCCCGTGGTGGACGCGATGCTCGAAAAACTGCTGGGCGCCCCTGACCGCGACCAGCAGGAGGCCGCCGCCCGCGCGCTGGACAGGGTACTGCTGTGGCAGCACTACAGCATTCCCAACTGGTACCTGAACAAGCATCGACTGGCGTACCGCAACCGCTTCGCCTTCGTCACCACGCCGCCCTACACCTTGGGCTTGCGCGCGTGGTGGCAAAAAGACCAGGAGAACACCCTATGAAAAGCCCCCGCCGCGCCGCGCTCTGCGCCGGCCTGTTGCTGGGACTGCTGGGCAGCGCGCAGGCCGCGCCGCAGCACGCCATCACCCTGTATGACGAGGCACCGAAATACCCGGCGAACTTCAAGCATTTCGACTTCGTCAATGCCGATGCGCCCAAGGGCGGCACGCTGCGTCTCTCCGACTTCGGCGGCTTCGACAGCCTCAACCCCTTCATCGCCAAGGGCAACTCGGCGCCGCAGATCAACCTGATCTACGACACCCTCACCTTCCACTCACTCGACGAGCCCTTCACCGAGTACGGCCTGCTCGCCGAGAAGATCGAGAAGGACCCGGAGCATCGCTTCGTACGCTTCTACCTGCGTCCCCAGGCGCGTTTCCAGGATGGCACGCCGGTCACCGCCGAAGACGTGGTGTTCACCTTCGAGACGCTGATGAAGGACGGCGACCCGATGTACCGCAACTACTACGCGGACGTCGACAAGGTGGTGGCCGAGGACAAGCTGCGCGTGCGCTTCGACTTCAAGCACGGCGACAACCGCGAACTGCCGCTGATCCTTGGCCAGCTGTCGATCCTGCCCAAGCACTGGTGGGCCAACCGCGACTTCAACAAGACCAACATGGAACCGCCGCTGGGCAGCGGACCGTACCGCATCGCCAAGGTCGAGGCCGGCCGCTCGATCCGCTACGAGCGGGTCAAGGACTGGTGGGGCGACAAGCTGCCGGTGAACCGCGGCTTCAACAACTTCGACGCCGTGGTGGTGGAGTCCTACCGCGACCTGACCGTCGCCCTGGAAGCCTTCAAGGCCGGGCAATTCGACTTCAACGACGAGCGCATCGCGAAGAACTGGGCGACCGCCTACGATTCGCCCGCCGTGCGTGACGGCCGCATCGTCCGCGAGGAGCCGGTGAACGGAAATCCGTGGGGCATGCAGGCCTACGCCTTCAACATCCGCCGCCCGGTGTTCCAGGACCCGCGCGTGCGCGAAGCGATCACCAACCTGTTCGACTTCGAGTGGACCAACAAGCAGCTGTTCTTCGGCTCCTACCTGCGCGACGGCAGCTACTTCGAGAACTCCGAGATGGCCGCCAAGGAGTTGCCTGACGCGGAAGAGCTGAAAATCCTCGAACCGCTGCGCGACAAGCTGCCACCGCAGGTCTTCACCCAGGTCTACGTGCCGCCCACCAGCGACGGCAGCGGCATCATCCGCGAGCAGAAGCGCAAGGCCTACCAGTTGCTGCTGGAGGCTGGCTACAAGATCGAGAACGACAAGATGGTCGGCCCGGACGGCAAGCAGCTGAGCTTCGAATTCATGCTCGCCCAGGCCGACTTCGAGCGCGTACTGCTGCCTTTCAAGCGCAACCTCGCGGAGCTGGGCATCGACATGCAACTGCGCCGGGTCGACGTCTCGCAATACATCAACCGCCTGCGCTCGCGGGACTATGACATGATCGTCAGCAGTTGGCCGCAATCCAGCTCGCCGGGCAATGAGCAGCGCGAATTCTGGCACTCCAGCAGCGCCGACAAGCCGGGCAGCCGCAACTTCATCGGCCTGCGCGATCCGGGCATCGACGCGCTGGTGGAAGGCCTGATCAACGCCGGCTCCCGCGAAAGCCTGGTGCGCCACGCCCGCGCCCTCGATCGCGCGCTGCTCTGGGGCCACTACGTGGTGCCCAACTGGTACCTGGGCAACTGGCGCATCGCCTACTGGAACCGCATCGCCCACCCGGAGAAGCTGCCGCCCTACAGCTATGCGCTGCAAACCTGGTGGCAGGCCCGCGAGAAGGCCGAGCCGACCAAGACCGCCGCCAAGGCTGCAGCCGAAGCGCCGGCTGACGGCGCCGTCGCCCAAGGGGCCAACTGATGCTGGCCTACATCCTGCGGCGCCTGCTGCTGATCATTCCCACCCTGTTCGGCATCCTGTTGATCAACTTCATCATCATCCAGGCCGCCCCCGGCGGCCCGGTGGAGCAGATGATCGCCAAGCTGGAAGGTTTCGATGCCGCCAGCGGCGGCGCCACCGGACGCATCTCCGGTGGCGGCGGGGAAGTTGCTGCGGCAGGCACGCACTATCGCGGCGCCCAGGGCCTGGACCCGGAGCTGGTGAAGGAAATCGAGAAGATGTACGGCTTCGACAAGCCGGCACCCGAACGCTTCTGGATCATGCTCAAGAACTACGTGCACCTGGACTTCGGCCAGAGTTTCTTCCGCGATGCCAAGGTCACCGACCTGATCGTCGAGAAGCTGCCCGTCTCCATCTCCCTGGGGCTTTGGAGCACACTGATCATGTACCTGGTGTCGATCCCGCTGGGCATCGCCAAGGCGGTGCGCCACGGCAGCCATTTCGACGTCTGGACCAGCTCGGCGATCATCGTCGGCTACGCGATCCCCGCCTTCCTCTTCGCCATCCTGCTGGTAGTGCTGTTCGCCGGCGGCAGCTACTGGGACTGGTTCCCCTTGCGAGGGCTGACCTCCAACAACTTCGACGAGCTGACCTGGGCCGGCAAGGTCCGCGACTACTTCTGGCACCTGGCGCTGCCCATCACCGCGCTGGTGATCGGCAACTTCGCCACCATCACCCTGCTGACCAAGAACAGCTTCCTCGACGAGATCGGCAAGCAGTACGTGGTCACCGCCCGCGCCAAGGGCCTGACCGAGCGCCGCGTGCTCTACGGCCACGTGTTCCGCAACGCCATGCTGCTGATCATCGCCGGCCTGCCCTCGGCCCTGCTGGGCATCTTCTTCACCGGCTCGCTGCTGATCGAGGTGATCTTCTCCCTCGACGGCCTGGGCCTGCTCAGCTTCGAGGCGGCGCTGAACCGCGACTACCCGGTGGTGTTCGGTACGCTGTTCATCTTCACCCTGTTCGGCCTGATCATGAAGCTGGTCAGCGACGTCCTCTACACGCTGGTCGATCCGCGCATCGACTTCGAGAACCGGGAGTAATCCGATGCGCCTGTCTCCCATCAATCTGCGCCGCTGGGCGCGCTTCAAGGCCAACAAGCGTGGCTGGTGGTCGCTCTGGCTATTCCTCACGCTGTTCATCCTCAGCCTGGGCGCCGAGCTGATCGCCAACGACAAGCCCCTGGCGATCCACTACGACGGCCAGTGGTACTTCCCGGTGGTCAAGCGCTACCCGGAAACCGCCTTCGGCGGCGAGTTCCCCATGGAAGCCAACTACAAGAGCCCGTACATGCGCGAGCAGATCGCGCAGAAGGACGGCTGGATACTCTGGCCGCCGATCGCCTACAGCTACGACACTATCAACTACGACCTGCGCGTGCCGGCGCCTTCGTCTCCCAGTGCGGAGAACTGGCTGGGCACCGACGACCAGGCCCGCGATGTCATGGCGCGGGTAATCTACGGCTTCCGCGTATCGGTGCTATTCGCCCTGATTCTCACCGTGCTCAGTTCCATCGTCGGCGTCGTCGTGGGTGCGCTGCAGGGCTTCTATGGCGGCTGGATCGACCTTCTCGGCCAGCGCTTCCTGGAAATCTGGTCGGGTCTGCCGGTGCTCTACCTGCTGATTATCCTCGCCAGCTTCGTGCAGCCTGGGTTCTGGTGGCTGCTGGGAATCATGCTGCTGTTTTCCTGGATGAGCCTGGTGGACGTGGTCCGCGCCGAGTTTCTCCGTGGCCGCAACCTCGAGTACGTGCGCGCCGCGCGCGCCCTGGGCATGCGCAACGGGGCGATCATGTTCCGCCACATCCTGCCCAACGCGATGATCTCCACCCTGACCTTCATGCCCTTCATCCTCACTGGCGCGATCGGCACCCTGACCTCCCTGGACTTCCTCGGCTTCGGTCTGCCCGCCGGCGCACCGTCGCTGGGCGAGCTGGTCGCCCAGGGCAAGTCCAACCTGCAGGCGCCCTGGCTGGGCATCACCGCCTTCGTGGTGCTGGCCGTGATGCTGAGCCTGCTGGTGTTCATCGGCGAAGCCGCCCGCGATGCCTTCGACCCGAGGAAGTGAGATGAACCAGAACGAGAACCTCATCGAAGTCCGCGACCTGTCCGTCGATTTCCTCTGCGGCGACGAGCAGGTGCGCGCGGTGGAACACATCAGCTTCGACATCCGCAAGGGCGAGACCCTGGCACTGGTGGGCGAAAGCGGCTCCGGCAAATCGGTAACCGCGCACTCGATCCTGCGCCTGCTGCCCTACCCCACCGCCAGCCATCCTTCGGGCAGCATCCATTATGCCGGCAAGGACCTGCTCAAGCTGCCCGAGCGCAAACTTCGGGGTATCCGCGGCAACCGCATCGCCATGGTGTTCCAGGAACCCATGACCTCGCTGAACCCGCTGCACAGCATCGAGAAGCAGATCGGTGAAGTCTTGGCCCTGCACAAGGGCATGAACGGCGTCCAGGCACGCGCGCGCACGCTGGAGCTGCTGGAGCTGGTGGGCATCCCCAACCCGGCCAGCCGCCTCAAGGCCTATCCGCACGAACTCTCCGGCGGCCAGCGCCAGCGGGTGATGATCGCCATGGCCCTGGCCTGCGAGCCGGAACTGCTGATCGCCGACGAACCGACCACGGCACTGGACGTCACCGTGCAGCTGAAGATCCTTGACCTGCTGCGCGACCTGCAGCAACGGCTGGGCATGGCCATGCTGCTGATCACCCACGATCTCAACCTGGTGCGGCGCATCGCCCACCGCGTCTGCGTGATGCAGCGCGGCTGCATTGTCGAGCAAGCGGATTGCGAAGCCCTCTTCGAGGCCCCCCAGCACCCTTACACGCGCGAATTGCTCGGAGCCGAGCCCAGTGGTACCCCCGCACAGAACGAGCCAGGAGCGCCCTTGCTGGAGGTCGACGACCTGCGCGTGTGGTTCCCGATCAAGAAAGGCGTGTTCCGCAAGACCGTCGATCACGTCAAGGCCGTGGACGGCATCGACTTCAGCCTGCCGCGTGGTCAGACCCTGGGCATCGTCGGCGAGAGCGGCTCAGGCAAGTCGACCCTCGGCCTGGCCATCCTGCGCCTGATCAACAGCCAGGGCGGCATCCGCTTCGAGGGTCAGGCCATCGAAGGCATGAACCAGGCGGAAGTCAGGCCCCTGCGTCGCGAGATGCAGGTAGTCTTCCAGGATCCGTTCGGCAGCCTCAGCCCGCGCATGTCGGTGGGCCAGATCGTCGGCGAAGGCCTGGAGATCCATGGCATGGGCACGGCCGAGGAACGCGAGCAGGCGATCATCGAAGCGCTCAGGGAGGTCGGGCTCGACCCGGACACCCGGCACCGTTACCCCCACGAGTTCTCCGGAGGCCAGCGGCAGCGCATCGCCATTGCCCGAGCGCTGGTGCTCAAGCCAGCGCTGATCCTGCTGGACGAACCGACCTCGGCACTGGACCGCACCGTGCAGCGCCAGGTTGTCGAGCTGCTGCGCGGCCTGCAGGCCAAGTACAACCTGACCTACCTGTTCATCAGCCACGACCTGGCTGTAGTGAAAGCCCTCAGCCACCAGTTGATGGTGATTCGCCATGGCAAGGTGGTCGAACAGGGCATGGCCGAGGATGTCTTCGCCGCGCCGCAGCATGCGTACACACAGCAACTGCTGGAAGCAGCCTTCATGGTCCCGGCACCGACCTGACCTCACATGATCAAGGAGTGAATATGGGATTTCTCGCAGGCAAGCGCGTACTGATCGTCGGAGTCGCCAGCAAACTGTCCATCGCCTCCGGCATCGCCGCGGCGATGCACCGGGAAGGCGCCGAACTCGCCTTTACCTACCAGAACGACAAGCTCAAGGGCCGCGTGGAAGAGTTCGCTGCTGGCTGGGGCTCCAGCGCGGAGCTGTGCTTCCCCTGTGACGTAGCCAACGACGCGGACATCGCAGCCGTGTTCGCCGAGCTGGGGAAGCAGTGGGATGGGCTTGACTGTATTGTCCACTCGGTGGGCTTCGCACCAGGCGACCAACTCGACGGCGACTTCACCGAGGTCACCACCCGCGAAGGCTTCCGGATCGCCCACGACATCAGCGCCTATAGCTTCATCGCCCTGGCCAAGGCCGGCCGCGAGCTGATGCAGGGCCGCAACGGCAGCCTGCTCACCCTCTCCTACCTGGGCGCCGAGCGCACGATGCCCAACTACAACGTCATGGGCATGGCCAAGGCCAGCCTGGAAGCCGGCGTGCGCTACCTGGCCGGCAGCCTCGGCCCGGAGGGCATTCGCGTCAACGCCATCTCCGCAGGCCCCATTCGCACGCTCGCCGCCTCGGGCATCAAGAGCTTCCGCAAGATGCTCGCCGCCAACGAACGCCAGACACCGCTGCGGCGCAATGTGACCATCGAGGAAGTCGGCAACGCCGGTGCATTTCTGTGCTCGGACCTGGCCAGTGGCATCAGTGGCGAAATCCTCTATGTCGATGGCGGTTTCAACACCACGGCAATGGGGCCGCTCAGCGACGACTGAGGCTTTGCTCCAGGCAAAGAAAAAGGCCGCGAATGCGGCCTTTTTCCTTTACCCGATAAAACGAGGGCCGCTTGCGCGGCCCCAGTCTCTTACTTCTTGGCTTCGTCGAATTTCTCGACTTTCGCCTGATCCTGCAGGTAACGGCGGAAGGCGGAGAAATCATCCTGGCCGCTGCGCGAGGCGAGGAAGCGCCGGTACATCGCCTTTTCCTCCTCGGTCGGCTTGGCCTCCGGCTCGCTCACACCGCTGAGCTTGACCAGCACGAAGTCGCCGTTCTGCAACGCGACACCGCCCAGGCTGGGCTTGTCGGCACCTTCCGGGCGAACCATGCGGAACACGCTCTGCAGCACGACCGGATCGACGCCTTCCTGACCACGGGCGGCCGCTTCCACGACCTTCCACTGCTGGCCTTCCTGGGCCTGGGTCAGCGGGATCTTGCCGTCGCGCAGGCCAGCCAGCAGTGTTTCACCGCGAGACTTGGCATCGACTGCAGCGTGCTCGACCTGCAGGCGCTTGAGGATATCGGCACTGACCTGCTCCAGGGTTTCCTGCTCAGGCTTGTGGTGCGCCTTCACGCGCAGCACGACCACGGTGTCCGGATCCAGTTCGATGGCGCCGCTGTTGGCCCCCTCTTCCAGTACTTCGGGGCTGAAAGCGGACTGGATGACCTGGCGGTTAGCCGTGACACCTTCGCCGCCTTCCTTGCCGAACGGCTTGCTGGTCTGCACCTTCAAGCCCATGTCCTGGGCCGGCTGGGCCAGATCTGAAGCCTCGTAGGCAGAGCTTTCCAGCTGCTTGGTGGCATCGACGAAACGCTGCTCGACCAGCTGGGTCTTGGCTTCGTGCTCCAGCTTGGCCTTCAGGCTGTCGAAGGTCGGAACCTCCGGCGCTTCGACGCCCAGCAGCTTGATCAGGTGCCAGCCGTAGGAAGTCTTCACCGGAGCGGAAACTTCGCCCTTCTTCAGCGCGTACAGCGACTCTTCGAAGGCCGGGTCATACACGCCACGGCCAGCGAAGCCGAGGTCACCGCCATTGGCGGCGGAGCCGGTGTCGTTGGACAGCTCCTTGGCCAGCTTGGCGAAGTCCTCGCCCTTGTCCAGGCGCGCCTTGATCTCGTCGATCTTGGCCTTGGCCTGCTGGTCGTTCTGCTTGTCGTTCACCTCGATCAGGATGTGCGCGGCGTCGCGCTGCTCGGCCAGGCCGGCGATCTCCTTCTGATAGAGGGCATCGAGGTCTTCCTTCTTCACCTCGACCTGGTCGAAGAAGGCGGACTTCTTCAGCTCGACATAGTCGATGGTGACCTGTTCAGGCGTCATGAACTCGGTGCTGTGGGCGTCGTAGTACGCCTTGATCTCGCTGTCCTCGACCTTGCTCTTGGCCGGGTCGGCCTTGAGAGTCAGGGTAGCGAAGTCACGGGTCTGCTTCTCCAGGCGAGCGAAGGCGTTCAGTTCGTCATCGGTGACGAAGCCGGTACCGGCGATGCCGGCGCGCAGTTGGCCGATCAGCATTTCCTCACCGAACATGCGACGGAACTGCATGCGGTCATAGCCCATCTGGCGGATGACCTGGTCGAAACGGTCGGCGTTGAACTTGCCGTCCACCTGGAACTCGGGAGTCGACAGGATCAGTTGGTCCAGCGCCTGCTGGGAAAACGCGAACTTGTCATTCTGGGCAGCCTGCAGGACCAGCTTGCGCTCGATGAGCGACTTCAGCGCGGAATCCTTGAGCAGCTTGTCGTCGAGCATGGACGAATCGAAGTCCTTGCCCAGGCGCTGCATCAGCTGGCGACGCTGCATGTCCGCAGCCTGCTGCAGTTCCGGCAGACTGATGTCCTCACCGTTGACCTGAGCAGCGACGTTCTCGTGGTGGGTTGCGCGAATGATCTGATCGAACCCGGTCAAAGCCATGAGGACAACGATCACGCCCAGGATGGTCTTGGTGATCCAGCCTTGGGAATTGTCCCTGATGTTTTGCAGCATGCGGCCCCCGACGCGGCCACGGCCCACCGTCAATGGCGGCGCGGCGTGGAAAAAAAAGCGGATATAAGAAAGGCGCATCCGAGGATGCGCCTTCTCGTAACTGGTGGAGCTTGCGGGCGTTGAGCCCGTGACCCCTGATGATTCCAACCGACCTACGCCAGCCGGGTCATCGCTCCGTGACCGGCCCAACCGAAGTTGAACCGGTCCAGGTCAAGTCCAAAAAGACGCTTAGTTGACAGCGTCCTTGAGGGCTTTACCGGCCTTGAAGCCCGGGATCTTAGCAGCAGCGATCTTGATCGGCTTGCCGGTTTGCGGGTTGCGACCGGTGCGAGCAGCACGCTCTTTGACAGCGAAGGTGCCGAAGCCGACCAGTACGACGGAGTCACCAGCCTTCAGGGCGCCAGTTACGGACTCGATCACCGCGTCCAGAGCGCGACCGGCAACAGCTTTCGGGATATCAGCAGATGCGGCGATAGCATCGATCAGTTCCGACTTGTTCACTCTAAGTCCCCTTATTTCTGTTGAGTATGTTTCTATGTGTTAGGTGTAAGCAAAAGCAGGTGCTGGTTTGCCAACTGACAAAGCAAGTGCCGCTTTATAACAAGGGCTCAAAAACAGTGTCAAGAAAGCCCCCCAACTAATGCGTGCTGATTCGCTCCTTGGAATCAGACTCGCGCTTCTCATCCTTTGCAACCATCTCGGGAGCCGCATCGGGCAAGGGCTCCGGGGCGTATTGCAGCGCAATTTGCAGGACCTCGTCAATCCATTTAACCGGTTTAATAACGAGATCGGCCTTAATATTATCCGGAATTTCCCTAAGGTCTCGCACGTTTTCCTCGGGAATGATCACAGTCTTGATTCCACCCCGGTGCGCAGCCAGAAGTTTTTCCTTCAGGCCACCAATGGCCAGCACCTGACCCCGCAGGGTGATTTCGCCGGTCATGGCAACGTCGGCGCGAACGGGAATCTGGGTGATCGCCGACACCAATGCAGTGCACATGCCGATGCCCGCGCTAGGGCCGTCCTTGGGCGTCGCGCCTTCGGGCACGTGGATGTGGATGTCGTGCTTCTCGTGGAAGTCCGGAGCGATGCCCAGGCTCTTCGAACGGCTGCGAACCACGGTTAGCGCGGCGGTGATGGACTCCGCCATGACGTCGCCCAGCGAGCCGGTCTTGGTCAATGCGCCCTTACCCGGAACCATGGCCGATTCGATGGTCAGCAATTCGCCGCCCACCTGCGTCCACGCAAGGCCCGTCACCTGGCCGATCTGGTCCTGCTGCTCGGCCAGGCCGTAGCGGAACTTGCGCACACCCAGGTAGTTCTCGAGCGAGTCCGGCGTCACCACGGCGTCGATACGCTTGGCCTTGCCGCCATCCTTGACCGCCTTGCGGCAGACCTTGGCAATCTGGCGCTCCAGGCTCCGCACACCGGCTTCGCGGGTGTAATAGCGGATGATGTCACGGGTAGCCGCCTCCTCGAAGACCAGCTCGCCCTTCTTGAGACCATTGGCCGCAGTCTGTTTCGGTACAAGATATTTCGAGGCGATGTTGATCTTCTCGTCCTCGGTGTAACCCGGCAGGCGGATGACCTCCATGCGGTCCAGCAGCGGCGCCGGAATATTCATGGAGTTCGCCGTGCAGAGGAACATCACGTCGGAAAGGTCGTAGTCGACTTCGAGGTAGTGGTCGTTGAAATTGTGGTTCTGCTCCGGATCGAGCACTTCCAGCAGCGCAGACGCGGGGTCGCCACGCATGTCGCTGCCCATCTTGTCGATCTCGTCCAGCAGGAACAGCGGGTTGCGCACGCCGACCTTGGTCATTTTCTGAATCAGACGACCGGGCATGGAACCGATGTAGGTACGGCGGTGACCGCGAATCTCGGCCTCGTCACGCACGCCCCCCAGGGCCATGCGCACGAACTTGCGATTGGTCGCACGGGCGATGGACTCGGCCAGCGAAGTCTTGCCGACGCCGGGTGGGCCGACCAGGCAGAGTACCGGGCCTTTCAGCTTCTTCACTCGCTTCTGCACGGCGAGGTACTCGAGGATGCGCTCCTTGACCTCTTCGAGGCCGTAGTGGTCCGCATCGAGGATATCCTCGGCCTTGTCCAGGTCGTGGCGCACCTTGCTCTCGGCCTTCCAAGGCACATTCACCAGCCAGTCGATGTAGGAACGCACCACGGTCGCTTCGGCGGACATCGGCGACATCTGCTTGAGCTTGTTCAGCTCGGCAGTGGCCTTGGCCAGGGCTTCCTTGGTCAGACCAGCGGCATCGATGCGCTTCTTCAGCTCCTCGACTTCGTTGTGGCCCTCGTCGATGTCACCCAGTTCTTTCTGGATGGCCTTCATCTGCTCGTTGAGGTAGTACTCGCGCTGGCTCCGCTCCATCTGCTTCTTCACGCGGCCACGGATGCGCTTCTCGACCTGCAGCAGGTCGATCTCGGCGTCCAGCATGGCCAGCACGTGTTCGACGCGGGCGGACAGCTCGGTGATCTCGAGGATTTCCTGCTTCTGCTCGATCTTCAGGGCCATATGTGCGGCCATGGTGTCCACCAGGCGGCCGGGCTCGTCGATGCTGTTGAGCGAGGACAGGACCTCGGCGGGCACTTTCTTGCCCAGCTGCACGTACTGTTCGAACTGACTGAGCAGGCTGCGGGTGAAGACTTCGGACTCACGCTCGCCGACGGAAACCTCGTCAATGATGGAAACTTCGGCGCGGCAGTAGGCGTCCTCATCGATGAAGCGCTCTACCTGGCCGCGCTGCTCGCCTTCGACCAGCACCTTGACGGTGCCATCGGGCAGCTTCAGCAGCTGCAGAACGGTGGCCACGGTGCCCATGCGGTACAGGCCGTCTGCACCCGGATCATCGTCAGCCGGGTTCTTCTGTGCCAGCAACAGGATCTGTTTGTCGCCGGTCATGGCGGCCTCGAGGGCCTCGATGGATTTCTCACGCCCGACGAACAGCGGGATGACCATGTGCGGATACACCACTACGTCACGCAGGGGCAGCAGGGGCAACTCGACGAGTGTTTTCATGATATTCGGCTCTACAGCGGCACTTGGCCAAAACGATGGGATTGGACCCTTCGGCCTAAGATGGGGTTAGGACTAGGAAAAAACAAGCGCGGTAGATGGGAAGAAAAAAGGGGCCCTAGGGCCCCTTCTGATTTCAGGCGTCAGGTGCAGCCTTGGCCGGCTGCTCGCTGTTCTCGTAGATCAGCAGCGGCTGGGAGGAGCCTTCGATGACGCTTTCGTCGATCACCACCTTGCTGACGTCGTTCTGCGAGGGGATCTCGTACATGGTGTCGAGCAGGATGCCTTCGAGGATCGAACGCAGGCCACGGGCACCGGTCTTGCGCTCCAGCGCGCGACGGGCGACAGCCTTGAGCGCGTCCGGACGGAACTCGAGGTCCACGCCTTCCATTTCGAAGAGCTTGGCGTACTGCTTGGTCAGCGCGTTCTTCGGCTCGGTCAGAATCTGCATCAGCGCAGGTTCGTCCAGTTCGTCGAGGGTCGCGATGATCGGCAGACGGCCGACGAATTCGGGGATCAGACCGAATTTCACCAGATCTTCCGGCTCGACTTCGCGCAGCGCTTCGCCGACCTTCTTGCCCGCTTCCTGACTGCGAACCTCGGCATTGAAGCCGATGCCGCCCTTGGTGGAGCGGTTCTGGATGACCTTTTCCAGGCCAGCGAACGCGCCACCGCAGATGAACAGGATGTTGCGGGTGTCGACCTGCAGGAACTCCTGCTGCGGGTGCTTGCGGCCGCCCTGGGGCGGTACGGAAGCCACGGTGCCTTCGATCAGCTTCAGCAGGGCCTGCTGAACGCCTTCGCCGGACACGTCGCGGGTGATCGACGGGTTGTCGGATTTGCGCGAGATCTTGTCGATTTCGTCGATGTAGACGATACCCATCTGGGCCTTCTCGACATCGTAATCGCACTTCTGCAGCAGCTTCTGGATGATGTTCTCGACATCTTCGCCCACATAGCCCGCCTCGGTGAGGGTGGTGGCATCGGCGATGGTGAAGGGAACATTGAGCAGACGCGCCAGGGTCTCGGCGAGCAGGGTCTTGCCCGAGCCCGTCGGACCGATGAGCAGGATGTTGCTCTTGCCCAGTTCGACGTCGTCCTTGCGCTCGCGCTGATTCAGGCGCTTGTAGTGGTTGTACACCGCTACTGCCAGGGTTTTCTTGGCACGTTCCTGGCCGATCACGTACTGATCGAGGATGGTGCGGATCTCTTTCGGCGCCGGAAGCTTGTGCGCACTGCTCTCTGCCTGTGCTTCCTGCACCTCCTCGCGGATGATGTCATTGCACAGGTCGACGCACTCGTCGCAGATAAAGACCGAGGGGCCGGCAATCAACTTGCGCACTTCGTGCTGGCTCTTGCCGCAGAAGGAGCAATACAGCAGCTTGCCGTTGTCCTCGCCGTTGCGGGTGTCAGTCATTCGATCGTTCCAATCGGGGATATACGTGAAGGACAAGATGAAGGCATTCGCAGGCATTTTCAAGCCCGCGAGCGGCCGGATTACCGGCCGCAGTACAGCGGAGAGACTCAGGCGGCAGAAGGACGCTGAGTGAAGACCTGATCGATCAGACCGTACTTGACAGCATCGTCACCACTCATGAAGCGGTCACGGTCGGTGTCGCGGGCGATGACATCCAGCGGCTGGCCGGTGTGATGCGCCAGCACCTGGTTCAGGCGCTCCTTGATGAAGAGGATTTCCTTGGCATGGATCTCGATGTCCGAGGCCTGGCCCTGGAAGCCGCCCAGCGGCTGGTGGATCATCATCCGCGAATGCGGCAGGCAGTAGCGCTTGCCAGCGGCGCCTCCAGCCAGCAACAGGGCGCCCATGCTGCACGCCTGGCCCACACAGATGGTGGACACGTCGGGCTTGATGAACTGCATGGTGTCGTAGATCGACATGCCAGCAGTCACGGAGCCGCCCGGAGAGTTGATGTAGAGGTGGATGTCCTTGTCCGGGTTCTCGGCCTCGAGGAACAGCAACTGGGCCACCACGAGGTTGGCCATGTAGTCCTCGACCTGGCCGACCAGGAAGATGATCCGCTCCTTCAGCAGGCGCGAATAGATGTCGTAGGAACGCTCACCGCGGGCGGACTGCTCCACCACCATCGGCACCAGACCACCAGCGGCCTGAATGTTCGGAACTTGCGGCATATAAGGATTATGCATGTCCGACGATCACTCCCTAATAAAAAGTCATGTCTCTATAGACGCACAAGCCAGCCCGAAGGCTGGCTTGTGACAATCGAACGAAGCGCTGGATCAGGCCGCTTGCGGAGCTTCTGCAGGCTTGACCGCGTCTTCGTAGGATACCTGCTTGTCGGTCACATTGGCCTTCTGCAGGACAGTATCTACAACTTGTTCTTCCAGTACAACCGAACGGACTTCGTTCAGTTGCTGGTCGTTCTTGTAGTACCAGGCAACAACTTGTTCCGGCTCCTGGTAAGCCGAAGCCATTTCTTCGATCATTTCGCGAACGCGGGCTTCATCGGCCTTCAGCTCGTGCTGCTTGACCAGCTCGGCGACGATCAGGCCCAGCACGACGCGGCGCTTGGCTTGCTCTTCGAACAGCTCAGCCGGCAGTTGGTCAGGCTTGATGTTGCCACCGAACTGCTGGACAGCCTGCACGCGCAGACGGTTGACTTCGTTGCCGATCAGGGCCTTCGGAACTTCGATCGGGTTGGTCTCGACCAGACCTTCCATCACCTGGTTCTTCACCTTGGACTTGATGGCCTGACGCAGCTCACGCTCCATGTTCTTGCGAACTTCGGTGCGGAAGCCTTCCAGAGTGCTTTCCTTCACGCCGAACAGAGCGAAGAACTCTTCGTTCAGTTCCGGCAGTTTCGGCTCGGCAACGCTGTTGACGGTAGCGGTGAACTCGGCGGCCTTGCCGGCCAGGTCCAGGTTCTGGTAGTCCTCGGGGAAGGTCACGTTCAGCACGCGCTCTTCACCGGCCTTGGCGCCGACCAGGCCTTCTTCGAAGCCCGGGATCATGCGGCCGGAGCCCAGCACCAGCAGGGTGCCCTTGGCGGAACCGCCAGCGAAGGCTTCACCGTCAATCTTGCCGACGAAATCGATGTTCACCTGGTCGTCGTTCTGAGCGGCGCGATCAACGGCTTCGAAGCGGGTGTTTTGCTTGCGCAGGATTTCCAGCATGTTGTCGAGATCGGCGTCAGCCACATCGGCCTGCAGACGCTCAACCTTGATGCCGTCGAAACCGGCAACCTGGAATTCGGGGAAGACTTCGAAGGTAGCGATGTACTCGAGGCCCTTCTCCTTCTCGAACACTTTCGGCTCGACGGACGGAGCGCCAGCCGGGTTCAGTTTCTGCTCGACCACGGCTTCGTAGAAGGTTTCCTGGATCAGGTCACCGAGGGCTTCCTGACGAGCGGCGGCTTCGTAGCGCTGACGGATCACGCTCATCGGCACCTTGCCGGGACGGAAGCCAGGAACCTTGGCGCGACGAGCGGTCTGCTGCAGACGCTTGTTGACTTCGGTCTCGATACGCTCGGCCGGCACGCCAACGGTCATGCGGCGCTCAAGAGCGGAGGTGCTTTCAACGGAAACTTGCATGGATATTCCTCGTGGCACAGACGTAAGCCGGTCCTTCCGGCTCCCAGAATCAAGGGCAAGCATTCTAGTAGCAAGAAATGCAGAAGTCACCCTGAGTGGAAGCTGCGGAAATTCACGGATGCGAGAGCTTATGGAAAGAAGATGGTGCGGACGGAGAGACTCGAACTCTCACAGCTTGCGCCACTGGAACCTAAATCCAGCGTGTCTACCAATTTCACCACGTCCGCAGGGTACCGCAGAAACGAAAACGCCAGGCTCTTGGCCTGGCGCTTCGGAATATGGGGTGGACGATGGGAATCGAACCCACGACACCAGGAGCCACAATCCTGTGCTCTACCAACTGAGCTACGCCCACCATATTACACTTGCTTGTACCGAACGCCACATGGCGCACCCGGCAGGACTCGAACCTGCGACCATCCGCTTAGAAGGCGGATGCTCTATCCAGCTGAGCTACGGGCGCTTGAAGTGGCGGCAACCCTTGCTAAGCAGACTCAGTGAAACCACTGAATCGGTTGGCACCGCCTCTTTCGTGTTTCAGGCTGTGCTCGGCAAGCGGGGCGCATGTTATCGATGAGCCCCTACCCCGTCAACAACTTTTTTAAAAAAAATTCAAAGAGATAAAGGAGTTACGGCAAATCAGGGGCATCCGCCTTTGCCTTATGGAGGCAGCGTGCGAAAATGCGCGCCTTCTTTTCACCCGCCTTAATGGTTATCCCCCCGACATGACTGCAAAACTGATCGACGGCAAAGCGATCGCCGCCAGCCTCCGCCAGCAGATTGCCCAACGCGTCAACGAACGCCGCCAGCAAGGACTGCGCATCCCCGGCCTGGCAGTGATCCTGGTCGGCAGCGACCCCGCCTCTCAGGTCTATGTCGCGCACAAGCGCAAGGACTGTGAAGAGGTCGGCTTCCTCTCCCAGGCGTACGACCTCCCCGCCAGCACCACCCAGGAAGAGCTGCTCGCGCTGATCGACCGCCTGAACGCCGACCCGGCCATCGACGGCATTCTGGTCCAGCTTCCCCTCCCCGCCCATCTCGATGCCTCCCAACTGCTGGAGCGCATCAGCCCGGACAAGGACGTGGACGGCTTCCATCCCTTCAACGTTGGCCGACTGGCCCAGCGCATCCCACTGCTGCGCCCCTGCACGCCGAAGGGCATCATGACGCTGCTGCAGAGCACCGGTGTCGACCTGTACGGCCTGGACGCCGTCGTCGTGGGCGCTTCCAACATCGTCGGCCGCCCCATGGCGCTGGAACTGCTGCTGGCCGGCTGCACCGTCACCGTCACCCACCGCTTCACCCGCGACCTGGCCGACCACGTTGGCCGTGCCGATCTGGTCGTGGTTGCCGCCGGCAAACCCGGCCTGGTGAAGGGCGAATGGATCAAGGAAGGCGCCATCGTCATCGACGTGGGCATCAACCGCCAGGAAGACGGCAAGCTGGTGGGCGACGTGGAATACGATGTGGCTGCCGAGCGCGCCAGCTGGATCACCCCGGTTCCGGGCGGCGTCGGCCCGATGACCCGCGCCTGCCTGCTGGAAAACACCCTGTACGCCGCCGAACACCTGCACACCTGACAGGTTTTCGACGAACAAGAAAAAGGCCGCTGATCAGCGGCCTTTTTCATTTCCAGGGAAGCAACTACTCGGCAAGACGCCAGGTAGTGCCGCCCTTGCCGTCTTCCAGCACCACGCCCAGAGCGGTCAGCTCGTCGCGGATGCGATCGGATTCGGCCCAGTTCTTCGCCGCGCGGGCATCCAGACGCGCCTGGATCAGCGCCTCGACCTGTACCGCATCGACCTTGCCGGCCGCGCCAGCCTGGAGGAACTCGTCGGCATCCATCTGCAGCACGCCCAGCAGAGCGCCCAGTTCACGAACGCGCGCCGCCAGCGCAGCGGCCGCTGCCGGATCGCTGTCGCGCAGACGATTGACCTCGCGGACCATCTCGAACAGCACGGCCACCGCTTCCGGCGTACCGAAGTCGTCATCCATCGCCGCGCCGAAACGCTCGACGAATTCTTCGCCACCTGCGGCAGCCACCTGCGGCAAGCCACGCAGCGCAGTGTAGAAACGCTCCAGCGCGCCTTTGGCTTCCTTCAGGTTGTCTTCGGAATAGTTGATCGGGCTGCGGTAGTGGCTGGACACCAACAGGAAACGCACGACTTCCGGGTGATATTTCTCCAGCACTTCGCGGATGGTGAAGAAGTTGCCCAGGGACTTGGACATCTTCTCGCCGTCCACGCGCACCGCGCCGGCATGCATCCAGCTAGCGGCATAGAGCTTGCCGGTGGCTGCCTCGCTCTGGGCGATTTCGTTCTCGTGGTGCGGGAACACCAGGTCCGGGCCGCCGCCGTGGATGTCGAAGGTCTCGCCCAGGCAGCAGGTGGACATCACCGAGCACTCGATGTGCCAGCCCGGACGACCGGCACCCCAGGGCGACTCCCAGCTCGGCTCGCCCGGCTTGGCGCCTTTCCAGAGCACGAAGTCCAGCGGATCTTCCTTGGATTCGTCGACCTCGATGCGCGCACCGATGCGCAGGTCTTCGATCTTCTTGCGCGACAGCTTGCCGTAGCCGGCGAACTTGCCGACCCGGTAGTAGACGTCGCCATTGCCGGGCGCGTAGGCGTAGCCCTTGTCGATCAGGGTCTGGATCATCTCGTGCATGCCGGCGATGTGACCGGTGGCGCGCGGCTCGATGTCCGGACGCAGGACCGACAGGCGCGCCTCGTCCTCGTGCATCGCGGCGATCATGCGGGCGGTCAGTTCTTCGAACGATTCACCATTCTCCTGGGCGCGACGGATGATCTTGTCGTCGATGTCGGTGATGTTGCGCACATAGGTCAGGTCATAGCCGCGATGGCGCAACCAGCGGGCGATGACGTCGAAGGCCACCATCACGCGGGCGTGGCCGATGTGGCAGAAGTCGTACACGGTCATGCCGCACACGTACATGCGTACCTGGTTGCCGACCAGCGGCTTGAAGCTGTCCTTGGTCTTGGACAGCGTGCTGTAGATCTGCAAGTCAGCCATCCCTTACTGCCCCCAGGAGTCGCGCAGGGTCACGGTGCGGTTGAAGACCAGGGCGCCAGCCTTGGAATCCTTGGCGTCGGCGCAGAAGTAGCCTTCGCGCTCGAACTGGAAGCGGTCCTCGGCGGTGGCGCTGGCCAGCGACGGCTCGGCGCGGCAACCCTTGAGCACCACCAGGGATTCGGGGTTGATGTTGTCGAGGAAGCTGCCGCCCTCTTCGGATTTCTCCGGGTTGGCGGAGCGGAACAGGCGGTCGTACAGGCGCACTTCGCACTCGACGCTCTCGGCGGCCGGCACCCAGTGGATCACGCCCTTGACCTTGCGGCCCTCGGGGTTCTTGCCCAGGGTGTTCTCGTCATAGCTGCAACGCAGTTCGACGATGTTGCCGGCGGCATCCTTGATGGCTTCGTCGGCGCGAATCACATAGCTGCCGCGCAGGCGCACTTCGCCACCCGGGATCAGGCGCTTGTAGCCGGCCGGCGGGACTTCCTCGAAGTCGCTGGCGTCGATGTAGATCTCGCGGCTGAACGGCAGCACGCGCACGCCCATGTCCTGCTTCGGATGGCGCGGCAGTTCGAGGTTCTCGACCTGGCCTTGCGGGTAGTTGGTGATGACCACCTTCAGCGGCTTGAGCACGCACATGGCGCGGCCGGCGTTGGCGTCCAGGTCGTCGCGGATGGCGAATTCCAGCATGCCGATGTCCACCACGCCGCCAGCGCGGTTCACGCCGATCATGTCGCAGAAAGTACGGATCGACGCCGGGGTATAGCCGCGACGGCGATAACCGGACAGGGTCGACATACGCGGGTCGTCCCAGCCGTTCACATGCCCCTCGTCAACAAGCTGCTTGAGCTTGCGCTTGCTGGTGATGGTGTAGTTCAGGTTCAGGCGCGCGAATTCGTACTGGCGCGGCTGGGCCGGGACCGGCAGGTTGGCCAGGAACCACTCGTACAGCGGGCGGTGATCCTCGAACTCCAGGGTGCAGATGGAGTGGGTGATGCCCTCGATGGCGTCCGACTGACCATGGGTGAAGTCGTAGCTGGGATAGATGCACCACTTGTCGCCCGTCTGGTGGTGATGCGCGTGACGGATGCGATAGAGGATCGGATCGCGCAGGTTGATGTTCGGCGAGGCCATGTCGATCTTCGCGCGCAGCGAACGGGCGCCGTCCGGGAACTCGCCGGCCTTCATGCGGGCGAACAGGTCCAGGTTCTCTTCCACGGAGCGATCACGGAACGGGCTGTTCTTGCCCGGCTCGGTGAGCGAACCGCGATAGGCGCGCATTTCCTCGGCGTTGAGATCGCAGACGAAGGCCTTGCCGGCCTTGATCAGGTCTACCGCCCAATCGTGCAACTGGTCGAAATAGTTGGACGCGTAGCGCACCTGCCCGGCCCACTCGAAGCCAAGCCACTTCACATCGGCCTCGATGGCGTCGATGTATTCCTGGTCTTCCTTCGCCGGGTTGGTGTCGTCGAAGCGCAGGTGGCAGTCACCGCCGAACTCCTTGGCCAGGCCGAAGTTCAGACAGATGGACTTGGCATGACCGATATGCAGGTAGCCATTGGGCTCCGGCGGGAAGCGGGTGACGATCTTCTGGTGCTTGCCACTGTCCAGGTCGGCCTGGACGATGGGGCGCAGGAAGTTGGCGGCAACAGTGGCTTCTTTCGTATCGGCGGTAGGCTTGCTCATGGTGTCCTTGATCATTCCGTCGTTCAGCCAGGGTAGGCCGGCCAAACCAAAGCGCTTATCATAGCCGAAGCTGTCAACCCCCTGACAGGCCTTCGATTTTTCCAAAGAGCGGAATTCCCTGATGACTACCACCGTCAAACTGCAGACCAACTTCGGCGATATCACCCTTGAACTGTTCGACGACAAGGCGCCGGAAACCGTGGCCAACTTCAAGGAGTACGTTAAGGCCGGCCACTACGACAACACCGTGTTCCACCGCGTGATCAACAACTTCATGATCCAGGGCGGCGGTTTCGAGCCGGGCATGAAACAGAAGAGCACCCGCAAGTCGATCAAGAACGAAGCCAACAACGGCGTCGGCAACAAGATCGGCACCGTCGCCATGGCCCGTACCATGGAGCCCCATTCGGCCAGCGCGCAGTTCTTCATCAACGTCGCCGACAACGACTTCCTCAACCACAGCGCGCCGACCGTGCAGGGCTGGGGCTACTGCGTGTTCGGTGAAGTGAAGGACGGCATGGACGTGGTCAACAAGATCAAGACCGTCGCCACCACCATGCGCTCCGGCCACCAGGACGTACCGGCCGACGACGTGATCATCGAGAAAGCCGAAATCATCGGCGAGTGAGTCGATGAGCGTCCTGTTCATCTCGGACCTGCATCTCGAAGCGGAACGCCCGGATATCACCCGGGCGTTCTTGCATTTCCTCTCCACCCGCGCCCGCGCAGCCGAAGCGCTATACATCCTCGGCGACTTCTTCGAAGCCTGGATCGGCGACGATGGCATGGACGAGTTCCAGCACGCCATCGCCCGTGCCCTGCGCGGACTGTCCGACAGCGGTACGCGCATCTACCTGATGCACGGCAACCGCGACTTCCTGATCGGCAAGGCCTTCTGCCGCGAAGCCGGGTGCACCCTGCTGCGCGACCCGAGCCTGATCGACCTGGGCGGCGAGAAGATCCTGCTGATGCACGGCGACAGCCTGTGCACCCTCGACGTGGCCTACATGAAGCTGCGTCGCTGGCTGCGCAACCCGCTGACGCTGTTCATCCTGCGCAACCTGCCGCTGACCACCCGCCACAAGCTGGCGCGCAAGTTGCGCAAGGAAAGTCGCGCGCAGACGCGCATGAAGGCCAGCGAGATCGTCGACGTCACGCCGGCGGAAGTGGAGAAGATCATGCGCGACAAAGGCGTGCGCATCCTCATCCACGGGCACACCCACCGCCCCGCCGTCCACGAACTGGAGATCGACGGCCGCCCCGCACGGCGCATCGTCCTCGGCGACTGGGATCGCCAGGGGTGGGCGCTGGAGGCCGATGACCGCGGCATGCAACAGGCCCCCTTCCCCCTTTGACACGGCAAGGCCACTGCCGAAGTGGCCTTTTGATGCCAACCCGCCGGCACTCTCAGACGTTTCCACTTGACCGGTAACTGCAACCTTACGCAGCATTCGCGGTTTGCTCACTCAAGGAAGAGACATGTTCAGCAAGGGAAACCTCATCAAGTTCGGCGCCCTGCCGTTGGCCCTGGTCGCCGCCGCCTTCATCCTGTTCAACGGCATCTTCTTCTATAACGAAGCCGGCTACATGACCCACGTGCGGACCATCTTCGGCGACGAGAAGATCGTCGACGACGTCGGTTACGCCACCAAGTGGTTCGGCCGTGCCACCACCTGGAAAAAAGCCATCAGCGTGCAGTCCGTGCTGGTCATGGACGAGAACGACAACAACCCGGACAACGATGCCCTGGGCGCCACCATCGAAGCCTTCCCCATCGTCTTCCTCGGCAACGTCGACGCCAAGGTCGAGTCCTCGGCACGCTTCCGCCTGCCTGGCGGCGATCAGTTCCTGAAAATGGCCCAGGAATACCGCAATCCGGACAACTTCATCCGCACCGCGCTGGTCCCGGCAATCAAGGAAACCCTGCAGGCCACCGCCTCACTGATGACCGCCGATGACTACTACGCCGGCGCCCGCAGCGAGTTCGCCGCGGAGTTCGAGAACCAGCTCAACGACGGCCTGTACCTGATCAAGCGCAAGGAAGTGCGCGGCCCGCGTGGCGCCGTGCCACACCAGACCGCGATCCTGCAGGCCGGTACCGAACAAGGCAGCTTCGGCGACAACAACGCCAGCCAGTTCGTCACCGAGAAAGTCACCGACGCCAAGGGCATCCCGGTGCGCAAGCAGCAGCAGTTCCGCAAGTTCGGCGTGGAAGTGGTTGAGGCACGCATCACTAACGTCGACCCGAACCCGCAGTACAAGCAGCGCATGGTCAAGGTGCAGCAGGCGCTGGCAGAGTTGGCCGTGGCCCGCCAGAACCGCCTGAAGGAAGAGGAAGAGAAACTGCTGGTCACCGCCCGCGGCGAGAAGGAAGTGGAAGCCAAGCGCCAGGAGACCCTGCGCGACCAGATCGAGCGCACTACCCAGGCGGAAACCGAGAAACAGCTGGCAGTCATCAACGCCGAGCGCGAGAAGCAGCGCGCTGAGATCGAGAAGCAGACTGCTGAATTGCTGCGCGACAAGGCTGCCGTGACGGCGCAGGCCACCAAGATCACCGCTGACGCCGATGCCTATGCCCGCGAAGCTGTGATCAAGGCGGACGGCGCACTGCAACCCAAGCTGGATGCGCTGATCGCCATCAACAAGGTCTGGGCTGAAGCCGCCGCCCAGGCGCCGGTACCTAGCGTCATGATGGCGGGCGGACAGAACAGCGCCAGCAGCCGCCAGGACGAGATCGGCCAACTGATGGGTGTGCTCGCCACCAAAGCGGCGCGCGACCTGGCGCTGGACCTGAAGGTAAAAGACTGAGCCTGAACTTGTAGTAGCGAGCTTGCTCGCGAACGGATATCCCGGCAGCCCTGCTGCCGGACTGGTTCGCAAACAAGAACTACGCGCACTCCTCGCTCCTATGAAGAGCCAAGAAAAAAGCGCCCGTCTGGGCGCTTTTTTTGTTGCGGGGCGCGAGTCAGGCCGCCAGCTCCGCCGGCACGCCGCTGTGAAAACGGAATTCGCTGTCCGGCGACTGGATCAGGCCAGCCTCTACCTCGCGAATCTCCGCCACGCGGCGGTCGATATCGGCGTCATCGCCATAACGGCGCGCCAGGCTCAGATAGCCCTGGAAATGCCGCGCCTCGGATTTCAGCAGCGAGCCGTAGAACTTCGCCAGGTCGGCATCCAGGTGATCCACCAGCGCAGCGAAACGCTCGCAGCTACGGCATTCGATGAAAGCGCCAACGATCAGGGTGTCCACCAGCTTCTGCGGCTCGTGGTTGCGCACTACCGCGCGCAGGCCTGAGGCGTAGCGGCCGGCGGAAATCGGCCGCAGCGGGATGCCGCGCTTCTTCAGGATCGCCAGCACCTGCTCGTGGTGGCGCAGCTCCTCGCGGGCCAGGCGCGACATGAAGTTCACCAGCTCCTCGTGGGCGCTGTACTTGGCGATCAGGGCCAGGGCCGTGCTGGCGGCCTTGAATTCGTTGTTCTTGTGGTCGATCAGCATGACCGCCTGATCCCGCAGCGCGGCTTCCACCCACGCATCCGGCGTGGCACAACCGAGGAATTCCCTGATTTCGGACAGCATCTTCTTGCTCCAGACGACTCAGCGCACCGGCGCCTGGCTGGCCGGTGCAATAAAGGCGGAGCATTATACGGGGGCCGCCGCGCGGAACCAGCTTCCGGCGTTGATATGCCTCAACGTCATGAACGGGATATCCCGACTACAGTGGTTCTACATAAACAACGCGCACGAAGGGAGACGATCATGCAAGCCATCCGTAGCATCCTCGTAGTCGTGGACCCGGACCAGCCGGAAGGTCTCGCGCTGAAACGGGCCCGCCTGATCGCCAGCGTGACCCAGTCGCACCTGCACCTGCTGGCCTGCGAGCGGCGCGCCGACTACAGCGCCAAACTCGAAGAAGTGGCCGAGGTGCTGCGCCAGGAAGGTTTCAGCGCTTCCAGCCGCCAGGCCTGGAAGGACAATCTGCACCAGACCGTCATCGCCGAGCAGCAGGCCGAAGGGTGCGGGCTGGTGATCAAGCAGCACAGCCCGGACAACCCGCTGAAAAAGGCCCTGCTCACCCCGGACGACTGGAAGCTGCTGCGCTTCTGCCCTGCCCCCGTACTCCTGGTGAAGACCAGCCTGCCCTGGGCCGGCCGCAACATCCTCGCCGCCGTGGACGTAGGCAACAACGATATCGAGCACCGCACGTTGCATGCCGGGATAGTCAGCCACGCCTACGACATCGCCGGGCTCGCTCACGGCCAGTTGCACGTGATCAGCGCCCACCCGTCACCCATGCTCTCGGCCGCCGACCCGACCTTCCAGCTCAGCGAGACCATCGAGGCCAAGTACCGCGAGGCGTGCAAGGCGTTCCAGGCCGAATACGGCGTAGACGACCAGCACCTGCACATCGAGGAGGGCCCGGCGGACGTGCTGATTCCCCGCGCGTCCCACAACCTCGATGCGGCGGTGACGGTGATCGGCAGCGTGGCGCGCACCGGGTTGTCCGGCGCACTGATCGGCAACACCGCCGAAGTGGTGCTCGACTCCCTGGAAAGCGACATCCTGGTGCTCAAGCCGGACGACATCATCGCCCACCTGGAAGAAATCGCCGCCAAGCCCTGACACCCGACCGTCACCTCTACAGGAAGGAAAAAGCGCCCCGAGGGGCGCTTTTTTATTGGCAGGCGACGGTCAGACGCGCGACTCCAGCCCATCGGCGAGAAAGCTCGGCGCGATGTAGCGCTCGTAATGCGCCTCGGAGAGAATGAAGAACTCCTTGTCGATGGCGTCGCGCAGGTCCGGCAGTGTCCAGCCGCGGAACTCCGGCAGCAGCACCAGGCCGTAGGCCTCCACCTGGTTGATCATCCTTGAACCGCGGGCGATCAGTTGGTAGGCCCAGCAATACGGCGACTGCTCGGGCACGAAGCGTATCTGCCGCTGCTCCAACTGGCTGCGCAGGAGCGGCGCGTCGAAGACTTCCAGCTTGGCCATCATTACCTGCGCCAGCAGAATCTCCAGACGGCTCCAGACCGCCCGCTTTTCCTCGTCGCTGTAGCGGTTCCAGTTCACCACTTCATGGTGGAAACGCTTGCAGCCACGGCAGACCAGGTCGCCATAGACCGTCGAGCAGAGCCCGACACAGGGGGTTTTGATGCGCTGAGATGACATGGGGAAACGGGTGGCCGGCAAAGCGGGCATGTTAGCCCTTTGTCTAGGCAAGATCACCCTTCGAGCTGCCGCAAATCGGCTTACCAAGGCCCATTAATTCCATTAGAATGGCTGCGCCTTTTTGGCGTCATTGTCCGAAAGAAGCTGTTTTCAAAGCGTCACGAAGCACAGATTCCGGCAGCCGCGCGGTCTGGGCGCCTCCCTCAAGCGCCCAGCCCCATCAGTCCCTGGCCACCCCGGCGTAAAACTTTGAAAACAGCTTCTGCCCGGAGATCGCCGGTGCCGTCGTAGGTCAGTGGATTACCGTCCACCATGCCTGACGAATGGATCGGAGAGGTCTCCTGGATACGCGTCCTCCGGGACCACTGATGAGGGAAATACTGTGCTTGAAGCCTATCGCAAACACGTAGAAGAGCGTGCCGCCCAGGGCGTCGTGCCCCAGCCGCTGAACGCCGAACAGACCGCTGGTCTGGTCGAACTCCTGAAGAACCCGCCGGCCGGCGAAGAAGAATTTCTCCTCGACCTGATCACCAACCGCGTACCGCCGGGCGTGGACGAAGCTGCCTACGTCAAGGCCGGCTTCCTGTCCGCCGTTGCCAAGGGTGAAGCCACTTCCCCGCTGATCTCCAAGACCCGCGCCCTCGAGCTGCTGGGTACCATGCAGGGCGGCTACAACATCGCCACCATGGTCGAGCTGCTGGACAACGCCGAGCTGGCCGAAGTCGCCGCCGCGCAACTGAAGCACACCCTGCTGATGTTCGACGCCTTCCACGACGTCGCCGAGCGTGCCAAGAAAGGCAACGCTGCCGCCAAGGCCGTGCTGCAGTCCTGGGCCGATGGCGAGTGGTTCAAGGCCCGTCCGGCCGTCGCCGAGAAGCTGACCCTGACCGTGTTCAAGGTCCCCGGCGAAACCAACACCGACGACCTGTCTCCCGCTCCGGACGCCTGGTCGCGCCCCGATATCCCGCTGCACGCCCTGGCCATGCTGAAGATGGCCCGCGACGGCATCGAGCCGGTCCAGCCGGGCTCCGTCGGCCCGCTGAAGCAGATCGAAGCCGTGAAGGCCAAAGGCTTCCCGGTCGCCTACGTCGGTGACGTGGTCGGCACCGGTTCGTCCCGTAAATCCGCCACCAACTCGGTGCTGTGGTTCTTCGGCGACGACATCCCCTATGTGCCGAACAAGCGCGCTGGCGGCTTCTGCTTCGGCACCAAGATCGCCCCGATCTTCTACAACACCATGGAAGACGCCGGCGCCCTGCCGATCGAGTTCGACTGCACCAACCTGGCCATGGGCGACGTCATCGACGTGTACCCGTACGAAGGCAAGGTCGTGCGTCATGACAGCGGCGAAGTGGTCACCACCTTCGAGCTGAAGACCCCGGTTCTGCTCGACGAAGTCCGCGCCGGCGGCCGTATCCCGCTGATCGTTGGCCGTGGCCTGACCGAGAAGGCCCGTGCCGAGCTGGGCCTGGCTCCGTCCGACCTGTTCAAGAAGCCGGAAGCCCCGGCCGACAGCGGCAAGGGCTTCACCCTCGCCCAGAAGATGGTTGGCCGCGCCTGCGGTCTGGCCGAAGGCCAGGGCGTACGTCCGGGCACCTACTGCGAACCGAAGATGACCACCGTCGGTTCCCAGGACACCACCGGCCCGATGACCCGCGACGAGCTGAAAGACCTGGCTTGCCTGGGCTTCTCCGCCGACCTGGTGATGCAGTCCTTCTGCCACACCGCTGCCTATCCGAAGCCGATCGACGTCAAGACCCACCACACCCTGCCGGACTTCATCATGACCCGCGGCGGTGTCTCCCTGCGTCCGGGCGACGGCATCATCCACAGCTGGCTGAACCGCATGCTGCTGCCTGACACCGTCGGCACCGGCGGCGACTCGCACACCCGCTTCCCGATCGGCATCAGCTTCCCGGCCGGCTCCGGCCTGGTGGCCTTCGCCGCTGCCACCGGCGTCATGCCGCTGGACATGCCCGAATCGGTTCTGGTGCGCTTCAAGGGCAAGCTGCAACCAGGCATCACCCTGCGTGACCTGGTCCATGCGATCCCCTACTACGCGATCCAGGCCGGCCTGCTGACCGTCGAGAAGAAGGGCAAGAAGAACATCTTCTCCGGCCGCATCCTCGAGATCGAAGGTCTGAACGACCTGACCGTCGAGCAAGCCTTCGAGCTGTCCGACGCCTCCGCCGAGCGTTCGGCTGCCGGTTGCACCATCAAGCTGCCGGAAGAGGCCATCGCCGAGTACCTGAAGTCCAACATCACCCTGCTGCGCTGGATGATCGGCGAAGGCTACGGCGACGCCCGCACCCTGGAGCGCCGCGCGCAAGCGATGGAAGCCTGGCTGGCCAACCCGCAACTGCTGGAAGCCGACAAGGACGCCGAATACGCCGCGGTCATCGAGATCGACCTGGCCGACGTCAAGGAGCCGGTACTCTGCGCTCCGAACGACCCGGACGACGCCCGTCTGCTGTCCAGCGTGCAAGGCCGCAAGATCGATGAAGTCTTCATCGGCTCCTGCATGACCAACATCGGTCACTTCCGCGCTGCCGGCAAACTGCTGGACAAGGTCAAGGGTGGCATTCCGACCCGTCTGTGGCTGGCTCCGCCGACCAAGATGGACGCCCACCAGCTGACCGAGGAAGGCTACTACGGCATCTACGGCAAGGCCGGCGCGCGCATGGAAATGCCGGGCTGCTCGCTGTGCATGGGTAACCAGGCTCGCGTACAGACCGGTTCGACCGTGGTCTCCACCTCGACCCGTAACTTCCCGAACCGCCTGGGCGACGCCACCGACGTGTTCCTGGCATCCGCCGAGCTGGCCGCCGTTTCCTCGATCATCGGCAAGCTGCCGACTGTCGAGGAGTACATGGCCTACGCGAAGGACATCGACAGCATGTCTGCCGATATCTACCGCTACCTGAGCTTCGACCAGATCGCCGAGTTCCGTGAAGCGGCAGCCAACGCGAAGATCCCGGCCCTTCAGGTCTGAGTGATCCCAGCGTGACGAAAAGCCCCGCCTGAGTGCGGGGCTTTTCTTTTGCAGATCCCGAAATGGACGCCTGCCGCCCGCCCCTAACGATGGGCCTAATACTTATTGACCGCTTGCGCCCCGGGCCTCGAGGTCTAAGGTGGACAACAGGCTCCTGCCGATTTCCGTGCCCAGGTGCCCTTGTGGAACCCTCCAGAGGTGCGCTCCCTTCCTCTGCGCCCCGCTCTCCATGGCGGGGCTTCTTTTTTCCGCCGCTTCCCTGGCACAGCTCTTGCTCTGCCTTCATAAACGGTGATCCAACGGCGGGTCGCCCTCTGACAATGGCGTCGCTGCCACCGCCCCTCGAAGGCCGGTGGAGCGGCGCCTTTTTGTATTGAGCGTGCATGAGCGCGCGTTCAGAGGTGGAGATGATCGACAGTACCAGCGCACTGCCGGGCAACCTGGCCTGGGTAGCCGGCTCCGATGCCCCGGAGAAGGCCGCGCTCAACCTTGGCTTCATGGCCCTCACCGATTCCGCCTC
Organism: Pseudomonas nitroreducens; assembly: GCF_010994165.1. NCBI lineage: Bacteria > Pseudomonadati > Pseudomonadota > Gammaproteobacteria > Pseudomonadales > Pseudomonadaceae > Pseudomonas > Pseudomonas nitroreducens. The sequence goes on along the minus strand of NZ_WMBX01000002.1, from coordinate 148,954 downwards.
CCTGGTGGTGGCCGCAACCCAGGGCTTCGGCCAGCCCTACGGCCTGACCTTGAACCTGCAACGCCAAAGCTCCTGGGCCGGCCTGCGCGACCGCCTGCTGAACGGCGCGCTCGATGCGGCGCAAAGCCTCTACGGCCTGATCTACGACCTGCAACTGGGCCTGGGCGGCGCCCCCGCCACGGACATGGCCGTGCTCATGGGCCTGTGCCAGAACGGCCAGTCGATCAACCTTTCCGCCCCCTTGATGCGCGACGGCGTGACCTCTGCTGAAGCACTGCAAAGCCATGTGCGCCAGAACGGTGCGCAACTCACCCTCGCCCACACCTTCCCCACCGGCACGCACGCAATGTGGCTCTACTACTGGCTGGCCGCCCACGGCATTCACCCGCTGCAGGACGTGCGCAGCCTGGTGGTGCCGCCAGCGCAGATGGTCGAGCACCTCAGGGCCGGACGCATCGACGGCTTCTGCGCTGGTGGCCCCTGGGGCGCGCTGGCCGTGGACGAAGGCATGGGTTTCACCCTCGCCACCAGCCAGCAGATCTGGCCCGACCACCCGGAAAAGGTCCTGGGCACCACCCGCGCCTTCGTCGAGCAATACCCCAACACGGCTCGCGCGCTGGTGATGAGCCTTCTCGATGCCAGCCGCTTCATCGAAGCCAGCCAGGACAACCTGCGCAGCGCCGCCCGGCTGATCAGCAGCGAGGACTATGTCGACGCCCCGCTCGCCAGCATCGAACCGCGCCTGCTCGGCCGCTACCAGGACGGCCTCGGCCACGCCTGGCAGGACGCGCACCCGCTGCGCTTCTTCAACGACGGGCAGGCGAACGTCCCCTGGCTCTCCGACGGATTGTGGTTCATGACCCAGTTCCGCCGCTGGGGCCTGTTGCGCGAGGACGTCGACTACCTCGGCATCGCTCGTCAGGTCCAGCAGTTCGCGCTGTACCGCGAAGCCGCCAGCGCCCTGGGCGTCAGCGTGCCGGACAGCGAAATGCGCACCTCCACCCTGATCGACGGTCGCCTCTGGGATGGCAGCGATCCGGCCGGCTATGCCCGCAGCTTCGAGCTGAATGCCCTGGCGGAACGAGGTTGAGCATGCTGCGCGTTCTGCTGATCAACGACACCCCGAAGAAGGTCGGGCGCCTCAGGGCTGCCCTGGTGGAGTGCGGCTTCGAAGTGATCGACGAATCCGGCCTCACGGTCGATCTCGCGCAGCGGGTGGAAGCCCTGCGCCCCGATGTGATCCTCATCGACACCGAATCCCCCGGCCGCGACGTGATGGAGCAGGTGGTGCTGGTCAGCCGCGACCAGCCACGCCCCATCGTCATGTTCACCGACGAGCACGACCCGCAGGTGATGCGCCAGGCCATCCGCTCCGGGGTCAGCGCCTACATAGTCGAGGGCATCCAGGCCCAGCGCCTGCAGCCGATCCTCGACGTCGCCATGGCCCGCTTCGAGAGCGACCAGGCCCTGCGCGCCCAACTACAGGCCCGCGAGCAGCAACTGGCGGAGCGCAAGCGCATCGAGCTGGCCAAGGGACTGCTGATGAAAATGAAGGGCTGCGCCGAGGCGGAGGCCTACACCCTGATGCGCCGTCAGGCCATGGGCCGACAGCAGAAGCTGTCGCAGGTGGCGGAACAGATCATCGCGATGCATGAAATGCTCGGGCACTGAGACCGGCCATCTGCCAGCGACGGCACGGCGCGATCATTTCGCCAGCCGCCAAGCTGGCCCCTGCCCTCCCGGCAACGTCCTATGCTGCGCCCGCCCGGCTCCAGGCCGGGCCCCCGGAGCGTCATCGGCAGGGTTCGATGGCGCATCGCAGTGGCCGCCGCCGGCTAGGCACCTCGGCGCCCACCCGACCTCGCCGCACACGCGGCTCAGCAAGGGCAAGCCCATGATCGACCTCAGCACCTGGAACCTCAGCGTTCCCACCGACCCACGCCCCACCGAAGTCACCACCGAGCAGATCGCCAGGGGCTACCAGAGCCGCTACTTCAAGAGAGACGGCAACCAGCTGGTGTTCTGGGTGCCCGTCACCGGCTCGCACACCTCCGACAGCGTCTATCCCCGCAGTGAACTGCGCGAGACAACCACCGCCGGCGAAGTCGCCAACTGGTACTACAACCAGGGCGACAACGAGCTGCGCGTGACCATGAGCGTCCAGCAGGTGCCATCGAAGAAAAAGATCATCATCGGCCAGATCCACAGCCGCTCGCCCTATACCGGTGATGGCGAGCCACTGGTCAAGCTGCAGTACCACTATCTGCCAACCTTGGCGAGCGGGCGACTCGAAGCCCTGGTACGCAACCACCCCGACGACAGGGCCAGCATCAATGTGCCGCTGATCGACAATGTCGCGCTGGATCAGGCCTTCAACTACAGCCTGCGCGTCACCTCGGTGGGCAACCTGGCCATTCGCGTGGAAACCTCCGACGGCCGCGCCAACTACTACCGCAAGATCCTCAGCACCACCTGGTCCAAGCAACTGCTCTACTTCAAGGCCGGGGCCTATATCAACGACAACTACGGCAACAGCGGCGAGGGTGCGCGGGTGACCGTCTTCCACCTGAACATGGCGCATCGCTGACCCGCCATTCAGTGGCCTGATGAGGCGCGGGAGCAGCGGACTGCGCGTAGAATGCGCGGCACATCCGCACTACCCGCCGCCTTGTCACCGAGATCGCCATGGCCCGCCTGAAACTGGAATTCCCCGAAGAACTGTTCATCTACAGCACCAAGCTCACCGTCCGCGTCACCGACATCAACGGCGCCAACCACCTGGGCAACGACTCGATGATCTCGATGATCTCCGAGGCCCGCGCGCGCTTCCTGTTCGACTACGGCATCCGCGAGACCGGCATCATCGTCACCGACCTCGCCACCACCTACCGCGCCGAAGCCCACGCCCGCGACCAGTTGCTGTTCGAGGTCGGCGTCATGGATTTCAACAAGTACGGCGGCGACATCATCTTCCGCATCACCCGCCCGGCCGACGGAACCCTGGTGGCGATGGCCAAGTCCGGCTTCGTGTTCTTCGACTACAAGATCGGCAAGGTCGTGGAGATACCGACGGCATTCCGCGACACCTTCCCCAACGTCAACTGGATCGCCTGACGCTCCAGCAGGGCGCGCGCCATCCATCGGAGCGCCCCACGTTGGATCATTGCTGATCCCACCTCATCCGGCATCGCCCTGATCCGTCGGGGTTCTTTCACCTTGGCCCGCACCTTGCTCAGTAAAGGGCGGCGGTAGTCAACGGCGATTACCCAACCTACGACAAAGGCGTCGCATCCACACCCGCAGCTTGCGGTGGGTGGAGCGACGCCTTTTTCGTTTGCCCCGGCGCAGGGGCTCAGCAGGACCTTTCCCGAGCCCGGCGGCTGCCACGTGAGCGCCTGACCGGAGCCCTCAACCGTTGCTGATGAGGTGTTCGATGAACACGAGTTTCTGGAAAGCCGGCCATGCGCCGACCCTCTTCGCCGCCTTCCTGTATTTCGACCTGAGCTTCATGGTCTGGTACGTCCTCGGCCCGCTGGCCGTGCAGATCGCCACCGACCTGCAACTGACCACCCAACAGCGTGCGCTGATGGTCGCCACGCCAATCCTCTCCGGCGCCATCCTGCGCTTCCTGATGGGCCTGCTGGCCGATCGCTGGTCACCCAAGGCCGCGGGCATCTTCGGTCAGATCATCGTCATCTGCGCGCTGTTCGGCGCCTGGCAGCTGGGCATCCACAGCCTGGAGCAGGCGATGATCCTCGGTGTGCTGCTGGGCATGGCCGGCGCCTCGTTCGCCGTGGCGCTGCCACTGGCCTCGCAGTGGTACCCGCCGCAGCACCAGGGCAAGGCCATGGGCATCGCCGGCGCGGGCAACTCCGGCACGGTGCTGACGGCCCTGTTCGCCCCGGCCATCGCTGCCGCCTTCGGCTGGCAGAACGTTTTCGGCTTCGCGCTGATCCCGCTGCTGGCCACCCTGCTGGTGTTCGCCCTGCTCGCCCGCAACGCCCCGGAGCGGCCGCCGGTCAAGTCTCTGGCGGATTACCTGAAGGCCCTGGGCGACCGTGACAGCTGGTGGTTCATGTTCTTCTACAGTGTGACCTTCGGCGGCTTCCTCGGCCTGGCCAGCACCCTGCCCGGTTACTTCCACGACCAGTACGGCCTCGACCCGGTGAAAGCCGGCTACTACACCGCCGCCTGCGTCTTCGCCGGCAGCCTGATGCGCCCGCTGGGCGGTGCCCTGGCCGATCGCATCGGCGGCATCCGCAGCCTGCTGGTGATGTACACCGTCGCCGCTATCTGCATCGCCGCCGTGGGCTTCCACCTGCCCAGCGCGGTGGCCGCGCTCAGCCTCTTCGTGGTGGCCATGCTCAGCCTGGGCGCGGGCAACGGAGCGGTATTCCAGCTGGTGCCGCAACGCTTCCGCCAGACCATCGGCGTGATGACCGGTCTGATCGGCATGGCCGGCGGCATCGGCGGCTTCTGCCTGACGGCCGGCCTGGGTGCGATCAAGCAGGCCACCGGTGACTACCAGATCGGCCTCTGGCTGTTCGCCAGCCTCGGCGTACTGGCCTGGTTCGGCCTGCACGCGGTGAAGGCTCGCTGGCGTACCACCTGGGGCAGCGCGGCCGTTACCGCGGCGCGGGTCTGAACGATGCGCCCTTGTAGGAGCGAGCTAGCTCGCGAACCGCTTGATGTGGAGGTCACCGGGGAAGGCGTTCGCGAGGCCGACTCTGTTCCCGACAATATTCGGCATTCCCCACATCCCTGTGGGTCACAAGCTCGCTCCTGCAATGAGCTGCGCCTGAGCTTCGCCCAGGCCAGCGCCACCGGCCCGCGCGCCGAGAACCAGGACGCCCTGCGGGTGGTCACCCCGCCCGCCGGACTGGCCGCCAGCAAGGGGCACCTGTTCGCCATCGCCGACGGCGTCAGCCAGTGCGCCGACGGCGGCCTGGCCGCGCGCCTGACCCTGCAGGCGCTGGCCGCCGACTACTACGCCACTCCCGAGACCTGGGCCGTCGCCCAGGCCCTCGACCGCCTGCTGATCTCGCAGAACCGCTGGCTGCAGGCCAACGGCGGCGGCCAGCCGCTGCTCACCACCCTCACCGCGCTGGTCCTGCGGGGCCGGCGATTCACCCTTGCCCACGTCGGCGATTGCCGCCTGTACCGCTGGCACGCAGGCGTTCTGGATTGCCTGACCCAGGATCACGTCTGGGAACAACCCGGCATGCAACACGTGCTCAAGCGCGCACTGGGCCTCGACCAACACCTGGTGGTGGACTACCGCGACGGAGAACTGGAAGCCGGGCAACGCTTCCTGCTGGTCAGCGACGGCATCTGGGCCGCTCTGGGTGACAGTGCCATCCAGCGCCTGCTGGAGGACGCACAGAGCCTGCAAGCCTGCGTCGACGCACTGGTCAGCGCCGCCCACCTGGCCGGCAGCCAGGACAACGCCAGCGCCCTGCTGCTGCAGGTGGACGAACTGCCGCCCGCGAGCCTCGGCGACGCCCTCGCCCAACTCGTCCACTGGCCAGCGTCGCCCTCGCTCAGAGACGGCCAGGAATTCGAGGGCTGGCAGGTCGAAGGCAAGCTGGCCCAATCCCGCCAGTCGCTGATCTACCGCGTGCGCGACCGGCAGAATCGTCCCTGGCTGCTCAAGACCTTGCCGCCAGCGCTGCGCGATTCTCCGGAAGCCGCCCAGTCGCTGCTGCTGGAGGAATGGTTTCTGCGTCGCGTGCAAGGCCGCTACTTCCCCGAACTGCACAGCCTGCCGCAGCGCCAGCATCTCTATTACGCGATGCGCGAGTATCCGGGGCAGACGCTGGACGAGCAGTTGAAACTCCACGGCCCGCTGAACCTGCCCGACTGGCTCGACCTCGCCCAGCGCCTGCTACGTGGCCTGGGCCAACTGCACAGGCGCAACATCCTGCACCGCGACATCAAGCCGGAAAACCTGCATTGGGCCGACGACGGCGAACTGCGCCTGCTGGACTTCGGCCTCGCCCACTGCCCCGGATTGTCGCAGGAAGACCCGCACGACCTGCCCGGCACCCCGAGCTACCTGGCGCCGGAATCCTTCCAGGGCGCGCCGCCGGATGCGCGCCAGGACCTCTACGCCGCCGGTGTCACGCTGTATCGACTGCTCTGCGGCCAATACCCCTATGGCGAGATCGAAGCCTTCCAGCATCCGCGTTTCGGCACGCCCGCACCGGCCAGCCGCTATCGCCCGGATATACCGGCCTGGCTCGACGACTGGCTGGCAAAGCTGACCGCCGCCCAGCCGCAGCAGCGCTTCGAGACCGCCGAGGAATGCCTGCTCGCCCTGGAACAAGGCGAACGGCAGGCACCAGCGCGTCCGCGCCCCCTGCTGGAGCGCGAGCCGCTGAGAGTCTGGCGCGGCGTTGCCCTCGCCTCCCTGGCGATCAACCTGGGGTTGCTGCTCTGGTTGTTGCACCAGGGCTAAGGGCGCACCAGTTCGGCCCAGAACGCATCACCGCAGTGCAGCAAAAACGACGATTCTCCGGGCGATCTACCTGAAAGCCCCGGAAACCGGAGATCGAGCAAGTTGGCACAGCCCCTGCAATAACCGTTTCAACAATCTACAAAAGCGCGTCCCTCAACGAAGAGGCTCGCACTTCCCGATCGAACGGGACTTGGACAAAGGCGTCCTCGCTGGGTAACCGGCGGGACGCCTTTTTTGTTTTCCGTGATTTTTCCGTGACGCGGAGCCCTGACATGAAAAAGCTCAAGCTCGTACTGATCGGCAACGGCATGGCCGGCGTACGCACCCTCGAAGAACTGCTGAAGATCGCGCCCGCCCTCTACGACATCACCGTGTTCGGCGCCGAGCCCCACCCCAACTACAACCGCATCCTGCTCTCCCCCGTGCTGGCCGGCGAGCAGGCCTTCGAGGACATCGTCCTCAACGACCTCAACTGGTACAGCGAGAACGGCATCCGCCTGCTGCTCAACCGCAAGGTCACCCGCATCGACCGCCATCGTCGCAAGGTGTACGCCGAAGATGGCACCGAGGCCGAGTACGACCGCCTGCTGATCGCCACCGGCTCCAACCCCTTCATCCTGCCGGTGCCGGGCAGCCGCCTGCAGGGCGTGATCGGCTACCGCGACATCGCCGACACCCAGACCATGATCGACACCGCCGCCAGCCACAGCCACGCGGTGGTCATCGGCGGCGGCCTGCTCGGCCTGGAGGCGGCCAACGGCCTCAAGCAACGCGGCATGGACGTCACCGTGGTGCACCTCGCCGACTGGCTGCTGGAGCGCCAGCTGGACCGCACCGCCGGCAAGCTGCTGCAGGAAGCGCTGGAATCGCGCGGCATCCACTTCCGCCTGAACACCCACACCGAAGAGCTGATCGACGACGGCAGCGGCCGCGTCTGCGCCATCCGCTTCAAGGACGGCGAAGTGATCGCCGCCGACCTGGTGGTGATGGCCGCCGGCATCCGCCCCAACACCGAACTGGCGGAAAAGACCGGCCTGCCCTGCAACCGCGGCATCCTGGTGAACGACACCCTGCAGACCTACGACCCGCGCATCTACGCCCTGGGCGAATGCGCCAGCCACCGCGGCATCGCCTACGGCCTGGTGGCGCCGTTGTTCGAGCAGGCCAAGGTCTGCGCCAACCACCTGGCCATGCTCGGTTTCGCCCGCTACCAGGGCTCGGTGACCTCCACCAAGCTCAAGGTCACCGGCATCGACCTGTTCTCCGCCGGTGAATTCATGGGCGGCGAAGGCACCGAGACCATCACCCTCTCCGACCCCATCGGCGGCGTGTACAAGAAACTGGTGATCAAGGACGACGTGCTGGTCGGCGCCTGCCTCTACGGCGATACCGCCGACGGCGGCTGGTACTTCCGGCAGATCCGCGAGAACCACAACGTCGCGCAGATCCGCGACCACCTGATGTTCGGCGAAAGCAGTCTGGGCGACGTCGGCCACCAGGGCCAAAGCAGCGCGGCGAGCATGCCCGACAGCGCCGAAGTCTGCGGCTGCAACGGCGTGTGCAAAGGCACCATCGTCAAGGCGATCCAGGAGAACGGCCTGTTCAGCGTCGACGAGGTGAAGAAGCACACCAAGGCCGCCAGTTCCTGCGGCTCCTGCGCAGGGCTGGTCGAACAGATCCTCATCAGTACCGTGGGCGGCGCGGCGGACGTGAAGCCCAAGAGCGAGAAAGCCATTTGCGGCTGCAGCGACCTCAACCACGGCCAGGTACGCCAGGCGATCCGCGACCATCACCTGATCAGCCTGAGCGCCGCCATGCGCTTCATGGAGTGGCGCACTCCGGACGGCTGCGCCACCTGCCGCCCGGCACTCAACTACTACCTGATCTCCACCTGGCCGGGCGAGGCGAAGGATGACCCGCAGTCGCGCCTGATCAACGAACGCGCCCACGCCAACATCCAGAAGGACGGCACCTACTCGGTGGTCCCGCGCATGTGGGGCGGCGTGACCAACGCCGCCGAACTGCGGCGCATCGCCGACGTCGCCGACAAGTACCAGGTGCCCATGGTCAAGGTTACTGGCGGCCAGCGCATCGACCTGCTGGGCATCAAAAAGGATGACCTGCCGGCAATCTGGAAGGAGTTGGACATGCCCTCCGGCCATGCCTACGGCAAATCCATCCGCACCGTGAAGACCTGCGTGGGCAGCGAGTTCTGCCGCTTCGGCACGCAGAATTCGACCCAGTTGGGCATCGACCTGGAGCACGACCTGTTCAACATGTGGTCGCCGCACAAGGTCAAGCTGGCGGTCTCCGGCTGCCCGCGCAACTGTGCCGAGGCCGGTATCAAGGACATCGGCATCATCGGCGTGGATTCGGGCTGGGAGCTGTACATCGGCGGCAACGGCGGAATCAAGACCGAGGTGGCGGAGTTCTTCGTCAAGCTCAAGACCGCCGACGAGGTGCGCGAGTACAGCGGCGCCTTCCTGCAGCTCTACCGCGAGGAAGCCTTCTACCTGGAGCGCACCGTGCACTACCTGCAACGGGTCGGCATGCAGCACATCAGGAAGGCCGTGCTCGACGACGCGGAGAACCGCCAGGCGCTCAATGCACGCCTGCAATTCTCCCTGTCGCTGGAGCAGGACCCGTGGCAGGAGCGCATCGCCCAGCAACCGCTGAAGAAGGAATTCGAACGGATTCCGCTAAAGCAGCTGGAGCCCGCCTGAGTGCCCGCCGGGCCCCACCATCGGGGCCCTTACTACCCGATTGCCGGAGACACCCCATGAACTGGTTCGACATCTGCGCCCTGGACGACATCAACCCGCTGGGCTCGCGCGTCATCGCCGGCCCCCAGGGCGACATCGCGATCTTCCGCACCTCTGACGACGAAGTCTTCGCCCTCGATGACCGCTGCCCGCACAAGGGCGGCCCTTTGTCCCAGGGACTGATCTACGGCAAGCGCGTGGCCTGCCCCCTGCACAACTGGCAGATAGAGCTGGCCAGCGGTGAAGCCGTGGCTCCCGACCAGGGCTGCGCCCATCGCCACGAGGCGAAGGTCGAGGATGGCCGCGTGCTGCTGGCCCTGCGCGGCAACCTCGCCCACTGCGCGTGATTTCCCGTGCTTCTGATTCAGAGCGAGGCTGCGCCATGACCAACAACCGTCGCACCACCGCATCTACCTGCTGTTACTGCGGCGTAGGTTGCGGCGTACTGATCGAACACGACGACGAGCGCATCCTGGGCGTACAGGGCGACCCGCAGCATCCAGCCAACTTCGGCCGCCTGTGCAGCAAAGGCTCGACCCTGCACCTCACCGGCGATGAAGATGCCCGCGCGCAGTTCCCCGAGCTGCGCCTGGGCAAGGGCCTGGCTCGTAGCCGTACAGACTGGGATACGGCGCTGGAACACGCCGCTGGCGTTTTCGCCGAAACCATCCGCGAGTACGGGCCGGATAGCGTGGCCTTCTATGTGTCCGGCCAGTTGCTCACCGAGGACTACTACGCCTTCAACAAGCTGGCCCGCGCCCTGATCGGCACCAACAATATCGACAGTAACTCGCGCCTGTGCATGTCCTCGGCGGTGGTCGGCTACAAGCGCAGCCTCGGCGCAGACGCCCCGCCCTGTAGCTACGAGGACATCGAACTGGCCGACTGCGTGATGATCGCCGGCAGCAACATGGCCTACGCCCACCCGGTGCTGTTCCGCCGCCTGGAAGAAGCCCGCGCGCGACGCCCGGAAATGAAGCTGATCGTCATCGACCCGCGCATCACCGACACCACGGAGGCGGCCGATCTGCACCTGGCGATCCTGCCCGGCACCGACGTCGCGCTGTTCCACGGCATTCTGCACATCCTGCTCTGGGAAGGCTGGATCGACCGCGCCTTCATCGACACCCACACCGAGGGCCTGGATGAGCTGAAAGCACTGGTGCGCGACTACGGCCCGCTGGCCGTGGCGGAAATCTGCGGCATCGCCGTGGGCGACCTGCAACGTGCCGCGCAGTGGATCGGCCAGGCGCCCGCCTTCCTCTCGCTCTGGTGCATGGGGCTCAACCAGTCCAGCGCCGGCAGCGCCAAGAACAGCGCGCTGATCAATCTGCACCTGGCTACCGGGCAAATCGGCCGCCCCGGCGCCGGCCCCTTCTCCCTCACCGGCCAGCCCAACGCCATGGGCGGCCGCGAAACCGGCAGCCTGTCCAACCTGTTGCCCGGACACCGCGAAGCCTCGAACGCCGAACACCGCGCGGAAGTCGCCGCTTACTGGGGAGTCGAAAAGCTCCCGGAAAATCCCGGCCTGAGCGCCATCGAACTCTTCGATGCGGTCCGCGACGGCCGCATCAAGGCCCTGTGGATCGCCTGCACCAATCCGGCCCAATCACTGCCGGACCAGACTCGCGTGCGCGAAGCCCTGGCCGCCTGCCCCTTCATCATCGTCCAGGAAGCCTTCACCACCAGCGAGACCTGCCAGTACGCCGACCTGCTGCTGCCGGCCGCCAGTTGGGGCGAGAAGGAAGGCACGGTGACCAACTCCGAACGCCGCATCAGCCACGTGCGCCCGGCCGTTCCCGCCATCGGTGAGGCCCGGGCGGACTGGAGCATCGTCTGCGATTTCGCCCGCCGCCTGGAGCAACACCTGCGTCCCGGCGAGCCCAGCCTGTTCGATTTCACATCGCCGTCCGCGCTATTCGACGAATACAAGCTGCTGACCGGTAAGCGCGACCTAGACCTCTCCGGCATCGACTACGCGCTGCTGGACACCCATGGTCCGCAGCAGTGGCCCTTCCGCCCCGGCGCGCTGCTCGGCACCGAGCGCCTGTATGGCGACGGACAGTTCCCCACCATCAATGGGCGCGCCCGGCTGATTGCCGAACCCTATCGCGCACCGAAGGAGAAGCGCGATGCGCGCTATCCGCTGATCCTCAACACCGGCCGCTTGCGCGATCAGTGGCACGGCATGACCCGCACCGGCACAGCGCCGCAACTGTTCGGCCACGTCGAAGAAGCCGTGCTCGGGCTGCACCCGGACGAACTGCGCCGCCGGCGCATCAGCGACGGCCAACTGGTCCGTCTGCACAGCCGCCGCGGTGAACTGGTGCTGCCGGTGCAGGCCGACGAGCGTTTGCGCCCCGGCCAGGCCTTCCTGCCCATGCACTGGGGCGACCGCTATCTCAAGGGGCTCGGCATCAACGTCCTGACCCTGCCTGCCGTGGACCCGCTATCACGCCAACCCGAACTGAAGCACGCCACGGTCGAGGTCAGTCGAATCGAATTGCCCTGGCAGTTCTTCGCCCTGGTGGAAGGCGAGGTGCAAAAGCGCTTCGATGCCTTGCGCCCGCTGTTCGAAGAGCTGCGCTACGCCAGCTTCAGCCCCACCGGCCGCGAGCGACCGGCACTGGTGATCCGCGCTGCGCACGTCGAGGCACCCAGCGCGGAGTGGCTGGCCCGCATCGATACTCTGCTCGGCCTGTCCGATGGCCCGGTCATGGCCTACGACGACCCGCGCCGCACCGTCGGCAAACGCGTGCGTATCGAACAATCGCGAATTGTCTCGCTGCGCCTGGCCGGCGAAACCGCCGCCCGCGCCTGGCTGCGCGAATTGTGGAAAGAAGGCCGCGCCGACCAGGAGCTGCGCCGCTGGCTGCTCGCCCCGCTCAGCGCCGCCCCTGGCAATGCTGGGGCGGCCGCGGATAAGACATTGTGCAACTGCCTGAACGTCAGCCAACGCCGCATACAAGCCGGCATTGACCAGGGCCTGGACCTGGAAGGCCTCAAATGCGAACTCAAGTGCGGGACCGCCTGCGGCTCCTGCGTACCGGAAATCAAGCGCCTGCTGGCCCGCAAGCCGCTGGCGGCGACCGCCTGAAGCGAGCCGCGAAGAAGGCAGCCTGAGGGAAACGACATGAGTGGAAAAGTCTGGCTGATCGGCGCCGGTCCCGGCGACCCGGATCTGCTGACCCTGAAGGCCGTCCGCGCCATGGCCCAGGCCGAGGTGGTGCTGATCGACGACCTGGTGAATCCCGCCGTGCTGGAGCACTGCTCGTCCGCGCGGGTAATTTCCGTCGGCAAGCGCGGCGGCTGCCGCTCCACACCACAGGACTTCATCCACCGCCTGATGCTGCGCTACGCAAGGCAGGGTCGCCGCGTGGCGCGCCTGAAAGGCGGCGACCCGTGCATCTTTGGCCGTGGCGGCGAAGAGGCAGACTGGCTCAAGGCAAGGGGAATCGAATGCGAACTGATCAATGGCATCACCGCCGGACTGGCAGCCGCTACCCAATGCGGCATTTCCGTGACGCTACGCGGCGTCAGCCGTGGAGTGACCCTGGTGACCGCCCACACCCAGGACGATAGTCCGCTGAATTGGCGAGCCCTGGCCGAAGGCGGGACGACCCTGGTGGTGTACATGGGTGTGGCGAAACTGGCGGAAATCCGCGACGGGCTGATCGAAGGCGGCATGGCTGCCTGCACACCAGTGGCGATGATCGAGAACGCATCCCTGCCCGCCCAACGCGAATACCGCAGCCAGTTGGGCGACATGCTGGAAGACGCCCAGCACTTCGCCCTGAAGAGCCCGGCAATCCTGGTGGTCGGCGAAGTCGCAGCCGCTGCGCAGCAGGCAACACTAGCCCGTAGCGCCTGAGCCTCACTTTCCTGCAGGCAAAGAAAAACCCGGCCTAGGCCGGGTTTTTCTCAGGAGCTCGGACCGATTACTGCTTGGCCTGGGCTTCTACTTCGGCTTCTACGCGGCGGTTAACAGCGCGGCCTTCGGCAGTTGCGTTGTCAGCAACCGGACGGGACTCACCGTAACCAACAGCGTTTACGCGGCCGCCTTCAACACCGTACTCGTTGACCAGTACGTCACGAACGGCGTTGGCACGACGCTCGGACAGTTTCTGGTTGTAGGCGTCGGTGCCGACGGAGTCGGTGTGGCCTTCAACGGTGGTGGAGGTGGACGGGTACTGCTTCATGAAGTCAGCCAGGTTTTTGATGTCAGCGTAGCTGTTCTCTTTAACCTTGGACTTGTCGAAGTCGAACTTCACGTCCAGCTGAACGCGAACGACTTCAGCCACAGCCGGGCAGCCGTTGGCGTCAACGGTGACGTTGGCCGGAGTGTTCGGGCACTTGTCGACATTGTCGCAGACGCCGTCGTTGTCGGAGTCGGAGCAGACTTCAGCAACCGGCTCGGGAGCCGGGGCCGGCTTGGCGCCGCCACCGAAGTTCATACCAACGCCCAGGCCTGCCATCCACTCGCCCTGGTGACCGTTGTCACGCTTCTCCAGGCCGTACTGACCGTCGAGGCTGGCTTTGGCGTAGAAGTTTTCGGTGAAGTAGTACTTCAGACCGGTGCCGATCATGGCCATGGTCAGGTTCTGACGGCCACCGTTGTCGGAGTTGATGTTGGTCAGGCTCTGGTGGCCAACGCCGGCGGAAACGTACGGACGCAGGTTGCCAGCACCCGGAGTGCCGAAGTGGTAGATGGCGTCCAGAGTGCTCAGGTTGCCATGGACCTTCTTGTTGCCGGTCTCGTAGGTGCCACGTACGTCGTGGTACTCACCGTAGGACAGAGCCAGCTCGACGTCGTCGGTCAGGAAGTAGCCGACCGAGCCGCCGTACAGGTCGGCGTTCTTCATGTTGCGGGTGCTGTCGGTGAAGTAGCGCTTGCCGAAAGCTTCGACTTCGACGGCGCCCTGGCCTTGAGCGAACGCGTTGACAGCGGCGGTGGCGATCAGCGAGCCAACTACGACGCCTAAGGTGTTCTTCAGTTTCATCCGTTAAATCCCCATCTTGGTGGTCAATAAGTTGTCCAACCATAGGCCGTACAACTTGGGTGGCAAGTTTATCAGAACTTCCCAAACAGAGAGACAATATTTCCCCGACTAAGATTCCGTCACATTGGAAAACTTTTCTCTCATTCGATCGAGTGCACGCTTGTAGCGCATTTTCGTGGCGCTAAGCCCCATGTGCATGATATCGGCGATCTCCTGGAACTCCAGTTCAGCTACAAATCGAAGGACTAGGATTTCCCGATCAATGGGATTGACATGAACTAGCCAGCGGTCTAGCCCACCCCGTTCTTCGACTTTCGGAGACTTCTCTTCAGATGCCTCCTCGACTGGATCCAGACTCAGCGCATCGAGCAATCTGCGTTTGCGCCGCTCCTTCCGATACTGGGTTATGCACTCGTTGTAAGTGATGCTGTACAGCCAGGTCTTGAACTTCGATTTGCCCTCGAAGTTCTTCAGACCATACAACACCTTGAGCATGACCTCTTGACACACATCATCGGCGTCCCGGTCGTTGCCCAGGTAGCGCGCACAGACGTTGAACAGCGTGCGCTGGTAGCGGCGCATCAGCTCTTCGTAGGCCCGCGTCACGTGGTAAAGCTCCTCGTGAGAACGCGCCACCAGCTCCTCATCGGTGAGCTGGCGCGGGTCATAGCGCACGGACAATGATTGCGGCTTGTTCAAGTCGGGTCGGGCCAGGTCAAGTCAGCGTCCGGCGCGGCTTTCGGGAAGCCGGACCGGCAATCGGTCATCATCTTCAGCGACTGGTCACACGCTGATCGAGCAGGATGCGGTTGGCGATCGACACCAGCTCACCCTCGTCTGTCAGCAGAATAGTCTTGATGGTACCAATTTCCTCGATGATGCCTTCGACATCCGCCACTTTCACCTGTTGTCCGACCTGATACAGCTCACGCACGTAGATCCCCGCGATAATCTGCCCCGCCACTTCGCGACTGCCCAGGCCCAGCGCCAGCGCAGCGGCCAGACCGATGGTGATCAGCACGATGGCGATGATGTAGTTCAGCAGGTCGGTCTTCACCTCGAGCTGGCCGATGGCGACCGAGATGCTGATGATGATGACCAGCCACTGAGCGACACGACCTAGGCCGTTGGAGTATTCGAGGCCGACGCCATCGGCAGCGCCACGCACCAGGCTGTTGGCCAGTTGGGCGAGCAGGATGCCGACGATCAGCACCAGTGCTGCGCCGAACACCTTGGGCAGGTACAGCGCGAGCATGTCCAGGGTCGCCGAGACACGCTGAAGGCCCAGGGACTCCGCGGCAGAGACGAGGAACACCAGCAGCACGAACCAGTAGATGATCTTGCCGATCAGGGTCGAAACCGGCACCTGGATCCCGGCGCGCGACAGCAGCTTGGTCAGGCCGGTACCTGCCATCAGGCGGTCGAGGCCGAGCTTGGCGAGCAACTTGGAAAGCAGCGCGTCCAGCAGCTTGGCGACGACGAAGCCGAGCAGCACGATCACCAGTGCGGCGAGTAGGTTCGGGATGAACCCGGCCAGCTTGCCCCACAGGGTGTTCATCGCGGTGAGCAGGCTTTGCGTCCAGATGTCGAATTGCATGTTCAGTCGGCCTTGTCAGCGGAAGGGGCGGAATTCTGCGCGTGGCGCGAGACGGGTGCAAGGTGTGCGGCGCCACGGCTCACGCCGATGGAAAGGGCCTGGAACCAGTGCCCAATCAGGCTGAACAGATCGCCCGCGCCCACCTGGCGGTTGGCGGTCTTGAGCACGCGGTCCAGGCGCGAATCGTCGCCCGGCTGTTCCGGGGGCATTCGCAGCAGATCGCGCAAGGATTCTTCAAATGGGTCGTGCATACGCACCTCGCCTGTGTGAGGTGCTTGACGCCCCCACCACCTCGAAAGTCACACCTAGAGCCAACGCAGGCGGCGGAAGATCCACCATTGGAATGTCGCCAGACCACCGATCAACAGGCAGGCGGCGACGAACCCATACGGCGCATCCGCACCCGGAATGCCACCGACGTTGATACCCAGAAGCCCGGTCACGAAGCTCATGGGCAGGAAAAAGCCGGTGATGATACCAAGCAGGTACATGGTGCGGTTCATTCGCTCGGTAATTCGACGATGTTCGGCTTCCTGGATCAGGCTGATGCGCTCTCGGACAAGCTCCAGCTCTTCCAGGTTGCGGGTCAGGCGGTTGTACAACTCGTTCCAGTAATCGGCGTCGTCGGCGACCGTCCAGGACAGCTTGAACTTGACCATCTGCGAGTAGATCTCCCGCTGGGGCGCGAGATATCGCCGCAGGCCTGCGGCACGTCGACGCAGGGTGCGCAACTGATGCTGATCGGGAATGCTGCGCTCGTCCTCCTCGATGGCTTCTTCCATGGCGTCAAGCTGGTCGGCCAGGCCGCCGATCAGGGTATCCACGCGATCGGTGAGGTAATGGGCCAGGTAGAGGACGACTTCCGACGCGGTCTTGGGGCCGCGCCCCGCATCTAGGTCGGCGCGCAGGTCAGCCACGGCCTTGAGCGGACGCAAGCGCAGGGAAATCACGCGTTGCGACTCGGCATAGACCCGCAGCGAGACCATGTCCTCCGGGACCGCACCGGGATTCAGGTTCACCCCGCGCAGGAACAGCAGCAGGCGCTCGCCGCCCAGGTCCACCAGGCGCGGTCGTGTTGCCTCCTCCAGCAGCAGGTCGCAGGCGAACTCGTTCAGCCCGCTGGACTCGCGCAACCAGGCCTGGGCTTCGGGCACACCGCGATCCCAGTGCACCCAGAGGCTTTCCTCGGGCTTGAGGTCCAGCAGCGGCAATTCGCTACGGGTGATCCGCCGACCGCCACCATGGCCATCCAGCACGAAGCCGTCGATCAACCCGCGCTCCGTGCCGCTTTCGTACTGCTGCATGCCCTCTCCCCTCGCTCCAGATCGCGTGAACGCAGCCCCATGAAAAATGCCGGAAGCTTCCGCTCCCGGCATTGACTCGAAACCTTGTGGGAAGGTTCGAATTATTCCGGCATTTTCAACGCTTTAGGCGAAACGATGATGCCGTTGTTGTCGGCATAGACGAACTCGCCAGGGCGGAAGGTGATGCCGCCGAAGGTCACGGCGACGTTCAGGTCGCCGATGCCGCGCTTGTCGGTCTTCATCGGGTGGCTGGCCAGTGCCTGCACGCCCAGGTCGGTCTGCGCGATCACGTCGACGTCACGGATGCAGCCGTACACCACGATGCCTTCCCAGCCGCTCTTGGCGGCTTTCTCGGCGAGCATGTCGCCCAGCAGCGCGCGACGCAGCGAGCCGCCGCCATCCACCACGAGCACCTTGCCCTTGCCATCCTTCTCGACCTGCTCCTTGACCAGCGAGTTGTCCTCGAAGCACTTGATGGTGACGATCTCGCCACCGAAGGAGTCCCGCCCGCCGAAGTTGCTGAACATCGGCTCGACGACCTGGACCAGCTCCGGGTAGGCATCGCACAGATCGGGGGTGACGTAATGCATGGAGACGCTCCTCTTGATGAAATCCGCCAGGGCTTCAGGCCTGGATGTGACCGAAAGCCGCAATGGCGTCACAGTCTACTCCCTGCCACGCCAAGCTCAAGCCTGCGCCAGAGCGCCCTGCCCCGCTGGCAGGCAACCGTGCTCCAGCCAATGCTGCAGCTGTGGCCAGACTTCGCGCTGGGCGCCCTTGCTGATCAGCATGTCAACGTGGCCGAAATCCTCGGAGAAGCCTTGACGACGCCCCAGGTGCAGATATTCACGCACCTCGGAGCCAAACTGCTCCAGTAGCTTGCGGCAGGCCCAGGCCGGGTCCTGGATGTCGCCATCGGAGCCGACCGCCAGAACGGGCACGGAGACTTTCTGCAGCCCGGCCCACCAGTCATTGCCCTTCTCGCCGAAACGGCCGAACAGGCTGTACCAGTGCAGGGCCTCCAGCGCCAGGCCCAGCGGCTCGTCCTCCGGCCCACGCTTGAGTCGGGCCCCGGACAGGCCGCCCATGCGCTTGAGCAGGAACCGCCCGCTCCACGCCACCGGGGGCAACTTCAGCGGCCAGTAGGTGCGGCTGACCTGGCTGCCGCAAAGCGCCGCACTGGCCGCTTGCTGATCACCCAGGTAACCACCACCCAGGGCGGCGGCGAGGGTCACGCCGCCCAGGGAGTGGCCGAGCCAATGCGGCACCTGGCCACTCAGCTCGACCACGAAATTGGCGATGGCCGGCAGGTCGAAGCGCGCGTAGTCGGCGACCCGGTTACGGTCGTAGTCCTCGTTGCGCGGCGACAGGCCGTGGCCACGCATTTCCGCGATCCACACGTCGAAGCCGGCACGCGCCAGGTGGGCACCCAGCCCGATGCCCTTGGGCGAGAACCAGAAGCGCCGATTGGAGAAACTGCCATGCAGCAGAATCACCGGTACGCCTCGACGCCCGTCTGGAAGGCCGAGACGGGTGACCGCCAGCTCGACGCTGGAGTCAGGGCTGTTATTGGGCTTGAGGCGGTAGACGTCCTCGGTGAGGTCGCCACGCAGTTCGGCGCTCACGAGCGCGACGGGAAAGAGTTGACTGCTGCTTTGCATGGAATCTATTGCACAAAAAAGGGCGGGTGAAATCACCCGCCCTTCTCAGGATGGTAAGGGAAACGTCAAGCCTGGCCTTCGGCGAGGAAGAACCAGGTATCGAGGACCGAGTCGGGGTTCAGCGACACGCTCTCGATGCCCTGCTCCATCAGCCACTTGGCGAGGTCCGGATGGTCCGACGGGCCCTGGCCGCAGATGCCGATGTACTTGCCAGCGCGGTTGCACGCCTGGATGGCGTTGGACAGCAGCTTCTTCACCGCCGGGTTACGCTCGTCGAACAGGTGCGCAACGATGCCCGAGTCACGGTCCAGGCCCAGGGTCAGCTGGGTCAGGTCGTTGGAGCCGATGGAGAAGCCGTCGAAGAACTCGAGGAACTCGTCGGCCAGCAGGGCGTTGGACGGCAGTTCGCACATCATGATGACGCGCAGGCCGTTCTCACCACGCTTGAGACCGTTGGTGGCCAGCAGATCGACGACCTGGGAGGCTTCGCCCAGGGTGCGCACGAACGGCACCATCAGCTCGACGTTGGTCAGGCCCATTTCGTTGCGGACCTTCTTCATCGCACGGCATTCGAGCTCGAAGCAGTCACGGAAGGATTCGCTGATGTAGCGCGAGGCGCCACGGAAGCCGAGCATCGGGTTCTCTTCTTCCGGCTCGTAGAGCTTGCCGCCGATCAGGTTGGCGTATTCGTTGGACTTGAAGTCCGACAGGCGCACGATGACTTTCTTCGGCCAGAAGGCAGCGGCCAGGGTGCTGACACCCTCGACCAGCTTCTCGACGTAGAAGCCGACCGGATCGTCGTAACCGGCGATGCGCTTCTCGACGCTTTCCTTGATGTCCGCAGGCAGGCTGGCGAAGTTCAGCAGCGCCTTGGGGTGCACGCCGATCATGCGGTTGATGATGAATTCCAGACGAGCCAGGCCCACGCCTTCGTTCGGCAGCTGGGCGAAGTCGAAGGCGCGATCGGGGTTGCCGACGTTCATCATGATCTTGAACGGCAGGTCGGGCATGGCATCGACCGAGTTCTGACGAACGTCAAAGCCCAGCTCGCCCTCGTAGATCAGGCCGGTATCGCCTTCCGCGCAGGACACGGTCACACGCTGGCCATCCTTCAGCGCCTGGGTGGCGTTACCGCAGCCGACGACAGCCGGGATACCCAGTTCACGGGCGATGATCGCAGCGTGGCAGGTACGGCCGCCACGGTTGGTGACAATGGCGCTGGCGCGCTTCATCACGGGTTCCCAGTCCGGGTCGGTCATGTCGGAGACCAGCACGTCGCCCGGCTGGACCTTGTCCATCTCCGAGACGTCGTGGATCACCTTCACCGGACCGGCGCCGATGCGCTGGCCGATGGCGCGGCCTTCGACCAGGACCTTGCCTTTTTCCTTGAGCAGGTAGCGCTCCATCACGTTGGCGCTGGAACGGCTCTTCACGGTTTCCGGACGGGCCTGCACGATGTACAGCTTGCCGTCGTCTCCGTCCTTGGCCCACTCGATGTCCATCGGACGCTCGTAGTGCTTCTCGATGATCAGGGCCTGCTTGGCCAGTTCGGTCACTTCGGCGTCGGACAGGGCGAAGCGGGCGCGATCGGCCTTCTCCACATCGACCACCTTGACCGATTTACCGGCCTTGGCTTCGTCACCGTAGATCATCTTGATGGCCTTGCTGCCCAGGTTGCGGCGCAGGATGGCCGGCCGGCCGGCTTCCAGGGTCGGCTTGTGGACGTAGAACTCGTCGGGGTTCACCGCGCCTTGCACCACGGTCTCGCCGAGGCCGTAGGCACCAGTGATGAACACCACGTCACGGAAACCGGATTCGGTATCCAGGGTGAACATCACCCCGGCGGTGCCGGTTTCCGAACGAACCATGCGCTGCACGCCGGCGGACAGGGCGACCAGCTTGTGGTCGAAGCCCTGGTGGACGCGGTAGGCGATGGCACGGTCGTTGAAGAGGGAGGCAAAGACTTCCTTGGCCGCGCGGATCACGTTGTCCACGCCGCGGATGTTCAGGAAGGTTTCCTGCTGGCCGGCGAAGGATGCATCCGGCAGGTCTTCGGCGGTGGCGGAGGAACGCACGGCAACGGCCATGTTGTCATTGCTGCCGGCCATCTCGGCAAAGGCCTTGCGGATCTCGGCATCGAGGCGCTCGGGGAACTCGGCGTCCATCACCCACTGGCGGATCTGCGCGCCGGTCTTGGCCAGGGCGTTGACGTCATCCACGTCCAGGGCATCGAGCGCCGCGTGGATGCGATCGTTCAGGCCACTCTGCTCGAGGAAGTCACGGTAGGCCTGGGCGGTAGTGGCAAAGCCACCCGGTACGGAAACGCCGGCACCGGCGAGGTTGCTGATCATTTCGCCCAGGGATGCGTTCTTGCCCCCCACATGTTCGACATCGTGGACGCCGAGCTTATCGAGGGAAACTACGTACTCTACCAAGGTGATCTCTCCACTAAGTGTTGGAAAAGGTCATACGAGTCGGAGCGGCCCCACCCTTCTGGCCGGAGCCGGAAAAATGGGTGAGAATGCCCCGGCAAAGGGCCTTGCAAACGTGGGGCCTATCATAACCAGGATTCGATCCTACCTAATAAGGCCCGCAGCGCACATGAAACGAACTGCATTCTTCATTTCCGACGGCACCGGCATCACTGCCGAAACCCTCGGCCAGAGCCTTCTGGCGCAGTTCGAGAACATCAACTTCACCAAACTGACGCGACCTTACATCGATACCGAAGAAAAAGCGCGCGTCATGGTACAGCAAATCAATCGGGCTGCGGAGGCGGACGGGGCAAGACCGATCATCTTCGATACCATCGTCAATCGTGAGATCCGTTCGGTCTTGGCGCAATCCAACGGTTTCATGATTGACATCTTCTCGACCTTTTTGTCCCCGCTCGAGCAAGAATTATCCTCAGACTCGTCGTATTCCGTCGGAAAATCCCACAGCATCGGCCATAACCCGCATTACATGGAGCGGATCGATGCGGTGAACTTCGCCCTCGACAACGACGACGGCGCCCGCACCCACTACTACGACAAGGCCGACCTGATCCTGGTCGGCGTCTCGCGTTGCGGCAAGACGCCCACCTGCCTCTATATGGCCCTGCAATACGGCATCCGTGCGGCCAACTACCCGCTGACCGAAGAGGACATGGAGCGCCTGCAGCTGCCCAATGCGCTCAAGCCCTACAAGCACAAGCTGTTCGGCCTGACCATCGACCCGGACCGGCTCACCGCCATCCGCCACGAACGCAAGCCCAACAGCCGCTACGCCAGCTTCGCCCAGTGCGAGTTCGAAGTTCGCGAGGTGGAGAACCTGTTCCGCCGCGAGAACATCGCCTACATCAATTCCACACATTTCTCGGTGGAGGAAATCTCCGCGAAGATCCTGGTGGAAAAAGGTGTCGAGCGCCGCCTGAAGTAATCCCTCCGAGACTCATCGCCTCTGCGCTCGACGGCCGGTCATACCGGCCGTTGATCTTTCGGCAGCTTCTCACCGCTGCGCCTATCATTCTCCAGACCCACGAATTACCCGTGACCTATGTCATGGGGCGGGCATTCCACTGCAACGGCACAGGAGAGCGCCATGCGAGAATGTCAGTACCTGGTTCTGGTCGTCTTGCTGGCGCTGTCGGGTTGCGATTCGGATAAACCACCCAAAGCCAAGGCGGCCAACCCGAGCCCCCCAGCTACCACTCAGCCTGCCGCCGCGCCAGCGCCACCACCGACCCAGGCTGCTGCGCCCGCGCCACCAGCCACCGCCCCTGCCCCTGCCCCTGCAGAGCAACAGTCCCAGGCCGTATTCACCCCTGAGCAACTGGACCAGATGCTCGCGCCCCTGGCGCTGTATCCCGACTCCCTGCTGGCGCAGGTGCTGATGGCGACTACCTACCCCGGCAATGTGGCCGACGCGGCAGCATGGTCGAAGGCGCACCCCAAAGTCAGTGGCGACGACGCCGTAAAGCAGGTGGCAGATCAGCCATGGGACCCCAGCGTCCAGTCGCTGGTTGCCTTCCCACTTGTACTGGCGACGCTGGGACAGGACCCGGTCTGGGTACAGCGGGTCGGCGATGCCTTCCTGGCCCAGCCTGATGCGGTGATGGACGCCATCCAGCGCCTGCGTCGCCAGGCCCAGGCCGCCGGCAACCTGCAGTCGAATGAGCAGCAGACCGTCACCGTCAAACCGGCGTCGCCGGCTCCCGCTCAGCCCGCGCCCAGCGGTGGTACCGCGGTTGTGCAGCAATCGGCGCCGGCGCAAACCATCATCATCGAGCCGGCCGATCCGCAGGTGGTCTACGTCCCCAGCTACAACCCGACGCAGGTCTACGGCACCTGGGCCTATCCGTCGAGCCCACCGGTCTACTACCCGCCTCCGCCCGAATACCCGGTAGCCACTGCACTGGCGACCGGCCTGGCATTTGGCGCTGGCGTCGCCATCGTCGGCTCGCTCTGGGGCGACTGCGACTGGGACGACCACGAGATCGACGTCGACGTGGAGCATTACAACAACTTCAACAGCAACCGGAACGTCAACGTCAACCGCGACTTCAACAGCAACCGCACCGTCAACGGCAATCGCACCGCCTGGCGCCATGACCCGACCTACCGCAACGGCGTGCCCTATCGCGATACCCGCAGCCGCGAGCAGTACAACCGCCGGCTTGCCGGTGGCGAGCAGCGCGAGGCCATGCGCGGCTTCGACTCGGCCAAGGCGCAGGAGCGCTCTCGCGCACGGGAAAGCCTGGCCCAGCGGGGAGTCGCACCGCCTGCAAACAATCAGCAGGCACGTGAGCGCGCCCAGGCTGCGACCCGCGATCTGCGCGACAACCCGCAGGCCCTCCAGCGTGCCCAGCAGGCCAACCGCGAACCGCGTGACGTCAACCAGGCCCGCCAGCGCGCGGAGAACGTGGCACAGAGCCGCAACGCACAATCCCAGCAGCGACCGAGGGCGCAGAACAACCAGAAAATTCGTGAACAGGCCCGTCAGCAGCACGCCCGGACCCAGGCTCCCCGCAACAACGCGTTCGCCGGTGCCAACAATCCGCGGAAGACCCGCGAGCTCGCCAACCGCGGGCAAGTCAGCCGCGCCGCTGCCAGCCGCCCGCAGGCGGCGCGCGCCGGGCATGCCGTACAACGACCTGCCCGCGCGCCTCGTGGCGGCGGACGCCGATAGGAGACGAGTCATGCATATCGCATCGCGCCTGCTGGCGCTCGCCCTCCTGGGTGCGTTGCCCGGCGTCCTGCTGGCGCAGGAATCCTTCCCCACCCCGGAAGCCGCCGCCGACGCCTTCATCGCCGCGCTCGGCACCGAAAAAGCCGATCCGGAGCGCCTCGCTGCCCTGCTCGGCAATGACTGGCACAACTACATCCCCACCGAAGGTATCGACCGCGACGAGGTGGACGCCTTCCTTGCGCACTATCGGGACAAGCACGAAATCCACAAGGACAACGCCAGGCGCGCGCATCTGGTGGTGGGCAACGATCCCTGGACGCTGCCCCTGCCCATCGAGCAGGAGAAAAAAGGCTGGGCATTCAACGCCAAGGCCGGCGGCGAGGAAATCCGCATCCGCCGCATCGGCCGCAACGAGGAGTCGACCCAGGAAGCCGTGCAGGCCTACCACGATGCGCAGATGGACTTCGCCGAGGTCGACCGCAACGGTGACGGCATCCTGGAATACGCACAGAAATTCGTCAGCAGCGACGGACACCACGATGGCCTGTACTGGCCCGAGGAAGAAGGCGGCGAGGAGAGCCCGCTCGGCCCGCTGTTCGGCGACGAACTGCCCGGTGACGGCTGGCACGGCTACCACTACCGCATCCTCACCGCCCAGGGGCCATCGGCACCGGGTGGCGCCTACGACTATAAGATCGGCGGCAGGATGACTCGCGGCTTTGCCCTGATCGCCTGGCCGGTGAAGTACGGCGACAGCGGTGTCATGAGCTTCATGATCAGCCACGACGGCGAGATTTTCTCGAAGAACCTCGGCCCGCAGAGCGGCAAGATCGCCATGAAAATGAGCCGCTTCGACCCGGACAGCAGTTGGACCGAAGTCACTGCGCAGGGAGAAAAACCCTGACGCCCTGAACCCGTCCGGCCTTCCTGCGGTCGGACGGGGCGGGGAAAGTCTGCCACTCGCCTCGCTGTTCGGCAGGTACGCGCCGGCCTGTCATTAGCCTGAAACAAATACCCTGCCAAGGCGCCAACCGACTGTCGCCAGCGAAAAACCACATGATAGAATTCGCCGCGCTATTGCCTGGCGTCACCAGGCCCCGCCGGCCGGCATGCCGGCCACAGCCATATGGGGTGACGACCGGGGCGTTTCTTTTCAAGGCTTTGCGGCCACTCACTCATCAAGGCCCATGAGACTCAAGCCCACTGCCCTGCTCCTCTTCCTGAGCATCTTTCTGCTTCCCGGCATCAGCGCCGCTGCCGGCAAGACCGTCTATGGCCTGAACGAATACGCACGGATCAACGACCTGGACATCGAACTGGCCGCCAAGCTCGATACCGGCGCCAAGACCGCCTCCCTCAGCGCCCGCGATATCAAGCGCTTCAAGCGCGACGGCGAGACCTGGGTGCGCTTCTACCTGGCCACCGACACCGCCGACAGCCAGCCCATCGAGAAACCCCTGGCGCGCATCAGCAAGATCAAGCGCCGCCACGGCGACTACGACCCTGACGAAGGCAAGGCCTATACCGCGCGCCCGGTGATCGAACTGGAGCTGTGCATGGGCAAGGCCCTGCGCACCATCGAAGTGAACCTTACCGACCGCAGCGCCTTCCAATACCCGCTTCTGATCGGCTCCGACGCGCTCAAGCGTTTCGGC
This sequence comes from Pseudomonas nitroreducens, assembly GCF_010994165.1. Classification (NCBI taxonomy): domain Bacteria; kingdom Pseudomonadati; phylum Pseudomonadota; class Gammaproteobacteria; order Pseudomonadales; family Pseudomonadaceae; genus Pseudomonas; species Pseudomonas nitroreducens. The sequence continues at coordinate 123,349 of NZ_WMBX01000002.1, read as the reverse complement.
GCCCTGGTCGACCCGAGCCTGAAATACGCTGCCGGCAAGCCCGGCTGCCAACCCGTAGCGAAACCTGCCGAGTAATCCCATGCGCTCTCTTACCCTGCATCTGAAGGTCCTGATCGCCATCCTGCTGACGCTGGGCGTCGCGATCACTGCCTACCAGATCTTCGTCCTCGGCATTCCCATGACCGAGGCCGAGACCGACGACCTGTGGAACATCGACGCCAAGGTCGAGTTCGTCGCCACGCCGAAGACCCCGGTGAAGGTGCAGATGTTCGTGCCGCCGCTGACCCAGGATTACGTCAGCCTCAACGAGAGCTTCGTCTCCAACAACTACGGCGTGGGCATCAACCGCTCGGACGGCAACCGCAAGGTGACCTGGTCCTCGCGCCGCGCCAGCGGCCAGCAGACTCTCTACTACCGCCTGGTGCTGACCAAGCGCTATGCCGGCGCCAGCGGCGAAAAAGCCAAGGAGAAAGGCCCGATCTTCCGCGACAGCCTGCCGCTCGAAGGCCCGGACAAGATCGCCGCCGAAGCGCTGATCGCGCCCATCCGCCAGCACTCGGCGGACGTCGAGACCTTCGTCAGCGAAGCCATCAAGCGCGCCAACAACCTCAATGACGACAACGTGAAGCTGCTGCTGGCCGGCGATACCAGCCTGGACAAGCGCTCCCACGTGGTCGAGACCCTGCTCGCCGTGGCCCACGTGCCGCTGGAGCGCGTGCACACCATCCGCCTGGTCGCCAACCAGCCGCAACAACCCGAACTCTGGCTGCGCAGCTACAACGGCAAGGAGTGGCTGTACTTCAACCCGGAAACCGGCGAACGCGGCCTGCCCAACGACCGCCTGATCTGGTGGCTGGGTGACGAGAGCCTGCTGTCCATCGAAGGCGGCAAGAAAGCGACGGTCAATTTCAGCCTGAACAGCAGCGAGATGAACGCCATCCGCCTGGCCAAGCTGTCGGACGAGAACACCGACGCGGCCTTCCTCGAGTACTCGCTGTACGGCCTGCCGCTGTCTACCCAGCAGACCTTCCAGATCATGATCATGATCCCGTTCGGCGTGCTGGTGATCCTGGTGCTGCGCAACCTGATCGGCCTGCAGACCCTGGGTACCTTCACCCCGGTGCTGATCGCCCTGGCCTTCCGCGAGACCGGCCTGCAGTGGGGCATCGGCCTGTTCACGGTGATCACCGCCCTGGGCCTGTCGCTACGCTCGTACCTGGAACACCTGAAGTTGCAGATGCTGCCACGCCTGTCGGTGGTGCTGACCTTCGTGGTGGTGATGATCGCCGCTATCAGCCTGCTCAGCCACAAGCTCGGCTTCGAGAGCGGCCTGTCGGTCGCCCTGTTCCCGATGGTGATCCTGACCATGAGCATCGAACGCCTGTCGATCACCTGGGAAGAGCGCGGCGCCGCCCACGCCATGAAGGCTGCCATCGGCACCCTGTTCGCCGCCGCCCTGGCGCACATCCTGATGCGCGTACCGGAACTGGTGTACTTCGTGTTCACCTTCCCGGCCGTGCTGCTGATCCTGGTGTCGTTCATGCTGGCGATGGGTCGCTACCGCGGTTACCGCCTGACCGAACTGTTCCGCTTCAAAGCCTTCCTCAAGGACTAAGCCATGTTCGGCCTGATCAAGCGATGGAAAGCCCTGGAAGCCAAAGGCATCATGGGCATCAACCGACGCAACGCGGACTACGTGCTCAAGTACAACCAGCGGCACCTGTACCCGATCGTCGACGACAAGATCATCACCAAGCAGCGCGCCATCGAAGCGGGCATCCACGTACCGGAAATGTACGGGATCATCTCCACCGAGAAGGAGATCGAACGCCTGCCGGAAATCATCGGCGAGCGCAGCGACTTCGTGATCAAGCCGGCGCAGGGCGCCGGCGGCGACGGCATCCTGGTAATCGCCGACCGCTTCGAGGAACGCTACAAGACGGTCTCCGGGCGGATCATCAGCCACGAGGAAATCGAGCACCAGCTGTCGAGCATCCTCACCGGCCTGTACTCCCTGGGCGGCCACCGCGACCGCGCGCTGATCGAGTACCGGGTGACCCCGGACCAGATCTTCAAGAGCATCAGCTACGAAGGCGTGCCGGACATCCGCATCATCGTCCTGATGGGCTACCCGGTGATGGCGATGCTCCGCCTGCCGACCCGCCAGTCCAACGGCAAGGCCAACCTGCACCAGGGCGCCATCGGCGTGGGTGTGGACCTGGCCACCGGCCTGACCCTGCGCGGCACCTGGCTGAACAACAAGATCAGCAAGCATCCGGACACCACCAATGCGGTGGACGGCGTGCAGTTGCCGAACTGGGACGGCTTCATGAAGCTCGCCGCCGGCTGCTACGAGCTGTGCGGCCTGGGCTACATCGGCGTGGACATGGTGCTGGACCAGGACAAGGGCCCGCTGATCCTCGAGCTCAACGCCCGGCCCGGCCTGAACATCCAGATCGCCAACGACTGCGGCCTGACCCTGCGCACCCATGCCGTGGAGGCGCATATCGCCGAGCTGGAAGCCAAGGGCGTGAAGGAGACTGTGGAGGAGCGCGTGCGCTTCTCCCAGCAGCTGTTCGGCCATGTTCATCCGAAGGAAGTCTGAGTCGCCCTGCCCCATGAAAAAGCCCGGCAAATGCCGGGCTTTTTCATGGGGCAGTCGCTGCGCTATCTACCTGTAGGAGCGAGCTTGCTCGCGAACGGATCCCCCGGCAACTCCGCAGTCGGGCGGTTCGCGAGCAATAACTAGGCGTCCCCCTCGGTCCTACAAAGAGCTTCAGCTCAGCGCACCACCGCCAGCTCGAAGCCCCCCTGGTCGCCGTGATCGCGCACCTTCATCCCCGCCTCGTTCACCGCCAGGTTCTCCAGCGGGCGCTTGTACGGTTTGTTATCCAGAGTCTGCAGGCTGCGGTCCTCATCGGTGGTCAGCAACAGCACGTAGCGCTCGCCCTGGTTCGCACGCACCGGGATGGTCCCCTCGATGAACGCATAGCGGTACCAGGTTTCCGGATTGAGCTTGTACACCGCGTCGCTCACCAGCCGGGTCGGGCGTTTCTGCTCGTCGAGGAACAGCAGCGACGGGTAGACCACCTGGTGATTGGCGAAGCTGCGCACGCGCAGGCCGTAGACGCGCTGGGAGCTGGGCAACTTCATCGCCACGTAGTAGCTCTTGCCCATGGGGAAGTCGAAGCTCGGCGAGAACTTGTTCAGCTCCTCGTAACGCGGTTCCTCGGCCGACAGTTCGGTGAAGTCGCCCTCGCCCATCTGGTCGCAGCAGCGCCGCTGCAGGTCGACGTAGAGATCGTCCAGGGTCTTGCCGCTGCCCTTGAGCAGTGCCTTCATGGCGTCGGTCTGCTCGCCTGCACCATCGAGCCCCGGCAAGTTGCTCGGGCGTGTTTTCAGGTCGATCTGGCGGCCTTCGGTGAAAGCGATCTGGCTGCCGCCCTGCTCGCCACGACGGAAGGTTTCGCCGCGCTGCTGCGCAGTGATCGGCGAGTTGCGGACCTGGCCCTTGTCGTCGACCCAGGTGAAGTAAGGGCTGCCGTTCTCGCTGCGGACGAAGCCGCGGTCCTCATAGGACTCGGCATCGATGTACTCGGAAGAATGATCACCGTTGGGCAGCACATAGTCGGCACGCCCAGGCGCGACCTGGCCGGCGGCGTAGAAGCTGTTCTGCAGGTTGCCCTGGGCATCGACCCAGGTGAAATAACGACGCTTGCTCTCCCCCGCCGGCCGACTTCCCGGCCACTGGGTAGCGCTGACGTCGATCAACCGCGCTCGGTCGCTCTGGTCGATGCGCTTGTCCGCCTGGCGTTGCTGTTTGGCATAGCTGTCGTCGACGAAGGTGTTGTGCACCTGGCCGCTGTCGTCGACCCACGACAGGTAGCGGCCGCTGGCGGCCTGCGCCGACGCACTCAGGCCGGCGGCGGCGATGCAGGAGATCAGGAGGGTCAGCCTGCCCATGTTCATGCCCTCAGAAGGTGGTTCGGTAAGTCATGGCGAAGACGTAGGCCTTCACCGTGGTGCTGACATCGAGTCCGGCATAAGGGTTGTAGACCAGGTTGTCGATGCCGGTGCAGTTCAGGTTGCAGCTGGTGCCCGCCTTGATGCTCTGCTTGGAGACGAAGTAGTTGAAGCCCAGGTCGATCACCGTGTCCTTGTCCCACTGATAGCCCAGACCCAGGCCGTAGAGGTTGGCATCGCCAATGGGCACCAGGGCATCCGCCTTGTCCTTGGGAATCGCCGAGGGCCGGTACTCGTAACCGGCGCGCAGTTGCAGGCGGTCGTTGACGTCGTACTGCATGCCCATGGCGTAGCTCCAGGTGTCCTGGTAGCCGCGGTCGAGGATGATGCTGTGGTCGGTGGCGCCGTTGGGCGCGAAGTTCTTGGCGATACGCAGCAGGTCGAGCTCCTTGTCGAACTCGATTTCCAGCTTGTTCCAGTCGCTGTAGTCAGTCCACTTCAGGTCGAAGTTGAATTGCCACTTGTCGAACGGACGTACCTTGATGCCGGTGGAGAAGCTGTCCGGGTTGACCATGTTCAGCGTCGCCACGCCGTGCTCTTCCTCGGCATTGCCATAGGGGAACAGCGGGCTGAGGAAGGCGCCGAACACCGAGCTCTGCATGCCGGACCAGAAGCCCTGCCAGTCCTTGGTGTAGTCGACGCGGTACTTGCCCTTGAGGTGCATGCGCGACTCGCTCTGGTAGGTCGCGCCCCAGGCGAACCAGTCGTAGGGCTCCCAGAGCACCCCCAGGTTGAAGCTCGGCGACAGGGTCTGCTGCATGTCCAGCTTGAGGTTGGCCAGCGAATCGTAGGGGCCGATGCGGCCGCCGCAGACGTTGAACACCAACTCGACGATCTCCTGCGCGCCCGGCACGCAGGTGGTGTCGTGCAGGGTCTGCAGCAGGCCGGTGAGCAGGCCGGGGTTGCGGAAGTCGGTATCCAGGGCCATGGCCTGGTGCGAGAAGCCGATCGACAGGCCCGCCGACAACGTGTCGTTGACCTCATAGCCCACCGAGGGCGAGAAGTAGGTGATGCGTTGCAGCGAGACGCGTCGGCCTTCGTAGCGCGCCGGGTCGCTGTCGGAGTCGCGCGAATAGCCCAGCGCCTGGGGCGCGTAGACGTTGGTGGCGAAGGTGAACTTGGAGCCGGGCGGGTTGATCGACAGCCCCGCCAGTGGCGCCACCAGCAGCGGCATGTCGGTCATGCCGCCGAGGCCCGGTAGGTACATGGTCGGGGTCAGGGTACGGCTGTTCTGGCCGGCCACCGGGTCGTCGTCCAGGCCGAATGCGGCGGAGCCATAGTCCGGCGGTGCCTTGAAACCAGCGCGGATGTCCATGACCCCGGTGATCAGCTTGATCTGGGTCTGGCGACCCTTGAGCTTGGTCAGGGCGGCGGGATTGTAGTGCACCGCGTCGATGCCGGTGGAGTCGGCCGTGACCGCGTTGGCCATGGCCATGGCCTTGGGGTTGCCGATGGTCAGGTCGTTGGCCAACTGGGCGTTGGCGAGCGTCGCCCAGCCAAACCCCACCCCTGCCATCGCCACCGCGAGGGGCGAAATGCGCATAGTCATGTGGTAGTCGCTCGTCGGTTACTGGGCTTTGAGGCCTTGGATATCCAGGGGTAGGGAAACCCCCAGCAGTACATCCGGCGAGTCTTCGGTCAGACCGAAACCGGCGTTCACGTTGACGATGTAGTCCGGCGATGTTCGCAGGCCGAGCGAGAAGTTCATGATCGCGCTGGTCTGCTCGGGTGCCTCGACCGTACGGTCGTTGAAGTAGTACTTGTTCTTGAACGAGTAGGCCATCTGGTAGGAGGTGGCCAGGGAAACGTCGTAGGACAGTGCGTAGGCCATGCCCATGGCGAAGTTCAGGGTATCGCCCGGCACCACCTTCTCCAGCTCTTCGCCGTACTGGTTCTGGTGGATGTCGTCGACCTTCATGTTGTAGGTGTAACCGAGGGAGCCGTAGAGCACGACCGGGTCGATCACGTAGGACATGTTGGCACCGGCGCCCAGGCTGTAGAAACCGTTGCCGGTGGAAACGTCGTCCTGCACGTTACCCTTGTACGGGCTGTCGCCGGTGGGCAGGCCGAGGGTTGCGTAGAGCGTGGTGACCGGCCGGCCGCGACGCGCCGCCCAGGGCTGCCAGCGCAGGGTCGCGGAAACGTCGCCCAGACTGTAGGCATGGATGTCACGCTCGGTGTCGTACTTGGCAACGAAGGGCAGACGCATGCTGAAGGTCAGGTTGTCCCAGATGCCGTAGTCGAAGGTGAAGGAATTGGTGAAGGTGTGCTGCGCCTCGCTCTGGGCCAGTACGCTGTAGACGTTCTCGCCACTGCGCACGGCCTGCAGGCGCGTGTCGCGCATCAGGGTGTAGTCGAAGCCGTAGGTCAGCTGGCGCTCACCCTTCTTGAGCAGGGTGTAGCTTTTCTCGGCGGCCTGGAACACCTGCTCCAGCGCCTTGGCGCTGTCGGCATCGGTGTCCTTCTTGGCCAGCGCGTCACGCGCGTCTTCGGTTGTCGCTTCTTCGGCGATGGTGCTGGTGCTTACCAGCAAGGCCAGAGCGGCAACGCACGCAAACCCCTTGAAATCCATGTTGCTATCCCCTGGTCTTGTTCTTATTCGTCTGGGCCGATCGGGCGATCACTTGCGCCGGATGTACTGAACATCCCCCTTCGTGGCGGCTTCGCCAATCTGGTTCTGGGTGAGCTTGCTCATCTCCGGGAATTCGCGGAATGCCAGCAGGCTGACGGTCCGGTCATCCACCAGACGCAGGTCGGCCTCGCGCAGCTCCAGGGCGTTCTTGGGCTCCTGGCCGCTGGGGTAGATGACGAAGAGCACGTTCTGGTCCCAGATTTCTTCGAAACGGGCGCGGGTGAAACTGATGTTGCCCAAGGCAGGATCGGCAACGAAGACGTGGTCGTTGTAGACATCGCGGACCACGACGAAATGCTTGAAGCCGGCATAGTGGATCGGCACCAGCGCCGGGTGTTCGAGCGAGTCCAGGTCGGAGAACTCGGCACGGAAGCCGCCACTCTTGTAGCCGAGTGCAGCGGCATAACGCTTCATGTCCAGAAGCGAGAAACCACGGCGCTGGACGATCTTGTCGGCCTCGCCGTACTTGATCAGGCCTTCCATGACCTGACGCTCTTCCAGGTTGCGGCCCAGGTAGTAATCCAGCAGCGTGGTCAGTGCCGCCGAGCCACAGCTGTAGTCATAGGCCTGGCGGATAACGTTGCGGAACTGCACCTGGCTCATCGGTTCAAGTTGCACCGACTCGCGAAACGGTCCGTTGGGCGTGAGCGGCTGCGAGATGTTCACTGTGCCCTGCTGCTGCGGCTTGGTATCCACCGCCTGGGTAAAACCGAACAGACCCAGCAGGCTTCCCAGCAGAATCTCGAACATCCAGCCCCCTTCGCTTCAATCCTGGAAAAACCTTGCCGGCAGGCGCCGGCAAGGGTTACCGCGCGTACAACCTCGGGATCAGTGACCCCAGACCTTCACGGTCGAACCAGCCAGGTTCAGGTTGGAAACGGTCAGCGAGCCAATGCTGGCTCCAGTGGTGCCAACCTTGACGGCGTCGATGGTAACGTCGCCGGTCACGGTGGGCAGACCGATGGCGAGCTGCTGGGTTGCAACAGCGGTGCCGCCACCGGACGGGGTGATGTTGGTGGTCACCACGTCGACAGTCATCGGGGCGTTGTCGGCAATGGTCACGCTCGGCAGATGGATACCCTGCAGAACCAGGGAACCGCCGCCGGCATCGGCGTCCTTGTAGGTGACGGCGCCGATGGAGGCGTTGAAGGTACCGGAAATGCTGATGCCATCCTGGCCGGTGATACCGGACAGTGCAGCGTCATCCATGGATTTCATGTCGGCATGTGCCAGGAACGGAGCGGCCAGAACTGCGCTTGCAAGAACCAGTTGCTTGATTTTCATTGTTATAAATCTCCAGTGTTCAGGTGGGGTTGCCCCAGGCACTGCAAGGGGCGTCCTACCCCGCTGCAGGTTGACCGGCTGCTGCCGATCTTCCAGACCCACGACTTCTTCCTTAGGCGCCGCAGGTATGGATTCGTGAAGCACGAAGCTTCGCGTCCTGATCTCCAAGCTACTGACCCGCCGTGAACCTGCCAGCCCATCCAAGGGATGGCGCAAACGAACCGTCTGACTCAAGCTTCGCTCAGCAATCCCAGACTCTTTCCCTTGAGAACCGCTTGAGTCCGACTGCGCACGCCGAGCTTGGCGAACAGGTTGTGCAGATGCCACTTGATGGTGGCCTCCGACAAATGCACCGCCTGGGCGATGTCGCGGTTCGACAAGCCCGCCGCCACGAGCCGCAGAATCTCCCGCTCTCGATGGCTAACATCCTGATTTTCTTCGAAACTTTCCGGATCGACAGACAGCCTTCGGCACTGCTCGCGAAGCATTTCCGCAACCCCCTGCCAGGCCGAGGCACGTTTGGGTTCAGCTACCTTCCAGGCATCCCAGAGCGGCAGCAGCCACAGCGCGTCGTCCTGGAACAGCCGCCGGTAGCCCAGGTTCCAGGCTTCTTCCAGGGTGGGAGCGAACAAAGCGAAGGCTTTTTCGCTGTTACCTTTCTGCCAATACGCCACAGAAAGTAACAGCGAAAGACGCAGCCGCCGGTCGCGCTGATAAAGTGAGGTAAAGCCCGCCAGGCACGATTCCAGACGCTGCTGGGCACGCTCGGCATGGCGCTCTGACAGAGCCAGGCGCGCCTCGGCCATCACCAGTGCGGAGTGAGCGTCGGCATAGCGCTCGGCGTTGAGCCCGGAGAGATGCCCCGCCAGTTGCAGGCACACACGCTCGGCCTCGTTCGGCCGGCGCATCCACAGCAGCAATTGCACCTTGCAGCTCATGGCCAACGCATGCACACGCTCATAGCCCGGCGACTGCAGACCAACCAGCCATTCGTCGAGCTGGGCCAACCCTTGTTCGGCTTCACCGGCGAAGAAACGCGCCCTGGCCATCACCAGTTGACCACGACTGATGAGCTCCACCGGCGTGGCGACGTCGCGCCAGGTGGTGGCCAAGGGCAATTCGGCGAGAATCGCCGCGTGGCGATCCTGCTCATACAGCAAATCGGCATAGGCCAGGGACAGCGGTCCGCCGACCCGACTGCGCCGACCGAAAACCCGTTCCACTCGGCTGCGCGCGCTTTCGGCAATGGTCCGGCCGCGCTCCAGTTCGCCGCGTTCCTTGCAGATCAGCGCTTCGATCATGCTGACCACGACCTGCAGGTATTCGCTATCGGCCATGCGCAGGCAATCACGGGCAACACCGATGGCGTTGGCCGCCTCGGCATAGTCACCCAGCAGCGCATACGCAGCCGCCTGGATGCACGACAGGCTGGCGCGAAACACCGGCTGGCTGCCCGGCACCAGCGCCAGCCACTGGCGCGCCACCTTCAGGCAAGCCTCCAGTTTGTCCTGGTAGAGCAACACCAGTGCCTTCAGCACCTGGGCCACGGCGAGCAACTCGGCCATGCCGAAGTGGCGCACCTTGCCCTGCCCCTGCAGCAACCGGGCACTGAGCTCTTCGATCAACGCCTCGGCCTCGGCGAACTTCTGCTCGAAGGCCAGCTGCCAAGCGTAGAAGATCTGGAACACCGGATGCTCGCGGATCACCTCGGCGGGAATGCTGCCGAGCATGCCGAGGATGCCGTAGACGCGATTGCCGGCGATCAGCTTGGCACCCTGGCGCTCCAGCAGGTCGGCGGCAAACGCATAGTCGCGGGCCCGCAGGGCGTACTTGATCGCGCGGTCGGCCATGTCACGACTCTCGCACCAGCGCGCCGCGGCGTGCAGCAGCGGTGTCGGGTCGGAGTTGCGCGCCAGACGGCCCTGGAGGAACTCGGCGAACAGGTGGTGATAACGAAACCACTCGCGCTGGTCGTCCAGCGGGATGATGAACAGTTGCTCATTCTGCAACCGCATCAGCATGTCCAGGCCATCCCGGCGCCCGGTCAGCGCATTGCACAGCTCGGCGCAGAACTCGTCGAGCACCGAGGTCTGGTCGAGGAACTGTTGCAGCGGTTCGGGCAGGCTGCGCAGCACGTCCTCGGCGAGGTAATCGGCGAGGTCGCGCTCGGTACCGGAGAGCCCCTTGAGCAGCGCCGCGCGATCCGGATTGCGCGCCAGCGCCAGCGCCGCGAGATGCAGCGCAGTGATCCAGCCTTCCGTGCGCTTGTGCAGCAGTTTGAGCTCGCTGTCGCTCAGCGCCAGGCCCTTGAGTTCGGTAAGGAAGGTGTCGGTTTCCTCGCGGGTCAGGCGCAGGTCGTCACCGCTCAGGCAGAAGGCCCACGGCGCCAGGCCCGGCTCGTCCACCAGGAAGCGCGGGCGATAACGGGTGCTGGTGACCAGGCGGATGTTGTCCGGCAGGTGCTCGATCAGGTAGCGCGCGCCGTGGGCCAGGGCCGGGTGGCGAATCTGGTGGAAGTCGTCGAGGAACAAGTACAGCGGCCCGTCGAGGCGGCTGAGATCCGAGAGGAAGGCGTCGATGATGCCTTCCAGCGGCAGGGTCATGTCCGACTGCAGCAGGTTCGAGGTGTTGGCGCCGAAGTCCGCCTCGACACTGCGAATGCTCGCCACCAGGTACTGCACCAGTCGCTGCGGCTCGCTGTCACCCTCGTCGCAGGACATCCAGGCGACCCGTGCCCCGCTCTGCATCAGGCGCTGGCGGAACAGGCTGAGAATGGTGCTCTTGCCGAAGCCGGCCGGTGCACTGAGGATCAGCACGCGCTGCTGGCGATTGGCGTACAGGCGATCGATCAGGGCGCGGCGCGGAAGCAGCGAATCGCTGTCGGTGCGCGGCGGGAACAGCTTGGTGCGCAGCAGCGGCATGGGCTGCTGCGGCAGTGTGGTCAGGGTCGTCATGTCAGAGCAGACTCAGCTCGCGGGCACGGCGTATCGCTTGGGTCCGATTGCGCACCTTGAGCTTCTCGTAAATGTTGTGCAGGTGCCATTTGACGGTGCCCAGGGCCAGCGACAGCTGCTGGCCGATCTCCTCGTTGGAGAGTCCCTGGGCCGCCAGGCATACCACCTCGCGCTCGCGGTCGGTCAGACCTTCCTCGAGCACCTCGGGTGACCTGCGTGCTTCCTGCCCCGGCCAGACGGTCAACATTCCGCGAATGAAGACCTGCAGTGCCGGTTGTCGCTCGGTGGATTCCAGTTGCTGCAGCAACTGGCGAATCCCCTCGCCTTCCTCGATGAAAATGCTCCGCACCCCCTCCCGCTCGGCGCCGACCAGGCATTGGCCGAGCAGGCTGTGGGAGCGCTCCTGATAGCCCAGGCGCTGGTAGCTCAAGGCCGCCAGCAGGTCCAGGCGCAGCCGTTGCAGGCCGTGCCAGCCCGGCTGCAGCATGCCGCGCAGTTGGGTGATTTCGTGCAGCGCCTCGCTGAAGTGCCCGCGCGCCTGGAGCAGGCGAACCCGGCTGATGCCCTGTACCCAGAGCACCGGGTTGAACGGCATCTGCTTGTAGTGGCTGGCGAGCTTGGCCCAGTCGATGGTCTTGAGGCGCTGCTCGGCGCGCTTGCAGCGATCAGTGGCGGTTTCCTGGAGGATCAGGTTGATCTCCTCGCCCACTGCCATGGCAAAGAAGCGCCAGGACTGGTTGCGCGAGGCCAGGGTCTGCATCAGACCCAGCGTGGCCAGCGCCTCCTTGCCGCGCCCCTGCAGGCGCTGGATGCGCGCCAGGCACTGCATGCCCTGAGCGTAGAGGTCGATGGGATTGACCACATCGACCCGACCCAGCGCCCAGCGCAGCCGCTCTTCCAGGCCGTCCAGCTCGGTACGGTAGTAGGCGGTCAGCGCTTCGGCGATGGCCGGCAGGGCGAGCGCCTGCGAGCGCTTGTCGAACAGCGGCATGGCCTGCTCGCGCACGCGCTCGATGAGCATCTGCGCCTGTTTGACCTGGCCCTGCTCCAGCGCCAGCACCACTTCGATGGTGCACTGCTGCATGTGCAGGTAGCGGCCGTCGAGGAAGTGGTTGCGCTGCTGCGCCAACCCCATCAATCGACGTGCCTGCTCCGCCTGGCCACGCACGACCTGGGCGAAGGCCGCGATCAGCAGGATGGCTCCCTCGAGAAACGCCGAGTTCTGACCCAGTTGGCTCTCCACCTTGCGCGCCAGGGTGATGCACTGCTCCAGGTCATCCTTCTGCAGCGCAAGCACGGCCTTCACTGCCAGTGCCGAAAGGTACTGGTTGCCCATCGGGCCGCTGCCGCGCGAGTCGCCCCAGCGCGCCAGCAGCTCGTCGATCATGCGGTTGGCCTCGGGCAGGCTGAGCTCCGTGGCGCGGGTCCAGACGTCGCTGAGCACAAGGATCGGATAGCGCTCGGCGATCTCGTTGGGCACATGTTTGCGCCAGCGCGAAATCAGGTACAGCTGGCCACGGTTGATCAGCTCCAGGCCGCAGCCGTCCACCAGCGCAGCGAGCATCTCCGGATCCTCGGCGAGGCAGGCGTGCTCGATGGCCAGGGTCGGCATGTGGTGATTGGTGAACCACAGGCTGGCGTTGAAGTGCAGTTGCTTGAAGCGTTCCGGGTCGCGCTCGCGCAGGCGAGCCCGGAGAAAGTCGGCAAACAACTGGTGGAAGCGGTACCACTGGCGATCCCGGTCCAGCGGCAGGAGGAACAGCTGCATGCTGTCCAGGTGCTCCAGCAGCGCCTGGCCATCCTGGCGACCGGTCAGGGTATTGGCCAGGTCGCCGTTCAGGCGATTGGCAATCCCCAGCGAGAGCAGTGCGTCCTGCACATCGGCGGGCAGGCGCTCGAACACCGCGCGCAGCAGGTAATCGCCCACCGCCGCCTTGTCGCTGCTGAGCAGCTTGAGGTCCTCCGGCGCGCCAGACTGCTGGCGCAACCACAGGCTGACCAGGTGCACCCCCGCCATCCAACCTTCGGTCTGGTTGTGCAACGACTGCAGGCAGCTATCTTCGAGTTGCAGGCCATCGCGGGCCAGGTATTCGCGGGTTTCGTCGCGGGACAGGCGCAGCTCGTCCTGGCCGATTTCCAGCAGCAGGCCCTTGGCGCGCCAGGTGGCGAGGTTCAGCGGCGGCTGGGAACGGCTGCCGATGGCCAGGGTGAGGCCGGGCGGCGCGTATTGCACCAGGCGATTGAGGCCGGCGAAGACGTCGGAATGGGTGATCTCATGCAGGTCGTCGAGTACCAGCAGGACCTTGCGCTCGTCGCGGGAGAGGTCCATCAGCAGGCTTTCCATGACCGCGACCACGGGCACGCGCATGGTGTTGCGCACGTAGCCCAGCGCATCCTCGCCGATGCCCGGCACGGCAGTGGCCAGCGCCTGGATGAGTTTCAGGCAGAAACGGCCGGGATCGTCGTCGTCACTCTCCAGGGAGAGCCAGGCGACCTGGTGGCCTTCGCTCGCGCGCTTGCCGGCCAGCGCCGCCAGCGCGGTGGTCTTGCCAAAACCGGCCGGCGCGCAGAACTGCAGTATCGAGGCATAAGGATGACGGTCCAGGGCATTCTGTACCGCGGGACGAATCAAATAATCAGCAGGCACCCGAGGGGGTGTTAATCTGGAGCGCAGAAGGCTGCCGGCTGCGGGTTCGAGCACTACATCCACGGCCTGTATCCCTATGTCATTATCGTTGTTGGTACGGAGCATCGTCCGCGTGGGATTCGTCACTTCTTATCAGAATGCCCTTCCTACGTAAACTGAAGAAATAGCTCTAGGATCGATACTTCAGCCGACCTGATCACCTCATTTGCCTGCACGCTGTTACCCATGCCTGACTGTTTTTTGCACCCGCTTCCCTACCAGGAAGACCCGGGCGAACGCTTCGCCCTGATCCATCGGGCACCCGGCGCCGTCCTCCTGGACGCCGGTCGACCCATTGCCACACGTGGACGCTATGACCTTCTGAGCGCCTGGCCATTGGCAGAGTTGGCACCTTTGGCCGGAGAATCGGCCAACCGCTTTTTCGCTCGAGTAAGAAGCGCCCTGCAGAGCCTGGGCGAAGCTCGAGTACCCGACACTATCGATGTGCCATTCGTCGGCGGAATGATCGGATATCTCGGATATGACTTTGGCCGGCGCATCGAGCACCTGCCCGAACCGAACCTGGATGATCTCGCCCTGCCCGATGCGCGCCTGGGCCTGTATGCCTGGGCGCTGCTCACCGACCACGAGGAACGCAGCAGCCGGTTGGTATTCCATCCGGCGCTGGCGGCGGACGAGCGGGAACGCCTGATCAGGCTGTTCGAAGCGGCTCACGATGGCGACGCCCTGCCGCCCTTCCGGCTGGGTGCGCCATTCCGGCCGGACCTGAGTCGCGATCAGTACCGCGAAGCGCTGGAGCGAGTGCACAACTATATCCTGGCCGGCGACTGCTATCAGGTTAACTACACCCAGCGCTTCCGCGCCCCCTGCAGCGGCTCCCCCTGGCTGGCCTACCGCGCGCTGCGCGAGGCCTGTCCTACGCCGTTTGCCGGCTATCTGGCATTGCCTGAAGGCGCCGTCCTCAGCCTGTCGCCGGAGCGCTTCATCCAGCTTCACGGCAACCAGGTGGAAACCCGCCCGATCAAGGGTACCCGCCCGCGCGGCAATACCCCCGAGGCCGACCGGAACAACGCCGAAGCCCTGCTCGCCAGCGAGAAGGACCGCGCCGAGAACCTGATGATCGTCGACCTGCTGCGCAATGACCTGGGCCGTAGTTGCCGGCCGGGCAGCGTGCGTGTACCCGAGCTGTTCGCAGTGGAGACCTACCCCAATGTCCACCACCTGGTCAGCAGCGTGCGCGGCGAACTGGCGGCCGACAAGGATGCGCTGGACCTGCTCGAAGGCAGCTTCCCCGGCGGCTCCATCACCGGCGCACCGAAGGTTCGCGCCATGCAGATCATCGACGAACTGGAGCCGACCCAGCGCAGCATCTACTGCGGCAGCCTGCTCTATCTCGACGTGCGCGGCGAGATGGACAGCTCCATCGCCATCCGTACCGTGCTGGTGAAGGACGGCCAGGCCAGTTGCTGGGCCGGCGGCGGCATCGTGGCCGACTCCAACTGGGAGGAAGAATACGAGGAGTCGCTGACCAAGGTGGGCGTGCTGCTGCGCACACTGGAAAGCCTGTGAGGCTCGCTGGGATTGCCAGTTACCTACAGAAAAAGAAGCCGATAAGAAAAAGCCCCGCATCCGCGGGGCTTTTTCATCACAGCCGGTCTTACAGGCTGAGGGGGCGATTGGACGCCTTGAGGAATTCCTTCTTCAGGTCCTCATAGGTGTGCACCGCCGGGAACTGCGGGAACTCGCGAATCACGTTTTCCGGCGCGTGGAACAGGATGCCGGCGTGGGCTTCGGAGAGCATGGTGGTGTCGTTGTAGGAATCGCCAGCGGCGATGACACGGTAGTACAGGCTCTTGAAGGCGATGACCGACTGACGCTTCGGATCCTTCTGGCGCAGCTGGTAATCCACCACGCGATCAGTCTCGTCGGTGATCAGCTTGTGGCACAGCAGGGTCGGGAAACCGAGCTGGCGCATCAGCGGCTGGGAGAACTCGTAGAAGGTGTCGGAAAGGATCACCACCTGGAAGCGCTCGCGCAGCCAGTCGACGAACTCCACGGCGCCTTCCAGCGGCTTCAGGGTGGCGATCACTTCCTGGATGTCGGACAGCTTAAGGCCGTGCTCGTCGAGAATGCGCAGACGCTGCTTCATCAGCACGTCGTAGTCCGGAATATCGCGAGTCGTCGCCTTGAGCGCTTCGATACCGGTTTTTTCAGCGAAGGCGATCCAGATTTCCGGAACCAGAACCCCTTCCAGGTCGAGACAGGCGATTTCCACGAACGATTTCCCCGCAGGATTGACTTGAGAGGCGGCACTCTAGCCGCTCGCTCCAAGCGGCGCAACGCGGCACTTATACCCAAACACATCAGTCGACCTTCCTGATGGTTATTTAGGGGCATATCCCCCTCTTTGCTACCATCGCGCCCACAGAGCGCACTGCGCCATTAAAACTAGGAATACCGCCTGATGAGCCTCCCGTTCGATATCGCGGAAATCGCCGCGAGCTACGCCAGCAAATCCCCACAGGACATCCTGAAGTTTGCCTTCGAGCACTTCGGCGACGACCTGTGGATTTCCTTCAGCGGCGCCGAGGACGTGGTGCTGGTGGACATGGCCTGGAAGCTCAACAAGAACGTCAAGGTATTCAGCCTGGACACCGGCCGCCTGCATCCGGAGACCTATCGCTTCATCGAACAGGTCCGCGAGCACTATGGTA
This sequence comes from Pseudomonas nitroreducens, assembly GCF_010994165.1. NCBI lineage: Bacteria > Pseudomonadati > Pseudomonadota > Gammaproteobacteria > Pseudomonadales > Pseudomonadaceae > Pseudomonas > Pseudomonas nitroreducens. The sequence continues at coordinate 107,095 of NZ_WMBX01000002.1, read as the reverse complement.
TCGCCATCGAGGTGATGACCCCGGACCCTCGCCTGCTGGAGCCGTTCGTCAAGGAAAAGGGCTTGTTCAGCTTCTTCAAGGACGGCCACGGCGAGTGCTGCGGCATCCGCAAGATCGAGCCGCTCAAGCGCAAACTCTCCACCGTGACCGCCTGGGCCACCGGGCAGCGCAAGGACCAGAGCCCCGGCACCCGCAGCCAGGTCGCCGTGGTCGAGCTGGACGGAGCCTTCTCCACTCCGGAAAAGCCGCTGGTCAAGTTCAACCCGCTGGCCAACATGAGCAGCGAAGACGTCTGGGCCTACATCCGCATGCTGGAAATCCCCTACAACAGCCTGCATGAGCGCGGCTTCATCAGCATCGGCTGCGAGCCCTGCACCCGCCCCGTGCTGCCGAACCAGCACGAGCGCGAAGGCCGCTGGTGGTGGGAAGAAGCCACGCAGAAAGAGTGTGGCCTGCACGCCGGTAATTTGATCAGCAAGGCCTGAAGCCTTACCCTCGACTGACGGAAAATTCCTTGTCTACCCGCAGCACAGGATCGGACTCCTCCACGCCTGCGGCGGAGTCGATCCCATGCGTATCACCCTGGTGAAAAAGGTCCTGGCCGATGGCCAGGACTGCCGCAAGTGCCGCGAAGTCCACGAACGCCTGGTCAAGGGCGGCTACCTGAGCCGCATCGACCGCACCCTGGTCGCCGACGAGCGCAACCCCGCCAGCACCGGCTGGCTGGTTGCCGCACAGTACGGCGTGGACACCGCACCGTTCTTCGTGGTTCGTCACGATGACGGCCGCGAGGTGGTCTACACGGTGTTCATGAGCTTCCTCCACGAGGTGCTCGAAGGCCGTGGAGAGCTACCGCTGGACTCACGCGAGGCCCTCGCTGAACTGGCGCGGCGCGACGATCTGGATCGCCTGTAAACCTCAGCCTTGGCGCTTTCTTGATGGGCCAGTTCTGCCCGCCCCTGAGACACAAGGAAGCTTCCCCATGGCCGACGGTTCGGATCGCACGCGCCCGAGCATTCCCGATACTGCGCTAGCGCATAGGCTGATATGAAAAAGCCCGGCAGATGCCGGGCTTCTCGCTGCTATGAACGCAATCAGTAGACCGGTAGCTCGATACCGTCGAACAGCTCATCCAGCTCGGTCTTGTTATGGCACTGCACGGCCTTGGCCAGCAGGTCGCGGGTCAGGTGGGGGGCGAACTTCTCGATGAAGTCGCACATGAAACCGCGCAGGAAGGTGCCGCGACGGAAGCCGATCTTGGTCACGCTGGATTCGAACAGGTGGCTGGCGTCGAGCATCACCAGATCGCTATCCAGCTTCGGATCGACTGCCATGTGCGCGACGATGCCGACGCCCAGGCCCAGGCGCACGTAAGTCTTGATCACGTCGGCGTCGGCCGCGGTGAACACCACCTTGGGCACCAGGCCGCGCTGGTTGAAGGCCTCGTCCAGCTTGGACCGGCCGGTGAAGCCGAACACGTAGGTGACGATGGGCTGCTCGGCCAGCAGCTCCAGGGTCAGCTTCGGCACCTTGGTCAGCGGGTGGCCCTGGGGCACGATCACGCAGCGGTTCCAGCGATAGCAGGGCATCATGATCAGGTCACCGAACAGCTCCAGGGCCTCGGTGGCGATGGCGAAGTCGACGGTGCCGTCGGCGGCCATCTCGGCGATCTGCATGGGCGTGCCCTGGTGCATGTGCAGGGAGACGTCCGGATATTGCTTGATGAAACCACTGATCACGCCAGGCAGCGCATACCGCGCCTGGGTGTGCGTGGTAGCGATGGACAGGGTGCCCTTCTTCTCGTTGGAGAACTCCTGGGCTATCTGCTTGATGCTTTCGACCTTGCGCAGGATCTCGCCGGCCGTGGTGATGATGCGCTCACCGGCCGGGGTAACGCGGGTCAAGTGCTTGCCGCTGCGGGCGAAGACTTCGACACCCAGCTCGTCTTCCAGCAGGCGGATCTGCTTGCTGATGCCGGGCTGGGAGGTGTAGAGGCTTTGGGCGGTAGCGGAGACGTTCAGATCGTGGTGCGCGACTTCCCAGATATAGCGCAGTTGCTGAAGCTTCATGGACTTTCCTCGAAATGAATGTCGCGACCCGCGATCAGGGGCTTGTCGTTTTATAACCATATTAATGGTTTAAGGAATAAAACTAGACGTTTTTTTTTGCCCTGCATGCCATTCGTCTAAAGCCCTACACAAATTCCGGGCTTGCCCGACGTATCGTCACAAAGCGCTCAACGGTGCTGCAGCATCGGTACCAGGTAGACCGGCACCTCGGCCAGTTGCACGAGTCGCCCGGCGGTGCGCCCCAGTGGCGTGTTCAGCCCCTCCCCGTGGCTGTGGCTGCCGGCGACTATGATGTCGACGCCCAGGCGCTTGGCTTCATCGAGAATCACCATCGGCGCATCCCCCTGCACCACGCGCACCGAGCGGATCAGTTCGGCATCCTGGCGCGCTTCCCCCAACTCGTCGCGGAACCCCTCCATCACCCGCTGCTCGATGCTGCCCATGACGTTGGCCAGGCCATGGGTGCGCATCTCGTTCAGTGTGCCTTCGTCCAGATAGGTCTGCAGGACGGACTCGGCGAACAGCCCCAGCGGCTCCACCGCGTGCACGACATACACCTCGGCTCCGTAGGCACGGGCCAAAGAAAGTGCGTGCTGAAGGACATAGGGGGCGTAGAGACCGAGGTCAGTGGCGTAAAGAATCGATCGGATCATGCGGCCTCCTCGACTGCCTGCGCGGCGGGGCCTATCCAGCAGCGTAGCAGGAGAACGCGAATCGCTCCGAGAAGGCCGGATGTCGCGGCCCAGCGGCTATCCGGCGACCTGCTTCTCGTTGCTCACACCATGGGGGACATGGCCGGTGGCGACCACTTCCCGGGCCTTCTCGCAGTGCATCGGCTGGTCGTCGAAGAACACGTCCGCGGCGAAGGCTTCGAGGAAAGCGGCCTTGTCCAGACCACCAAGGAACAGCGATTCGTCCAGGCGGATATCCCACTCGCGCAACGTGCGGATCACCCGCTCGTGGGCCGGGGCGGACCGCGCAGTGACAAGAGCCGTGCGGATCGGGCAGGACTCCTGCGGGAAGGCCTGCTGCACACGGTTCAGCGCCGCCAGGAAGGGCTTGAACGGCCCGCCGCCCAGCGGCTCGCGGGCGGACTCGCGCTCGTGGGTCTGGAAGGCTTCAAGCCCGCCCTGCTGGTAGACGCGTTCGGAGTCGTCGGAGAACAGCACGGCATCGCCGTCGAAGGCAAAACGCAGCTCGCCATTGGCCTCCCGGCGTGTGCCGCCGGAGAGGATGGTTGCCGCGGCGAAGCCGGCATCCAATGCGTTGCGCACGTCCTCGATGTGGGTCGAGAGGAACAGGTGGCAGTTGAACGCCTTGAGGTACGGATAGGGGCTGCGACCGCCGACGAAGGCGGCGCGCGAGATGCCCAGGCCGTAATGCTGGATGGAGTTGAACACGCGCAGGCCGGTGTCGGCGCTGTTGCGCGAGACCAGGATGACCTCCACCGGCGCGCTGTCGGTCCCGCCATTGAGGGCCAGCAGCTTCTGCACCAGGGCAAATGCATCGCCTGGCGGCAGGACTTCGTCCTCGCGGGCGATCTGGTATTGGCGATAGGCCTCGACACCCTCGCTTTCATAGACCTGATGGCTTTCCCGCAGATCGAACAGCGCCCGCGAGGAAATCGCCACCACCAGCTTGTCGCCCAACCCTTTTGCCATGCTTCCCCCGGCGTTCGTCAGCGAGCCTGGTTGCGCGCGTCGATGAAGCGCAGCGCGCGATACAGCGCCTCGATCTTCGGCAGTTCGCACCCGGCCCGGCGTGCAGCTTCCAGTGGCGCCGCGTAAATAGCGCCCAGTTCCAGCGGTCGGCGCTGGGCGAAGTCATGGTACATGCTCGGCAGGTAGTCAGGCATGGCATCCGTGGAGCTGAGCATGGCGCCAACAATGCCCGAAGGCAGCGAATGCCCGCAGGCGGCGGCGCCGGCGATGACTTCTTCCATCAGCTCGGCGACCAGGGCGCGGCTGTCAGGGTTGTCCATGATCGCCCGCGTGCCGCTGTCGAGCAGCACGGAGAGGCCGTTGTAGGGGATGTTCCAGACCAGCTTCTGCCAGCGCGCCTGCTCCAGGTTGGGCATGGCGTTGGAGTCCAGGCCCGCGCTGCGAAACAGTGCGGCGCCCTCCTCCACTATCGCCTGGCGCGCCTCGGCCTCGTCGGCAGGGCCGGAGTGATAGCCGATGTTGACGCCGCCGAAGGCCTGGTGCTCGATCACACCCGGCTCGGCGCGATGCACGCAGATGAAGCACAGTCCACCCAGCAGATGGATGTGCTCGGGCAACAGAGCCCGCAATTCGTCTTCCACGGCGAGGCCATTCTGCAGCAGCAGGACCTTCGCCCCCTGTGCAGCGGCCTGAATGATCAGCGGCGCGAGGTCGGCGTTACTGGTGGTCTTGGCGCCCACCAGCAGCCAATCGCAGGGCGGCATCTTCGCCACGTCGGCATAGGCATTCACTGGCGCCAGGCTCAGCGTGCCATGCACCTGGCTGTTCAGGCGCAGACCGTTCTGCGCGACAGCGGGGTATTCGCTGCGCAGCAGGAAATGCACGTCGTGGCCGGCACGGGCCAGCATCAGGCCGTAGAAACCGCCAATGGCGCCGGTTCCGATGATGCCGATTCGCAGATTCATCAAGGCAACTCCTCAGCAGGGCGCGACAGCGCATCGCGCAGGGCTTGGATCAGGGGTTCGGGGCGCAGGGGGGCATGGATAGCGCCCAGGAAGTGGCCGTCACGCACCAGGAACAGGGAAGGCAGGTGGAAGACTTCGTAGCGCTCGACCAGGCCGCCGCTGTGCCCGGCATCGATCCAGCACAGACGGTCCACCGGCAGGTGGAACTGCGGCAGAGCCTGCCGCGCCCAGCGACAGGTGGAGCAGCCTTCTCCAGTGAAAATCAGCAGCGACGCGCCCGGCAGCTCCAGCAGCCGGCGGTCGGCATCCAGGTCGGTCAGCTCCAGGGCCGGCACTATACTCAAGGTGCCACCACTATAAAGATTGCAGTCGGAGCGTTCCGTCATGCGTCAGTTCCTGCGTCACCCTTGCGATTTTCCGGTCGAGCTGGTCATCCGCAAACAGACTTTCCTGCCGCGCCAGCGGTTGCACAATATCAGCCTGGGCGGCGTCGCGTGCAATTCGCCACGGGGCTTTCGCCGCGGCACCTCCATCGAACTGCGCATCCCCCTGCTGGGCGACTCCGCCCGCTACCCCGGCATCATCGCCTGGAGCCGCAAGCAGGCCAGCGACTATCGCGTGGGCATCGCCTTCATCGACGAGGACACGCTGTTCCGGGCACGCATGGTGGAGCAGGTCTGCCAGATCGAGCAGTACCGCCGCCAGCGGGAGCGGGCCAGCGGCAACAGCCTGCCTTTCGAGGACCTGGCACTGGAGTGGATCGCGCAGAACGCCGCGGACTTCCCATTGTTTTGCGCGGTCTGATCGACGTCGCGCAGAAAGTTGCGCAAATGCCCGTGTTGCGGGCACTTTCCTGCATCGAGCCATTGTCGAGGTCACGCCTGAACGGTTAAGGTTCGGGTTCCCCTTAGCGACACATTTGCCTGCGCCCCATCGCACGGGGATTTCTGGCGGCCGGCACCCGTGACCTGATTGAGTACCACGATGGCTGATTTACAGATAGACGACCTTAACGTTGCCTCCAACGAGACACTGATCACGCCGGAGCAGCTCAAGCGCGAAATCCCCCTGACCGATGCCGCCCTGCGCACCGTCGCCAATGGCCGCCAGGTCGTCCGCGACATCCTCGACGGCAAGGACCACCGCCTGTTCGTGGTGATCGGCCCCTGCTCGATCCACGACATCAAGGCCGCCCACGAATACGCCGAGCGCCTGAAGGTGCTGGCCGCGGAAGTCTCCGACACCCTGTTCCTGGTGATGCGCGTGTACTTCGAGAAGCCGCGTACCACCGTCGGCTGGAAGGGCCTGATCAACGACCCGTACCTGGACGACTCCTTCAAGATCCAGGACGGCCTGCACATCGGCCGCCAGCTGCTGCGCGACCTCGCCGAGATGGGCCTGCCCACCGCCACCGAAGCGCTCGACCCGATCTCCCCGCAGTACCTGCAGGACCTGATCAGCTGGTCGGCCATCGGCGCGCGCACCACCGAATCCCAGACCCACCGCGAGATGGCCTCCGGCCTGTCCTCGGCGGTCGGCTTCAAGAACGGCACCGACGGCAGCCTGACCGTGGCGATCAACGCCCTGCAGTCGGTTTCCAGCCCGCACCGTTTCCTGGGCATCAATCAGGAAGGCGGCGTCTCCATCGTCACCACCAAGGGCAACGCCTACGGCCACGTGGTGCTGCGCGGCGGCAACGGCAAGCCGAACTATGACTCGGTCAGCGTCGCCCTGTGCGAGCAGGAACTGACCAAGGCGAAGATCCCGCTCAACGTGATGGTCGACTGCAGCCACGCCAATTCCAACAAGGACCCGGCCCTGCAGCCGCTGGTGATGGACAACGTCGCCAACCAGATCGCCGAAGGTAATAATTCCATCGTCGGCCTGATGGTCGAAAGCCACCTGGGCTGGGGCGCTCAGCCAATCCCGAAGGATCTGTGCCAGCTGAAATACGGCGTGTCGATCACCGACGCCTGCATCGACTGGGACACCACCGAGAAGGCCGTGCGCAGCATGCATGCCAAGCTCAAGGACGTCCTGCCCAAGCGCCAGCGCGGCTGACGCTTCGAGCGGATAGGAAGAAGCCGGGCAGATGCCCGGCTTTTTCTTTGGCAAATTCTGCACCGGTGCTTTTTGTAGGAGCGAGCCTGCTCGCGAATCGCTTGACGCTGGGTAGAAACACCGTTTGCGAGCATGCTCGCTCCTACAGAACTTCTGCCGGAAATGGAATTCCATCAGGCATAAAAAAGCCCGGCATTGGCCGGGCTTTTCATTTCTGCGCCCTGATGATCAGAGCGCAGTATCAGTGTGGCGCTGGCGGCGCTCCAGGTAGCGCTCCACATAGGAGCACGACGGGATGACGCTGTAGCCCTTGCGCTCGGCGAACTGCAGCGCGTGTTCGGTGAGGGCGGCGGCGATGCCGCGGCCGCGAAGGCTGTCCGGAACGAAAGTGCGATAGATGTCGAGCGTCTGCTTGCCCAGATCCATGTAGGCCAGATAGGCGCGATGACCATCAACAGTCGTTACGAACTGGTGGCTGGTTTCATCATGCTGGATGGACAACGACTCACTCACTTGCTCTCTCCTTCCGGGGGCCTCACAACATGACCCGCACCTGATTGATCTTGTTCAGGCGGAGGAACATTTCTGCCGAGCCGGTCCCCATCAGGACCGTGATATAGGCTCGACCGTTCTCCACCTTGTGCAGCACACCCTGGTAATAGGCACCATCGAACGTGATGAACTGCAGGCGCTTGCCGGTGTACTGGGCAAGGCTTTCAACGCTAACGAACTCATATTGCTGCGTTCTGGCCTGCGACTCAACCGTTTCTTGGGCCGAAACCATTTGATATTGGCTTTCCGGCGTGATTTTTTTCTTCAGCGGATCGACCCAGGCGAATCCCAGCGGTGTAACCGACTGCTGGTTTACTAAGACGACCGGATGCAGCATCTGAATCACATCCTTGGGCTCGAAAAATTGCAGGCCGTCCCAGGCCATACCCTCACTGGGGGTCAGCTCAACGCGCAGCGAGCGCGGGTCTTCCAGGTAACGGCCGTAAGCCTCGAGCACCGGCTTGTCCAGGGCGATACGCTGTTGGCGCAGCGCCTTGTCGAACTGTTCCAGCGAAAGCGCGGTATACGCCTTCTGGTCCACGCCCAGCTTGCCCCGGCAGAATTCGCTGACTCGGCGCTGGTACTGGTTGTCATTCATCTCGACGACGACCTGAGACACCCGCGGCGGATTCACACGCATGTCGCCCGGGCGCTCGGAGACGTTCATCAGCGTCATGCTGGTGTGCATGTCCAGCATGTCGCGGGTGTCGCTACGCAGGTCGAAGGTCAGGGTCTGCGCGCCCGGCTGCAGGCGGTAGGAGAACTCGATGTCCGATTCGAGGGTGCGGTAACCCATCTGCAGCAACTCATCGACACCGATGTTGCGTACGTTGCCGCAGGCCACTTCGCTCATGGCGGTGAAGGCGCTCTTCTCCGCCGGCTGGGCGTACAGCGACTGCATGAACGGGCCATGAATCTGCAGTTCAACGCCCTTCAGGTCCACCGCCATCTGCTCCGGCAGCTTGCCCTCGCCCAGGCGCTCCTTGAAGCTGAGCAGTTCGCGCAGGCCATTGAACTTCAACTGTGCATGGGAAACCTTCAGGCTGTCACCGGCCATTGGCACCCTGATCACCACGTTCTGCAGCCCCACCCGACCGTCGAAGGACGAGGAAATGCCACCGTAGGAGATCTCCATGAATGGCGAAACACGAGCGATTGCGTCGTTCACCACACTGCGCACAGAGAGCCAGAGCGACGCCTTGATGATCAAGGCAATCGCAACGATAGCAAAAAGAGACCACTTGAGAATCTTCGACATGGAAGGCACATCCTGGATTGTGCGAGAGCGGGGCGCAGGGATAGTGGCAGCTTAACAGCACACCCTCGACCTCTCTATGAGAGCTGCGAGAATTTGCGTGCACAGCGCACAGATATCGCCCGAATTTAGTGGCCGCTGGATGACCCACCAGTCAGTCAAAACGCTTTACGCTCCAGGTCCGCCTCAGTATGTTCTGGCCCACTTCAACCCACGGACTCCAACCCAGGACTCTCTGCCATGAGTGAGCTGATCAGCTACCAATTCGAAGACGGCATCGCCACCCTGACCCTGAACAACGGCAAGGTGAACGCCATCTCTCCCGCGGTCATCGAAGCCTTCAACCAGGCCCTGGACCAGGCGGAGAAGGACCGCGCCATCGTCATCGTCACCGGCCAGCCCGGCATCCTCTCCGGCGGCTATGACCTCAAGGTGATGACCTCCGGGCCTGAAAACGCCGTGAATCTGGTCGCTGCCGGTTCGACCCTGGCGCGCCGCATGCTTTCCCACCCTTTCCCCATCATCGTCGCCTGCACCGGCCACGCGGTAGCGAAAGGCGCGTTCATTCTGCTCTCGGCGGACTACCGCATCGGCGTCGATGGTCCGTTCCAGATCGGCCTGAACGAAGTGGCCATCGGCATGACCATGCACCACGTCGGCATTGAGCTGGCCCGTGATCGCCTGCGCCGCTCCGCCTTCACCCGCTCGGTGGTGAATGCCGAGATGTTCAACCCACGTGACGCCGTGGATGCCGGCTTCCTCGACAAGGTGGTGCCGGCAGAACAGCTCCAGGCCGCCGCCCTGGAAGCCGCACAGCACCTGAAGAAGCTGAACATGACTGCCCACCGCAATACCAAGCTGAAGGTGCGCAAGCAGTTGCTGGAAACCCTCGACAAGTCCATCGAGCTGGACAAGAACCACCTGGCCTGATCGCCTGAGAACGCAAAGCCCGGCCTGTGCCGGGCTTTTTCATGCCCAAATTATTACCCAAAAAGCAACACTGATTAATCCTGTTTGCTATTTTTCAAAAATTATTACGCATTAATCTATAGATGAACCCAAGCAAAACTAACCGGAGGTGTTCATCATGAAACTCAACATCATCGCCGCCAGCGTCCTGGCCGCCGCTACTGCCTTTGCCGCTCAAGCCAGCTTCGCCGAAGAGTCCCCGCTGATGCAGGACCGCATGGTTCACATGACCCAGGCCGCCATCCCGCAGCAACAGTCCGAGCAGTCTGCCAGCAAGGTGAATGTCGAAGCCGCTGCCAAGCAGGGCTAAGACCTTTACGCCCCTCCAGCCGCCTGCAGCAGGTGACGTCATGCAGTCGAGCCCGAAGCGAAAAGCCCGGCCTGAAGCCGGGCTTTTCAGAGGCGATGACGCAGCCTCAGGGCCTTTCGGCGGCCTCGACTCCCCGGCGGTAGGTCTCGTAGACCCACACAGTGGCGGCCAGGTCTCCCAGGTAACGCTCCACCAGCGGCTTGACTTCCTTCCACTCCAACCCGCCAACCCCTGTTGCCAGACAGGGCAGAGCCACGCTTTCGATGCGCTCGCTCTGCAGGTATTTGGCCAAATCCTTCAGGCAATGGCTGACATTCTCCAGTGTCGCTCCGGCTGGCTTTGCGCCGCGCCCCTCGCCCTGCATGCCCTGGGTGAGCAGGTTGACGATGCAGCGGGTGGAGCCATCGGCGTCCACGCCCGACCAGATCCAGATCGCACCCGGTTTGGGCGCATTCGAGTGCGACGCATGACGGTAGTCGCGAACCATCGACGGCCAGCGCTCGCGCAAGTCCAGCGCCAGGCCGCTGTCGAAATGGTCCTGCGGCGCAATGCCGTGCGCGATGACCTGGGCCTTGCTCAGCAGAATGTCGCCTTCAACGTATCGAATCATGGGGAGTTCCTTGCGTCCGGGGTGTCCGTGGCAGCTTCGCGCCACCACCTGATCTCCAAGCTACGCCCGGTAGCCTCCCCCTCCTTGACGAGGGTCAAGCAGCCATGAAGACCGCCAGAGTCCCGGAAACATCCGACGAGGTCCCGCCACCCGCAGCCTTGCGCCTGGCCGTTGCACCGCCATCCATCAATTCGCCTGATACCGGGAACCAACCATCATCGTTATTCAATCGAAATAACCAAAGCGACACTGGGCCATCCCATCCCGGAACCCGAGTCGCCAGCATGAACCGCCGAGCCCACCGCTATGCCCGCAACGGCGCCCTCGCTGCCCTGGGGCTCTACACCATCGTGATCCTGGTGGTCACGGCGCTCACTGCCGGCTTCGACGGCGCCCGCCGTGCTCCAGTGGACAATGTCGACCGCAACGGGCTCTTCGAGCGATTCAACCAGGCGGTGCCCGTCGCGCTGCAAGGTATACAGGCCGCCCTCACTCCCCACTCCTGACTGCACGTCACTGGCGCGTCTCGCCAGGCTGGCCAACACTCAAACCCTGCAGAACGATTCCCGACCGATCCAATAGCAGCGTGGGTTTCAGCATGGGCCGAGTCATCGCTTCCGCCGTCTACAGCAAGGGCCGCAAGGTTTCCGACATCCCGCTTGAGGACGGCTATCGCTGGGCCTGCCAGCCCGATCACTTCGTCTGGACTGGCCTGCAGGAGCCAACGCCGGAGGAAATGTTCAACCTGCAACGGCAGTTCAATCTCCACGAACTGGCTGTCTCCGACGCCCTGGAAAAGCACAGTCGACCGAAGCTGGAAACCTTCGGCGATGCGCTGTTCATCGTCATCTATTCGCCGATCCGCGCCGATAGCCGGCTGATGTTCGTCGAAACCCACCTGTTTGCCGGCATCGGCTACATCATCAGTGCACGCCATGGTTTCTCCCAGTCCTATGCCCAGGTCAGGCAACGCTGCGAAGCCCGGCCGCTGCTGCTGGCCCATGGCACCGACTTCGTGCTCTACGCCCTGCTGGATTTCGTGATGAGCAACTACGAACCGGTGGTGGAGGCCATACGCGAGGAGATCGAGGAAGTGGAGCAACAAGTGCTGCGCAAGTCACTGACCCAGGAGCAGATCGAGAAAATCTATGGCCTGCGCCGCGAGGTACTCAAGCTCAAGCACTACGCCGCGCCCATGGTGGAAATCTGCCAGGAACTGCAGCGCCTGGACTTCCCCTTCATCGACAAGCAGATGCGCCCCTACTTCCGCGACGTGGCGATCCACGTGAACCGCCTGCTGGAAGACCTCACTACCCTGCGCGATGTCGCCAGCCAGACCATCGAAGTCGGGCTGGCGCTGGAGTCTTCACGGCAGAGCGTGGTGCAGCGCAAATTCGCTGCCTGGGCGGCCATCCTCGCCTTCCCCACCGCCGTGGCCGGTATCTACGGGATGAACTTCGAATACATCCCGGAACTGCATTGGCACTACGGCTACTTCCTGATCATGGGGCTGCTGGCGCTGGGCTGCGTCGGGCTATACATCAGCTTCAAGCAGGCGGATTGGCTATAGAGACCATCGGCGGCCATTCGGCGACGCGGAACGTAAGATGGCGTGGAGCGCAGCGATACCCATCGAATGGTACGCATCGGCCTGCATGGGTGTCGCTGCGCTCCACCCATCCTACAAAAACTGTTCAGCCTGACATCTGCGCAAACGAAAACGCCGCTCATCTGAGCGGCGTTTTCAGTCAGCACGGCAGAAATCAGGCCGCGCTTTTCTTCTCGGCTCTTTTCTTCTCGTCGCTGCCCTGCTGGACGAAGCGCATCATCCACTCACCCACCGCCGTACCCTGGTGCGGGCGCGCAAGGCTATTGATACCGGACTGGAACACCGGCTCGCTGAAGATGTGCTTGCGCAGCTCCAGGATCGCCTGGGAATAGTCGCTCTGGAACTCCGGGTGGCCCTGGAAGCACAGCACCTGATCACCGATGGCGTAGGCAGCATTCGGGCAGAAATCGCTGGAAGCGATGCGGCGCGCGCCGTGGGGCAGCTCGGTGACCTGGTCCTGGTGGCTGACCAGCAGGGTCAGGCCATCACCCAGCGACGGGCTCATCCACTCCGGCTGCTCCTCGATGCGGTAGTCGTGGATACCCACGCCCCAGCCCTGGCTGGCACGCTCGGTCTTGCCGCCCAGCACCAGCGCCAGCAACTGGTGGCCAAAGCACACGCCCAGCAGCTTGTCGCCGCGCTGGTAGAGCTTGAGCACGTAGTCCTTGAGGGTCTGGATCCAGGGATCAGTGCCGAAGGAGTCCGCCTTGCTGCCAGTCACCAGGTACGCATCGAACTTCTCATCATCGGGCGGGTAATGCCCTTCCACCACGTTGTAGACCTTGAACTCGGCCGGAACGGGTTGCTTGGCGAACAGTTGCTGGAACATCCAGCCATAGCCCTTGTACTGATCGATGAGTTCGGGGCGGAGGATGTCGGTTTCCAGAATGCAGATGTGCAACGACATGCAGGGGTGATTCCTGGGGGGTTGGCGGCTGATATGAGTGGTTATCCTGACACTGATGAAACGCGCGTGAAAATTACGCCCTATTTTTTCACCGCACAAGATGCCGAAGCCGATTCTTGTGCAGGAATTTCAGGGGAAATACCGGAAAAACCGACTTCCTTCAATTGCACCGGCGCACAAGGGTGACGGCCGGTTGGCAAGGATTCAGTCCAATGACCGCTCGCGCAGAACCGAGTTCGCGTCCACTACCTGCGCGTATTCGCCTTGCAGGTTGGCCAGGGACATGGCGTGGACCTCCTCTGCGCTGTGCAGCACGCCGTTGAAATCGCGCTTGTCGAAGGCGAAGCAGGCATCCGCTACCACCTGGACGAAGAAGCCCAGGTTACCCGCGGTGCGGGCCGTGGATTCCACCGAGTTGTTGGTACTCACGCCGCAGATCACCACCGACTCGATGCCGCGCACGCGCAACCAGCGTTCCAGGGCGCTGTTGATGAAGGCGTCGGGGACGTTCTTCTCCACCACGTGCTCGTGCTTCAGCGGCGCCAGCTCCGGCTGGAATTCCGCGCCGGGCTGGCCGGGCCAGAACGGTGAGCCTGGTGTACGGGAAATGTGCCGCACGTGAACCACCGGCCAGCCTGCCTGGCGCCAGGCTGCCAGTAGCTCACCGATGCGCGGTTCGGCCTGCGGGTTGTTGCGCGACTCGGGACTGGTGCGCATGCCGTTCTGCATATCGATGATCAACAGGGCGGGAGCGGTCATCGGTGCGGTCCTGATGGGCGGAAAGACGCCATTCTATGGGCTGCGCAGACGAGAAAAAACCGGCCATGCGGGCCGGTTTTAGAGAGCGGTTGAAAGTCCGTGCAAGTCGATTGCCCTCACCCCAGCCCTCTCCCAGAGGGAGAGGGGGCGGATCGTGCCGGCTGATGCCACGGTTTCACCCTGCGCCGAACGGTCCCCTCTCCCTCCGCGAGAGGGTTAGGGTGAGGGGCTCTCGAAGGAACCGACTCAGAAGCTTTCGCCCCGCGCCGCTTTCTCCAGCAACAGCGCCGGCGGCAGGAAGCGCTCGCCGTACTGCTCGGCCAGGTACTGGGCGCGGGCGACGAAGTCCTTCAGGCCGTACTGGTTGATGAACTGCAGCGCACCGCCGCTCCAGGCCGCGAAGCCGATGCCGAAGATCGAGCCGATGTTGGCGTCGGCGGTGGAGGTCAGCACGCCCTCCCCCACGCAGCGCACCGTCTCGATAGCCTGCACGAAGAGAATGCGGTCGCGCACGTCCTCGGCGGAAATCTGCGCGTCAGCCTTCTCGAAGCGCTGTTTCAGCTCAGTCCACAGATGCTTCTTGCCGTTGGCCGGATAGTCGTAGAAACCGGCGCCGGCGGCTTTGCCCGGGCGCTTGTACTCGTTGACCATCAGGTCCACCACGGCGAAGGCCGGATGCTTCGGCAATGGCTTGCCTTCGGCTTCCAGGTCCTTGCGGGTCTGCTCGCGGATATGGGTCATCAGGCTCATGGAGACTTCGTCGCTGATCGCCAGCGGGCCTACCGGCATGCCAGCCTGGCGCGCCTGGTTCTCGATCATCGCCGCCGACACGCCTTCGCCGAGCATGGCCAGGCCTTCGTTGGTGAAGGTGCCGAACACGCGGGAGGTAAAGAAGCCGCGGCTGTCGTGGACGACGATCGGGGTCTTCTTGATCTGCAGGACGTAGTCGAAGGCCCGGGCCAGGGTGGCGTCGTCGGTCTTCGCGCCGCGGATGATTTCCACCAGCGGCATCTTGTCCACCGGGCTGAAGAAGTGCAGGCCGATGAATTTCTGCGGCTGCGCCACGGCTTCGGCCAGGCCGGTGATCGGCAGGGTCGAGGTGTTGGAGGCGATCACCGCGTCCGGCAGCGCGGCGGTTTCCGCAGCAGCGCTGACCTTGGCCTTCAGGCCACGGTCCTCGAATACGGCTTCGATGATCAGGTCGCAGCCTTCGAAATCGGCGTCACTGGCCGTCGGCTTGATGCGGGCGAGGAAGGCGTCGCGTTTCTCGGCCGTCATCTGGCCCCTGCCGACTTTCTTGTCCAGCAGGCCGGCGGAGTACGCCTTGCCCTTTTCCGCCGCTTCGACGGAAACGTCCTTGAGCACCACCTCGATGCCGGCGGCGGCCGAGACGTAGGCGATGCCCGCGCCCATCATGCCGGCGCCGACGACGCCGACCTTCTTCGTCTGCTGCGGCGGGATGCCTTGCGGACGGGATTTGCCGGCGTTGATCTCGTTGAGCTGGAACCAGAAGGTGCCGATCATGTTCTTCGCCACCTGGCCGGTGGTCAGCTCGGTGAAGTAGCGCGCCTCGATCAGCTGCGCGGTATCGAAGTCCACCTGGGCGCCTTCCACGGCAGCGCACATGATCTTCTCCGGTGCCGGGAAGCAGCCCTTGGTCTTGTCGCGCAGCACGGACGGGGCGATGGCGAGCATCTGTGCCACGGCCGGGCTGGACGGCGTGCCGCCGGGGATCTTGTAGCCGGCGCTGTCCCACGGCTGCTTGGCGGCCGGGTTGGCGGCGATCCACTCGCGGGCCTTGCTCAGCATCTCGTCGCGGCTGGAGGCCAACTGATGGATCAGGCCGGCCTTGAGCGCCTGGTCCGGGCGCACTTTCTTGCCTTCGGCCAGATACGGCAGGGCTTTCTCCAGCCCCAGCAGGCGGACCATGCGCACTACCCCGCCGCCACCGGGCAGCAGGCCCAGGGTGACTTCCGGCAGGCCGAGCTGGACGTGGCTTTCGTCCAGGGCGATGCGGTGGTGGCAGGCCAGGCAGATTTCCCAGCCGCCGCCCAGCGCCGCGCCGTTGATGGCGGCAACTACGGGCTTGCCGAGGGTTTCCAGGCGGCGCAGCTGGCCCTTGAGCACCAGGATGCCTTCGTAGAAGGCCTTGGCGTCCGCCTTGGTGACCTTGATCAGTTCATTGAGATCGCCGCCGGCGAAGAAGGTTTTCTTCGCGGAGGTGATCACCACGCCGGCGATCGAGTCCTTCTCGGCTTCCAGGCGCGCGACAGTGGCGGCCATGGCCTCGCGGTAGACACCGTTCATGGTGTTGGCGCTCTGGCCAGGCATGTCCATGGTCAGGACGACGATGTTGTCCTGGCCTTTCTCGTAACGGATGGCGTCAGTCATTTTTGTTTTCTTCCCATGCTGGGGGATCGCTTCAGGGGCGTCACGAGCGAAGGTCAGGCAGGGCGGAATCTCTTCGGGAAGCGGAGTTGGCTGTAGCCAATGGGCATTCCCGGAGAGCTTCCAACGCGGCATGGCCGAGCGCAGTTGCCCATGATCGATCCTTAAATACGTTCGATGATGGTGGCTATGCCCATGCCGCCGCCCACGCAGAGGGTGGCCAGGCCGTAGCGCAGGTTGCGCCGCTCCAGCTCGTCCAGCAGGGTGCCGAGGATCATGCAGCCGGTGGCACCCAGCGGGTGGCCCATGGCGATGGAGCCGCCGTTGACGTTGACCTTGCTCTCCGGCACGCCCATGTCCTTCATGAACTTCATCACCACCGAGGCGAAGGCTTCGTTCACTTCATAGAGGTCGATGTCCTCGGCCTTGAGCCCAGCCTTGGCCAGCGCCTTGCGGGTTGCCGGCGCGGGGCCGGTGAGCATGATGGTCGGGTCGGTGCTGGTCACCGCGGTGGCGACGATGCGCCCGCGGGCCTTCAGGCCCAGCTCGCGGCCCTTGGCTTCGGAGCCGATGAGCATGGCGGTGGCGCCGTCGACGATGCCGGAGCTGTTGCCCGGCGTGTGTACATGCTCGATGCGCTCGACGAAGCTGTACTTGCGCAGCGCGCTGGCGTCGAAGCCCATCTGTCCCATCATCTCGAAGCTGGGCTTGAGCGCGCCGAGGCCTTCGAGGGTCGAGTCGCCGCGAATGAACTCGTCATGGTCGAGCAGGACGATGCCATTCTGGTCGGTCACCGGCACCAGGGACTTGGCGAACAGTCCTTCGGCGCGGGCCTTGGCGGCCTTCTGCTGGGAGCGCAGGGCGAAAGCGTCGACGTCGGCACGGCTGAAGCCTTCCAGGGTGGCGATCAGATCGGCGCCGATGCCCTGGGGCACGAAGCTGGTGTGCAGGTTGGTTTCCGGGTCCAGCGCCCAGGCGCCGCCGTCGGAGCCCATGGGCACGCGGGACATGGATTCGACGCCGCCGACCACCACCAGGTCCTCGAAGCCCGAACGCACCTTCATGGCGCCCAGGTTGACCGCCTCCAGGCCCGAGGCGCAGAAGCGATTGATCTGCACGCCGGCGACCTGCTCGTCCCAGTCGGCCACCAGCGCAGCGGTCTTGGCGATGTCCGAGCCCTGGTCGCCCACCGGGGTCACACAGCCCAGGACGATGTCGTCGACCTGGGCGGTATCCAGCTGGTTGCGCTGCTGCAGTGCGCGCAGCACGCCGGCCATCAGGTTGACCGGCTTGACACTGTGCAGCGCGCCGTCCTTCTTGCCCTTGCCGCGGGGAGTACGCACCGCGTCGTAAATGAATGCTTCGGTCATGGTGTTCTCTCTTAGAGTTGTCGTCACGCAGGCGTGGCGTGTCGGCCTACCTTAGCGGCGTATCGGCAGGGAGCAATGACCGCAGCGCTCAGCGAAATTGACCGCCACGCTCAGCGACCGACCGGAGGTGATCGAGCCGAAAGCTCTGGAAAGGGGTTTTCGGCGGGAACGGACGAGCGGTCGAAAAGCTGAACCGCGTTGTCACGTTCCAGTCATATAGAGGGAATATGCCTGAAGCTGCATCACTTGCTGCAAGATGGTCTAAGCCCGCGCGGCACTAGGCTTAGACTCCGTTATGCAGTGAATGAAAAGCGTGCAGATGATGCGAAAAGTGCCGTTGCCGGGTTTTGCCGGCTCGGCTGGAGTCACCAGAAGCCAAGGCATGCGCGCCACTGTCAACAGGCCGTGGGTGGCCGTGCCAAGAACAAGAAAGGCGGAAGGACATCATGGACAAACAATCGAGAAAGTGGCGTCAGGCAAGCCTGATCGTCTTCGCAACCACCGTTGTACTGATCATCCCCAATCTGAGTCGTCTGGTCGGCTAGGGCCAACACCCGGCTACCCCGTCGCTGCGTACCGCGTGCCGCCATCCGCGCGCCACGGTCAACGCAGCGCGGGAGCCACCCATCTCCTGCGGCGCCCACTCCTCTGCTAATGTTCCGCGGCCCACTCCGCCACGGATGCGACCATGCGCCCACTGCTGCTGACGCTGCTCCTGCTCTGCCCCACCGCTTTCGCCGCGACGCTCACCCTCGAACTGCCCGATGGCAAGCACAGCCTGACCAGTGAGCAATTGCTGGCCGATCCCCAGGCGCAGGACATCGAGATTCCCGCCGACGTTTCCTACAACCGCACCATGCATTACCGCGCGGTGCCACTGGCCGCGCTGCTCAAAGGCGTGAAGCCCGGTGATCACCTGCAGGCAGTGGCGCTCGATGGATTCGCCGCCGAGCTGCCAGCCGCGCCGCTGCTGGAGAACACAGGCTCGCGCGCCTGGCTGGCCATCGAGGAAGCCGATAGGCCCTGGCCGAAACTCGGCGACGGCAAGCCGTCCGCCGGGCCGTTCTACCTTGTGTGGAGCGATCCCAAGGCCGCCGGCATCGGCCCGGAGCAGTGGCCGTTCCAGGTTGCCAGCATCCGTTACCTGAAGCCGCTGGCCGAACGCTTCCCGGCGCTGCTGCCGGCGAAGAGCGCACCGAAGCCAGTGCAGGACGGTTTCGCCCAGTTCCAGAAGAACTGCCTGGCCTGCCACCGCCTGAACGGTGCCGGGGATTCGCAGTTCGGTCCGGACCTGAACATCCCGCACAACCCGACCGAATACTTCGCCGCGGGCTATCTCAAGCGGTACATCCGCGACCCGCAGAGCCTGCGGCACTGGCCGGAAGCGCGGATGAAAGGGTTTGCGACGGATGCGATCAGCGACAAGGAGCTGGATCAGATCGTCGCTTACCTGAAGCACATGGCGGGGCGCAAGGTGAAGGTTGGCGGCTAGAAGCCGGGGCTCTTTGTAGGGCGGATAACGCGCCAGCGTTATCCGCCTTATCGATATCGGCGGATAACCTGTTCCAGGTTATGCACCCTACAGCACTATCCCCAAAACCCGGCCCGCAGCGAAACGTCAGTGCCAGTAATCCCCCGGCGGCGCCGGCAGTTCGCCAAGCAACTGACGTAGCCCGGCGCCCCACTGCCCGCGAATGCCCTCGAAATACGCATCGCCCTCCTGGATACGATACCCCGCCGGCACCTCCAGGCTGCCTTCGCGATACACCAGCAGGTCCAGCGGCATGCCCACCGAGAGGTTGCTGCGGATGGTCGAGTCGAAACTGATCAGCGCGCAGCGCAGCGCCTGTTCCAGCGGTGTCGCGTAGCTCATGGCGCGGTCGATGATCGGCTTGCCGTATTTGCTTTCGCCGATCTGGAAGTAAGGCGTGTCGCGGCAGGACTCGATGAAGTTGCCCTGCGGATAGACGTTGAACAGACGCGGCACTTCCTGGCCGATCTGGCCGCCGACCAGGAACGAACTACCCAGGTCGACGCCCTGGTTCTGGCCGATGTTCTCATCGTGATCGACCACCTCGCGCAGAGTCGAGCCCACCAGCCGGGCCGCCTCGAACAGGTTCTCGACATTGCCCAGGTTCGGCCCGTCGCTGCCCATGCGCAGGCGCAGCGTGCTGATCACCGATTGCGAGGTGGCCAGGTTGCCGGCGCTCTGCACCACGATCAGGCGCTCGCCGGGTGTGCCGAAGATGTGCAGCTTGCGGAACACGGCGATGTTGTCGACGCCGGCATTGGTGCGCGAATCGGAAACGAAGACCAGGCCCTGGGCGAGGTTCATGGCGACGCAATAGGTCATGGCGTTCTCATGGCAGGTTCAGGGAACGGGAAAGCTGGCACCGATCTTAAGCCGGTGCCCGGTCTTTCGCCACGCCCGCTCATTGCTGCATCTGCTGGGCCTGCTGGAGATGCCCAGGCGCCACGGTGACGCGGGCGTGCATCTGCTCGCCGCCGCCACCCCGACGCATGCCGCGCACCGGGCAAGCGTCGAGGTAGTCCAGGCCCACCGCCAGTTTCAGGTGGCGTTCAGGACGGTCCAGCACGTTGGTCACGTCGAAGCTGTACCAGGCGTCGTCCAGCCAGGCCTCCGCCCAGGCATGGCTGGCGAGGTGCTCTTCGCTGTCGGTGTAGAGGTAGCCGGAAACGTAGCGCGCCGGCACGCTCAGATAGCGCAGGCAGGCGAGAAAGGCGTGGGCATGGTCCTGGCAGACCCCTTGCCCGGCCGCAAAGGCTTCGGCGGCAGTGCTGTCCACCTGGGTCGAACCGGGCACGTAGGCGATGCGCTCGTTCAGCGCCTGCATCAGGCGGATCATCGCCTTGCGGTCGCGCCGCTCGGCACACTGGGCTCGGGCGAACTCCTGCAGCGCGCCGTCGGCCTGGGTCAGGCGCGTGCCACGCAGGAACGGCAGCGGCGACAGGTGATCGTGCTCGCGCTCGTTCTCCACGTCGATTTCAACGTTGCCGTGAGCGGCTATGGCAATGGCCTCGTGGGGCTCGTCGAGGGTCAGCACATGGAGGATGTTGCCGTAGGCATCGCGCTGCGGGTGCGCCGGGCGCGGCAGGTGCAGTTGCCAGTCCAGGACGTGCTGGCGCTCGCTTTCCTGCGGGGTCAGGCGCAGGTACTGGATGCTCGCGCGCACCTGGTCTTCGTAGCGGTAGGTGGTGTCGTGGCGGATGGAGAGTTTCATGCGGCCTCCAGGTACGAGCTGTGAATGGCGTTGGCGAGCTGGCGAACCAGCCCGATGTGGTCGGTGATCCAGGTGTGCAGGCCGGCGCCGAGCACCTCGTCGATGCCGGTGTAGCGCACCCGTGCCTCCAGTTCGGCGGCCATGCGCTGGGCCGGCCGACCGTTGGCGCC
The DNA here is from genome assembly GCF_010994165.1 of Pseudomonas nitroreducens. Classification (NCBI taxonomy): domain Bacteria; kingdom Pseudomonadati; phylum Pseudomonadota; class Gammaproteobacteria; order Pseudomonadales; family Pseudomonadaceae; genus Pseudomonas; species Pseudomonas nitroreducens. The sequence continues at coordinate 86,198 of NZ_WMBX01000002.1, read as the reverse complement.
CGGCAGGCTGGCGAGGATCTGGCGCAGTTCCTCGGCGCAGGCCAGCAGCGAACGCGGGACGTCCTCGCGCAGCAGCAGGAGTTCGGCGATGTTCCGTGCGTTCAGCGCATCGCGATAAAGCTCGGTGTAACCCTCGAAGGCCGAGAGCGCGCGCAGCAATGCCGTCCACTGGTAGTAACCACGGGCGGAACCTTCCGCCGGGCCGGCGCTGTGTTCGCCCAGCACCTGATGCCGCGCATCGAGCAGTCGCAAGGTGTTGTCGGCGCGCTCGATGTAGGTGCCCAGGCGGATGAAGTGGAAGGCGTCGTTGCGCATGCTGGTGCCGAAGGTGGCGCCGCGGAACAGGTGCGAGCGGTCCTTCACCCATTCGCAGAAGTGGCTGATGCCGTAGCGCAGCAGGCCCTGGTGGGCGATGTCGCGCATCTCCAGCCAGGTGGCGTTGATGTTTTCCCACATGTCGGTGGTGATGCGCCCGCGCACCGCATGCGCCCCGGCGCGGGCGGCGCCGAAGCAGGAATAGATGCTGGTGGGGTTCTGGGCATCCAGGGCGAAGAAGTTCAGCAGGCGCTCGGCGTGGAGCTCGCCGTGGCGGGCGAGATAGGCGTCGAGGTTGCCGGTGATCAGCAGCGGCATGGCCAGCTCTTCCAGGCCATCGCCGCGGCCGTCCTGGGGCATCAGCGACAGCGAGTAGGACACGTCGAGCATGCGCGCGAGGTTTTCGGCGCGCTCCAGGTAACGCGACATCCAGTAGAGGTCAGAAGCGGTACGGCTCAGCATGATCAGTCCTCCACCACCCAGGTGTCCTTGGTGCCGCCACCCTGTGACGAATTCACTACCAGCGAGCCTTCGCGCAGCGCCACGCGGGTCAGCCCGCCCGGCACCAGGCGCACGTTGTCCGGCGCGGACAGCACGAAGGGCCGCAGGTCGATGTGCCGCGGGGCGATGCCGTTCTCGACGAAGGTCGGGCAGGTCGACAGGCTCAGCGTCGGCTGCGCGATGTAGGCCTCCGGCCGCGCCATCAGCCGCGCGCGGAAGGCTTCGATTTCCGCCGTGGTAGCCGCCGGGCCGACCAGCATGCCGTAGCCGCCGGAGCCCTGGGCTTCCTTCACCACCAGTTCGGGGAGGTGCGCCAGCACGTGGGACAGGTCCTGCGGGCGGCGGCACTGCCAGGTCGGCACGTTGTGCAGGATCGGCTCCTGGTCGAGGTAGAAGCGGATCATTTCCGGCACGTAGGGGTAGACCGACTTGTCGTCCGCCACGCCGGTACCGATGGCGTTGGCCAGGACCACGTTGCCGGCGCGATAGGCGGCCAGCAGGCCGGGCACGCCGAGCATGGAGTCGGGGTTGAAGGCCAGCGGGTCGAGGAAATCGTCGTCGATGCGCCGGTAGATCACGTCCACCTGCTGCGGGCCGGCGGTGGTGCGCATGTAGACGCGCTCGTCACGGACGAACAGGTCGGCGCCTTCCACCAGTTCCACGCCCATCTCGCGGGCAAGGAAGGCGTGCTCGAAGTAGGCGCTGTTGAAACGCCCCGGCGTCAGCACCACCACGCTGGGGTTATCCAGCGGGCTGGAGTTGCGCAGGGTATCCAGCAGCAGGTTCGGGTAGTGGTCGATGGGGGCGATGCGCTGGGCGGAGAACAGCTCGGGGAACAGCCGCATCATCATCTTGCGGTTCTCCAGCATGTAGGAGACGCCGCTGGGGGTGCGCAGGTTGTCCTCGAGCACGTAGTAGGCGCCGTTGCCGTCGCGCACAAGATCGATGCCGGCGATGTGCGCGTAAACATTGCCGGGCACGTCCAGGCCCTGCATCGCCAGTTGGTACTGGTCGTTGGCCAGCACCTGCTCGGGCGGGATCAGGCCTTCCTTGAGGATGCGCTGGTCGTGGTAGAGGTCGGCAAGGAACAGGTTGAGCGCCTGTACCCGCTGGATGCAGCCAGCCTCGATGATTTTCCATTCGCTGGCGGGAATGCTCCGCGGGATGGTGTCGAAGGGGATCAGGCGTTCGGTGCCCTGGTCGTCGCCATAGAGGGTGAAGGTGATCCCGGCGCGATAGAACAGCAGGTCGGCCTCGCGGCGGCGCTGTTGCAGATGCTCGCCGGGCATGTCCGCCAGCCAGCGGGCGAACTCCGTGTAGTGCGGTCGGCAGGCGCCAGCGGCGTCATGCATTTCGTCATAGAACACCCGAGCCATCTTCTACTCCTTGTTGCCGCTCGTCCTCGGCTGCGAAGGCCATCGCAAGGCCCGTGCCAGAGGTCGATTTCCTGTTGGTTCAATGACTTGCAAAGGCTGCCCGGAGGCCACGCACCCGCTTGGTGCACTTTTCCCGGCCAGCCACCCCGGCCCGCCCCGTTTGGGGCCGCAAGCGCCATGCGGCGGGCTTTTGCGGGGTGCCGGAGGCTTTCTTGTCAGCCTCCGGGGCCGGAACTACGCTGCAAGAGCGTGCCCATTCGCTATGGACATGCAGCGGTCAACGGAGGTGCCATTTTTCTGCGCGCTGGTTCCGCAGTGGCTCCCACACGAAGAACAACAGGAGTCCGTCCATGTCATCCGTGCAATTGTCCTTAGTGAAAGCCGCGGCACTGGCCTTCGCCGGCGTCAGCCTGCTCTCCAGCGCCTCGCTGCAGGCGGCAGAAGCACTCAAGCAGCTCGGCAACCCCGAAGGCGCGCTGGATATCATTGCCTGGCCCGGCTACATCGAGCGCGGCGAGAGCGACAAGAACTACGACTGGGTCAGCCAGTTCGAGAAGGACAGCGGCTGCAAGGTCAACGTGAAGACCGCCGCCACTTCCGACGAAATGGTCAGCCTGATGGCCAAGGGTGGCTACGACCTCGTCACCGCGTCCGGCGATGCCTCGCTGCGGCTGGTCTACGGCAAGCGCGTGCAGCCGATCAACATCGCCCTGGTGCCCAACTGGAAGAACGTCGACAAGCGCCTGCAGGACGCGCCCTGGCACACGGTGGATGGCCAGCACTACGGCACGCCCTACCAATGGGGGCCGAACGTGCTGATGTACAACACCAAGGTCTTCCCCAAGGCCCCCGACAGCTGGAGCGTGGTGTTCAGCGAGCAGAAGCTGCCCGACGGCAAGAGCAACAAGGGCCGCGTGCAGGCCTATGACGGCCCGATCTACATCGCCGATGCGGCGCTCTACCTCAAGACCACCCAGCCCGCGCTGGGCATCCAGGACCCGTACGAACTCAACGAGGAACAGTACGCCGCCGCCCTCAAGCTGCTGCGCGAACAGCAGAAGCTGATCCATCGCTACTGGCACGATGCGACGGTGCAGATGAGCGACTTCAAGAACGAAGGCGTGGCCGCTTCCGGTTCCTGGCCCTACCAGGTGAACGCGCTGCAGGGCGAGAAGCAGCCGATCTCCTCGACCATCCCCACCGAGGGCGTCACCGGCTGGGCCGACACCACCATGATGCACGTGGACGCCAAGCACCCGGTGTGCGCCTACAAGTGGCTGAACTGGTCGCTGGAACCCAAGGTGCAGGGTGATGTCGCCGCCTGGTTCGGCTCGGTGCCCGCCGCCCCCGCCGGCTGCACCGGCAGCCAATTGCTCGGCGCCCAGGGTTGCGCGAACAATGGCTACGACCAGTTCGACCGCATCGCCTTCTGGAAGACCCCGCAGGCCAAGTGCGCCCAGGGGCAGTGCGTGCCGTACAGCCGCTGGACGCAGGACTACATTGCGATCATGGGTGGGAGGTGATCCCCCTGCCGGATCAAAAGCCCCTCACCCTAACCCTCTCCCGCAAGCGGGAGAGGGAACCGTTCGGTGCAGGATGAAACCTTGCCATCAGCCGGCACGGACGGCTCCCTCTCCCTGAGGGAGAGGGCTGGGGGTGAGGGGATGCGTTGGCACAAACCTTTCCAGAAAACAGTCGCCGCTACAAATGCCCCACCTCACCCACAAGTCGGCAAGCACCCCCGCCCCCATGCGCTACCTTTTCTGATGCAGCCCCCGCCACGCAGGTAGCCCGCAGCATGACCACAGCCGTCCAGTTCACCGACGTGAGCCGCCACTATGGCGAGGTGCGCGCCGTCGACCGCGTGTCCATCGAGATCCGCGACGGCGAGTTCTTCTCCATGCTCGGCCCGTCCGGCTCCGGCAAGACCACCTGCCTGCGGCTGATCGCCGGCTTCGAGCAACCCACCTCCGGGTCCATCCGCATCCACGGCAACGAAGCCGCGGGCCTGCCGCCCTACGAGCGCGACGTCAACACGGTGTTCCAGGACTACGCGCTGTTCCCACACATGAACGTGCTGGACAACGTCGCCTACGGCCTGAAGGTGAAAGGCGTGGCCAAGGCCGAACGCTACCACCGCGCCGAGGAAGCCCTGGGGATGGTCGCCCTCGCCGGATACGGCAAGCGCAAGCCGGCGCAGTTGTCCGGCGGCCAGCGCCAGCGCGTGGCGCTCGCCCGCGCCCTGGTGAATCGCCCGCGTGTGCTGCTGCTGGACGAACCCCTCGGCGCGCTGGACCTGAAGCTGCGCGAGCAGATGCAGGTGGAGTTGAAGAAACTGCAACGCCAGCTGGGCATCACCTTCATTTTCGTCACCCACGACCAGAGCGAAGCGCTGTCCATGTCCGACCGCGTCGCAGTGTTCAATAAGGGCCGCATCGAACAGGTCGATACTCCGGGCAACCTCTACCGTCGCCCGGCCACGCGCTTCGTCGCCGAGTTCGTCGGTACCGCCAACGTGCTGCGCGGCGATCTCGCCCAACGCCTGCTCGGCGAGTCCCGCCCACACTCATTGCGCCCGGAACACGTGCGCTTCGGCCGCGCCGGTGAGGGCGAACTGGAGGTCAGTGGCACCTTGTTCGACGTGCAGTACATGGGCGCCAGCAGCCGCTACGAGATCGAACTGGAGAACGGTGTGCGCCTGGTCGCCGCGCTGCCCAACGGCGAGCGCGAGGAACAGCGCCCGAAACCCGGCGACGCAGTGACCGCCTCCTGGGCGCGTAGCGCGCTGGTGCCGCTGCTGGAAGAACCGCCGTCATGAGGGCGATCTCCACCTTCCTCTACCGGCGCAGCACACTCTACCTGCTGATGCTGCTGATCCCGCCGCTGCTGTGGTTCGGCGTGATCTACATCGGCTCGCTGTTCGCCCTGCTCTGGCAGAGCTTCTACACCTTCGACGACTTCACTATGGCGGTGACGCCGGACCTGACGTTGGCCAACTACCGGGCACTGTTCAACCCGGCAAACTACGACATTGTCCTGCGCACGCTGGGCATGGCCATCGCCGTGTCCATCGCCAGCGCCATCCTCGCCTTCCCCATCGCCTACTACATGGCGCGCTATGCCGGGCCGAAGGAAAAAGCCTTCTTCTACATCGCCGTGATGCTGCCGATGTGGGCCAGCTACATCGTCAAGGCCTACGCCTGGACGGTGATCCTGGCCAAGGGCGGCATCCTCTACTGGGTGATCGAGCACCTGCACCTGCTTGGCCTGCTCAACCTGCTGCTGGAAGTGCCCGGCGTGGGCGGCAACACCTTGTCCACCTCGCACATCGGGCGCTTCTGGGTGTTCACCTACATCTGGCTGCCGTTCATGATCCTGCCGATCCAGGCCGCCCTGGAGCGCCTACCGCCCACGCTGCTGCAAGCCTCGGCCGACCTCGGCGCGCACCCGCGGCAGACCTTCTTCCAGGTCATCCTGCCGCTGGCCTTCCCCGGCGTGGTGGCCGGCTCGATCTTCACCTTCAGCCTGACCCTGGGCGACTTCATCATCCCGCAACTGGTGGGCCCCAGCGGGCTGTTCATCGGCACCATGGTCTACGTGCAGCAGGGCGCAGTGGGCAACATGCCGCTGGCGGCAGCCTTCACCCTGGTGCCCATCGTGCTGATCGCCGTGTATCTCTCCATCGCCAAGCGGCTGGGGGCCTTCGATGCGCTCTGATGCACATTCCACCGACCGTCCCTCCTGGTTCCTGCGCCTGACGGCCTGGGGCGGGCTGCTGTTCCTGCACTTCCCGATCCTGGTGATCCTGCTCTACGCCTTCAACACCGAGGAGTCGGCCTACAGCTTCCCGCTGCAGGGCTTCACCCTGAAATGGTTCAGCATCGCGTTTCAGCGCGGGGACGTACTCGACGCCATCTGGCTGTCGGTGAAGATCGCCTGCGTCGCCACGCTGATTGCCATGATCCTCGGCACGCTGGCAGCCGGCGCTCTCTACCGCCGCGACTTCTTCGGCAAGGAAGGCATCTCGCTGATGCTGATCCTGCCCATCGCCCTGCCCGGCATCATCACCGGTATCGCCCTACTCTCGGCATTCAAGACCCTCGGCATCGACCCCGGCTTCCTGACCATCGTCATCGGCCACGCCACCTTCTGCGTGGTGATCGTCTACAACAACGTGATCGCGCGCTTCCGCCGCACCTCGTTCAGCCTGATCGAGGCGAGCATGGACCTGGGCGCCGACGGCTGGCAGACCTTCCGCTACATCATCCTGCCGAACATCGCCACGGCGCTGCTGGCCGGCGGCATGCTGGCCTTCGCGCTGTCGTTCGACGAGATCATCGTCACCACCTTCACCGCCGGCCATGAGCGCACCCTGCCGCTGTGGCTGCTCAACCAGCTGACCCGCCCGCGCGACGTGCCGATCACCAACGTGGTGGCCATGCTGGTGATGCTCGCCACCATGCTGCCGATACTCGGCGCGTACTACCTGACGCGCGGGACCAGTGATGTGGCAGGGAGCGGGAAATGACTCTGGCGTTTTGCGAAACGCCCTCTCCCCAGCCCTCTCCCTGAAGGGAGAGGGAGCATCCGTGCAGCGGGATACCACCGTGCAGAGGACAGCCCCCTCTCCCTCCGGGAGAGGGCTGGGGTGAGGGGAAACCCATTGAAGGAAGAGCCCCATGCAAACCAAACTCCTGATCAACGGCCAGTTCGTCGCCGGTGAAGGCACCAAGCTGGATATCCTCAACCCCTCCACCGGCGAGGTGATCGGCCAGATCGCCGAAGCCAGCGAAGCCCAGGTGGATACCGCGGTGCGCGCCGCCAACGCCGCCTTCGACGGCTGGTCGCAGACCGCGCCGAAGGACCGCGCCATGCTCCTGCTGCGCCTGGCCGACCGCATCGAGGAACACGCCGAGGAACTGGCCCGCCTGGAGTCGGAAAACTGCGGCAAACCCTACGCCGCCGCGCTGAACGACGAGATCCCGGCCATCGCCGACGTATTCCGCTTCTTCGCTGGCGCCTGCCGCGTGCTGCCCGGCTCCGCCGCCGGCGAGTACCTGCCCGGCTTCACCTCGATGATCCGTCGCGACCCGGTGGGCGTGGTCGCCTCCATCGCACCGTGGAACTACCCGCTGATGATGGCCGCATGGAAGCTCGGCCCGGCGCTGGCCGCGGGCAACTGCGTGGTGCTCAAGCCGTCGGAACAGACCCCGCTGACCGCCCTGCGCGTGGCCGAATTCATCGCCGAGCTGTTCCCCGCCGGCGTGGTCAACCTGGTCTTCGGCCGTGGCCCGAGCGTGGGCGCGCCACTGGTCAGCCACGACCTGGTGCGCATGGTCTCGCTGACCGGCTCGGTGGGCACCGGCAAGGCCATCATCAAGAGCGCCGCCGACAGCGTGAAACGCCTGCACATGGAGCTGGGCGGCAAGGCCCCGGTGATCGTCTTCGACGACGCCGACCTGGAAGATGTGATCGCCGGCATCCGCACCTTCGGCTTCTACAACGCCGGGCAGGATTGCACCGCCGCCTGCCGCATCTATGCCGGCAAGAAGGTCTACGACAACTTCGTCGCCGATCTGGCCAGCGCGGTATCCAGCCTGAAGACCGGCCTGCAGAACGACCCGAATACCGAACTCGGCCCGTTGATCACCGCGGCCCAGCGCGACCGCGTCTCCGGCTTCGTCGAACGGGCCAAGGCCAGCCCGCACATCCAGATCGCCACCGGCGGCAAGATGGTCAGCGGCAAGGGGTTCTTCTACGAACCCACGGTGGTAGCCAACGCCCAGCAGGACGACGAGATCGTCCGCCGCGAGGTGTTCGGCCCGGTGGTGTCGGTGACGCCGTTCAGCGATGCGGACGAGGCCGTGCGCTGGGCCAACGACTCCGACTACGGCCTCGCCTCGTCGGTGTGGACCAAGGATGTCGGACGCGCCTCACGAGTCGCGGCGCGCCTGCAGTACGGCTGCACCTGGGTGAACACGCATTTCATGCTGTGCAGCGAAATGCCCCACGGCGGCTTCAAGCAGTCCGGCTATGGCAAGGATTTGTCGATGTACGGCCTGGAGGACTACACCGTGGCGCGGCACATCATGTTCAAGCATTGAGTCGCACACACATGCAGACACTGTAGGAGCGAGCTCCTGCGTGGGAGCGGACTCCGTCCGCGATGTCCCATCGCCGCCCCAGGATCGCCGGATCAGATCAACCCGGCCAGCTTCAACCAATGACGGTAGAAGCCTTCCGCCACCTGGTTCATCGCCGCCACTCGCTGCGGCAGACCGTCGAGCATGACTGCTGCGCTCTCCTGGCTTGGCTGACTGGGATCGAGGTATTCCGGGAAACCGTTGACCCAATCGCTGACCAGTTCCTCGGTCATTTCCGGGTGGCCCTGCAGGCCGAGGATGCGATCGCCATAGCTGAAGCCCTGGTTCTCGCACCAGGGGCTGGACAGCAGGCGCGTGGCGCCTTCGGGGATGTCGAAGGTATCGCCGTGCCACTGGTAGATCGGGAATTCGTCGGGCAGGTGCGCCAGCCACGGGCTCTGGCCTTCCTGGCGGCGCATCGGCTGCCAGCCGAGTTCGGTGTACGGCAGGCGACGGATGTCCGCGCCCAGCGCCTTGGCCAGCAACTGGCCGCCCAGGCAGTGGCCGATCATCGGTACGTCGCGCTCGATGAAGCGGCGGATTGCCGCGATCTCGTCGCGCAGCCATGGCAGGTCGTCGTTCACACTCATCGGCCCGCCCATGATGGCGACGGCCCTGGGCCGTTCCAGGTCGTAGCCTTGCAACTCGCCCAGGTCGGCACGGCGGACGTCGAACGGCAATTGCAAACGGTCGAGCACCACGCCCAGATGGCCGGGCGGGCAGAAATCGACGTGGGTCAGGATCAGGATATCGGTCATGGTCACCTCCGCGCGGCAGTCTGCCGCATCGGTGGCGCCGGGGGAACCGGGCGTGTCCGCAAGGTCCTTCTTGCATCGCCGCCTTTGCCGACGTGAAGAAGCGCGCCGTCACTGCTGGCGACGGCGCGCTGTCGGGTTTCGCGGGTAGAAGATCGGCCGCCATGAAAAGCGGCTCAACGACGTGCTGCTAGCGCAGGGAAGTGACCTCCTGGGTCACGCCCCATCCATCGAGAATACCGCCCAGTGGCACCACGACCTCCTCAAGATCGTGTTCGAAATCACCGATGGCGGCGTGGGTGGCGAACATCACCTTGCTGATCTGCAGGCTCCAGCCGCCGTCATCGCGGGCCTCGACCTGGGTTCTCAGCGATTCGCCGCGAAACTGCCGGGCAGCTTTGCGGGCGTTCTGTTCATCGGAAAAGATGGCGAAAAAGTCGATGGGATGAATGCGTGCGAAATCGAAGCCACCTTCCTTCATCCGGCGCAACACGTTGACGCTGATATCCTCCGAGAGGGGCTTTTCCATGGTACGCACCTCCTGTCGAGACGTTCAGAGTGTATTCCCCGCCAACGAACGCGGCCTTGGCGGTCGCGTTCCGGGCACTTCAGTGTGCCGCCAGGAAACGTCAAATGCCGCAACGTCCCCCGAAATGGTGGCCAACTCCGCCGAACGCGCCGAGCGGCGCAACGGAAATATAGCGGCCACATTTCTCAGCGTAGCGTCTCGGCGCCCGACCTGCCGCTACTTTGACGCTTTGCTCCGCTCGGCGGCGACAGGCGGCGGATGGCGCAACCCCGCGGCACTAGCCGCCCAGCGCGATGCACAGGCCCGTCATGGCAACGCCAAGGGCCGTGAAGCCCAGCGCACCCGGCCAGGGGGAGTCACCGGACCAGCGGCTGAGCAGCCAGCCCAGGCCAAACAGCATGACCACACCGATGCCCTGGGCAATGCGCAGTGCCATCAGCTCGTCCGGCACCAGCCACAGCGGCAGGATCAACGGCAGGGTGATGCCGCTCACCAGCAGCACGATCAGCAACGCCGCCAGCCAGACAGCGGCACCGCCACCGCGCGGCTGACCGATACCCAGTTCCGAGGCCATCAGCCGCTGGCGCAGGCTCCAGACCTCATCCGGATGGAGCACTGCCACCAGCCTGGGCGGCAGGAACTCGTCGAGCCCTTCACGAAAGTCGGTGTCGCTCGAAACACCCCGCAAAGCGCGCAGCCGCCCGTGCTGGTGCACCCGCTCCACCCGCAGGCGCACCAGCAGCATCAGGGCATCCACCACGCCCCAGGCGATGTTGCAGCCCAACGCGGCGACGATCAGGTCCTGTCGGCTCGCACCGCCACTGGCAGCAGAAATCACCGAGATGATGGTCAGGGTCATGATCACCCCGTAGGTCATCTCGCTGATCCGGTCGAACGGTGTGGTGATGTCCTGCAGCACTCGCTGCCAGACAGAGGGCTGGGGTTCGGGGATTCGCTGCATGGGACGGCCTCCTTCGCCGCCCCTGCAGTCTACTCAGGCACGGCTGAGCCAGGCCATCACCCAGCGGTTGATCGCCGGGGGCGACAGCTGACCGGACCAGTACATGGCGCGGAACATCGCGCCAATGGGTCGGTGCACGCCGCCACTCCGGGCCTGGCGCCAGGCGGCCCGAGCGATGTCTTCGGCGACCAGGGTGACGCCCAGGCGGCGCAATACCGGGGGCTCGAAGGTCTGGCTGGCGACCATCGGCGTGCGCACGAACGGCGGCATCAGGTCGGCGACGCGGATGCCGAGCTCGCGCCACTCCAGCTCCAGCGCCTCGGTCAGCCCACGGATGGCAAACTTCGAGGCCGAATAACTGGCCATCTGCGGCACGCCATACAGCCCGGAAGCCGAGCCCATGTTCAGCACCTGTGCACCCGGCGTGCGCTTGAGGTACGGTAGCGCGGCATAGCAACAGTTGAGTACGCCCTGCACATTGATGGCGATGATGCGGTTGTGCTCGGCGAGGCTGATGTCCTCGAAACGCCCGAAGCGCAGGATGCCCGCGCAGTTGAACAGCAGGCGCAGGTGGCCGCCGTTGGCTTCGGCGAACGCGTTCACCGCCGCCGTTACGGCCTCGGCATCGGTAACGTCCAGCGCCCTTTGCCAGGCGCCATCCAGTTCGGCGGCGAGGTTCTCCAGCGGCTCGGGATTGAGGTCGATCAGACCGACGCGCCAGCCATTACGGTGGAAGAGCTTCGCGGTAGCGGCGCCGATGCCGGAGGCGGCACCGCTGATCAGGATGGAATTCATCGGCGTGCTCCCTGCAGATGGCCGGCGAGATAGTTGGCAACGTCCTGCAGCGCCCGGTCGGCCACGTCCAGCAGGCCGGCGTGAGCCTGGAACACATGCCAGCAGCCGGGGAAACGTTGCAGGCTGACGCTCACGCCATGCCGCCGCGCCGCGTCGGCGAAGCGCAGGCTGTCGTTGCGCAGCACTTCATCCTCGCCGACCTGGATCAGCAGCGGCGGCAAGCCGGTGAGATCAGCATGCAGCGGCGACAGTTGTGCGTCCACGCGCGGCATGCCCGGCGGGCAGAACATCTCCATGGCGCTGTCCATCCAGGCGCGGGTGATCAGCGGATCGCCGGCCGTTGGCGCGTGCAGATGCTCGGCGGAGAGATCGGTCACCGGCGAGAAGGTCACCAGCGCGCCCGGCACCGGCAGCCCCTGCTTCTTCGCCTCCAGCGCCAGTTGCAGGGTCAGATGGCCCCCCGCGGAATCTCCGGCGACGGCGATGGCGGATGCCGGGATGCCTTTGTCCAGCAAGGCGCGGTAGGCCGCCACCGCGTCCTCGCGCTGGGCCGGGAAACGGTGCTCCGGCGCCAGGCGGTAATCGATCACCCACACCTCGGCCTGGCAGCGCCGCGCCAGGTTGGCGGTGATCGCCCGGTGGGTCGCCGGCGAGCCAACCAGATAGGCACCGCCATGCAGGTAGAGGATCACCCTGCCCTCGCCGCCCCCATCGGGACGCCAGACCTCGGCCGGGACACCGCCCAGCGTCGTCTGCTGACGATGCACGCCGCGAGGCGTCAGGGTTGCGGCCGTCAGCCCGCGCAGCAATGCACGTTGAGCTTTCACCGGCAACTGCGGGCCCATCAACCCGCGGAACAGCAGGTTGAGCGTGCCACGCAAGGTGGCGGTCAGGAGTTTCTGGCGGATCGACAGCGGTACCACGGGCTCAACGGATGCAGTCATAGTCGGCGAACTCCGGCTGGCGGGTCTGTTGGCGGTAACGGAAGGTGAAGCCCGGCCAGTTGACGGTGTTGCGGCCGCTTTCGGTCTTGTACCAGCTGCTGCAACCGCGCTCCCAGATGGTGTGCTGCAGGTCGTGCTGCAACTGGCGATTGAAGCCCTGCTGTACCTGCGGTTTGAGGTCCAGGTACTTCAGGCCCTCGCGCTGGATGCGCTGCAGGCAGCCGAGTACGTAGGGAAACTGGCTCTCCAGCATGTAGATGATGGAGTTGTGCCCCAGGTTGGTGTTCGGTCCGTAGAGGATGAAGAAGTTGGGGAAGCCGCTGACGCTGATGCCCTTGTACGCCTCGGCGCCGTCGCTCCAGGCCTGGTTCAGCTCGCGCCCGGCGAGGCCGGTGATGCGCATCGGCGCGAGGAACTCGGTGGCGGCAAAGCCGGTGCCGTAGATGATCGTATCCACCGGATGACGCTGGCCGTCGCGAGTGACGATGGCGTCTTCAGTAACCTCACGGATGCCGGTATCGACCAGCTTCACGTTGCTGCGCGCCAGCGCCGGGTAGTAGTCGTTGCTGATCAGGATGCGCTTGCAGCCCATGGGGTAATCCGGCTGCAGCCGCGCGCGCAGCTGAGGGTCGGCGATGCTCTTGCGCATGTGCAGGTGAAAGCTGATCCGCATGAATTTCATCATCGGCGGGAACACCGTGAAGGCCAGCGCCCGCGCCTCGTGCTGCACGTACTTCAGCCCACGATCCAGACGCTGCAGCCAGGGCAGGCGCGACTTGATGCGGCGCTCCCAGCCGGCGTAGGGGCGATCCGGCTTGGGAATCACGTAGGCGGCGCTGCGCTGGAACAGCAGCAACTCGGCGACTTTCGGCGCGATCTGCGGGACGAACTGGATGGCGCTGGCGCCGGTCCCGACCACGGCCACGCGCTTGCCGTCCAATGGCGTGCCATGGTCCCACTGCGCGGAATGGAAGGCCTTGCCCTGGAAGCGCTCGATCCCCGGCAGCTTCGGGATCAACGGGCGGCTCAGTTGGCCCAGGGCGCAGACCAGCGATTGCGCGCGCAGCTCTTCGCCATCTGCGCAGGTTACGCGCCACTCACCGGCGGCTTCATCGAAGTTTGCCTCGCGTACCTCGCAGTTGAAGCGGATGCGTTCGCGCAGGCGGTATTTATCGGCGCAGTGCCGCGCGTAGTCGAGGATTTCCGCCTGGGGCGCGAACTTGCGCGACCAGTCGGCCTTGGGTTCGAAGGAGAAGGAATACAGGTGCGAAGGCACGTCGCAGGCAGCGCCCGGATAGACGTTCTCGCGCCAGCAGCCGCCGACGTCGGCGGCCTTTTCGAGGATCAGGAAGTCGTCGATCCCGGCCTTTTGCAGGCGGATCGCCAACCCCAGGCCGGCGAAGCCGGCACCGATGATCAGCACGCGCGGGGCGGCCGATCGACGGGATGATGTTGTCATTGTTGTGCTCCCGGTTCTTATGTCCGCGCAGCGGCGGATGACAACATCCTAGTGCGACTTCCCGTCACGGGTTATGGCATAGTCGGACAGAAAATTGTGACTTTCGGTCACCCTGACTCCCGAGGTTTCGATGCCTGCTACCCCAGCCTGCTCCCCCCGGCGCAGTGCCATCAGCGTGCAGCTCATGACCCAGTTCGGCCTCGACCATGGCATGACCCTGGAACAGTGCCTGGGCCGCACCGGACTGGACATCGGTGTGCTCGCCGATCCCGGCGCCGAGGTGGAGGCCACCCAGGAACTGGAGTTGCTGCGCAACATCAACCGGCACATCGGCCAGCGCCCCGGCATCGGGCTCAAGGCCGGCCTGCGCTACCACCTCAACGCCTACGGCATCTGGGGCTTCGCGATGCTCAGCAGCTCGACCTTCCTCAGTGCCGCGCACCTGGGCCTGCGCTACCTCGACCTGACCTATGCCTTCCACCGCATGACCCTGGAGGAACACGACGGCGAAGCGCACCTGGTGCTGGACGACACGTCCGTGCCGGAAGACCTGCGCGACTTCCTCATCGACCGCGACGGCGGCGGTGTGCTGCGCATCCAGCGCGACCTCACCAACCAGCCGCCGCCGATTCGCCAGGCGCTGTTCCGCCGCGAAGCGCCAGCCGACCTGCAGCCCTATATCGATGAACTGGGGGTGAAACCGCTGTTCGGCCAGACGGAAAACCGCATCGTCTTCGACAGCCACATTCTCGAAATGCCGCTGCCGGGCGCAAACCCGGAAGTGGCGCGGCGCTGCGAGGAGCAATGCCGCGCCCTGCTCGCCCGGCGCCAGGTACGCACCGGGCTTTCCGGGCAGATCCGCGACCGCCTGCTGGGCACGCCGGGGCGGCTGCCGGACATGGAGCAACTGGCGGATGAGTTGCACATGACCTCGCGCACGTTGCGGCGCCGGCTGGAAGGCGAAGGCAGCAGCTATCGCGCGCTGCTCGACGAGGTGCGCCAGGCGCTGGCCGAGGAATTGCTGGCCACGGGGGCAATTCGTCTGGAGGAAATCGCCGAGCGACTCGGCTACGGCGAGGTGTCGAACTTCATCCACGCCTTCCGTCGCTGGAAAGGCGTGACGCCGGGACGTTTCCGCCGCCGTTAGAAAATCTGCTGACGATCTTGCGAGCAGAGCCGTGGTAGGCGGAGAACGCCCGAAGAGCGGAGTTTACGTTCTGTAAATGAGCATCTGAGGGCGCTTTCCAACGCCCTACGGCCGACGCGCAGCAGATCGTAGACGGTTTTTTAGAAGACCAGCTTGTAGCCGATCATTGCCAGCATGATCGCCAGGCACGGGCGCAGCACGCCGTCCGGAATACGCCCGGCCAGGTGGCTGCCGATGTAGATGCCCGGCAGCGAGCCGATCAGCAGGTAGCCCAGCAGGCCCCAGTCCATGTTGCCCATGCTGGCATGGCCGAGGCCGGCGACCAGGGTCAGGGGCACAGCGTGGGCGATCTCGGTGCCCACCAGACGGCGGGTGGCGAGGAAGGGATAGAGGATGAACAGCGCCACCGTACCCAGGGCGCCGGCGCCGATGGACGTCAGCGCGACCATGCCGCCGAGGATGGCGCCGGTGATCACGGTCAGGGTATTCAGCCGGGGGCCGCTGAAGTGGAAGCTGTCCCCGGCGTGACGCTGGGCGAAGGCCAGCACCTGCTTCTTGAACAGCACGGCCAGCGCAGTGAGCAGCAGCACGACGCCCAGGGCGTTCTTGATCACCGCGTTCATGGCCGCGGTGTCGGTATGCAGGCTGTGCAGGAACAGCAACGTCAACGCGGCAGCCGGGACGCTGCCCAGGGCCAGCCAGCCGGTGATGCGCCAGTCGATGTTGTCGTTCTTGCGGTGAACCAGGACGCCGCCGGACTTGGTGATAGCGGCATAGAGCAGGTCGGTGCCTACCGCGGCGGCAGGGTTGATACCGAACCAGAGCAGGATGGGCGTCATCAGCGAACCGCCACCGACACCGGTCATCCCAACGATAAAGCCTACGACAAGACCCGCGACTACAAACCCGATATTGCCGAAATCCATCTACGCGTCCTGACTGGCGAAACTGATCACCTCGTGGTGTGGCCGGGAGGATACTGACTTTTCTTATAATCCATTAGACCGATGTGGTCTTACTTTATAACTGTCTTTTGCTGAAATCTGGATGGGCCGCGCCTGCGCGATGTCATCTGGAATGGCACTCCTGGCGCAGCGGCAGGCAAGAAAAAGGGGCCCGAAGGCCCCTTTTCACCGGCTCATCGATCACTTCACGTCAGGCTTGCCGTCAACCACACCGGTCTTGTTATCCAGCAGGGCCTGGGTGGCGGTCTGAATGAAGGACTCCAGTCGGGTCTTCATCTGCGACTGCTCGGGGGTGTTTTCGATGCGGGTGACACCGAAGTCCTTGCCCAGCTTGTAATCGTAGACACGGATGTCGCCTTCCTTGGGTTTGATCAGGATGCGATTACCGTAAACCAGCGCCACATCCTGGCCACTGCCCGAGGGCTTGATCATGCCGAAGCCCTTGTCACCCTCGGGCAGGTTCAGCAGGTCGCGGCCCCAGCACTGGTGGCGCGCTTCGCCGCCCAGGCGACCCATGATGGTCGGCACGATGTCGATCTGGGTGCCGACGGTGTCGCGAGTGGCGCCGAACTTCTCCTGAATGCCGGGCGCGACGACCAGCAGCGGCACGTTGAAGCGGAACAGATCCATCTCGGTCAGTTGCTCGGGGGTACCGAAGCCGTGGTCGCCGACGATCACGAAGATGGTGTCCTTGTAGTACGGCGACTTCTTGGCCTTCTCGAAGAACTGGCCGAGCGACCAGTCGGAGTAGCGCATCGCGGTCAGGTGCTCGTCCAGGCTGCCGTAACCGGTCACCGGCTGTACCGGCAGGTCCTTGGGCAGCGCGTAGGGCACGTGGTTGGACAGGGTCTGCAGCAGCGCATAGAACGGCTTGCCGGTGGCTTCCAGCTTGTCCAGTTCCTCGTTGCCGCGAGCGAACATGTCCTGGTCGGAGACGCCCCAGGTCGGGTCGGAGAACACCGGGTTGACGAAGTCATTGCGGCCGATGAACGAGGTCATGCCCTGGTTGGCGAAGAAGCCGGACTGGTTGTCCCAGGCGAAATCGCCGTTGTAGACGTAGACGTCCTCGAACTTGCGCGCCGACAGCAACTGCGGCAGGCCGGAGAACTTGTGGCCGCCCTCGGGCGTCTGCATCAGGTACTCGAAGCCCGGCAGGTTGGGGAAGCACGCCATGGTGGCGAACATGCCCTGGTGGGTGTGGGTGCCGTTGGAGAAGTACTGGGTGAACAGCAGCCCTTCCTTCGCCAGCTTGTCGAAGTTCGGCGTGATCTCACCCGGAGCGCCCAGGGCACCGACATAGTGGCCGGCAAAGCTTTCCATGAGGATCACCACGACATTCTTCACCGGCAGGGTGCCATCGGCTGGCGGCGTGTAGTCGCGGCGAACCGGCGCGTCATCGGCATCCACCAGCTTGTCGTCCGGCATCACCAGCATCTGACGCACCGTGGCCAAGGCCTGATCCTGCGGCAGGGTCGACTTCCAGATATTGTCGCGGTCTTCGGAGAAGCGGCTCTCGGCGGCCTTGATCAGGCTCAGGGTGCCGTTCAGGCCGAGCTGGTTGGCGAACTGCGAGTCCGTGGTGAACGCATCACCCCAGCGCAGCGGCGGGCCCTGGCGCAGGGTGCCGCGGGCGGCGACGACGCACAGCAGGACCATGACCAGGAAGACGGCGGTACGGATGTACCAGGCGGCCGCCGACGGGCCGCTGGCGGCCGGACGGGTGGCGCGGTCAATACCCTTGAACAGCAGGTACAGCAGCCAGGTGGCAAAAGCCCAGGCCAGCAGGTAACGGACCACCGGATAGCCGTACCAGATCATGCTCATGACCGTTTTCGGGTCTTCGGACATGTACTGGAACACCAGGCTGTTCAGGCGCTGGTGGAACTCACGGTAGAAGTCCATCTCCAGCACCCCGAGGAACAGGGTGATGCTCGCGGCGACGGTCAGCCAGGCCTTCCACAGCCAGCGCCAGCCCATGGCGCGCACACTGACGATAGCGAACACCAGCGGAGCAACGATGTAGACCACGGCGCGGATGTCGAAGCGCATGCCGGTGAGGAATGCTTCGACAAAGGTAGAGGCCGGCGTGCTGCCGATCAGCTCGCGATTATAGATCAACAGCGCCAGGCGCAGCAGGGAGTACATCACCATCAGCGTGACGACGCTGAGCGCGGTGAACGCCAGATGGCTGGACACGGTCGGCCGCGTGAGGCTCGCACCGGTCTGGCGATTGGTCAGGACTTCTGATTGGCCCATTTCTTGGTTCCGTAATGAACGTGTGGGTTCGAAGGTGCTTCGCCTAGGCCGGGCAGAACCGTGGCCCACGCAAGCACGAAAGGCTGCGGCATTACACCGCAAAAGCAGCGGCGGCGCATTCTAAAGTGCGCCGTTTGAGCGGACATTAAGCCTGGCATGCCAATCGTTTCGGGATGATGCAAGGGTGAATCGGCGCATGTGGGACCGCCCAAGGGCGGGCAGAGTGCCGTAGAGCGCGTGAAGAAAATGTCGTGGCGCGGGGCTTGTCCCCGCGCTTGCGCGACGATCAGTCGTTGGCCCGCTTGCCGATGGCCTGCAGTACGTACTGCGGCAGGGCGAAGGCGCCCTGGTGGATAGCCGGGTTGTAGTAGCGGGTCTGGATGCCGCTGGCGGCGAAGCGCTGGGCCAGGGTGGTCACGTCGACGTGGCGCAGGGCCGGGTTGGTCGAACCCCAGGCGAAGGTCATCGAACCGCCGATGTAGGTCGGTACCGCCGCCTGGTAGAAGTGCCAGTCGGCGAACAGGCCGTTCATGCGGCCGGCGGTATTGCGCACGGTGTCCAGTTGCATGAAGGGTGTGCCGTTCTGGGTCACCAGCACGCCGCCGTCGTTCAGGCAGCGATGGCAGGCCTGGTAGAAGTTCTCCGAGAACAGCACTTCGCCGGGGCCGATGGGGTCGGTGGAATCGGAGATGATCACGTCGAACTTCTCCGTGGTGGTGGCGACGAAGCGCATGCCGTCGTCGATCACCAGGTTGAGCCGCGCGTCGTCGAAGGCGCCCTGGGAATGGTTGGGCAGGAACTCCTTGCACATGTCGACCACGGTGCCGTCGATCTCGACCATGGTGATGTGCTCGACGCTGGCGTGCTTGGACACCTCGCGCAGCATGCCGCCGTCGCCGCCACCGATGATCAGCACGCGCCTGGCGTTGCCATGGGCGAGGATCGGCACGTGGGTGAGCATCTCGTGGTAGATGAACTCGTCGGCCTCGGTGGTCTGGATCACGCCGTCCAGCGCCATCACCCGGCCCATGCGGGCATTCTCGAAGATCACCAGGTGCTGGTGCTCGGTGCGCACCTCGTGGAGCATCCTGTCGACGCTGAAACGCTGGCCATAGCCGTCGTAGAGGGTTTCCTGGTAATCGTGCATGAGTGCGCTCCCGTCGGGACAAGACAATAGGAGGGGACGGCCGGGCCGCCCCGAAAGAGGCGCGCATTCTACGTGCCCATCGATGACAGGTCGAACCCTGCCGTCGGCGCCAGCCTTCCAGGGGAATTTGAAAGTCAGGCGCGGGAGGACAGCATTGCCGGCAACGGGTAATGTCGCCCCATGACCAACACGCCCCCCACTCCCCAACTCATTCGCCTGCCCTACCGTGCGCCCTGGGACTGGCAGCAGTTCCACGAGCATTTCGCCCTGCGCAGCCTGACCGGCGTCGAATGCCTGTCGCCGCGCCGCTATGCCCGCAGTGTGCGCGTGGGCGGCGATATCGGCTGGTTCAGCGTTCGCCCGCGCGAAGACAGCGCCGAACTGGAACTGGACATTCACCTGGCGCCGCAGCATGCGCAACCGCTGGCGGCGCGGGTGAGCAAGATGTTCGACCTGGCCAGCGACCCACTGCAGATCGCCGAGCACTTCCAGGCCGACCCGCTGCTCGCCCCGCTGCTACTGCAGGCGCCCGGCCTGCGCCTGCCCACCGCCTTCGACCCGTTCGAGCAGGCCGTGCGCGCCATCGTCGGCCAGCAGGTCACGGTGAAGGCCGCCGTCACCATCGTCGGACGCCTGGTGCAGCGCCTGGGCGAAGCGTTGCCCGGCGATTGTGAAGGCCAGCCAACGCGGCTGTTCCCCCCCCCCGAGGCCCTGGCCGAAGCTGACCTAGCCGGCATCGGCATGCCCGGCAAGCGCGTGGAGACATTGCAGCGCTTCTCCGCCGCCTGCGCCAGCGGCGCGCTGGAATTGCACGTGAACGACGGCGCCGACGACCTGGTACAGCGCCTCTGCGCCCTCCCCGGCATTGGTCCGTGGACGGCGGAGTACGTCGCCCTGCGCGCCTTCGGCGATCCGGACGCCTTCCCCGCCGCCGACCTGGGCCTGCTCAAGTCGCCGGTGTGGGGCGCGGAAGGCATCACCGCCCGCGAGCTGCAACGTCGCGCCGAAGCCTGGCGGCCGTGGCGCGCCTATGCCGCCGTCTATCTGTGGCACGCCTATTCCCAGGTCGGCCGCACCGGAGGATGACCATGCACTACCGTTACCACGACAGCCCCACCGGCCGCCTGCTGCTGGCCGGCGACGAAGGCGGCCTGAGCATGCTCTACATGGACCTGGAGGTGCGCCATTACCCTCAGCCGGACTGGCGCGAAGGCAGCCCGCTGCTGGACGACGTGGCGCGTCAGCTGGACGAATATTTCGCCGGCAAGCGCCAGCGCTTCGACGTGAAGCTGAACACCGGTGGCACCGAGTTCCAGCGCCAGGTCTGGCAGGCGCTGCTGGAGATTCCCTACGGCTATACCACTGTCTATGCGGAACTGGCGCGGCGGATCGGCCGGCCCAAGGCCATCCGCGCGGTGGGCGCGGCCAACGGTGCCAACCCGATCAGCATCATCGTTCCCTGCCACCGGGTGATCGGCAGCAACGGCAGCCTCACCGGCTACGCCGGCGGCCTGCCGCGCAAGGAATTGTTGCTGCGCCTGGAGGGCGCGCTGGAAAAGGCCTAGAAATCGAAGGAGGTCTGTGCGGCCTGCGGATCGACGTAGCCTTCCAACGCCAGCATGCGCATCTTCGAGCCGCTACCACCGGGTGCGGAGAAGCCACCGGTCTTGCCGCCGCTGGCAAGCACACGGTGACAGGGAATGATCAACGGGATCGGATTGGACCCCATCGCTTGCCCCACCGCGCGGGACAAGCCGACATCGCCCAGGCGCCGGGCGATCTCGCCATAGGTCGTGGTCTCCCCACGGCCCAGCTGGAGAATGTCGTCGTAGACGCGGCGGTGGAAATCGCTCTGGCCGGACAGGTCCAGCGGCAAGCTCTCGAACGACACCGCTTCGCCCTGCGCATAACCGAGGATCAACCGGCGCGCTTCATCGATGAATGCAGGCCATTGGGCAGTCTCGGTGCCGAGCTTGTCGAAGCGCTCGCGCACGCTGTGCACGGAGTCCCCCGGCAGATAGGCGCGCGTGATTCCCTGCGGGCTCCAGGCGAGCCCGAACCAGCCGAGGTCTGTTTCGATCAGGCAGTAATGCATCGAACGAGTCTCCATCGCGGCGCCTTATCCCGCAACCCTTTCCGCCTTCAGCACGACATCGCACCAACGGCGCAGCTCGTCGCCGATGGCACTCGCCGGATCGCCTCGACGTTCGAAAGCCCACCACAGCTGCGCACCCTGCCACTGGCAGGCCATCAGCCGGCCGAGAATCGGCTGCCGTTGCGGATCATCGCTCAATCGCCGCCCCAATGCCGCGGCCAACGACGCGCCCCATCGTGCACCTCGTTCACGAAGCACTGGATCGCGCATGTCCTCGCGCAGGATCAGCAACCCTTCCGCGTAATCGGTCTCACCCTCGCCCACCGGAAACATCGCCACCAGCATCTGAATCGCGCCTTCCGGGCTCAACTCGGTGCTCTCGTCGAGTCGGGCGGTCTGCTCATCCAGTTGGTCCCAGGCGCGCAGCAACACGGCGCGGAGGAAATCCGCCTTGGTCGCGTAGCGCTGCACCAGTGTCGCGGCGCAAAGCCCGACCTCGCGGCCCACGGCGGCGAAGGTCACCGCCTCCGGTCCTGCGCGCACCATCAGCTGCATGGCGGCGTCGAGTATCGCTGCGTCGCTTACTGTCTTGGTTCGAGCCATGCCAATCTCTTTTATAAATGAACATTCATTTATATATTGGCACAAAGCTTATCCAGGGAAACGCAACATGGCCAGAATTCTCGGCTACATCGCCACCAGCCTCGACGGCTTCATCGCAACGCCCGAACACGGGCTGGACTGGCTGTTCAGGCATGACCAGCTGCAGTTGGGCGAACATGACTACACCCTGTTCCTCCAGCGCATCCGCACCGTGGTCATGGGCCGCGCGACCTACGACTTCCTCGCGGCCGACCCCGGCCCCTGGCCCTATGGCGCAAAGCGCGTGCTGGTGGTGACCTCGCGCCCCATCGACGACCCGAAGGACCCGCTGGAAACCCGCAGCGATGTCGACGCGCTGATCGGGGAACTGCGCGCATTGGAAGATGGCGACGTATGGATGCTCGGCGGCGGCCAGCTGCAGATGGCCTTCCTGGAGCGCGGGGCACTGGATGAGCTGGAGATCTATGTGATGCCGGAGATCATCGGCGGCGGTTTTGCGCTATTCCCCGCCACCGGGCTGCGGGTGTCGCCGACGCTGCTGTCGGCCAAGGTGATCGAGCCGGGCTGCGTGCGGATGCATTACCGGTTCGACTGAAGCTGTCGACCTGCAGGAGCGTTCCATGGGCGCTATCGCGAACATGGCCCGCCCCTGCGGGAGTCGGGATGGCGCTCAGACCCGCACGTTGCCGCGCGGCCCTGCCACCGCCCAGATGATCAGGCCGAGAACCGGCAGGATGACGATCACCAGGATCCAGATGATCTTCATCGGCATCTCGGCGTTGCTTTTCACCACGTTGATGATCGCCCAGATATCCAGGGCAAAGATGATCAGGCTGATCAGGCCACTGAGGGTCGAGCCCATTTGGAAGATCCTTCTATGAGAATGTCGGCCTGATCAGCATAGCTGCCCGCGCCGCAGCGGCGCGGGCGTGCATTCAAGGCAGGGGTCAAACCCGCGCCGGGTCGATCAGCGCGAAGCTTGCCACCGTGTCGTGGCCTTCCAGTCCCCCACCCTCGCGGGCCAGGCCGATGGTCTGCAGGCCGGCCTGCTGCGCGGCATCCAGCTCCTGGACGATGTCGGAGAGGAAGAGGATGTCTTCGCCCGGCAGACCGATGGCGGCGGCGATGCGGCGGTAGGACTCCACCTCGCGCTTGGGTCCGCTGGTGGTGTCGAAGTAGCCGGAAAACAGCGGCGACAGGTCGCCCGCCTCCGAGCAGCCGAAGATCAGCTTCTGCGCCTGGATAGAGCCGGAGGAATAGACGTACAGCCGGTAGCCCTCGGCGTGCCAGTGGCGCAGCGCGTCGACGGCGTCCGGGTAGACATGGCCCTTGAGCTGGCCGGCGCTGTAGCCCTGCTCCCAGACCATGCCTTGCAGTGCCTTGAGCGGCGTGGCCTTGCGGTCTTCGGCGATCCAGCCGAGAAGGATTTCGATGCAGCGTTCGGTGTCGGCGTTCGTCTCACCACTGTCGGCGCGCACGGCGGCGAGTTGCTCGGCCACGGCCGGCTCGTCGGCATGCCCACGCACGAAGTCCGGCAGGTGCGCGGCGGCATAGGGAAAGAGCACGTCGAAGACGAAGCTGACCGCGCTGGTGGTGCCTTCGATGTCGGTGAGGATGGCTTTGATGGGCATGGGGACTCCAAAAGCCCGCCTTTAACCCAGGCGGGATGACATGTAGGACCGAGGGGGACGCCCAGTCCTTGCTCGCGAACCGCATGGAACCGAGTGGGCCGGCAACACTGTTCGCGAGCAAGCTCGCTCCTACGAAGAGCAGGAAACAGCCTACCCTCCCCGGCTAAGGAGAGATCAGTCTTCCAGCAACGGAAACCGCTTGGCGATCTCGTCGCCGGTGAATTTCGCGACCCAGCCTTCGGCATTGTTGAACAGGCGGATGGCCACGAAGTGCGGGCGCTCGCCCATGTCGAACCAGTGGCGGGTGCCGGCGGGCACCGAGATCAGGTCATTCTTCTCGCACTGCACGGCGTAGACGTGATCCTCGATGTGCAGGGTGAACAGCCCGCGGCCGGCGACGAAGAAGCGTACCTCGTCCTCGCCATGGCGATGTTCATCGAGGAACTTGGCGCGCAGTTCATCCTTTTGCGGATGATCGGCGGTCAGGCTGACCACGTCGACGGTGACGTAGCCCTCCTCCTCCTGCAGGCGACGGATCTCGTGCTGGTAGGCGGCGATCACCTCTTCCTGGCTGGCGCCGGGAACGATGGGGGCATTCGCCGCCCAGCGCTGGAAGCGCACGCCCAGCTCGCCCAGGGTGGAAGCGATGTCCTCGGCGTGGGTCAGCAGTTTCAGCGGCTGCTCGGGGTTGGATTCGTGGTAGACGGTCAGGCTGCTCATGGTCGTTGTCCTTCTGGGCTTTTTCTCAAAAGCGGGCCGGGTTCGCTCAGCGCGTGCCGCCGCGAAGGCTCAGTACTTTCAGTTCGCATTCGAAGAGGAATTCGAAGGCTTCGATCTGGCGCAGGGCATCGGCCATGCGTGGCCCCCAAGTGTACAGTCCGTGGCCACGGATCAGGTAACCGGGGCAGTCCGGATGCTCATCGAGCCAGGGCTGCACCTTGGCCGCCAGCCGGGCGATGTCCTGGTCGTTATCGAAGATCGGCACGGTCACACGGCCTTCGTGGGTACTGACGCCGGCAAAGGCCTTCTGCAGTTCGTAGTCTTCCAGCTCCAGGCGGTCACCCACGGTCAGGCGCGACAGTACGGTGGCATTGACCGAATGAGTGTGCAGCACCGCGCCGATCTCCGGGCGCCAGGCGTAGAGCTGGGTGTGCAGCAGGGTTTCCGCCGAGGGCTTCTTGCCCGGTTCCAGGCTGTTGCCGGCGAGGTCGGTTTCCAGCACATCGTTCTCACCGAGTTGGCCCTTGTGCTTGCCCGAAACGGTGAGCAACGCACGGTCGGCGGCCAGGCGCGCGGAATAGTTGCTGCTGGTGGCCGGCGACCAGCCACGGCCATAGAGGAAACGGCCGGCCTCGATGATCTGTTGGGTCAGCTGTTCACGGGTGTCGTTCATGCGGGTCCTCGTTCAGACGGGTCCAGATGATGAAGGCGGCAGCCAGCGCAGCCACGCTGGCGATGGCAAAGGTCCAGGCCGGCCCAAGGCTACCCCAGCTGTAGCCGGAGTAAAGCGCGCCGAGCGCGCCACCGGTGCCGGCCAGCGCGGCGTACAGCGCCTGGCCCTGCCCCTGCTGGCGAGCCTGGAAGCTGCGCTGGACGAAATGAATGGCGGCGGCGTGGAAGCTGCCAAAGGTCGCCGCGTGCAGCAACTGGGCAAACAGCAGCACCGGCAGGTGCCCGGCCAACGTTCCCAGCAGCAGCCAGCGCAAGGCCGCCAGCAGGAAGCTCGCCACCAGCACCTGGCGCAGCGAGAAGCGCTTGAGCAGGCGCGGCATGACCAGGAACAGCAGCACCTCGGCCACCACCCCCAGCGCCCAGAGCTGGCCGATCAGCCCGCGGGCGTAGCCAAGCGACTCCAGGTGCAGGGTCAGGAAGGTGTAGTACGGACCGTGGGACAGCTGCATCAGGCACACGCACAGGTAGAAGGCGAGCACGCCGGGCTTGAGCAGTTGCTGGAGAAAACCGCCCGCGCTGGCCTCATCCTGCCGCGCCGGCGGCTGGGCATTCGGCACCCACCAACTGGCGCCGACGATGCCGAGCATGATCGTCAGCAGCGCCAGCGGATAGGCGTCCAGGCTGGCGAACTCGAACAGCCAGCCCAGGCCGACCACGGTACAGATGAAACCGATGGAACCCCACAGGCGGATGCGGCTGTAGCTCTCGGTGCGCCCGCGCAGGTGCGCCAGCGTGATCACCTCGAACTGCGGCAGTACCGCGTGCCAGAAGAACGCGTGCCCGGCCATGATCAGCGCCAGCCACGCATAGCTGTGACCGAGGAAGATGCCGGCGAAACACAGCGCCGTGCACACCGCGCCGAAGCGCACGATGGCCAGCCGCTGGCCGCTGCGGTCGCCCAACCAGCCCCACAGGTTGGGGGCGATGCAGCGCATCAGCATGGGGATCGCCACCAGTTCGCCGATGCGTGGCGCAGAGAACCCCAGGTGATGGAAATACAGCGCGAGGAACGGCGCCGTCCCACCCAGCAGGCAGAAGTAGAAGAAGTAGAAACTGGACAGCCGCCAGTAGGGAACCTGAGTCATCGGCGGCGAATATCCGACGCTCCCGCCACCTGATCAGGCCGGCGGGAGCGCCAGGTCACTCAAAGCTGGCCAAGGACCGGTGTACCGACCTTTACGTCGGCGTTCTGCGCGCGGTGGCGCAGCAGGTGGTCAAGCAGCACGATGGCCATCATCGCCTCGGCGATGGGCGTTGCGCGGATGCCCACGCAGGGGTCGTGGCGGCCTTTGGTAATGACGTCCACCGGGTTGCCGTCCACATCGATGGAGCGGCCCGGGGTGGTGATGCTGGAGGTTGGCTTGAGCGCCAGGTGGGCAATGATCGGCTGGCCGCTGGAAATGCCGCCAAGGATGCCGCCGGCATTGTTCGACAGGAAGCCTTCCGGGGTCAGTTCGTCGCGGTGCTCGGTGCCGCGCTGGGCAACACTGGCGAAGCCGGCGCCGATTTCCACGCCCTTCACCGCGTTGATGCTCATCAGCGCATGGGCCAGTTCGGCATCCAGGCGGTCGAAGATCGGTTCGCCCAGGCCCGGCGGCACGCCTTCGGCGACCACGGTGATCTTCGCGCCGACCGAATCCTGGTCACGGCGCAACTGGTCCATGTAGGCCTCCAGCTCCGGGACCTTGTCCGGATCGGGGCTGAAGAAGGCGTTGTCTTCGACGCTGTCCCAGGTCTTGAAGGGGATGTCGATCGGGCCGAGCTGGCTCATGTAGCCGCGCACGCTGATGCCCATGCCCGCCAGGACCTTCTTGGCGATGGCGCCAGCGGCCACGCGCATGGCGGTCTCGCGCGCCGAGGAACGGCCGCCGCCACGGTAGTCGCGGATGCCGTACTTGTGGTGGTAGGTGTAGTCGGCGTGGGCCGGGCGGAACAGGTCCTTGATCGCCGAGTAGTCCTTGGACTTCTGGTCGGTGTTGCGGATCAGCAGGCCGATCGGGGTGCCGGTGGTCTTGCCCTCGAACACGCCGGAGAGGATTTCCACCTCGTCGGCTTCCTGGCGCTGGGTGGTGTGGCGGCTGGTGCCGGGCTTGCGGCGGTCCAGGTCGCGCTGCAGGTCTTCCAGGGAAATCTCAAGGCCGGGCGGGCAGCCGTCGACGATGGCGACCAGCGCCGGGCCGTGGCTTTCGCCAGCGGTGGTGACGGTGAACAGCTTGCCGTAGGTGTTGCCGGACATGCGAGGCTCCGCGAAAAGACTGGTATCGAAAAGGCCGAGCAGTATACCTGCGTCAATCCGCCCTGCGAACCTTCGCCGCCCGCGAGGATCAAAGCGCCATCAGCCCCATCGCGAAGTCTTCGATGCGCCGTCTCGCCCTGCTCCTCTTCTGTTTCGTCACCAGCATCGCCCAGGCCGCCCCCACCAGCATCCTGCAGCGTCCCTATGATCTGGATACCGGCCACGGCGTGCTGCGCGGGACGATGCTGCTGCCCCAGGGCGATACCCCTCCGCCAGTAGCACTGCTGATCGCCGGCTCCGGCCCCACCGACCGCGACGGCAACAACCCCGAGGGCGGACAGAACGCCTACCTGCGCAAACTGGCCGAGGCCTTGGCGGAAAACGGCATTGCCAGCGTACGCTACGACAAGCGCGGCGTGGCCCGCAGCCTGCCGGCCGCGCCGCGTGAGGAAGAGCTCAGCGTCGAAGCCTACGTCAGCGACGTGATGGCCTGGAGCGACAAGCTGGCCCACGACCCGCGCTTCGGCCGGCAGATTCTCATCGGCCACAGCGAGGGCGCGCTGATCGCCAGCCTCGCCGCGCCGCAAACCCACGCCGAGGCGCTGGTTTCCCTGGCCGGCAGCGCCCGCCCGATCGGCGACGTATTGCGCGAGCAGTTGCAAGCCCGCCTGCCGCCGCCCCTGCTCGCCCAGGCTGACCAGTTGATCGACGGTCTGCAGGCCGGGCAGTTGCAGCCACGGGTGCCGGAGCCCCTGAAGGTGCTGTTCCGCCCCAGCGTGCAACCCTACCTGATCTCGCTGTTCCGCCAGGACCCGGCCCGCGCCTTCGCCGAGTTGAAATTGCCGACGCTGGTCCTGCAGGGCACCAACGATATCCAGGTCGGCGTCGAGGATGCGCAGGCGCTCAAGCGCGCCAAGCCCGACAGCGACTTCCATCTGATCTCGGGGATGAACCATATCCTGCGGATCGTTCCGACCAGCGGTCCGCAGCAGCTCGCCTCCTACAACAACCCCAACCTGCCGCTGGCCCGTGAGCTGGTGCAGCGCATCACGACTTTCATCCAGCACGCGCCGAGCCTGCCCGGCAGTACGCTTGCCGAAAATGCGCCCGGATCTGGAGCGAACGTCTCAAGAAATCCGCCGGTGCGTCGATAAACCACGGGAGAGCCCTGGCCACGCCCGCCAGGCCCCGAGGTAGACCCCATGACCGAAGCCGAACAGACAGCCGTCGCCGCCGACGAGAGCGCCGCCGCCCGCCCGCATCCCTGGGCGGACCTGGCGCCGGAACACTATCGCCTGCTGCGCCTGGCGCCGCTGCCCACCGACCGCACCACTGGCGCGCGGCCGCTGCGCTTCGTGCAACTGGGCCGGGTGGAACGCCACAACGGCGAGCAGAGCCTGCTGCGGCTGACCGTACAGGTGCCCGGCCAGGTGCTGCGCAAGGAAGTGAACCTGCTGGAGGTCTGGGCGGACCACCGCAACAAGGAAGTGCGCTTCGGCGCCGACTCGGGCTTCACCACCGAACCGCTGAACCGCGGACTGGGGCGATTCCTGCTGGCCCAGGGAGTGGCCTGGGCGAAAAAGAAGTGGTCGCACTACCGTGTCGAGGGTGGCGCGCTGGCGATGAAGGACGCACCCAACGAAGAGGCCCGGCAGCGCCGCGACCACTTCCTGCGCGCCCAGGGCTTCGACGTGATCTACGAGGATTCGCGGCTGCTGAAGGCGCGCTACAGCGTCGGCCGGGTCAGCGAGCTGTACGACGACTGGCACAAGGACAAGGTGCAGATAGTCCCGCTGCTGGAAGCCAGCTCGATGCTGGAACAGGCTGACCAGAACCTCGCCACCCAGTCCAACGAGATTCGCCGGCTGGAGCAGCGCATCGAGACCTTCCGCCGCGACGACACCAGCCTGCGCTTCACCATCGCCTGCCTGACGGTGTTCGCCGTGTTCCAGGCGGGACTGCTGATCTGGATCGCCACGCACTAGCGTGCATGCGCCGCCGACCGATCGGCGCGGCCGGTGGGCAACCGCGGACGAAGTCCGCTCCTACCCAAAGCCGACCTCCGCGATGGGCTGAGTCCCACGCCGAAGCATTCTTTTGTAGGAGCGAGCCTGCTGGCGAACCGGCCAGGCGCCGGACCAACCGGTAAATCCATTCGCGAGCAAGCTCGCTCCTGCAGATTCAGCCCACCCTTGGAGCGGATCAGGCCTTTACCCGCGCCCTGAACAGCTCCTGATGCTCGCGGCATTGCTGCGCCGAGAGCAGGAATACCCCGTGGCCACCGTACTCGAAGTCGAGCCAGGTGAAGTCCACTTCCGGGTAGAGCGCCGCCACGTGCACCTGGCTGTTGCCCACCTCCACCACCAATGTGCCGCGCTCGGTCAGGTGGTCCGCCGCCTCGGCCAGCATGCGCCGCACCAGGTCCAGGCCGTCGTTGCCGCAGGCCAGGCCCAGCTCCGGCTCGTGGCGGTACTCGGCGGGCATGTCGGCGAAGTCTTCGGCGTCGACATAGGGAGGGTTCGACACGATCAGGTCGAAACGCTGGCCCGGCAGGCCTTCGAAGCCGTCACCCTGCACGGTGTAGACGCGCTCGCCCAGCTCGTGGCGCTCAATATTGATATTGGCCACTTCCAGGGCATCGAACGACAGGTCGCCCAGCACCACTTCGGATTCCGGGAAGGCGCTGGCGCAGGCGATGCCGATGCAGCCCGAGCCGGTGCACAGGTCGAGGATTCGTGCAGGGTCGGCCGCCAGCCAGGGCTCGAAGCGACGTTCGATGAGTTCGGCGATGGGCGAGCGCGGCACCAGCACGCGCTCGTCCACCACGAAGGGCATGCCGCAGAACCAGGCCTCACCCAGCAGGTAGGCAGTCGGCACACGCTCCTCGATGCGTCGGCGCAGCAGGTGCATCAGGTATTCGCGCTCCTCGTCCTCGAGGCGGCAATCCAGGTAGGCGTCGGCCATTTCCCAGGGCAGATGGAGCGCGCCCAGCACCAGTTGGCGGGCCTCATCCCAGGCGTTGTCGGTACCGTGGCCAAAGAACAGTTCCTCGGCGTGGAAGCGGCTGACGGCCCAGCGGATGTGGTCACGCAGGGTCAGCAAACGAGATTCGGTCACGGCAGCAGTCCTCGCAGCTCGCAAAAAGGGGCGCATTCTAGCGGAATGCGGACACTCCGGGGGCTTTCCAGCCCGTTCCGCCACAGAATGCCATTACCACTTTGGCGCGAGTTCGCAAAGATTCACAGCGGACGCGTTACGGCCCACAATGAGTGAACATGCATTTACAGGAGTCGTGACATGTCCCTTCCGCTCAGCATGCTGCAGATCAGTGGGCGCGGATATCCGCCGGCCACCCTGCGCCAGAGCACTCTGTTGATCATCGATGCCCAGGAGGAGTACCGCAGCGGCGTACTGGCCCTGCCTGACCTGGATGCCGCGGTGGCGCAGATTCGCCTGCTGCTGGAGACGGCCCGGGCCATGGGCACTCCCATTGTCCACGTACACCACCTGGGCGTGGTCGGCGGCCTCCTCGACCCTCAGGGCCCGCGCGGCCGCTTCCTGCCCGAACTGGCGCCGCTGCCGGGCGAGGTGGTGGTGGACAAGCGCCTGCCCAACGCCTTCGCCGGCACCGACCTGCATGACCGCCTGCAGGCCGGCGGCCGCCTGGACCTGATCGTCTGCGGGTTCATGACCCACTCCAGCATCAGCACCACCGTCCGCGCCGCCAAGGACTACGGCTACCGTTGCACCCTGGTGGATGCCGCCTGCGCCACCCGCGACATTCCCACCCCCGAAGGCGGCGTGCTCGCCGCGCGCGACCTGCACCGCGCCGAAATCGCCGCCCTGGGCGACAACTTCGCCGCCGTGGTCGCGCAAGCCCAGGCGCTGGTCTGAAGCCATTCGTCCCGACGGGCGGCAACGACAAGCACCCGGGGTTAGGCTCAGCTTAGGCGCGATAGCCCGCGAACCCGCTCACCCAGCGGGTTCGCCGCGCTTCCCGCCCCTGGGGTTGGAACCCCACCCCTCCCCACCGGTCATAGCCTCGTTCAATAGATGAGGAAGTCGGGATGAAGATGACCGATAAATTCGATCCACCCAGCCTGCGCCCGAAGCGTCCGGGTCGCTGGCGCTGGCGCTTCGCCGCCGCGATCGCCGCGGTAATCGCCACCTTGGGCATCCTGTCCGCCATGGCCGGCGTCGCCGCCCTGCTCCGCCGCCAGCCCGCGGTGGGCGTACTGCACATCGAACCGGGAGCCGGCGCCGTGCTGCTGGTAATCGGACTGTTCTGTCTGTGGCTGGGCGTCACATTCTGGCGCGCCGCGCGCCGCCGCGCCCGTGGCCGTGAAGGCCTGAGCCTGTCGCCCCGGCTGATGAAGCGCCGCGACTGATCCCCGCACGGCGCATTTCCGCAGGACCGGCGCGATCCGTTAGACTGCGCGGCTGTTTGAGGAGGTGCGCATGCAAGACGACGATTTTTCCCAATTCGCCAGCGAAATGCGCGGCGTCAGACGGATCACCGTGGACCAGGCCGACACCGGTAAACCCAAGGCCGACCGCAAGCAGCTCAAGGAGCTGCGACAGAACGCGACCGTACGCACCGAGAACATCCGGGTCGACGGCCTCTCCGACCAGTTCGTCATCGACGTCGGCCCCGAGGACGAACTCTACTGGGCCCGCGACGGCGTCCAGGAAGGCCAGATACGCAAGCTCAAGGCCGGCCAGATCAGTTTCGAGGGCAGCCTCGACCTGCACGGCATGAAGATCGAAACGGCCCGCGAAACCCTCTGGGACTTCATCGCCGAAGCCACGCGCTTCGAGATCCGCTGCGTCCGCGTTACCCACGGCAAGGCGGCGCGCGTCGACGGCCGCAGCCCGATGGTGAAGAGCCATGTGAACACCTGGCTGCGCCAGCACCCGCAGGTACTCGGCTTCACCTCCTGCCTGCCGCGCCACGGCGGTACCGGCGCCATCTACGTGATGCTGCGCCGCAACATGCTCGAAGGCCGCGACGAGTAAAAGCCCTGCCCCCGGCTAGCACTCGCGTCCGGCGACAATCCGCCTGCCATAACGCGCCAACCGGCGCTCGGGCCTTGCCAGCCAAGGCTGAGCGCCCTACCCTGCGCCACGGTTTTTATTTTTGTCATTGCCACAGGTAGATCATGTCCCTGGAACAAAACTACTCCGCGATCCTCAGCCAGCTCGGTGAGGACGTCACCCGCGAAGGCCTGGTGGACACGCCCAAGCGCGCCGCCAAAGCCATGCAGTACCTTTGCCGCGGCTACCAGCAGACGCTGGAGGAGATCGTCAACGGCGCCCTGTTCAGCTCCGACAACAGCGAGATGGTGCTGGTCAAGGACATCGAGCTCTACTCGCTGTGCGAACACCACCTGCTGCCGTTCATTGGCAAGGCCCACGTGGCCTACATCCCCAACGGCAAGGTGCTGGGGCTGTCCAAGGTGGCGCGCATCGTCGACATGTACGCCCGCCGCCTGCAGATCCAGGAAAACATGTCGCGGCAGATCGCCGAGGCGGTCCAGCAGGTCACCGGCGCGCTGGGCGTGGCCGTGGTGATCGAGGCCAAGCACATGTGCATGATGATGCGCGGCGTGGAGAAGCAGAATTCCTCCATGGTCACCTCGGTGATGCTCGGCGAGTTCCGCGAGAACGCCGCCACCCGCAGCGAGTTCCTCAGCCTGATCCGCTGACAGCCGCCGTCATGAAAAAACCGGCCCTCGGGCCGGTTTTTTGTGCCTGTGAATCGCTGCAATCAGCGCGTGTAGTAACCCACCGCAACGAGGTAATGGCCGGCCTTGCGCAGGAAGGCGTGCTTGTTCTCCACCTTGCTGGTCACCGGGTTGCGCCACTGGTACTCGAATTCCGCCTCGCCCTTGGACTTGGCCAGTTCCAGCATGGCGTGGCCGATCGGGTTGCCGCCCGGGTCCTTCAGCGAATCGAAGTCCGTGCCGACCATCCGCGTATTGAAGCCATGGGCAACGAATTTCGACGTATCCAGGTCGACAACGAAGACGTAGAGGTCATCCTGGATAAATGCGGGATCGCGCGCGGTGATCTTCTTGAAGGTGTCCTGCGGATCGGCCTCGACGGCCTTCACCGCCTTGTCCAGCATGGCCGCCGCCTGCTGCGCCGACGCGCGCGGGATGTAGTAGCCCACCGCGAGGAAGCGCTCACCCACACGCTGGTAATAGACGTGCTTGCGCTCGACCTTGCCGTCCGCCCAGTTCTTCCAGCGGTAGTCGGCCTGTTGCACCTTGCCTGTCTCCGGCGATTTCAGCGCCTGCGCAAACTGCTTCTGCAATGACGGATCGAGTGTGGTCGACACATCCCGATCGATCAGCACCACCGATGGCCCGCCGCTGGCAAGCATGGTGCCCTTGCTGTCCACGACGAACACATACAGGTCCCCGTCGATGAACTCGCCCTGGCGGCTGAACGCAGCGAAGGCCTTGTCGCCCTCCTGCTTGTAGGCGGCCACCGCCTTGGACAGCAACGCCTTGGCGCGCTGGTCGTCCGTTGGCGAGGTCGTCGGCTGGGCGGCGAACAATGGGAAGGATGAGAGGAAAGAAAGCAGCAGCAGTGACTTCAACAGCGTCTTCATGCGCGAATACCCCCGTGGCATTGCTTGTAGTTGTGCACAGAGCATAGCCAGCCGAAGGGGATTCGCGTCGGCATTCACCGCCGAAGTGACTGAAAATTCAGCCGAAGAATCGCTTCATCGAGCGCGACAGCCAGCCACCGTGGCTCTGGTCGCGGGTCAGCTCGTGCATGCTGGCCATCACCGACTCCACGTAGTTGGCGTCGTCATTACGGATATGGTTGAACAGCCAGCGTCCGAGCAGGCCCTTGAGTTCCTCGGCGACGTCCTCGCCGGCGTCGAAGCGCAGGCGGTAGTCGGAAACGCGCTTGATGAAGAGTTCGTGGACCTTCTTGTGCGCACGGGTGAACTGGTAGCCGGAATCCTCCAGCAGCGTCTCCTCGAAGGCGAAGTGCGAGATGGTGTAGTCGACCAGTTCCTCGATCACGCCGCCGAGCATGGCTCGGTCGTGATGGGCCTGGGCCTCGTGCAGCTGGTTGATCATTTCGACGATGCGTTTGTGCTGCGCGTCGATCACTCCGATCCCGGTGTCGAGATCCGCCTGCCAGACCAGATAGGCCATCTTTCCCCTCCCCACGCCGGGCGACGACACTGCCTGCCGCTCGCGCCCGGCCACATCGGTACGTCCCGCATGGCAGCCCGTCCAGATTAGGGAGGGCGACAAAACGCCGCCATGATGCCGGTCAACCCCAAAGTACCGAAATCAGCGGTTTAGAGCGGCTTTTCGGACTTATCTGATGGCAAATTGCCTGTTTTCGCTTCGCACAAAGCGAAACTTTGCCAGGAGCAGACTCCGTTCGCGAGTGCTATCCGGCCACCTCGAATCGACGAGAAAACGATCGCGGACCGAATCCGCTTCCGCATCATTGGGTCTGCCAACGAAAAACGCCGCTTCGAGGGAAGCGGCGTTTTCAATGGCCGGGCGGGATGATCAGTCCTGCATCGCCACGTGCCGCGGATGGTCGGCCACCCGCGCCAGCCAGGCATTGATGGCCGGGAAGTTCGACAGGTCGAAGCCGCCCTGGTGCGCCACATGGGTGTAGGCATACAGGGTGATGTCGGCGATGGAGTACTGGTCACCCACCAGGTAAGGCGTCTGCTGCAGCTGCTTTTCCATCACTTTCAGCGCCTTGTAACCGCCCTTCTGGCAGCGCACATACTCCTCGCGGCGCTCTTCGGGCAGGCCCAGGTAGAACTCGATGAAACGCGCCACCGCCACGTAGGGCTCATGGCTGTATTGCTCGAAGAACTGCCATTGCAGCACCTGGGTGCGCAGGCGCGGTTCACGTGGCAGGAGATCGCTGCCATCGGCGAGGAAGTTGAGGATGGCGTTGGACTCCCACAGGCAGGTGCCATCTTCCAGCTGCAGCACCGGCACCTTGCCGTTGGGGTTCATCGCCAGGAACTCGGCGGTCTGCGTCTCGCCCTTGAGGATATCGATCTCGCGCCACTGGTAAGGCAGGCCGAGCAGGTGCAGGGCCAGCTTGACCTTGTAGCAGTTGCCGGACAGTCGATCGCCGTAGACGGTGTACATGCTCATCTCCTCATTGGGCCTGGGCTTCGCGGATGACCGTCGCCAGACGGCGCAAACCTTCGCCGGCACGTTCCGGCGCCACGTGGCTGAAGTTAAGCCGCAAATAGCCGGGATTGGCATCCGGTTGCGTGAAGAAAGGCTCGCCCGGCATGAAGGCCACGTTCTGCGCCAACGCCGCGTCCAGCAGTGTACGGGTATCCAGCGGCTGCTTGAGCTTGAGCCAGAAGAACAAGCCGCCCTGGGGCACATTCCACTCCGCCAGCTCGGCGAAATGCTCTTCCAGCTGCTGCTGCATGGCGTCGCGGCGAATGCGATAGAAATCGCGCAGCTCGGCCAGGTGGCCGCGATAGGCCTCGGTGCCGAACCACTGCAGTGCCTGCCACTGGCCGACGCGGTTGGTGTGCAGGTCGGCGGACTGCTTCAGGCGCAGCAGGTGCGGGAACAGGTCCGGCGTGGCGATCAGGAAGCCCACGCGCAGCCCCGGCAGCAGCGTCTTGGAGACGGTACCGGTGTAGATCCAGCTGGATTTCTTCAGGCGACTGACCAACGGAGTCGCGGCGCCCGCATCGAACACCAGCTCGCGGTAAGGCTCGTCCTCGATCAGGGTCACGCCGAACTCGTCGAGCACGGCGGCCACTTCATCGCGGCGTTGCTCGCTGTAGCGCACGCCGGACGGGTTCTGGAAAGTCGGGATCAGGTAGGCGAAGGCCGGCTTGCTGGCCTGCAGGCGCTGGCGCAGCGCGGCGACATCCGGGCCTTCGGCGCCCAGCGGCACGGTCAGGCAGTTCGCGCCGAACAGCTGGAAGGCCTGCAGCGCAGCAAGATAGGTCGGCGCTTCGAGCAATACCTCGGTACCCGGATCGATGAACAGCTTGCTGGCCAGGTCGAGCGTCTGCTGCGAACCGCTGACGATCAATACCTGGCTCGCTTCGCAGGGCACGCCCAACGCTCGCGCCTCGGCGGCGATGGCCTCGCGCAGCGCCGGCTCCCCTTCGCTCATGCCGTACTGGCCCATGCTCACCGGCATGTCGTCCCAATTCACCTTCGGCAACATCGGCTCGGCGGGCAGGCCGCCGGCAAAGGACATCACCTCCGGGCGCTGCGCCGCGGCGAGGATTTCACGGATCAGAGAGCTTTTCAGTCGGGCGATGCGTTCGGAGAAGGCCATGGGGGTCACCGGTAGCGGGAGCACGGAAGAATGAGTCAAACTGCTTGACCGAAGCTACGACGCCCGGGATGGATACGTCAATATGCCTGACCTAACAAAAAACAGCCTGCAACTCGAAGCGATCCAGGCCTTCTTCTACAGCTACCGGGCCTTCACCGCGAAACCCGACGAGATGCTCGCCCGCCGCGGGCTGAGCCGGGTGCACCACCGCATCCTGTTCTTCATCGCGCGTAATCCGGGGCTGAGTGTCAGCCAACTGCTGGCCGCCCTGGGCGTGACCAAGCAGGCACTGAACCTGCCGCTGCGTCAGTTGCTCGAGCGCGAACTGATCAGCAGTGAGGCCTGCGGCAACGACAAGCGCAAGCGGCGGCTGGGGCTGACCGCTGAAGGCGGCAAGCTGGAAAAGGCCCTGCGCCGCGAGCAGGACCGCCTGCTGCAGCGCGCCTTCGGCGAGGCCGGGGAAGAAGCGGTGAAAGGCTGGCTGGCGGTGAACCAGGCCATTGCCCGCTCGCCGGACGATTAGCGGGCGGCCCGCTCCTGCTCGCCGGCGGAGCGCAGGAAAATCAGCGCCAAGGGGATGGTGTTGATGATCGACAGCAAGGTGCCAAAGGCGAACAGTACGATGCTCGCCAGGCAGATGCCGCTCACGACGTCGAACCAGCCCATGACCTTCACCGAGGTGAACGGCAGCTGGATCTTCAGCACACGGATGCCATACCAGAGCTGCACCAGGCCGCTGGGCAGGTACATCATCATGAAATACACCGTCGCGTTGCTCTGGCGCGAGCCGGTCAGGTCGACGTCGAAAAGCATGGAAAACACCTGCATCACCACGGCGATGACGATGAGAATCCACATTGGCCAGCGGAGCCCGCGGGCCGCGAATCGATCCTCAAGCAGACGCGTGCTGCGCCAGGCCAGAAAACACCCCAGCAGCATACTCAGCGCACCCAGCCACTCCTCATACGGCATCAGGAACTTCGGGCCACCCGGCAGGCGAGCGACCATGCCGATACCGATCAGCGTCAGGTCCGTCAGCAGCAGAGCAAGCGTGAGTCCCGCCAGCAGCCGCAGCTTGCCGGACGACCAGTCGCCGACGAGGAAAGGCGTGGGCGCGCGCGTGTCGACCAACTCCACCTGCGGCGCGGCGTATGGGTTCTGCTCCATGAACGGCTGACTCCTGTCTGTCGGGAGTGTGCAACATACTGCGGGCATGCGGGCCGTGCCAGCGATGCCGCCACTGTACGGGCCACTCGGCCACTGGCTGTTATGGGACAGCCCTGCGTTGGCAGGATTAGTCTGGCCCTACAATTAGACCGGTACTCCGCCATGCCCCTCGAACTCCTCGGCGCCTTCGTGCTGTTCGCCTTCGTCACCTCCATCACCCCCGGCCCCAACAACATGATGCTGCTGGCCTCGGGCGTGAACTTCGGCGTGCGCCGGACCATCCCGCACATGCTCGGCATCAGCATCGGCTTCCTGCTGCTGGTGGTCGCCGTGGGCCTGGGCCTGCACCAGCTGTTCGAGCGTTTCCCGGCGACCTACACGGCGCTGCGCTATGCCGGTGGCGCCTACCTGCTCTACCTGGCATGGAAGAGTGCCCGCTCCGGCGCGCCCGAAGCGAAGGGTGAGAACGCCGCCAGACCCATGACCTTTCTCCAGGCAGCCGCCTTCCAGTGGGTCAACCCCAAGGCCTGGGTTATGGCCGTCGGCGCCATCGCCACCTACCTGCCGGCCAACAGCTGGATCGGCAATGTCGTGCTGATCGCCACCCTGTTCGCCGTGGTCAACCTGCCCAGCGTGGGCGTCTGGACCATACTCGGCAGCCTGCTGCGGCGCTGGCTGGAAGACCCACTGCGGCTGCGCCTGTTCAATGTCGGCATGGCCGCCCTGCTGGTAGCCTCGCTCTACCCGCTATTCACCCGCACCTGATGGAAGTTCGTGCATGACTGACACTACTCCCGCCGCCGCGCCCTTGCGCCCGCTGGCCGATTCATCTCCCGCCGCCATCGTTGCCGGGTTCGTCGCCATGCTTACCGGCTACACCAGCTCGCTGGTGCTGATGTTCCAGGCCGGCCAGGCGGCGGGGCTGACCACCGCGCAGATTTCTTCGTGGATCTGGGCGCTGTCCATCGGCATGGCGCTGACCACCATCGGCCTCACCCTGCGCTACCGCACCCCCATCGTCATCGCCTGGTCCACCCCCGGCGCGGCGCTGCTGATCAGCAGCCTGCCCGGCGTGCCGTATGGCGAGGCCATCGGCGCGTTCATTGTCTGCGCCGCGCTGATCACGATCTGCGGCGTCACCGGCAGCTTCGACCGCCTGATGCGCCAGGTGCCCGGCTCGCTGGCCTCGGCGCTGCTGGCCGGCGTGCTGTTCCGCATCTGCATCGAGATCTGCAACGCCGCGCAGCAGCAGACGGCGCTGGTGGTGGCGATGTTCGTCAGCTACCTCGTCGCCAAGCGTCTTTCGCCACGTTACGCGGTATTCGCTGCGTTGCTGGTTGGCGTCGCCCTGGCCGGTTTCCTCGGCCTGCTCAACTTCAGCCACTTCCAGCTGGAGATCGCCCGTCCGGTGTGGACGACGCCGAGCTTCTCCCTGGCCGCCACCATCAGTATCGGCATCCCGCTGTTCATCGTCGCCATGGCCTCGCAGAACATGCCGGGACTCGCCGTACTGCGCGCCGACGGCTACCAGGTGCCCGCCTCGCCGCTGATCTCCACTACCGGCATCGCCTCGCTGCTGCTGGCGCCCTTCGGCTCCCACGGCATCAACCTGGCGGCCATCAGCGCGGCGATCTGCACCGGCCCGGAAGCCCACGAGAACCCGCACAAGCGCTACACCGCCGCGCTCTGGTGCGGGCTGTTCTACGGCATCGCCGGCATCTTCGGCGCCACCCTGGCAGCGCTGTTCGCCGCGCTGCCCAAGGCGCTGGTGCTGTCGATCGCCGCGCTGGCGCTGCTTGGTTCGATCACCAATGGCCTGACCAACGCGATGGCCGATGCGCGCCAGCGCGAAGCGGCGATGGTCACCTTCCTGGTCACAGCCTCCGGTTTCACCCTGTTCTCCGTGGGTTCCGCCTTCTGGGGATTGGTTGCAGGCCTGCTGACACAGCTGGTACTGAACTGGCGTCGTTCCGCGTAAGACCCTTCTGCTAGCATGCGGGCGTTTGCCCGAACCGGATCGCCCGCATGCTGCACACCCTGGCCGTCGCCAATTACCGCTCGATCAACTCGCTGGTGCTGCCGCTGGGCCGGCTGAACCTGATCACCGGCGCCAACGGCAGCGGCAAGTCCAACCTCTACCGTGCCCTGCGCCTGCTCGGCGAGACCGCTCAGGGCGGCGTGGTGAATGCACTGGCGCGCGAAGGCGGGCTGGAATCCACCTTCTGGGCCGGGCCGGAGACCCATTCCAGGCGCATGCGCACAGGCGAGGTGGAAGTCCAGGGCGGCCCGCGCAACGAAGTGAAGCGCCTGCGCCTGGGCTTCGCCGGCGAGGACTTCGGTTACGCCATCGCCCTCGGCCTGCCGCCCCCGCCGGTGGTCAGCGCCTTCGGCCTGGACCCGGAAATCAAGCACGAAAGCATCTGGGCCGGCCCCTGGTATCGCCCCGCCTCGCAACTGGTGGAACGCAACGGTCCGATGCTGCGTGCCCGCGAAGGCCGCAGCTGGCAGGTGCTGGAGCAGCACATCCCGACCTTCGACAGCCTGTTCACCCAGATCGGCAGTGGCTCGGACTGCCCCGAAGCACTGCTGCTGCGCGAGCAGATTCGCGGCTGGCGCTTCTACGACCACTTCCGCACCGACGCCGACGCCCCCGCACGCCAGCCGCAACTGGGCACCCGCACGCCGGTGCTGCACCACGACGGCCGCGACCTGGCCGCCGCGCTGCAGACGATTCGGGAAATCGGCGATGCCAATGCCCTGGAAGCCGCCATCAGCGACGCCTTCCCAGGCGCCGAACTACAGATCGATTGCCAGCTTGGCGGGCGCTTCGCCGTCGCGCTGAAACAGCACGGGCTGCTGCGGCCCCTGAGCGCGGCGGAACTCTCCGACGGTACGTTACGCTACCTGCTGCTGGTGGCCGCCCTGCTCACTCCGCGGCCGCCGTCGCTGATGGTGCTCAACGAGCCGGAAACCAGCCTGCACCCGGACCTGCTGCCCGCGCTGGGACGGTTGATCATCGCGGCGTCGAAACACACCCAGGTCTGGGTCGTGTCCCACGCCAGCCGGCTGATCGCCACGCTGGAGGAACACCCCGAGTGCAATTGCCTGCACCTGGACAAGGAACTGGGCCAGACGCGCATCCGCGACCAGGGCATGTTCGATACCCCGGCGTGGCATTGGGCGGATTGAGCTCGGAGTCAGGCAACGATATGGCGTAGGAGCGACGGGAAAACAATCGCGGATGGAGTCCGCTCCTGCGCTCACGAGAACAATGGACACCCGATGGCGGGTGCGGTAGCGGATCAGGCAGGCGCCTGCTCCGCGGCTGTCTTCGCCACGCCGCGGCTGACCCACCAGCCGAACAGACCAGCAGTGAAGAACATCAGCACGCCGTAGATCGCCGCCGGAATCGCCATGGTGCTGTTGTTCAGCAGCATCGGGCTGAGCGCCAGGGCAATGGCCAGGGTGCCGTTGTGGATGCCGATCTCCATGCCGATGGCGATGGACTGCGGCTTGGACAGCTTGAGCAGGCGTGGCACCCAGTAACCCACGGCGAGGCTCAGCAGGTTGAAGCTCAGGGCGGCCGCGCCAACGATGGGGGCGTAGGTCAGGAAGGTCTGCCAGTCCTTGGTCACGGCCACGCCGATGATCACCGCCAGCAGCAGCGCCGAGAGGATCTTCACTGGCTTCTGCAGCGCCGCCGCCACGCTCGGCAGCAGGCGCCGCACGATCATGCCGATGGCGACCGGTCCCAGGACGATGACGAACACCTGCAGCACCTTGCCGAATTGCAGCGGAATGGTCTGGCCATCGTTCATGAAATAGAGCAGAGACATGTTGACGATCAGCGGCATGGTGAGGATGGCGATCACCGAGTTCACCGCGGTCAGCGTGATGTTCAGCGCCACGTCACCGTGGGCCAGGTGGCTGTAGAGGTTCGCGGTGGTGCCGCCGGGGGATGCGGCGAGCAGCATCATGCCCACCGCCAGTGCGGCTTCGAGGGCAAAGCCGACGGTAATGAGGAAGCACGCCAGGGGCAGCAGGATGATCTGGCAGACCAGGCCAATGAGCACCGGCTTGGGATAGCGCACCACGCGGGCGAAGTCGGCGACGGTCAGGGACAGGCCGAGGCCCAGCATGATGATGCCCAGGGCAATGGGCATGAAGAGCGTCAGCAAGGGATCGTTGGTCATTGTCATTATTCTCCAACTGGGGTGGGCCGATTGTTTCGGCCTCTTGGGCGCTTGTAACTGGCCTTGCAGGCCAAAACCACTTCATCCTGTAACAGAATGCAAAGTCTTGTTGCGAACGGGTCGGGATCGTCGGCGGGTACGCTTTTTGTAGGAGCGAGCTTGCTCGCGAACCGCCCAGCGCCGAATCGGCTGGTAAATGCGCTCCTACAGGTGATTCATGAAGTAATAGGACTGGGAACACCCTCTCCCTGAAGGGAGAGGGATTCGTCCTCCGCCACATTCAGTTCGTCGCTCACCTGACACCGTTTCGGTTACATGAAACGGGGGACGAGGCGGCTAAACGGGCGTGTCACCCGCATGCCGAACAGCCCCCTCTCCCTTCAGGGAGAGGGTTGGGGAGAGGGAACACTCGAACGCACCGCTCCCCCGAATCGATCAGATCGCCGTGGCCCCGCCATCCACCGGCAGCGCAATGCCCGTGGTGAAGCCGGCGTGGTCGCTGCACAGGTACAGCACCGCACTGGCGATTTCCTCGACGCGCCCCACACGGCCCACCGGATGCATGGCAGCGGCGAACTCGGCCTTCTTCGGGTCGGCCTCGTAGGCACGGCGGAACATGTCGGTGTCGATCACCGCCGGGCAGACGGCGTTGACGCGGATTTTCTTCTTCGCGTACTCGATGGCGGCGGACTTGGTCAGGCCGATCACCGCATGCTTGGAGGCGGCGTAGATGCTCATCTTCGGCGCGGCGCCCAGGCCAGCGACCGAGGCGGTGTTGACGATGGCGCCGCCGCCCTGCTCCAGCATCACCGGGATCTGGTGCTTCATGCACAGCCAGACACCCTTGACGTTGACGCCCATGATGGCGTCGAACTCGCTCTCCTCGCCGTCGGC
Organism: Pseudomonas nitroreducens; assembly: GCF_010994165.1. Taxonomy (NCBI): domain Bacteria; kingdom Pseudomonadati; phylum Pseudomonadota; class Gammaproteobacteria; order Pseudomonadales; family Pseudomonadaceae; genus Pseudomonas; species Pseudomonas nitroreducens. Next base: position 43,319 of record NZ_WMBX01000002.1, on the reverse strand, counting down.
CAGCTTGCCCTTCTCGATCTCGATGCCGGCATTGTTGAAGGCGTAGTCCAGGCGGCCGTATGCGGCCACGGTGCCTTCCACCAGCGCCTTGACCTCGGCGTCGCGGGTCACGTCGCAACGGATGAAGGTGGCCTCGCCACCGGCGGCGCGGATCAGCTCGACGGTAGCTTCGCCGCCCTTGGCGTCGACGTCGGAAACCACGACCTTCACACCCTGCTGGGCAAAGGCCTGGGCGGTGGCGCGGCCGATACCGTTACCGGCGCCAGTGACCAGGGCAACCTGGCCGGAAAGCAGCTGACTCATGAGCGAACCTCGAAGCGGTTTGGGAAATAACCGTCGCAGTCTAGCCAGCGCTCCAGCGGCGCGAAGCACTATCAGGCGGGGCGACGTTCCTGCATCCATGGCAATGATGATTCCTGCAAATCCGGATCACTGGAACCGATGGGTGAACATTCCTCCGGCGGACGAAACTTGCCCCGGCGCAGCAGGCGGACTATCACCTAGGCTTTCCCCCTGACTGAGTCCACTGCCATGTCTGCCCAGATCAACCGCCAGTTCCAGCTCGCCCAGCGCCCGGTCGGTGCCGCCACCCGCGACACCTTCACCTATGTGGAAACCCCGATCGGCGAACCCGGCCCGGGGCAGATCTTGGTGAAGAACCAGTACCTGTCGCTGGACCCGGCCATGCGCGGTTGGATGAACGACGCCAAGTCCTATATTGCCCCGGTGGCCATCGGCGACGTGATGCGTGCCCTCGGCGTGGGCACGGTGATCGCCTCGCAGCACCCGGACTTCAAGGTCGGCGACGAGGTGAACGGCGCCCTCGGCGTGCAGGATTACTTCCTCGGCGAGCCGAAGGGTTTCTACAAGGTCGACAGCCAGCGCGCGCCGTTGCCCCTGTACCTTTCGGCGCTGGGCATGACCGGCATGACGGCCTACTTCGGCTTCCTCGACGTCGGCCTGCCTCAGGCCGGTGACACCGTGGTCGTCTCCGGCGCCGCCGGCGCGGTGGGCAGCGTGGTCGGGCAGATCGCCAAGATCAAGGGTTGCCGCGTGGTGGGCATCGCCGGCGGCACCGACAAGTGCCGCTATCTGGTGGATGAGCTGGGCTTCGACGGCGCCATCGACTACAAGGCCGAGGACGTCAACGCCGGCCTCAAGCGCGAATGCCCCAAGGGCGTGAACGTATTCTTCGATAACGTCGGCGGCGACATCCTCGACGCCGTGCTGGCCCGCCTGGCGCCCAAGGCGCGGGTGGTGATCTGTGGCGCGATCAGCCAGTACAACAACAAGGAAGCCGTGCGCGGCCCGGCCAACTACCTCTCCCTGCTGGTCAACCGCGCGCGCATGGAAGGCATGGTGGTGATGGATTACGCCCACCGCTTCCAGGAAGGTTTCAAGGACATGGCGACCTGGATCGGCGAAGGCAAGCTGAAATCGAAGGAAGACATCGTCGAAGGCCTGGAAACCTTCCCCGAGACCCTGGCCAAGCTGTTCAGCGGCGAGAACTTCGGCAAGCTGGTGCTCAAGGTCTGATCCGCCCCTCAGCCCCAAAGCCCCTCTCTCCCGCTAGCGGGAGAGAGTTGGGGTGAGGGGTAAACCCAGCACTGAAGTTGCCGTGAGTTGCTGGGATGGCTATGCGCCCTCTATCTCAATGATTTCCGACAAGCTCTGAGGCGCCTTTCCAGCTAGGATTTCCCTTGGCCGATTCCAAGGAAGACCCCCGATGTCCCTCGCCCGCTGGCTGCCCGGTCTGGACAGCCTGCTGCACTACCGCTCCGACTGGCTGCCGCGCGATATCCAGGCCGGCCTGTCGGTGGCTGCGGTGCAGATTCCCACTGCCATTGCGTACTCGCAGATCATCGGCTTTCCACCGCAGGTCGGGCTCTACGCCTGCATCCTGCCGATGCTGATCTACGCCATCGTCGGCAGCTCGCGGCAATTGATGGTCGGCCCGGATGCCGCCACCGCCGCCATGGTCGCGGCGGCCATCACGCCGCTGGCGGCAGGCAACCCGGAGCGGCTGCTGCAACTGTCGATGATAGTCGCGGTGCTGGTGGGCGCGCTGTCCATCGCCGCCGGTTTCGCGCGTGCGGGCTTCGTCGCCAGCTTCCTGTCGCGGCCGACGCTGGTGGGTTACCTCAACGGTATCGGCCTGAGCCTGATCGCCGGCCAGCTCGGCAAGATCCTCGGCTACCACAGCGAGACCAGCGGTTTCGTCCGCGGGCTGATCGCGCTGGTGCGCAATCTCGCCGATACGCACCTGCCGACGCTGGCGCTGGGCGTCGGCACCCTGGCGCTGATGATCCTGTTACCACGTCGCTACCCGAAGATTCCCGGCGCACTGGTCGGCGTGTTGTTCGCCTCGGTCATCGCCGCCCTGTTCGGCCTGGACCAGTACGGCATCAAGCTGCTCGGCGAGGTGCCGCAAGGCCTGCCCCACCTGACCTGGCCGAAGACCAGCGTCGAGGAGGCCGGCAGCCTGTTCCGCGATGCCATGGGCATCACCATCGTCAGCTTCTGCAGCGCGATGCTCACCGCGCGCAGCTTCGCCGCCCGCCACGGCTACGCCATCGACGCCAACCACGAGTTCATGGCGCTGGGCATGGCCAACATCGGCGCGGGGATTTCCCAGGGCTTCGTCATCAGCGGCGCCGACTCGCGTACCGCGGTGAACGACATGGTCGGCGGCAAGAGCCAGATGGTCGGCGTGGTCGCCGCCCTGGTGATCGGCCTGGTCCTGCTGCTGTTCAGCAAGCCGCTGGGCTGGGTGCCGATGCCGGCGCTGGGCGCGGTGCTGCTGATGGCCGGCTGGGGCCTGATCGACTTCCGCGCACTGCGCGGTTTCTGGGCGCTGAGCCGGTTCGAGTTCGGCCTGTGCGTGCTGACCACGGTCGGCGTGCTCAGCGTCGGCGTGCTGCCGGGCATCTTCGTCGCCATCATGCTGGCCCTGCTGCGCCTGCTCTATCTCACCTACCGCCCGCACGACGCGGTAATGGGCTGGGTGCATGGCATCGACGGCCAGGTGGAAATCGAGCAATACCCCAACGCGCGCACCTTGCCGGGGCTGGTGATCTACCGCTTCGACGCGCCGATCCTGTTCTTCAATGCCGACTACTTCAAGCAACGCATCCTCGAGGTGGTGGCCCAGACGCCGAACGCCCGCGCCGTGCTGCTCAACGCCGAAGGCATCCTCAACCTGGACATCAGCGGCTTGACCACGCTACGCGAAGTGCAGCAGACCCTGGAGGCCCGGGGCGTTTACCTGTCGCTGGCGCGGGTCACCGGCGAAACGCTGGCCCTGCTCAAACGCTCGCAACTGCTGGGCGAGGTCAAGCCGCCGCTGGTGTTCAGCTCCGTGCGTGCGGGTGTCAACGCCTACCGGCGCTGGCACCAGCAGCGCAAGCGCGAGCAGGAGGCGGCCGAACGTGCCGCAGCGGCGTCACAGCCGGAACTGCCCCACCAGCCCCTGTAGCTCGCGACTGAGCTGCGCCAGCTCGACGCTGGACGATGCGGTGGACTCCATGGCCTGCGCCGATTCGTCGGCGATGCCACGGATGCTGGTGACGCTGCGGCTGATCTCCTCGGCGACCGCGCTCTGCTGTTCGGAAGCGGCGGCGATCTGCTGGTTCATCTGGTGGATCACCGCCACCGCCGAGGCGATGTTGCCCAGCGCGGCCTCGGTCTGTACCGCGTCGCCCACGGTCATCTCCACCAGCGCGTGACTGCGCTGCATGCGCTGGACCGAGGTGGTCGCGCCGCTCTGCAGGGCGGCGATCAACGTCTCGATTTCGGCGGTGGACTGCTGGGTGCGCCGCGCCAGCGCCCGCACTTCGTCGGCCACCACGGCAAAGCCCCGGCCCTGCTCGCCGGCCCGCGCCGCCTCGATGGCGGCATTGAGCGCCAGCAGGTTGGTCTGCTCGGCGACGTTCTTGATCACCACCAGCACGCTGCCGATGCTCTGGCTCTCGCGGCCGAGCTGCTCGATGCTTTCGGTGGCCGCGCGCACGGCGTCGGCCAGTTGCTCGATACGGCCAAGGGTCTGGCGCACCACATCCTGCCCGCTGGCGACCTTGCCATCGGCCTGTTCGGCGGAACTGGCGGCTTCCTCGGCGTTGCGCGCGACATCATGCACGGTGGCCGCCATCTGGTTCATCGCCGTGGCGACCTGATCGGTCTCGGCCTTCTGCGAGTTCACCCCGTGCTGGGTGCGCTCGGTGACGCTGGAAAGCGCCTGCGCCGACGCGGTGATCTGCCCCACGCCATCGCTGAGGCGGCTGACAATGCCGCGCAGGCTGTCGGCCATGCTGCCCACCGCGCCCATCAATTGGCCGACTTCGTCCTTGCGCCGCACTTCGACACTCACACTCAGATCGCCCTCGGCGATGCGGCTGGCCATGCCGATCACCTGGCGCAGCGGCCGCACGATCATCCAGGTGATCAGCAGCGAAGCCAGTGCGCCCACCAGCAGCGCCAGCGCCGCCGAAGCGACGATCAGCAGCGTATTGGTGCGTAGCTGGGTCTGCATGGCCGCCCGCTGCGCCGCATAGGCGTCATCGACCTGCTGCATGACCTGGGCCGCGCGGTCGTTCATCTGCGCGTGGACCTGTTTTTCCTGCTCGAGGCTGGCGCTGTATTCGTCGAGCTTCTCGACGAAGGCGTTGATGTTGGTGATCACGTCCTTGAGCACCGAGACGTAGGTCGGGTCGGTGATGGCCTCCTGCAGCTTGGCGGACAGTTCCAGCGCCTCGGCGGCGGACTTGATGCGCCCACCCTCGGCCTTCTCGCCGCTCTCGCCGCCGACCTCCATGCGCGAGCGCGCCTCGTTCAGGCCCTGCAGCACCAGACGGTAGAGCTGGCTGACCTGGGCGGCCTGCTGCAGCAACTCCTCCCCCTTCTGGCCCTGGGATTCCTTGAGTTCGTAGGCGCCGTCATCGGCCAGGCTGGATTGCAGGATGTCCAGGCTGTTGGACGCACCGTTCACCGACCAGGTGGCGGCGTCCAGCGACAGCCGCCGGCTTTTGCTGGACTTTTCGAACTTCTCGAATGCCGCCAGGTAATCGGCGATGCCCTGCTCCACCCGGGCCATGACTGCCGCCTGGTCCGGCCGGGCCTTGAGCCGCGCCACCGCCTCGCCGAGATTGCCGGCGTGCTCGCGCAGGCGCTTGGCGGAAGCATCGCTGGCGTCGATGACGAAATCCTTCTCACTCTGGCGCATCTCCAGCAGTTCGCGGTTGATGGTCGACATGTCGCCGAGCAGGTCGAAGCGCTGGGAAATGGCGCGCAACGACGTCACGCCGATGACCGCCACCAGCGCCGTGAGCAACAGCACCAGGCCGAAGCCGATGGCCAGTTTCTTCGCCGTGCCCATGTCGGCCAGACGACGCTGCACGAAGGCAACCATGGCTACTCCCCCCATCCGCAATGGCGTTGCAGGAAATCCTCGTAGGTCTCCTGCTCGTTATCGGTGCTTATGGGCGGAACATTAGGAGCGCTGCCCATCGACTGGATAGAGGGCGCGACGGTGATGGCACGGTGATGCTGCGCAAGGATACGTGGAGGTCGTATCCAGAACACTGAACAGGACTTTCCTGGCACGGATACGGAAATCGCCGACAGCGACCTGCCTGCCCGACCATTCAGATTCCGACACCTGCCCTTCCACTCCAGGTGCGCGGATGAACGCCTTCTATCAACTGGTCCTGCAGCGCCCGCTGACAGGATTCGCCGACCAACTCTTCCTGCCGGAGCTGTACCGCGAGCAACGCCGCCTCGACCCCCTGCTGCTGACGCGCGGGCATCTGCCGATTCGGCATTTCGTCTGCCCGCAGACCTACGACGAGAGCAAGGGCGAATGGCTGGACTGCTGGTTCGAGGCGCAGGCCGGCTGGCGCCTGGTACAGGTCGTCGTCAGCCTGGTTCACGGCAGTACGCTGGAATTCACCCACCGCGACGCATTGCTCTCGGAACTCTTCGCCCTCGGCGAGCGGCTGGACGAGGCGCGCCTCGGCGACATCCGCTGGCAACTCGGCCTGGAGCTGGAATTTGCCTGACGTCGCAGCGCCAGGCGCGCAGCCCTACTTCGGACGAATCATGCTGAAGGTGTCACGGGTGTAGCTGTACTGGGTGCCGCCCAGACGGCCCACCAGGTCCAGCCGCGTCGGGTCGATGTGGCGTTCGTCCTGCATCACCGCATCGTCGATATGCGCCAGTAGCACTCGGGCGAAGATCAGCATGCTCGAGGGGTTTTCCGCCGGGTAGGGCATGATTTCCGCCAACTGGCATTCGAAGACCACCGGCGCGCCCACAACGCGAGGTGGAGCAACACGCTCGCTGGGCACGGTGGCGATGCTGGCGTGCTCGATCTCGCTGACGCCGTGGGGCAGCCAGGCGGCGGTGGCGTTCATGGCTTCGACCTGCGCGGCGCTGACCAGGTGGATCACCAGCTCGCCGGTCTCGCGCACGTTGCGCAAGGTGTCCTTGACGCTGCCGTCGTCGCGCACGCTGGTGTTGACCAGCAGGGTCGGCGGCGAATCGCTGATGACCTGGAAGAAGCTGAACGGCGCGAGGTTGCTTTGTCCCTCTTTCGACAGCGTGGAGACCCAGGCGATGGGCCGCGGCGTGACGGTGGAAGCCAGCCAGCGATAGGCCTCGGCCTTGGACAGTTGGGTGAAGTCGAGTTGCATGGGCAGATCCGGACAAATCGGTGGGAAGACGCGGACCGCGCCAGGCGGCCCGGCGGTGCGCGGCTCAGCGGCCGGCGCGGGATTCCTTGATGTAGAAACGCGCGCGGCTGGCCTTGTCGGAGCAACCGGTGTACGCCTCGACCTGCTGCTGGGTCTTGGCGGCGGTCAGCAGGCCCAGGGCCTTGGAGTAGCTGACTGTGCCGGCGAAGCCTTCGGCCTTGGCCAGGTCCAGTTCGTGCCAGGCGGCATCCAGTTGCGAGGCGCAACTGTCGCGGTTGACGGTCTTGCCCGAGCAGCCAGCGACGGCCAGCGCCAGGGCGATGATCAGGGGAATGCGCGGCATGACGGAACTCCTGGGAATATTCGCGGTGAATCCAGCTTAGAACGCGGCGCGGGGGCCTGCCGGATGGCGCCGCAGTATGCCATCGGACGGATGGCGTTCAAGCGACTACTACACTGTCTGCCCACGGGATATCCCGACAGGAGAAGGATCATGGTGCATCAGGGCAGTTGCCATTGCGGGCAGATCGCGTTCGAAGTGGAAGGGGATGTCGGTGAGGTCGTGTCATGCAACTGCTCGATCTGCCGGCGCAAGGGCTCGCTGCTCTGGTTCGTGTCGCGCGGCAAGCTGAAGCTGACGACTCCTGAGAGTGCGATGAGCACCTATACGTTCAACACCCATCGCATCGAGCATCGCTTCTGCCCCACCTGCGGCTGCGCACCGCTGGCCTACGCCAGCGCGCCGGACGGCACGCCGATGGCGGCGATCAATGTGCGCTGCCTGCCGGGAGTGGAGCTCGCCGGGCTGACGGTGAAGGAATACGACGGCAAGAGCCGGTGAACAGACCAATGCCCCGCTGCGGCCTTGAAATCATCGCGGACGGAGTCCGCGATCAGCCAGCCGCTGCAGAAGATTCGATCAACGCTCCGCGCGGAACCGCAGGTATTCCACCACCTCGTCCTGGGTGCCGCGGAACTCCACGCGCTCGCCCTTGCTTTCGCGCTGGAAGGCGTACATCGGGTCGTAGTATTCGCCCAGCAGTCCCTCGATCCAGCCCCGGTGCAGGTCCACCGCGCCCGTCACCTTCTGCTCGTCCAGCGCTGCGTCCATGATCGCCGCCAGGCGCTGATAGCGCTCGCCGCCCAGCCGCTTGACGATGCCCGACAGGCTCTTGCGCAGGTATGCCGCGAAGGAGTCGAAGCCCCCCTCCTCGCCCACCACCTGGACATGGTCGGCGCACAGATTCACCACGTAGTCCTTGAGGATGCGCTCCACGCGCTGCTCGAAGCTGTCCTCCAGCCACACCAGCGGGTAGTGCTGCATGCCCTGGTACAGCTCCAGCGGCACCGAACAGCTGCCAACGATGCGGCCCTCATCCTCCAGCACGAACTGCTCCATGCCGGCGTGGCGCTTCTTCAGGATGTCGATGGCCAGGCGGTTCTCGAAATCGATCTGCGCGGGCTGCGGCGTGGCGCGGCGGCCGAAGGCGGAGCCGCGGTGGTTGGCGTGGCCTTCAAGGTCCAGGCTGTTGGCCAGTTGGGCGATGACCTCGGTCTTGCCGGTGCCGGTCAGGCCGCCCACCAGCACGAACTGGCATTCCTCGGTGGCCGCACGGGTGGTATCGAAGAGGAATCCACGCATCGCCTTGTAGCCGCCGACAACCCGCGGGTAATCGATGCCAGCCTCGGTCTTCAGCCACTGCTGGGTGATCTGTGACCGCAGGCCACCGCGGAAGCAGTACAGGTAACCTTCGGGGTTGGCCTTGGCGAAATTCGCCCAGGCTTCGATCCGCTCGGCCTTGATCTGGCCGCAGACCAGTTCGTGGCCCAGGGCAATGGCCGCCTGTTGGCCATGTTGCTTGTAGCTGGTGCCGACCTTCTGCCGCTCGATGTCGTTCATCAGCGGCAGGTTGATCACATTGGGGAAGGCGCCCTTGCCGAATTCGACCGGGGCGCGCACGTCCATCATCTTCACATCGCCGAGGAACAGCTCGCGGTAGTGGCGGGTGTTGTCGCGCATCACTCCACCTCGACCGCGTGGCGCTGTCGGCCAACCAGTTCGCCGATGGGCGCCAGGTCCATGCCCAGTTCCTTCGCCGTGGCGAGGAATTGCGCTTCTCCCTCCGGCTCCACTGCCACCAGCAGGCCGCCGCTGGTCTGCGGGTCGCACAGCAGCAGCTTGTGCAATTCGGGCAACGGCGCGATGCGCTCGCCGTAGCTGTCGAAGTTGCGCAGGGTGCCGCCGGGCACGCAGCCGGCTTCCAGGTAATGCTCGACGCTGGCCAGGCGCGGCACGGCGTCGTAGCGCACGCGAGCGGTCAGCCCGCTACCGTCGGCCATTTCCACCAGGTGGCCGAGCAGGCCGAAGCCGGTGACGTCGGTCATCGCCTTCACGCCGTCGAGCTTGCCGAAGCGCGCGCCGGGTTTGTTCAGGGTGCACATCCAGTCGCGGGCGACGCCCACGTCTTCGGCGCGCAGCCTGGCCTTCTTCTCGGCGGTGGTGAGGATGCCGATGCCCAGCGGCTTGGTCAGGTACAACTTGCAGCCGGCGGTGGCGGTGTCGTTGCGCTTCATGAAGCGCTTCTCCACCAGCCCGGTGACGGCCAGGCCGAAGATCGGCTCGGGCGCGTCGATGGAATGCCCGCCGGCCAGCGGGATACCGGCTTCGTCGCAGACCTTGCGGCCACCGGCGATCACTTCACGGGCGATTTCCGGCGCCAGCACGTTCACCGGCCAGCCGAGAATGGCGATCGCCATCAGCGGGTCGCCACCCATGGCGTAGATGTCGCTGATCGCGTTGGTGGCGGCGATGCGACCGAAATCGAAGGGATCGTCGACGATCGGCATGAAGAAGTCGGTGGTGGACACCACGCCGCGTTCGGCGTCGATAGCATAAACCGCAGCGTCATCGCGCGAGGCATTGCCGACCCACAGCTTCGGGTCGAGGTTCTGCGCGCCGCTGCCGGCGAGGATCACCTCCAGCACCTTGGGGGAAATCTTGCAGCCGCAACCGGCACCATGGCTGTACTGGGTCAGGCGGATCGGTTCGCTCATCGGGAGGCTCCGGCAGGGAAACAAACGCCGATTCTAGCAAAGCCCGGCTTGGCTCGACCGGTGTGCCCGGCGTATCGTCAGGCAGTTCGTAACGCGGAGTTGCCCTATGTCAAAACAGATTGCGCTGGTGCTTGGCTCCGGCGGAGCCCGAGGTTATGCGCACATTGGCGTAATCGAGGAGATCGAGCGGCGTGGCTATGAAGTGGTGTGCATCGCCGGCTGCTCCATGGGCGCGGTGATCGGCGGCATCTACGCCGCCGGCAAACTGGGCGAATACCGCGACTGGGTGGAAAGCCTGGACTACCTCGACGTGCTGCGCCTGCTGGACGTCAGCTTCCGCCTCGGCGCCATCCGCGGCGAGCGGGTGTTCGGCAAGATTCACGAACTGCTCGGCGAGATCAATATCGAGGACTTGCCCATCCCCTACACGGCGGTCGCCACCGACCTGACCAACCAGCAGGAAATCTGGTTCCAGGAAGGTTGCCTGCACCAGGCCATGCGCGCTTCGGCGGCGATTCCCAGCCTGTTCACCCCGGTCATGCAGGGCACCCGCATGCTGGTGGACGGCGGCCTGCTCAACCCGTTGCCGATCGTCCCGGTGGTCTCGACCCACGCCGACCTGATCGTCGCGGTCAACCTCAACGCCACCAACCAGCGCCAGTACTCACTGCCGGTGATCGAGCGCCCCGCCGCCCTGAAAGGCCGCTTCGATGCGGTGCTCTCCGGGCTGTCCAACAAGCTGAGCTTCTTCCGTAAAGGGGAGTCCGAGCCGCCACCCGAGCTGATCGCCGACGCCCTGCTCCACCCCGTCCCGGCCGCCGCCGAGGAGCCCGCCGAGCCGGAAATGCAGCAACCCGCCGCCGCCCCGCAGGCCAAGGGCTCGCCACGCTCCGCGACCGGCAGCCACGTGATCGACAGCAGCAGCCCGGCCTCCTTGCTGGAACTGGTGAACCAGAGCTTCGAGGTGATGCAGACGTCGCTGGCGCAGTACAAGATCGCCGGCTACCCGCCGGACATCCTGATCAACGTGCCCAAGCGCGTGTGCCGCTTCTTCGAGTTCTACAAGGCCCCGGAACTCATCGCCCTCGGCCGGCAGATCGCCAGCGATACGCTGGATAGGTATGAGGCGGAGAATCCCTACTGACCGGCTGGCGGAAGGCTTTTGCCATGCGGAATGAACGGCGTATGCTTTGGCAAATTTTGCCATTTCCGAGAGAGCCGGCATGAGCACGATGAATATCTCCCTGCCTGAAGCATTGAAAGGCTTCGTCGATGATCAGGTCAGCCAGCGTGGCTACGGCACCAGTAGCGAATATGTGCGCGAGCTGATCCGCAAGGACCAGGATCGCCAGCACCTGCGTGATCTGCTTCTGGCCGGTGCTGCGTCCGAGCCCGGTGAAGCTGTGGATGACGGGTATTTCGAAGCGCTGCGTGACCGCGTACGCAGGCGCGATTCGTGAAAGCCCGCCCGGTCAGACCCCGGGCCATAGCCCGGCAGGATGTCGCAGAGTCCTTGGAATACTATTTGAGCGAAGGTGGTGAGAAGGCCGCCTTCGGCTTCATCGACGAGCTACAACGTGCCTATCAGTTGATTGCACGAAACCCCGCAGCATCCTCTTCACGATATGCCCACGAACTGGACATTCCAGGCCTGCGCAGTTGGCCTCTGAAACGCTACCCACACTTGGTGTTCTTCATCGAGCGAGCCGACCACATCGATGTCTGGCGCGTGCTTAACGGTAAGCGAGATATTGCCGACTGGCTGCTGACCAACGAAGACCAAGGCTTCAACCTGTAGGAGCACCCCATGGGCGCGATCACGGGCATGGCCCACGCAACAGCGTGAATACCGGGCGATCAGGCCTCGCGCAGGCGGTAACCGACGCCCGCCTCGGTCACGATAAAGCGCGGACTCGCCGGATCATCGGCGAGCTTCTGCCGCAGATGCCCAACCACCACCCGCAGATAGTGCGTGTCCTCGGTATGCGTCGGCCCCCAGATATCCTTGAGCAGTTGCTGCTGGGTAACCACCCGCCCGACGTGCCGAGCGAGAGTCGAAAGCACCGCGTACTCCTTGCGCGTCAGCGAGACTTCGTCACCGTCGAGCAGCACACGGCGGTAGGAAAAATCCACGCTCAGCGGCCCGACCGCCACCACCGCTTCCTGCGCCTCGCCACTGCCGCCCTGACGCAGCAACACACGGATGCGCGCAAGAAACTCCTGGATGCCGAAGGGCTTGGTCACGTAGTCGTTGGCGCCGCTGTCCAGCGCCAGCACCTTCTCGCTTTCGCTGGCGCGCACCGACAGCACCAGTACCGGTACCTGCGACCACTCGCGCAGCTCACGCAGCACGTCCTGGCCGTCCTTGTCCGGCAGGCCAAGGTCGAGCACCACCAGGTCCGGTCGCCCCAGCGCGGCCTGGGCCAGACCCTCCTCGCCGGTACCGGCTTCCAGCACCTTGTAGCCGCCAGCGCTGAGGCTGATGCGGAGAAACTTGCGGATCTGCGGTTCGTCGTCGACGACCAGAATCGTGGCGGCGCTGGCGTTCATCGGGGTGTTGGGCTGGCTGACGGAAGCGTTCAGCTTGAGCCTTTCAGACAGCAGCATCAAGCTCCTCCATATCCGGCTGCTGCTGCAGCGGCAGGTGCAGCACGAGGGTGGTGCCGCGCCCGTCGATGCCATCCTCGACGGTGATCCGCCCGCCGTGGGCACCGACCATGCCCTGGCAGATCGCCAGGCCCAGCCCGGTGCCCTGCCCGCCTCGGTCACCGCGGGCCGCGGTGTAGAACATGTCGAAGATCTTCTCCCGCTCCGCCGGTGGAATGCCCGGCCCTTCGTCGCTGACCGAGAAGCGCAACTCGTCCTCGATGGAATCCACTGCAACGCGCAGGCGGCCCTGTGGCGGCGAAAAGCGTGCGGCATTTTCCAGCACGTTGACCAGCGCCTGCTCGATCAGCGCGGCGTGCACGTAGAGCAGCGGCAACTCCGGCGGCACGCGGGTTTCCACGCGGTACGGGGCAACCACGGCGCGCAGGCGGTTGAGCGCGCTGCCGACGATGTCGCCGGGCGATACCCAGTCGCGCGAGAGTTTCAGGCCGCCGTGGCCGAGGCGGGTCATGTCCAGCAGGTTCTGGATGTAGCGGTCCAGGCGTTCGGCCTCGTCGCGGGTGCTTTCCAGCAGTTCGCGGCGGTCCGGCGGCGGGATCGCGTCGCCCAATGCCAGCAGGCTGTCGATGGCGCCGCGCATGGAGGTCAGTGGCGTGCGCAGGTCATGGCTGACCGAGGCCAGCAGCGCGCTGCGCAGTTGTTCGGTTTCGCCGTGCAGGCGCGCGGCTTCCAGGTCTTCGGCCAGACGCGCACGGGCCAGGGCCTGCCCCAGCGGCTGGCCGAGGGCGGCGAGCAGACGGCGGCGCGAACCTGGCAGCGGTTGGCCATCGCGCGGGCTGACACCCAGCAGAGCCAAAGGGCCATCCTCGCCGAACAGCGGCCACCACCACCAGCGCCCCCCCGGCAGCGTGCCGGTACCCAGCCCGGCGGGCTGGTCGTGTTGCCAGGCCCAGTCGGCGGCGGCGCGCTCCTGGTCGTCGAAAGGCCGGTTCAATCCTCCTTCGACTTTCCACTCGCGGTTGACCTGCCCGAGCAGGCAGATGTCCAGCCCGTCCCAGCCGCCCAGTTGTTGCGCGGCGGCGGCCATCACCGCCTGGCGGTCGGTGGCGGCGGTGAGCTTGCGCGACAGGTCGAGCAGTTGGCTGGTCTCTTCCTGCGTCTCGCGCAGGGCCTGCAATTGCCGGCGCTGGCGGGCGGCAAGGTTGCCGGTGAGGCCGGCCATGAGCAGGAAGAACAGCAGCGTCAGCACGTCTTCTTCGCGCTGGATGGAGAAGGAGAAATGCGGCGGGATGAACAGGAAGTCGTAGGCCAGGAACGACAGCACCGCGCAGGCCAGCGCCGGGCCGAGGCTGCTGCGTACCGCCACCAGCAGCACGGCGGCGAGGAACACCAGGGAGATGTTCGGCAGTTCCAGCACGCTGGCCACGCCCCAGGCCAGCGCGCTGGCGCAGGCAGCGGCCAGCGCGGCGAGCAGGTAATTGCCCCAGGGCCAGGGCGTCTGCGCGCGAACCTTGGGTGGCGTGAGATCAGCCTCGCTGTCGAGCACGCTGATTTCCAGCCCGTCGCCCAGGCGCAGCAGGCGCGCCGCCAGGCCGCCGCCGAACAGCTGGCGATACCAGCGTTGTCGAGAACGGCCAACCAGCAACAGCGTGGCGCGACGCTCCTTGGCATGTTCGACCAGGGTTCGCGCGACTTCGCCACCGCGCAGTTCGACGACATCGCCGCCCAGGCGCTCAGCGAGTTGCTGGGCGCTCTGCAATTGCATGCGCGACTCTTCGCTGCGCGCCTCGCCGGTGTCGACATGCACCAGCGACCAGGGCAGGTGCCGGCGTTCGGCTACGCGACTGGCGTGGCGCACCAGGCGTTCGGCGTTGTGTTCGCCATCCACGCCGACCAGCAGGCGCCCACGCACGGCGGGCGCCTCGCCGCCCTGCTGGCGGTAGCGATGGGTAAGGTCGGCATCGACCCGCGCGGCGGCCGTCTGCATGGCCAGCTCGCGCAGCGCGGTCAGGTTGGTCTGGCTGAAGAAGGCATCGATGGCGGCGCGCGCCTGCTCGGGCACATAGACCTTGCCCTCGCGCAGGCGCTCCAGCAGTTCGCGCGGCGGCAGGTCCACCAGCAACAGCTCGTAGGCTTCCTGCAGGACCCAATCGGGCACGGTTTCGCGCACCTGCACGCCGGTGATGTCGCGGACGTGGTCATTGAGGCTTTCCAGGTGCTGGACGTTGACCGTGGTGTAGACGTCGATGCCGGCGGAGAGCAGCTCCTGGATGTCCTGCCAGCGCTTGGCGTGGCGGCTGCCAGGTGCATTGCTGTGGGCCAGTTCGTCCACCAGCGCCAGCGTGGGCGGGTCGGCGAGCAGGCCGTCGAGGTCCATTTCTTCGAGGGTGATGCCACGGTAGACGGAGCGCTTGAGTGCCTGCTGCGGCAGACCGGCGAGCAGTGCTTCGGTTTCGGCGCGGCCGTGGGTTTCGACGATGCCGACGCGCAGCTTGACGCCCTGGCGCAACTGGCTCTGGGCGGCCAGGAGCATGGCGTAGGTCTTGCCGACACCCGGCGCGGCGCCGAGGAAAACCTTGAGGCGGCCACGGCCCATGGCAGGCAGGTCGGCCAGCAGGGCATCGGCGCGGTTGGGGTCGGTCATGTCGCTATCCTCGAAGTGCCTGATGGCGCTCGTTCATGTGTTGCTGGAGAAGGGGCCGAAACCTCTTTCCCACGGGAAGATACCGTCAGCCAGCGCCGCCTTCCTGCATAGCGTCGACGGCGCTCCTACCAGAACAACGCGCGCGTGCGTTTGTAGGGTGCATAACGCGCCAGCGTTATCCACCACGATCAGAGTCGGCGGATAACCTGTTCCAGGTTATTCGCCCTACGGTCCAACCCTGGCTGCACCCTGCTACACAGGCGCTGGAGTCTAGCGAGGCAGGCTGGCGAGGGCCATGTTCAGCGCCAGCACGTTGACCACGGCGGGGCCGATCAGCGGGCGTTCGGTGTTCGCCTCCACCAGCTTCTCCAGGCTCGCCGCCGGTACGCCACGTTCCAGGGCGATGCGCGGCACCTGATACAGCGCCGCGACGGGCGGCAATTGCGGATCGAGCCCGCTGCCGGAGGTGGTGACCAGCGCCAGCGGCACCGGCTGGCCGCCAATCTGCTGGGCGGCGGCATCCTTGGCGATGCGTTCGGCCAGCGCCGGGTTGCCGGGCGCAAGGTTGCTGGCGCTGCTGGAGACGGTGGCGAAATCACCGGCCGAGGGGCGCGAATGGAACCACTGGGCGCCGTCGAATTTCTGCGCGATCAGGGCCGAGCCGCGGACATTGCCCTGATCGTCGCGCACCAGGCTGCCATTGGCCTGGTCGTGGAAGGCCACCTGGGCGATGCCGGTGACGGCCAGCGGGTAGACAACACCGGTGATCGCGCTGAGCAGGACCAGCGAGGCGATGGCGGGGCGGAGTTGGTTGAGCATTTTTTCGTGATCCTCTGTTGGGTTCGGAGCGAGAGGCGTCCCTCACCCCAGCCCTCTCCTGAAGGGAGAGGGAGACGTTCGGTGTGTCCGGCGAGGTCGGCGTTTCCCGATCACTCCGGACGGTCCCCTCTCCCATTGGGAGAGGGGAAAAGGCGCGCGCCTCAGGCCAGGCCCACCGCTACCAGAATCATGTCAATCACCTTGATCCCCACGAACGGTGCGACCAGGCCGCCCACGCCATAGATCAGCAGGTTGCGCCGCAGCAGCTGCGAGGCGTCGCTGGCCTGCACGCGCACGCCGCGCAGGGCCAGGGGGATCAGCGCGACGATGATCAGCGCGTTGAACACGATGGCCGAGAGGATGGCGCTCTGCGGGCTGGCCAGCTTCATCACGTTGAGCACGCCCAGTTGCGGGTAGATGCCGGCGAACAGCGCGGGAAGGATGGCGAAGTACTTGGCCACGTCGTTGGCCACCGAGAAGGTGGTCAGCGCGCCACGGGTCACCAGCAGTTCCTTGCCGACCTGCACCACGTCCAGCAGCTTGGTCGGGTCGCTGTCCAGATCCACCAGGTTGGCGGCCTCGCGGGCGGCCTGGGTGCCGTCGTTCATGGCCATGCCGACATCCGCCTGGGCCAGGGCCGGAGCGTCGTTGGCGCCGTCGCCGCACATGGCGACCATGCGCCCCTCGCCCTGTTCCTGGCGGATGCGCGCCAGCTTCTTCTCCGGCGTGGCTTCGGCGATCACGTCGTCCACACCGGCTTCGGCGGCGATGGCGGCGGCGGTCAGCGGGTTGTCGCCGGTCACCATCACGGTGCGGATGCCCATGCGGCGCAGCTCGGCGAAGCGCTCGCGGATGCCCGGCTTGACCACGTCCTTGAGGTGGATGGCGCCCAGCAGCTTGCCGTCGGCTACTACCAGCAGCGGCGTGCCGCCGCTCTGGGCGATGCGTTCGATTTCCTTGGCCAGGCTTTCCGGCATCTGCGCGCGATCCAGGCCAACGAAGGCCAGCGCGGCGTCGACGGCGCCCTTGCGGTAGATGTGGCCGTCCATGTCGATGCCCGACAGGCGCGTCTCGGCGCTGAAGGCAATCGGCGTCACGCGGCTGCGTTCCGGCTCCGGAAGGACGATCTGCGCGCGCAGGAACTCCACGATGGATTTGCCTTCCGGCGTATCGTCCGCCAGCGAGGCGAGGAAAGCGCCTTCGGCCAGCTCCAGCGGCTGCACGCCGGGTGCGGTATGCAGCGCGCTGCAGCGACGGTTGCCGAAGGTGATGGTGCCGGTCTTGTCGAGCATCAGCACGTGCACGTCCCCCGCCGCCTCCACGGCGCGGCCGGACTTGGCGATGACGTTCAGGCGCACCAGTCGGTCCATGCCGGCGATGCCGATGGCCGAGAGCAGGCCGCCGATGGTGGTGGGGATCAGGGTCACCAGCAGCGCCACCAGGAACACCAGCGGCAGGTTGCCGCCGGCGAACAGGGCGAAGGGCTTCAGGGTCACGACCACCAGCAGGAAGATCAGCGTCAGGCCGATCAGCAGGATGTCCAGCGCCACTTCGTTGGGGGTCTTCTGGCGCTTGGCGCCCTCCACCAGCGCGATCATGCGGTCGAGGGTGGATTCGCCGGGGTTGGCGGTGATCTTCACCAGCAGCCAGTCGGAGACCAGCCGGGTGTTGCCGGTCACGGCGGAGCGGTCGCCTCCGGATTCGCGGATCACCGGCGCGGATTCGCCAGTGATGGCGGCCTCGTTGACCGCCGCCACGCCCTCGATCACCTCGCCGTCGCCGGGAATCAGCTCGCCGGCTTCGACTCGTACCACGTCGCCCTTGCGCAGGCTGCTGGCGGCGACTTTCTCGAACTTGCCGGTCACCGCCATGCGCATGGCCTGCAGGCCCTGGGTACCGGCCTTGAGGCTGTCGGCGCGGGCCTTGCCGCGGCCTTCGGCAAGGGCTTCGGCGAAGTTGGCGAAGAGCACGGTGAACCACAGCCACACGGCGATCTGCACGGCGACGAAGGTGGGCACCGCCTCGCCGCCGACCACACACAGCACGGTGGTCAGCACGGCGGTCAGGGCGACCACCAGCATCACCGGCGAGCGTTGCAGCTGGCGTGGGTCGAGCTTGATGAAGGCCTGCAGCAGTGCCGGCTTCCAGAGGGCGGACAGCGCGGTGGTCGGGCGTTTTTCAACGGCCTTTTTCATCGCGAGTTCCTGGGTATGTGCGTTCATTCAAGGAGCTCCTCAGAAACCAAGCGTCAGGTGGTCGGCCACCGGGCCCAGCACCAGCGTCGGCAGGAAGTTCAGGCCGCCGACCAGCAGGATGGTCGCGGTCAGCAGGCTGACGAACAGCAGGCCGTGGGTCGGGAAGCTGTTGGGGCCGACCGGCGTGGCCTTCTTCGCCGCCAGGCTGCCGGCGATCGCCAGCACCGGCAGGATGTAGCCGAAGCGGCCGATCAGCATGGCCAGGGCGATCATCAGGTTGTGGAACGGCGTGTTGGCGCCGAAGCCACCGAAGGCCGAGCCGTTGTTCGCGGTGCCCGAGGTATAGGCGTAGAGCAGTTGGCTGAAGCCGTGGGCGCCGGGGTTGCTCACCGAGGAGGCCGGGCCGGGCAGGCTGGCGGCGATGGCGCCGAGCACCAGCACGCCCACCGGCATCA
Source organism: Pseudomonas nitroreducens (assembly GCF_010994165.1). NCBI lineage: Bacteria > Pseudomonadati > Pseudomonadota > Gammaproteobacteria > Pseudomonadales > Pseudomonadaceae > Pseudomonas > Pseudomonas nitroreducens. The sequence continues at coordinate 24,859 of NZ_WMBX01000002.1, read as the reverse complement.
CCAGCAGGGTTGCCACCAGCAGGCGGACTTCGCGGGCTTCGAGCTTCTTGCCGAGGTATTCCGGGGTGCGGCCGACCATCAACCCGGCGAGGAACACGGCGATCAGGACGAATAGCAGCATGCCGTAGAGCCCCGCACCGACGCCGCCGAAGATCACTTCGCCGACCATCATGTTGAGCATCGCCACCATGCCGGACAGCGGATTCAGGCTGTCATGCATGGCGTTCACCGAGCCGTTGGAGGCCGCGGTGGTGGTCACAGCCCAGAGCACGCTGGCCGTGGTGCCGAAGCGGCTTTCCTTGCCTTCCAGCGGGGCGACCTGCTCCACCGGCAGCGCGCTGAGCGCCGGGTTGGGCTGGTACTCGGCCCACAGCGAGGCGCCCAGGCCGAGGGCGAACAGCACCAGCATGCAGCCGAGGATGGCGCGGCTCTGGCGCAGGTCCTTCACGTAGTGGCCGAAGGTGAACACCAGCGCAGCCGGGATCAGGATGATCGAGACGACTTCGAACAGGTTGCTCCAGATGGTCGGGTTCTCGAACGGGTGCGCCGAGTTCACGCCGAAGAAGCCGCCGCCATTGGTGCCCAGTTGCTTGATGGCGATCTGGCTGGCCGCCGGGCCCAGCGGGATGGACTGGTCGGCGCCCTGCACGGTCAGCGCGTGGGCGTAGTCGAGGAAGGTCTGCGGCACGCCCTGCCAGACCAGCAGCAGCGCCAGCAGCAGGCACAGCGGGATCAGCCCGTAGAGGGTGGCGCGGGTCAGGTCGACCCAGAAGTTGCCGAGGTTGTTCGTCGACTTGCGCGAGATGCCGCGGGCCAGCGCCACCAGCACGGCCAGGCCGACGGCGGCGCTGACGAAGTTCTGCACGGTCAGGCCGAGCATCTGGCTCAGGTAGCTCAGCGAAGCCTCACCGCTGTAGGCCTGCCAGTTGGTATTGGTGACGAAACTCACCGCGGTGTTGAACGCCAGCGTCCACTCCAGACCCGGCAGGTGCTGCGGGTTGAGCGGCAGGCCGCCCTGCAGCAGGAGGATGGCGAACAGCAACACCAGCCCTACCAGGTTGAAGGCCAGCAGGGCCAGGGTGTAGCTCTTCCAGTTCTGCTCATCGTCAGGGTGGATGCCACATACGCGGTAAATGGCCCGCTCCACCGGCAGGAAGACCGGACTGAGGAAGGTCCGCTGGCCCTCCATCACCCTGTAGTAGAAGCGCCCGAGGAACGGCGCTGGCGCCAGCACCAGAGCCAGGAAGGCAATGATCAGCAGCACGTCATGACTGTTCATGAACGCTCCTAGGAACGGTCGGCGCGCAGCAGCGCCACCAGCAGGTAGATGAACAGTCCCGTGGCCAGGACCAGTGACACAGCGTCGAGCACGCTCATGATCTATTTCTCCTCACGCGGGCGATTCCATCGCTTGCGCGGCTGTTTGCCGCTTGACGGAAATTCTCCGCAAGCAACGCGTAAAGGAGCGATTCCCGAGCGTGCCGCGCGGCATAAAGAAAGCGTAAAAAGCCGCTCTGGCGCGGCGATTGGCGCTTATGTATCCGGACCGATACACAGCCGACACGCTGACGACACCCGCGCACCGCAGCCTCGCCGACCATGGCCCGCGCACGCGCTGACGGGTTAGCATGCGTGCGTCGCATGCCCCTGGCGGCCCCTGGCCATCCTGCCCCACGTTCTCCCGCGACAGGTTTCTTCATGCACCCGACCACTTCCGACGACCCACGCCGCTGGACCACCCGCGCCCTGCTGGTGGACGACGACCAGCCGATCCGCGAGCTGCTCTGCGGTTACCTCGCGCGCTTCAACATCGAGGCCCATGGCGTGGCCGACGGCGTCGAGATGCGCCGTGCGCTGGAAAACGAAAACTTCGATGTCGTGGTGCTCGACCTGATGCTGCCCGGCGAAGACGGCCTGTCCCTGTGCCGCTACCTGCGCGCCGAGTCGGACATCCCGATCCTCATGCTCACCGCCCGCTGCGAACCGGCGGACCGCATCATCGGCCTGGAACTGGGCGCCGACGACTACATGGCCAAGCCCTTCGAGCCGCGCGAGCTGGTAGCGCGCATCCAGACCATCCTGCGCCGCGTGCGCGGCACCAGTCTCCCCAGCGAGGAAGGCACCCGCGGCGAACCGCGTGCCCAGGTGCGCTTCGACCAGTGGCGGCTGGACAGCGTACTGCGCCAGCTGCATGCACCGGATGGCCTGGTGGTGCCGCTGTCCAACGCCGAATTCCGCCTGCTCTGGGTGTTCCTCGAACGCCCGCGGCGGGTGCTCAACCGCGAACTGCTGCTGGACGCCGCCCGTGGCCGCGCCATCGAGGCCTTCGACCGCAGCATCGACCTGCTGGTCTCGCGTCTGCGTCAGAAGCTCGGCGACGATCCGCGCTCGCCCCGGCTGATCAAGACCGTACGCGGCGAAGGGTACCTGTTCGATGTCCGCGACATCGCCTGAATCCGCGCCCGTGCGCGCAAAGGAAAAACCCCTGGAGCGCGCCGACAGCCTGTTCGCCCGGCTGTTCGGCGTGTTCCTGTTGGCCATCGTGGTCGCGCACCTGCTGGCCTTCGCCTGGTTCCATCACTACGGGCCGCGTCACGAGCCACCGCCTCCGCCGCCAGCGGAGCACGGCTTCGAGCGCGGCCCGCCGCCCCCCGGCATGATGCCGCCGCCACCGCCCGGCCCGCGCCTGCCGTTCTGGAGCGTGCCGTTCGCCTTCCAGTTGCTGACCCTGATCCTCGCCGCCTACATCGGCGCGCGCCTGCTGGCCCGCCCGGTGCAGCATCTGGGAGACGCTGCGCTGCGCCTATCCGAAGACCTGGACAGCCCGCCCCTGCCGGAGACCGGCACGCGTGAAGCGCGCCAGGCCGCGCGCGCCTTCAACCGCATGCGCGAGCGCATTCGCGAACAGGTGCAGCAGCGAAGCCGCATGCTGGTGGCGGTTTCCCATGACCTGCGCACGCCGCTCTCGCGCCTGCGCCTGCGCGTCGAGGAAGTCGACAACCCGCAGTTGCGCACCCGCATCAGCCAGGACCTGGCCGAAATGATCGGCATGCTCGACTCCACCCTGCACTACCTGCAGCAGGAGCGCGCCAGCGAACCCCTGCAGTGGTTCGACGTGAAGGCGCTGGCCGATTCCCTCGCCGAGGACGCCTGCGAGCGCGGCGCCGATGTCGGCGTGGAAGGCTACTGCGCGCCGCTCAAGGTGCAGCCGATGGCACTGCGCTCCTGCCTGAACAACCTGCTGGACAATGCGCTGCGCTATGCCGGCGATGTCAGCATCGAGCTGCGTGACGGCACCCGCGAGCTGGAAATCCGCGTACGCGACCACGGCCCGGGCATTCCCGCGGAGCTGCGCGAGCAGGTGTTCGAGCCGTTCTTCCGCCTGGAAGGCTCACGCAACCGCAACTCCGGCGGCGTCGGCCTGGGCCTGGCCATCGCCCGCGATGCCGCGCGGCGCCAGGGCGGCGACCTGTTCTTCGAGGAAACCCCTGGCGGCGGCGCCACCGCCGTGCTGCGCCTGCCCAGAAGCGCGGCTGCGTAACGCCGTTGTAGCCGCCAGCAAACAAAGCGCACAAACCCGCGACACAGGCGCGCCCGAGGCTGTCATCACCGGAGAACCCTCCGGCTTGGCAACCATGGAGACTCTCCTATGATCAGCGGCGTGAGCAGCAGCTATGCGAGCTACTACACCAGCTCGCTCGCCCGGACCCAGACCGCCAGCAGCACCGCCACACAGAGCGGTAGCACTGGCGCGTCCCAGGGCGCGGCGAAGTTCCAGGAAGACCTGTTCAAGTCCATCGACAGCGATGGCGACGGCAGCATCAGCAAGGACGAACTGACCAACGCGCTGTCGTCCGGCGACGACTCGGACAGCAGCGATATCGACATCGACGCCCTGCTCAGCGAGTTGGACAGCGATGCCAGCGGCGGCATCTCCCAGGACGAACTCTCCGCCGCCATGCCCCCGCCTCCCCCACCGCCGGGCGGCATGGGGGGAATGGCCGATGCGGGGGAGTCCGCCGACGACCTGATCAGCGCCCTGGACAGCGACGGCGACGGCAGCCTCGGCAGCGACGAGCTTTCCGCTCTGGGCAGCAGCGACGACAGCGAGCGCCTGAGCGAACTGTTCAGCCAGCTCGACGCCGACGGCAACGGCTCCATCAGCAGCGACGAACTCGCCAGCGCACTGCAGGCGCAGCGCAGCGACGGTCCGCCGCCACCGCCGCCTTCGGCCTCCAGTGGCTCGTCCAGCGATTCTTCCAGCGGCTCCTCGGACAGCTCGACGACCACCGCCTCCAGCAACTCCGCAAGCAGCGCCAACACCGGCGCTGCCTACCAGAAGCTGGTGGCCAACCTGCTCAAGCAATACCAGAGCAGCGAGGTCACTGCACTCCAGGCTACCAGCGGCAGCCTGGTGAACATCGCCGCCTGATCCGCGTCGTACCCACCGCCGGAGCCCCCCGCTCCGGCGGTATCACCCGTCAGTCCCGCATTGCCAGCGACCCCGTGCCTGGCCTAGTCTTGGCCTCTTCAAATTCATCCGATGATTGGATGTTTCCATGCCAAGCCCTCTTCAAAAGCGCTCCCTGGTCGACATCGCCCTGGAGCAGATCCATCAGCGCATCGGCGACGGCACCTGGCCGCTGGGCCAGCGCCTGCCCCCCGAACCCGAACTGGCCGAAGCTCTCGGCATGAGCCGCAATACGGTTCGAGAGGCCGTGCGCGTGCTGACCTTCTCCGGTGTACTGGAAGTGCGCCAGGGCGATGGCACCTACGTACGCGCCTGCGCCAACCCGCTGGACGCCATGCTGGTGCTCGCCCGCAGCTCGGTGGAGCAGGCGCTGGAGGCACGCGGCATCATCGAGGTGGAAGCCAGCCGACTGGCCGCCGAGCGCCGCAGCGAAACCGACCTCGCCGCGCTGCATGAGGCCCTCGAAGCTTCCGCCGTGCACCACGGCGGATCGCTGGACGAATACATCGCCCACGACCTGGCCTTCCACCAACGCGTGGTGGACAGCGCCCACAACCCGGTGCTCAGCGAGCTGTACCGCTACTTCTCCCAGGTCATCCGCGCCGGGCTGGAGCGCACCATCGGCGACCCGAACCGGCCGCAGCCGAGCTTCGAGCTGCACCGCGAGCTGGTGGACGCCATTGCCCGTGGCGACGCCGAAGCCGCCGCGAAAGCGAACCGCGCGCTGCTGATCTGACTCCCATTTCCTATACCGAACGCTTTCTGCCTTGCTGCCCTGGAATGCCCACCATGTCCCTGCCCAATGACCCGAAAGACATCGAACACAAGGTGTCCTGCCCGCCCGAAGAACTGCTGATCGACGCCGAAGACGACAGCGCGCCGAAGATCGGACCGCGCCCGCAACGTACCTGGCTGTTGCTGCTGGGCCTGGTGCTGGTGGCGATCAACCTGCGCCCGGCGCTTTCCAGCCTGTCGCCGCTGCTCAACACCGTGCGCGACGGCACCGGCCTTTCCGCTGCCGCCGCCGGCCTGCTGACCACCCTGCCGGTGCTCTGCCTGGGCCTGTTCGCGCCGCTGGCGCCGATGCTCGCGCGGCGCCTGGGCGCCGAGCGCACCGTGCTGCTGATCCTCTTCACCCTGGCCGGCGGCATCGTCCTGCGCAGCCTGTTCCCGGTGGCCGGGCTGTTCCTCGGCAGCCTGGTGGCCGGCGCCAGCATCGGCATCATCGGCGTGCTGCTGCCGGGCATCGTCAAGCGCGACTTCCCGCATATCGCCGGGACCATGACCGGCGTCTACACCATGGCCCTGTGCCTGGGCGCCGCCACCGCCGCGGGCTCCACCGTGCCGCTGGCCGGGCTGATGGGCAACAGCTGGCAACTGGCCCTGGCGTTCTGGGCGATTCCCGCCGTGGTCGCGGCGGCGATCTGGCTGCCGCAGACGCACCAGAACCACCACGCCCACCGTGCGGTGTACAAGGTGAAGGGCCTGTGGCGCGACCCGCTGGCCTGGCAGGTGACGCTGTACATGGGCCTGCAATCGTCGCTGGCCTACATCGTCTTCGGCTGGGTACCGTCGATTCTCATCGACCGTGGACTCAGTGCGGTGGAAGCCGGGCTGGTGCTCTCCGGTTCGGTGATGGTGCAGCTGTTCAGCGCCCTGGCCGCCCCCTGGCTGGCCACCCGCGGCAAGGACCAGCGCCTCGCCGTGGTGATCGTCATGAGCCTGACACTGGCCGGCCTGCTCGGCCTGCTGCTCGCCCCGCTGTCGGGTATCTGGGGCTGGGCGGTGGTGCTCGGCCTCGGCCAGGGCGGCACCTTCAGCATCGCCCTGGCGCTGATCGTGCTGCGCTCGCCGGACTCCCACGTCGCCTCCAACCTCTCCGGCATGGCCCAGGGCGTGGGCTACACGCTGGCGGCCTGCGGACCTTTCCTGGTCGGCGTGGTGCACGACCTCACCGGCGGCTGGGCGGCAACCGGGGTGATCTTCGTGGTGGTGACGGTGGCGGCGATCATCTTCGGCCTGGGCGCCGGGCGGGATCGGTTGGTGCAGGTGAAGAGCGAGCACGTCTGACACCTGAAGCCGCAGGGCGCATAACCCGTTCGGGATTGCGCCTTAACTGTAGGAGCGAGCTTGCTCGCGAATGGAGCTTCCCGTCAGTTCCGAAGCGGCCGTTGCGCCCTCTCCCCCGCCCTGGCTGCGCGCCCCGCTCCGCAGGGCGAGGGAGCCGCTCGGCGCGGGGCTCTTCTAGGGAGTCAGCCGGCGAGTGCCGCGCTTTCGGCACACGCCGGACAGTCGCCTCGCCCTTCAGGGAGAGGGTTAGGGAGAGGGCAAAACCCTGCTCCGAACCATCAAACTACAGGCGGTGACGGCGGCCGGCGCGAGCTCTCGACCCAGGCGCTGATCAGGTTGTAGACCACCGCCAGCAGCACCGGCCCGAGGAACAAACCGATGAAGCCGAAGCTGAGCAAGCCGCCAAGCACGCCCAGCAGCACCACCACCAGCGGCAGGTTGCCGCCCCGGCTGATCAGGTAGGGCTTGAGGATGTTGTCCACGCCACTGATCACGAAGAAGCCCCAGATGGCCATGAACACGCCATAGCCATAGCTCTCCTGGTAGAACAGCCAGAGCACGGCCGGCCCCCAGATCAGCGGTGGCACCATCAGCAGGCTACAGACGAAGGTCAGCAAGCCCAGCACCAGCGGGCCCGGCACGCCGGCGATGAGGAAGCCGACGGTCGCCAGCACCCCTTGTGCGGCGGCGGTGCCGATCACCCCGTTGACCACCCGTTGCACGGTACCGGCGATGATGTCCATGTACTGCTGTGCGGTGTCGCCGATGAGGCGCTGCAGCATGCCGTGGGCAAAAGCCTGCAGGCGCAGGCCGTCACGGTAGAAGAAGAAGATCAGCACCAGGCTGAGTACCAGCTCGAAGATCCCCGCCCCCAGTTTGGCGCTGCGCGCCAGCACCCAGTTGCCGACCTCACCCATGTACGGCTTGAGCGCGGAGAACATTGCCACGCCCTGCTGGTCGGCCTGGTACCACCAGCCGATCAGGCGATCGCCGATCAGCGGCACGCGGGCCATCCACTCCGGCGGCGGCGGCAGGCCGGAGACCTGCAGGTTCTTCACCAGCTCCACGCCTTCGCGCACCCGGTCCACCAGCCCGAAGCCCAGCCATACCAATGGCAGCGCCACCAGCACGATCCAGCAGACGGTGAGCACGCCGGCCGCCGCTGCCTGGCGGCCGCCCAGCAGTTGAGTGAGCAGGCGCATCAGCGGCCAGCTGGCGAAAGCCAGCACTGCGGCCCAGACCAATGCCGACCAGAAGGGCAGCAACACCCAGATGCTGGCCGCAAGCAGGCCCAGCAACAGCAGGCGCAGCAACAGGCGATCATTGTCGAACATTGGAAACCCCGGTTGGCTCGAAAGCCCCAGTGTAGGGCGTTTCGTCCTTCAGCGTAGGGGAATCAGCGCAGCCAGGTCAGGTGCAGGCCGTCACTATCGTCCCTGCCCTGCTCCAGACGCGCATCGCGCACGCCCTGGGCGGTGAGTGCTGCGCGCCAGTCGCTGGCATGCTTGCCGGCCAGCTCGACGCGCACCCCGGTATCCAGGCGCAGGGTACGCACCAGCAGGTCGAGCCAGGCACCGCCCGGCTCCTGAGGCACATGGCTGAGGGTCAGCTCGCCGTTGGCCTTGAGCAGGCGCATCAGGGTCGCCGGGCTGGGCAACAACTCGCCGAGGGCGGCGCCGCTGTCCAGCTGTTCGGCATGCAGGTAGGCGCGGCGGTTGCCGCGGGTGATGGTGTAGACCGCTACCAGGCTGTCCTCGTGAGGCGCGGCAAGGCGTACCAGCAGGTAGGCCTGCTGGTCGTCCGGGCCGAACAGCTTGGAGTTGCCGAACACCGAATTGGCCAGCAGGTTGCTGGAGCCGCAATCGCGGCTCTCGCACCAGAACAGCGGCGTGGCGTCGGCCTTGAGCAGGTCCTTGCGCGCGGCGGCGAAGGCGCTCTGGCTGGAGTCCTCGTCGGGCAGGCGGTAGGTCACGGCGGTCAGGTCGCCGATGGCACGCACCTCCCCCTCCATGCGCAGGCGCCCGCTGATACGACTGATCGAGCCCTGTGGGTAGATGCGCTCCTGGCCGGCAGCCTGGTTGAAGTCGACGATCTCCGAACGCGGGAAGCGCGGGAGGATGTCCAGGTCGTGGCTGTCGGGCAGGTCGGCGGCGCCGGCAACGGCGCTGACACCGAGAATACCGGTGAAGATCAGGGAGTGAAGGAGCCGCGAGATCCGGGCCTTCTGCGCGTCCGCCGAAAGGTTTTTGCCGTCTTGGCGCGCGGTGGTCTGGACGTCGAGCATGCACAATCTCCCTGAAACGATCCGTGCAGACTCGCGGCAGGCCCCGTTTTAGTCAAGCTGCGCGCCGCTACAGGGTATTGCTCAGTCCGCCAGCAGGAACGGCCGGAAGATCGCGGCAACCGCTTCGGCGCCCGCCTCGTCATCCAGGTGCAGGTGGTGCTGGCCCGGCAGTTCATGGACCTCGAAGGGCCTGTCCTTGAGCAGTTCGCGGGTGGCCGGCTCGACCAGCATCAACCCCTGCTGCGCCAGCACCAGGCTGGTCGGGCACTGCACGGACTGGACGAATTGTCGCGCATGGGCGCGGGTCAGGCGCAGCGGCGACGGCAGTGTCAGGCGCGCGTCGGTACGCCAGGTGTAGCCGCCGGGCACCGGTACCAGACCACGGGATGCCAGCAGCTCGGCGGCTTCCCGGCTCACCGCGCCGACGCCCTTCATGCGCGCTTCCACGGCACGGTCGATAGCCTCGTACACCGGTTTGCGCTTGTTCGGCAGGGCCAGTTGCGCGCGCAAGGCTTCGCCAAGCTTCTGCGGCGAGGTGTCCGGTTCTCCGGTGTAGGGCACCAGGCCGTCGATCAGCGCCAGGCGCTCGATGCGCTCGGGCATGGCGCCGGCCAGCAGCACCGAGACGATCGCGCCCATGGAGTGCCCGAGCAGGGAGAAACGCTCCCAGCCCATCTGGTCGGCCACCATCAGCACGTCCAGCGCGTAATCCCAGAGCAGGTAGCTGGCCCCCGGTGCGCGGTGGCCCGAGTGGCCGTGGCCGGCGAAATCGAGGGCGAGGATGCGCACGCCTTCGAGCTTCGGTGCCAGGCGGGCGAAGCTCATGGCGTTGTCCAGCCAACCGTGCAGGGCAATCACCGGCCGGCCGTCTTCCGGGCCGAACAGGTGCGCGGCCAGCTCGATATGCGGCAGGTTCAGGCGGATTTCCTGGACTTTGGCGGTCATGGCGGTTCCTCAGGCGTTGGTGCGCTGTTGCCAGCGGGCGAAGACGGTCTTGAGCAGAGCGGCGGTGTCCTGCGGGCGCTCCAGCGGGAACATGTGCCCACCGGGCAGCGACAGGCTCTCCCCCATGGGGATGCGGCCGATCATACGGGCGTGGTGCGGCAGCACCACCCGACTGTGGCGGCCGCGCACCATGGTCAACGGCACGGCGAGCTGCTTCGCGCGGCCGGGGCTGGTGTGTGGCACGTTGCGGTAGATGGAGATTTCCGTGGCCGGGTCGAACTTCAACCGCAGGCCCCTTGCGTCGGCCGGCGCCAGCCCGTGGCGCACGTATGCTTCCAGGCAATCGCGGTCGAAACGCTTGAACAGCGGCTTGCCGGCGAAATACTCCAGCGCCTCGGCAAAATCGTCGAAATCCTCGCGGCGACCGAGCGTGCGGCCGGCGGGCGTCAGCCGGTCGATGAAGCCGAAGCGCTTGGCGACACGGATCACCAGTTGATCGGCCAAGGTCAGCAGGGGCGAATCGAGCATGACCACCCCGCGATACAGCTCGGGCCTGCGCAGCGCCGCGTGGTAATGCAGCACGCCGCCCAGGGAATGGCCGACGCCCCACACCGGTTCATCCAGCGCCTCCAGGTGATGCAGCAGTTCCTCCACCAGGTTTTCCCAGTTGGCGTTCACCGGGAAGCGCGGGTCATGGCCGTGCATGTCCAGCCGATGGACCCGGTAATCCGGCTCCAGGGCGTCGAACAACTTGCCATAGGTACCCGAGGGGAAACCGTTGGCGTGGGCGAAGAAGACCGCTTGCGACATGCTGGGTGAACTCGGGGGAATGACAGCCTGGATTTTCCGACAGCAACCCGAGTGCGGCAATGACCCGCATTCCCGCGAATGACGGCACTACGGCCAAAGTCCATGGCGCTCCGGCGGATTTGCCCTTCCCGCCCTCTCGCGGCGCGACTCAGACCCACTGCACCGCGTGGTTCACCACGCTGAACAGGATGCCGCCAGCCACCAGCAGGAATACCAGCCCACAGGCTCCATTGATCACCGGGACCGCCCGCAGCAGGCGCTTCTGCCAGACCGGTCGGGTGAGGATCACGCTGAGCAGGCTGAACCAGAGGAAACCAGTGCCGAACAGCATCACAGCCACCGCCACTTTGCCGGGTGCCGACATGTCTACCGGGATCAGGCTGGTCAGCAATGCGAGGAAGAACACCAGCGCCTTGGGATTGAACAGGTTGGTCGCCAACCCGCGCAGCCAGGGGCCAAGCCTGGATTCAGCCAGCTCGCCGTCGATCCGCCCTGCCCCGCCCGGCTTGCGCAGGGCACGCAGAGCACCGATGCCCAGCCAGCCGAGATAGAACGCGCCCACCAGCTGTAACGCACTGAACAGCAGCGGCGAACGGCTGAGCAGCAGCGACACGCCGGTCAGCACCAACGTGCCGTGGACCAGGATGCCGCAGGCCAGCCCCAGGGCGCTGAGCACGCCGGCGCGGCGGCCCTGGTGCAGAGAAGTGTGCACCACCAGCGCGACGTCCGGGCCGGGGCTGACCAGGGCGACGGCAAACACGGCGGTGAGCATGAGCAAGACGTGAACCTCCTGCATGGCGGGATTCTCCAGTGGGAAAGGAAACGGGATCGGTGGGTGGATCAGCGCTGGCGCAGACGCGCGGGCGGCAATCCGTAGGTGCGGCGGAACAGGCGGCTGAAGTGCGCCTGGTCATAGAAGCCCAGGCTCAGGGCGATCTCCGACAGCGGCTGGCCCTTGAGCACCCGCGGCAAGGCGCGCTCGAGTCGCAGGTGCGTCAGCCACTGGTGCGGCGGCAATCCGCACTGGTGGCGGAAGCGGCGCAATACCTGCCAGGGGCTGAGGTCGCAGAACTCGGCGATCTCCTCCAGCGTCGGCGGCGTTTCCAGGCGCGACTCCAGCCATTCGCGGATACGTGCCCAGGTCGGCGCGTCGAAACCCTGCCCCGGCTCACGGATGCGCAGGCTGGAGGCGCGCTCCAGCAAGGCGGCCAGCGCCTGCCACAGCTGGCCTTCCTGCTCCAGCCGCTCGCCACCCAGCATCAGGGCATGGGCTTGTTGCAGTTCGGCCTGCAGCCGTGGATCGCGCAGTTGCGCGGCCGTCAGCCGCGGCGCGCCCTGGCGGCCATCGCTGAAGGCGCGGCAGGCATCGTCCAGCCAGTGCGGGTCGATGGACAGCACGCGGATGCGATAGCCGTCCTCACCGTCGCTGGAACCGTCGTGGATACTCTCGGGGCTCATCAGCAGGATGTCGCCATTCCCGGCCAGCGAGCGCTCACCGCGATGGGTGTAGCGCTGGCGACCGTCGAGCATCAACCCGACGTGATAGTCGAGGTGAAAATGCCGCGGAAAGGCGAAACGGCGGTACTCGGCGTCGATGAAACGGACGCCGGGCAAGCCGCTGCTGTGGTGTTCGATACGTTCCATGGGCCTACTTTACCGGCGCAGGAACGGCGGGTCTTGGACAAAATTGCGAGCGCCCGCTCCTCCAGTCAGATGCAACCGCAGGGAGCGCCCTTGTAGGATGGGTGGAGCCTAGGCGATACCCATGCTGCCGGAGCAGTAATTGATGGGTATCGCTTCGCTCCATGCCATCCCACGTTCGAGCCAGTTCCCGGCCCCCTCAACGCTCCAGCGGCACCACCGCCATGGTCAGCCGCGAGATGCAGCTCGGCTTGCCATCATCCCCGTGCAGGCGGATTTCCCAGACGTGGGTCGAGCGACCGATATGCACCGCCTTGGCCACCGCCGTCACCCGCCCGCTGCGCAGGCCGCGCAGGTGGTTGGCGTTCACCTCCAGGCCAACGCAGTAGTACTTGGACGTATCCAGGCACAGGTAGCTGGCGGTGGAGCCGACGGTCTCCGCCAGCACCACCGAGGCGCCGCCGTGCAGCAGGCCGTAGGGCTGGTGGGTACGCGAATCCACCACCATGCTGGCGGTCAGCGAGTCGTCGTCGAACGCCTCGAAGCGGATATCGAGCACTTCACCGATGGTGTTCTTCAGGTTCGCGTTGAGCTTTTCCAGATCGGGCGTGGTGCGCCAGGTCATGCCATTCCCCTCATGTCGTCTCATTCATGCCATTGCACCGCCTCGCGGCGCTCCGCCCATTCATTGAAGCGCTGACCGTAGGTGCCTTCCACCACGTTGCGCTTGATCTTCAGAGTGGGCGTGAGGAAGCCGTTATCCACCGTCCAGACGTCCTTGACCAGCACCAGTCCGGCCAGGCGTTCGTGCTTGTCCAGCGCCTCGTTCACCTCCGTCAGCAGCGCCTGCAGGCTCTGTTCGAGCTCGATGCGCGAGCCGTTGGCGGCTTCCTGGCGGCCCACCTCGGAGAGCACGCAAAGACCCAGCGGGGCAATCAGGCCGTCGCCGACCACACAGATCTGCTCGATCCGCGAATGCACGGCCAGGCGGTTCTCGATGGGCGCCGGGGCCACGTACTTGCCCTTGGCGGTCTTGAAGATTTCCTTGATGCGTCCGGTCAGGCGCAGGTGGCCTTCGGCATCCTGCTCGCCCTTGTCGCCGGTACGCAGGAAGCCGTCCTCGGTGATGGTCTCGGCAGTGCGCTCCGGGTCCTTGAAGTAGCCGACCATGGTCGCGCCGCTGCGCACCTGCACTTCGCCCTCGTCGCTGATGCGCACTTCCACGCCGGGGCTGTTGCGGCCGATCCAGCCGGTCTTCTGCTCGCCCGGTCTGCAGACGTGGGAGTAACCGCAGTTCTCGGTCATGCCGTAGACCTCGAGCACATTCAGGCCCAGGCGCTGGTACCAGTTCAGCAGCGCCTCGGGCACCGGCGCGGCACCGCACAGGGCGTAGCGCACGGCGTCCAGGCCAAGGCCGGCGAGTACCTTGCGACCGACCAGGCGGCCGACGATGGGCAGGCGCAGCAGGCGGTCGAGCTTTTTCGCCGGTATCTGCGCGTAGACGCCCATCTGGAACTTGGTCCAGATGCGCGGCACGCCGAAGAACACCGTGGGCCGCGCCCGGCGCATGTCGGCAACGAAGGTGTCCAGGCTCTCGGCGAAGAAGATCGTCTGCCCGGCATAGATCGACGCCATCTGCACGAACATCCGCTCGGCCACATGGCACAGCGGCAGGTACGACAGCAGCCGGTCCTCCTCGCCGACACCGAACAGGTCGATGGCATGGCTGGCGGCGAAGGCGAAGTTGCCGAAGGTGTGCATCACGCCCTTGGGCGTACCGGTGGTGCCGGAGGTGTAGATGAGGGTTGCCAGGGTGGTGGTGTCCGGGCGCGGATCATCGCTGATCGGCGCCTGCTGCTGAAGATCGCCCCACTGGTGGTCGAATCGCCCTTCCGGATGCAGCGGCAAAGCCACCGTGGGCACGCCCTCGGGAATACCGTCGACCATTGCCGGCCAGTCGTCCAGCTTGCCGATGAAGGCCACCCGCGCTTCGGAGTGGGTCATCACCTGGCGCACGGAGTCGGCGGTGAGGTTGGGATACAGCGGCACCGAGACGTGGCCGGCCATCCAGATGGCGACGTCGGCGACTATCCAGTGCGCACAGTTCTTCGAAATGATCGCCACCCGGCTGCCTTCGGGCAGGTCAAGGCTGCGCAGCCAGGCGGCGGCGCGGCGGGCCTGGTCGCCCACTTCGCCCCAGGTCAGGGTCTGCACTTGGCCGCCAGTGAGCGGCTGCACCAGGTAGCGCTTGTTCGGGTGGCTCTTCTCGCGCTGATAGAACAGGTCGAGTGGTAATCGGACTGCTTTAACCACGTGCCCCTCCTTTGTTTTTTTTGTCAGAGGTGTAGCTCAGGGATATAGCGATGGATCAACCAAGCACTTGCTTGGTTGAATATTCCACGCAGCGCAGCGGCAGACAAGGCTGGTCGTGTGAACTTTTGTAGGATTTAGCCGAAGGATTGGCCACCAGCCGCTCTGCAACGGGGCTCGCGAAGAAACATCCAGGCACGATTTGCCGGTAATGGAAATGCAAAAGGCCCCTTTCGGGGCCTTTTTCGGAAACGGACGACTCAGGAATGCCGCGGATGGTAGAGCGACACCAGCTCCATCAATCCCGCCACCGGCACCTCGCCTTCCAGTTCCGCCAGCGTGGCGGTGCTGAACGGCACGGCATCGCTGCGGCTGCCATGCACCAGCAGGCCGGCCAGCGCACCGACCAGAGGCTGATGCGTGACCAGCAGCAGGTTCTGCTCGTTGCGGCCATCGAGGAAACGCAGCACGTCTTTCGGATCGTCATCCGGAGTCAGCCAGGGCGCGGTGCCGACCGCCCCCTCGAAACCCAGCGCCTCGCGAACCAGCTCGGCGGTTTCCTGGGCGCGCACGTAGGGGCTGGCGAGGATGCCGTCCAGCGGCTGGCCGGCCAACTGGGCGGCGCTTTTCAGCGCCTCCTTGATGCCATGGGCCGTCAGTCGGCGCTCGGCATCACGGCGGGCCTGGGGCTCGGCCTCGCCATGGCGCAGCAGCCAGAGCTTCAAAGCTTCGGCTCCTCGTCACGCACCGGGTGCGGCGCCGGCGGCACGTCGTGCGGGGCCTCGCCTTCCGGGGCACGGGCAGTCGGCCAGTCGGCGAACGGCCAGGGCTTCTCTTCGGTCTGGAAGGTGCCGAAGCGGCCAATCTGCGCAAAGTACTGGCTCAGGCTGTCGCCGAAGCCCATCAGGCTGCCGCTGGGCGCACCGTAGATGATGCGGTAGATCAGCTGGATGATCACCACGGCGCCGAGGATCATCTCGGCGACGAACCAGACCAGCGCGAAGACCAGCATCCAGACGACGCGCAGGACCAGGGATTCCTTCTCTAGACGGTCAGCGGGCTGACGTTCAGCGGACATGGCGAAACCTCCTCAGAAACCGGTGGTGGGAATGAAGTCGACGTCGGTCTTCGGCTCGCCGCTCATCAGCGCTCCGATGACCTGCTCCAGTGTACGGCCGCCGAACAGGATGGCGTTGAGGCCGGCCACCAGCGGCATGTAGACCTGCAGCTCGTCGGCCTTGGCCTTGAGCACCTTGAGGGTATTCACGCCCTCGGCAGTCTCGCCCATGCGCGCCACGGCGTCCTCCAGGGTCAGGCCTTCGCCCAGGGCGAAGCCCACCTGATAGTTACGACTCTTGGGTGACGAACAGGTGACGATCAGGTCGCCCACACCGGCCAGGCCGAGGAACGTCATGGGGTTGGCGCCGAGCTTGACGGCGAAGCGGGTCATCTCCGCCAGGGCGCGGGTGATCAGCATGCCCTTGGTGTTCTCGCCCATGCCCAGCGCGGCAGCCATCCCGGCAATAATGGCGTAGACGTTCTTCAGCGCGCCGCCCAGTTCGACGCCAAAGCGGTCGCCACTGGCGTAGACGCGGAAAGTGCGGCCGTGCAGGGCCTGCTGCACCTGGGCACAGAGGTCTTCGTCCTCGCTGGCGACCACGGTGGCGGTCAGCTCGTGCTCGGCGATCTCGCGCGCCAGGTTCGGGCCGGAAATCACCGCGATGCGGGATTTCGGTGCGATCTCTTCGAGCACCTGACTCATCAGCTTGAAGCTCTGCGCTTCGATGCCCTTGGTCAGGCTGACCAGCATCTTGCCCGCCAGCTCTTCGCTGCGGCCATCGAGCACCTTGCGCAGGGCGCTGGAAGGCACTGCGACGAAAATCATCTCGCACTCGGCCAGGGTCGCCACCAGGTCCGTGGTCGGCTCCACGCCGTCATGGATACGCACGCCCTTGAGGTAGTTGGGATTCTCGCGGCGGGTGCGGATCGCCTCGGCCTGCTCCTCGTCGCGCATCCATTGACGAACGCGCTGCCCGTTTTCTGCCAGCAGATTGGCGAAGGCGGTGCCGAAACTGCCACCACCGAGGACGGCGATCGGTTGCTGCTGTGTCATGTCTGTTCCATTGGTGGCCGCCCTGAGGCAGCGATTGGGGCATTATAAGGCCGCATCGGCGAGCGACCAGCCCGGATCGCCGGACTGGCAATCAGCGCTGCCTCGTTTAACATCCGTCTGACAGAAAACGTCTAACTCCAGACGTCGACACATCTGATAAAAACCGAGAACAAGGTCGTTCCGTGCAGCATCCCGCCCGCGTCCCTTTGCCGCTTACCCTGCTTGCCGCGCTGCTGGCCGGCAAGGCCATGGCGGGCGATCTGTTCGTGGACAGCCTCGACGTTCCCCAGGTTCTGACCGCGACGCGGCTCAAACAGTCCCCCGCGGAGGTGCCCGGCAGCATGACGGTACTCGACCGCGACCTGATCAAGGCTTCCGGCGCTCGCGACATTCCGGAACTGATGCGCCTGGTACCGGGCATGATGGTCGGCTACCTGTCGGGCAACCAGGCGACGGTGAACTACCACGGCACCAACGTCACCGAGGCGCGGCGCCTGCAGGTGCTGGTGGACGGCCGTTCGGTGTACCGCCCAGGCCTGGCGACGGTGGACTGGAGCGACATCCCGGTGGCCATCGAGGACATCGACCGCATCGAGGTCTTCCGCGGCCCCAACGCGGTGAGCTACGGCGCCAACGCGCTGATGGGCGTCATCAACATCCTCACCCGCCACCCGGCCGACAGCCAGGGCACGCGCTTGAAATACACCGCCGGGCAGAACGGCGTCCGCGACTGGTACGCGAGCCAGGGCATCCACGACCGCTCGGGCTATTACCGGTTGTCGTTGTCCGGCCAGGAAGACGACGGCTTCGACCATGACCAGTTCGATCGCGACTACCGCGATGGCCGGCGCCTGAACCGCTTCAACCTGGTGGCCAGCCACAACCTCGACCTGCGCAACAGCCTGGACTGGCAGTTGGCAGCCAAGGAAGGCACCAACCAGCGGCCCTACAGCTACGAGCCGATCTTCGGCGACATCGCCCCCGGCGACGACAACTCCGACCTGACCGCGCGCGACTACGCGGGCTCGATGCGCTGGACCTTCGACGTGAACCCCGAGCACAGCTTCTATGTGCAGGGCTACGCCGAGCACTGGGAGCGCCTGCAGGACTTCGGCGCCTGCGAGGCCCAGGTCGCCTTCAGCCCCCAGCTGGCGCAGCTCTGGTCACTGAACCCGAAGTACGTCGACGACCTGGCCGAGTCGCTGCCCAGGATTCCCCGCGGGACCGCTCAGGAACAGGCACTGGCCGGGCAGGTTCTGCAGCAACTGGCCAATGGCGCCTACCTGCCGGTGTGCGGGCAGGTGAACCAGAACATTCGCGAGACCCGCTACGACCTGGAAATCCAGGACACCCTGAGCCTCGCCGAAAGCGTGCGGCTGGTCAGCGGCATGAGTTATCGGCACGACCAGGCCACCTCGGAGACCTACTTCGACGGCACGGTGAACAACGACATCTGGCGCCTGTTCGGCCAGCTGGAATGGCACCTGTCGCCGCACTGGCTGCTGCAGGGCGGTGCGATGGCGGAGGACGACCAGCTTTCCGGCAGTTCGGTCAGCCCGCGCCTCGCGCTGAACTACCTGATCAATCCGCGCCACAGCCTGCGAGCGGTGTATTCCGAAGCCGTGCGCTCGCCGGACATGTACGAGAACGACGTGAACTGGAGCTACCGGGCGCGCCACCTCTCGCCGCTCGCGTATGGCCAGTCCAGCGCCTACTACTTTGCCCGCGCCCACGGCCCAGGCGACCTGGACCAGGAGCGCATGCGCTCGCGGGAAATCGGTTACAACGGCCAGTTCGACGAACTCGGGCTGGCGGTGGACATCAAAGCCTACTACGACGAAATCCACGGGCTGATCAGCGATCCCTTGCAGGTATCCGACTTCGAACCGACCAACGACAACGACATCCGCTTCAGCGGCGCCGAAACTCAGCTGGACTGGCGCCTGACGCGGCAGGACCGCGTGCGGCTGACCTATGCCTATGTCGACTATGACGCCAGCAGCCGATTCGACCGGCGCCTCACCGCGCGCAACAGCGGCTCGGCCGGGTGGATGCGCGACTGGGGCCGCGGCTGGTCCAGCTCGGTCTTCTACTATGGCGACGATGCGCTGAACGAACACCGCTTCGAGCGCATCGACCTGCGCGTGGCCAAGCGCATTCCCCTGGGCCGCGCCGCGCTGGAACTGGCCGGCGTCCTGCAGCAGCGCCTGGACGACGAACCACTGACCTGGCCGGAAAACCGCTACGACAACCGCCACCTGCTCTACTTCAGCGCCGAGGTGGCCTTCTAGCATGTCTGCCCGCCGCTCATGGACGAGCCCCGGCCCCCTCTTCGCCGCCCTGCTGCTCTGGTTGGCCTGCCTCTTCGCGCTGCCGGCCCAGGCCCGCGACATCCTGCTGGTCAGCACCGAGCAGAGCCCAGCCCTGCAGGACTTCGCCGAAGCGCTGGCGCAACACCGGCCGAATGACCAGGTGCGACTGGAGACCCCGGAAAACCTGCCCCCCGCCGCCAACCTCGATGGCCAGACGCGCCTGCTGCTGCTCGGCAGCGGCGCGCTGAACTGGCGCCTGGCCAGCCACGACGCACCGCCGGCGCTGACGCTACTGGTCAGCCGCGTCGAAGCCCGGCAGGTCCTGGGCGAGCGCGAGCCACCGCATCTCAGCCTGCTCTGGAGCGACCCGCCGCCGGCCCGGCAACTGCAACTCGCCCTGCAACTCAGCCCGCGTCCGCAGCGCATTGGCGTACTGCTCGGCCCTGCCAGCGAGTTCCTCCTGCCGGAGCTCGACCAGGCTGCGCGGGAGCTCGGCGTCGAGCTCACCAGCGAACGGCAAACCCGCCCCGACGACAGCCGCCCGTTGCGAGAATTGCTCGGTCGCAGTGACCTGCTGCTCGGGCTGGACGACAAACAGCTTTATAACGCACAGACCATCAAGGGCATCCTCCTCAGCGCCTACGCCGAGAACCGGGCGCTGATCGGCCCTACCGCCGCCTTCGTCAAGGCCGGCAGCCTGGCCAGCAGCTACAGCGACCAGAGCGACTGGCTGGAGACCCTGGACACCCTGCTCGACCGGCCGGCGGAGCAATGGCCGCGCAGCCTCTACCCCGAACGCTTCAAGGTGCAGAGCAACCGCCAGGTGGCGCGTTCGCTGGGCATCGACCTGCCGGACGACGCGCAGCTTGCGCAGCGCCTGGCCGAAGGAGAGAAACCATGAGCTCCCGCAAGAGCTGGAACATCCAGACGCGCATGCTGGCCATCAGCCTGGGGCCCGCACTGCTGTTGACCGTGCTGCTGACCGGCTACTTCACCTACTCGCGTCTGCAGGACCTGCGCCTGGAGTCGAACCATACCGGCCAACTGATCGCCAACCAGCTCGCCCCGGCGGCGGAATACGGGGTGATCTCCGGCAACCTGCCCGTGCTGCAGAGCCTACTGCGGGCGACCCTGAGCACCGCCCACGTGCGCTTCATCGAGGTGCGCGACCGGGGCGACAACATCCTCGTCTACGTCGAGCACGCAGCCGATCCCGCGCAGGCGAGTACCAAGGTGGAAATCTTCCACGCCTCGATCCAGCGCGAGAACATCGCCCTCAATGGCAGCGAGCTGGGCGGCTCCAACGACATGCTGCCGGCCGCCGCACCGCCCAGCGGCGACTACCTGGGCCGCGTGGTGGTCGGCATGGCCAGCGACGCCTTCAGCGAGCGGCAGCAGGAGATCCTCCTCAAGGCCAGCCTGCTCGCCCTGTTCGCCCTGATCCTCACCTACCTGCTGGCGCGCCGTCTCGCCCGTCGCCTCGCCGCGCCGATCCGCACCATGGGCCGCGCCGTGCAGGCGATCCAGACCGGCGACTACCACACCACCCTGCCGGTGCCGGACGACGGCGAAGTCGGTGACCTCGCCCGCCACATCAACAACCTCGCCCGCGGCCTGCAACAGGCCAGCCTGGAGCAGGAGCGCAGCATTGCCCAACTGGTGGCGGCGCGGGAGGAGGCCGAGGAGGCCAACCGTGCCAAATCCGACTTCCTGGCAATGATGAGCCACGAGCTGCGCACTCCGATGAACGGAGTGCTGGGCATGCTGCAACTGCTGGAAACCACCGAATTGAACCAGGAGCAGGCCGAATACAGCGCACTGGCCACCGAATCCACCGAGCACCTGCTCAAGGTGATCAACGACATCCTCGACTTCTCCCGCGTCGAGCGCGGCGCTCTGGAACTGGAGCGCATTCCGTTCAACCTGCTGGAACTGATCCAGAGCTCCATTCAGGTCTTCCAGCACAGCGCCCAGCAGCGCGGCCTGGCACTGGAAATGAATGTGCAGGACGGGCTGGACAATCTCGAGGTGCAGGGTGACCCGACGCGCATCCGGCAGATCCTCGTCAACCTGTTGGGCAATGCGCTGAAATTCACCGAAGAAGGCGGCGTGCGACTGGAGGCCACCTGGCAGGCACTGGACGCAGAGGTGCTCTGGCTCAGTTGCTCGGTGCAGGACAGCGGCATCGGCATCTCTCACGAACGCCTGGAACACATGTTCGAGGCCTTCCAGCAGGCAGACTCCTCCACTTCGCGGCGCTATGGCGGCACCGGGCTGGGCCTGTCCATCGCGCGCACACTCGCCGAACGGATGGGCGGCACCCTGGGTGCGGTCAGCGAAGAAGGCTGCGGTTCGACTTTCACCCTGGAGATTCCCCTGCCCTTCCGCGAGCGTCAAAGCGCCGCGGAGGACGGGACGAACGGTGGCGCCGCGCTTGCCACTGGTCAGTCCGTGCTGCTGGTGGAAGACAACCCGGTGAATCAAACAGTCATAGAAGCTATGTTGCGCAGCCTGGGCTATCGCGTCACGCTGGTGGGTGACGGCGCCCAGGCAGTGCGCACCTCGGAGCGCGGCGAGTTCGCGGTGATCCTGATGGACTGCCGCCTGCCCGTGCTCAACGGCTACGAAGCTACCCGGCAGATCCGCGCAAAACCGGGCGGCGAACAGGTGCCGATCATCGCCCTGACCGCCAATGCGCTACAGGGCGATCGCGAAGCGTGCCTTGAGGCGGGAATGAACGACTATCTCGCAAAGCCGTTCAAACGTGCGGAGTTGCAGCGGATTCTGCAGCGCTGGGTTGCTCCAGGTCGTTGATCCAGGGAGCACTTGCCCGCAAACTGCGGACCGGCCCACGGCCTGCGTCCCGACAGGGAAACCTGGCGTCGGCGAAAAGTGAACAAGCGTTCGCCGATTGCTGTGACTTTCACTTAAAGGCAATAGTCTATGACTAGGCTGCCGCATGACACCGTGACAAGTACGACGGTACGCGGCACCGCAGGCACAAGCCAAACAACGCCTGCTATCCAGGATTTTTGAGGAGCTCGCATGACCAAACAAAACGCCTTCACCCGAGAAGACCTGCTGCGCTGCAGCCGCGGCGAGCTCTTCGGCCCGGGTAATGCGCAACTGCCCGCCCCGAACATGCTGATGATCGACCGCATCACCCACATCAGTGATGTCGGCGGCAAGTACGGCAAGGGCGAACTGGTCGCCGAGCTGGATATCAACCCGGACCTGTGGTTCTTCGCCTGCCACTTCGAAGGCGACCCCGTCATGCCGGGCTGCCTGGGCCTCGACGCCATGTGGCAGCTGGTAGGCTTCCACCTCGGCTGGCAGGGCAATCCCGGCCGCGGCCGCGCCCTGGGTTCGGGCGAAGTGAAGTTCTTCGGCCAGGTCCTGCCGACCGCCAAGAAAGTCACCTACAACATTCACATCAAGCGTACGATCAATCGTTCGCTGATCCTGGCCATCGCCGACGGCACCGTCAGCGTCGATGGCCGCGAAATCTACAGCGCCGAAGGCCTCCGCGTCGGCCTGTTCACTTCCACTGACAGCTTCTAAGGGTATCCGCATGCGTCGCGTCGTGATCACCGGTCTGGGCATCGTTTCCTGCCTGGGCAATGACAAAGACACCGTCTCCGCCAACCTTCGCGCAGGCCGTGCTGGCATCCGCCACAACCCGAGCTATGCCGAGATGGGCCTGCGCAGCCACGTGTCCGGTTCGGTCAACCTGAACCTGGAAGAGCTGATCGACCGCAAGGTCTTCCGCTTCATGGGCGACGCCGCCGCTTACGCCTACCTGGCAATGGAACAGGCGATCAAGGACTCCGGCCTCACCCCCGAGCAGATATCCAACCCGCGCACCGGCCTGATCGCCGGCTCCGGCGGTGCTTCCACCCTGAACCAGATGGAAGCCATCGACACCCTGCGCGAGAAGGGCGTCAAGCGCATCGGCCCATACCGCGTGACCCGCACCATGGGCAGCACCGTATCCGCGTGCCTGGCCACTCCCTTCCAGATCAAGGGCGTGAACTACTCCATCTCCTCGGCCTGCGCCACCAGCGCGCATTGCATCGGCCAGGCCATGGAACAGATCCAGCTGGGCAAGCAGGACGTCGTCTTCGCTGGCGGCGGTGAGGAAGAACACTGGAGCCAGAGCTGCCTGTTCGACGCCATGGGCGCCCTCTCCACCCAATACAACGACACCCCGGAAAAGGCTTCCCGCGCCTACGACGCCAAGCGTGACGGCTTCGTCATCGCCGGCGGCGGCGGCATGGTCGTGGTCGAAGAGCTGGAACACGCCCTCAAGCGTGGTGCCAAGATCTACGCCGAGATCGTCGGCTACGGCGCCACTTCCGACGGCTACGACATGGTCGCCCCGAGCGGCGAAGGCGCCATCCGCTGCATGCAGCAGGCCCTGGCCACCGTCGACACCCCGATCGACTACCTGAACACCCACGGCACCTCCACCCCGGTCGGCGACGTCGCTGAAATCCGTGGTGTGCGCGAAGTGTTCGGCAGCAACGCCCCAGCCATCAGCTCCACCAAGAGCCTGTCCGGCCACTCCCTGGGCGCTGCCGGCGTTCACGAAGCGATCTACTGCCTGCTGATGATGGAAGGCAACTTCATCGCCGGCTCCGCCAACATCGACGAACTGGACCCGGAGGTCGCCGACCTGCCGATCCTGCGCGAGACCCGCGAAAACGCGAAGATCGACACCGTCATGAGCAACAGCTTCGGCTTCGGCGGCACCAACGCCACCCTGGTCCTGAAACGCCACAACGGCTGATCGGTGATCAAAACAAAAAGGCGCCTCAGGGCGCCTTTTTTGTTGCCTGCGAATCCGCGCCCTACCCTCCCACGCTCGATCCAGTCAGGATTAACAGGCTGATAAAAGGGAGTACGCAGATGGATTTGATGATCAGACAAGCCCGCAGCAACGACGCCAAGGCCATCAGCCAGGTGATCGTGGCGGCGGTCAGGGAGAGCAACGGCCTGGACTACCCGACGAGCGTCATCGAGTCGGTGGTGGCGCACTTCACGCCTGAACGGGTGATGGAATTACTCGAACATCGGTTGGCGTTCGTCGCCCTGCTGGGCAACCAGGTGGTCGGCACTGGCGCCCTGGATGGCGATGTCGTGCGCAGCCTCTTCATAGCCCCTGCGCAGCAACGCAAAGGCATCGGCCAGTCCCTTATGAGCCGAATCGAGAAAGCCGCTCTGGAGCGCAGCATAGAGGCCCTGCTGGTCCCCTCCTCCATCACTGCTGAGAGCTTCTACACTCGCCTGGGCTATCGCGTGCTGCGCGAACAACTCCACGGTGAAGAGCGCACCCTCATCATGACCAAGCCCCTCAGCCCGCTGTAGGGGCGAGCTTGCTCGCGAATAGCATCGTTCTCCGACTAACGCCAGAACTGTTCACCGTGCCAATCGGTCCCCTCTCCCTTCAGGGAGAGGGTTAGGGAGAGGGCGGCGCGCCAAGCGGAAGCATCCCATGGCACAGCGAGTATTTTCCCTTCCCCAAAAACAAAACCCCCGATCAGCTTTCGCTGATCAGGGGTTTTGGAATTAGAAGCTTGACGATGACCTACTCTCACATGGAGAAACTCCACACTACCATCGGCGATGCATCGTTTCACTACTGAGTTCGGGATGGGATCAGGTGGTTCCAATGCTCTATGGTCGTCAAGCAATTCGGTTGGATGCTCGCCTTGGCGCTCATCCGAATTCGGGTTGCTTACACTAATAAGCAAAACCCCCGGCCAGCGAAGCTGACCAGGGGTCTTGGGATAGGAGCTTGACGATGACCTACTCTCACATGGAGAAACTCCACACTACCATCGGCGATGCGTCGTTTCACTACTGAGTTCGGGATGGGATCAGGTGGTTCCAACGCTCTATGG